>NZ_RJUK01000001.1:1466714-2933428 GCF_003762925.1 Marinimicrobium koreense
GCTGCCCCACACCGCACAGACCACCATGGCGCGCTATTTCGACCGGGACCGGGGCAAGGCACTGAGCGTATCGGCCAGCGGCGTACCGGTCGGCGAGGTGATTCTTCCCATTGCGGCGGTGGCGCTGATTACCCTGATCGGCTGGCGGGGCAGCTGGGGCGTCATCGCCCTGCTGACCGTAGTGGTTTACATTCCCCTGATGCTCTGGCTGCTCAAGCAGGCCCCGGTGGATACCCGCAGCCGCCCCGCCACCGCGGACGCTGAGGTACTCAAACGCAGCGCCGGACGCCGGGACATGCTCAAGGATTACCGGTTCTGGCTGGCTCTGCCCACGGTGCTGGGCGGTCCGTTTATGGTGACCGGCATTTTCATCCAGCAGGGTTTTATTCTGGCCGAGAAAGACTGGTCGGCCGCCTGGCTGGCCAGTTGCTTCATCATCTATGGTGTCACCCACTGGGTGGCGCAACTGGTCACCGGCATTCTGATTGACCGCTTCAGCGCCCAGACGGTACTGCGTTTCGTCCTGGTCCCGCTGACCGGGGCGGTATTTGTCCTGGCATACCTGGAAGGCAACTGGGTGGCGCCGCCGTTCATGATGCTGTTGGCCATGACCATTGGCTCCGGCAGTCCCGTGGGGGGCGCGCTCTGGGCCGAGGTGTACGGTACTGCCAAGCTCGGCTCCATCCGCTCCCTGATGAGCTCCCTGATGATCATCTCTACCGCCATCTCACCCTTTCTGTTCGGAGTGCTGATCGACCGGGATCTGACCGCCCTTCAGATTTTCAGCGGCACCGGCTGGGTACTCATTGCCGCCCTGATTCTGGTGCAGTTTTCCTATAAGCCGCAGCAGACAAAACAGTAAGACTTTCCGGATCTCTCGACTCTTGGCATCATGGGTCCTCCACGAATAAAGGAAGGCCCATGCTGACATCACTGCTTCATCAATCCAGCCACTGGTTCAACCGGTTGGCGCTGTGGCCACTTCTGTTTGTCAGCCACTTTCTGGCCGCCAGTCTGCTGGCCTGGCACCTGCTTGCTCAAGTGGACTTCGGGTTTTCCCTGGCCTACCCGCTCCTGGAAATTGATCAGCACATCGAGCGTTTCGGACCGGAAAACCGGTACAAAACCGGGTTTGGCGAGACATCACAGGAAGAGCATGTGCGCCTGTTCGGCGAAATCACCCGCAGCATTCAGAGCAGTGGCGAGGGTCTGGCGGAGATTCAGTACACCCTGCCCAACGGCCAAAGCACCACGCTGATGCGCCTCCCCGAAGTCATTCACCTTCAGGATGTGGCTCGGCTGGTGGATCACTACTATCTGGCGGGCCTGACGGCGGCGGTATTACTGGTCGTATTGGTGCTCTACGCGCGCCAGCGCCAGCTGACACCACCCAGGCCGCGGAAGGTATTGTGGGTGACCGGTGCCAGCCTGGCGGTTGGCGGTGTCGCACTCTGGGTGATCGGCCCGGTGAAGGTCTTCTATTGGCTGCACGAATACGCCTTCCCCGAGGATCATCCCTGGTTTTTCTACTACCAGGACTCCCTGATGACCACACTGATGAAGGCGCCGGACCTGTTCGGTTTTATCGGCGCACTCCTGCTGCTACTGACCCTGATTCTCTGGGCCCTGTCCGGGGCGCTATTGCTGCGCGGTTTCAGGCGCGGGCGCGCTCTTCCTTGATCAGATCATAGGCGGTACGGATTTCCTGGGAGCGCTCGGTGGCCTCCTTGATCATGTCCTCCGGTACCCCCTGCCCGATCAACTTGTCCGGGTGATACTCACTCATCAACTTCCGATAGGCTTTCTTCACCTCGGCATCACTCGCCTCGGGAGAGACACCCAAGGCATCATAGGCCTGCCTGAGCCGGTCCCGGGCTGACGGTCCGCTGGCCCCACCCTGATAGCGCTGCTGGCCACTGAAGCTGTTCTGGGCCTGGATCATCCGCAGCAACTGCTCAAACATGGCGCTGGACAGGCCCAACCCGAGGGCAATCTGACGCAGCACCTGGACTTCCTGCTCATCCAGCTCGCCGTCGGCCAGGGCAATGTTGACCAGGTAGATCAGCAGCATCCGCACCAGATTGGCGCGACGGCCACAGACCTCCCGGAACCGGGCCACCTGGGCATCGGGGTCAAACTCCGTCGCCACGCCTTCCTTGAACAAGGCGATCGCCTGCTGGCGATGCTCCGGGGTAAGCCCCATCTCGTTCATGTAGGCTTCGGTCTGCTTGATTTCGGATTCGGACACCCGACCGTCGGCCTTTGCCAGGTGGCCCAGCAGGCGAAACACCGTCTCGAAGAAAGTCTGTTCGATTTCCCGACGCCGCTCGGGCGAGCCCTCCGCCTGAATCTGGTTGTACCCCTTATCGAAAAGGTGGCCCACCACCAAGCCCAGCAGAGCCAACAAGGGGCCACCCATAAACCAGCCAAGCACACCGCCAATGAGTTTTCCGAGAATCATCATAAATAGATCGTTTCCTTTAACTGTTCAGATCATCAGGAGCTGCAGGAGAGCATGGAGCAGCCCGCCTTGCGCCGGGCCCACTCGGGCCGGCGGGCAAAGTAAGCGGCGTTCTCTGGCTGTTCGTCGTAGGGTCGACGCAGAAGTTCCTGCAGCCGATGAATTTCACTGAAATCCCCCGCTTCGGCCCGATCAATGGCCTGCTGGGCCATGTAGTTGCGCAGCACGTACTTGGGGTTGGTGCGGTTCATCAGGGCCCGCCGCTGAGCGTCTTCGGTACCGTGCAGCACCCGGTCCTGAATCAACCGGTCCCGATAGCGACGCAACCATTCGGCCATGGTGTGCTCGGCTTCGAAGGTCGGTGGCTGGTAGTAGGCTTCCAAGACCGGCTCCAGCAGCTGAGCGCTGTCCGCCTCTTCTCCGGGAGTTTCGCCATCCGGATGGAAATCCGCCAAGCGGCGGAAGAAAATCGTCATATCGATTTCGGCGCTCTGCAATACCTGCTGCAGTTCAGACACCAGCACCGAATCCCCGTCTTCCCAGCGGCTCAGGCCCAGCTTCGCAGTCATATCCCGCTGCCAGCAGCGCTGATATTCCTCGCGATAGACATCCAGCACCGCCTGCAGGGGCTCTACCTCGCCAATCAGCGGATGAATGGCATTGGCCAGCTGAGCGAGATTCCACAGTGCCACCTGGGGTTGAGCGCCGAATCGATAGCGACGCCCCTGGGCGTCGGTGGTGTTGGGAGTCCAGTCCGGGTCGTAGCCTTCGAGCCAGCCATAGGGGCCATAGTCGATGGTCAGCCCCAGTACCGACAGATTGTCGGTGTTCATCACGCCATGGACAAACCCCACCCGCATCCAGTGGGCCACCATCTCGGCGGTGCGCACCGCCACCTCTTCCAGCCATCGCAGGTAGGTGTCACGGCCCGGCGCGCCGAGGTGAGGGAAGTCAGTCTGTATCGTCACGTCGAGCAATTGCTGGAGCAGCTCATGCTCCCCGCGGGCCGCATGCAGCTGAAAGTGGCCGAAGCGGGTAAACGATGGGGCCACACGGCAGACCACCGCTCCGGGCTCCCACTGGACGTTGCCGTCGTAGAACATGTCCCGTTCAACCTTATCGCCAGTGAGTACCAGGCTCAGTGCCCGGGTGGTCGGGACGCCCAGATGGTGCATGGCTTCACTGCAGAGAAACTCACGCACCGAGGAGCGCAGCACCGCCAGACCATCGGCGCCCCGGGAATAGGGCGTGCGCCCGGCGCCCTTGAGTTGCAGGGTCCAGTGCTCACCCGCCTCGTTCAGAACCTCGCCCAGATTGATGGCCCGGCCATCACCCAACTGCCCGGCCCAGTGACCAAACTGGTGACCACCGTAGACGGTGGAGTGCGGTTCCATACCGGGCAACAGCGCGTTGCCGGCAAACACCTCGGCAAACGCCTGGCTGTCACAGTCTTCAGGCAGGAACCCGAGCGTATCGGCCACTTCGCGGGCGTAGGCAACCAGAGTCGGTTTACTGGCCCGTCGCGGGGCAACCCAGCTGTAGCTGGCGCCGGTCACCGGGCGCGGCACATTGTCCGCCACCGGGTCGGCCGGCAAGGCCCTCAACCAGCGGTTATCGAATTGGGGAAGGTGACGAAATGAAGAGGAGGTATCGGTCATGGGGCCAGTATATCATCTGGCCCCATCGCGGGGGTTAATGGACGCGGCGACGGGCCGCCCAGAGGCCACCGAGACCGATCAGCAGCAAGACGAAGCCACCAGCCTCGTTAACCGAAACGGCTGTATCCTGGAACTGCAGGCTGTCCATGGCGAAGATGCCACCGGCAGCGTCAACGACCAGCCTGGAAACATTGGTAAAGTCAGCCGCAATCCAGAGCGGCTGGTTTTCGAAGTCCGGGTTGATCTGCGCGTCGACCAGCTCGCCGACCTTATTGCCCTGACCATCATAAGCCACCAGGGTAATCCAGAACGACATGTTGTTGTAATTGCTGGTCGACGCGAAATAGGCCCCCATAAAATCAAAGGGATTATCGCGGGTAATTTCCAGGTTACTTTCGAACCCCTGATTGAACAGAAACTGGCTACCACTGTGCGCCGCATCGCCGAACCCCGACATACCGGAGTCGCCCAGCCCCCAGCGACTGTCCCAGTTGAACCCCGCATAGCTTTGTTCGGACACACTGCCTTCTGAGGGGTCCAGATCATCAAAGGTAATCAGATCCGCGCTTGCCAGGGGTGCGCCAAGCAGCAGAGCTATAGCGAGGCCCTTTAGCCAGCGCTGTGTGAAATGAATTCCGTCTTTCATAATTCCAGATCCGTGTCATATGCCAATATTTGGTGGGTTTAAGCGCCATCCCAATATGGCATTTAATGCAACGAAAGAGCCAGAATTAAAAAACCCTTTAAAAACAATAGGTTAAATTTTTTCGCGCAAACACCCATCCTCCGACAATGCTTTTGGCGCCAATCCTGTAAAGCGCTTCGACAAAACCCTCCCCGTCAAAACCTGCGTCGGACCACTGAATCCGGGGCCTCGTCGGGCAAATTGACAGCGGTTACCCACCCCTTCGGTCACCCGCTCCTTGACGCTCCGGATGACTGCTCTTAACCTAGGCGCCCTTTGAGTTACTGGGCGAGCCCAACTATGACCTACTGCCTGGCCATCAACGTCGAGAACGGATTGGTGTTCTGTTCGGATTCACGCACCAACGCCGGGGTCGACCAGGTGAGCACCTACAGCAAGATGTACCGCTTCGGAATTGAGGGCGAACGTCAGTTTGTGGTGCTCTCCGCCGGGAACCTGGGCACCACCCAAGCAGTGATTTCCCGCTTGAAGCGGGACATAAAGGATGGTGCCGAACAGAGCCTGAAAACGGTTGAGTCCATGAGCGACGCCGCCGAATATCTGGGTGAGGTCAATCGCGCCCAGCAGGAAAAACACTCCGATAACACCAGCGCCAACTTTGAGGCGAGCTTTATCATCGGCGGGCAGATCCAGGGCGAGAAGCCCCGGGTGATGATGGTGTATCCGGCGGGCAACCATATCACCACGTCGAAAGACACCCGCTATCTGCAGATCGGGGAAAGCAAGTACGGCAAACCGATTCTGGACCGTATCCTGACCGCCAAGACCGACCTGGACACCAGCGCTCTGTGCGCCCTGGTCTCCATGGACTCCACCATGCGCAGTAACCTGACGGTGGGGCCTCCCATCGAGCTGCTGCGCTACGAGAAGGACTCCTTCACCGGTCAGCATAACCGCTTCGATGAAGACGATGAGTATCTGCGGGAACTGAAAAAAGCCTGGGATGCGCGCCTGGTGGAGGCATTCGTTCAACTGCCGCCTATTGACTGGCAGCCGCAATCACCCGATGAATCACACGAAGCTTAGCGATCACTGAGTCGGTCAGCACGAACGGATAGGCGTCCGGCAGGCCCATGCTGCGATTCAGGGCGTTGAGCACCACGGTCAATTCCACCCAGCTCTGGACCAGCTCGTCCACCGAATCCGTCGCCACCACGGGGGCGGAGCCAAAGGCCCGGGCGGTGTCCAGGGTATCCCACATGTGCAGGTAGTGCGCCCAGGTTTCGGCCCAATCCTCCAGCGGGTGTGAACAGGCATAGGCGCTGATGTGGGTACCCTGCCAATTCGGGTTGCCCCCCTGCTTATAATGGCTTTTCAGCGCTTGCTGATAATCCACGTGGGGATTGCCAAACACCTCGATCACCTCCTGCTCCCAGGCCGTCCCCCGCACCAGCAGGTCGTAGTAATAGTGACCGCTCTCGTGGCGAAAGTGCCCGAGAAGGGTCCGGTAGTACTCCCCCAGTTGCTGGCGAATCCGCTCCCGGTAGGCATCGTCCGCCTCGGCCAGGTTCAGGGTGATCAACCCCATGGCGTGGCCGGTGGCCACATAGGATTCACGCACATTGGCGTTGGAGCGGCTGTCCTCCAGGAACGCGAACTGCAGGCCGATTTTGGGCGCCTCATGACGCCCCTGCACCGGCAGCCCGAGCTGCATCAGGGTGTACATCAGATGGCGTTTGGCCGATTCCAGCTTGGCCCAGTGGCGCACATTCCCGGGGCGTTCCAGGTGCGGTACGATCTTGTTCAATCGACAGGACCGACAGTAGCGGTGACGATCACCGGCGGGCAGCACCCAGTTGCAGCTCTGATATTCGATGTGATTGCGACAGTCGTGAAAGCGTTCGCCCGAGGCACTCACCAACACTCCGTCGGCTTCGCGGATCAGCGCCACCATATCCTGCCGCTCGGGATCAAACCGCAGCAGGCGCCCGCAGTTCAGGCACTCGCTATTATCAAAGAAAACGCGCTGGCCGCAGGTGCACTTGAAGTCTTTCATAGGGGTTATTGGCTCTGGGCCTGAGGGGCGACAGGCAGGAACCAGGTATTGGCAATCTGCCGGTGAATATCCGCCACTTCCAGTTGCACGTTGTCGACGTACTCCTGAAGGCCGGATTCGAGCAGCTCGGGGATGTTGGCACTGCGCAGGCGACGGCGCACGCCGGTCACCGCCCGCAGGGCTTCATCACTGTTGGGCAACTTGTGCAGGCAGGATTCCAGCTCACCCAGGCTGTGGGACACTGAACGCGGAAACATACCGTCCTGCAACAGAAAGGTCACCACATCCTCCGCGTTCACCCGGTCCTGCACATGCTGGCTGTACATCTGATAGGCGCTGAGCGAGCGCAACACACTCATCCAGAGAATATTGTCGTAGGGCTCCAGTACATCTTCCTCACCGCTGAGGTGGGGCAACAGGTTCGCCGAGCCGGCATCGACAATGCGGGTGGTCATATCGGCCCGTTCCAGATTGCGTCCGATGCGGATGAAGTCATAGGCGCTGTTGTGACTCATACAGCCCGCCAGCAGACCGGTGAACTGCTGAATGCTGGCAATGACCGTATGCAGCACGCGGTTGCGCTCGCGCCGGGCCACCGACTTGGACAGATTGTCCTTCACCTCGAGATACAGGTTGTTGATCAGCTCCCAGGCTTCCATGGGAATGATTTCCCGGGTGATACGCGCATTCTCCCGCGCCCAGCTCAGTGAGTTGAGCAGCGAGGCCGGATTGTCGCGATCCGACAGCATGAAGCGCACCACCGTGCGCTCATCGGCTTCCTCGGTATCGCCCCGATTGAAGTAATCGCCGGTGCCACTGATTTTGATCAGTGAGCCCCAGCCCACCCGGATACCCCGGGGCAGATCCATCAGCAGGTGAGAGTTGACATTGACCAGGCGCGCCACGTTTTCGCTGCGCTCCATGTATCGGCTCATCCAGTAAATACGTTCTGCAACTCGTGACAACATCTTATTTATCCCCCTCAACCACGATCCAGGTGTCTTTACTGCCACCCCCCTGGGAGGAGTTCACCACAAAGGAGCCCTTGGTCATCGCCACCCGGGTCAGGCCACCGGGGGTGACATGATGATCCCGCCCCTGAAGAATGAACGGCCGCAAGTCGATGTGTCGCGGTTCGGCGTTACGCGGCGTCACCACCGGCGACGTGGACAGGGACATCAACGGCTGCGCCATATAGTTGCGCGGATTGGCCTTGATCTTCTGGGCGAAGGCTTCCCGCTCTTTCTTGCTCGCCTGGGGCCCCATCAACATACCGTAGCCGCCGGACTCATTGGCCGGCTTGACCACCAGTTTGTCGAGGTTGGCCAGCACATAGTCCCGATCCTTTTTGTCGTTGCACAGATAACTGGGCACATTGGGCAGAATCGGGTCTTCGTCCAGGTAGTATTTGATCATCTTGGGCACGTAGGTGTAGACCAGCTTGTCATCCGCCACCCCTGCGCCGGGGGCATTGGCCAAGGCGACATTGCCCTTGAGCCAGGCGCGCATCAACCCCGGTACACCCAGCACCGAATCGGGATTGAACATCTCCGGGTCGAGGAACAGGTCATCGATCCGCCGGTAAATCACATCCACCCGGGCCAGGCCATTGATGGTGCGCATGTACACCATGTCATCCTCTACCACCAGGTCACTGCCTTCCACCAGCTCCACACCCATCTGTTGAGCCAGATAGGAGTGCTCAAAATAGGCGGAATTGTAGATGCCCGGAGTAAGTACCACCACTTCGGGAAACTCCATGGGGCGCGGAGAAATCGCCGCCAGGGTATCGAACAGTTGGTTGGGGTATTCGGTCACCGGCAGAATGGTATGGTTTTCAAACAGCTCCGGCAGCACCCGCTTGGTGACCTTGCGGTTCTCCAGCATGTAGGACACGCCCGAGGGAACCCGCAGGTTGTCTTCCAGGACGTAAAACTGCCCTTTCTCGTCGCGAATCAGGTCGGTGCCGCAGATATGCGCCCAGACCCCAAACGCCGGCTTCATGCCAATGCACTCCGGCCGGAAGTTTTTGGAATCCGCCAGCAGCTCTTCCGGGAAAACCCCGTCCTTGATGATCTTGCGCTCGTTGTAGACATCGTCAATAAAGCAGTTGAGTGCCTTGAGGCGTTGGATCAGGCCGCGTTCGGTTTTTTCCCACTCGCGCTGGGAAATCACCCGGGGAATGATGTCAAAGGGCCAGTCGCGGTCAATATTGCCCGCGTCGCTGTAGACGGTGAAGGAGATCCCCATGGTCTTGATCGCCAGCTCGGCGGAGAGCTTGCGCTCCTGAAGCTCCTCGCCGCTGAGAGAGGCAAGGTAATTGGCCAGATGGCGGGCCGCTTTGCGCGGGTTGCCGGGGGAGCTGATCAGTTCGTCGTAGAAGTCGCCACAGGCGTATTCGCGCCAGTCAATCTGCATAGCCGGATCCCTACTGCTGTGAGTGATGCTCGCGCTGCAACAGCGCGGAATTATTGACGATAGCAGCTCAATCCACAAAGGCCAAGCGGGATTCCTGCTTCCCTGCGCGGGGTAGACGCCACTATCTGGGCGGATCAGGAACCAACGCCGAGCTGTTGTTCACCCGGAACCAGCCCGCAATGCTATAGCGCTCACGCTGGGCGGGACGGACTTCGTGGGGGAACACTTCGCTGAGGAAAATCACCAGCTTGCCGTATTCGGGACGGACGCACTCCAGCTCTGACTCACCATCTTCGGCGTAAATCACCAGCTCGCCGCCGTCACTCGGTTGCCATTGAGGGTTGAGATAAAACACCGTGGACAGCACCCGGTTGGACTGCCCCTTGAACGCATCCAGGTGCTTCTTGTAAAAGGCGCCGGGCGGGTAGCTGGCGAAGTGGGCTTCGTAATCAAACAGCCCGAGAAACAGGCGGCGGTTGAGCCCCTGGCGCAGTTGCTCCATCCAATCGAGAAAACCGCCGGCGCCCTCGCTTTGCCCCTGCAACCAACAGATTTGGTCCGAGCGCACAAACCGGTTAACCTGAAAGTCGTCCTGACGGCCGATACCCGCCGGTTTGAACTCGGCACTGTCGAGCTGCTTGAGTTCAATAAACAGCCGATCCACCAGTGCCGGGGGGACAGCGGCGGGTATCACCGCATAGCCTCGGGTTTCCAGTTGCTCGGCGATATAATCCAGCGTGTCGCCGTCGGAGGGGCCCCGGGGCGGTAGGGGTTGGGTGCTCAATCGTGGTCCTGCCTTTACGTTCCGGGGCGCCATGGGACCGGCGCCGTCAGACGGCTATATACCGTAAATTAACGCGGAATACACGCTTTTCAATCGCGAACCCGGCAATTTTATGAAGCACTCATGGCTCGCCGCCCTAAAGGCGCACTACACCGGCTCTCTGGAGCAGGGCTTCCGCCAGTTTCGGTTGGGGGTTTCGCTGTTCTTTCTCGGCGTGGTTGGGCTGTATATCGCGAATACGCTGATCGAACCATCGATCGAGCAGGAGCTTGTGGTATTGGCGAGCTTACTGGTGGGGGGTGCGGGCTTCATCTGGGCCATGATGGCCCACCTGCGGATGCTGATCGGGCGACTGATCCGGTTTTTCAGCCGGTAGGTAGAAAGATCAGCCGCCAGCGATGGCGTCCGGACTCAGTTATCCGAGCCCGGCTTGGGGGCAAAATTGCTGTAGGGGAACTGGGTGACCTTCTCGCCCTTGAATTCACTGATCTTGCCCGCGCCTTCCTTTTCCACCTCATCGATACGAACGATGGCGTGCATGGGAATATAGGAGCGCTTGACCCCGGCGAATTCGTTTTTGAGCTTCTCTTCCGACGGGTCGACCACCAACTGGCTGCGCTCACCGAAAACGAACTCTTCCACTTCAATAAAGCCGTACATTTCGCTCTGATAAATGGCGCAGGCGAAGACCTCATAGACCTGGCCCTGATTGACGAAAATGACTTTGTAGACGGGTTTTGCGGCCATAGTACTGCTCGGGTTTTCCAGACAAATCGAAAGGGCGCGAAGAATAGCACAAATCCCGTGCTGAACAGACCCATTTTTGGGTAGATTTTGATCAATCTATGGGATTTCAGGCCCAAGATCGCTATAATGCGCGACCTCGAATTTGACCATTTTTTAACCAGGTTGTTGCCATGACCACCGAGCACAGCACCCCGACGCCGAAAAAGCTCTACATCAAGACCCACGGCTGTCAGATGAACGAGTACGATTCCGCCCGCATGCGCGACCTGCTGGGCGAATCGCACCAGATGGTGGCCACGGAAAATCCGGAAGAAGCGGACGTGATCCTGATCAACACCTGCTCCATCCGGGAAAAGGCCCAGGAGAAGCTGTTCCACGAGCTGGGCCGCTGGAAGTCACTGAAAGACGCCAAACCGGACCTCAAGATCGGCGTGGGCGGCTGTGTGGCCAGCCAGGAAGGGGAAGCCATCTCCAAGCGGGCACCCTTCGTGGACATGATTTTTGGCCCCCAGACCCTGCACCGCCTCCCGGAAATGATCGAGACCCCGCGTGGCGACAGCGCTGTGGTGGACATCAGCTTCCCGGAAATCGAGAAGTTCGACCACCTGCCCCAGCCAGAGTCCGACGGGGTCAGTGCCTTTGTCTCCATCATGGAAGGCTGCTCCAAGTACTGCACCTTCTGCGTGGTGCCCTACACCCGGGGCGAGGAAGTCAGCCGTCCGGTCACCGATGTGCTCGCCGAAATCGTGCACCTGGCCGGTCAGGGCGTGCGGGAAATCAACCTGCTGGGCCAGAACGTCAACGCCTACCGGGGCGAAAACAGCGATGGCACCGTGGTCGACCTGGCCGAGCTGATCACCTACGTCGCCGCTATCGACGGCATCGACCGCATCCGTTTCACCACCTCTCACCCGGTGGAATTCAGCGACTCGCTGATTGATGTCTACAACGAAGTGCCGGAGCTGGTCAGCCATATTCACCTGCCGGTACAGAGCGGTTCAGACCGGATTCTGATGGCCATGAAACGCGGCCACACGGCCCTGGAATACAAGTCCAAGCTGCGCCGCCTGAAGGCCAACCGCCCGAACATCAGCTTCTCCTCGGACTTCATAATCGGCTTCCCGGGAGAAACCGACGCGGATTTCGAGGCCACCATGAAACTGATTCATGATATTGGCTTTGATACCTCCTTCAGCTTCATCTACAGCCCCCGCCCGGGCACCCCGGCGTCGGATCTGCCGGACGAGACGCCGATGGAAGTGAAGAAAGAGCGTCTGAAAATTCTGCAGACCCGTATCACCCAGCAGGCCCAGGACATCAGCCGCAAGATGGTGGGCAATACCGAGCGGGTGTTGGTCAGCGGGTACTCCAAGAAGGACCCAGGTCAGTTGTCCGGGCGCACGGAGAACAACCGGGTGGTAAATTTCCGCTGCGATGACCCGGCGTTGATCGGCAAGTTTGCGGATATTCTGATCGAAGAAGCATTACCGAATTCGCTGCGCGGGACCTTGTTGAGCTCCGAGTTGGATCAGGATTGGGCGGCTTGATACTGCGTCAGAGATTGACTCCGTAGGGAGTCCGGGCACGCTACCGGGTAACCTCTTCTCAAAACGCGATGAATACGTCCCTGTAGCTCCCTCGCTTCATCCCTGAAGCGAGGGTTTGAGAAGAGGTTACCCGGCACCGTGCCCTCCGGGGTAAATTCGCGCCCAACGGGGTGCTCACCGGACAAGGGGTGACGGCGGATGCGGGCTTCGCCCTTATCCGCCCTACGCATAGCATGGTAGTTCGTGTAGGGCGGATAAGCGCAGCGCATCCGCCGTTACCCAAGCGAGACGCTATTTCAGAGGTCCGGGAAGGGGAAGACCGTTCAAGACCGTGGAGCGGGGGACCCGCGATTCGAGCCTACATGGACGTATTTACGGCGTGTCTTGAACGGTCTTCCCCTTCCCGGACCGGACGCTCAGATAACCACAAGAGCCTCTTATAACCCAGGGTTCGCAAAACCACCCGGGCTAAGAAACAAACGGCCGAAGATTTGCCTTTTCGCCGTCATTTTTATGGTTTAGGCTTAAAGTAAGTCCATAAACAGGAGAACGACACCTCATTGAATAGTCACGCAGTAACCAGCCCCGACGCTGTCACCCATCGGGTGACCCTGGAACCCGACGACAACCGCCGTCTCGCCAGCCTCTGTGGTCAATTCGACCAGCACCTGCGCCAGATCGAAGAGCGCCTCAATATCCAGATTCGCAACCGCGGCAACCAGTTCGCGCTGACAGGTGATGCCCAGACCACCGAGACCGCCGCCGAACTGCTCAAAAGCCTCTACCGCGAAACCAACACGGCGGAGCTCACCCCCGACGAAATTCACCTTGCCCTGCAAACCTCCGGTATTGAGGAGCTTATGGACCAACTGAACGACCGCGTGACCGACGAGGGTGCCGCTGAATCCGGCACCGGTGGCGATCAGGCCTCCGGCGGCATGACCCTGATTCGGACCAAAAAGTGCACCATCAAGCCCCGGGGCGGCAATCAGCAGCGCTATGTCAAAGCCATCCAGGTCAACGATATCAACTTCGGCACGGGGCCGGCCGGTACCGGTAAAACCTACCTGGCGGTTGCCTGCGCGGTAGAGGCCCTGCTCAAGGACGAAGTCGAGCGGATTCTGCTGGTACGCCCGGCGGTGGAAGCCGGCGAGAAGCTTGGCTTCCTCCCCGGTGACCTGGCCCAGAAGGTGGACCCCTACCTGCGGCCGCTGTACGACGCCCTGTTCGAAATGTTGGGCTTTGAAACCGTCGGCAAGCTGATCGAGCGCAACGTGATCGAAGTAGCGCCCCTGGCCTACATGCGCGGCCGGACCCTGAGCAACGCCTTTGTGATTCTGGACGAGAGCCAGAACACCACCCGGGAACAGATGAAAATGTTCCTGACCCGGATCGGCTTTGGCTCCACCGCCGTCATCACCGGCGACCCCAGCCAGATCGACCTGCCCAAAGGCCAGAAATCTGGGCTGCGGCACGCCATTGAGGTGCTGTCGAACGTCAATGGCATCAGCTTCACCCACTTTACTGCCAAGGACGTGGTGCGCCACCCGCTGGTGCAGCGCATCGTGGAAGCCTACGACGCCTTCGACGAGAGCAACCCGGACGACTGACGTGCCCCTGACCATCGATATCGCCGTCGCCTCCGAGGACGGCGGCCTCCCCTCTTCCGAGCTGATTGAACGCTGGATTGGCGCCGCCCTTGAGGCGGGTGCACCCCGGCCCGACGCCGAAGTCAGCGTATGTATCGTGGACGAGGCCGAAAGCCAGGCCCTCAATCATCGCTATCGGGGCAAAGACAAACCGACAAACGTCCTGTCCTTTCCGGCCGACCTGCCCGCGGAGCTGGAACTGCCCCTGCTCGGCGACCTCGTGGTCTGTGCTCCGGTGGTGGCGAGGGAAGCAAAGGAACAGGGCAAAAGCCCCGAGGCCCACTGGGCTCACATGCTTGTGCACGGGACCTTGCATTTGCTAGGTTATGACCATATTGATCCGGAGGAAGCCGACCAGATGGAAAGCCTGGAAACCCGGATTCTCACTCGGTTAAACTACCCGGCGCCTTACGACGAGGCACCGATACCCGGCGAAAGCCAACCAACAGGACAGATTCAAACCCATGAACGATGACCCTCCGAGTAGCAGCCTTCAGACCCGCTACTCCGATAAAGCCGATAAAACCGACCGATCGGACAAGACCGAACGCGCCGACCGGTCCTGGTTGCACAAGTTGATGCAGGCCTTCAACGGTGAGCCGCAGTCCCGCGAGGAATTGCTGGAAATCATCAAAGAAGCCGCCAACAACAAACTGCTCGACCAGGAGGCACTGAGTATCATCGAGGGGGCCCTGGACGTCTCGCTCCTTCAGGCGCGGGAACTGATGATTCCCCGCTCCCAGATTGTCGCCATCCGTATCGACGAAACCCCCAAAGAGTTTCTGCCCAAAATCATCGAGTCCGGCCACTCCCGCTTCCCGGTGATTGGCGAGAGCTTTGATGACATCAAAGGCATCCTGCTGGCCAAAGACCTGCTGCGCATGATGCTCGAAGAGAACACCGACTTCAGTCTGGAGTCGATCCTGCGCCCGGCCAACATCATTCCCGAAAGCAAGCGGGTGAACGTCCTGCTGCGGGAATTCCGGGAAAAGCGCTACCACATGGCCCTGGTCATCGATGAATACGGCGGTATCGCCGGGTTGCTGACCATTGAAGACATTCTTGAGGAGATCGTCGGCGACATCGAAGACGAAACCGACGAAGAGGTCAGCGACGAATTCATCAAGCGGGTCAGCGATACCGACTTTATCGTCAAGGCCCTGACCCCCATCGACGACTTTAACGACTACTTCGATGCCGGCCTGAGCGAAGAAGACTTCGACACCATCGGCGGCATTCTGATGCAGGAGTTCGGGCACCTGCCCAAGCGCAACGAAGTCGCCACCATCGACAACTTCCAGTTCCGGGTACTGTACGCGGACAACCGCCAGATCCATCTGGTGCGGCTGACCCTGATCGAATAACCCCATGACCGAACTGCGAGCGGCGCTGGCGCGCCTACCGGGCTGGGCCGCCTGGCTGTTGTGTGCGGCCTCCGGGGCGCTGGTCCCACTGAGCTTTGCACCGTTTGACCTCTGGCCACTGGCGCTACTCGGCCTGGTGGCGTTCGCCCTTTTGTTGGATCAACAGAGTGGTCGCACCGCCTGGTGGCGCGCCTGGGGATTCGGCATCGGCCTCTACGGGGTTGGGGTGTCCTGGATTTTTATCAGCATCCACAGCTTCGGCAATGCCTCGGCCCCACTAGCGGCGGTCATGACCGGGCTGTTTGTGCTGTTTGTCGCCCTGGTGTTCAGCCTGCCGTTTTACCTCTATGGCCGCTGGTTCAGCCAGCACCCACTTGGCCCCCTGCTCGCCTTCGCCGCGCTCTACCTGTTGGGTGAGTGGCTGCGCGGCTGGCTGCTGACCGGCTTTCCCTGGCTGTACCTCGGCTACGGTCATCTGGATACCTGGTTGGCCGGTTGGGCGCCGGTAACCGGGGTGCTGGGGCTGAGCCTGATCCTGTTGTTGACCGCCAGCATCATCGCCCAATGGCTCCTTCGCCCATCCCGCCCGCGCATTCAAATCGCCGCCACTCTTCTGGTGTTTGGCCTTTGGCCCATCGGTTGGGGGCTGAACCAGATTGAATGGACCCAGCCTCAGGGAGAGCCGGTCACCGTCGGTATGATCCAGCCCAACATTCCCCAGGACCGTAAGTGGGACCCGACATTTTTTGAGCCCACTCTGAAGCGGCTCGATGGCCTGAGCGAAGACCTCTGGGACAACGACTGGCTGATCTGGCCAGAAGCGGCCATTCCCCGGGTGTACCACCAGATGCTGCCCTATCTCGAAACGCTCAATGAGCGCGCGGAGGAGACCGAGACCGGCTTTATCACCGGGATCATTTTCGATGAGCGACGCAAAGGGGAGTACTACAACAGCGTGGTCGGGCTCGGCCCGGCGCTGGGGATCTACCACAAGCGCCGCCTCGTGCCCTTTGGGGAATACGTGCCGCTGGAGGATTGGTTGCGCGGGCTGATCGACTTCTTTGACCTGCCCACCTCCATCATCAGCCGCGGCCCCTGGGAGCAAAGCGGATTGCAGATTGGCGATGTGGGAATCTCCGCGTCTGTCTGTTATGAAGTCGTGTACCCGGACCTGGTGGCCCGCAGTGCGCGGGATCGGCAGGTGCTGCTTACCATCAGTAATGACGGCTGGTTTGCCGACTCCATCGGCCCGCTGCAGCATATGCAGATGGCCCGTATGCGAGCATTGGAAACCGGGCGGCCGATGATTCGGGCCACCAATAATGGAGTCAGCGCCTTTGTGGGTCATAAAGGTCAGATTGAAAAGCGGGCCGAGCAGTTTGTGCAGACGAATCTCGAGGGCAGTGTGCAACCCCGAACCGGCATGACGCCGTTTATGGGGTGGGGGAGTTGGCCGGTGGTTGTCCTATGCGGAATGATTTTGGTGTTATTGCGAGCGTTTCCGCGGCGTTAAATTTGGGTGACGGCGGATTCGGTGATATGTATTTACGGCGGATGCGCGCTCACTATCGCTGCGCTCGGCCCCTACGCATACCACGTCACTCCGCCTTCGCCACAAAACGAACTACGGCTTACCACACCCACTCAACGTATTGATCGGAATCTTGAAATACCGGGTGCCGTTATCCTCCGCTGGCGGGAACTGGCCCGCCCGGACATTCAACTGCACCGATGGCAGAATCAACCGCGGCATTCCCAGGGTCGCATCACGCTCCTCGCGCAGGGTCACGAATTCCTCTTCACTGATACCCTCACCCACATGGATATTGCCCTTGCGTTGGGCACCCACGGTGGTTTCGCACTGATGATCGCGCTCCTCGCCCGGGTAATCGTGGCACATGAACATCCGGTACTCATCCGGAAACTCCAGTAACTTCTTCACCGAGCGGTACATCCGGCGCGCATCACCGCCCGGAAAGTCACAGCGGGCCGTGCCCCGGTCCGGCATAAACAGGGTGTCGCCGACAAAGATCGCATCGCCAATCCGCCAGGCCATATCCGCCGGGGTGTGGCCGGGGGTGTAGATCACCTCCCCCTCCAGCTCGCCAAAAGTGAAGGTCTCCCCTTCGGCAAACAGTTTGTCGAACTGACTGCCATCGGGCAGGAATTCTTTCTCGAAGTTGAAGATCTTACGGAAGATCTCCTGCACCTGGACGATCTGATCGCCAATGGCCAGCTCGCCACCGACCTGCTCGCGCACAAAGGGCGCGGCGGAAAGGTGATCCGCGTGGGCGTGGGTTTCAAAGATCCAGTCGACCGTCAGGTGTTTCTCGCGCACGAAATCCACCAGCCGCTGGGCGCCCTCGGTGCTGGTCTGGCCGGCCTTCGGGTCGTAATCCAGCACCGGGTCGATCACCGCAGCGTGGCCACCTTCGTGGTCGTAGACCACGTAGCTGAAGGTTTCGGTGTCCGGATCGAGAAAGGGTTCAACCAAAGGTTGTTTGGGCATGGGGCCTCCGATGTTGAAACTCAGGCCTCTGCCTGCTCAGGCATCAGCCCCGGGCAATAAATGGACTGCAGCACCCGAATCACCCGCATGGCCTTGTCCCCCGCCAGGCGGTAATACACCGTCTGGGATTCCTTGCGGGTCGCCACCAGGCCCGCCCGACGCAGGTTGGCCAGGTGCTGGGACAGGGCCGACTGGCTGAGGGGAATGTGCTCGTTCAGCTCGCCCACGGACATCTCCCCGGCCCCCAGGGTGCACAGCACCATCAACCGGTGTTCATTACTCATCTGTTTGAGCAGGTCGGCCGCGTCGCGGCTGTGGGCCTGCATTTCTTCCAGACCCGCGGTTAATGCGTTCATTCGGGTTTCCGCCTCTCTATTGACAGTGACATCATAAGAACGCAATATCGAGAAATTGTCAACATATCTAATTTAGTAGATTCTAATTTATTGGTATATGATCTAACTTCACTTGTCTGCAGGCCCAAAAAACTCGCGTATAGCCGTCGGGACGGGGCCTCCAACAAGGGCCTGGTCATCGGTGGATTACTGCATCGGAGTCTGCTAATTTAGCAATAAACCTTCAAATTGAGACTTATGCATGCCCCCACTCGAGAAAGTCATGTATGTCGAGGACGACCCGGATATTCGTGAAATCGCTACCCTGGCGCTACGCGATGTTGGGGGGCTTGATGTCCTAGTCTGCGAGTCCGGGCAAGCAGCCCTGGCGAGCGTCGATGCTTTTGAGCCACAACTGCTGCTTCTGGATGTCATGATGCCTGAAATGGATGGCCCCGAGACCCTGGAAGCCTTGCGCCGTCAGGGATCCATCAGCTCCGAGACCGCGGTGGCGTTCATGACGGCCAAAGTGCACCCAGAGGAGCTCGATCGCTACCGGCGTCTGGGCGTTACCGATGTCGTGCGCAAGCCTTTCGACCCCATGATACTGGCCGATGATGTCCGAGCGATTTGGGATCGAATTAATGGCTGACTCCTTTGATACCCAGGCTTTGAACTCCCGTCTGGACTCTTTGAAAACCGCTTATCGTCAACGCCTTGAAAGAGAACTGGCCGAGATTGAGAGCGCAATGGGCACTGCCAGAGGAAACGCTCCAAACAACGATACCATGCAGGCACTACACCACGCCCTGCACCGCTTGGCCGGGTCTGCTGGAACCTTTGGTTTCCCACAGTTGGGATACCAGGCCAGAGCCTTGGAGCGACGGCTCGCGGACCACCTTGAGGGAAAAGAAAGCCAGACCTCAGGGCTGTCCACTACCCACTGGGCCGAGCTTCTTCAGAAGGCACTGAGAGCGGATGAACGCCGTGAAAGCGCCCTGGGACTGGAGTCGCAATCAACGAGTGACACCGACGGTCAACGCCATGTCTGGCTGCTGGAGAGAGACGTCATGCTGGCAGAGTATGTGGGGCAGCAACTGCAGAGTTTTGGCTTTGAAGTGAAGCACCTGCGTGATACCGCTGCGTTGAATCAGTGTGATACCACCTCGACCGATCTGCTGATCGTTGATCATCGTGCTTCTACTGTTGAGGACTCTGAGACAGTCGGCTCCGATTACTGGAAGCCATTGTTGGCCGCTTTTCACTGTCCAATCATTTTTACCGGTTCGGAAGATACATTTCACGCTAGACTTCAAGCAGTCCGCAGTGGTGCACGAGGCTATTTTGCCAAGCCATTGGACGTTCCGCAGCTTGCGGCGTATGCCGCTCGGCTACTGAAAATGAAAGACGGTGAGCCCGAGCGGGTTCTGATCATTGAGGATGACGCCACACTCGCTAAATATTGTCAGCACATTCTTGAACAAGCGGGCATGAAAGTAAGTTGTCTCAGCGAGCCCGAAAAGCTGCTTCAAGTCGTCAGCGAGTTCGACCCAGAGCTGATTCTTATGGACCTGTCGCTTCCCCACGTATCCGGCGTCGAATTGGTGGCAGTGTTATCCCAGTTTGAGCGCTGGGCTCACCTGCCCATTGTTTATTTATCCGCTGAGTCGAGCCCACAAAAGCGCACTGAGGCCTTGATGACTGGAGGCGATGCGTTTTTGGAAAAGCCGGTCGATCCAAAGCTGCTTATCAGTCTGAGCCAAAGCCGGGTCCGACGCGTGAGGGAGCTTAAACACGCGATGACGCGAGACGGCTTGACCGGCCTTATGACCCACGCCAGCATTAAAGAAGCGCTTGAGGCGGAATGGCAGTCCTCAAAGAGAACCGCAAAAGCGTTCAGCGTCGTGATGCTGGACATCGATCACTTTAAAGCGGTAAATGACCGATATGGCCATGCCGTAGGAAACTTGGTCATCAGTGCCGTGGGAACGTTTTTGCGTCAGCATTTCCGAGCCACCGACCGACTGGGTCGGTACGGGGGCGAAGAGTTCGCCCTGATTCTGCCAGGGTGTATTGCTGAAAAAGCCGTTCAATTAGTGGATGAGCTCCGAGAGGCGTTTGCAGCTATACGGTTTTTTGGCAACAACAAGCAGTTTTACTGCACGCTCTCGGCAGGCGTCGCCGATAGCCACCAGTTTCCGAACGCGGTGCCCGACACCCTGATTGAAAAGGCCGATCAAGCGCTATACGAAGCAAAGCATTCCGGCCGAAATCAAGTGTGTTTAGCCTTATCCGATTGACCCCATACTCCCCGAGTTCGTTATTGAGCCATAACATCTATGAGCACATCCAGCACCCACCTGCTTGACCTCGAGCGGATCAACCGCATGGCGAGACAGCTCCTCGACATGCCGATTGCATTGATTTCGCTGGCGGATAATGATCGACAACGGCTGGTATGCAGTGACGGACAAGCCCTTTCCGGCATAGCAGAAGATGACCGGATCCTGGAGCACCTGCTTGGCACCTCTGACCCGCTCGTTGTCGAAGACGCATCAGTCGATCCGCGGTTCAAAAATTCGCTGTGGGTGTCCGGTGAACCCTTTGTCCGTTTCGTCGCGGGTGCCGCGCTCCGAGATTCCGATGATCACCCGATTGGGACTTTATGCCTGCTCGATACTCGCCCCCGGTCAATTGATGCGAATCAATACAACCAACTGAAGGACCTCGTGTCTCTCAGTGAAAACCTGATGCGGAGCGAAGCCCCCATCAGCGCTTCTCGCCTGGAACTGGAGTCAGCGCTGGTAGACAGCGAGCGACAAGCCCGCCTGGTTATTGAAGGCACCGATGTGGGCACTTGGGAATGGAATGTACAAACGGGCGAAACGGTTTTCAATGAACGCTGGGCAGAAATCGTCGGCTATACATTGGCCGAGTTGGCGCCAATATCGATCGACACCTGGATGAGTCTTGCGCATCCGGACGATCTAGCCCAGTCCGAAGCGCTACTGAACGCCCACTTCCGTGGCGAGACGAGACAGTATGACTGCAAGGCACGAATGCGTCATAAGCAAGGGCATTGGGTATGGGTGCACGACAGGGGGCAGGTCTTCGAATGGACGGCCGAGGGGGAACCTCTGCTGATGTATGGCACTCATGCCGACATCAGCCGGGACATTAAAGCCCAACAGACCATCGAAGAGAGTCTCGAAGAGTTCTCCTCCCTGATCGCCAACATGCCAGGGGTTACCTACCGGTGCCGACACGACACCCCCTCGACTGTACTTTACGTCAACGATCAGGTCCAAACCCTCAGCGGCTACAAGGCCGAGGAGCTGATCAACAACACCGAAATCAATCTCGCCACACTGATCCACCCCGACGATGTTGAGCGGGTTGCCCAAACCATCCAAAGCGCGGTCGATAACGACGAGGACTGGCACCTCGAGTACCGCATACGCCATCGCACCGGAGGCATTCACCATGTAGAGGAGCGCGGACGTGCGGTCGCAGGAAGCAGGTCAGAAAACAGAGTTCTTGAAGGGCTGATTGTCGACATTTCCCGCGAAAAAGAATCGCTCGCTCAATTGAACAAACACCACGAAGTATTGGTGCTTCTGAACGATATCGCTTTCAATACGCGAGAGACGGTCAACGACAAACTGTGTTATGCGCTCGCCAGGGCGAGACAGTTTCTCGGCATGGAGTTGGCCATCATCAGCCAAATCGAGAGTGACGTGTACACCGCTCGCTGGGTCGATGCCGAGCCGAACGCCGGCATTAGGCCGGGACAGACCTTCAGCCTGGGCGCCACCTGGTGTCAACTGCTCTTTTCCGGAGGAGAGACGGAACTGTTTCTTTCGGATGCCCCGAACAGCCCATACGCCGAGCACCCGTGCTATCAGAGCCTGCCTCTGGGCTCTTACATAGGCGTTACCTTGACGATCGAAGGTGAACCCTTCGGCACACTGAACTTTTCGTCGTCCATCCGACGAGGGGAGGGTTTTGACGAGACCGACCGTTTGTTCATCCGACTGCTCACGCGCTGGGTTTCAGACTTGTTGGAAAGCGATACCGGGAATGAGCGATTGAACAAACTACTGGCCCAACTGCCCGGCATGGTATATCAGTACCGGCTTTTCCCGGATGGCAGATCGACCTTTCCGTTCAGCTCTCATCAGATCGAAAGCCTTTATGGTATCAGACCGGACCAGGCCGCCAGAGATGCCAGCCGAGTATTTGACGCAATTCACCCCGACGATCTGGAGGCTATTAGCCGATCCATAGAAGACTCGAACCGCTCCCTCAAGACCTGGCAGGGAACCTATCGGGTGAAAACGCGAGACAACAGTTATCGATGGATCGCGGGACAGGCACGCCCAGAGCGTCTAAGTGACGGCAGCACCCTTTGGCACGGCTACCTGCACGATATTCACGATCAAGAGCTGGCGCGACAGGCACTTGAGCGAAATGAAACCCGGTTCCGCAGCCTGTTTGAGTTCGCCCCCATCGGCATGGCGTTAAACGACTACAAAACCGGTCTCTTCATTGATCTGAACGATGCGCTGATCAAACCCACCGGCTACACCCGCGAAGAATTTATTCAGTTGAGTTACTGGCAGATCACCCCCGAGGAATACGCTGAGGAAGAACAGAGGGCACTGAGCGATCTGAAAACCCTGGGACGGTATGGCCCTCTCGAGAAGGAGTACATCCGCAAGGATGGTAGTCGCTACCCGGTAAAACTGCAGGGCATGCTCAGCCAGGATCCGGACGGACGGCCTGTAATCTGGTCCTTGATCGAAGACATCAGCGAACGGCGCCGACTGGAGCGAATGAAGGATCAATTCATCGCCACGGTCAGCCATGAACTTCGCACTCCCCTGACGTCGATCAAGGGGTCTCTTGGCCTGCTGGCCGGAGGCGCTTTGGGCTCGATGTCAGATAGAGCCGCAAAGATGCTTCATACCGCTCAACGGAACGCAGACCGTTTGTCCTCACTGATCAATGACCTACTGGATATGGAGAAACTCGTCGCAGGGAAAATGCCGATGAATTTCGAGCAGCAGACTGTCGGCCCACTCCTGGATGAAGCCATCGACTCGATGACCAGCTACGGAGCACAGCACGACGTTCAATTGGTAGCGCCAGATAGCTGGCCAGAGGTACAAGTCAACGTCGATGGCACGCGCCTGATGCAGGCACTGAACAACCTGATCTCTAATGCGATCAAATTTTCTCCCGAGGGGGGTGCCGTGGAAATTTCGGTAGCACCGCAAGCGGACGCCGTTGAAATTCGCGTGCGGGACTCGGGTCCCGGTATTGCGCCAGACTTTCGCAGCGAATTGTTCAAGCGGTTCTCTCAGGCCGATGGTAGCGACCGACGGAAGCTGCCCGGTACCGGGCTGGGGTTGGCAATCACCCGCGAGATCAGCCGCCAACTGGGTGGCGAAGTCGGCTATCGGGATGGACCTCAGAGGGGTAGCGAATTCTTTATCACCCTACCTCGATTGAACGACTGACCCAGCCCTTCAGTGCCATCATACCGCCAGGTCGCCTTGGTGGATGACGCGGCTTCACCGCTTATCCACCCTACCTGACCGACCTACCTCGAACACCTCTCCGGGTCTTTTGGGCCCCATGCCATTGGCTCGCAGGTACTTCCTGCGTGACACTCACCGTTTTTTCATTAAAAAATAATAATTTAGATATTTCTAATTTATAGAATCAATCGATATCCCCGTGACAACCCTTTCAAGCTTTAGTATATTTATTAGATATTGCTAATTTAGATAACTCTCAACATTATTGCTATTGCTCGCTACTGGAGATTCATTGATGGCCCGACGCTTGCTAAATCTGGCGCTTAACCACCGCAAGGCGGTATTTTGGGGGCTGGGCCTTTTGACCCTGGCGTTCAGCGCCCTGCTGCCGCTGATTCAGATCGACACGGACCCGGAGAACATGCTACCGGCGGACAACCCCGCCCGGGTATTTCACAACGAAGTGAAGGAGCGCTTCGATATGCACGACACCATTGTGGTGGGCGTGGTGAACGAGCAATCCGTGTACAACCCGCAAACCCTGGCCAACCTGCACAGCCTGAGTGAGTTTGCCGAAGGGCTGGACGGGGTAATTGCCCCGGATCTGATGTCCCTGTCGAATGTCGACAACATTACCCAGGAAGGCGCGGGCACTCTGCGTTTTGAGTGGATGATGCGCGAGCCACCGGACACTCAGGCACAGGCCCGGACCATCCGCGAGAACGTGGAAGACCTGCCGCTGTTGTTCAACACCCTGGTGTCAGAGGACGGCAAGGCGGCCGCCATCTACGTGCCGATTGAAGACAAGAACCAGAGCTACGCGATTGGTCGGGAGCTGCAGTCCCACATTGATGGCTTTGAGGCCGGGGACGATTGGCACATCACCGGCCTGCCCATCGCCGAGGACCGCTTCGGCTATGAAATGTTTGTTCAGATGGGCATTTCCGCCCCCTTGGCAGGCCTGGTGATCTTCATCCTGTTGTGGGTGTTTTTCCGCAACATCCCTTTTATTGTGGCACCGATGATCGTCTCCGTGAGCACGGTATTGATCACCATGGGCGCCTTGATCGGGGCCGGTTTTACCGTTCATATCATGTCTTCCATGATCGCCATTTTCCTGATGCCCATCGCCGTGGTGGATTCGGTGCACATCATGTCCGAGTTTGCCGACCGCTACCGCAAGGGCAGCAGTGTGCGCCAGGTCGTTACCGAAGTGATGGGCCATCTGTTCACGCCGATGCTGTTCACCTCGGTCACTTCATCTATCGGTTTCCTGTCATTGATGCTGACCCCCATTCCGCCGGTGCAGATTTTCGGCTTTTTTGTGGGCCTGGGCATCATGCTGGCCTTTCTTTCCACCATCATTTTCATTCCGGCCTATCTGGTGAGTCTGAACCCCGCCACCCTGGATCGCATGGTGGATAAATTGCCGGCCGAAGATCGCTCCCTGGTGGCCCGTGTACTGCCGCCCCTGGGCAAACTGGCCCGTTCCCACGCCAAACTCTGGACGGTCGGCTTTGTTGCCCTCTTTGCGGTGTCGGTGTGGGGGATCACCCAGATCCAGATCAACGACAATCCGGTTCGCTGGTTCAAGTCCGACCACGAGCTGCGCATTGCCGACCGGGTGCTGAACGATCACTTCGCGGGTACCTACGATGCCTTTATGGTGTTGCAGTCCAGCAGTGACGCGGTCGACAAGGCCCAGTCCGCGCTGACCGATGCAAGCACCAACGAGTCACTGAGCGAAGCGACCCGCACATGGTTGAAGGACCAGACACTGGACAGCCCCGAGTCTCTGTCCGACCTGATTCTGGCCTTGGACGATCGTCTGTTCGAGGTGGGCGGTGAAGATGCCGACGCCCTCGAAGCACTGATGAACCAACTCGAACAACTCGACAGCCAGAGCCAGGCGTTTTTGCAGCCGGAGAATCTGGAATATATCCAGCAGCTCGAGCAACACCTGGCCAGCACCGGCCTGGTGGGCAAGAGCAACAGTCTGGCCGACGTGGTGAAAACCGTGAACCGCGAGCTGCGCTCCGGCGAAGCGGAGGATTATCGCTTGCCCGACTCCGCCGATGCCGTGGCCCAGACGCTGCTGCAATATCAGTCCTCCCACCGTCCCCAGGATCTATGGCACTTCGTCACGCCGGATTACCGCGAATCCCTGGTGTGGCTGCAACTGACCAGCGGTGACAACCAGGATATGACCGCAGTGGTGGAGTCAGTAGACCAGTACTTGCAGGACAACCCATTGCCCGAAGGTCTTAACCTCGAGTGGGCCGGCAAATCCTACCTCAATGTGGTCTGGCAGGCGGAAATGGTCGAGGGCATGGTAGGCAGTCTGATCAGCGCCTTTGTGATCGTACTGATCATCATGATGCTGCTGTTCCGCTCCGTGGCCTTCGGCATTGTCGCCATGCTGCCCCTCACCCTGACCATCACCGGGATCTACGGCCTGATCGGCTGGGTGGGCAAGGATTACGACATGCCCATAGCCGTGCTCTCGGCGCTGACCCTGGGGCTGTCCATCGACTTCGCGATTCATTTTGTGGAGCGCACCCGGGCCTATTTCCGCGAAACCGGCGACTGGTCGAAGACCATGCAGCTCATGTTCCTGGAGCCGGGCCGGGCCATTACCCGCAACGCCATTGTGATTGCCGTGGGCTTTACCCCGCTGCTGGTGGCACCGCTGGTGCCCTACATCACCGTGGGCTTTTTCCTGGCCACCATCATGGCGCTGTCCGCCCTGGTGACCCTGATCCTGTTGCCCACGGTCATGACCCTGCTGCAACGCTGGTTGTTTCGCGCATCCTAACCGATTGAATGGAGAACCTGATGATGAACGTCAAAACTGTATTGGCAACCGCGGCCCTGACGCTGTTCGCCATCGGCGCCCAAGCCGAAGAGGCCTTGGCCGACCCGCGGGAGATTGTGCGCAAAGCCGAGCGCGTCGCGTTTTACTCCGGTGACGACGGTCGCAGCGAAGCGCGCATGCTCATTACCGACAACCAGGGTCGGCGGCAGGTCCGCCAGTTCACCATCCTGCGCAATACCCGGGACGATGATCAAACTCAGGACATGATGGTGTTCTTCTCCCGCCCGGCGGATGTGCGGAACACCGTATTCCGGGTGATCAAACGCGCTGAAACGGACGATGACCGCTGGCTGTACCTGCCCGGGCTGGACCTGGTCAAGCGCATCTCGGCGGGCGACAAGCGCACTTCCTTTGTGGGCTCGCATTTTTTCTATGAAGATGTATCCGGCCGGTCCACCGACCTGGATGACTACGAGCTGCTGGAAACCACCGACGAACACTACCGCCTGCGCGGCACCGCCAAGAACCCGAGCGAGGTCGAGTTCAGCCACTACGAAGTCACCATCGATCGGGAGACTCTGCTGCCGGTGGGCACCGACTACTACAACGACCGGGGCGAGGTGTATCGCCAGATGGAAGTGAAAAAGATTGAAACCATCGAAGGCTATCCGACGGTGGTGCACTCGATCATGCGCGATCTGGACACCGGCGGTGAGACCGAAATGCAGTTCCGCAACGTGCGCTACGACCTGGGCATTCCGGAGAACATTTTCTCCGAGCGCAGCCTGCGCAACCCGCCCACTGACTGGTTGAACTGAAGGAGCCTCATTCATGCGTTGGACGTCGCTTGCGATCAGGTCACTGCTGGTCAGCCCCTTGCTCTTGAGCGGTCCGTTGCTGGCACAGACCGACGACGGTTGGGATGACTGGGAAACCGGCGACTGGGAAGAAGAGGCCGGCCCGGCGTTCCCGCTCTATGGCTTTATCGAGCTGGGCGCGGGTTCGCGCCTGGACCGCAGTCCCCATCACGACCGGCTGAGTCTGGGCGAAGCCCGGGCCCGGTTGGAAACCGACGGCTCGACGAGCCGGTTTCAGTACACCGTCAAGGGTGACCTGGTCTATGACGAGGTGCTCGGCGAATGGGACGCCCAGGCACGCGAGCTGACCGTCAGTAACGGCATCGGCGATCACCTGGATGCGAAGCTGGGCCGTCAGGTGATGACCTGGGGCAGCGGGGATTATGTGTTTCTGAATGATCTGTTTGCCAAAGACTGGCAGGCATTTTTTATCGGTCGGGACGATGAATACCTCAAGGCGCCTCAGGATGCGCTGCGTCTGTCCGGCTACTTTGACCGCGCCAATATCGAGCTGGCCTGGACACCGGAGTTCGAACCCGATGTCTACCCGCGCGGCGAACGCCTGTCGGTATTCAATCCCATGGAGGACCAGATCATCGGCGAAGCCCAGGCCTTTGTGGCCGACACGCCGGATGACGATGAACTCGCCCTGCGCGTTTATCGCAACATCGGTTCCACCGAGTGGGCCCTGTATGGCTACGACGGTTTCCACAAGAGCCCCACGGCTTTGAGTTCGGATGGTCAGCCCACCTTCTCGCGCCTGCGCGCCTTGGGCGGCTCGGTTCGCCTGCCCCTGGGCCCGGGACTGTTCAATGCCGAGGTGTCGCACCACGACAGTCTCGACGACCCGAGCGGCACGGACCCGCGAACACCCAACAGTCAGTGGCGCGCCCTGGTTGGCTACGAGAAAGAACTGTTGACCCGTCTGACCGGCAGCCTGCAACTGTACCTCGAGCACACCCAGGACCATGACGAGTTGGTGCTTAACAGCCCGAATCCCGAATGGGAGGCGGAGCAGAACCGCACTCTGGTCACCACCCGACTGACCTGGCGGGATGCCCGGGACACGATGACCCTGTCCCTGTTCGCGTTCTACTCCCCCAGCGATGAGGATGGCCATGTGCGTCCGCGGTTCGATTATCGCTTTGACGACAATCTGAGCCTGAGTACCGGTTTTAACCTATTCTTCGGAGAGGAAACCCACAGTTTCTTCGGGCAATTCGAAGACAACAACAACGCGTATGCACGCATTCGATACGCGTTTTAATCAACGGCTTTAACAACGCAAGCAAACGAGGAAATTACCATGAGTCTTGAACGTGCTGTCACCGCTTTCGCCGGTTTTATGATCCTGCTGTCCGTTGCTCTGACCTACTGGGCTCACCCCGGTTTTGTCTGGCTGACGGTCTTTGTGGGCGCCAATCTGTTTCAGCAGTCTTTTACCGGATTCTGTCCGGCGGCGTCGTTTATGCGTAAGGTGTTTGGGTTGAAGACCGAGGCGGAACTGGCGAGGTTATAGACATTTCGGCGAACCGCTGGTTTGGGTTATGGCGGATGCGCTTCGCTTATCCGCCATAACCCAACCCGTCGCATCCGCCGTAACCCCACTTTACCCGCTCACCTGAAACGCACTGGTCAGATGATGCAGATTCGACGCCGTGCTGCGCAGTCGATCCGAGCTGCTGTGTAGAGCCCGGATCACCTGCCGCATGTCATTGCTGGCCCCCACCACCTCGCGGGTCTGCTGCCCGTGCTCCTGGCTGTGGGCTTCAATGTGGCGGATGATCTCAAACATCCGCTCGACAATCCCGTGCAGTTCGGAATTGTCGGACGACGCATCGCTGGCCAGTTGCAGCCCCCGATCGACATCCGCCACGCTGCTTTCCATGAAGGTGGCCGCTTGCGCCGCCTCTTCCTGAATGGTGGCAATCTGATGTTCAATCTCTTTGGCCGCATCGGCGGTGCGCGCCGCCAGGCCCCGCACCTCATCGGCCACCACGGAAAAGCCTCGGCCGTGTTCACCGGCCCGAGCCGCTTCAATGGCCGCGTTCAGCGCCAACAGGTTGGTCTGACTGGTGATATTGCTGATCAGAGAAACCATGCCTCCGATTTCCCGCGTCCGTTCGTTCAACTGGTGGATGGTTCGGGCGGAGTTCTCCACGGCATTGCGAATCGCCTGGGTACCGGAACTGGCAGACTCAAACTGGGCCCGGGCCTCTCGCACCACGGTTTCCATGACCTGTTTCATTTCGGTGGCGGTGCCGGAGGCGTTGCTGATTTCGCCGATCTGCTCTTCCAACAGGCTCAGCATCTGCTCCATAGCGGCGGTCACCTGAGTCATGGTGGCATTGGCGCTGTCATTGCGCTGAAGCATCTGCTCACTGTTCTGCTTGACCTCGTTGGCTGAGCGGATCACCGAGCCGATAATGCCATCCAGATTGTCGATAAAGCTGTTGGTCCAACGCCCCAGATCGCCGGTTTCATCGGCCACCAGTTTGCGGGTGTCCAGGCGCTGTTTGAGGTTGCCGCCTCCCTCCCCCAAGGCGTGAATGATTTCCGTCATTTTCCCCAGGCGCCGGGCAAGACGCCTAGGGCCTCGGGCCAGAAAACTCCAGGCGCCCACGGCCAATGCTCCAGCGGTCGCGAGGTTGATGGTCCACAAGGGCCAGTCGCTCCAGGCGTGCAGTGCCATATTGCCGCCGAACACCAGTAGCAGAGGCAACAGCAGTAACCCCATGAACCGATAGGTTATGGAACGAAAGCGATACACCTCCTCCAGGTCACCCTCGCACATCATGCCCCAGCGGTCTTTGGAACCTTTAAGAGTAAAGGTTACCCCTTTACCGATTACCGGAATGTGGCGGTAATCCGAATAGCCCGGATAGGTGACAAACAGGTTCTCGCCGTTGCGGATGGTTTCGCGTACGCCGGGATGCAACTGGCCGGTGGCCGGGTCGGTAAAGCGGATCTCGAATTCGGTGTGCCGCTTGACCCCCACCACGCCCCAATCGGTGTGAATACCGCTTTTGAGATTTTCGCCATGGGAGAAAGTGCTGTCCTCAAAGCGGGACCGTGACAGGGCCGTCCCCGCAACGATGCGCCGATCAAAACCCGGCTCCACCATAAACAGATAATTGTCACCGGACTCGGTGAAAATATGCCCCGCTTCCCGTTGAATCAGATCGCCGAGTACGTCATTGGGAACCCGGGCACAGACACAGCCAATCGCTCCGTCCGCCAGTTCCACGGGCTGGTAAAACATCAGGGTCACCTCGTCGTGAAAGCGCGACGAAGAGGGACCAATATCCAACGTGGCCCGATCCACATAGGGCCCATGCAGAAACGCCCCTTTCAATCCCTCCTCCAGGGCCCGGGCATCCAGGTCACGTGCACCGACTCTGGCGCGATAGCTGGAGGCCAGCACTTTGCCGGTGTCGTCCACGACAAACAGCTCCGATGCATCCACCCAGCGCTGAAGCTGCTGTGGCAATAACGTATCCCAGCGGGCTGGATCCTGCTCTACGCTGGCCGCCAGGGAAACCATCTGCTCCCACTGACCGTCCACCCACTGATTGAGAATGGTGATTCGCGTCTGGGCGACGCTCTCAAAAGCCTGCTCCATCAGTGCATAGCGATTGCGGTTGAGCCAGCAGGACCAGCCCATGCGCACTTTGCCGGTAGCGCCAAACCAGTTCAGCCAGCGCCGTTCAGCGCCGGAGAGATTCATACGAGTACTTCTTAAACTCATTGAGTCATTCCAATTTTCGGGTTGATACCCCAAGCCGTAGCAGGAAACAGGCCAATCGAAAGACGGCGAATAAGGCGCCAAACTTTTCAAGTTGCACCAATTCGGTGCAAAGCTTGCGTCAGCGCCCCCTTCGGCGCACCTTTGTGATGCAGAGAATTGTCACGCCCGAGTCAGACCGAGCCGGAGAGGAGGCTTTAACCGACCCGAGTTTCCGGCTATTCTGGCGGTCTGACACCGGGACCAAGGATCGCCATGTACCACCCGTTTTTCGGCCTTCAGGAGCCGGCCTTCGCCATCGCCGTCAACCCGCGCTACCTCTATATGAGTCAGCAGCACCGGGAGGCCCTCGCGCACCTGTTGTTTGGCCTGCGCGGCGGCGGTTTTGTGCAACTGACCGGCGAAGTGGGCACCGGCAAAACCACCATCATCCGCTGCCTTCTGGAACAGCTTCCGAGCGACACCGACATCGCCCTGATTCTGAACCCCATGGCCTCCGTGCCCGAGTTACTGAGCACCATCTGCGATGAGCTCGGAGCCCGCTATATCTCGGACGACGACACCAGCGTCAAAACCCTGACCGATGCGCTCTATGATCGGCTGCTGGACAACCATGGGCGCGGGCGTAAAACCGTACTGCTGATCGACGAGGCCCAGTCTCTCAGTGCCGAGGCGCTGGAGCAGATCCGGCTGTTGACCAACCTGGAAACCCACACCGAGAAACTGCTCAACATCATTCTGGTGGGCCAGCCGGAACTGTGTGATCTGCTCGCTCAGCCCTCCCTGCGCCAGCTCGCTCAACGCATCACCGCGCGCTTCCACCTGAACCCACTGAGCCGGGAAGAAACCGCCGCTTACATTCAGCACCGCCTGCAGGTGGCGGGCCTGGCCAGCGGCAGCACCCTGATTCCCGAGGACATTCAGACGGAAGTGCACCGCTTCAGCGGCGGCATTCCCCGCCTGATCAATATCATTTGCGAGCGCATGTTGCTGGGCGCCTACGGGCAGAACCGCAACGTCATCGACCGGGAGCTGTTTCGCCAGGCTCGGCGGGAAATCACCGGGGAGCCCGCCTCGGACCGACCCAGTACAACAGCAGCGCCGACACCAAAGCGGGCACGGCCAGCGTGGTTGGCCAGTGCCATCGCGGGGTTTGCGGGTATCACATTGGGCGCGCTGCTGTTTGGCGGCCTCGGCAACGAGCTGCCCTGGCAAGCGACACCGGAGCCGGAACCGACCGTCCCGAAACTCAGTGCCGCCTCACCGTCCGTTGCATCGGAAGTGCCGCCCACAAACATAACCGCCCCGGACGCGACCGGATCGGTCGACACCGATTCCGAGGCGATGCCGAACACAGATCCCCCGGCGCTACCGGAGCGGCCCTGGCCCCGAAAACTGGATGATGCCCTTCGCCACCTGGCCGACCACTTCAGTCTGAGTGTGCCCACCACCGGCAGCCCCTGCACCGAGAGCCCCGAGCCGGGCCATGCCTGTGGACGACGTATGCTCACCACCTGGAACGAGTTGATCGAACTGGACCGCCCCGGTGTGCTGACCCTGATCACCCCGGAGCGCAAACTCGCTTACATCCCGCTGTTGGGTCTCAATGACCAACAGGCATTGACCTGGCTGGAAGGTCGTCCGCAGACGGTTGACTGGGCCGATGTCGCGCAACTCTGGACCGGTGAGTTTCACCATTTCTGGTTCCGCCCCGCCGGTTTTGACGGTGGCCTCAGCCCCGGCGAACGAGGTCCCGCAGTCCGCTGGCTGGCCGAGCAGTTTGCCGAACTGGACAGTGAAGCGGAGCCCCTGAGCCGGGATCGCTATAACCAGCCCCTGCAGGCACGGGTAGAGATTTTTCAGCGCGCCGAGGGGCTGACCCCGGACGGGCTGTTCGGGGAAAACACCCTGAACCAACTGGCACGACGACTGGGGCTGGACCCGGGATTACTGCCCATTGCGGAGGCGCCCTGATGTCGATGATTCTGGACGCCCTGCAACGGGCCGACCGGGAGCGGCGCCGGGACGAAACACCGGCGCAAGCGCTGCCCCCAGCCTCCGCGCTGGCAACGCCCGCCGCGGTCCGGCGAGCGGGAGCCTGGCACAAATGGGGGCTCTCTGTGGCCATTGCGGGATTGGCCGCCGCCGGACTGCTGGCGTACTGGCTATTCAGAAGCGCTGAGCCGCCTGACCCCATTTCCCCAGTGGAAGCAACGGCAAGTGCCCCTGTTCCTGAAAGTACAGCGGAGGCGAGCGTCGCCGCGACCGAGCCCCGACGCCCGGGAGTTGAACGTCTCTACCAGGCCCCCGCTCGTCCCGAGCCGTCGGACGAGTCCATTGCCTCGCTGTACCGCCGAGCCCAGGCGCCAGAACCGACCCGCCCCGAGGTGACCCCATCGGAGGCGGCCACCGAGCGCCTCGCTCCGCCGCGCGACAGCGCCAGTGTCACGCTCAGTGACACACCGGCGGAGCCGTCTTCATCTCGCCAGGAAGCCGAACCAGAGCCACAACCGGCCGCCACACCGAGGCCGGCTGTTCCGGGGATTCGGGACCTGTCCTGGAGCCTGCAACAGGACATTCCGTCGTTGAATTATCAATCCCACCAATACCGGGACGGGCAAGGCAGTACCGTGACCATCAATCAGCGCGAGTATCGCGCCGGTGACCGGATAGCGCCGGACCTGCGCATCGAGCGAATTGAAGAAGACGGGGTGGTGCTGACATTCAAAGGCCAGTCCTTCAAATTGCAGGCACTCAATAGCTGGATCAATATGTAGCCAGAACAAAAAACAGAGGCAGGACAATCCAGTGGCGCCGCAGCCTACTGACCGATCAGCGCCACGAAAGGCAGGATGGACAGGGTCAGGATGACCCCGATGGCAATGACCAGAGCGGTAAATCGCAGGGGGGCGGCGGCCGCTCGCTGCCAGAGCGTTGGTTGCTCCCCGGCGGCCTCCCGCTCCTCTCTCAGCGCCCGCTGCTGATCCAGGCGGCGAGCCTGATAGTCCGCCAGCAGGGCCTTGGCTTCGGGCAGCTGCTCCGGGTGGGTCAGCCAGATCGCGGACACCCCCAACCCCCAAAAACCGGCGTGGGTTTCATAGGTGGCAAAGTCGTGATCCGCCAGAAGCTGACGAACCTCCTGTGCCTCGTCGTCAGGCACCTGATTCAGTTTAAACAGTAATTGACCCATTGTTCAGCGCGTGCGCTTCCCCCCTTTGGAACAGTGGCGATCCGGTTCTATGTGGACGCGATTACGCCCTGCATCCTTGGCTTTATAGAGTGCCTTGTCCGCCCGTGACAGCAACTGATCAAAACGTTCATCCTCGGCTTGCACCTGGGTAATACCCGCGCTGAAACTCGCCTTGAATGTCTGCAGTTCGTCGTTGAAAAATTCGGTTCCGGCAAATACCGCCCGTATATCGTCAATCAGCTCCAGCGCTTCACAGGTGTCCGTGTGGGGCAACAGAATCAGGAATTCTTCCCCGCCCGAGCGCCCGGCGATATCCCCTTTGCGCAGCCGGTTTTTGAGCGTGGCAGCGAAAGCTTTGAGCACCTCATCGCCCATCAGGTGCCCATAGGTATCGTTGATGGACTTGAACCAGTCCAGGTCCACCTGTACCAGAGAAAACACCACTTCATGACGTCGATAATCGTCCAGTAACTCCGCCAATCGCTGCAACAGAAAGCGCCGGTTATACAGGCCGGTCAACTCATCGGTGACCGACAACTCCAGCAGCCGGGCTTCGAGCGCCTTGCGATGACTGATGTCCACCACCATGCCATACCAGGTCACCACCTCCTGATCCAGCCACTCTCGCTCCGGGGTGGCAATGCCCTCCAGCCAGATTTCCCGGCCATTCAGCACCACCCGGTATTCGCAGGTCCATTGCCCCAAGGCCCGGTAGCTTTCCAGAATGGATTGCTGGAGACGCTGCGCGTCCTCCGGATGCACCAGTTCAAACACCAGCGAAGCGTCCTGCAAAATAGCATCGGGCTCCCGACCGTAAAATTCCCGTACCCCCTCACTGACGTAGGGAAACTCCACCCGTCCATCGGCGTACATCCGGAAAATATAGATGACCCCGGGGATGGTCTCGGCCAACTTGTTGAGTAATTGGGCATTGATGTGCTGCTGACTGATGTCGATGTGGGTACCCACCACCCACTCCGGATCGCCCTCCGCCGTGCGGGACATCAGCCGACCCCGGTCGTGAATCCAGACCCAGTGCCCCTCCTTGTGTCGGAGTCGCACAATGCATTCGTAGTAGGGGGTTTCACCATCGAAGTGGCGCTGGAAGGCTTCGTTGGAACGGGCCAGGTCGTCGGGATGACAGAGACGGTGCCAGATGGCGATACTGATGGGCTCCAGCTCCCGGGAGCTGTAACCGAGCATCTCCGCCCAGCGTTCGTTGATCCGTTGCTCACCGGTGTGGGCATTCCACTCCCAGGTGCCAGCTCGGGTACCCTCGATGATGGCCTTCAGCCGGTTGAGCTGCTCGCTTGCATTTACCTGGGACACACCATGCCTCTGGTTACCTCAATCTCTGCCGGGAGGGCGCTGTTGTCGCTCAAACCATCCCTCAATTAGCGCTATCTTCGCAAGCCCCGAAAGCCGTGGCAAGCACGAGCGACGTCCCGTCCGGTCACTGACCGGTTGAGGTATCCGCGGCCGACTCAAGAACCCCGATCCGGTAGCGTTCAAGCTGACCCCAGGCGGCAGGGCTGTGGTCCCGACCATAGCCTTTGGTGGTCATGCCCTCGGTGGCTTCGCGCCCGCACCAGGGCAGAATCACCGCCGGTGGCGCCGGGTGGTGTGGCAGGTAGTCGGTCAGGTCATACACCTCACCCCGGATCGCCATCCAGCAGTCCTCCAGCCGGTCGTGCCTGGCGACCTCCTCCAGGGTAAAGGTCGGCTCCTCTTCGGCCAGCGTTACCGCCGGCACCAGCGTCCAGGTCACCAGCAACGTCACGACCGAAGACCAGAATGCGACAAACGCCGCAAAGGCGGTTTTTTTCATGGGTTACCTCCCGATCAGATGTTCAAAGCAAAACAAATTCTTCGGTTACCAGGCGCCCGGCGGGCACACCGCAGGCGCTCAGCGCCTCCCGGGCCCGTTCCAGCAGCGGCAACGGGCCACAGACATACACCGCCCGGTCGGCCACATCCGGACAGACCCGCTTGATGAAGGCCTGATTCAGCGGCCCCTCCCGATAAAAATAGTGCACCGTCAGTTGGCTGTCGGGCCAGCCCTCGAACGCGCCCTTCAGCTCGTCGGCAAACAGGAACCGCGTCTCGTCCTGTACACAATCGATCAGATGAACCTGCAGCGGCCGCCCCGCTCGCACCGCCTCACGTACCCGCCCGAGAAAGGGAGTGATGCCAATTCCCCCCGCGACCCACAGCTCGGGCCGTGCGGGATTCGACGCAAAAAAATCGCCGTAGGGTCCCTCCACCCAAAGACGGGTTCCCTCGGGAACGGTCAACATCGCGTGACTGGCATCCCCCAAATCCTTGATCGCCACCCGCAGATCCTGCTCATCCGGAGCAGAGGAAAGGGTGTAGGGATGCTCTTCCCGGTGCCCGATATGACCAACCCGATCCGGCGTCAAATAGATGAACTGCCCGGATCGATAACTCAACCGCTGCCGCTCTGGGGCCAGCGTCAGCTCCACCACATCCCGCGCAGGGTGAGTGACTCTGGTCACCCGATAGGAACTCCGGCCTCGCCAGCGTGCGTAAAGCCACCGGTAGCTCAGTGCGGAAATCGCGAGCAGGGCCAACGTCGACCACAACACCCAGGCCAACCATCCGGGCAAGGTCCTGCTCAACAACCCCGTGTGCAACAACGCCAGAATGACAGTGACCCCACTCAAGCGATGCAGCCACTTCCAGCGTTGGTATTCGGGTTCGCCAAAAAAGCCGAAGCTCGGCGCCATGAACGCCATCAACGCCAGCAGCGCCACCCAACCCCAGACCGAGGCCGGCTGCGAAGAAAACAGCGTACTGACCGCCGCGTCCAGGGAAATACCTGCCGCGGCAAACGACAACAGCAGCGGATGGGCCAGCAATAACAGAAATGCGATGGCGCCAAGGCGATGATGCAACTGCCACAGTTTGGTCAGGCCACCGAAGGGGCGGTCAAAGCCTGGCACACGGCAACACAGGGCGGCGGCCATCAGTAACAGGGAGAGGCCCCAAATGCCGGTAATACGCCCCAGGGCATTCAGAACTTCCCGAGGCTGATCCAGACTTGGCCAGAGAAACGGCAGCGCCAGCACGCCCGGCAGCAGCGCCAGCACCCAGACAGCCACGTGACTGAAACCCTTCGGATGACGCACGTAATCCCCCCTTGAGCGTAAAAACCGGCACGTTTACGCGTCGGTAACCCGGTTTGTTCCAGCGACGTTCATCAGACAGTGAGGATCGACCGGTACTCGGCCACATCAACCTCGTAATCCCCGTGATCCTGCAAGTACAGACGCAGGCAGTCAGCCGCTTCCGGCTCACCGTGAATCAACTGGATGGGCGTTTTCGACTTGAGCCCGGAATCTTTAAGCCACTGCACTAGCTCACGATAATCTGCGTGACCAGACAGTCCGGTCAGAACCGCCAACTGTGCTTTTCGCGGGATATAGGCGCCGTGAATTTTGACCGTTTCTCCGCCGGCAATGAGATGTGCTCCCCGGGTCCCCCCCGCCTGATGGCCACTCAACAGCAGGGTGTTGCGGTGGTTGGGCAGCAGCCGCTTCATATGATGCAGAATACGCCCGCCGCTCATCATGCCGCTACCGGCGATGATGATATGTGGGTAAGTCAGGTCGGCCAGCGCCTTGGACTCATCGACACTGTGAGTATAGGTCACCACCTCAGCCATACGGGCACAATCGGCATCGCTCAGCCGGTGCTGGTCAGCGTACTGGTGGTAAATGGCGGACACGTCGATGGCCATGGGGCTGTCGAGGAACACCGGCAGCGTGGGGATGCGTCGTTCATCCATCAGTCTGGCCAGCATATGCTGCAGCAACTGGGCCCTGCCCACGGCAAAACTGGGAATCATCAGCACCCCGCCGCGATTGACCGTCGCGTTGACGATCTCCGCCAGCTGATTCCAGGGGTCGCTGTCCGGGTGCGGACGATCACCATAGGTGGATTCAAGCAATAGCAGGTCCAGCGCCGGCAGGGGTTTCGGGGGGTACATCAGAATATCGTGGGGCCGACCCACATCACCGGAAAACCCGATCCGCTTGCCTTCCGCCTCTACAATGATACTGGCCGCCCCGAGAATATGCCCGGCAGGCTGGAAAGTGATGGACAGGTCCCCGAGCTGCAGTGACTGATTGAAATGCACGGGCTCAAAAAGCTTCAGGCTGTCTTCAGCGGTGCGCTGATCGTACAGGGGCTCGGGGCGCTCGTGTTTGCTCAGCTTGTGGCGGGAGAAAAACCGGGCGTCCTCTTCCTGAATGTGCCCGCTATCGGGCAGCAGAATGCCGCACAGCGCCCGGGTGGCCGCGTGGGTGTACACCGGCCCGCGATACCCCCGCTGATACAGCCGTGGAATGTAACCAGAGTGATCCAGGTGCGCGTGAGTCAGGAGCACCGCGTCCAGGGTGTTCAGATCCACCGGCAGGCTTTGCCAGTTGCGCCGACGCAACCACTTGTAGCCCTGAAACAGGCCACAGTCGATCAACACCCGGGTTCGGCCGGTCTCCAACAGGAACTTGGAGCCGGTCACCGTTTCCGTACCGCCGAGAAAGACAATCTTCACACGCACCCCCGAGCTTTGCCGTGGCACTGCAGTGGTTCTGACAGCCAGCATAGACACAGGCCGGGCACCCCGTATTGACCTGAATCAACCCGGAACCCCAAAAAGGAAATTGCCCCCCAAAGCTTGCGCCCTCGAGGCAACTTGCTTACATTATAGTCCACACAACAATTAGTGATTTAAGCGCCACTCCTCAGGGACAGGTTCCTGTACGCGGGCCACCGGCCCCAGTGCCCAGCGCATAACATCAATAACAATCGCCCTGTAGCAACCCAAACCGATTGCCGCAGTTCACTCACCCAAACTCGGTTTCCGATCATGAAAACACGCATGAACAGACGAGAAATCTTACGTTACACTGCCTGGCTGACCGGCACCTCCGTGGCCGCACCGCTGGCCTCGGCGGTACTGACCGGCTGCTCCGAAGCGCCCCCGGGGGATGCCGCCCCCAGCGCCACACCGGCCGACGGCCAACTGCTTCACTTTTTCAGCCCCAAGGCTTTCGGCCTGATCACCGAAATCGCCGACACCCTGCTGCCGCGCACCGACAGCCCCTCGGCCAGCGACGTCGGGGTACCGCAGACACTGGACACCATGCTCGGCAAGGTGCTCGAACAGGGGTACGTGGAGCAGTTCCAACGGCTCTGGACCGACCTGGAGGCCGCCCTCACCCAGGCCAACTTTGCCAGCCAGAGCCAGGGCGAACGCGAAGCGCTGCTCAGCCAACTGGAAACCAGCACGGATGCCGCTCAGGCCAGCGCCCGCGATGGCATGGTGATGCTGAAGCAACAGGTGGTGATCTATTACCTCACCAGCGAAACCATTGGCGAGCAATACCTGAACTACCTTCCCATCCCCGGCGAGTACAAACCCTGTATCTCGGTGGACGACGTTGATAACAAGAAGTGGGCAATCTGATCATGGCAACGACTGAATTCGACGCAATTGTGATTGGCTCCGGCATCAGCGGCGGTTACGCCGCCATGGAGCTGTGCAAAAAAGGCTACAAAACGCTGGTCCTGGAACGGGGCCGCGATGTGCAACACGGCGAATACCCCACCGCCCACGACGACGTGTGGGACCTGCCCCACCGCGACAAGGTGCCCCGGGACGAAATTGCCGAGCACTACCCCAAACAGAACCGTCTCAACTGGTGGGTCACCCAGGCCAACAAGCACTGGATCAACAAAGACGACGAATACCCTTACCAGGAAGACCAGCGTTTTGACTGGATTCGCGGGCATCACGTCGGGGGCCGCTCGATCATGTGGGGCCGTCATTGCTATCGCTGGAGCGACATTGACTTTGAAGCCAACAAAAAAGAAGGCATCGCCATCGACTGGCCGATTCGCTACAAGGACATCGAGCCCTGGTACGACTATGTGGAACCCTTCGTGGGTATCGCCGGTCAGGCCGAGGGCCTGAAGCAGGTACCCGATGGCAAATTCCTCAAACCCTTCCCGCTCAACTGCGCTGAGCAGCATCTGCGCGAAACCGTCGCCCAGAAATATCCGTTCCGGGTGGTGACTCCGGGCCGGGTAGCGAACCTGTCCGAGTACAACCCGGACGTTCACCTCGGCAAGCGCGGCCAGTGTATGTCCCGGGATCGCTGCTGGCGCGGCTGCCCCTTCGGCGCTTACTTCAGCAGCCAGTCCGCCACCCTGCCCGTGGCCGAAGCGACCGGCAACCTGAGCATTCGCCCGCACAGTATCGTCAAGGAAATTGTGTACGATGCCGACTCCGGGCGCGCCACCGGCGTGCGTCTGATCGATGCCCAGAGCAAAGAAGAGCTGGAAATTCCCGCACGGATCATTTTCTGCAACGCCAGCACCGTGGGCACCACCGCCATCCTGCTCAACAGCCGCTCCGACGCCTTCCCCAATGGTCTGGGCAACCGCAGCGGCGAGCTGGGCCACAACATCATGGATCACCACTACGGCATGGGCGCCGCCGGCGTTCTGCCCGCACTGGAAAACGAATACTACTCCGGTCGCAAACCCGGTGGCTTCTACATCCCGCGCTTTACCAACCTGGATGAAGAAACCCGGCGGGAAGATTATGTGCGCGGTTTCAGTTATCAGGGCTCAGCACAACGGGCTGAAAATATTCCGGTGGGCGCGGTCGGCTCATCCCTGAAAGAGGCGGTGTTCAAACCCGGCACCTGGACCATCCGCATGACCTGTTTCGGCGAGATGCTGCCCTATCATGAAAACCGGATGTACCTGGATCACAGCAAGACCGATCAGTACGGAATGCCGCTGATCACCTTTGATGCCCAACTGCGGGACAATGAAATGAAACTGCGCCAGGACGGCGTGAAAAGCGCGGTGCAAATGCTGGAAGCGGCGGGCTGTACCGACATCACCTGGTACAACAGCGCCACCGCGCCCGGCGCCTGCATCCATGAAATGGGCACCGCGCGCATGGGCCACGACCCGGAAACCAGCGTGCTCAATAAATGGAACCAGATGCACGATGTCCCCAATGTGTTTGTGACCGACGGTTCCTGCATGACCAGCTCCGGCACCCAGAACCCGAGCATCACCTACATGGCGCTGACCGCCCGGGCCGTAGACTATGCTCACAAACAGATTCAGGCCGGCGAGCTGTAAGCTCACCCGGTTCTGGTCGACACACCCACTGCGGGCAGCCTTGCGGGTTGCCCGATTTTTTTTGAGGTAATAACCATGAAAGCTTTCTTGCGCACCCTGTCCCTGATCACTCTGGCGACCACGGCCAGCGCCCCGACACTGGCCGACTCCGAGCGAGTGTTCGAGCTGCGGACCTACACCACCCATGAAGGCAAACTGCCCGACTTACATGCCCGCTTCGAAAACCACACCCGCTGGTTGTTCGAAAAACACGGCATGAGGAACATTGCCTACTGGACACCCACCGATGAAGCCCTGGCCGACAACACCCTGACCTATATCCTGGTGCACGAAAGCCGGGAAGCGGCCGAGGCAAGCTGGAAGGCGTTTTCCAACGACCCCGAGTGGCAGGCGGTTTACCAGAAGTCCCGAGAGAATGGACCACTGGTCAAACACATCGACTCCACTTTCATGAAGCCCACCGACTACTCGCGGATTCGCTAAACCCATTAAAACAGCAAGGACTCTATACCGTAGCGCTCCAGCAGGTATACGTACTCGTCGGTTTCCCGAAAGCGCTGCACGGCCCGGGTAAAGTCAGCGGCCAGTTTATGGGCATCCTCGCGTTGACGTGAAATGGCGATGTAAATGGGGCCCCGGAATACCGGCGGCTCCATGAACTCGATCTGATTCCGCACCCCCAGCCGCTCGGCGTGCAGTTCAATGGCCGGCTTGTTGCCCAGGGCATAGTCCACCCGGCCACCGAGCAGCACTTTGATCAACTGCTCCTCATCATTGACCCGCAGCTTTTTGAACGCGGTATCGTCTTCAAGCGCCTCGCCATAGTAGTAAGCGCGAATTCCCCCGAGCTGAAACTCGCGCAACCAGTTGATATCGGACGAATCCAGAGGCTCATCCCCGGCGCGGCGAAACACCGATACGGTTTCAAAGGCGTGGGGAATGGAGGTGAAGGTGACGCCCGGGGCGCGCTTGGAGGTGTTGAACAGGGTGCAGGCAATATCGGCCCGTCCGTCACCGACATGCTGCAACAGCCGGCTGAACGGATAGCGCCGGTACTCGAGCTTATACCCCAACTGCTGGGCCACCCGTTCACACACATCGACGGAAATGCCCCGCCACTGGCCGGCTTGATCGTCAAAATAATAGAACGGCGGGTAGTCCTTTTCGGCTACCGCCGCCACCAACGTGGTCCCGCTGGCCGCACAACTGATGCACACCAGCAAAACCGTCAGCACAATACGCCTCATGGAGGATCTCCATCCTTTTTGGAGGAACAGCCAGAAAAAGTATAGCACCGAATAGTCGCCCCTTGACTTTCCAGTGATTGGAAGGTTTAGAGTGGCCCTATTCCCTACTACGGAGGCGTTTATGACATCCTCGAATGAAATTGATCTGCACATCAGCGGGATGAGCTGTGCATCCTGCGTCGGCCGGGTTGAAAAAGCCCTCAATGCCGTGGAAGGCGTCACCGAAGCCAACGTCAACCTGGCCACGGAAACCGCTCAGGTGAAGGGCAGCGCCAAGGCCGATACGCTGATTGACGCCGTACGCCAGGCCGGCTATCAGGCCGAACCCGCACGCTCCGACCAGACCGATCAGTTGGCGGAAGAGCGGGCCCAGGAGGCCCGGCGTCTCAAACGCTCTCTGTGGTTTGCGGCGGCGTTGACGCTGCCGGTGTTTGTGATGGAAATGGGCGGCCACCTCTTTCCGGCATTGCACCACGCCATCAACGACAGTATCGGTCAGCAGGCCAACTGGTTGATCCAGTTCACCCTGGCCACCCTGGTGCTGTTCGGACCCGGCCTGCGCTTTTTCCGGCTCGGTGTGCCAGCTCTGGCACGGCTGGCGCCGGATATGAATTCACTGGTGGCCCTGGGCACCACCGCTGCCTGGGGCTACTCGGTGGTGGCCACCTTTGTGCCCGAGGTACTGCCTGACAATGCGGTCAACGTCTATTACGAGGCCTCGGCGGTCATCGTCACCCTGATTCTGCTCGGCCGGTTTATGGAAGCCCGTGCCAAGGGCCGCACCAACCAGGCCATCAGCCGCCTGGTGAGCCTGCAGGCCAAAAGCGCACGGGTGCTGCGCGACGGGCAAGAGGTCGAGGTAGCGCCCGAAGAGATTCAGCTTGGGGAGACCATTGTGGTCCGCCCCGGCGAGAAAATTCCCCTCGACGGTGAGCTGGTCGACGGACATTCCTATGTGGACGAATCCATGCTCACCGGCGAAGCCATTCCCGTGGAAAAATCCACTGGGGACACGGTGGTGGGCGGCACCCTCAATAAAACCGGCAGTTTCTCCTTCAAGGTCACCAAAACCGGGGAGGATACCCTGCTGGCCCAGATCATTCATATGGTCGAAAGCGCCCAGGGTTCCAAACTGCCGATCCAGACCCTGGTCAATAGAATCACCCTCTGGTTTGTGCCCGCAGTAATGGCTGCGGCTCTGGTGACTCTGGTGGTCTGGCTGGTATTCGGCCCCGAACCGGCCCTCACCTTTGCGCTGGTCAACGCGGTGGCGGTGCTGATCATCGCCTGCCCCTGCGCCATGGGGCTGGCCACACCCACGTCCATCATGGTGGCCACCGGCCGGGCGGCGGAAATGGGTATCCTGTTTCGCCACGGTGAAGCCCTGCAGGCACTGCGGGGCATGGACGCCATTGCCTTTGACAAAACCGGCACCCTGACCCGGGGCCAACCGGAGCTGACCGACCTGGTTCCCGCCAAGGGTTTTGAGCGCTCGGAGTTGCTCACCTGGGCAGCGGCACTGGAAAAACGCTCCGAGCACCCCATTGCCGAGGCGATACTCAAGGCGGCGGAGCAGGAAGGTCTGACGCTTCCGGAGGCCAAGGGGTTCGACTCATTGACCGGCTATGGTGTGAAGGCCACCATCGAGGGGCGGGAGGTCGCCATCGGCGCGCTGCGGCTTCTGCAGGAGTACAGCCAGGGCGACAATCCGTTTGAAGCCGAGGCCGACACCCTGGCCAACGAGGGAAAAACCCCGCTTTATCTGTTGGTGGACAGCAAACCGGCCGCCCTGCTCGCCGTGGCCGACACCGTAAAAGACACAACGCCGGCGGCCATCGACTTCCTGCACCGGGAAGGCTTCAAAGTGGTCATGATGACCGGCGACAACCAGCACACCGCCCGGGCCATCGCCGATCAGCTCAAGATTGATGAAGTGGTGGCCGATGTGCTGCCCGACGGCAAGGTCGAGGCGCTGAAAAAGTTGCAGGACGAGGGCCTGAAGGTGGCCTTTGTGGGCGACGGCATCAACGACGCCCCCGCTCTCGCACAAGCCGATATCGGTATCGCCATGGGCACGGGGACCGACGTCGCCATCGAAAGCGCCGATGTGGTGCTGGTCAAAGGGGATCTGGTCGGAGCGGCCAACGCCATTGCCGTCTCTCGCGCCGCCCTGCGCAACATCAAGCAGAACCTGTTCTGGGCCTTCGCCTACAACACGGCGCTGATTCCGGTGGCCGCCGGGCTGCTCTACCCGGCCTTCGGCTTGCTGCTGTCGCCGGTGTTCGCGGCGGGCGCCATGGCATTGTCGAGCGTGTTTGTGCTGGGTAATGCCCTGCGCCTGAAACGCTTTCAGGCGGTCATCCAATCCGGCCCCGACGCCGTACGATGAAGTGAGCGCCAAGCGTTTCAATTGGGCGCTCATAAGCCTACACTGGTTTGCGAAAAGGCTTGCGAGAGTCCTTTAGCTGACGAGTATTCACCGTTTTACTAAGGAGTAGGTTATGCAAGTTCGAGACTTGATCCCGGGCCAGGCCCGGAAGAAATCCAACCCCAGCGCGATGGAACACCTGTCTGAACGCTCGGCCGAACTCACCGATGAATTCAAGTCATTTGTGGGTGATATGGAAGCCATGCTCAAGAACAGCGCATCGCTGCAGGGGGAAGAACTGGCCCGCGCCCGCCAGGCGCTGGAGGAGCGCGTCCACAAAGCCAAAGGTGTGGTTGACGAAAAAGGCAATCGCCTGGCGCAGTACACCAAAGAAAACCTGCATCAGGCTGGTGACTACGCCCGGACGCACCCCTGGACGGTCACCGGTGCAACCCTGGCGCTCGGGGTTGCGGTCGGGCTGTTGATCTTCAAGCGCAAATAAGGCGGTGCCCGGGCACACCAGTGGTCTGCCTACGAACTGGCGACCCACTGGTTGCGTCCCCGGTCCTTGGCCCGGTACAGGCAGTCGTCGGCGGCCACGATAAGATCGTCCGGGGTATCAACACTGATCAGGTCCGAAGTCACCACCCCGACACTCAGTGTCACCACCCCGTCAGTAGCGGTGTGTTCGTGCGGGATCCCCGAAGCCTGCATGGACGCCAAAATACGCTCCGCAACACGTCGAGCGCCGGCACTGTCGGTTTCGGGAAGCAACACCAGAAACTCATCGCCCCCATAGCGAACCCCCAGATCCATCGTACGGTGACTGGCACTTCGGATGGCATCGGCCACGGCCACCAGGCATTTGTCACCCGCCAGATGACCATAACGATCGTTGTACTCCTTGAAGTGATCGATATCGACCATCAACAACGACAGCACGCCGCCGGTGCGCTTGATCCGCGCCAGTTCGCTGACCACCACCTCATCAAAGCGACGGCGATTGGCCAGCCCGGTCAGGGGGTCGGTGAGTGAAAGCGCCTGCAACTCCCGCATTGCCCGTCGCAGCTCTGCGGTGCGCCGCTCGATTTTCTCTTCCAGCTGTTCATTCAGTTCTTTGAGCTCACGCTCGGTTTCCACAAAGCGGGTAAGCTCCTTGGACGTGCCCCAGATATGGGTCACCACCCCGCGATCATCGCGCATCGGAACCAGAATGGTCTCAAACAACCGCTGACGACCGTCGAGCACCGGCTTCTGCTCTGTAACCACGGTGCTGCCCAGGGCCACACAGCGCCGGTAGCCTTCAATGATTTCCTCGGCGCCCTCCCAACCGGCCAGCAAGTCCCGGAATCGGGCGCCGGGCACCTGTCTGGGCTCCAGAGCTCGGGCCGCCTCATTGGCGTTGACGATTTCAAAGTCGTCATCAAGCACCTTCGCAATCCAGAAGGGATCGCGAGCATGATGCCAGAGCGCCTCAAAGAACTGCAGCAGCGCCTGTTGGTCCAGAGCAGCGTGAAAGTCGGTCATATCCGGATACTAGCGCAAAGCGCCCAAAGATGCAGCATCAGGCGCCAAAGTGGCCTATCGGCGTCCCCGCATGGCTTACGTAAAGATTGGTAAGCGCCGTCCGCCCCGCAACAAGACAAACCATCCGCTCGCCTGTTAGCGTCGTATCTACCACTTTAACTTACCCGAAAAGGAGTCTGTTTGATGTCCAAGGTTCTTGTTCTTTACTACAGCATGTATGGCCACATCGAAACCCTGGCTCACGCCATCGCCGAGGGAGCCAGGCAGGTGGATGGGGTGGAAGTCACCCTGAAACGTGTGCCGGAAACCATGCCTGAGGATGTGGCCCGCAATGCCGGCGCCAAGCTCGACCAGGATGCGCCAGTGGCCAGTCCGGAAGAGCTCGATCAGTACGATGCCATCATCTTCGGCACCCCCACGCGCTTTGGCAACATGTGTGGTCAGATGCGCAACTTCCTGGATCAGACCGGCGGACTCTGGGCGCAAGGCAAACTGGTCGGAAAAGTGGGCAGTGTATTTACCTCCACTGCCAGCCAGCACGGCGGTCAGGAAACCACCATCACCTCGTTCCACACCACCCTGTTGCACCACGGCATGATCATTGTGGGTGTACCTTATGCCGTACCCGCACTGACCAATATGGACGAAGTCAGCGGCGGCACGCCCTACGGCGCCAGCACCCTGGCCGGTGCCGATGGCAGCCGCCAACCGACCGAAAACGAGCTGACCATCGCCCGCTATCAGGGTGAGCATGTGGCGAAAATTGCCATCAAGCAGAGCGCGTAAAACCCTTGCGCCAACAAAAAAGCCCGCGCTATTGGCGCGGGCTTTTTTGTACTCGTCGTACTGAGTGCTACTCGGCGTTGGTTGGCACTCTCAGCAGCGCATCCACTGCCGGCTTGGGCGAATAATCCCGGTTGAACAGCAAGGGGTAGTTGATGCGATTCTCGATGGGATAGCCGTTTTTCCAGGACATATCATCGGTCACACCCCAGAGCGTAACCCGGTCGATTTTATCCCGCTTGCGATAAAACAGCTCGAACAGTTCCCGCCAACGCTCGGTCAGTTGCTGCTGTACATCATCCGGCAAGCCGTCCGCGTAAGGGTTCAGGTACTCCACAAATTCTTCATTCTGATATTGTGGATGAAGCATGCCGGTACCGATGATCTGGCCCTCACGAGTGAGCGGCAGCACATCGATGTCCATCTCGGTAATCATCACTTTCACGCCCAGCTCGGCGTAGGCATCAATGGCCTGCTCGATGTACTCCATTTTCGGGTAATTCAAGCCCCAGTGTGCCTGGATGCCGACGCCGTCAATGCGAATACCGGTGTCCTGCAACATTTTTACCATACGCACAATACCGTCGCGCTTGGCCGGACGCCAGGCATTGAAGTCGTTGTAATAAAGCTCGGTATCCGGTGCGTACTCACTGGCGTACTGAAAGGCCAATTTCACCAGCTCATCGCCACTGCCAATACTGTTGACCCAGGTGGTGGGACGATAGGAGCCATCGTCCGCAATCACTTCATTGACTACATCCCAGGCGTGCACCTTGCCGGCATAACGCCCGGCAACCACCTCGATGTGCTGACGCATCCGCTCTTTCTGCTGCTCGGGGGTGTTGGGCTCGCCGTCTTCATTGTGAAAGAACCAGGCCGGTGTCTGGTTGTGCCAGACCAGGGTGTGGCCCACGGTAAACAGGTCGTTTTCCCGCCCGAATTCAACAAACGCATCGGCGGGCCCAAAGCGGTACACACCGGGCTCCGGGTTGATCTCCTCGGCCTTCATGGCGTTTTCCAGGGTCACGGTATTGAAGTGGTTCAACACGATCTCCGCGGACTGGGGGGCATCGCCAGCCGCGATTCCCGAATTGATCGCCACGCCCACTTTGAAGGCGTCGGCATAGGCCGCCTTGAGCGTGTCGGCGGTGGGTTTCACGTCATTCTGGCTCTGGTAGGGAGATTGCTGGCAGGCCGACAACAGTACCGCCGCAGCAAGTATCAAAACAGGTTTCATAACAGTCATACCCTGGTTTTATCATGTTGAGTGGCGCCGGAGCGGCCGGCGGGCCAGGCATCCTGACAGGCCGCCAGACAGGCCACTAAGAGTCACAACAACTATATCAAACTCCACAACGCCTGTCGGCCCGATTTCTGATCTGGCGCAAGGCCCAGCCCACCCACAGCGACTAGACTGTTAACAGAGACCTTTCCGGAACACCCCAGGCCAGGAGGTGAGCCATGCCCCACACAGAATCTATCCTATGGTTTGAGCAGATTACCCTGGAGGACATTGGCCGGGTTGGCGGCAAGAACGCCAGCCTGGGCGAGATGACCCGGTCGCTTCAGTCCGCCGGCGTCCCCATTCCCCCGGGGTTTGCCATTACCGCCCAGGTGTACCGGGATTTCATCGAGGCGAACCAACTGACCGGGCGGATCGCCGAACAACTGGCGGCGCTGAAACGTGAGCAGCAAAGTCTGGCCGATACCGGGGCAGCCATTCGGGCACTGATTCTCGGCGGGGAGTTCACCAATGGGCAACGAAATGCCATTGAGGACGCCTACCAGCGGCTTTGCGACCGACTGCAACAGCCCGACGCCCCGGTCGCCGTGCGCAGCTCCGCTACGGCTGAGGACCTGCCGGAGGCCAGTTTCGCCGGTCAGCAGGAAAGCTTTCTCAACGTCCGGGGGCTGGATGGGTTACTGGAAAGCAGCCGGGCCTGTCTGGCCTCCCTGTACACCGACCGCGCCATCGCCTACCGAGAGCAGCACGGCTTTGCCCACGAGCAGGTGGCGCTTTCGGTGGGTGTGCAACAGATGGTGCGCTCGGACCTCGGCTGCGCCGGCGTTCTGTTTACCCTGGATACCGAAAGCGGCTTCCCCGATGTGGTGCTGATCAACGGCGCCTGGGGACTGGGCGAGTCGGTGGTCAAGGGCAGCGTCAACCCGGACCGGTTTATGGTGTACAAGCCGCTGCTGGAACGTGAATTTCAACCCATCATAGAGCGCACTTGCGGGAGCAAAGCGGAAAAGATGCTCTATGCCGACTCGGCCGACGAACCCGGTAAAACCACGCGCACGGTTGCCACCACCGAATCCGAACGCCAGCGCCTGGTGCTGAACGATGGGGACATTCTCACCCTGGCGCGCTGGGGGATACAGATCGAACAGCACTACCAGCGCGCCATGGATATCGAATGGGCGCGGGACGGAGAAACCGGGCAGCTTTATATTGTCCAGGCCCGCCCGGAAACCATCGAATCACAAAAAGACCGCGCGGTCTTCTCCAGCTATAAACTGAAGGAGCAGGGCTCTGTGCTGGTGGAAGGCGCCAGTGTCGGCAGCGCCATCGCCGCCGGTCCGGTGTGCAAGCTGGACCGACACGACCAGAGCGAGCAGTTCCCGAAAGGCGCCATTCTGGTCACCGACCGGACCGACCCGGACTGGGTACCGATCATGCGCCGCGCGGCGGGGGTCATTACCAACAGCGGCGGTGCCACCAGTCATGCCGCCATTGTCAGCCGGGAGCTGAAGGTGCCCGCCATCGTCGGTACCGGGAACGCCACGGAGCGTCTGACCGAAGGAGCGGAGGTCACGTTGGACTGTTCACAAGGCGCCCAGGGCAAGGTTTACGAAGGTAAGCTGGCCTTTGAGGTAAAGCAGATTCGGGTGGACGGAGTGGTTCCCACCCGCACCGACCTGATGATCAATGTCGCCATGCCCGACGGCGCGCTGTACTGGTGGCAGCTGCCGACCCGGGGAATCGGCCTGGCCCGGATCGAGTTCATCATTTCCAGCCAGATTGGTGTTCACCCCATGGCCCTTTTGCACCCGGAGCGGGTCACCCCGATTGAGACCCTGGACACCATCGCCGCCTTGACTCAGCGCTACGCCACCCCGAGTGAGTATTTTGTCGATCAACTGGCCACCGGCATTGGCAAAATTGCCGCTTCCTGTTACCCCCACCCGGCCATCGTGCGTTTCTCAGATCTCAAGTCGAACGAGTACCGTGGGCTGATTGGTGGTGAAGACTTCGAACTGGAAGAGGACAACCCCATGCTCGGGTTGCGCGGCGCCTCGCGCTACTATCACGAACGCTACCGGGAAGCCTTTCAGCTTGAGTGCCAGGCATTGAAACGCGCCCGGGAGGTCATGGGCTTTGACAATATCATCGCCATGATTCCCTTCTGCCGCACACCGGCCGAGGCGGATCAGGTGCTGGCGGTGATGGCCGACGCCGGGCTCAAACGCGGCGAGAACGGCCTTCAGGTTTACGTGATGTGTGAGATTCCCTCGAACGTCATTCTGGCCGAGCAGTTTGCCCAGCGGTTCGACGGCTTCTCTATCGGCAGCAACGATCTGACCCAGTTGGTGCTCGGCATCGATCGGGATTCACAAGCCCTGCGCCCGCTGTTCGATGCCCGGGACGAGGCCGTCAAACGACTGATCGCCCAGGTCATTCGGGTGGCTCACGAACACCATCGCAAGGTGGGCATCTGCGGTCAGGCACCGTCCGACCATCCCGATTTTGCCGCGTTTCTGGTGGAGTGCGGCATAGATTCCATTTCCCTCAATCCGGATTCCATCATCCGGGCCAGTCAACATATTGCCCAAGCGGAGAGACAATGAAAGTTGCCGTATTCAGCAGCAAACCTTACGACAAGGCGTTTCTGACCAGTGCCAATCAGGGGCGCCACGAGCTGGTATTTCACGAAACCGCGCTCAACACCACCAGCGCGATTCTCGCCCAGGACTGCACCGCCGTCTGCTGTTTCGTCAACGACCAGTTGGGCGCGGACGTGTTGGAGATTCTGGCAAAGCAGGGCGTAAAACTCATTGCCATGCGCTGCGCGGGCTACAATCAGGTTGATCTGAACGCCGCCCGCGCCCAGGGAATCACCCTGACCCGGGTGCCGGAGTATTCTCCCCATGCCATTGCCGAACACACACTCGCCCTGATTCTGATGCTGAACCGGCAACTGCATCGGGCGCACTACCGCGTTCATGAAAACGACTACTCACTTGACGGCCTGCTCGGCTTCGACCTGTTTGGCAAAACGGTCGGCGTGATCGGCACCGGTAAAATCGGTGCTACCTTTGCGCGGATCATGCTCGGGCTGGGCTGTCGGGTGATCGCCTACGACCCGTTTCCCGACGAAGCGCTGCAAACCGCCGGCGTGGATTACGTTGCACTCGACGCCCTCTGGTCGCAGTCCGACATCATCTCCCTGCACTGCCCCCTGACCCCGGACAACCATCATCTGATCAACGCCGATGCCCTGCTAAAAATGAAACCGGGGGTGATGCTGATCAATACCGGTCGCGGCGGCCTGCTCGATACCAAAGCGGTCATTGCCGGGCTGAAGTCCCGGCAGGTGGGTTACCTGGGGCTGGACGTGTATGAAGAGGAAAGCGATCTGTTTTTTGAAGATCACTCCAGCCAACTGTTGCAGGATGATGTGTTTGCCCGACTGCTGACATTCCCCAACGTCGTGATCACCGGACACCAGGCGTTCTTCACCCGCGAGGCACTGGCCGCCATTGCAGACACCACCCTGAAGAACCTCACCGGATTCGAACAGCAAGACCGGACCCTGATGCACTTGATCGAGTCACCGTAGATGTCTGCCATGGATACCCACGACCTGGCACCTCCCTCCCCGACTGACTCACAGTTGGAAGAGCCAGTTCACGCTCTCACCGCCAAACAGACACTGAGACACCTGGACAGCACCGCCAACGGACTGAGCGCTGCTAATGCGGAAAAACGACTGGCCCAATGGGGGCCGAACGCCCTGCCCACCCAACCGCCGACACCGGGCTGGAAGCGCTGGCTCCGGCAATTTCACAATCTCTTCATTTACGTTCTGCTTGTCAGCGGGTTGATCAGTCTGTTTCTCGGTCATTGGGTGGATGCCGGCGTCATTACCGGGGTGGTATTGATCAATGCCACCATCGGTTTTGTGCAGGAGGGCAAAGCCGAGCAGGCCCTGCGCGCCATTCTGTCCATGAGCCGAAGCCAGTGCCTGGTGCTGCGCGACGGGGCGACCCTCACCCTCGACAGCGAAGCACTGGTGCCGGGTGATGTGGTACTGCTGCAAGCCGGCGACAAAGTCCCCGCCGATATCCGTCTGCTGGAAAGTAAAAGCATCCGCTGTGACGAAGCGTTACTCACTGGTGAATCCCAGGCCGTTGATAAAGTCACCGCACCGGTAAGCGCCGAAGCGCCCCTGGCGGAACGGCTCAATATGGCCTATATGGGCACCCTGATCACCTACGGCAGCGGACGCGGTGTGGTTACTCAGACCGGCTCACACACCGAGATTGGCACCATCAACCGGATGGTTCAGGGCGTGACCTTGAGTTCGACGCCGCTGCAGCGCCAACTGCAACGCTTCGCCGGACAAATGACCCTGGCCATTCTGTTGATCACCGTCGCCACCGTTGTTCTGGGTGCGCTGCTGCATAACCAGAGCCTGGCCACGCTGTTTCAGGGCGCGATCGGTATTGCCGTTGCGGCCATTCCCGAAGGCCTGCCCGCCGTGGTCACCATCACCCTCGCGCTCGGGGTGGAGCGCATGGCCCGCAAACGCTCACTGATGCGGCGCCTGCCCGCGGTGGAAGTGCTCGGTTCGGTGGACGTGATCTGTTCGGATAAAACCGGCACTCTCACCGCCAATGCCATGACCGCGCGTGCGCTGGTCACCAGCACCCACCGGTACACGGTAAGCGGCGAGGGCTACACGCCGGAAGGCGATATCAAGGCGGAGCCTCACTCCTCGGGCGACAGTGCCGGCAGTGACTCCGTTACCACCGCCTCCCGCATCGCCCTGTTGTGCAACGATGCCAACCTGACCGAGGAGCAGGGCGAGTGGCAGTTGCACGGCGACCCCACCGAGGGTGCTCTGCTGGTATTGGCAATGAAACACGGGTTGGAGGCCAATCAGTGTCGACGCAAATGGCCGCGCATTGACAGTCTCCCGTTCGAAACCGAAAAACGCTATATGGCCGTGTTGCATGACCACCCCGACGGCGACCGGGAAATGGCGATCAAGGGCGCGCCCGATCGGCTGTTGGAGCTGTGCCGCGAGCAGCTCGGTCCGAATGGCCCGGAACCACTGGACCGGGATTACTGGCACCGCCAGATGGAGCAGCTCGCCTCGAAAGGGATGCGGGTCATGGCTCTGGCTCGCAAACCGATGGACAGCGAACAGACCGAGCTGCATCACCACCATATGGAAAGCGGTCTGGTCATGGTGGCGCTGGTCGGCATCAGCGATCCGCCCCGCCCCGAAGCTGTCGAGGCAATCGCCCAGTGTCACGCGGCCGGTATTCGGGTTCTGATGATTACCGGCGACAATCCGGTAACCGCCGCCGCCATCGGCCGCGAGCTGGGCCTGAACAGCGAGAGGGTGGTCAGCGGTGCGGAGCTCGACCGGATGAATGACGCCGAGCGCATCGCTGTGGTCGATCAGGTCGATCTGTTCGCCCGCACCAGTCCGGCCAACAAACTGCAACTGGTGGAATCACTGCAAGCCCGGGGGCATACCGTGGCCATGACCGGCGACGGCGTCAACGACGCCCCCGCCCTGCGCTCCTCTGACATTGGCATCGCCATGGGCCAGAAAGGCACCGACGCCGCCAAGGAGGCCGCCGACTTCGTACTGACCGATGACAACTTTGCCACCATTACGCATGCCGTAGCAGAAGGGCGCACTGTGTACGACAATATTGTGAAGGCCATTGCGTTCATCCTGCCCACCAATCTGGCCCAGGCCGTCGTCATCGTGCTCGCCATTCTGTTCGGTTGGCTGTTGCCGATTACACCGGTGCAGATTCTATGGGTCAATATGGTCACTGCGGTCACTCTCGCACTGGCCATGGCTTTCGAGCAGAGCGAAGCCAACATCATGCAGCGCCCGCCCCGCCCCCGTAACCAGGGCCTGATTACCGGCACGCTGCTCTACCGGATCCTGCTGGTCGGTGGTCTTGGCGCGCTCACGGTATTCACCCTGTTTGAGTGGCAGATGTCGGCCTCGGGAGACGAGGCTCTGGCACGCTCCGTTGCGGTCAATGCGCTGGTACTGTTTGAAATATTCTATTTACTGAGTGCGCGTACCCTGAACGATTCCCTGTGGCACCGTCGCTATTGGCAGGGGTTACGCCCGACACTGGTAGCCATTGCACTGGTGCTGTTGTTTCAGGGGGTGTTTACCTATTGGCCGATCAGTCAACGTATTTTTGATGTCGGCGCTTTGAGTGTGAGTCATTGGCTGGTACTGGTGCTGTCGACCAGTCCGATTCTATTGATCGTCGAGTTGGAAAAGTTTCTGACCCGACACCTGCGCGGACACTGACATGGCCCTATCCTCTCGCCCGTTACCGGAAGCCCTCGCCATTTTGCGAGAGCTGTCCCTGGATCTGTATTGGAGCTGGAATCACGATGGCGACCAGCTCTGGCAACAACTGAACCCGGAGGTGTGGGAACACACCCAAAACCCGGTGGAGGTATTGCAACTGACCAGCGACGAACAACTTCAGAAAATCGCCCGGGACAAAAACTTCCTCGCCGCACTGAACACTCTGACCCAGGCGAGGGATGCCTACCTCACCGACACCAGCTGGTATCAACAGCACTACGCCAACTCGGCGCTCAAAGGCATTGCCTATCTCAGTATGGAGTACGGCCTCTGCGATGCCCTGCCGCTGTACGCCGGGGGGCTGGGCATGCTCGCCGGAGACTACCTGAAAACCGCCAGCGATCTGGGTGTACCGGTGGTCGCCGTGGGGCTGCTGTATCAGCAGGGCTATTTCCACCAGAGCCTGGATGACACCGGATGGCAACGGGAAACCTATCTGTACAACGACCCGGGCAGCCTGCCCCTGCGCCGGGCTCAGGCGAAAGACGGCAGCTGGCTGCATATTGATACCGAATTTCTTTGTCGGCGGGTGCGTTTTCGGGTCTGGCAGGTCACGGTCGGGCGCATCACCCTGTATCTGCTCGACAGTAATGATCCGCGCAACCAGGCGGGCGACCGGGGCATCACCAGTCAACTCTACGGCGGCAACCGCGAGCTGCGTCTGGTGCAGGAAATTGCTCTGGGCATTTGCGGCTGGCGATTGTTGGACACCCTCGGTTGTGGAGACTACGTCTGTCATCTGAACGAAGGACATGCGGCATTCGCCACACTGGAGCGCATGCGCACCTATTGCGAGCGACACAAAGTCTCCTTTGATGAAGCACTTTGGGCCACCCGTGCGGGAAATATTTTCACCACTCACACGCCAGTGGCAGCCGGTTTCGATCGCTATCCCATCGAAGTCTTGCGTCGCTATATTGACGAATTCTCCCAACAACTCGGCGTCCCCGCGGAACGGTTATTGGCACTGGGCAAAGCCAATCCAGAGGACTCGACAGAGTGGTTCAATATGGCCTGGCTGGCCATGCGCACCTGCGCTTTTGCCAACGGCGTCAGCGCCTTGCATGGCGCCGTCAGCCGAACCATTTTTCAACCGCTTTTCCCGCGCTGGCCGGAGCGCGAAGTGCCCATCGGGCATGTCACCAATGGCGTCCATGTGCCCACCTGGGATTCATCCCGGGCCGATAACGAGTGGCGTCAACTGTTCGGTCCGGACCGCTGGCGTCAGGACCTGGAGCGCATGCCCACCGACACCATTGAGCAACTGGACAACCACCGCCTCTGGCAGATGAAGGGTCAGGGCCGAGCGCAACTGGTGGACTACGTACGCCGACGTCTGGGCCATCAGTGGCGCCGCGAAAGCGACCCCGGTCAGTGTGCGGTATTCAGCGAACAACCGCTGGACCCGAATGTCCTTACCCTGGGCTTTGCCCGACGGTTTGCCGAGTACAAACGACCCAACCTGTTGCTGCACAACCCGGATCGACTCGCCGCCCTGCTCAACCACCCTCAGCACCCGGTGCAACTCATTGTGGCCGGCAAGGCCCATCCCGCGGACCAGTGGGGAAAGAATGCGTTACAGGCCTGGTACCGGTTTGCCCGCCGCGCCGACGTCAAAGACCGGGTGGTTTTTCTGGAGGACTACGATATCGAGCTGGCACAACATCTGGTGCAGGGCGTCGATGTCTGGCTGAACACACCGCGCCGCCCCTGGGAGGCCTGCGGCACCAGCGGCATGAAAGTGCTGGTCAACGGTGGCCTGAACCTGTCCAGCCTCGACGGCTGGTGGGCCGAGGCCTGGCACGCGGAAGTGGGTTGGGCCCTGGGAGACGGTGACGTCCACGGCGAGGAGCAGGACGATGACGATGCCACGGCGCTGTATGAACTCCTGGAGCAGGATATCGCGCCCTGTTTTTATCATCGAGACGACGCCGATATACCCACCGACTGGTTGGAACGAGTACGGCACAGCATGGCCCAACTGACCGCGTCTTTCAGTTGCAACCGGATGCTTCAGGAATACATTGAAGGCTACTATCTCCCGGCCGCCCAATTACTGGCGAACCGCACAAAGGAAAAAGGCGCCCTTGCGGCCGAACTGTTTCAATGGCATTCAGGCCTGTCCCAACATTGGCACGAAATCCACTTGGGTGAGCTGCAGTTCGATGAGCGGGATGGGCATCGTCGGGTCGGGCTGAATGTACAACTCGGCGGATTGAACCCAGAGCATCTGACCGTAGAGTTGATCGCCGACCCCACCGACGCGGAGAGCGCCATCACCCTGGCACTGACACCGGCGAGTACCTTGCAGAGCGCCACTCACAGTTACCGGTATGAAGGGCAGCTGGACAGCGCGCGCCCGGATGGCGACTTCACCGCCCGAGTGGTTCCCAGACATCCGGCGGCGATGATTCCGGCGGAGCACCAGAAAATCATCTGGCAATCGCGGTAGCGTTGAACCCTCAGCGAGCCTCTACCCGTCGGCCCGGTTCGATATCCTGGCCGGGATGGAGGATCACCCGCTCGCCCGGCTCGAGTCCGTCCTGGATTTCGGTCAACAATCCACTGCGCCGTCCCGGCGTCACGGTTCGGCGCACGGCCTCGCCGTCCTCAATCACATACACCGCCCAGCGTTTCTCTTCCCGGAACAGGGCGCTGGCCGGCACCTGCAAGACATCGTCACCTTCCCAGAGAATAAAACGCGCCTCCACCCGGTAACCGTCACCCAGGTCTTTCCAGCGTTCGCGCTGCGCATCAAAATCGACAATGACCCAGACGCGCTGCTCTTCCACTCCCAGCGCGGAAATGTGCGTAAAGCCCGCCGGTTCGATCCGGCGCACCCGTCCCGGCAACACCTCGTCGCCGCCCCAGCGTTCCAATTCCACACGCATTCCCGGGCTCAGACGCACGGCGTCCGGTGAGAGCAGATCCACTTCCACTTGCAGGCTGCTCAAATCACCCAGGGTCAGTATCGGTTCACCCGGTTGAACCCGCCCGGCACTCTGTCGCTCGCGGGTGAGCACGACACCCTCCGTCGGTGCGGTGACCTTGAGCGGCTCCGAACGGACTTCGCCACCGGCAATGGTCAACGCCGCTTCGGCGTTTTCCCGCTCGTGCCGCGCCACATCCACCTGAAACTGTGCCGTGCGCAGACGCGCACTGGCACTGCGTGCTTCCGCCAGCGCCCGGTCCAATGCTTCCCGGGACAGATGGCCCTGATCCACCAGCCGCTGTACCCGTACCAGCTCCCGGTCCGCCAATTCGGCCTGGGCGCGCTGGACTTCAACGGCGGATTCCGCGGCGGCCAAAGCCGACTCGGCCCGCGCCAGAGCCGCCCGGGCCTGGGCGCCGGTGCGGGCATCCAGCGCGTCAGCCGGTGCCGGATTCAGAGTAAACAGGGTATCGCCCTGAGCCACTTCATCGCCGGGCTCAAGCAGTACTCGATTGAGGTAACCCGCCACCGGCGCCGAGACCTCGAAGCGATCCGGCAGGCGGGTGCGCCCCTCCTCCTCGACAGTAATCCGGAAGGGACCACGAATCACCTGCGCCGAGTCCACCAGCGCGGGCGGATCGCGAAAGCTGATGATCATCACCACAATCACCAGCAAGGTGATGGCGGCAAAAATCAGGGTACGACGGTTCGGGCGTTTCATAGCCATAAGTCCTTGGACTGTCTTGAGCCGGGAGGTTCGCTCCGGCGCCAGAAGGTTTACTTACTCCGCCGACTTCAGGGCCGACACCATATCCAGTTTGACCAGTGCCCGCCCCATCATCAAGGCGGACAACAGGGTCGCGACCAGCACCACCAGGGCGGCGCTGGCATAGGTGTCCGCGGTCAGCACCAGCGGCACCCGGTAAAGATCGGTCTGCATGCCCAGGGTGAGCAACTGACACAGACCGGCCCCCAGCAGGAAGCCGAGCGGCATGGCCAGCACGGTCAGCAACAACAGTTCACCCAACAAAATAAAAGCAATTTCCGCCCGGGTAAAACCCAATACCCGCAAGGTCGCCAGCTCCCGACTGCGCTCGGCAAAGGCGATGCGCGCGTTGTTGTACACCACGGCAAAGGCGATCGATCCGGCCATAAACACACTGAAAAAGGTGAACACCAGCATACTGTCCGCCATCATATCGTCGAACGCGCGGATGGTGGTGTCCCGCTGGTTCACTCCCGCCACCCGGGGCATGGCCTCCAGGCGGCGATTGACCTCCTCCACCAGCTCCGGGTCCACCGCCAAAAAAGCGCCGCTCACCGTATCGCCCTCACCGAGCAGTCGGGCCAGGGTGTCCTGCCGCAGATACGCGCCCACGCCGATAAATTCGGTGACCAAACCGGCCACGGGAATGGCGAGCTCCGGCTGCCGCCCTTCCTGCACCTTGACCTGCAGAGTATCCCCCACACCAATACCGAGCATGGTCGCCAGATGGTCGGTGAGCAACACCCCTTCGTCGGGAATGGCGATGGGCTGCAGTTGATCATCGAGCACCTGCACCAGATGCCGGGGCTCGGAAAAGCCCTGTACACCGCCCCGATAAGAGCGATGTCCGTAGTGCAGAATCGCCGAGGCGCTGCGAAAGCCCTCGACGTAACGAACGCCGGGGAGCGCTGCCAGCTCGTGCAGAGCACCGCGCTGGGTGGGTTCAATAAAACTGACGGTCATATCCTGTTGCTGGGCAAGGCGAAACTGCACATCCATCATGTAATCGATGGAGCCTTTCTGAAACCCGGTGAGCATCATCATGCCCACCGCGAGGCTGATACCCAGAATCGACAGGCCCGCCTTGATTGGTTGTCGCTCCAGGTTGCGCAGGATAATCCGGGTCGGCTGACTCAGGCCCCGAATGCCCAACCGTTCGATCAGGGTGCGACGAAAATGGGTGGGCGGTTCCGGGCGCATGGCTTCCGCCGGGGGCAATCGAAACGCCCGATACACCGCCGTCAGGGTACCCAGCGCCGTCGCGCCGCCGGCGATGACAATGGCGGTCAGTGCCACCGAGGCCCGCAGCCGGAACTCCAACCAGGGAAAGCGGAAAAAGTCCTGATACAGACCGGCCAGGGCACTGGCCAGCCAGGTGCCCAACAACACCCCGAGAATGGAACCGATCAGGACAATCACCAACACCAACATCAGGTAGTGTCCGGCCACGGTCAGGCTGTCATAACCGAAGGCTTTCAGCACCGCGATCTGCTCGCGCTGGGTGCGGATCAATCGGGCCGCCACCACATTCAACAAAAACGCAGACACGCCAATAAAAATCAACGGCAGAAACACCGCCATGGCGGCAATCTGTTCCAGTTCCTGTTCAATAAAACGGTGTGACAGTTGATCGTCGCGACCATAGGCGCCGAGCCCGCCCCAGGGCTCAAGCAAACCATCCAGATGATCGATGGTGGTCTGCGGGTTGGCCCCCGCGTATAGCGTCAGCGTAACGTTGTTGAAGGCCCCTTCCATATCAAAGGCGGATTCCAGTGCATCGCGATTCATCCAGAGAATGGCGTAGCGGGAAAAATCCGGAAACAGATCGCCCGGACGAATCTGATAGATGTACTCCGGCGAAAGGGCAATGCCGCTGATCCACAGCGTCTGGTAGCGACCATTGATCACCACCGACAGGCGATCACCGGGCTGCAATTCATGCGCCTCGGCGAAGGCTTCGCTCAACAATACCTGATCGTTGCGGCCCGCTTCAGGCAACTGGCCGGTGCGCAGATGCAACTGATTGAGCTGGGGCTGGCGCCCGTCGGGAATGGATTGGGCGAGGCCGGTAACGGGCTGATCAAACCCGGGCACCTGCAGTTTCACCGGCGCCTGCACGCGGGTTTCCAGGGTGGCCACGCCGGGCACGGCGCGCAGACGATCGGCCAGGGATTCAGGCGCCCGCTTGAGATTGGCAAACACCTCGGAAAAGCGCTGGCTCTGATACACACTCTGCTGGCTGAGGCGCAGTGCATCCAGGGCGGTAAAGGACATCACAAACATGGCCACGCCGGTGGCAATCACCACCGCAATGGCAAGGCCCTGCCCTTTCAGGGTCCAGAGGTTGCGCAGCAGTTTGGTATTGAGAGCGCGCATGGCGAGTTACCAGTGCAACTGGTCGGGATCAACGGGGTGCGGGTTTTCCGTGACTTCGCTCACCCGCCCGTCGCTCAGGCGAATCATCCGCTCGGCCATATCCGCAATCACCGCATTGTGGGTAATCACCGCGGTGGTGGTACCCAACTCCCGGTTGATCCGGCGCAGCACTTCCAGCACCTTGATACCGGTTTTTGAATCCAGTGCACCGGTGGGTTCATCGCACAACAACACTTCGGGATTTTTGGCGATGGCCCGGGCAATGGCCACCCGTTGCTGTTCACCACCGGACAGTTGAGCCGGGAAATGATCCAAGCGCTCTTCAAGTCCCACCAGCGCCAGGGCATCGGCCGGGTCCATGGGATGGCGGGCAATGTCGGTAACGATGGCGACATTCTCCCGCGCGGTCAGGCTGGGAATCAGATTGTAGAATTGAAAAACAAACCCGACATGGTGACGACGAAAGTCCGTCAGCACTCGCTCAGTCGCATGACTCAAGTCGGTCTCCCGGTACCACACTTCCCCTTCGGTACCGCTGTCCAGCCCGCCGAGAATATTGAGCAAGGTGGACTTGCCACTGCCCGAGGCGCCGAGCAACACCACAAACTCCCCGGCGTACAGCTCCATATCCACGCCGCGCAGCGCGTGAATTTCCACCTCGCCCATACGAAACACCCGGGTGAGGCCCCGGGTGCGGAATACCGGTGTCATCCAATGATCCAGGCGAGCACGATGATCACCAGGGCAATCAGGCCGGCAATGCCTCCGAGCTTCATAAAGGCGACATTGCGCCGGCGCACGGCATCGAGCCGGGCGGTGGTTGAAGCGATGGTGGGCTCTTCGATGTTGGTGTTGGCGGGGTCGGCGCCGGCGTAGCGGGAGCCGCCGGGGGTGTCTTCATCACCGGGCAGCACGATCAGCAGTGCGCCGTCATCCGCGAAATCCCGGCGCCAGTGGTCGGCGGCTTTTTTGTCATCGACGGTTTTGAACTCGACCGGCGAACCGGTAAAGAACGTTTCGCGCACTTTATCCGGGGACATCTCCAGTCGCTTGGCCAGGTTGCCGATCACTTCCTGGCGCTGAAAGCCTGTGACCAGGTCGCCGGTAAACATCAGTCGATACATCGCTCGCTCCTTTTACCTAATGTCGCGGTGTGTCCCTTATCTTTACATATCCCGGCGGCATCTGCACGGGCATCATCAGCGAAAGGTGCGGGCCAGAATCAGGCCACCCCACAACAGATTGCGGTCTCCGGGGCCCTGTTTGATCTCCGAACTGTGGCCGCGCACGACGTAACTGATGCGATACCCCTCCGCGAAGGCAACGGTATAACCCAACCAGGCTTCGAGCATGACTGGGCGCAGCTCACTACGCTCAAAAGTGACTTCGCTGTCGCGAAACTGCCCCTGCAGAAACGCGTTATAAGCTCGCGCTTTAACCGATACTCCGCCCCAGAAATAGTGCTCATCGACCGAAATCCCGCTGTTGGTGTAGGAGGATTTCTCGCCATAGCTCACCAGTTCCGGGTTAAATGAGGACCAGGCGGTGTGATAGTCGCCGCCGCGGACCGACAAACTCCAGCTCGCCTCGGTGAGGTAACCCACGGACCCCTGAACGGTGCTTTTGATTTCCAGGTTGTCGAACAGCGTAGCGACATGGTGTTGCCGTGCCACGGTATAGCGCGCTGTCAGTTCGCCGCCGTCGCTGATCTGATTGTCCCAGCCCCGGGCCGGCGTACTGCCGAGAATCGCATGGGATTCATTCTGCACATCCCCTACCAGATCCAGCCCGAGAACTCCCACGGTCAAGGTGCTTTTCCACGCCACCCGATTGCGGATATCCAGCCGCTCTCGGGAGTTCGCCAGGTATACCAGACCGGCATAGGGGCGATCGCCATACTGCGGTTGGACCACCTCGATCTCGCTGGGGGTAAACCCGAACAGCCCCGCTTCGCGGCTGTGCTTGCTGACCCCCACGGGGGAGAGATGCTCAAAGCCCAACGCCGAATCCAGCCAACCGAGCGGCGCGTCCAGAGAGAGCCAACCGTCTTTCGCGGACCGGCCGGTATAGGTGAAATTAAAACCATAGGTGTAATCCTGATCCTTGCCCCCCAGAGCGAGGTAATCATTATCAATGGCCAGCGCCCAGCTCGAACGCTCCGGCTCCGTATAGGGCAGCGATCGGATCGGCGCCGCAGGTCGTTTTTGATCCTCGATCAACCAGGCCACCTGCAGCGGTTCCTGGGCGCGAGCGCTCGGGACGGCCTCAGCCTCTAGCGTCTGCGCGCCAGCGGGCTCCGCCATCATCAACAGCGATACCACCATCCAGAGCGTTGCCGCCCCGAATAAAGTGACCGGTCGTCTTTTTTCTGTTCGTTCTTTTTTTGTTCGAGATTGCTCCGAATTCATTACCTTATTCCCCCAAGTTCAGATTCCAATCAACTATAGATGACCAGTCGTCTTTAAAAGCACACTCTTACACCTCGCATCACTTTTCAGCCCCGCCAAACACGGGGACAATTTTTAAGCTCTACAGAGGGTATTATTGTGGGTATAGAGACGAGCTCTGGTCGGCCAGCACGTCAGTTGGCGTTTACTTGTCCGACGACGATAGGCAAGAGCGCGAGAAAGGCATCCAGCGGCTCGCGGCATTTGGCGGCCTTCATCCGCATGACCGTGCCCTCCCAGGCATTGAACAGATACTCCGCCAGCACCGATGAGGGCTGCGGGCTGCTCAGGCTACCCTGCCGGCGGGCCTCTTCCAGCACCGCTTCAATCGCCTCGGTATTGTTGCGCAGTAGCTGGCGTACCTTCAGGCGAATGACCTCGCTGGAGTCCGACATTTCCTGGCACATATTGCCGATAAAGCAGCCGCCGGTGACCCCGCTGTCACAGGCGCCGGTGTAGTCCCGGAAATACCGGGTCAGGCGCTCCAGTGGTGGCAGGCTGGTATCCTCCAGCAGCGCCCGGCTCTCCTGGTTGCGCGCCTCGGTGGCCCGCTCCAGTGCTTCCAGCGCAAAATCCTCCTTGCTTTTGAAGTAGGTATAAAAAGACCCTTTCGGCACCTCGGCGGCGTCGACTATGTCCTTGATACTGGTACCGTTGTAACCGTGGGTCGCCATGACACCCAGGCCAGCTTCCAGTAAGAGGTCTTTTTTTAACTCGCGCTTGCTCATGCCCATCAATATATGACCGGTCGTCTGGTTTTACAAGGGAATCGCTTATGGTTGTTTTCTATAAGCACCATAGGCCGGGGCATAATAGCCCGTTTTTCGTTCGTCAAAAACCCCAAAAAGGAGGCCGTCACTGGGCAGAGGTTCTGAGCCGCATGAGCGGCGGCAACTGGGACTGGGGTATCCAGTCAAGTTCGGGAAGTGGCGCCTCAAGCACAATCAGCCTCCGGTTCTCACCATGTATGGCCGCCAGCTCCTCGGCGAAATGACGCTGGAACAGTGCTTCCATGGAGCCATCCTGCAATGCCCGCATCAGCCCCTGCTCCAGGCGAGCCGCCAGGGGACCCGCTTTGGCGCTGACATGAAACACCACCGGCAAGGGATAGTAGAGGTACAGATCCGGCACCAGCGCCAAGCCTCCATTCGCCGGTTGGTGACTGGCCAACTCCTGGCGAGCCTCGATGATGCCCAGAGACAGGTAGTCAAAGCGGCGTTGCTCCAGCATGGTGAACAGATTGCTGTAGCGACCGGTGTCGTTTACCGGATAGCCATTGAGACGGAAAATGGCCACGTCCGGCCAGCGCTGTCCCTGCCCTACCGTCAATCGCTTCAGTTGATCCTCCGAGGTCACCTCGGCCATGGTTGGCAAGCTGTCCTCGCGGACGATCAATTGCCGGTAGCCCATCAGGCCGCCCAGAATCGGGATCGGGATGGAGATGATCTGCGCTTCCAGCGGCCCCTCTTTATCCCGCGCTGGTGCCGCGTAGACATTGATCGGGTACCCTTCGGCGAGTGCGCGACGCCCGCGCAGGGAGCCAAAATCCTCATCGTGGCGATTCAGATCATAGGCGGGGTAATCATCGGCAGTTTTTTCCAGGGCGAGCTGAAGCAGTTCGTACTCATAACTGAGTCGCCCTTCGGTGCTGTCCCAGAACCGGACTTCCACGGCCGGGGCGCTTTCCCCAGTCGCACACCAGCCGGCATGGGTACCAATGCCGAAAACAAGAAACAACCACCATGCTTTGTGAAGAGTCTTAAGCATTATTATCATTCTGAACGCAAGGTTAGTCACGCAAACTTAACGGATTGACCCTGACGACACAAGCCCCTCTGCACTGGACTCAAAATCGGGGCCGAACTACCAGAACTGGTATGTCAGGCTGACCTGCCCAAACTGCACTGAATAGCGAGGGCTTTGCTGGCCGCTGGCAAGCAGGTTGGCCACCGTATCCGGCGCCACCGCGTCGATGAAAAAGTCGGCACTTCGATAGTGCTCAACCCCAAAACTCAAGCCCAGAGAGAGTGGCTCGGACCACTGGTATCGGGCGAACAGCTCCAGCCGGCTCAGGTGGGTCTTCAGGTCGGGGAAAGGCGCTGCATTGGCCCGAGTCTCCATTTCTATCACCCCTCGTCCATAGGAGTAACCATAATCCAGGCCCACGTCCAGCCCATCAAGCAGCGCTTCGCGCTCAATGCCGACACCGAAGGTGTCCACCTGGTCTTGTTGGTGGCCGGTCCAGTCGGGCGTGGAAAAGTTATCGCTACCGGCCTGGTCCGAGTCGATTCGTTGACGGGTCGCGAAGGCATAGAGTGACAGATTCTCTGTCGGCCGCACCGATACATCCAGGCTGTGAGACCGGTCGCGCGCCTCCGTCAAACCAATCCGGGTATTGAAATAATCGTCCTTGGCGTAATCCAGGGAAACGCTGAGCGTCATCCAGTCCCGTGGTAAGTAGTTGACACTGGCGCGAACCTGATCACGATCGCGCTCGCCCAGATGATAGCGCCGCAACAGGGGATTCTCCCCCGGTACGAGGTCGTCCAGAGGCCGGTAGTGCTCGACAAAACGCCGGCGCTCCTGCCCACCCTTGAGTCGAACATCCAGCATCTTCGTCAAGGCGGTGCGGACTTCACCCCAGTAGTCGGTGGTGCTGGTTTTTTCCGTTTCCTGAAAACTGCGCTCCATGGTTTCCCGGGACAGGCCCGCCGAGACGGTGGTTCCACTCCCCGTTTTGAGATCGGCGCGCAGCTTGCTGCCGGCACGCTCAAAACTGTAGGGCCGATTGAACTGTGTGGGGGCCACCGCCAGATCCGAGCGCACCGGGGTAAACTCTAAGCGTGGAGTGCGGTTGTCGCGATCGTCATAATACAGTTCAGCCACCACACTCAACGCCGACCCAGGTTGGATCAGCGCACGCACCTGGCCATTGAGCGTATCGACCCGACCATCCAGGCTGAGAGCGGGCTGATTGACGTCGCCCACCCAGGGGTTGATGGTCGCCGGCAGAAAGGCTTCATCCTGCCGCAGGCGGCCCACGGCGAGTCTGCCCGAAGTCTGCAGCAGGCGGCCCGGCTGCCAGCGACCGGACAGCACTAGCTGATGAAAATCGTTGCCGGGCTCTTGCGCCAGACGGCCGCGATCACCGCCTTCGGCCAAGGGACTGAATGGGTTATCCCAGATCACCGAATCGGCGTTATTGTCGAACTGCGAACCGTGATAGGCCGCCTGCAGGTACCAGCGATCTTCCCGGTAGGAGAGCCGCGCATCCATCCGTTCGGTCACCCGATCAACTCCAATGGGCAACACGACGGCGGTATTCAGGAAACTGGCACCCTGAAGCCTGGTGCCCTGCTGTTCGGTACGACGAAAATCAACGCTGTAATCCCAACGATCGTTGCGCCGGGCACCCGCGTTCAGTCCGTAAGTCTCGCGCTCCAATGTCGGGAAAAAACGCTTCAGGCTCGGGTTGAGTTGGCTCATCCCCTGCGTTGTGGACGCTCGCTCCCAGTTGGCGGGCAGGGTCAACACCTGGGTGCCGGCACCGAGAAAAGGGGTCCGCGCCTGCTCCGCCACAAAGTGGGGAATCTGTTGGTATTCAAACCCGATGTCGTAGCGTCCCTGCTCACCGTACAGAAGCCGCACTTGACGTGAGTCGAGCCCCAGGTTTTTGGCCTGTGCCTCGGCATAGGTGCCCTGCTCATTGCGCGTCCTGACTTCCAGCTCACCCAACCAATAAGGGCCGCTCTCATCCAGTCCGGTGTAATCACCAAACTTGGCGGAGCTGTCGGACACATGCCCCACCCCGGCGGTGACACGCCCGTCGCGCTGGCTCTGCTCGGGACACAAACGGCAGGCCCACTCGGCCGTGTCCGCAGTCGGCCAATAGCCCTGGGCACGGCTGTCCTGATTGCCGAGGCTCATAGCCACCATAAAGCAACCCGTCACCCAGACATGCGCGGGGCGGTGGGGAAGACAGACGGTTTCCATCGGTGACCTCCCGCTAACGACTCAGGTTGCGGCCCGAGGGGTGATTGGAACCATGCACCTGCGAATGGCAATTGGTGCAGCTACCGCCCAGCAATGCGGCGGACGGACGACCCTCCGGCAAGCGTTCCCCCGTTTGGGCAATACTGGGGTGACCGGCCCGCGAGTGACACTCCTGACACAACAGCGGCGCCCGGCGGCGCAACAGCGAGGCGTGATTGGAACCGTGAGGGACATGGCAGGAGGCACAATCTTCGGCCGCTGGCGCATGCTCCCAAAGAAAAGGCCCGCGTTTTTCCGCATGACACTCTAAACAGGTTTCATTCAGTGTCCCACGCACCAGCATGGCATCGTTCAGCGTACCGTGCGGCTGATGACATTCAGTACAGGCCATCTGGCCCTGACGCATCGGGTGGGCTGAGGCCTGGAGGCTCTGCGCCCGCTCCCGGGTGTGACAGTCAAAACACACACTCGCCTGTTCCTGCCGGTTCATGACCGGGTCGTGCGGTGTGTGTACCGAGTGACAGCTCGTGCAGGTGAGCCCCTGACGCTCGTGCACACTGCCCTGCCAATGGTTGCGCTCCTGTGACTGATGACAGCTCAGGCAAATGGCCACCTCCTGTTCGCGGTTGACGCTTCCCTGATGAGCAAACGCCAAAGGAGCGGGCCGCTCCTGCCCCGGACGCAGCCTGCCCGCATGGTCGCCTCCCGGGCCGTGGCAGCTCTCGCACTGCTGTTGTGCAAACGGCGTTCCCGGGTCGCTGGCCACCGCATGGGGCGTACTGAAAATGCCCTCGACGGTGTCGCCACTATGACAACGCAGGCAGGTATCCGCCCCCTGATCGGAAAACGCCGGCAGCGCTTCATGAACATCAGTCTGGGCCAGGGCCCCGCCTGTCAGCAGGGCCACCAAGACAACCAGAGCAGTCGTTGCTTTAGCGTAAACCATGGACACGTTCTACATCGGCAATTTGGCCGGGGCCGTGGCACACCGAACAGGTCTCGGTCACTGCGGCATCCAGCACCTCCTGGGTCTGATCGAACACACCCCCGTTGAGAATCATATGGGTCTGCGCCAGATCATTCGTGTGGCAGGAGCCACAAGCGGCACTCGCCTCGGATACTTTCAAATGCACGGAGGGGTCGGCGGGATTCCCCTGGGTCAGCACAGTGGTGCCCAGCACATTGGCCGGCAGTGGTAACTGATACCCATCGTCCGTGTGGCAGGCCAGGCAATCGTCCGCGCCGCGTGGATAGCGCAGCTCGCTGAAGTCGTGGGCGTTATTGCCAAAGCCATAAGCCACGTAGGGTTCATCCCGAACCTCTGAACCGTGAATGGCGTGAATCATATATTTGAAGTGCACCGACTGTTCGGGTAAGCCATCCAGCATGGAAATACCTTCAACCACGGTATCCCCCGCGCGTCGGGCCAGGTCTGTGGTATTGGGATTGTGGCAAATTGCACAGAGCTGCACTTCATCGGTTCGCTGGCCGCCATGAAAGGCCAACGCATCATTACGACTGTGGCACGTCTGGCACTTTTGCGTTTCCACCACCTGACGGCGTGGAACCGGTTCGGAGTCGGTAATGGCAAAATATTCCACCGCCCCGGTAATCGGAATCTGGAAGCCCTCGTCCGGATCAACGGCCCGACCTTCCATACCCACTACACCGGAACCGGTGGCATCACCGGGCAAGGCGCCAGTCACCGAAATGGTAAAGGTGCCGTCGTTATTGTCCGTCGCATTCTGGTGCACATTGGTCACCGACAGGCCCGCCGCCGGTCCATGCACATAATCCCGGGTATCCCAACCGATACGGATCGACAGACTCGCACCCGGTCCAAACAAAGGATCTTCAAGAATATGGTAGGGCGCGTCATCATTGGTGGGGTCCGTGACCGAAAATGTCACGGTCGGGATTTCATTCTGGCCGGTGGCAATCACCTCCAGCAGGTTAAAGTGAAACCGCTGCGCCGCCACCTGCCCCGGTATGGCATGACTCGCCAGCACATCCCCCGCAAACCCGCCCGGCTTATGGCAGATGGTGCACTCACTGTTGTTCGTGGCCGGATGGCCCACACCCGCCACAAAATCAATATCGTCATGGCAGGAACCGCAGGCTTCCATACTGGGTTTTTCGACTATTTGGAGCGCCTGTGGGGTGGCCTCATCCTCCGGATCATGACAGGTCAGGCAGTTGCGTGGGTCCTGAGGATGAACCACATCGGAAAAATCGCTGGGCGAGTTACGAAACCCCCAGAGAATGTAGTCTTCGCCACTCTGAACGCTGGGCAGCCGCTCCCCCATATGGATCTTATGAATCATCTCGCGAAAATCCAGGGAGTGGCCACTCTGGGCATCAACGCTTCCCGGGTTGTGGCAGGTCACGCAGTAATCGACATCGACCCGACCGCCACCGTGCAGTGCCAGGTCATTCCCGTGACAGCTGCTGCAGGATTCCTGGGAAACAATTTTCCGATGATCAATATCCTGTTCCGGGGTCAGACCGGTCGAGGGCTGAAAGGTATACACCGCATTGGCCGCGGGTAGGGATTCACCCCGAAAACTACCGCCCACCTGCAGGCCCACCCGGTGGGTCAACTCCGGCTCGTACTCGACCACCAGCGGCGCACTCACGGCATTGAGATCAAGGTCAAAGGTATAGTGGTAGCTGCCATCACCATTACTGACCAACGCCCCCTCGCTGCTACTTTCGGTGGTGGCCTGAATGACCGTCTCGGTGCCGGGCCAGGGACCTTCCCCCGGCGCTTCCTCGCGGTTAATGTAACTTTGCCAGGCACTGCTGTTGCCCTCTGTGCCCGGCACCAGCTTGGCGACTGTGAAGTTGAGTTGTTCCAGGTGGGAAAACGGATAACCGTCCTGGTCAAGCACCAGGAAGTCGACCACGACCGAGTCCTCAATGCTGACCTCGGTAATATCAACCTGCAGGGCCGTGGGCACTGGGCCCGCGCCCCCGCCGCCCGTTGGTCCGGGCTCGCCCGGAGGCCCTGAAGGGCCCGGGGGACCGGCCGCCCCCGTGGGGCCAGAGTCGCCGTCACACCCGATCAAACCAAGCAGCAACAAAGCGCCAACCATCACATTCAGGAAGCGGGCGCGCCGAGATGGGTCCGAACTCATGATCCTTCCCCCGTGTTGATCCAAATGGAACCCTGGTGAAACTCAACAACAGGCTGACCAGCGCTCACTGAAACCGCGTACCCCTGCACCGCGTATCCCTACACAATGTACCCTCTGCCCCTCCCGTTTATTGACACAGATCAACCCATAATCCGATTCTGCAAAAAACGCCGCAAATACCCGATGACGCCCCCCGATTTGTGTTATTCGTTAAAGAGCACATCCAACTATCCCGCACAGTCCTGAACGACCAAGGATTCATTCATGGGAGGTCTTCATGCACACATCACATGCCGCCGTACGCGAGCAGACCCGCTTTTTATTCTGGCCGCTGGCGATTTTGCTATTGGCAAACGCCGCTTCAGTGTGGGCCGAAGCGCCCGTCGAGGCCGAAGCCTGTGCCAGTTGTCATGGCGAAAAGGGTATAAGCCGGGATGGTGATATTCCCATCATTGCCGGGGCCTCGAATTTCTTTCTGGAAAACCAGCTTTTTCTGTTTCGGGATAAAGGGCGCCCCTGTGCGGGCGAATTGTTCAGTCAACGGGCGGAGTCGCCCCCTAAACCTGACCACTGTGCCCTGGCGGCCGACTGGTCCGATGACGACATAGCAAAAATCGCTGGTTACTTTTCCGCGCTACCTCATCAAAGTGCCGAACAGTCTTTCGATACCGAATTGGCGCAAATCGGAAAAGCCATCCATGAACGCAGTTGCGATCGCTGCCACGCCGAAGGAGGCAGCCTGGCCTTGGACGACGCTGGCATACTCGCTGGCCAGTGGCGGCCCTATCTGATTCGCACCCTGGAAAGCTTTCGTGCGGGGGAGCGCTGGCAGGAAGAAAAAATGGCCGACGCAACGGCCAAACTTTCGGATGACGACATCAAAGCACTGGCCGAGTACTACGTCAGTGTGGGCCAATAGCGGGGAGTCACACCATGAGCGATAACGACGAACCTCCACCGCCAACCGAGCAGAGCAAACGCAGACGGTTTGGCCGCTGGCTATGGGCCCGCCCCCGACGCTGGTTTCTGTTTGGTATTCCCGCCGGAGGATTTCTGGCGTTCGTGATCGGTATCGGTTTTTGGATCAGTTTTGACACCACCGTCAAAGCCACCAACACCCTGGAGTTCTGCACCTCCTGCCACAGCATGCAACAGTTCGTGTTTACGGAGTACCAGAACAGCAGCCATTACAATAACCGCAGCGGGGTTAGGGTCGTCTGTGCGGATTGCCATGTGCCAGAGGCTTTCTTCCCGAAGATGGCCGCCAAAATGAAAGCGACCGTGGTCGAACTACCCTCGCACTTTATGGGCCGTATTGATACCGAAGAGGAATTCAACGCGCACAAACCTGCCATGGCCGAACGCGTCTGGGCACGCATGCGGGCAACGGATTCACGCGAATGCCGGAGCTGCCACAGCTACGATGCCATGGCCGAGACGTTGCAGAACCGACAGGCGGTACGCCGTCACTCGCTGGAGTATCGAGAAGCCACCGGCCGCACCTGCATCGATTGCCACCAGGGAATTGCTCACAGCCTGCCGGAGGTGTCGGCGCGGCAGGAGTGACAGACCGCGCTAGCGAGAATCAAAGGGGTCAGAGTCGTCTGATCCAAAGAATCAAACGACTCTGACCCCTTTGATTTTTAGCGTGCGAAAACCACCGTCTTGCTGCCATTGAGCAACACCCGGTGTTCGGCGTGCCAGCGCACGGCGCGGTTGAGCACCACCGCTTCGATGTCCCGGCCGATTTCCGCCATTTCCTCGGGCAGGTTCACGTGGGAGACGCGTTCGACGGACTGCTCGATGATCGGGCCTTCATCCAGATCGGCGGTCACGAAGTGGGCGGTGGCGCCGATCAGCTTGACCCCGCGCTCGTAGGCCTGGTGGTAAGGCTTGGCGCCCTTGAAGCCGGGCAGGAAGGAATGGTGAATATTGATGGCCTTGCCGTTGAGCTTTCGGCACAGGTCATCGGAGAGAATCTGCATGTAGCGGGCCAGCACCAGGCACTCCACCTCATGCTCCTCGATCAGGGACCAGATCTGCGCCTCCTGCTCGGCCTTGGTATCGGGGGTAACCGGCAAATAGTGGAACGGCAGCTCGTACCATTCGGTCAGGTCCCGCATCACTTCATGGTTGGACACCACCCCGACAATATCAATGGGCAGGGAGCCGTTTTTCCAGTTGTTGAGCAGGCTGTTCAGGCAGTGGCCCCACTGGGACACCGCAATCAGCACCTTGGGCTTGCAGTCCACATCGTAAATCGCCCAGTCCATGCCGTACTTCTCGCCCACCGGCTGGAACAGCTCGCGGATCGCGGGCAGCTCATAGCCCTGGGGGCACTCGAACACGGTGCGCATAAAGAAGCGCCGCTGGGTCACATCCTCAAACTGGGAGGACTCGCGGATATTGAAGCCACGCTGGGCAAACAGACTGGCCACCGCCGCCACAAGGCCCTGGGCATCCTGACAACTGAAGGTAAGTACTACTTCCCGCACACCGGCCATGGAACAATTCCTGATATCGAATAGAGAATGAACAATAGATGAAAGGCTGCAAGACTACTGGATTGCGGACAAGGGGCTCAAGTGCTTTATGGCGCAACCAGGGTAGTGCCAGCCAGCGGCAACACAAACACCAGCACAATCGGTAGCACCACAAACGCCAGCAGCGTGGACATCAGTACCATGGCGGCCACTTCCTGAGGGGCCCGGTCATAGCGCAGGGCCAGCAGGTAATTGAAGATGGCGACCGGCATGGCGCCCTGGAGCACCGCGACCCCGAGCGCCTCACCCTCCAGCCCGATCAGCCGCGCGGCCAGATAGGCGAGCGCCAGCCCCCCCAACACCCGCAAGGTACTGAAGGCCAGACTGAGCCGCCAGGCCACCAGTTTCAGGCGCGCGAGGGAAACCCCCAGGGTCAGAATCATCAGCGGTATGGCAAAGCCCCCCATCAGGTCCACCGTATTGGCCAGCCACAGCGGCAGCGTGGTATCGGTCAGCAACAGCGCCACCGCCAGCACCATGGCGTAGAGCACCGGCTGGCGCCCCAGCGCCTTGAGCCGTGCGCCCAACCCCTCGGCGCGGGACACCATCATGATGCCCACGGTAAAGGTACTGAGGGTCATCACCATAAACGCGGCCAGCGCCAGGGCCAGCCCGGTATCGCCAAAGGCGAACAGGCACAGCGGCAGACCCAGGTTGCCGTTGTTGGGGAACATCAGAGAGGGAATATAGTGGACCGGCGGCAGCTTCAGCCAGCGGGTCAGCAGGTAACCAATCACGCCCATGCTCAGAATCACCACCGCCGCCGCCAGGGCCACGCCGCCCATGATGCTCGGCTCCACCTCGACCCGCGCCATGACCGAGACAATCAGGCAGGGGGTGGCGATGTTCATCACCGCGCGGGAGACAAACTCGGATGGGTAGTCGGCACCGGAGCGCACCCAGCCGTAGCCGATAGCGGTTCCGATAAACAGCGGGGCCATAATGGCCGCTAATTCCGCGAACATGTCGCTCCTAATGTCGCGTGGTGGTCAGGACGGTCAACCCCCATTGTACCGGAATGCGAGCGACACACTAGCGCAAAAAGGCCGCTATGTTATTTTTGGCGATAACAGCCAAAGCCGGTAGAATAAAAAAATCTATTCAGCCCACATTGGCCAACTTTACACCACTTTCAGGGTACCCCTCCCTGAGGACGCGGCCCGCAGGATAGTGATCACTGACCTGACGATTTACACACATTTTATCCACAGGCCATCCCCGTTTTTGTCCGCTTGCATTCCCGCCCAAAGCGCATTATCTTGTAGCGCATTCACCCGGTACCCCTATATATAGGGTTTTTCGATACCCCGCCCCAACGCTTCACGCTGTGCGCGGTACCGGGTTATCCAGTTTCACCAAACACCCGTCACCTGCCCAGGGTGACCGCTTACAGTCACGGAATTCAGATCGCTCGCGGAGACGTCCATGCACACAGAAACCGACTCACAGAACACCACCACCGGCTCCCAGCCCCACACGGAAGGCTCATCGCAGCAGCGCAGCGCCTCCAACCTCTCGGCCACCGCGCCGGGCCAGGTTCGGGTCATCAAGCGCAACGGCACCGTGGTCCCCTACGACCCCAGCAAAATTGCTGTCGCCATGACCAAGGCCTTTCTGGCCGTGGAAGGCGGTACCGCCGCCGCCTCGCGCCGGGTGCGCGAGACCGTGGAAAACCTGACCGGTCAGATCACTGCCACCTTCAAGCGGCGCATGCCCTCCGGCGGCACCATCCACATTGAAGAAGTACAGGATCAGGTCGAACTGGTACTGATGCGCTCCGGCGAGCACAAAATCGCCCGGGACTACGTTCTCTACCGCGAAGAGCACGCCCGCCTGCGCGCCGAGAAGCAGCCGGCCGCCAGCGCCGACACCCAGGCCGAAGATCCGGAATACCCCACCATCGAAGTCACCCTGGACGATGGCAGCAAGGCCCCGCTGGACACCCAGCGCCTGCGCACTATCGTGCGTGAAGCCTGCGCCGGCCTGACTGACGTGAGCGAAAAGGCCATTCTCGATGAGGCCATGCGCAACCTCTATAACGGCGTGAGCCTGCGCGATGTGAACACCTCTCTGGTGATCACCGCCCGCACCCTGGTGGAAAAAGAGCCCAACTACACCTACGCCACCGCCCGCCTGCTGCTGGACAAGCTGCGCGCCGAGGCGCTGAGCTTCCTGGGTGTGGCCGACTTCGCCACCCAGGCGGAAATGGAAACCTATTACGCCCAGGCTCTGCCCGCCTATATTCAGAAAGGCGTCGAGCTGGAGCTGCTGGCACCTGAACTGCTGAGCTTCGACTTGGAAAAGCTGGGCAAGGCGATCATCGCCGAGCGCGACCTGCAGTTCACCTACCTGGGCCTGCAGACCCTGTATGACCGCTACTTCATTCACAGCAACGATGTGCGCATCGAGCTGCCCCAGGTGTTCTTCATGCGCGTGGCCATGGGCCTGGCCGTGGAAGAAGACAACCGCGAAGAGCGCGCCATCGAGTTCTACAAGCTGCTCAGCTCCTTCGACTACATGAGCTCCACCCCGACCCTGTTCAACGCCGGCACCCTGCGCCCGCAGCTGTCTTCCTGTTACCTGACCACGGTACCGGACGACCTGCACGGCATTTACGGCGCGATCCAGGACAACGCCATGCTGAGCAAATTCGCGGGCGGTCTGGGCAACGACTGGACTCCCGTACGCTCCCTGGGCGCCTACATCAAAGGCACCAACGGCCGCTCCCAGGGCGTGGTGCCCTTCCTGAAAGTCGCCAACGACACCGCCGTGGCGGTGAACCAGGGCGGCAAGCGCAAAGGCGCCGTCTGTGCCTACCTGGAAACCTGGCACCTGGACATCGAAGAGTTCGTCGAGCTGCGTAAAAACACCGGTGACGACCGTCGTCGCACCCACGACATGAACACCGCCAACTGGGTACCGGACCTGTTCATGAAGCGCGTGTTCGACGATGAAGAGTGGACCCTCTTCTCCCCGAACGATGTGCCGGACCTGCACGACCTGTACGGCAAAGCCTTCGAGGAGCGCTATAACGAATACGAGCGCATGTGCGAGACCGGCGAGATGCGCCTGTACAAAAAAGTGCGCGCGCTAGATCTGTGGCGCAAGATGCTGGGCATGCTGTTTGAAACCGGCCACCCCTGGATCACCTTCAAGGACGCCTGCAACCTGCGCAGCCCGCAGCAGCACGCCGGTGTGGTGCACTCCTCCAACCTGTGCACCGAGATCACCCTGAACACCAAGGCCAATGAAGAAATCGCCGTGTGCAACCTGGGTTCCGTGAACCTGGCCCAGCACATCGTCGACGGCAAGCTCGACCATGACAAACTGGCGAAGACCGTCAAAACCGCCATTCGCATGCTCGATAACGTCATCGACATCAACTACTACTCCGTGGACAGCGCGCGCAACTCCAACCTGCGCCACCGCCCCATCGGCCTGGGCCTGATGGGCTTCCAGGACGCCCTCTACCGTCAGCGCCTGGCCTATGGCTCGGACGAAGCGGTGCAGTTTGCCGATATCTCCATGGAAGCGATCAGCTACCACGCGATCAAGGCCTCCTGCGAACTGGCCAAAGAGCGCGGCCGCTACGCCACTTTCGAGGGTTCACTGTGGAGCCAGGGTATTATGCCCATCGACTCCATCCAGAAACTGGCCGAAGAACGCGGCGAGAAGTACATTGAAATGGACCTGAGCCAGACCCTGGACTGGGACGGCCTGCGCGAAGAGGTGAAAACCAACGGCATGCGTAACTCCAACGTCATGGCCATCGCCCCGACCGCCACCATCGCCAACATCACCGGCGTGAGCCAGTCCATCGAACCCACGTACCAGAACCTGTACGTGAAATCGAACCTGTCCGGCGAATTCACCGTCGTGAACCCCTACCTGGTGCACGACCTGAAAGCGCGCGGCCTGTGGGACAACGTGATGGTCAACGACCTGAAATACTACGAAGGCACCGTACAGCCCATCGACCGCGTACCGGACGATTTGAAAGCGCTGTACGCCACCGCCTTTGAAGTGGAACCCAAGTGGATCGTGGACGCCGCCAGCCGCCGCCAGAAGTGGATCGACCAGGCCCAGAGCCTGAACCTCTACATCGCCGGCGCCAACGGCAAAAAGCTGGACATCACCTACCGCATGGCATGGTTCCGTGGCCTGAAAACCACCTACTACCTGCGCGCCCTGGCCGCCAGCACCACCGAAAAATCCACCATCACCACCGGCACGCACAACGCCGTGTCCTCCAGTGGCGGCAACGGCGTAGCCGCCGCCAGCGCATCGGCGGCCAGCACAGCCCCGAGCAATGGCGAAGCCGCGCCAGTACCCAAGGCCTGCTCCCTGGACGACCCAAACTGCGAAGCCTGCCAGTAAACTGAACCACCTACGCGACCCAACCACCAAGGGTCGCGTAGGGCGGATAAGGCCAAAGGCCGCATCCGCCGTAACCAAACCAAACGCGGCACCAAAAGTCCGCGTAGGGCGGATAAGCAAAGCGCATCCGCCGTAACCAAAACCAGACGTAGGGTGGAGCCAAGCGCAAAGCGCGCATCCACCACTGACAAAACCAAACAACAGAGGAAAGCGCCATGCTAAGTTGGGACGATTTCGACGCCGCCGAAGAAACCCCGCAAAAAGCCAAACCGGCCCCGCAACCCGCGCGCGCCCCGGAACCCGAGCCCAAGGTCCAGGAACCGGCCGCCAGCTACGACAGCGCCCCCGCCCAGGCCGCGGCCGCCGCTGAAGCCACGCAAGGCAACGTCTCCGACGCCGTCGCCGAGGCCCGTGAATCCCTCGAACACCTCGACGTCGCCCCCGGCCTCGAAGAACTCGAAATGGGCGCCTCGCGCATCGAAGTTGACGACAAAATGATGATCAACTGCCGCGCCGACCTAAACCAGCTCGTACCCTTCAAATACGACTGGGCTTGGCAGAAATACCTGGACGGCTGCGCCAACCACTGGATGCCCCAGGAAGTGAACATGACTGCGGACATTTCCCTGTGGAAAAGCCGCGACGGCCTGACCGACGACGAGCGTCGCATCATCATGCGCAGCCTAGGCTACTTCTCCACCGCCGACTCCCTGGTCGCCAACAACCTGGTGCTGGCCATCTACCGCCTGATCACCAACCCGGAGTGCCGCCAGTACATCCTGCGTCAGGCGTTTGAAGAAGCCATTCACACCCACGCCTACCAGTACTGCATCGAGTCCCTGGGCATGGACGAAGCGGAAGTGTTCAACATGTACCGCGAGCTGCCCTCCGTGGCCGCCAAAGCCGCTTGGAGCCTCAAGCACACCCAGACCCTGGGCGACCCCACCTTCAACACCGGCACCCCGGAAGCCGACCAGGAACTGCTGCGCAACCTGGTGGCCTTCTACGCCGTCACCGAAGGCATCTTCTTCTACTGCGGCTTCAGCCAGATCCTGTCCATGGGCCGTCGCAACAAAATGACCGGCGTGGCCGAGCAGTTCCAGTACATCCTACGCGATGAGTCCATGCACCTGAACTTCGGCATCGACGTCATCAACCAGATCAAACTGGAAAACCCGCACCTCTGGACCCCGGAATTCCAGAAAGAAGTCACCCAGATGATCCTGGAAGGCACCGAACTGGAAATCGCCTACGCCCGCGACACCATGCCCCGCGGCGTACTGGGCATGAACGCCGGCATGATGGAAGAGTACCTGCACTTCATCGCCAACCGCCGCCTCGCGCAGCTCGGCCTGAAAGAACAGTACCCCGGCGCCCAGAACCCCTTCCCCTGGATGAGCGAAATCATGGACCTGCGCAAAGAGAAGAACTTCTTCGAAACGCGCGTGACCGAGTATCAGGTCGGTGGTGCGTTGAGCTGGGACTAAGTCCCGCTCAGCACCACGAACAATCCCCGAAACACCGGCCAGGGAGGGCCACTCCAGCATGAACATGAACCACAACCGTGGCGCCCTCCCCGAGTGAGCTTCGCTCGCAGTACTCCGCAACGAAGGACGCACTTCACCAGATCGCCCTTTTAGGGTTGGTGTGAGGCACTTGGAAATGGATAGCAAAAAGACCGGCTTGATTTGTAAGAGTCCGTTTAACAGACTTAGAAGGAAAGTTTCCGTAATTCACACAACCGCTTTTAGAGCATTTAGCTATAAGCCACGTATTACGTTGGCTAGCGGGCATGAAGTCGCGTAATGGAAATGTGAAAGGCTGATTATTTCCGCACTTAAACACGGAAAATTTCCGTCTAATAATATTGTTATGCAACACGGATTTCGGGCCTCCGGAGAAAGTATGGAATCGCAGTTGGAAAATCGAAATACTAAGGCGAAGTCATCGGCTGTCGGATCATTGAGTTTCTCGACAACCGCCTCTGCTATGGTGCTGTTACTGCTCGGTGCCGCAGCTGAGCATGAAGGCTACTCTGCCTATCTATTTATAGTCAGCGCTACAGCAATCGCGGCTATCTGGGGACAGTTCTTTTCGACTAGACGATCTACTCTGGACAGCAATGCATAACAATCGCAAGCAGCGGAGAAATATTCCGCTGTCGCTACAAATTGCCCGCTATTGCAGGCGCTAGGCAGCAGGAGAACGTGTTGACCGTTTTACGAATATTTTCAGCACTATTAATTATAGGCGCTGCTGTATATTGGCTATTAAATCCCGGTAGTAATGCGGAGCCGGTGATCGTGATTATTGGCTCTTGTGTGGGACTTATCTTTAGCTTTAAGGATCTAGTGGCGAAAAAAGCAAAAGAAGTTCGAGAAACAGCAACTCCTGATCAAATATCAATAAAACTGATCACAAAAAATGTCCGTTGTTATAAGGAATGGATAGATTATGGTATCCAGTTGAACTTTGAGATTTTCTTCAACGAAAAGGTACTCCTTAAGGCTGTCTATTTAGATTACAAGGAACCTCATGGGTTTGGTGAAAATTGGACTCAAAGAGCTCAAATTTTCAGTGCCAAGATGATGGAAGACGACCTGTTGCTAAGTGATCTACAAACTGTAGTTGATCAACTTAAAAATAGCGTCAAATTACCAGAGCTACCGCAAATATTCGAAGAAAAATCTATATTACAGGTTACTATCGGAGGGTTCATACCTGGTGAAAGATTGCCCGATGGCTGGGAGGGGATCACGTTATCAAACTGGACTCTAGTTATCGAATTCGACGAGAATGAGTGTGTAGAAATCCCATTGACCCTTGATCCACATTGTAAATCTGAAAAGAGACCAACTGAATGGAAATATGTGGGGTTTGTAAATGCCTAGCAAGCGACTGTGATCCCAAGCCAACCCCTACAGACTAAGAATTTAAGCTTCTTGCCATAGGCAATCATCCCAAACCATGGCATTGAGAATCGTCACCATCTTGCGCATGCAAGCAGTCAGCGCTACCTTCTTGTGGTTACCGGCGCTGACCAGAGAATGGTAAAACTGCGTCAAAGTATGCATCAAAGGGGTCAGAGTCTTTGATTTTTCCTATAACATTGCTCACTCGTCCAAATTTTGGTGTCCCCCTCCTCGGGGCGTTTAGTCTATTGATTCTGGCTTCTTGCTGACCTCCCAATCAGCAACAGCACCAGCCTAAACCGGGAAGAAACGAGGAACTGCCCTATGTCCACTACCGGAGAAAAACCAGGTAAAGGCACCTACATCTGTAACAAGTGTGGAAACAAGGTGACGCTTGACGACCGTGACGACACACTACCCCCATGCTCCAAATGCCACGGCACTGAATACACTCCATAGAGGTATATCACTGTTTTCACCACCCAATGGGTAAACTTACCACTCCAAAGCAGCCCATCGCTGTAAGCGCTGGCCTCAGAGGAGCCCGAGCTTGCGGCGGTGGCAATTGGAGGCAACAGGCTAGAGGGAGCCAACAATGGAAGTGAGACAGGTTGAGCTCGCAGAAATAGAAGGTCTACTGGCACTGATCGACGAATATGACAGACCCATATCCTCACGCCCAAGCCAGGGGCGCATCAGAGATATCTACACGGCTATAAGAAGATCTGGAGGTTGCATCGTGGGTGCCTTCACCGAAGAGGGCAATTTGCTGGGCACATGCACACTGAACGTCTGCCCAAACCTTAGCTGGTCCGGCCGCCCCTACGCCATAATAGAAAATGTTATTGTCGCCGCGAATTACCGCAACCAAGGCATTGGAAAGCAAATTCTCAGTTATGCGAAAGCCTGCGCCTAGCAAGCGGGTTGCTACAATGCGGTTCTTATGACCGGATCCGTAGATCCAACGGTTCGTAGTTTCTATGAGTCAGCTGGCTTTTCACCAAGTAAGCAGGGGTTTCAGGTGAGACTCAACTCCTGAGAGCTTAAAACAATTGGGCGAGGATAGGGAACGATCGTAGCATACCGATTTCTCTCCCACGCCAAGCGTGATATAAAAGTTGGAGTCCATGGATAAAGCCTGCCCGGTAGTATTACGAAACCGAGAAAACCAGCTGGAAATCCTCGCCTTTAGACATCCTCTGGCTGGAACTCAACTGGTCAAGGGCACCATTGAACCGGGCGAGGCCAGTTTCGCCGCGTCACAGCGGGAGCTGTTTGAGGAGGCTGGCATAACCTTAAAAGCCAAAGATCAACTGCTCAAGTGGCAGAGGCGTCCTGATGAGCCTATATGGGATATCTGGGTGATGGAGCCAGGGGATCACCTGCCTGACTGCTGGGATCATTATTGCGAAGATGACGGCGGTCGCTTATTTCATTACTTTTGGCACCCGTTATCGCTATCAACGGACTCAGAATGGCATCCGGTCTTTGTCGATGCCCTCACCGCCATTCGGGAAACCATAGTTAATACGCAACACTGGCGAGTCAAATAAAACGACCAACCCGGTGAGATAGCAGCTATAGATTTGCGTGATAGGCATCACAAACAGTAGGAATCATGAAGGATACCCGACATTTTTACTTATTGACAAACAACACGGATTTATTTAGCTTTTGAACGCTCGGACATCCCGCCTTAACCATCCAAGGATTGACCGATCCAGTCACCATCCTGAGCTCTTTGAGATTACTCGTTCGTACTCTGCTATTGAGTATAAGAAATGGCAGCGACTCAGATTGAACCTTACATCGAAAACAAGGAACGACAGAATGGAAGAAATTGATTTTCTTAGTCTGACACCAATAAATCAAGAAGAATCGATTTTGACGACCTCCCAGGGAGCAGATTCCGTCAATATTAAAGGTTCGGTTCTGGAAAAGCAGTTTTCCCTTCCCAATGGCTTTCACCTTGTCCTGACGACGGAAAATTCACCGTACGATGAGGCGCTTTACGCCACATTGATCGACCAGCATTTTGAGGTAGCAGATCAAGTCGAAATTTCCAGCGCACTGACGCCAGGAATACTTGAAGATGCAGAAGTTCAGAGTGAAGATCGCTTAAAGTTTTGGTTTAACAAAGCAGAACCGTACATCCTCACTTTTGACCCCAAGGGTTTCATAATCCCGAGACCAAGTGATAAGGGTAGCAGGCCCTTTAGGACAGTTTTCAAGAAGAAGTACTTGCACATTCACTAAGGAGAGCCCCAATGACGGACGAACATCAGAGATTTACGAACAGTACTGTAGATAGCGCCATCCAGGAAATGGAGGTCCAGGCTGTCAATTTCGCGTACCGTTTCATTAAGGACGCACATGTTCGCGCTGAGTACATGCGATCTACAAAGGAGATGGCCAATCAGATCAGAGTACTTTACAAGCAAGGTGAACTGACTGCACAGCAGGCTGCGGAAAGCGCGAACCGTATGCGCAATGAGATAATGGAGTTTGCCCGAGTTCGTTGCAGCGATGTGGGACGAGCCAAGGCCATCTCCCTCAAGACAAAGGGACTGGATCTGGACGGCTTACTCAAAAAGTATGCAAAAGCACTCTATGGTAAAAGCTTCAACCAACTTACCCCGGACGAAGCAAACCGAATCTACTTGGAAGTTGTTGATGCCGCATGACGATCTCGCCCAAGCGTAAACGTTAAGACTGCAAGGTTGGCTAACGCCGGAAAGGCGCTTTGGGTTCTATCGGCTTGTGTTGCCATCTACAACGTCAGTGTCGCCAACAACAAAGTGAAGGCTGCCGGAAGGGAAGCCGCCACCATCGGAGGTGGGTTTGGCGGTGGCGCTGCCGGCGGAGCAGTTGCCGGAATATGGTTTGGACCCATTGGTGTCACAATTGGCGTTATTGTAGGCGGCACCCTGGGCGCCATTATGGCTGACCAAGTTTACGTGGAAGCAACTGGCGCCGATGGAGGATTCGCCAAGCAATTTATAGCCAAGTACACCAACCTTATAAGCACTGATGAAAGCGCTTTGGCAGACGCATTGATCACCGAGTGCCGCTATGAAATGGGCAAGGTGCTTAATGTATTTGTTGAACTCCAGGACAAGTACTCTACGGATTCTGACGACGTCGCCCTTCTTTACGTCGAAAAAATGAAAGCTTTGCCCTCCAGCCCAACTAAGCTTGCTTTCCAGAAAAATGGTTCATTGAAGCAGTATTTGGTTCAGCTATTGGAGTCCGGCTGGACATCGTCACGAGAGCGAGCCGCCATTAATTATCTGAAAGCATAGCCCTCCCCGGTCAGGCTGGTCGACAGACCCCACCCAACGACGTTGTCGCGGGTAGGGTCTAGCACGCACCTCGCTCTCGAGTCTCTTTAGTACTCTTTTTCGCATCTTGACATTTGTCACGTGACAGATTACATTCACTTATGATCAAAACGTTTGCCGACAAGCGTACCCAAGAACTGTACTCCAGGGGCAAAACCAAGAAGTTTCCCCCGGACGTGGCGCGAAGAGCCGCTCGTAAGCTCGAATACGTGCACTTGGCAGAGAGCCTTGATGACCTGAAAGTGCCTCCTGGCAATAGGCTCCACGCTCTTTCAGGCGACCGTCAGGGGCAGCACGCTATTTCGATCAATGCACAGTGGCGCATCTGCTTTCGTTTTGAGGATGGCGATGCTTACGACGTAGAAGTCTGCGACTACCATTGAAGTGAGGTGACAACTATGGCGATTCCCAATACTGAGGGTATTCAGCGCAAACCGACCCACCCTGGTGAGATGCTGAGGGAGGACTTTATTCCGGATTACGGTTTAAGCGTCGCTAAGCTCGCCGAGCTGCTGGGGGTCTCTCGCCAGTCGGTGAACGAGTTGCTGCGCGAGCGACGCTCGGTCAGCCCCGAAATGGCGCTGCGGCTTGGCCGCCTGTTTGGCAACTCTCCCGAGTTTTGGCTGAATGCACAGAGGGCGGTCGACCTGTGGGCGGCTTCTCAGTCCGCTAAAGATGAGGTGGCCCGAATCAAGCCATTAAGTGCCGCCTAGCGAAGCCATCAGCTTGGTCCCGTGACGTTAAGATAAATGACCTAAAACCAGGCTGATTGGCCTGGGCCTGCTGATTCACATGGCACTGGACGGAATAGACCGTCTCGTCTGAGCCCCAGGAACAAGGTTTCCCCCCTACATCGACCAGGCTTTCACCGGCTCGGACCGGCCAGAAAGAGGCGATTTTCACCAAAATTGGCTCCTGAGGGGCCAAAACTGGGCCGCTGGTCGAAAAATCGTCATTTTCAACGAGCAAAATTCCTCCCGTTCCTGTATATTCGCTGCCTATTTTCAACCCCGTGTTCAACCCAGCTTCAGAGAGCGCTATGACTGATCTATCCCTTTACCGCAACATCGGCATCTTCGCCCACGTAGACGCCGGCAAAACCACTACCACGGAGCGTATCCTCAAGCTGACGGGTAAAATTCACAAGCTCGGCGAAGTGCACGAGGGTGAATCCACCACCGACTTCATGGAGCAGGAAGCCGAGCGCGGCATCACCATCCAGTCGGCCGCCGTCAGCTGCTTCTGGAAGGGGCACCGCTTCAACGTCATCGACACCCCCGGGCACGTTGACTTCACCGTAGAGGTGTACCGTTCATTGAAGGTACTCGACGGCGGTATCGGCGTGTTCTGTGGCTCTGGCGGCGTGGAGCCCCAGTCCGAGACCAACTGGCGTTATGCGAACGAATCCAAGGTCTCGCGCCTGATCTTCGTCAACAAGCTGGACCGCATCGGTGCGGACTTCCTGCGCGTCACCGATCAGGTCAAGAAGGTTTTGGGCGCCAAGCCGCTGATCATGACCCTGCCGATCGGCCGCGAAGACACCTTCTCGGGCGTGGTGGACCTGCTGACCCGCAAGGCCTACGTCTGGGATGAGACCGGCCTGCCGGAAAACTACACCATCACCGATGTGCCCGCCGACATGGTGGATGACGTCGAGATGTACCGCGACCAGCTGATTGAAAACGCCGTCGAGATGGACGACGACCTGATGATGGCCTACATGGAAGGCGAGGAAGTCAGCGAAGAGGACATCAAGCGCTGCATCCGCAAGGGCACCCTGGAGCTGGCCTTCTTCCCCACCTACTGTGGTTCGGCCTTCAAAAACAAGGGCATGCAGCTGCTGCTGGACGCCGTTGTCGACTACCTGCCGGCGCCGCAGGAAGTGAACCCGCAGCCGCTGACCGACGAAGAAGGTAACCCGACCGGCGAGCACGCCATCGTGTCTCCCGACGAGCCCTTCCGTGCCCTGGCGTTCAAAATTATGGACGACCGTTTCGGCGCCCTGACCTTCGTTCGGATCTACTCAGGCCAACTGAACAAAGGCGACACCATCCTCAACTCCTTCACCGGCAAAACCGAGCGTGTGGGCCGGATGGTCGAGATGCAGGCCGACGAGCGTAATGAGCTGTCGTTCGCCACCGCGGGCGACATTATCGCCATTGTGGGCATGAAAAACGTGCAGACCGGTCATACCCTGTGTGACCCCAAGCACCCCTGCACCCTGGAAGCCATGGTGTTCCCGGACCCGGTCATCTCCATCTCCGTGTTCCCGAAAGACAAGGGCGCCACCGAGAAGATGGGTATCGCCATCGGCAAGATGGTCGCCGAAGACCCCTCTTTCCGTGTCGAAACCGACGCTGACTCCGGCGAAACCATCCTCAAGGGCATGGGCGAGCTGCACCTGGATATTAAAGTGGATATCCTCAAGCGCACCTACGGGGTTGATCTGACCGTCGGCCAGCCGCAGGTGGCCTACCGCGAAACCATTACCCAAGAGATCGAAGACAGCTACACCCACAAGAAACAATCCGGTGGTTCCGGTCAGTACGGTAAGATCGACTACATCATCAAGCCGGGCGAGCCGAACACGGGTTTCACCTTCAGCTCCTCGGTTGTGGGCGGTAACGTTCCCAAGGAATTCTTCCCCGCCATTGAAAAGGGCTTCCAGTCCTTGATGGGTTCTGGCCCTCTGGCCGGCTTCCCGGTGTTGGACGTGGATATTGAGCTGGTAGACGGTGCTTACCACGCCGTTGACTCCTCAGCCGTTGCGTTCGAAATTGCCGCCAAGGGCGCCTTCCGTCAGTCCATGCCGAAGGCCGGGCCGCAGTTGCTCGAGCCGGTCATGAAGGTTGACGTCTACAGCCCGGAGGACCACGTGGGTGATGTTATTGGCGATCTGAACCGTCGTCGCGGCATGATCTCTGGTCAGGAGCCCGGCGCGACCGGCGTTCGCATTAAAGCCGATGTACCACTTTCAGAAATGTTCGGTTACATCAGCACCCTGCGCACCATGACTTCTGGCCGCGGTCAGTTCTCCATGGAGTTCTCGCACTACGCGGCCTGCCCGGCCAACGTGGCCGAGGCCGTGATCGCTAAAGAAAAAGAGAAGGCCGCCGCCGAAAAGTAACCTCGGATTAGTGTCACTCGGAGCCCCGCCAGCGAAAGCTGGTGGGGCTTTTTTTTGAGGTATCAGAAATATTAAAGGAGACCAAGGGGAAGATCATTGACACATCGTCAGTATATACCCCCCCCTAACACCCAGACCCAAGTACTCGGTAGCGATATCATAGGTAACAATCTGCAGAATAATGATAGCCAGGGACATCAAAACACCGGGTGGCTTTGCTGTATCAAAAGCCGCCTGGAGCGACGCTTTGCGTATCTGGCGGCAGTCATCGACTGGTACAGCCGCCAGGTGTTGTCTTGGCGAGTCTGCAACAACAAGGACGCGAGCTTCTGCGTTGGCTGTTTGGAAGATGCCCTGGCCAGTACGGTAAGCCGGAGATCTTTAACAGCGATCGGGGTTCGCAGTTTACCAGCCACGCTTTTATCAGCGTTCTGAAGCGTGCAACGAGGGGATTACAGCTTAAAAGAGTCCCGATAAATCTTCTGTCTCACTCTCGGCCCAGGCAAATAATTCTTGATGAGGTTAATGCGATTAATTCAAGTTAACGGTAGTAGTCCGCAATAAAACGACACTCCCAATCTCTTCCTGTTTCATATTCCGCCAAGTCTTTCAATGTAGAGTAGAAACGCTTCTTGGGAAGATTGGCTAGATGGCCGGTATGCTCTTCTAACTCTGGAATCTCTTCATCAACCCGGTCAGAGAGTCTCTGGAAGACCTCCGGTCCCGGTGACTCCCTGCCGGAAAGCTCTTCCTCATAGATCAAACAAAGCCGATCATAAGGATTTTCTTCTTCATTCGTAGCTCCACTATTACAGGCATTTGCCGATAACAGCAGGAAAATGGATAGAGCCCGAACATTTGTTTTTATACCACTATTCATTATCACCTCCTTTTACATGGAAAGCTCATGTCGCTCTTCATGTATCAGCCATACTTTTCGATCATTTGCCCCACGAAAAGGATCAACCAAAAAATATGAAACAACATGAACCGGAACAAAGGAGGCGCCTATTCGTGACTTACCTATCTCTTCCCGTTGCCAGAGTTCATCTCCTCCGCGCGCCAAAATTCGATGCGTGGTTTTTCCCAGACTGATTCCCGTTGCCGCCGCACTGAAGATAAGCCCTGCCCCACCCGATACAAAGCTTGCCCCTGCACCTGCTAGGGAAGTGAGAAGCGGGTAATCTCGACCGCCCATTAGACGGTTATTGAGCATGAACGTATAGTTGTTCTCAATGACGCTGGGTAATGTCATCGCTTTTCGGTGCGCGACGCAATTCTCTTGTATCTCCAGTTTCTCGACAGGAGTCGATGGCTCATAAATCCAACGGCCGTTCAAAAATTTAGAGTGGGCAAGAAGGAAGGGCTTTTGACCGGAATTTTGCAGATACCTTTTTAAGCCAATCAAATCGCCTAAGGTTTTGATTCCCGTTTCTGGGCGAAGCTCGTCTAGATGCTGGAGAACAGATGGCGTCATAATTAATTTCCTTTTAATTTGTAGCTGCTAAAATCGGAGGATAAACTGCGATGAAAGAATACCTCTGAGGTCAAATGAGTTCAACCCCTTACGGAGTGACACAAATCACATTATGTGCTGTATGAACGGCTTACCACGCTGATGCCAAGGACCAGTTACCTCGAAATCAACCAACTCCCAACTCATGGTCTAGCATGCCTCCCTATTTGCCTGGATCGGCCCGGCAGGTGACAATCATCAGCAGTGAGCAATGGTAACTGTCCGTAAGGAACGACAGAATGGAAGAACTTGACTTTTTTTATCTGACACCAATAAATCAAAATGCGTCGATTTTAACGACTTCGCGGCGACCAGAGTCTGTCAATGTTAAAGGCTCGGTGCTGGAGAAGCAGTTTTCCCTTCCCAATGGCTGGCACCTCATCTTGACGACGGCAGATTCACCGTACGATGAGGCGCTTTACATCACAGTGATCGACCGGCACTTTGAGGTAACAGATCAAATCGAAATTTCCAGCGCGCTGGTGCCTGGAATACTTGAAGATGCAGAAGTTCAGAGTCATAACCGTTTGAAGTTTTCGTTTAACAAAGCGGACCCGTACATCCTCACTATTGACCCCAAGGGCTTCATAATCCCGAGACCAAGTGATAAGGGTAGAAGGCCCCTTAGGACGATTTTTAAGAAGAAGTACTTGCACATTCACTGAGAGGTGAAAACTATGGCTATTCCCAATACTCAGAGTATTCAGCGCAAACCGACCCACCCTGGTGAGATGCTAAGGGAGGACTTTATCCCGGATTACGGTTTAAGTGTCGCTAAGCTCGCCGAGCTTCTAGGGGGCTCTCGCCAGTCGGTGAATGAGTTGCTGCGCGAGCGCCGCTCAGTCAGCCCCGAAATGGCTCTGCGACTGGGCCGCCTGTTTGGCAACTCTCCCGAGTTTTGGCTGAACGCGCAGAGAGCCCTTGATCTATGGGAGGCCTCCCAGTCAGCTAAAGATGAGGTGGCCCGAATCGAGCCACTGGATAACCGGAGCCTTTAGTTTAACGCTTATAGCGATTTTTTATAAATTTACACTCCCAGGCTTTTCCGGTGTGGTGCTCGGCCATACTTTTAAGCGCCGGATAAAACTCCTCTTTAGGGAAATTCGTCAAGTGATTCAGCTGCTCCTCCAGCTCAGGAACTTCTTGAGACAGCCTGTCCGACAACTTCTGAAAGGTCGCAGGCCCCGCAGAAGCTTTACCGTCCAGTTCTTCTTCATATATGGAGCAAACTCGATCATAAGGACTGACTGTATCCTCCGCCTGACCATTGCTACAACCAGTTACTGCCAAGAAAGAAAAAACGAAGAAAATATTATATGCCTGTTCTACAGATTTAATCGTCACCCTAGCCCTCTTATAAAACAAGCGCTTTGCGCTCTTCGTGTATCAACCAAACCTTCCAATGATTTGTGCCTAGAAACGGATCAACTAAATGGCCTTGCGTTGTGCAACACGGCCTTCTTTGGAATCTAGGCTGGGCAGAGGGGCAACAGGCTCATAGACAACCTCCTTTTAAGCAACATCCTAAAACTGAATATTCTATTCACGAAGAGCAGGCAGATGTTACTCTAAAGCGCCTTGAGGGTCACTATCGATTAATGTGATCCGTTCTCGTAACGAGCTGTCGCGAAAAACAACCGGGCGATTTGTCAGTCAAGGTAGTTGTCGCATCACTCAACAAATAGGAATTGGCTTATGAAAGGCTCTTGTCTATGCGGCGCCATTGAAATTACCGCCGAAAGCAAACACAACGTCGACGTTTGCCACTGCACCATGTGCCGACGCTGGGGCAGCGGCCCTTTTTTTGCGGTGCATTGCGGGCCGGAGGTTACCTTCGACGGAAGTTTGAAGCCTGCCCGCTACCGCTCGTCCGACTGGGCCGAACGCGGTTTCTGCCCCACCTGCGGAACGCATCTGTTTTATCATCTGCTTCCTACGGGAGATTATATGCTGCCGGCCGGGTTGTTCGGAGACGGTGAGGACTTCCAGTTGAGTGGCCAGGTGTTCTTCGATGAAAAGCCGGACTTTTACGAGTTCGCCAATGACACGCCCACCATGAGTGGTGATGATCTGATCGCCCAATTTTCCGATAAAGACGATTAGCCTGAACTTATGACGTTAGACGATTCCCGCTCTTTGGCCTACAAAAGCGGGCATTTCAGTTTTGTTACCAATCGATGAATTTTCAGTGAACGGACTCCCGCCGTCCCCACTGTCACCAGAGCTTCAAAATGCGTCCGTAACATCCTCTGACCATCGACGATTTCGTAACATCAGAGGTAAAGGACAACATGAACGTTTTCAGAGTATTTGCATTGAGCCTGCTCGCCCAGGCGGTACTGGTAGGTTGTAGCGGCGACGACGGGGACGTCGGCCCGAGGGGTGAACCGGGTGAGCAAGGCCCTCAAGGGGAACAGGGTCCTCAGGGTGAACCGGCGCCGAAAGCCATCGACCTGACCATTCTGCACATGAACGATCACCACTCCCATATCGCGGCGGAGGGTTTTGATTTCGATGTGACCGGGTTGGTGGATGCCACCAATGAGGCCGGCGATGCCGTCACCGAGGTTGAGGTGACCTACGGCGGCTTCCCGATGCTGGTCAGCCTGTTCAATACGGTGGCCGGGCAACACGAAAACGTCCTGAAGCTGCACGCGGGGGACGCCATCACCGGTACACTGTATTACTCGCTGTTCAACGGCGCGGCCGATGCGGCGGTGATGAACGAGGTGTGTTTCGATGCCTTCGCCCTGGGCAATCATGAGTTCGATGATGGCGACAGCGGCCTGGCGACCTTCCTGGACGCCCTGAATTCCACCGCCTGCGAAACCCAGGCACTGGCGGCCAATGTGCAGCCGGCGGAAGATTCCGCCATTGCCGATGGCTATATTGAGCCCTACACCATTGTAGAGCGAGACGGCGAGCAGATTGGCATTATCGGCATTGATATCGCCGGTAAAACCAAGAATTCGTCCAACCCCGATGAAGGGACCGAGTTCCTGGACGAGATGACGACGGCCCAGGCTAACATCGACACCCTGTCCGAAATGGGCGTCAACAAGATCATTCTGCTGACCCACTACCAGTATCAGAACGATCTCGATCTGGCAGCCAGCCTGAGCGGCGTCGACGTGATTGTTGGCGGCGACTCACACACGCTGCTCGGCGACGAGACCTTTGCGGAACTGGGCTTTAACCCGGCCGGTGACTACCCGACGCAGGTGAACAACGCCGATGGCGAGCCCGTCTGTGTGGTTCAGGCCTGGGAGTACGCTCACCTGATGGGCAAGCTTCACGTGAGCTTCGACGACGCCGGTGTGGTCTCTTCCTGCGCTGGTATGCCGCTGATGCCCATCAGCGATAACTTTGTCTATGAATACAACGAAGAAGAGACGCGCAGCCTGAACGCTGCGGACCAGTTCTCCGTGGTACGGGCGCTGACTGCCCACCCGGAGGTGGTGGTTACCCAGCCGGACGCGAACACCACCAACCTGTTGTCGATTTACGACGCTCAGGTCAGTGTGCTGGAACAGACCGTGATTGGCAGCAGCGCGGAGGACCTGTGTCTGGAGCGTTTTCCGGGACAGGGGCGTTCTTCCCTGTGTGATGCCTCGGCGACCTATGAGCGCGGCAGCGACATTTCCAATATTGTTGCCAAAGCCTTTCTCACGGTGACACCAACGGCCGATATTGCCATTCAGAATGGCGGCGGTGTGCGGGTGGATGTGGAAACCGGCCCTTATACCATTGCCGATGCGTTTACCCTGCTGCCCTTCTCCAACACGCTGGTAACGCTGGACATGACCGGTCAGCAGATTATCGATGTGCTGGAAGACGCGCTGGCCAATGCCCTCGACAACGGCGGCTCCTCCGGCTCCTACCCTTACGCCTCCGGCCTGCGTTTTGAAGTGGATGCGTCCCAGGAGAAAGGCAGCCGCGTATCCAACGTGGAAGTGAACCCACAGGTGGCCGGCGACTGGACCGCTATCGATACCTCGGCCACCTACACCGTGGTCACCAATGACTTTATCGCCTCCGGACAGGATGGCTACGATACCTTTGCGATTCCCTTCGACGCCGGCGATTACGAGGATACCTTCACCGAATACGCCCAGGGCTTTATCGATTATGTCGAAGCACTGACCGCTGATGGCCAGAACCTGATCAAACTGCCCGAAGCCGAGTACTCCACTCAGCGCTACATCGACTCCGGTGGCTGCGACCACAGCGCTGTGGCGACCTGCGCGGACGACAATAACCTATAAACGCGGTTGATCTACCCTGCAAAAGGCTCTTCGGAGCCTTTTTTTATGCCTGCCCCCTAATAGTCACCCCGACTCGCATCGCTCCCACGTCTGGTTTATAGTGGCACCCTACCGATTTCCACACTCAGCCCGTACCCAATAAACAGGCGAGCAATAACATCCCAACGGCAATGTGAACTTTCCCATGACTGTAAATACCCCTCGTATTTTCGCTGTTTTCGCCCTGGTGCTCCTGGGCGCCCTGTCCACTGCGTGCTCTGACTCCGACCAGGGCGCGGAAAAGCCCACCTCGACTCAGCCAGGCGACCTGCTGGGCTCTGTGCTGATCTTCTCCAAATCCCCCGAGTGGCAGCACGAGTCGATCCCGGCCGGGGTCCAGGCAGTGACCGATCTGGTGGAGGCACGCGGTCTGACAGCAGAGGCAACGGATGACGCCAGCGTGTTTACCGATGAGCAGCTCCAGACGATGGCGGCGGTGGTGTTCGTCAACACCCGCGGAGATGTGCTCAACGCACAGCAGCAACTGGCGTTCGAGCGCTACATCCAGGCGGGCGGCGGCTTTGTGGGCATCCACTCGGCGGCGGACACCGAGGGCGACTGGCATTGGTATCGCCGCCTGCTGGGCGCGACGTTCAAATCCCACCCCAGCGACCCGGCGGACGTGCAGGCGGCCACCGTCAAGGTGGTCAACCCCCATCACCCGGCCACCGAAACGCTGCCGGCGCAGTTCCGGCTGGCGGACGAGTGGTACGATTTTCAGCAGCTGTCCGATCGCCGCACGGACCTGTTGACTCTGGACGAGCGCAGCTACCAGGGCGGCCAGCACGGCGCTTACCACCCTATCGCCTGGTACCACGACTTTGACGGCGGGCGGGCCTTCTACACCGGCTTGGGCCATACCATCGAGATGTTCAGCGAACCGTTATTTTTGAAGCACCTGGACGGCGGGCTTGAGTATGCCCTGGCCGAACGTCGGCCGCCGGATTACGCCGAGGTGAAACCGGACCCCCGCCGCTTCAAGCGCGACATCCTGGTGGATGACCTGAACGAGCCGGTGAGCTTTGATGTGACCGAGGACTACAGCGCCGCCATGATCGCCCAGCGCCAGGGCAAGCTCCTCTGGGTGGATGTAGGCACCCGGGAAATGACCGAAATGGCCGAGTTTGAAGTGTTCGCGCCCGCCAAGAATATCGAGTTTGGTCTGATCGCGGTGGCCTTCGACCCCGACTTTGCCGAGAACGGGCTGATCTACGCCATGTACAACCTGCCGGACGAGAGCGGCGAGCACGATCTGCTGCAACGGCTGGCGCAGTTCAAGGTGGACGGAAAAACCGTGGACATGACCTCTGAACAGGTGTTGCTGGACATTCCCAACGACAACACCTGCTGCCATACGGGCGGCAATCTGGAATTTGACCAGCACGGCAACCTGTTCGTCGCTCTGGGGGACAACGCCAACCCCTTCGAGTCCAACGGTTCCGGTCCGATCAACAACACCGCCGAAGGCACGCATCACGATGCCCTGCGCAGCGCGGGCAATACCCAGGACCTGCGCGGCAAGATCCTGCGCATCCAGCCGGACAAGAACGGCGGTTACAGCATTCCCGAGGGCAACCTGTTCGCGGACCCGGAACAGGGCCGCCCCGAGATTTATGTGATGGGCACCCGCAACCCCTACACCATCGCCGTGGATGAGAGCACCGGCACGCTCTATTACGGCGATATCGGCCCCGACGCCAAGGAAGAGACGGCCGACTTCGGCCCGCGCGGTTACGATGAAATCAACAAAGTGACCGAGGCCGGCAACTTCGGCTGGCCTACCATGGTGGGCAACAATATCCCCTACCGCATGTACGACTATGAGGAAGAAACCAGTGGCAAGCTGTTCAACCCACTGGCGCCGGAGAATTTCTCGCCGCGCAATACCGGACTGGAGGTGCTGCCACCAGCCCAACCGGCGCTGATCTGGTACCCCTACAACAACACCGAGCGCTTCCCCGAACTGGGCCAGGGCGGCCGCAACGCCCTGGTGGCCGGCATGTATCCGGACTCTGGAGAGTTGGCCTACCCCGCGTACTACCAGGGCAAACTGATCATCGGCGACTTTATGCGCAGTTGGATCAAGGTGGTCACCCTTGATGAGTACGACAATGTGGTCAAAATCGAGGACCTGGCGCCGGCGGTCGACTTTGCCGGGCCCCTGGACCTGAAAATTACCCCTGATGGCCGCTTGTGGGTGCTGGAATACGGCTCCCAGTGGTGGGCCGGCGGTAAAGAGGCCAAGCTGAGTGTGGTGGAATACGACGCGGACGCTGAGCTGGCCGAGCTGAACGACGATGAGGTAACCGCCACCGCTGGCAACGACGGCATCGGGCATGAAGCCCAGCTTGAAATCGCCGAAGGTAAAGCGGCCGCCAAGGACACCAGCTGTGTGGCCTGCCACCAGGAACGCACTGAGTCCGTGGGCCCGAGCTTTCTGGCCATCAAGCAGAAGTACGGCGACCTGGATGACCCCACAGCCTACATCGCCAGCGCCATCGCCAATGGCAGCTCCGGCAAATGGGGCGAACACGCCATGCCTGCGCATAACTTCCTGGAGCAAGAGACCCGGGAAAAACTGGCGGCCTACATCTTATCCATCACGCCGGAAGGCGAGGAGTAAAGCCGCTCCGGCCGGCATCGCTCTGGGCAACCCGACGATGCCGACCCCCTGCTCTGAATGCCTGTTTGGGGCGATTTGACCCAACGACGGTTTGCCTGCGCTTTGGTTATCGACTATTGTCATAATGTCCTACAAACCATAAGTATCGGCAAACGGGGGCATTATGCGTATTTCTGGAGATATCTACTATCAGGGGGAGTGGCACAAAGGAGAGAGCGAGGGGTATCAGGCGCTCGATCCAGCCAGCGGCAAATCGCTGGAGCCGGTCATGTCCGCCGCCAGCGAAGTCCAGGTGGATACCGCCGCTCAGGCCGCGGCCGAGGCCTTTGCCGAATACCGGAACACCAGCCTGACCGAGCGGGCCAAATTTCTGCGCTGTTGCGCCGATGAAATCATGAACCTGGGTGAGGCTTTGACGGACCGGGTCAGTGCCGAAACCGGCTACCCCACCGCCCGCGCCGAAGGCGAGCGGGCCAGAACCTGCGGCCAACTGCGCATGTTCGCCGACTACATCGAAAGCGGCGACCACCTGGACGCCCGCATCGACACCGCCCAGCCCGACCGCCAGCCCCTACCCAAACCCGATCTTCGCTATGTGAATCAGGCCCTGGGGCCGGTGGCGGTATTCGGGGTGGCCAACTTTCCCCTGGCGTTCTCAGTGGCCGGCGGCGACACCGCTTCGGCCCTGGCGGCCGGCTGCCCGGTGGTGGTAAAGAGCCACCCCTCTCACCCGGGCACGTCCGAGCTTGTGGGTAGAGCCATGGCCACGGCGGCAGAAAAGTCAGGCATGCCCGCCGGGGTTTTCTCCCTCTTGCGGGGCGATAACGCAGTCGGTGCCCGACTGGTTCAGGCGCCCCAGATTAAAGCCGTGGGCTTTACCGGCTCTTTCAAGGGCGGCATGGCCCTGCACAAGCTGGCCAACGAGCGCCCGGACCCCATTCCCGTGTTTGCGGAGATGAGTAGTGTCAATCCGCTGGTGCTGCTGCCCGAGGCGCTGAAAGATTCCGCCGAGACGATTGCCAAAGGCTTCGTGGGTTCGATGACCATGGGCACCGGCCAGTTTTGCGTTAAACCCGGCCTGGTACTGGCCCTAGAGGGGGCCGAACTGGAAGCATTCCTCAATGCCGCCAGTGAGCAGTTACAGCAGACTGACGCGGGGGTGATGCTGAACGAAGGCATCTGTTCGTCCTATGACAAAGGGCTGACCGGTTATCTCAATCAGGATTTTGTGCAGGTGCTGGCCCAAGGCCGAGAGGCACAGAGCGAGCAAGGCTTCCATGCCCGCCCCACCCTGCTGCGAACCCGTGCCGAGGATTTTCTTAAACATCCCGAGATTCACGACGAACTTTTTGGCCCAGCATCCCTGGTGGTGGTCTGCAAGGACTCCAACCAACTACGTAGCGTACTGGATACCCTGGACGGACAGTTGAGCGGCACTATTCATAGCACCCAGGAGGAATTGGCCCACCACAAAGCGTTAGTAGACCTGCTGACCGCAAAAGTGGGCCGCCTTGTGATCAATGGCTTCCCGACGGGTGTGGAAGTCTGCCCTTCCATGATGCACGGCGGCCCCTTCCCCGCCTCTACCGACGCGCGCTTTACCTCGGTCGGCACCGCCGCCATCCAGCGTTTTTTACGTCCTGTGTGCTTCCAGAACTTTCCCGAGCCGTTATTGCCCGACGCGCTGCGCGACAGTAATCCACTGAAGCTGACCAGAGTGGTCAATGGCACGCTTTCTCAGGAGGCCCTATGAGCCATAAGAAGAAACTGCGCAGTCAGGAATGGTTTGGCGGCAATGACAAAATGGGCTTTGTGCACCGCTCCTGGCTGCGTAACCAGGGCTATCCCGACGACTATTTTCGCGGCCGCCCGGTCATCGGCATCTGCAACACCTGGTCCGAGCTGACCCCGTGCAACGGCCACTTGCGCGATATCGCCGAAGTGGTCAAAAAAGGCGTTCTGGAAGCCGGTGGCGTACCCTTTGAGTTCCCGGTCATGTCTTTGGGCGAAACCATCATGCGTCCGACCACCATGCTGTTTCGCAATCTGGCGAGTATGGATGTGGAGGAGTCTATCCGGGCCAATCCCCTGGACGGCATCATCCTGCTGACGGGCTGCGATAAAACCACACCGTCGTTAATCATGGGCGCCTGCAGCGTCGACCTGCCCACCCTGGTGGTACCGGGCGGCCCCATGCTCAACGGGAAATTTCGCGGTGGCGAAATCGGTTCGGGTTCTTTCAACTGGCAGATCAAAGCCAAGAAAGACACCGAGGAATTCACCGACGAGGACTTTCTGGAGGCGGAAATCTGCGCGGCCCGAAGCGCCGGCCACTGCAATACCATGGGCACGGCTTCCACTATGGCCACCATGGCCGAAACCCTCGGTCTGACTTTGCCGGGCGCCTCGTCGATTCCAGCGGTGGATGCACGCAAAAAAGCCATGGCGCAGTTATCTGGCCGGCGTATCGTCGAGATGGTCAAGAATGATCTGAAGCTCAGCGATATTCTGGTGCGGGAAGCTTTTGAAAACGCGATCGTGGTCAACGCCGCCGTCGGTGGTTCCACCAACTTCATTATCCATTTGCAGGCCATTGCCGGTCGTATGGGCGTCCCACTAGAGCTGGAGGATTTTGATCGCATCGGCCGACATGTGCCGCTGCTGGTGAATCTTATGCCGTCGGGAAAGTATCTGATGGAGGATTACTTTTACGCGGGCGGTCTGGGTGTCGTGATGAACGAGCTGGGCGACTTGTTGCACGGCCAGTTGATGACCGCCAATGGCCGACACCTGGCCGACAATTATGTCAACGCCAGGTGCTACAACCGGGAGGTGATTGTTTCCCGGGACCAGCCGTTGAATCCGGCGGCGGGTATTGCGGTATTGAAAGGCAACCTGTGCGAGAACGGTGCTGTGATCAAACCCTCCGCGGCCACGCCCAAACTGATGCAGCACCGAGGTAAGGCCGTGGTCTTCGAAAGCATGGAAGACTACCACGCCCGTATCGATGAGCCCGATCTGGACATTGATGCGGACAGTGTGATTGTTCTGAAAGGCGTGGGCCCCAAAGGTTATCCGGGCATGCCCGAAGTGGGCAATGTGGACTTGCCTCGAAAACTGACATTGCAGGGCGTCAAGGATATGGTCCGTATCTCCGACGGACGCATGAGCGGCACCGCGTACGGTACGGTGGTGCTGCATGTATCACCCGAGTCCACCATCGGCGGTACCCTGGCGCTGGTGCAAGATGGCGATGAAATCGAGCTGGATGTCGAACGCCGTATGTTGCAGTTGCACGTCTCCGACGAAGAGTTGGCCGCACGACGTGCAAACTGGCAGGCGCCGGATCCCATGGCGACCCGAGGCTACGTGAGAATTTACCTCGACCATGTGGAACAGGCCGATCGAGGGGCCGACCTTGACGTATTGGTAGGCAAATCCGGAGCGAAGGTGGACCGGGACCTGCATTGATACCGCGATAAGTCGCGCTAACGCGACAGGCTGTTTATCGCTCCACAATAATAAGTAGGAGTGAGTATGCTGATTGGCTATCTGGTGCTTTGTGTCGTTTTGATCGTGTTTCTTACCTCCCGATTGAAAGTGCACCCCTTTATCGCCCTATTGCTGGTAGCCCTGCTATACGGGTTTCTGGCGGGCATGCCGGCGGACGATATTATCGCAGCGGTCAATGAGGGTTTCGGTCGAACGCTGGGTGGGATCGGGCTGATCATCATTCTGGGTATCATCATCGGCAGTTTTCTGGAGCACACCGGCGCCGCCTACCGTATTGCCGATCGGCTACTGGCGTTGCTGGGGCGAAAGAACATTGCGCCCTCCATGGGCATCATGGGTTATGTGGTATCCATTCCGGTCTTCGCCGACAGTGGTTTTATTCTGCTTTCTCCCCTGAACAAATCCCTGTGCAAAAAGGCTGGCATCACTCTGGCCGGCGCGGCCATTGCCCTGAGCTTGGGTCTGACGGTGTCGCACACCATGGTGCCGCCCACGCCCGGCCCCATTGCCGCCGCAGGCATTCTCGGTGCGAATCTGGGGCAGGTACTATTGGTGGGTTTACCGGTCAGCCTGATTGCCTTGACGGTGAGTATTCTCTTTGCCTCCAAGTACGTCGCGCGGTTTCAGGTGGACCCTTTGCCGGATCTGGATGAAGCCCGCCTGGAAGAGCTGTCCCGCCAGGCGCCCTCTCTGGTCAAATCGATTCTGCCCATAGTGGTTCCAATTCTGCTAATCGTCAGTAAGTCGTTGCTCAGTATTTTTGAGTTGTCGCCCTCGTTTTTTACTCAGGTTGTCAACTTTATCGGCGAGCCTTTTGTGGCGTTGTTGATCGGCGTATTTCTGTCGCTCTTGTTGCCCAAGAAGCTGGAAGTCGAAATGTGGTCCACCAGTGGCTGGATCGGAAAGTCCCTGGCCAATGCAGCGTCCATTATCCTGATTACCGGCGCTGGGGGCATTTTCGGCCATATGCTCCAGCGTTCCGGAATCGCTGATACTTTGGGTGAAACGGTGTCCAGTTGGAACCTTGGCATATGGCTCCCGTTTTTGCTGGCCGCCTCCATAAAAACTGCCCAGGGCTCGTCCACTGTGGCTCTGATTACCGCTGCTTCCATCATGGCACCACTCATGGAGACGCTGGGTTTTGTGAGCGGGTTGGAAAAAGCATTGGTGGTGCTGGTCATAGGCGCGGGTTCTGCCGTCGTCTCACACGCCAATGACAGCTTTTTTTGGGTGGTGACGCAGATGTCCGGCATGGATGCCAAGACCGGTTATAAAACTCATACGTTAGGCACACTGGTGATGGGTACCAGTGCCGCGACTTGCGTGTTCATCATCAGCCTATTGGTATAGGGGGAACTTTCAAGCCATGAAAATCCATAAATTGACTGACGGTATACTGATTGAGCAAAACGACCAGTGGTACCGGGTGCGGGACCAGTCCTGGGACGAGTTTATTAACGACGATAACCTGTACGGGAAAACCGAAGCATTGGTCAGCGGGATGACCGCTATTGATAATGCCGAGGATCTGTTGGCGAGCTCGCTGGACGCACCCATGCAGAGTCAGGAGCTTTGGGCCAGTGGCGTTACCTATATGCGCAGCAAACAGGGCCGGCAGGAAGAGAGCGAGAAAACCGGCGGATCGGATTTCTACGCCCGGGTTTACGAAGCCGAGCGCCCCGAGCTGTTTTTCAAGGCCAGCCGCCACCGGGTGGTCGGCCACGGGGGCAAGGTCCGTATCCGGAGGGATTCCAGCTGGGATGTCCCCGAGCCGGAGCTGGTTCTGGTGTTGAGCAGCTCCGGAAAAATCATCGGTTACACGATCGGCAACGATATGAGCTCCCGCAGCATTGAAGGTGAAAACCCGCTCTATCTGCCTCAGGCCAAAACCTACGACGGCTGTGCGGCCCTGGGACCCTGCATTCTCGTGACGCAAGCGCCTCTCGCCAGTGACACCCAAATACAGCTGACCATCAGCCGAAATCAGGAACCGATTTTTACCGGGGATGTTGAAATCAATCAGATCAAACGCGGCTTTGAGGAATTGGCCGGATTTCTGTTTCGCGAGTGCAGCTTCCCGAACGGCGCTCTTCTGATGACCGGCACCGGCATTGTGCCCGGCGGCGACTTCACCCTTGAGTCCGGCGATATTGTCAGCATTACCGTGCCGGAGATCGGCACCTTGACGAATCAGGTCGCCTAGTTGAGAAACCATACCGATTTAGGGGATACTCTCGGGTTTCCTCTGGAATTCACCAGGAGGAGTGTCAAATAGGATAAGGTTCCGATGTCAGCACTGTTCGAGGAAATCGACAGCCAAAACTCCCCGCTCGGGGAGATCTCCCTGCGCCGTCGCCGCATGCCCGCCTTTGGCGACCGGGACATCTATGAGGTCAAGCTGGGCGATGAGTTCTTGATGTCCAGCATGTTTGTGGAGGCCGAAGAAGCCCTGTCCACGCTGGGCCTGGCGGCCGTGGAGGGTGCCCCGCTCAGTGTCGTGGTGGGCGGCCTGGGCCTGGGCTATACCGCTGTGGCAGCGCTGAAGGACGAGAGGATATCCGAGCTGTTTGTGGTCGAGGCCCTGGATACCGTGATTGGCTGGCATCGAGACGAAAAAGTGCCGCTCGGGAAAATACTCAATGCCGATGCGCGCAACCACTATGTGCTGGACAGTTTTTTCGACCTGGCAACGGACCCCAAGGCCGGTTTTGATCCGGATGACCCGAACAAGCGTTTCGATGCGATTCTTCTGGATATCGACCACTCCCCCACCGAATACCTGAATGCCGGTAACGCCGGGTTTTACACCTCGGAAAACCTGGGGCTGATGGCCGCGAAGCTCAAATCCAAGGGTGTGTTCGCCATGTGGTCCCAGAACCTGCCGGAAGCCCGCTTTGAGGCCTTGCTGAAAACGGTGTTCGCGCGTGTGGAATCCCACGTGGTTTCTTTCTATAACCCGTTTCAAAGCGGCGAATCGACCAACTCGGTATACGTCTGCATGAAGGGCAGCTAAGACGGACAATCCGGGAGTGAGGGGTAAAGCCGCTGCCATAGCCTCACGGCCTCTTGTGGGTTAGGATGAGTGTTGCACATTTGCCTCATCCACCCGGCCCGAGGAGAGACTGCCCCTATGGATCCCCATCCCAAGCATCCGCGCGAAAAAGCCCTGAAAGTGAACCTGGAGGACACCCGGTACGGCTCCTTCGCCGAAATTGGCGCAGGTCAGGAGGTAGTGCGCTGGTTTTTTCAGGCCGGAGGCGCAGCGGGCACGATTGCAAAAAGTATCTCCGCTTACGATATGACGGTGAGCGATGCCATTTACGGCAAATGCGCCCGCTACGTCTGTCGGGAGCGTCTGGAATCCATGCTCACCTACGAGTACGACCTTACCCTGGAGCGCCTGGCGCTAGACCGGGGTGAGAGCACCGCCTTCTTTTCCTTTGCCAACACCGTCTCCGCGCGTAACTACCATGGCACCAACGAGTGCCATGGCTGGCTGGGGATACGCTTCCAGGCCGAGCCCGGCGCCCAGGCCAGCGAAATTATTATTCATGTGCGCATGCTCGACAGCGAAAACGCGTTGCAGCAGGAGGCCCTGGGTATCGTCGGCGTGAACCTCGTCTATGGCGCCTGCTTTTTGAGCGATGATCCGGACCTGTTGGTGCAATCGCTGCTCGACGGCCTCAGTGTGAATCGCCTGGAAGTCGATATGGTGGACTTCTCCGGCGCAGCCTTTGAGCAGGTGGACAATCGCGTTCTCAGCCTGCGCCTGGTTCAGCTGGGCCTTAGTGATGCCGCCATGTTTGCCGCCGACGGCCGCGTGCTTCAGCCCTCCGAGCACCTGCGCAAGAAATCCGTGCTGGTGGAGCGGGGACGTTTTCGCCCGGTGACCCATGTGAATATCGACATGCTCGACTCCGCATTGACCGCCATGGAAGCCGAGACCGGAGCCGAATCCGGAGAGACGGTCGCCATTATGGAAATGGCCCTGAAGAACCTGAACGCCGGGGGCGACGTCGATCTGGACGATTTCATCAGCCGGGCCGAGGTGCTGGAGGCCGCCGGCCACACAGTGATGATTTCGGACTACCCGGAATACCACCGTCTGGCGTCTTACCTCAGCCGGAACACCCAGGGCCGCATCGGCATTACCATGGGCGCCCACAGCCTCGCCGAGCTGTTTGAGGAAAGCTATTATAAAGACCTTCCCGGGGGCCTTTTGGAAGGCTTCGGCCGGCTGTTCAAAAACAAGGTCAAACTGTATATCTACCCCTATCGCGACCCGAACACTGCCCAGTTGATCAAAGCGGACAACCTTGAGGTTCCCAAGCCCCTTCGCCACCTCTACCAGCACTTGTTGGACAATGGCCATATCGTGCAACTGGAGCGGTACAACGAAGACTACCTGGATATTTTTTCCCCGAACGTGCTTGAACAGATCGGTTCTGGCCAATCCGGTTGGGAACATCAGGTTCCGGATGTGGTGGCCCAGAAAATCAAACGCCAGAAGCTGTTTGGCTACCATTGACACAAAAAAAGAGGGCCCGCAGTAAGCGAGCCCTCTTTTTTCGCGTGCCAGCCTCACTGGCCCCCCCCCTTATTCGGCAACCGCATCCTCAGGAATGGTGGTTTCCGCTTCCGGGTCCGTATTGATCGTATTGCCGTTCTGAACAATCTTGACCATATACCAGTAGGTTTTACCTGGCTCCAGAGCCTCATCCAGGTAAGTACCGTTCATGCCGGCACCGGCAACGATACGGTCGCGCCCCAAGAGCTCCTGCACGTCGTTCCGGTATATTTCGATATACGTAATTTCCGGCTCAAAGTATTGAAGATTCCAGGAGACCTGAACGGAGGTACCGTTGACAATGGTGGCCGTCAAGTTGGTCACGGGCACTTCATCGACAAAAGGCTTTCTGATTTCGCCTTCGGCCTCGGTGTTGGTGGTTTCGCCATCGTGCACCACCTTGAACATGTACCAATAGGTTTTGCCGGCTTCGGCGGTTTCATCGACAAAGCTGCCACTGGTGGCGGCACCGGCTAGAATACGCTCGCGACCATCAAAATTCGCCTGATCATTGCGGTAGATTTCAATATAGGTAATCTCGCCGCTGAAATTCTCCAGTGACCAGTTCAGCACGATGTTGGTATTGTCGAACTCGGTGGTCAGGTTGGTCATCACCGACCCCAGGCCTTCGCTGTTGTTGAATACCGCCTCGTAGCTGGTAGCCATGGCCGCGGTATCAAACTCATAGATGAAGTCCGCAGATGCTTCGGCACGATCACCATCCAGCCATTGAGTGAACTCATCGCCTTCGTTAGCCAGCGCTTTGAGCGTCATCGGGGCACCTTCAGGATACTCGAACGCTTGTGAGTAAGTGCCTGCTTCGGGCGTGGGTGACGACACACTCATGGCAAAAGTTGGTTTCAGCGCACTGACTAGGGGTGCCACTGAATTGACCCCGCTCAGCTCCTCCAGCCCTTCCGCCACCAGGCGTGCCATTTCGACGGCGCCCTGCTTCTGAAAGTGCACGGTGTCCGAGGCGGCCGTGGCGTTTCCGTATTGGTCGGCACCGAAGCCCATGTAGTAAAACTCGTTAGCGTAGTCTTCGCCAACCAGTTCAAGTAGCGCTTTGTTTTTTGCGTTGAGGTCAACCAGCGGCACGCCAAGATCGGCGGCCAGCTCACGGGTGACCACCGGATGTTCATGGTAAGCATCGTAGGGAACGCCGTTTTGCCATTGGTTGCGACGCACCGTGGTCACAAAGATGGGCGTTGCGCCCAGCTCCCGGGTCTCTTCCGCGAAATTGGTCATATAGCCTTCGAACACACCGCCGGTGGGCGCTCTGCGCTCCTCATCCTGCGCTCGGTCGTTAATGCCGAACTGAATGAAGACGAAATCACCTTCCTGAACGCTGGCTTTGACATCGGCCCAGTGGTTTTCATAGTAGCTTTTTGAGCTACGCCCACCCAGGGCCCGGTTGTCGATGGTGATTTTGGATTCATCAAAGTAATACTGAAACACTTGCCCCCACCCGGTTTGCGGGTAGTAACCGTCGGCGTAATCGGCAACGGTCGAATCACCAATCAGGTAAGCGGTCGCGGCCTCAAAATTGAACTCAGGCACAACCCCATTGAACGCGGCGATCAGCGTGAGCTTTCCAACCGGCATGATGGTCTGGTATAGGTTGGTATCACTGGCTACCTGGCCAGCGGTATACCAGGCGTCAAAGGTATCGCTCTCCCCAGCTCTCACCTTGAGGGTCAACGGCGTACCCGCCGGGTAGTTGTTCCCCTGGGTGTAAAGGCTGTCGTTGGCGCCCTCCTGCTCGACCGTCAGGGCGTATCGTTGCTTTACCCCGTCCAACAGCGTCATCAGGGACTCATTACCATTCAGCTCTTCAAGTCCCTCCACCACCAGGCGAGCCATTTCCACAGCCCCGGACTCCTGGAAGTGAGTGCCATCGTTGCTGCCCTCGGGGTAATTCTCGTACTCGCCAGCGTCCAGAATCAGGTAGAGGTAATGCGATGCCTGCTCTTGCCCAAGGGAGTTCACCAACTCCCAGGATTTGGCGTTCAGGTCGATATAGGCAGCGTCCAGATCCGTCGCCACTTTGGCCATGGAACCTGCATAGTCATTGCCTTCCTCGGTGAACACATTGCGCAGTGCACCGTCGCGGTAGGCATTCATGACCATCGGGCTGACCAGTATCGGTGTCGCCGACTTCGCACGAGTCTCTTCCACGTATTCGGTCAGATAGACTTCGTAATCGTCTGTGGAGGTATAGCGCTCTTCTTTGGTCCAGTCCCGGTCGTTGTGCCCAAACTGGATCATCACATAGTCGCCCTCGTCCACCTCGGCCAGAACGTCATCCCAGATGCCATCGACTTTGTAGCTTTTGGAGCTGCGACCACCTCGAGCCCGGTTGAGAACCTCAATGTCACTCTCATCGAAATAATGCTGGAGAACCTGACCCCAGCCTGCCTGCGGATAGGAGGACGAGTTATAGCTGGCAACCGTTGAGTCCCCGACTACAAACAGCTGAACATCGGCACCCGGCTCGTCAACCACTGGCTCCTCTGCCTGGTCCTCCTCTGCCTGGTCCTCCTCTGTCTGGTCCTCTTCAGTCTGCTCTTCGTCGTCCGGGACGTCCTCGGTGTCCTCATCTTCCTCTTCGGGAACGGTAGGTGTGGTCGGTGTTTGCGGCTCATTGGGAGTGTTGTCAGGGGTGGAGCTGCTGCCCCCACCGCATCCGGCAAGTGCGATGGTCAGGAGTAGCAGCCATAGGTATTTATTCATGTTATTCCTCTTGAATTTTTATGTTATGTAGTAACAACCTGAAGGATCAGTCAACTGATTCACCGCACACTATTATTCTATTTTAGGTCATTTGCAAGCATTTTAGATCATTTAAATTAATATTAAGTCATATAGTCATTATCAACTAATGATGTATTAGTTATTATTGGCGATTTGATCATAATCAATCAGAATATCTGAGCTCGAATAAAATCAGAGTGGTTGTCAATATTTGAAATTAGTGGCGTTGTTATTTATTAGGATTATTTATAAAGGGGTGCACTCGTGATAAAGGTTTTCGATGCTATATAGTGACAAGACAGCACTTGACTTCATTCCTACGAGCAACCCATGAAAAGCATACTGTTTGACCTCGACAACACCCTGCTGGACAGAGCGAGCTCCCTTATCGGATTCTGTCACTGGCAAGCCACTAGCTCACTGGGAATCGACAACTCGGAGAAGTTTGTGGGACGGTTTGTCGAGCTCGATAGCAATGGATCGGTTTGGAAGGACCAGGTTTACCAATGCCTGAAAGGCGAATTCTCTATTCCACAGAGCGTTGACGAGCTGGTGAACGAGTACCTTAACCACTTTCGAAATTTTTGTGCCGAAAGACCAGGGGCTTCGGATGCAGTTCGGCAGCTTGCTCGCGAAGGCTATAAAATTGGCTTGGTCTCTAACGGTAAAAGCCCTTTCCAGGAAGAAAACCTATCAGCGCTCGGCATAGCCGACTTCTTTGATTCGATTATCGTTTCCGAGGCAGTAGGTTGCCGAAAACCTGACCCCAGCATTTTTGAGCTGGCCTGCAAGGAGCTGGCGGTTTCGCCGGATCAGTGCATTTTCATCGGAGACAACCCAGTTGCCGACATCCGGAGCGCTGCCAAGGTCGGCATGTATACCGTTTTTATTCCCAGCGAACTTTATGGCGACAGGTGTGCCGAAGCGGATGCTGTTTGTCGAAGTTACGCTGAGTTGTTGTCTATTATTGAAAACGCTGAAAGCAGATCAATCTCTCAGCAGTGATCATATTTGAATTTCATATAGGTAATACCCGGACTCAGCACCAACCGCCAGGCCAGCTCCACGTCATCGTCGAATAGAGGATCATAACGTTTGACCGTGTCCATCAGGGACTCGAGCCAGAGATCATACAGAAACGGGGGGACATCCAGGCCTCTGCGGCTGTGATTGGCGGCGATACGCTCAAGCACGTTATCGACAGATCCACTCGCATAGAAGGTCAGCAAACTGTAGAAGGACTTTTTCAACATGGTGCGCTGCTTAACCATATCCGTATGGCGGAATTTGTGACACACCAGAGGAGAGGCGGCAAGGAAACGATGATAAAAGCTCTCAAAAAACGGCTGCCCGTCCCGTACTCCAACGGCTACGCGTTCATAGCTTTCGTCAAATAACCGTTCGTAGCTCATCGTAGACTCCGAAGGTATGCCACAGCCGAGCTGACGCCTGAAGCTGCATTTTCCTATGCAAGGGCTGATTCCTGTTGTTTAAACCTCAAGTGTCGTCCATATTTACCTAATGACCAACGTTAAACGACGTTTATTTGAGCTGTATCAACACTGCGCGAGGAAAGTGCCATGAACTTTTTTGAAGACCACCTCAACGAACTCAACCTGCTGGCCCTGTTCGACTCAGCATCCTCTCAGGAGGGCCTCAAAGTACACCAGCACTCCGCCGACCCCGCGATGGTGGCCGCAGCGGAGCAACTCCACCAGAAGGGCCTGATTACTCAGAAGGACGGTGGGTATCTCACGCCGCTAGGCAGTGACGTCGTGGAGCATGTACAGAAAATCCAGGCCGTGCTTCGTAGTAGCTGAACACCGACGCCGGGCAATTTTTCGCCCCCTGTCTATAATCAGAGGTGCCGTTCGACCAGTTACCGGGGCTGACTGACCGGGCCCTACTCGTATCTGGACACCATGAGGGCACACTGATGACCGACACCATCCTTTTGGGTACCCGTAAAGGTACCGTCATGATCGACCGACGGGGGGCGGGCTGGCGACCCCGTCCTATCCTTCACGCCGGCGTTCCGGTCTGCTATGCCGCCCGGGATCCTCGCGATGGCACTCTCTGGGCCGCCCTGGATCACGGCCACTGGGGGCCCAAGCTGTCTCGCTCGCGGGATGGCGGTAAGACCTGGGACGATATCTCGTCGCTGAAGTACCCGGAGGGTGCGCGTCATATCGCCCAGGTACTGCCCACCCCGGATTTCGATCCCGAGGCGCCCGCCGGCACACCGGAATACGCCAATGCGACGGTGTACAAGATCTGGCATCTGGCCTTTGGCGGGCCGGACCAGCCCGGTCGACTCTACGCCGGCACCATCCCCGGAGGGCTGTTTGTCAGTGATGACGGCGGGGGTACCTGGGAGCTAAACCGGCCGCTGTGGAACCATGAGAGTCGCGGCGGCGATCTGTTTGCCGGGGATGCCACCAGTGAAAACCAATGGGGTGGCACACCCGCGAGTATTGATTACGGGGTGTTTGAGCCGGGCATTCATTCCATCATTGTCGATCCGCGCGACCCGAATCACTTGCATGTGGCGGTCTCCTCCGCCGGGGTGCTCGAATCGACGGATGGCGGCAAAACCTGGGCCGGGCGCAACCGTGGCATGCTGATGGACTATCTGCCGAACCCAGAAGCCGACTGGGGGCACGACCCGCACTTTGTAACCCAATGCCCCGGCCAGCCGGACCACCTATGGCAACAGAACCACTGTGGCGTGTTCTACAGTGACGACGGCGCTCAGAGCTGGAAGAAGGTCAGCGACCCGAACACGGGCGTAAACTTTGGCTTCCCGGTGGCCGTGGATGAACAGGATGGCCGCACCGCCTGGGTGGTACCGGGCCGGAGCGACGCCCAGCGTATGACCATCGACGGCGGACTGTTTGTCGCCCGTACCGAGGATGGCGGCCAGTCCTGGCAGGCACTGCGCAACGGCCTGCCCCAGGAGAATGCCCACGACATCGTGCTGCGCCACGCCCTGGACGTCTCAGGTGATTGCCTGTGCTTTGGCAGCACCACCGGCAATGCCTACCTGTCGGAAGACCGAGGCGAAACCTGGCAGTGCCTGGGCAACAACTTTCCGCCCATCTACTCCGTGCGGCTTGGTTGACCTCTATGCCTACGATAAAGATGACCTCACACCTGTACCGGTTCTTTCCTCAATTACAGGACCGAACGCTGGCCGCACCGCCCGGCTCGGTCTCCGAAGTGCTGCATGCCATTAATGAGCAGGCGCCCGGTTTCACCGACTATGTACTCGACGAACGGGGTGTGGTGCGGCGACATGTAAAACTGTGTATTAACGATACCATCGTGATTGATCGAAAAACCCTCGCGGATCAGGTTGAAGACGGTGATACTCTGTTTATCTTTCAAGCGCTGAGTGGCGGCTGATGATCTTTCTGTATTCAACGCTTTTCCTTATCGGCACAGCCCTGATTGCGCTTCGGCTGGCAGACGAGCACGCAGACCGTGCAGAGTGGGTAAGATTGGCGGCACTGCAACCTGAACGCCCGGCACCATATGATCCCTCCTTGGTTTCGGAGTTGCCTGAGCCAGCACAGCGGTTTTTCAACTTTGCCATCACCCCCGGCACACCGCTCTATCGCGTGGCGAAATTACGTATGGAAGGGCAGTTCAGCCTGGGATCAAAGGCAGCGCCCAATTATCAACCAATGCGTGCCGAGCAGATACTGGCTGCTCCGGAGGGATTTGTCTGGCGAATGCGACTGAAAGGCCCAATGCTCATTTGCGGGTCAGACTCCAGTTGCTGGACCCGCTTCCGTATTCTGGGTCTGATCCCGGTAGCGCGCCAGGGCGGGAATTCAGATCATGCCCGTTCCGCCTTTGGTCGCTATGTTGCTGAAGCGGTCTTTTGGACACCCGCCGCACTACTTCCAGGCCCAGGCATCACTTGGGAGGCGGTTGACACCGATACCGCTCGAGTAACGCTGTCGTCGGGAGACTTGTCCCAATCCGTCAGCATTCACATGGACAAGGAGGGGCAACCCACTCATGTGTCATTTATGCGTTGGAGCAATGCCAACCCTGAGAAGACATTCCGCCTTCAACCCTTTGGCGGCATTCTTTCGGACTTCAGGGAAATTCAAGGATTCCGGCTCCCCTACCAGGTCGATGCGGGAAATGGCTTCGGAACTGATGAGTACTTTGTGTTTTTCAAGGCCAGAATCAATGACATTCATTTTGACCACAATAAGCGATAGGATATGGCACTAAAAACACGCTGGATAATTTTTTAGAGGAACATTTCATGAACCCCAAGGAGAACCAATGAAAGCCTCGAGGGAATTTTGGGACAAGAGCGCACCCCGCTACGCCAAGAGCCCGGTTCGGGACGAAGCGGTGTACCAGGAAAAGCTGGCCATTACTCAGGAATACTTCCGGCCGGACTCGTCGGTACTGGAGTTCGGGTGCGGCACCGGAAGTACGGCATTAGTGCACGCGCCCCATGTCAGACAGATTATCGCCACCGACATATCGCAGAAGATGCTCGATATCGCGGAGCAGAAGGCGCGGGATGCGGGGGTTGAGAACATCCAGTTCCAGCAGGGCACATTGAATGATCTCAGCTTCGACAAAGAATGCTTTGACGTCATTCTGGGGCTCAACATTCTGCATCTGCTTGAGGATGTGGATGCCACTCTCGCAACCGTCCACAAGCTGTTGAAACCGGGCGGCGTTTTCGTTTCCAGTACCGCGCTGGTGGGCGACCTGTTTTTCCTGTGGCGATTTCTGATCCCCGTTATGCAATGGGTGGGCATGGCACCTTACGTCAATACCCTGAGCAAGGAAGCGTTACTTTCCAAACTGACCAGAGCGGGGTTCAGTATCGAGCGCGAGTGGCAGCCCAACAAGGCCTCGATCTTTATCGTCGCTCGTAAGTAGCGAGACAATGGCAGATTATTGCTCGTAGAGAACTCTGCCTTGGTAAATCGCACCCACCCGATTTGCGATGAGCTTCATAGTAAGCCGTGTCATGGGCCGTTAATATCGTTCAGCGTTGCGAGACCTGAACCGATGAGGACCAGGCACGGATGGGGATGAAAGCCGTTCTGTTCAATGTTCATGATATTGCGTTGATTGTGACAGTCATCGCCTGTGCGCTGCTGGGCTCCCGACACATTGGCGGCTGGCGTCGACCGAAGCGCTCCGGTTATCTTTTTGGGTTGTTTCTCGCGATCAATGCGCTGGTCGCCGTGAATACACTGATTGTCTGGGCCGAGCCCATTCGCCACCCGGTGTTTGCGCTGCTCCCCTACTTGTATCTCGTCTTGGGCGCCGTGGGCTTTCTGCTGGGGCCCCTGCTCTATTGGCAGTTGAAATCACATATGAGCCCGGGGTTCCGCTTGAGCCGCTGGCAGTGGTGGCATCTGACCCCTGCGGTGCTGGCGCTGATATACCTTTACCTTGAGTGCTTCCGTTTTCCCCACGCGGTACAACGGGACCTGCTACTGAACCTGCAGCTGTATCAGCAGCCGAACGCCTATTACGACGACTTTATTACCCTGAAGAAATTATTGCCGCTTGCCTATGGCCTGTGGTGTCTGGCCATCGTTGTTCGCTCCAGGCACGAAGTTTCAGCGACGATCGTCGACAAAGACGTCTTTCGTGAACAGAGTTGTATCGTAAGCGGCTTCACCATGGTGTGGTTGTGGAGCGCCCTTACCCACTTTGTGGGCAGCGCGCATTCCGGTCCGGTCAGCGATGCCATGGGCGTGGTCGGCAATTACGCCACCCTGGCGTTGATCGCCTTTTTGCTCTACCGGGAATTGCTCACACCGCTCCCTACCCTCACAGCACAACAGAGCACGCCCCCGGCCAGTGCCGCCCCCATCGACGATGCCGACGTGGCGCGTATTACAGCGGCCATGACCCGAGATAGAGTCTACCTGAACCCTCAGCTTACCCTGGAGCGTTTTGCGGCGAAGGTTGACTGTTCGCCGCGAGACGTCTCAACCATCATAAACCGCCGCTTCAAGCAGAACTTTCACGATTTTGTCAGTCGCTATCGCCTCGAGGAAGTAAAACGTCAGCTACGCGACCCGGCAACCAGGAATCAGACCATTACCGATATCGCCCGAGCGGCGGGATTCAACAGCAAGGCCACCTTCCACCGCTTCTTCAAGAAAACCGAAGGCATCACGCCATGCGCCTACCGGCAGAAACACCACCCGGACTGTGACGGCCTGCCGGCCAGCTCTCGTACCGCCTGATCCCACCCTGTCTCAATTTCTGAAAAACGCCTATTGAGACTGTTCCTCACGCGCTCCCCACCGGAAAATTACCCGGTCGGCCGCCACTCTCCCCGGGGAGCCAGGCGCCTGCGATCTTCATTCTTATAACTTTAAGGAGTTCGTTATGTTTTCCTCTCTACGGCGACTCGCCCGCACGGTGCCCGTCTGCGGGCTATTACTCATGGTGCCTTTGTTGGCAGACGCCAAACCCTACAAAAGCGCTGAAGTGTTTACTCTGGATTCGGAGCTCTACGGCAAATATGTGATTCGCATGCGGGCCGGTAAAGGCAGCGGCCTGATCTCGGCGTTTTTCCTCTGGAAGGAAGGCTCGGAGCTCGAGGATGTATTCTGGGAGGAGGTAGACATTGAGGTGCTCGGTAAAGACGGCGCCAACGCCTGGCAGAGCAACATCATCACCGGCCTGGGCACCAAGATCACCTCTGAGGAGGTACACCCAGCGTCTGGCCTGGGGGATAGCTACCATACGTTCACGCTTGAGTGGACTCCAGATCGGGTTCGCTGGCTGATTGACGGGCAGTTGGTGCGCGAAGTGAATGGCAATCAGGCCAGTGCCCTGACCAGCCCCGCCCAGGCGCGCATGAACTTCTGGCCGGCGAATATCGCCGAGTGGGTTGGTCCCTTCGATGACAGCATTCTACCGGTGCACATGTACATAAACTGGATGGAATACCATCGCTGGGATGGACAGAATTTCCAGCTTAGCTGGCGTGATGATTTTGATTCGCTGGATCCCTCCCGCTGGGGCACCGCCGACTGGACGTTTGCGGAAAACAGCGCCGATTTCACCCCGAGCAACGTCACCACTCGCGATGGCTATCTGGTGCTGAGCATGACGCATGAAGGGCAGGAAGGCTATAACGGTACGCCGCCACAAGACACCGACGAAGGTACGCCCGAGCCAGATCCCGAGCCGGAACCCGATCCCGAGCCCGAACCGGAACCAGAGCCCACACCCGGTACTATTGGCTGCAGCGTAACGGGGCTCAATCAGTGGGGGTCGGGTTATCAGATGGATGTAACGGTAACCAATGACACCAATAGCGCCATCAACGGCTGGGTCGCCACACTCGGTTTTGATCAGGACCCACAGGTGACCAATAGCTGGAGCGCCAATGTACAGGCCAGCGCGTCCGACATTGTGGCCAGCAGCCTGAGCTGGAATGCCAACCTGGCTCCAGGGAGCACCGCCACCTTCGGGGTTCTCGGCAATGCCAATGGATCGATCAGCACACCGGACTGTACCGCCACGGCCAACTGATACGCCAGAGGCGGTAGATACTGAAATAGGGCTTATCGCTAAGCCCTATTTCATCGCAGTGACCTTGAGTTTCCCCTCAGTCTTTTGCAGAGTTCAGAAAGCCATTAACTTCCAACCAGTACATGAACGAACCAAACCACTTGTTGCTGGTCCGGTCCGGATTGCCCAGCCCGAAGCCGTGACCGCCATTCTGGTACAGGTGGAACTCGACCGGAATGCCCGCTTCGTACCAGGATTCAATCAGGCCGAATTTTCCGTTGAAGAGGAAGTCGTCGGAAGCGATGGCGGCAAACATCGGCGGCGCACTCTCTGGCACATCGACAGCATTCATACCGCCGTAAATCGGACCAATAAACGCCAGCTCGACTTTTTCGGATTCGAGTGCGGTGGCCATAGTCAGGCCTGCGCCGGCAGAGAAACCAATCATGCCGATTCGTTCAGGATCAACGCCCCAGTCATCAGCGCGCTCGAGTATCATCGAATAAGCCGCCTCAACATCTGCAATCTGGTTTGACAGGTCCCAGCGCGGGCGCTCCGGTGCTTCGTTCTGTTCACCACCCCCAGAGGATTCATCGGCTTCTTCGAAGCGGCGGTTCATCTGGTTTTCGAAGTCTTCTAGGGAGGGAGCCGTGGGTTGCAGCCGGTATTTGAGGACAAAGGCGTTGATGCCCTGTTCGGCCAGCGCCTCGGCCACCTCCCAGCCTTCATTGCCCATGGACAGCCACATGAAGCCACCGCCCGGCGCCACAATCACCGAGGTGCCATTGGCTTTTTCCGGATCGGCCAGTACCGGCGTCAGAGTCGCCTTGGAAATATTGCGGGCCATGGGGTCGCCCCACTGACGGAACCAGCTTTCCGGCTCGGTCTGCCCTTCAACGCCACCGGTTTCCAGAGGAATGGCGCCGGGCTCATCGGGTGCCTCGATCGGATACATTTTGCCGTCCTGCGCGAAGGCGGCGGTGCTGAAGGCGATCAGTGCGACCGCGACGCATTGACTCAAAAATGGGATTGATTTTCTGCTCATGACGTTCCTGCCTGTGCGTTGTTATTGGCTTTCGTTGGGTATACTCGCTGATTGAACGATCGCTCCAAAACCGGGCTCCGGCACCGGAACGCCTATCAGTCATGTGGACAATAAGACAAGACACCACGCACGTAAAGCCCCGGCGTAAATGTATACTAGTCGTTTTCACCCGCCCGAGCTCAGCCCTCTCACGCTTAATGGCCCATATTTACACCAATAAGCGAAAAATTTGAGCTAATGCCGCAACATTCCCACAAATTCAACGGAACGCTATGAGGGTATTTCGAAGAACTGGTAACTGTTTCGCCCGTTTTCTTTAATGGTATACATGGCGGTATCGGAGTTTTTCATCAGCGTATCGGCATCACTGCCATTTTCAGGGAACACACTGATGCCAATACTCAGGGTGAGCTTGAAGGATTGACTGTCAACCCAGTTCGGCAGTGAAAACTTGGACAGCAATTTTTCGGCGATGTGGGCCGCGTCCTCACGACTCCCGATCTCAGTCAACAGGATCACAAACTCGTTACCTTTCAGGGAGAGGTAGTCGGAGCGTTTGCACAGCGGAGCGTTCAACGTTCGATACGTGTGTCAGCGCACCGACACCCAAGCGGCGTTTGCCTAATGTACGTGCAAGAGCGAAATAGAAACTCAGTCATTTGGACGAAGTGCATCGCTCCCCGGAGAAACTCCATGAAAGAGAAAAACCGCAACAAGGCAAATGACAAGGCCGCTATTGAGCGCCGCAAGCAAAAGCGGGCTATGCAACAGCAACACTCCACCGATAAACACATCGATCAGGTATTTCCAGATGTTCCTAACAAGGATACCTTTGGGCCCGCAAAATTCAGTCACATCACCGGCAACGGGTTTCGCGGAGATAACCGACTATCGCCATTGGCAACCAATAGAACCCCCATTTGAACAGGATCAAACAAACGTAACGTCGGTTTCAGCCGTTTCAAGGGTCATGGTGGTAGATCTCTGCTACCCGAAGTAGGACGATGCCGCGTTAATGAGCCTGTAGCAGGCTGGGCTTGAGCAGACGGTCCGTCTCCTTTTTGACCACGGAGTAGCACTCACAGCTCAGTGTCTCAAGCTTGCGGCGGTCGATGACTTCGATGTGACCGCGGCGGTACTCGATAACACCGAGCTTCTGTAGCCGGCCCGCGGCCTCGGTCACCCCCTCCCGGCGAACGCCGAGCATATTGGCGATCAGCTCCTGGGTCATGACCAGGTGATTGGTGGGCAAACGATCCAGCGACAGCAGAAGCCAACGACACAACTGCTGGTCGATGGAGTGGTGGCGATTACAGACCGCCGTCTGTGCCATCTGGGTAATCAGCGCCTGGGTGTAGCGAAGTACCAATGACATCAACTGACCGTGGCGGTTGAACTCGTCTATCAGTCTCTGCCCCAACAGCCGGTAGCCGCTACCGCCACTTTGAACCAGGGCTCGGCTGGAGGTGCTTTCGCCTCCCATAAACAGCGCGATCCCCACCAGCCCCTCATTCCCCACCACTGAGATTTCGGCCGAAGCGCCGCTCTCCATGACGTAAAGCAGGGATACGATACAATCCGCAGGGAAATACACATGGCGCATTTTATCGCCGGGCTCATAGAGCACCTTACCCAGGGGTAGGTCGATTTCCTCAAGGTGGGGGAATATTCGTTGCTGAACGTCAGGCGAAAGTGCAGCAAGAAGCTGGTTCTGCGTCGGCTGAAGCGGTATGGGCATCGGTGACATCTCCTTGCTGTCCTGGCGGGTGAGCTTCAGTTTAGCCTATATTTGGAGGTTATGCGCGACACAAAGTATAAAGCCAAGTCATTCCAGCCCACGGGGGCAATGGGCTATCAGTTTCCCGGACGCGCCATAAATACATCCGTGTCGTCCTTCAGTGTATAGTTGTGTTCCCTATCTTCCCTGTAGGCTCGTTCTCAGTCGTCCTGCCCGAGAACGGTCCGGGAAACTGATAGCCCATCGCTGTCAGAACCCGCTAACAATAAGAATAGCGTATTGCCCTCACAGGCTCTGTACGCTATCGAGCATTAATATTAACAGAAGCAAGAAATACGATTTTCAGATAATCGGATCAAGAAAACATGACTGGACAATTGTTCAGACTTTCGTTGTAACAACCACAGGATGAACTCTCCAGCCGTTTTCGATCGAGAACGGTTATCTTGCCACGACTGTACCGAATGATCCCCTCTCGCTGCAGTTTTATGGCGGCGATGGTAACCGCCCCTCTTTGCACCCCCAACATATTGGCTAGCCTCTGATGTGTAAGAGATAGCTGGTCCGTGGTGGATCGATCGTGAGCCTGCAACAGAGCTTTCGAGAGGCGATTGCCCACCTCATGAAAGTGGAGGCAACAGGCATTTTGCGACAGTTCCAACAACACCACATAAAGGTAACGCTGCATTACCCGGAGCAGCGCGGGATGGCTTTTCAGTGCCGCCCGCATTCCTGTATCCGTCATACGCAATGCAATACAGGGTGCTTGAACGACGCCTAACTTGGAGGCACGATTGATATCCAGAACCAACACCGCTCCCAGCATGCCCTCACTACCGATGCTCTCCGTTTCCAGAGGTTCTTGTCCGCGCAAGGTTTGAATCAGGGAAACGCTTCCACTGATGGGAAAGTATACATGCCTGAAGCGTTCACCCGCTTCGCACAGCACCGTGCCCAGCGCAATATCTACCCGATCGCACAGGGCCAGCACGCCTTTCCGTTGTCGATCCGGAAGACTGTCAATCAAGAAGTTTCCGTTTTTCAACGACTCGCCCGGGCGATAATCGCCAGACAACGGTGGCATTGCCTTCTCCTCTTCATAATTCGAACTGGGCGGTCACTTCTGGTTCAGATCCTTCCGGTCAACAACAAAATCAATAACACCACCACAATGACGCCTACCACCCCACTTGGCATATAGCCCCAACTCCTGCTGTGTGGCCACGCAGGAAGTGCGCCGAGCAACACCAGAATCAAGATGATCAGTAAAATCGTTGAAACGCTCATTTCCATTACTCCTTGGAGTCTCTGAAATTCGAACAGTAGCGAACAAATAGCCAAACTTCGGTGCGCTATCGTACGGATACCAACCGCACATCCCTATACAGTTGACCTGAAGCAGTCCCACCTCAGGAGCACCACCATGAAACAGGTAAGCACCCAACGTTCCAGACAGCGTCTACCCGGCGCCCTGGGTCTGGCGATGGCTGTCGTTTTGCTAAGCGCCTGTACTTCGGCGCCAATGGCGCCGACTTCAGCGTTGAACGAAGCGCGTGAAGCTATTGCCACGGCCGAGCAAGCCGGGGCCCGGCAGTTTGCCGGCGCCGAGCTGGACGAAGCACAACAGAAGTTGATGTTCGCGGAACGATCCGTGAGCAGCGAGCAGATGATTGAGGCTGAGCGTCTCGCCCGGGAAGCGATGATTGTTGCTGAGCTGGCATCCGCCCGGACTGAGGCCGCCAAAGCGGTCGCCATCAATGAGGAAATGCGCCGCAGCGCCGATGCCCTTGACGAAGAAATGCGGCGGACAGGAGAACAGCGATGAACAAGACAACCATTCAACCACTTAAATTCAAGTCAGCTTTGGCAGCGCTGGTGTTTCTGACGGTACTCGCCATCGCGGCGCTCGTGTTGGCGTCATGTGCCACTGCGCCCGACAGCCCCCTGGGGGCAGCGCAAGCACGCAGCAAGCTGACCACATTACAGAATGATCCCAATCTTGCCTCCCGGGCCCGGATCGAGCTACGAGAAGCGGAAGCGGCGGTGCGTCTGGCCGAGCAACCGTTGCCCGCCTCGGATGCGGCATTAGGCGAGCACCGGGTCTACATGGCCACACAAAAAGTCGCCATCGCCCAGGCCAAAGCGACCACCCGCTACGCTGAGGATCAACGGGCCCAACTGGGCGAGGAACGCAGTGAAGCGCGTCTGGAATCCCGAACCCGGGAAGTGAGCAGAGCCCGTGATGATGCCGAACAAGCCCGCTATTCCGAGGCTCAGGGTGCGGCCGAGGCGACCCGGCAGGCCGAGGAGTATCAGCGCCAGATTGACGCCTTGCAGGCCGAGGTGACCGATCGCGGCCTGGTTCTGACGCTGGGCGACGTCCTGTTTGCCACCGGTAGCGCCGATCTTCAACCGGGCGCCAATAGCAATCTCGACAAACTGGTGAGCTTTCTGAACGAGTATCCCGAGCGACGAGTCCAGGTCGAAGGACATACCGATAGCGTAGGTAGCGCCGAGTACAATCAGGCGCTCTCGCAGCGGCGCGCGGACTCTGTCAGCCGCTATCTGGTTCAGCACGGAATCACTTCCCAACGGATTTCGGCTACAGGCATCGGCATGAATCAACCGGTGGCGAGCAACGACAACGCCATGGGACGACAGCAAAACCGGCGAGTCGAGATCATCATCGAAAACCCACAACCCGCATCAACCAGCCAACTACGCTAAACGCGTGATGATCAAAAGGGGGAGCCACCGGCTCCCCCTTTTCTTTTGGAGGGAACTGCCCCACCATTACACATCTAGACAATTTTAATATAAAGGTTCAAAATGAGACCACTGACACTCAGCAACCCCGTCTCTCGGGAGGTGATCCCATGGCAACCGCAACGCCCCGTCGACAGCCAGATACCGCTACCCTGGGCCCCGCCGGGCTCAAGGCGGCCTTCAATATTCTGGAAAAGTGGGACTGCAGCCTGAATGAGCAGTTAGCGATTCTCAGCCTGCCCAAAGCGACCTATTACAAGTACCGCAGTCAGCCCGACAAAGCCCAGTTGGACCGGGACCATCTGGACCGGATCAGCTACCTGCTGAACATTCATGCCAGTCTGAACACGGTATTCGACAACCCGGAAAACCGTTACGGCTTTATGCGCATGAAGAACCACAACCCCTACTTCAGCGGCAAAACTCCCATGGAGGTCATCAGTACCGGCTCCCTGGCGGCGTTATATGAGACCTTCAAACGCGTGGATGCCCTGCGGGGGGCACAGTGGTAGCACCGCTCGACGTCCCCGAACAGCAGGTCGATCAATTGGCCTGCCACCGGCTGATTCCCTCCCGGTTTCCGCCAATTACGCTGTTCGAGGATGTGGCCGATCCGGAGGATTTCGAGGCACTGTACCAGTTGCAGGCGCGGACCAATCCCCAATTACTGGCTGAAGCCGGCGACCTGGGGCTGATCCCCCGGGGTGAGATTCCCTTTGGTATTCGGGGCTGTTCCTACGCCGTGGCGCCATTCACCCATGTGAACCCGGAGGGCAGCCGCTTCAGCGATGGGACCTTTGGCGTGCTGTACCTGGCAGAATCTGTGACCACAGCCATCGCGGAAGTGCGCTACCACCAGCAGCGCTATCTGAGCCGGGTGGAAGGTCTGCGCTATGACCGGCTGGTATTTCGCTCGCTGGTGTGCGGATTTTCGGACACCCTGCTGGACCTGACCAGACTGACGCCGGACCACCAGATCTATCATCCCGAGGATTACTCCGCCAGCCAGTCGCTGGGCGGTGCCGCGCGGCAACAGGGAACAAAAGGCCTGACTTACCTCTCGGTGCGCAACCCGGGGGCCACCTGCTGGGCTTTGTTCACCCCACGCGGCGTCAAAAGTATGGTGCAGTCAGCACATTATGAAATGATCTGGGATGGCGAGGGGATTTCCAGCGTAAACCGAATTTCGAAACGCTAACGAGGGAGTACGGATCTGGCGGGGACTGCCATTCCATCAGGCGTGAGGTAACCGGGCCTCCCTGCCCGGTTCAACATCCAATACCAGCGCGACTTACAGGCGGCTGTAACGATACAGCTCGGTCACACCGTCGGTCATGGTGCTGCAGTAGAAGTGGTCTCCTTCGGCAGCAATCACACCACACTCGAAGTTCTCCGCCGTTTCCATGGTGTTCCAGTCGCTGTCACAGGCGTCGCGCTGACGCTCAACGTGGGTGGACTGGGACAGGAGGCGACCGGTCATACTCCAGGTGAATTCACTCTGGTACTCATCGCAGGCGCCATCGGCCGACTCGGACGCGAAGCCCCCGGTCTGATCCTCGCCCAGGGTTTCCTGACCGAGCGGCTCCCAGGAGCAGCTGCTGTCATCCAGAAGTGCCAGTTCATATTTTCCGGCGATATCACCCGGAGTGACAGGATCGGCGACTTCCATTTCGATGGACAGGTCACCACGCCAGCCGCGCTGACCCAACGCTTCCTGATACCCCATGGAAATGGGTGTCTGGGTAAGATTCAACAGGCCGACAAAGGTCTCAGCACAACCGGGGTTGCCCATGGTCTGCATCACCGGCTCAACGGTGTTGAACATTTTCATGGGCTCGCGCAGATTCAGCGCCAGTGCCGACAGCCCGTTGGTTTCCAGCGTTTCGCCGGCCAGGTTGTTAGCGGCTGCTTCACCGGCACTGCCACGATAGACCACCAGATGCTTGCCTTTGATCGCCGCAAAGTTACCGCCCAGGCCCATCGGGTCGGGAATTTCCACCGCGGTGCCGTCTGAGGGAATGCTCAAGCCCATCATACCCGGCACAAACGAGCTGGCCATGGAGGCCAGGGCCGCCGGATTCTCAGAGCTGATGGACACCAGCACGGAGCCGTCGAGTCCGACTGGCGTTGTATCGCTGGGCTCGAGATTGAACAGCGCAATACCGGCACCACGCACCGAGTCGACCATGGCGGTACCCATGGCGAGCATGGCCGGGTTATAGCTCTGGGCTTGTTGCTGCATCGCCTGCAGTTGCTCGCACTGGAACTCGGCCTGGGTGAACTGGGTCCAGAATTCGCTCAACACCGGCACGAGTTGACTGACATTCAGCCCCAGCGCGTAAGCCGCCAGCTTGTCATCCACGGTGCGGGCATAGCCCGGCACATGGCCCTGCAGCTTCTGCAAAGACGTGACCACACTGTCGTTGTTGATGTGCCAGAGGAAACTCAGATCCTGCCCCAGCTCGTTGCCGTTGACGGAGTAGCCGTCCGAGCCCATGGTGATGCGCGGCATATGGCTCGCCAGCGCGACATAGTCGTTACGACAGGCATCGCTCATGTCCTGGGCGAAATCCTGTTCAAACTCCGGGAACCAGGTGCGCAGCTCACGGCCAGTGCCATTCTGCTCGGGCGAGAACAGGGCGGTCACAATTTGCTGGAAGTCCACATAGCCCATGAACTGGTCCGCATCGGCATAGTCCTTACGCAGTTGTTTGAGGCGCTCGGTACCGGCCAGCGGCTCCGCCTGGGGCTGGCGGGCAAAGCGCAGCATCCGCGCCTCCGGCGTATCCTTGCTGTTCAGCAGAGACAGCGTCAGGCTGCGCTCATCCAGCGCCAGACCCAGCTTGATCTCCGGCTTTTCTTCATTCAGAGACCAGGCGTACAGGGTGGCACTTCCGAGGGTGCTCTGCTCCGCGGTTACGCCGGTTTCCTGCTCGGCTTCAGCCAGTACGGCCATCAGAGGCTCGGCGCTGGTCAGCGAGAAGCGGACTACCGGTGCCGCACCGCTGAAGTAGAAACCATAAGGGCCGGTGGGATTGGCACCGTAGCGATCCACCAGACCTTGCTGCCCCTGAGTGGCCGCCGTCTGAATGTAGTCATCAATCAACCAGCGTACCAGTTGTGCACCGGAACCCTCTTCGCTGGCATCCAGCAGGTCAATCAGCGGCTGGATATCATTGGGGTTCATGTTCTGGAGGGTTTTGTTGGACAGCTCGGTATAGTCTGCCTTGGTTTGCCCTACCACCACCACGGGGCTGTCCGCCGGGATAAAGGTGAGCAGTTCGTCCAGCCCGTTGCCCGAGGTTCGGGAGCCTGTGAAAACGCCGGTGGCAAACGCCACGGCCACTCCCACCAACACCACTACGACGAGCGAAATTTTGGTTATTTTCTGCATAAGAGAAGATTCCTTGTTTTTCCGTATTTAACATCCTGATAAGGCGTAGGATCTGCGCGTAAGAACGCCGCCATATTCTGCCAGAAGCTCAGCCGCCGGGCCATGACCAAGTTCACGTCGCCTGAATAAACCTTTTAGCGGCGCATACGCAAACAGGCCACCCAGTGGTGGCCTGTTTACAATCCGGGGGTGAAACGGACTTAACGCGCGGGAGGTGTCACCCGGAAGTAATCGGCGTCGGCATAGGCGCCCTCGCCGCCCTCCACGAACAGACCGATTTTACCGCCCACCCAGCGGCCCCGCCGGGTTTGGAAGCGCTCACCCAGGAGCTGGTAGTCGTCGCCATCCAGACTGTATTCGAAATCGACCGTCTGATTATCGTGAAAGTGCAACCGCAGGTAAATGCGCCCCTCGCCGGCATAGGCGATGTCGCCCTGAGTCTGTTCGTCACACCCGGTGCGGGCATCGACACAGGTTTTCTGCACCAGCCGGGTCTGCCCATCGCGCTGTTCCAGCCCGATCCATCCGTAATCCTCACCAAACATGACCAGGCCGGCCCGGTCACCGTTATGCCGGGTATTCACTTCGAGCACCGTGGTCATGGTGAATGCGGGCGCGGGCACTTTCTGCATGACCAGCGCCGGGTTCAGCCAGAGGTTGTCCTCGCCATTGGGGGAGTCAAAGTCATGGGCAAGGAGGCGCAGGTGCCCCGCCCGCTCAGTCAGGGAAAACCATTCATCGTAGTAATTGGCGTTCCACTGCCACTGCACACCCAATTGGTCACCGGAAAATTCGTCGGTGGTGACCGGTACCTTGACCGGGAACCCGTCCACGGGTTTGCGGTGCCGCAGTACCGGCTCCCCGAGGCCGTCGGCGTTCACGTTCTGGCCCATTTCCGGCCAGTCATCGCGCCAGCGCACCGGCTGCAGGTGCACAATCCGCCCGTAGGTTTCTTTGGACTGGAAATGAATAAACCAGTCATCGCCTTCCGGGGTCTGCACCCAGGCGCCCTGGTGTGGGCCATTGACCTCTGTGTCGCCCTGGGCCAGGACGATCCGGTCCTCGTAGGGGCCTTCAACGTTCCGGGCACGGAATACCGACTGCCAACCCGGCTCGACACCACCGGCCGGGGCAAATATGTAGTAATAGCCGTTGCGCTTATAGAACTTGGGCCCCTCCAGTGTGCGATAGCCGGGCAACTGAAAGCCGTCAATCACGGTTTCGCCTTCATCGTAGACTTCGGATGCGTCGGGGGCCATGCGCCGAAGCGTCAGAATATTGTTGAGCCCGGCGCGACTCTTTGCCCAGCCGTGCAACAGATAGGCCTGTCCGTCGTCGTCCCACAGCGGCGTCGGGTCGATAAGCCCGGCACCTTTGCCCGGCACCACCAGATGCGGCTCGCTCCAGGGGCCGGCAAAGTCCTCGGCATGAACCTGATAGATGCCAAAATCCGGGTCGCCCCAGAAAATCCAGAACTTGCCGTCGTGGTAGCGCAGACAGGGCGCCCAGATGCCGTTGCCGTGCTGCGGCACATCGAACACCTCGTGCGGGATTTGCCGGTCGACCGCGTGCCCCACCAGCTCCCAATTGACCATATCTTTGGAGGTCAGCAGCGGCAGGCCGGGGGCACTATTGAAGCTCGAGGAGGTCATGTAGTAAGTGCCGTCAACCTGAACCACATCCGGGTCCGAGTAATCGGCGTAAATGACCGGGTTCTTGTAGGTGCCATCCCCGAGGTCGGATACCCAGGGAGCGGTCACCGTAGACGAGTCTGACGACGGCGTGGATTGACAGCCAAACAAAAACAGGCTCGCCGCGCCAAGCGCGGCCAGAAGTGTGCGTTGTCTCATGGTTGATTTCTCTCATTGCATTATGCTTTATTGACCAGCGGAATCATGGCACGGCGCAATCGCACTGGTCAATTTCAGGCGCAGGGCCACTTCCACCCCGGAGCGATCCACACGGGGCCACTTTTTATCCCATTGGAGTATGTATGTATTGGGGATCGTTATTGTTGACGGGTGCGATTGCACTCAGTGCCAGCGCACCGTCCCAGGCCATGAGCCAGGAGGGTTTTGCCCAGTGTATCGAGCGCTTCTCCCAGGAGGCCAAAACCCAGGGGCTGGACTCTGCGATCGTCCGCGATAGCCTGGCCAATCTGAAGTGGGTCGATCGGGTGATCGAGCTGGACCGTCGCCAACCGGAATTCACCACGCCTTTCTCTGACTACTTGAGTCGCCGCGTCACCGACCAGCGAGTGGCGGACGGCCGTCGCCTGCTGCGCGAGCATCGGGACCTGCTCGCCCGGGTCGAGCGGGAGTACGGCGTACCCGCGCCGTATCTGGTGGCCTTTTGGGGCCTGGAAACCAACTTCGGCCGCTACTTCGGCAAAATGTCCGTCCTGGACTCGCTGGCCACACTGGCCTGCGACGAGCGCCGCAGCACCTACTTTACCCGGGAGTTGATGTCGGCCCTGCGCATCGTTGACGAGGGGGCCATTGCACCGGAGCGTATGGAAGGCTCCTGGGCAGGCGCCATGGGGCATGTTCAATTCATGCCGTCGGTGTTCATTCGCCACGCCGTGGACTATGACAATGACGGCAAGCGGGACCTGTGGAACAGCCTGCCGGATGCCATGGCCTCGGCGGCCAACTTTCTCAGCAGCATGGGCTGGGACGACGAATACCGCTGGGGGCGGGAAGTCCGCCTGCCGGAGAACTTCCCGTACCTGGAAGCCGGCCTGAAACAACGCCGCCCGCTGTCGGAGTGGCACGAGGTGGGCATTCGCCAGACCAATGGCACCACCCTGCCCTCCGCGGATATCGAGGCCGCCCTGCTGGTGCCGTCCGGCCATCGCGGCCCGGCCTTCCTGGTGTACGACAACTTCAAGGTGATCATGGGTTGGAATCAGTCCGAGTACTACGCCCTGGCCGTGGGCCATATGGCGGACCGGATTGCCGGCGCAGGCAAGCTGAGCCGAACACCCCCGGAGGACAGCCCGCGGCTGAATCGGGACCAGGTAATGGCCATTCAGGAAAAACTCAATGCCGAAGGCCATGAGGCGGGCAAGGTAGATGGCATCTGGGGGCCCGCCACCCGCCAGGCCCTGAGCCAATTCCAGAGTGAACGCGATCTGGTGCCCGATGGTTTTCCGGACTCGAACACTTTGAGCGCACTGGGTATCGATCTGTAACACGCAACTCCGAAAACCTCTGGCCCGAAACCTCCGGAAGGGTGCCATTCTCAACCTTCCGGAGCCGCCAGCTCCTCACCTTCAAGAGCCGCCAACTTTTCGTCAGGATTCCCAAGACGCCCACCCGCACTCCACATCGCGTCAACCTTCCAGCACTTTCAAGGTAAATGTGACCATTTCATGGAAGATTGATAACTTTTTCCCTGGTTATTCTTTATGTCGATAACAAAATGTTCTTTTTAGAACCTTTTGAAACAATGATCCATGTGGGAGAATGCGCCCCGTGATCAGGAAGTTGCGAAGTCGGTCACAGACCTAGTGAGTCAAATATGGTTCCGCGGCTAATATCTCCGCAGGGCCGACGGTTAAAATATTCAGGTGTTTTACTATGAAAAAGTTTTTGTTTGCTGTTTGCGCATCCGCTCTGTTCAGTGTTTCTGCCCTGGCCTGTGAAGCGCCGGCCAATAAGCCCGCAATCCCCGACCCGGCTACAGCGGCCACTGCTCAAATGGTAAAAACCAACAACGAAGTGAAGCAGTACGTTAAAGCTCAGGAAGAATACCTGAACTGCTCCAGCCTGAGCAGTCGCGAAAAGCGCCAGGCGGTGGAAGAATTGAAAGCGTACGCCGACTCTTTCAACCAGGCGGTACGTCAATTCAAGCTGGCGTCCAACTAAGACGCGAGCTGTTGCAAGATTCGGGGCGCTTGCCCCCTTGTTAGACCAGAGGCTGTAGCCTCAACCCGCTTTTCTTTTGGCCCCCGGTTTCGGGGGCTTTTTTTATCCCCGATTGACCCATTGATGATGCGTGCTCCCCCGGGGTATCAGAAACGCATCAACTCCGAATCCTCACCAAAGAAATAGGCTTGAGTACCGTCTTTCAAACGATACTCCACGGTCAAACCGGCGTGTCCACCGCCCTGGAAGTAAGTCAGCTCAAACCGGTGTTCACCTTCATCCAGCCGGGCCCGACAACTCTGCTTGCGGTACCCTCGATCCCGGTTGAACCGACAGATTTCCCGCCCGTCTACCTTGGCGATAAAACCGTCGTCACTACCAATCAGAAAGCGATACTCCCCCGGCACCAGCACCTCGAAGGGATGATCGATATCCACAAAGAAGTTGTCGGCATAGCCAATTTGCCCCAGCTTGGTGTGGCGTAGCTGGTTTTTTCGGGACAGGTCCAGCCGGTCCACCCAGAGGGTGCGCTGGAAGTCGACCTCCCGCTCCTGGTCAATGCGCCGGATGGCCTCCTTGTTTTTGACCAGCGTCAGCTCCACCACTTTGGGAACGTAGGGCGGCGTGATTCGCACCACGATAGCCAGAGCCACCAGCGCGAGCAACAAAGTCAGTACGGTATTTTTATTCCACCAGGTCCGCATGATCATCGCACCACGTTCATTTGCCAGAGATGAAACCAGTTGCGCGCCTCGAACTGGTCTTCATTGATGGGCAGCCCATAGGTAAACGGGGAGAAGTAGGCAAACATCGCCACCACCAACACCACAAACAACCCGAGGTTCACCATGGTGTGCCGCCGGTTGGCGAGCACCTCATCGCGGAAGATATAGGTGAACAACATGGCCAGGTTGAGCATGCCGAATACCAGGGGCACCAGGTAGTGATAGAGGTACATGACCCGCTCGATCTGCAGGATGGCGATCATGTAGCTCGCATACAGCGTGGTAAATGCCATGACCCAGTAAAACTGGCGCTCGTCTTTGACCGGGTTGCCGTAGACAAACCGGCTGATCGCCAGCCCGAGGGACAAGATCACCCCCAGCGCAACCGAGAACCAAACTATCGGGTTGGCAATAATCTGAATGTAGCGAACCTGCACTTCGCCATCGACGGTGTTTTTATCCCACCGGTAATTGATGCTCTTGTTCCCCAGGGGCCAGCCAATCGCGTAACTGCCGTTCTCGCCGGGTTTGCAGATGTCCAGTCGGGCCACGCCGTCGGAGTATTCCAGCATGTAACGCAGATTGTCCTGAAAACCGTAATAGAAGGCGCTGAGGCTATGGCTGCGACCGGCCCGCACCTCTTCGAGGTAGGGCTCCGAAGCCTTGTAGGTGCTGTTGCCCACAATGTTTTCGCCCAGAGCAATATGCACATACAGAATGCTCGCAAAGACAGCCAGCAACGGCAGTACGGCCGAGGGCACAGTGGTGGCGAGTCGCTGCAGCAACGCTTTCCAGCGAAAGGCCTTGAGGTTCTCCCACTGATCCACGCCCCAGAGCATGACAAACAGCAGCAGCAGAACCGCCCCGTTGAGTTTTACCGATACCACCAGCCCCACCAATACCCCCAGAATGGCGTACTGGGGCAAGCGGATGGGTCTGGTCCTGGTGAGCACATGGACAAAGTAATAAAGTGCAGCAAGGATGAAAAAGAGTTGTATGCCCTCGAGCATGGCAGCGCGGGAGTGGACCACCAACGCATTATCAAAAATCAGCAGTGCGCTGAAACCGGCGGCGACCCAGACCCGTCGAGTGATGCGCCAGACAATACCGTAGAAAAAGAGCACGGACAGGGCCATCAGGAAGGTCGAGGCGAAGCGGAACCCGGTGTAGCTCATTCCCTCCGGGACGGCGGAGCCCTGCAGGTAATCGGTGCGGTTGAAGCGGCTTTTATCGAGGTCTTCGTTGCCTCCGAAGAGCTTTTCCCCGGCGGCGATGAGCAGCTTGCCCAGGGGCGGGTGCAGCTCCATGAACAGGGTGCCGTCCAGGTATTTCTGTCCGGAGGTCACATGATAGTTTTCGTCCCAGAACATGGCCTTGGGCGAACCGTAGTTCACACCGTACACCAGTAACGAGACCAGCAGAACGAGAGCAGGCACCCAAAAGCGCCGGGTTCGAGCGATGGATTGCAACATGATCTTATTGTGTCGTTGTCAGGCCCAACCGTTGGGTCACGGCTTTCCATAAAGAGCGGGCAGTCTAGGGCCCGCTCGCCTCAGGGTCTGCGAACGTTATCACAATCTGCCGGGAAACAGGAGCCCCAGCGGGTCAGTCGGTTCGGCGGCTCTGCTCGGCCTGCCACTCCTCGCGGGGGACGAATTCCAGCGCCAGGGAGTTGATGCAGTAGCGTTTTCCAGTGGGCTCCGGACCGTCAGGGAACACGTGTCCCAGGTGTTCGCCGCAGGCGGAGAGCACTTCCACCCGACGGCGGCCAAACCAACTGTAATCATCCTCGAGCCGGATATTGTCGTCCTCAAAGACGGTCCAGAAGCTGGGCCACCCGGTGCCGGAATCATACTTGTGCCGGGAGTCGAACACCGGAATCCGGCACCCGGCGGTAACGTAGACGCCATCTCGCTTGTTATCCAGCAGCTCGCCGGTGTAGGCCCGCTCCGTGCCTTTTTCCCAGAGAATGTCGTACTGCTCGTCGGTCAGCAGTTCACGCCAGGTGCTCTGGTCGATTTGTTCCAGATTTTCGCCGGCTTTGATCCAGGCACGGGCCTGCTCTACGGCCGGTTGGGACGCCGCCGGCAGGGCCGCCAGCAACAGCAGCCCCAGCGTCAGGGGCAGCAGGCTGGCCAGAATTCGATGCTGATTGATGTAGCGCATATCAGGGCTCCTCGGGGGATTGAGGCTCTGTGGAGCCGTTCTCTGTCGTTAGACCAGTCCCACCCTCAAACATTCGATCAAACTTGATGGTCGGATCATCCCAATCTCCGCGAATGGTGTAACTGATGCTGGTTGCTTGGTCCACCTGCTTCTCGAACAGCTTGCTGACCAGAAATACCCCGGCCGCCGCGGGCAGCCCCGCCGCCACGGCAGTCAGGAAAGTCAGGTTACCGGCAACGGGCAGCGTCGCGATCAGCCGGGTGTCGAGGGTTTCATCCACCAGATTGGCGCGACCGGCCAGTTGCAGGCGACTGGAGGGGCTGCGTACCTGCACCGGCTCGGAAAACACCAGCGTCCCTTTGTCGAAGGTCATGAGCCCTTCAATACTGTCGTAGGCCAGACCACTTTGATAGAGGTCGGAAAAATCCAGCCGCAGCCGGCGTGCCAGTGAGTCGAAATTGAGCACCGCAAAAAGCCGCAGAATGCCGTCGCTACCGGCGGCCGGATTGCGTTTGAAGCGCCCAGAGGTCACGTTGAACCGGACGTCGCCCTCCAGCGTCTCGAGATCAAACGCCTGAGGCGCCCCGGCCCAACTGATGTCGAGCCGATAGTTGGCCGATTCACTTTCGAGAATATCGGACTGCCCCCAGCGCTGCATCACTTCCGACAGGTTGCCGGCGCGCAGGCTGGCGGCAAGGTAGGTCCGCTCGGGGGTGTCTTCAGACTGCGACCAGAGCAACCGGCCGCCCGTACCTTCGTCCTGCCCGGTGACGGTCAGGCCGCGGATACGACCTTGCAACTGATCGACAATGACACCCTGATCTCCCGGGGCCAAGCGGAACTCCCACTGACCGTAGTCCTCACCTCCGAGCATGAGCGACTCGATGCTGACCTGGGCCTCGGGCAGGCTCCTGGGATCAAATGGGTCAGCCGACTCCGACGCACCGACGGCCGACTCCAGCACCGACCGGGGCAGATCAACCCGGGCCAGACGCAGCGCCAGAGGCTGCCCCGGCGCCCAGTCGAGTTCGCCCGCCAGCTCGGGATTGGTGAAGGTCAGGCGCCAGCCGCGTTCGGTGGAGACGGCCCCAAGCTCAATCTCTTCCAGTTCCAGTGGGCCCAGTGAATACCGGGTCAGCGCCAGGTCCACTTCGACCGGGAGCCCCTCAAAGGCGGTCTCCGGTGTCGGCTGCTCATCGTCCGCGACCAGATCCTGATAGCGACGAAGCAGATCCTGCCATCCCTCCAGATCCAGCGTCTCCATGGCGCCGCTCAGATGCACACCGGGAGCCTCCGGCAGTTGTGCTGGCACCCCCAGGCCCACGCTGACCCGCTGCAATTGTTGCCGCTCGAGATCAATCTGGGCCCGGGCCTGCAAATGATCGTTGTAGTACAACTCGGCCTGCGCACTCTGACGTCCCAGAATCACGCTGGCGGTAAGCTCCCGGGTCTGCTCGGCCGTCTTTCCGATCGGTGCCGGGACATTCAGCGAAACTCCGCGCAGATCCGAGCTGAGCGTGAAAGCCGCCAGCTGTTGGTCGCGATCGGGCTCGGGGTCCCGGTAATGACTAAGTTCCAGCTCGCCGTCGAACGCAAATGTGCCATCCAGAAATTGCAGTGCGGGGCGCTGAGCCCACTCCGCCAACACCGCGCCAGAGGCCCGACCATTGAGATCAATGGCAGTCACCGACCTATCCTGCTCCTGCCGGCTGGCGATGGCGAGCGTGAGCGGTTCGCCAAACAGCTCCCCGGTCAATCCCTCACTGCTCAGCCCCTGCTCATTGTCGTATCGGAGTGGACCCGACAGATCCCGTGCACTCAAATTGAGGTCGTTCATGGTCAGTCGGGGCAAGGTCAGATCCATCGCCACCTGTTGGGCGGCCCCGGCCTGATCCGGTTGCAGGGGGATAGCCAGATCCAGCTCGGCATCAATGGTGCCCTGTACGCTCCAGGCATCCATGTTGTCACCGACGTATCGGCGCAGGTAGCCCTCTCTGAGCAGTTGCAGCCCATCACTGGCCAGCGCCTGCAGCTGTCCGTCAATGTTCAATAACAGTCCCTCGCCCACGGGGTTCTCTGCCACCTGAATCCGAGCATTTTCCAGAGTACTGTTGTACAGCCGGGCCTGCTCCACTCGGGCATCGACCCGGTTGTTATCGAGCATGAGCTGACCGGTCAGGTCACTGAGCGGCGGCCAGTCCGGATGATAGTTGAGGTCCGCGCCGGCCATTTCCAGTGCCAGTTGGTAGCTGCGCACGCGCGGTTGGCCCGGACGGTTCAGAGTGCCACGGAACAGAAAGTGCGCCGAGCGGGCCGTGCCGGGGTTATTGTCACCGAGGCTGCGAGTGAGCCAATCGGTCAGCGAGGCCGGGACCACCTTGGGCAGGTACTTGTCATACACATTGGCGTTCAGGTCCTCGCCACGGATATCCAGGTACAGGTCGATATCACCGGTGTTACGCTCCCAGGGCAGCGACAACCACATGCTGCCCGTAGCGGACTCGCCCGGCCCACGCAATGACAGCGGCCCGCTATTGACGTAAATCTGGTTCTCGTCCGGCCGCAAGTGCCAGGCGACCTGACCGCGGGCGCTCTGATACGTCATGGGCTCGTCGTAGGTTTTGGCAAAGAACATCTCGAAACCGTTGCGGCTATCCAGATCGACATGGCCACCGCGCTGATTGGCCTCGACAAACCCGGTCACACCGTTCAGGCCCGGAACGCCCTGCCAGGGTTCCACCGCTACGTCTCCCAGCTCGGCCATCAGCTCCCAACCCCGCCAGTCGTCCTGGGGCACCGTAAGCTGCAGATGCCGGACGTCGCCCTGGGGATTGAGGGTACGCACCACTTCCTGCAGGCGACCGTCCCCCAGCAATCCAAGCTGGTCCGCCAGGGTGGTCCAGTAGCGCAGATCGATGTGATCGATCATCCAGTGGATCGGAGCGTTGGTCCGGGCAGTGGATACGGAGACCTGCAGCGGCTCCAGAGCCCGATCGCGCCATTCCGCCGAGAGATCCTGCAACGCCACCTGCCACCGACCGGAGCGACGCCATTCGCCGCCGATGGTGGCGCTGACCCGGTCCAGTGTGAGTTCTTCCAACGGCAGAGCGACGTCGTCCAGCCCCAGATTGCCGACCCAGTCGTAGCCGCCACCGTCTTCCTGGCTGGAGAACCAGAGGCTGGCGTTCATTCGCCCTTCCCGGTACCAGTCACGATGTTCGCTTTCGCCCACCAGAATGCCACCGATCGCGGTCAGGGGCTCCAGGGTGGGGAAGTCACGCAGGTTCAGATAGCCTTCGGTATGGAAGTTTTTCGGGTCTCGCGGATCGCCCCGGCCTTCGAGAATGGCCACCAGGGCACGGTCCCGTCCTTCCAGGTCCACCTGCAAGGAGAGCCGGTGGAAGTCCCCCTCATGCTCCAGTAACAGGTACGGGGCGGAGAAGGTCTGCTGGTGACCACTGGCAAAAGACAGGTCAATACTGGCATCAAGCAGCTCGACCCGGGTGCCGACTTCGAACAGGGTGAGCAGATCGTCTGGCGCGAGCGGTTCATCGGCGGACGGGCGCTCCTGATCGGCGACGAAGTCTGGCAGCCCCCAATACCCATCGGTCCCCTGGGACAGGGATAGTTGGGGGCGACGCAGCACGATCTTGTCCCAAGCCAGTCGCCCTTCCAGCGCGCTGCTGACCAGATTCAGTCGAAGCAGGACCCGGTCGGCCTTGAGTAGGGGGCGCCCCTCCTGATCACTGACACTCAGCTCGTAAAGGGTGAGGCTGGGTTTCAGCTCCTGCCAGTCGGCCGTGAGGCGCCCAACCGACACGGACAGATCCAATTGCTCCGACAGATACTCCGTCAGCTGCCGGTCGTAGTTGGCCAGCAGCGGAAACAGACTCCGCCCTGACTGCACCACCACCGCCAGGGCGATGACCAGCACGGCGCAGAGGATGTAAAATTTTTTCAGTAGGTAAGCTAACACCGAAACATACCTGAGGGTTTCCTCAAACCGGTCGACGGAACGGCCGGGGCGCCAGAATCTGCCTCTCTACCCGGGTTGATCATCAGACCAGCACAATGTCGTACTGTTCCTGGGTAAACAGGCTCTCGACCTGGAATTCAATGGTGCGGCCAATAAAGGCCTCCAGATCGGCCACGTAAGCCGCCTCTTCATCGAGCAGGCGATCCACCACCAACTGGGAGGCCAGCACCAGGAACTTGTCATTATCGTACGCGCGTGCCTCGCGCAGAATTTCCCGGAAAATCTCATAACACACCGTCTCGGCCGACTTGACCAGGCCCCGCCCCGAGCACAGCGGGCAGGGCTCGCAGAGCATCTGGCCGAGGGATTCCCGGGTGCGCTTGCGGGTCATCTCCACCAGTCCCAACTCGGACACCCCGGTGATGCTGGTCTTGGCGTGGTCTTTTTCCAGGGCTTTTTCCAGCGTCCGCAGCACCTGACGCTCGTGCTCCGGGTCCTTCATATCGATGAAGTCGAGGATGATGATCCCCCCCAGGTTGCGCAGCCGCAATTGTCGCACAATCGCACTGGCCGCCTCCATATTGGTTTTGAAGATGGTCTCTTCCAGATTGCGCCGCCCCACGAACGCACCGGTGTTCACATCCACGGTGGTCATGGCTTCGGTCTGCTCGACAATCAGGTAACCATTGGACTTTAGCGGCACCCGGGTGTCCAGCGCCCGGGCAATCTCATCCTCAACACCGTACAGGTCAAGCAAAGGGCGTTCGCCACTGTAGCATTCAATCAGATCCACCAGCTCGGGGTAGTAACTGGTGGCGAATTCGCGCATCTGGGTCCAGCTCATGCGCGAATCCACCCGGATTTTCTCGATCGGTGCCCGGGCCAGATCCCGCAGGGCGCGCAGAAATAGCGGCATGTCGGTGTGAATGGCGCTGGGCACCGGGGCATTGGTGCACTTATCCTGAAAATCGAGCCACAGCTTCTGCAGGAAGTCGATGTCATTGCGCAGCTCGTCCGCTCCGACGCCCTCGGCCACGGTGCGCAGGATGAAGCCACCGGACACACCGGCCTCCTCGGCAAGCGATTCGACCTGTCCGCGCAACCGCTGACGTTCGGCGTCATCGTCAATGCGGGTCGACACCCCGATGTGGGCACTGTTGGGCATGTAGACCAGATAACGGGAAGACAGACTGAGGTTGGTCGTCAGGCGAGCGCCCTTGGTGCCGATGGGGTCTTTACTGACCTGCACCAGCAGGGTTTGGCCTTCGCGCACCAGAGCACGGATGTCCGGCACCTCTCCGCGGCGACCCTCATCGTCATCCGTCTCGGCCATATCCGAAGCGTGAATAAAGGCGGTGCGGGCCAGCCCGATTTCCACAAACGCCGCCTGCATGCCGGGTAGCACCCGGACCACTTTTCCTTTGTAGATGTTGCCGACGTAGCCCTTGCCGTGACTGCGCTCAATGTGTAATTCCTGGACTACCCCGTTTTCCACCAGGGCCACCCGGGTTTCCACGGGAGAGACATTGATCAGTAGTTCTTCACTCATGGACGCTCGCCTTTGGGTACGCCGGCGGGATGGCCCCACCAGGGCACCTGAAATTGGTTGAGCAGCTCGGCGGTCTGAGCCATTGGCAGACCCACAACCGCACTGTAACTACCTTCGATTCGATCCACCCAGACACCGCCCAGGCCCTGAATGCCGTATCCGCCAGCTTTATCACGGGGCTCGCCGGAGGCCCAATAGGCCTCCATCTCGCGCTCATCGAGGGCCCGAAACCAGACGGTGGTGGTAACGCGGCAGACCGCTTCGCGCTCCGGCGAACAGACCGCGACGGCGGTCATCACCTGGTGCTCACGCCCGGACATCAGCCGCCACATGGTCAGGGCATGGTCACGCCCGAGGGGCTTTTCCAGCACTTTTCCCAGACAGACCCCAATGGTATCGGACCCCAGCACCGGCGCCGCCGGCAGCCTCAGCTTACCGAGCCGGGCCAGACCCGCACGGGCCTTCTCCAGCGCCAGGCGCTCGACGTACTGAGCCGGCGGCTCCTCCGCTCCCCGCTCTTCCGGCACAGACAACGCCAAAGGTTCGAACTGCACGCCCAGTTGACCGAGCAACTCGCGGCGGCGCGGGGATTGGGATGCCAGATACAGATCCGTCATTGTCACATCTCTCCTGCGTCTGTTGTGTGGGCCAGCACTGGCGCCTCTGCTACTGGATGCGGTAGCGGTGACGCAGCCCCCCAAAACCGATGTGGACCAGAGGCCATAGCACCGCGCTGACCAGTGCCGGGTACAGGAACTGCAGGCCCGACACATGCCCCCCGGCCAGGCTGTGAACCCAATTGCTGGTCATCTGGGCAATGCCGACCAGGACAAACACCCAACAGGCCTGCTGCCAGAGGGCGTAGTTGCCAAACCGGCGATAGGATTGCAGCGCAATGTAAGTTACGATCACCAAACCCAGCGCATGCTGTCCGAGTGGCGTACCCTCCACCAGATCCTGAATCAGACCCAGCAGAGCAACCTGGGTCAGGCTGACATGATCCGGCAGGGTAAACACCCAATAGACCACCACCAGCATGACAAACTCCGGGCGCCACCAGCGCCAATCCAGAGGCAGCGGATAAACCGCCAACGTCAGGGCCAGCAAGAGAGCCACCAGCACCAGCCAGCGATTGTGGCCCCGGGTCAGATCAATCATTGGCCTCGCCCTCGGCCTCTTCAAGCGGAAGCTCCGGGGCGGGTTGCTCGACGCCGCTGCGCTCAGACGCGCCGCCAGCAAAGACCAACAGCAGGTGTCGGCTGCGGTCAAGGCGCGCCATAGGGCGGGCGATGACCGTTGAAAATGATTGCCCGGGATCCCGGACCACCTGCTCGACCTCGGCCACCGGATAACCCACCGGGAAGCGGTCCCCCAACCCGGAGCTGACCAGCAGATCGCCGACCCGGATATCTGTGGTGTTGGATACGTGGCGAAGGCGCAGGCGGTTGATGTGCCCGGTGCCCTCGGCAATCGCGCGAACGCCGTTGCGATTGACCTGCACCGGCAGCGCATGACTGGTGTCCGTGATCAACAGCACCCGACTGCTGTCCGGGTTGGCCTCCACCACCTGGCCCATGAGGCCAAAGGCATCCAACACCGGCTGCCCCATATAGACGCCGTCTCGGGCGCCTTTATTGATGACCACGGAGTGGCTCAGTGGATTGGGGGAAACTCCCACCAGCTCCGCCACCAGGACGTTATCCTGAAGCATGTCACTGGAACCAAGCAGGCGACGCAAGCGCACGTTCTCGGCGGCCAGAGCGGCCATTTGCTGCAATTTGCGCTGGAGAATCAGCAGTTCGGATTTGAGGGCTTCGTTTTCCTCGCTCAGCGCCTGACGGCTGGCAAAGGTATCATCGCCCCAGGCTCCGATGCGCTGGGGCAGATTGGTCACCCAATAGAAAGGGGTAGCGACGGCACCAAGCTGGGCGCGCACCGGCCCCAGCCAATCGGTGTAGAGACTGACAAGTATGAGGCCGACGGCCGCCACGCTGAAGAACAACGCACGCGAGGCAACCGCCGGGCCTTTGGTAAACAGCGTTTTAATAACACCCTCTCCCGCTCAGTGTGGATCCCGTTAACTCTGGGCCCAGCAACCCGTCAGGAAGACAGCAGATCGATATTCCGTTTGTCCATCATTTCCATTGCCAGGCCACCGCCGCGTGCCACGCAGGTCAGCGGATCTTCCGCCACAATGAAGGGCAGACCGGTTTCGTTGGACAACAGGCGATCGATGTCGCGCAGTAGCGCACCACCGCCGGTCAGGACAACGCCACTCTCGGCAATATCGGCCGCCAGCTCCGGTGGGGACTGTTCCAGGGCGCTCTTCACCGCCTGGACAATGCCCGCCAGCGGCTCCTGCAGGGCTTCCAGAATCTCGTCACTGTTCAGGGTAAAACTGCGCGGCACCCCTTCGGCCAGGTTGCGCCCACGCACGTCGATTTCACGCACTTCGCTGCCGGCGAAGGCACAGCCGACTTCCTGCTTGATCCGCTCGGCCGTGGCATCACCAATGACGCTGCCGTAATGGCGGCGGACATAATTGACGATGGCTTCATCAAACCGGTCCCCGCCGATGCGCACGGAATCCGAATAAACGACGCCGTTAAGGGAGATCACGGCGATCTCGGTGGTACCACCACCGATATCAACCACCATCGAGCCGCTGGCTTCCGATACCTTCAGACCGGCACCGATGGCGGCGGCCATGGGCTCCTCGATCAGGCGCACTTCCCGGGCACCGGCGCCCATGGCGGATTCGCGGATGGCCCGCTTTTCCACTTCGGTCGACAGACAGGGAACGCTGATCAGAACCCGGGGGCTGGGCTGGAACCAGCTCGCCTCGTGTACCTTTTTGATGAAGTGCTGCAGCATTTTCTCGGTGACCTGAAAATCGGCGATGACACCGTCTTTCAGGGGGCGGATTGCGGTAATGTTGCCGGGGGTACGACCCAGCATACGCTTGGCCTCGGTGCCCACGGCCTCGACAATTTTGTGGCCGTTGTGATGGCGGATGGCAACCACCGACGGCTCGTCCAGGACAATGCCCCGGCCGCGTACGTAGATCAGTGTATTGGCGGTACCCAGGTCTATGGAAAGATCGTTGGAAAAGGCTCCACGCAGGTGTTTTAACATTGGTTCACGCAACCCTATATTGTTCTGTCTCGCAGCAGGCCGGAACCGACCTGCTGCCTAAAATTCTTTCGGATGGTCCGCCGTGCTGCCAGACCCGGTCCGGACGGCGGTTAGACCGACACCCCGCCGGCGAATTCACTCGCGGCTCAAGCAGTTTACACGAGGTTGAACAGCTTTACCCGACGCGGCTTGGCGGGCGCCCGGCCCATGAGCGGGCCCGAAGCGTCGGCGCAGATGCTGGCACTCTATCAACGGCAGGGATTTAGGGCAAGGCGCAAATGTGATAACTTTAGCGGCTTATTGCACAAACGCGAACTTTTGGACCTTTTTGGCCACCGGTTGAGCACTTTTTGACCCGGAGCCACACCAATCTGGAGCATCTTGATGGCCATCGCCTCTTCCGACATCGCCAAGCTGGCGCATTTGGCGCGCATCGCTGTTTCCGACGATGAAGTCGGTCAAGTCACCGAGCGCGTCTCTGACGTCCTCAACCTGGTCGACCAGTTGCAGGCGGTCGATACCACAGGCGTCAAGCCCATGGCCCACCCGCTGGATGCCACCCAGCGCCTGCGCGCGGATCAGGTGACCGAGCCCAATCAGCGCGAGCACTTCCAGGCCATTGCCCCGGCGACCGAAGACGGGCTCTACCTGGTGCCCCGCGTCATCGAATGATCGCCGCGCCCGGCCCGACCTTTGACCGGCCCGCCCTCTATAGCGCCCTGCGCCATTGAAGCGGCTTGAGCCCAGACACTTATTTGAGGATGTAAATCGCAATGCACCAACACACCATTGCCCAACTGGTTCAGGGACTGCGCAACCGGGAGTTTTCCAGCACCGAGCTGACCCGGCACTATATTGACCGCATCCAGCGCCTGGACCCGACCTATAACAGCTACATCACCCTGACCGAAGAGCGGGCCCTGGCCCAGGCCGCCAAAGCCGACGAGCGGCTGGCCCAGGGGGATGCGCCCGCGCTGTGCGGCGTACCCATTGCCCACAAGGACATCTTCTGTACCACCGGCGTGCGTACCAGCTGCGGCTCCAAAATGCTGGACAACTTCATTGCCCCCTACAACGCCACCATCGTCGACAATTACGAAGCGGCCGGGGCGGTCATGCTGGGCAAAACCAATATGGACGAGTTCGCCATGGGCTCCTCCAACGAAACGAGTTTCTATGGGCCAGTGAAAAACCCCTGGGACACCGGCTGCGTGCCGGGCGGCTCCTCCGGCGGCTCCGCCGCCTCGGTGGCCGCCCACCTGGCCCCCGGCGCCACCGCCTCCGACACCGGCGGCTCCATCCGCCAGCCAGCGGCCCTGTGCGGCCTCACCGGCCTCAAGCCCACCTATGGCCGGGTCAGCCGTTGGGGCATGATCGCCTTCGCCTCCAGCCTCGATCAGGCCGGCACCCTGACCCGCACCGCCGAAGACTCCGCGCTGATGCTCAACGCCATGGCCAGCTTCGATCCCAAGGACTCTACCTGCGTGGACCAGCCGCTGGAGGATTACACCGCCGAGCTGGATAAGCCTCTCGACGGCCTGAAAATTGGCGTCCCCAAAGAATACTTCACCGACGGGCTGGATCCGGACACCGCCAAAGCGGTAGAAGCGGCCATCAAAGTCTATGAAAGCCTCGGCGCCAGCATCAAAACCATCAGCCTGCCCCACTCCGGCCTGGCGGTCGCCGCCTACTACGTGATCGCCCCGGCGGAGTGCTCAGCCAACCTGTCGCGCTTTGACGGCGTGCGCTACGGCTACCGCTGTGAAAACCCGAAAGACCTGAACGACCTGTACGAACGCTCGCGCAGCGAAGCCTTCGGCGAAGAAGTCAAACGCCGCATCCTGGTAGGCACCTACGCCCTGTCCGCGGGCTACTACGACGCCTACTACAACAAGGCCCAGCAAGTGCGCCGCCTGATCAAACAGGACTTTGTCGACGCCTTCAGCGAAGTCGACGTCATCCTCGGCCCCACATCGCCCTCACCGGCGTTCGCCTTTGGCTCAAAAACCAAAGACCCGGTGTCCATGTACCTGGAAGACGTCTTCACCATCCCCACCAACCTGGCGGGCCTACCCGGCCTGTCCATCCCCTGCGGCCAGGTGGATGGAAAACCGGTGGGGCTGCAGTTGATTGGCAACTATTTCGCCGAAGGCAAATTGTTGAACGTCGCCCACCAGTTCCAGTTGGCGACGGACTTTCATCAGCAGAGTGCGCCCGGAATCGAATAGCCCGATGGTTTCGCTTGGGGCGGATGCCGTGCGCCCCACCCGCAATAAACCGGGCGCGGGGCGGATACGGCACGACATATACACAGCGGCCGATATTTTCCGTTTGCCATTGGTCGACGCTGGGCGGAGCCGGGCGTAGGGCGGATAAGCGAAGCGCATCCGCCGTTGCCAAACGAGAAGTCCGGTGGCGGCATAACGTATATTTGCGGTGGATGCGCTCCGCTTATCCGCCCTACGCCAACCAAGTCAGGCGTTGGCACAGAGGCCTGCCACTCAGGGCCGGACTAAAACAGAACACCCAAGACCAACCGAATTAAGGTTACTAAAGATGGAATGGGAAACAGTCATTGGTTTGGAAGTGCATGTGCAACTTTCCACCAACACCAAATTATTCTCCGGCGCCAGCATCGCCTTCGGCGCTGAGCCCAACACACAGGCCTGCGCCGTCGACCTGGCGCTGCCCGGCACCCTGCCCGTGGCCAACGAACAGGCATTCAAAAATGCCGTCAAATTCGGCCTCGCGGTCAACGCCGAAATCGGCAAGCGCTCCGTGTTCGAACGGAAAAACTACTTCTATCCGGACCTGCCCAAAGGCTACCAGACCACCCAACTGGCCGAACCCATCGTCGGCCCGGGCTACGTCGACCTGCAACTGGAAGGCGGTCGGACCAAGCGCGTGCGTATCCACCACGCCCACCTCGAAGAAGATGCGGGCAAATCATTGCACGAAGACTACCACGGCATGACCGGCATCGACCTGAACCGCGCCGGCACCCCGCTGATCGAAGTGGTTACCGAACCGGACATGCGCAGCGCCGAAGAAGCCGTGGCCTTCGCCAAACAGCTGCACAACATCGTCACCTCCCTGGAAATCTGCGACGGCGACATGTCCCAGGGCTCGATGCGCTTTGACGTCAACATCTCCGTGCGACTCAAAGGCGAGGAAGAACTCGGCACCCGCACCGAAACCAAAAACCTCAACTCCTTCCGCTTTATGGAAGAAGCCATTGCTCTGGAAGTCGAACGGCAGATCGACGTACTCGAAGATGGTGGGAAAATCGTACAGGAAACCCGCCTGTACAACGGCGATACCAAAACCGCCCGCTCCATGCGCACCAAGGAAGACTCCAACGATTACCGGTACTTCCCCTGCCCGGACCTGCTACCGGTGATCATCGACGATGAGTTCATCGAAGCCGTGCGCAAAGACATGCCCGAACTGCCGGAAGCGCGGCGTGACCGCTTCATCAAGGAATACGATCTGCCCGAATACGACGCGGGCCAACTGGCCGGCGACCGTGCCACGGCGGACTACTTTGAAGCCACGGTCAAAGCCTGCGGCGAAGCCAAACTGGCGGGCAACTGGATCATGGCAGACCTGTCCGCCTACCTGAACAAAGAGGAAATCGGCATCGCGCAATCACCGGTCACTCCGGTGCAACTGGGCGGCCTAATCGAGCGCATCAAAGACGGCACCATTTCAAGCAAAATCGCCAAGAAAGTGTTTGAGGCCATGACCCAGGGTGAAGGCGATGCCGACACCATCATTGAAAAACAGGGCCTGAAACAGGTATCCGATACCGGCGCGCTGGAAAAAATGGTGGACGAGGTGATCGCCAACAACCAGGCACAGGTGGACAATTACCGCAACGCCGACCCGGCCAAGCGCCCGAAAATGCTCGGCTTCTTTGTCGGCCAGATCATGAAGGCCAGCAAAGGGCAGGCGAACCCCCAAGCGGTCAACGAAATTCTGATCAAGAAGCTGGAAGGTTAAATCCCTTCAGCCACGTGGAGATAAAAGCAGTCATGAGCGAATTGAAGAAAGACAAAAAGAAAGTGCTGGGCGAAGTGTTTGATGATGAGCGTATCAAAAGCTTCTTCCAGTATCCGGCCCCCGAAGGGATGGACCCGGACTTTCACTTGCTGGAGAAAGCCTACCGCGGCATGCGTGAAGAAAACTTTGCCACCTTTGTGCAGTTTTTTGTCGAGCGCGGCCACAACCTGAACGCCCCCGGCCCCGACGGCAAGACCTTTCTGCAGACCATCAAAGACCACCGCCTGGCGGACGAGTACATCGCCGCCCTGAAACAGGCCGGCGCCGAGTAACCGGCCTTGCCCTTCCTCCGTTTCACGCCCAGCCTCTGGCTCACACTGGGGTTGAGCGTGATGATGGTATTGCTCGGCGCACTGCAGAGCGTGACCGAGCCCCTACTCGAACTCAACCGCGACGCCGTCAGCCAGGGCGAACTCTGGCGGCTGCTCACCGGCCACTGGATTCACTACGGCCCCTACCACCTGGCAATGAACCTGGGTGCCTTCATGCTATGCGGCTGGATTCTGTTTCAGGATATTTCGCTGCGCCACTATGGCCCTTTGTTGTTGACCTGTTTACTGGGCGTGGGCATCGGGATTCAGTGGTTCAACACCGACCTGGATTATTACGCGGGGCTGTCCGGCGCATTGCATGGACTGCTGGTAGCGGGAGTGATCATCACTTTCAAGCAGACACCCTGGATGAGCGGTCTGGCGTTGGCGGTGGTGGCTTATAAAATTGTGCAGGAACAGTGGCCCGGGTATGACACGTCACACGAGCTTTTGCCCGTCCCGGTAGCAGTGGATGCGCATTTATATGGGGCGGTGATTGGGTTGGTTTGGGGGGTTGGGGTTTTCTTGTGGCGAACTTGGCGAAGCCGTCACGTTTAGTTACGGCGGATGCGCCTTCTGCTTATCCGCCCTACGGCCGAGCGCAGCGGTATAAACTCGCGTAGGGCGGATAAGCGAAGCGCATCCGCCGTTACCCAAATCAAACGCTACGAACTACGCGGCCGACCGCGTCCGCCGCCGCTGCGATTGCCGCCTGGGCGACCACCACTGCCGCCCGACGAACGGCGCCGGGGCGCGGCGGGTTTCATGGGTGGGGTTTCGGCCAACAACTCCTCCGGCGGCTGCTCGCACTTGATCGACTCGCCCAAGAGCTCTTCAATCGGCGGCAACAACATCGCATCGTCCTCGCAGGCAAAACTGACCGAGGTGCCGTGCTTGCCCGCCCGGCCGGTACGACCGATGCGGTGCACATAATCTTCCGGCTCCTCCGGCAGGGTGAAATTCACCACATGGCTGATGCCGCTGATATGGATGCCCCGGCCCGCCACATCGGTGGCGACCAACACTTTCAGATCACCTTCCTTGAAGGCATTCAGGGTGCTGACCCGCTTGTTCTGGGGAATCTCGCCCGACAGCAAACCCACCTTGATATCGTGGCGGCGCAGCTTCTCGTGCAGGTCGCGGCACTGGTCCCGGCGGTTGGCAAACACGATCAGGCTCTCCACATCGTCCTGCTGAATCAGGTTGTAGAGCATCGGATACTTTTCTTCGGTCGCCGCCAGGTAGACATGTTGCTCCACCGTGTCGGTCGCCACACTCTCGGGCTGAATTTCAATGGTGGTGGGCTCGTGAGTCCATTGCTCCACCAGACGCTCGACCTCTTCTGTGAACGTGGCCGAGAAGAACAGAGTCTGCCGGTCTTCCCTCTTGGGTGTCTGACGCACGATCTGGCGCACTTGCGGAATAAAGCCCATATCGAGCATCCGGTCCGCTTCGTCGATTACCAGAATTTCCAACTGGTCGAGAAACACATCGCGCTGGCGGCAGAAGTCCAGCAGACGACCCGGGGTGGCCACCAGAATATCCACTAGGCTGTCGTGCAGGCGGCGCTGCTGCTTGCCGTACTCCATACCGCCAACCAGCGTGTGGATCTGCAGGTCGGTGTACTTGCACAGCAGCTTGGCGTCATCGGCGATCTGCATGACCAGCTCGCGGGTGGGCGCAATCACCAGGGCCCGCGCCTCGCCGGCATAACGCTGTTCTTCAATGGGGTGTTTGAGCAGGTCGTCGATCACGGCGGTGAGGAAGGCCGCGGTTTTACCGGTACCGGTCTGGGCCTTGCCCACCACGTCTTTGCCCTGCAGAGCCAGAGGCAGGGATTGCGCCTGAATCGGGGAGCAGTACTCAAAGCCCAGGTCGGCAATGGCGTGCATCAGGTCATTTTCAAGCCCGAAATCGTGAAAGCGCAGTTTGCCTTCGACTTCGGGCACCGGAAACTGTGAGATATCCCAGGGTTGGTTGGCCATAGGTTTATTGTTGCTCTTGTTTTGGCCGCCTCGGCGGCGATTGTTGTTCCGGCCCCGGCGGCGGTTGCCACCTTTCTTGCCGGAGCCTTGGTTTCCGGGCTCGTTGTTGGCCTCGGGGTTGCCGCTCTTCTCCGGCTGGCCCTTTTGGCTTTTCTGCTCCGGATGGCCCTGCTTTTCCTGCGAGTTTGCACGCCCGCCAGAGCCTTGGGCACGGCGCGGTTTGCGCCGACGGTTGCCGCCGGGCTTGCCGTTGCGGGGCTTTTGCTCGGCGCCGCTGCGGGGGTTGTCGGTTTGATTTTTGGGGCTGCGCCCTTTGCGGGTCTCGGAGTTGTTGGCCGGTTTGGAGTCCCCGGCCAGCTTTTTGAAGAGTTTTCCAATCAAAACGATCACCTACTGTACAAACTTTGCGCGAAGTATACAGGAAACCGCCGCCCTCTCCCACCGTGGACCAGGAGTCCGGCGTGGTTACTTCGGATCTAGCGCTACGGCTGGGTACCCCCTTGTGAGACACGCCGTAAATACATCCCTGTAGGCTCGATCGCCTGCCGTCCAGGCAGGCGACGGTCTCACAAGGGGGTACCCAGCCTCCGCTGTGCCTGCATAACGTTTCGGGAAATAGCACCCTTCGAACTGCCACTTGGGTAACGGCGGATGCGCCTTTGGCTTATCCGCCTTACGGATAGCACAGCAGGTCGCGTAGGGCGGATCGGTCCGACGTCTCGGAGCAAGGCGCATCCGCCGTGACAGTGCGTCCGTGAGTTATATATGCCACTGAGGGACGGGGAGGGGAAGCCCTTTCAAGACCGTAAGCGGAGGGACTCCGCGCGTCGAGCCCCCAGGGATGGGTTTACGGCGTGTCTTGAAAGGGCTTCCCCTCCCCGGCCCGGACGTGATGCAGATTGTATACCCCTCCATCCGAGCGGCGTGTCTCGGAACGGTATACCCTCCCGCAGCACTCTTCCACGAAGCTCCACAATCACTTATCGGTCACGGCGCCTTCCGAAGCGGAGCTGACGGTTTTGGCGTATTTGGCCAGGACGCCTCGGGTGTAGCGTAGTGGTGGTTCCTGCCAGAGTTTGCGGCGGCGGTCGAGCTCAGCGTCGTCCACCGTCACCGAAATGGTGTTGGCTTCAGCGTCGATCACGATTTCGTCACCGTCCTCCACCAGGGCAATCGGGCCACCGTCCTGCGCTTCTGGTGTGACGTGCCCCACCACAAAACCGTGGCTGCCGCCGGAGAAGCGGCCGTCGGTGATCAGCGCCACCGAATCCCCCAGTCCCTTGCCCATGATCGCCGACGTGGGGGTCAACATCTCGCGCATGCCGGGGCCGCCCTTGGGGCCCTCGTAGCGGATCACCAGCACATCCCCGGCCACCACGGTGCCATCCATGATGCGGTCCGTAGCTTCCTCTTCCGAGTGAAACACCCGGGCCCGGCCGGTGAATTGGGTACCTTCCTTGCCGGTAATCTTGGCCACCGCGCCGGTGGGCGCCAGGTTGCCGTAGAGAATGCGCAGGTGGCTGTCCTTTTTCACCGGGTTGTCGAGGGCGTGAATGATGTCCTGCTCTTCGGGGTAAGGTTTAACGCTGGCCAGGTTTTCCGCCAGCGTCTGGCCGGTAACGGTCATGCAGTCGCCGTACAGCAGGCCGGCCTCCAGCAGGATCTTCATCAGGGGCTGAATACCGCCGATGGCAACCAGCTCACTCATCATGTAATGACCGCTGGGGCGAAGGTCCGCCAGCACCGGGACGCGGGCGCCGATGCGGGTGAAATCTTCCAGGGTCAGATCCACGTCCACGGTGTGGGCCAGGCCCAGCAGGTGCAGCACGGCGTTGGTGGAGCCGCCCAGGGCGATGACCACGGTGATGGCGTTTTCAAACGCCTCGCGGGTCATGATGTCCCGGGGCTTGAGATCTTTTTCCAACAGGGTAAGCACGGCGGCCCCGGCGGCGCGGCAGTCGGCCAGCTTGTCGTTGTCCTCGGCGTTCTGGGCGGAGCTGCCGGGCAGGCTCATGCCCATGGCTTCGATGGCCGAGGCCATGGTGTTGGCGGTGTACATGCCGCCACAGGAGCCGGCACCGGGGATGGCGGTCTCCTCGATCTGCTTCACTTCGATCAGGGTTTTATCGCCCTTGGCGTGCGCACCCACCGCTTCAAACACCGAGACGATGTCCGTGTGATTGGCGCCGGGCTTGATGGTACCGCCATAGACAAAAACGGACGGGCGGTTCAGCCGCGCCAGGCCCATCAGACAACCCGGCATATTCTTGTCGCAACCCCCGATGGCTACCAGGCCGTCAAAGCCCTCACAACCCGCCACGGTCTCGATGGAATCGGCAATGACCTCGCGGGAAACCAGGGAATACTTCATCCCCTCTGTGCCGTTGGCAATGCCGTCGGAGACGGTGATGGTGTTGAAAATCAGGCTTTTTCCACCCGCGCCATCGGCCCCGTCGGCCGCCTCTCGGGCCAGGCCGTCGATGTGCATATTGCAGGGGGTTAGATTGCTCCAGGTCGAGGCGATACCGACCTGGGGTTTGCGGAAATCCTCGTCGGTAAACCCGGTGGCGCGCAGCATGGCGCGACTGGCGGATTTACCGACCCCGTCCACCACGGGGCTGGAGTATCGGCGGCGATGGTCCTGGCTCATACGGGATGGCTCCTATGATTGGCTATGATTCACGCGTGCTTACATATCCTGAATAGCCAATATAGTGGGTGAGCCAGGCCTTTTTCGCAACCGTGGTGGCGCGAAGTCCCTCAGTCAGGGGCAGTCAGCACTGATCCATTGACCACTGTGGGTAATGGTGACCTTTTCCGGGGACCCGCCAAAATCCATCAGCGCCGTGGACTGACCGGTATACGCCGTATCCCCATCCAGCACCATCTCACCCTGGGCCTGTTCGTCCGGGCAGGTAAACTCGATGCGGGTCTGGTCGCCGCGGCTGACCACGTTGTGTTCACAGTCGGTGTTCTCGCCCCACTGGAACTCGCCTCGTGCGGCCTCTTCTTCGGTCAGGCAATTGCGTACGGTCTGGTTACTGAAGTCCATGGACAGGCCCTGCTCGGCCATCATGTCCTGCATCATCTTTTTCTGGGCCGGCGGCATGGCTTCCATCTGTTGGCGCACCATTTCCAGCTGCTGCTCCAACTGGCCGCTTTCGCTTTTCATGGAAACCTGGTGTTCCCAGAGGCCGGGTCTGATATCGAGGGATTCCGCTTGTGCTCCCAGACTGAAACCCAGGGCGCACAGCGACGCGATCAACGTTCGGGGAAGTATTGGAAAGGCCATAACTGAAGTCCTTGTAAACGGTGATTGAAATCGAAGCCGGGTCGTTACCGCTGACCATCGGCTTCGAGTCTGCCCCAGTCAGGGGCAAATTTCAATCAACCGCAGGAGCTCAATGACTGATCATCCAGGGCCTCATACTGGGGAACATTTTTTTGCCATCGGCGGTGTACATCAGTGCCGAGCGGAGTTTGCCGCCATCGTGGCATCCGCAGGGTTTGCCTTTTCGATGCGCATGGGCCTGCCGCTCCCGGGCATCCGCCCGGGCCTCCGTGGTGGAGAATACCGGCTGATGCTGACTCGTTTCATTGCGCTCATGAGCCGTGTGATTCTCCCGGGACATGGCTTTCAGTTCCGGTGGCAGAACAATCACCCGGGCCGCTAACTGGCCGCAGCTCGGGCAAGCCTGTGGCTCAGCGCTCTGCTCGAAGGTCGCCAGCTGGTGAAACAGCCCGTGTTCGGCGCACTTGTAGTCGTAGACCGGCATGATGCTTACTCCTTATCTTTCGAAAGGGGTACATCCATACCGCCACTGACCTTGGCGCCCGGGCCGGACGCACTGGGGTTGACGTCGACATCGAAGATATCGGTGGGCAACCACAGGGTGGCACAGGCGTTGGGAATGTCCACCACCCCACTGATATGCCCCTGTACCGGCGCGCATCCCAGAATGGCGTAGGCCTGGGCTTTGGTGTAGCCAAACTTGGTCAGGTATTCGATGGCATTGAGACAAGCCTGACGATAGGCGACGTGCACATCCAGGTAGTGCTGCTTGCCATATTCATCCACCGAAATACCTTCAAAGATCAGGTAGTCGTCGTACTTGGGCGTAATCGGGCTGGGTTTGAAGATCGGATTCTTGATGCCGTACTTGGCCATGCCGTCTTTCACCAGATTGACCCGCAGGTGAATCCAGCCGGCCATTTCAATGGCACCACAGAAGGTGATTTCGCCATCGCCCTGGCTGAAGTGCAGATCGCCCACGGACAGGCCGCCTTCTTTGACGTAGACCGGGAAATAGATTTTCGAACCGCGTGACAGGTCCTTGATGTCGCAGTTACCGCCGTGCTCTCTGGGCGGTACGGTGCGCGCCGCTTCGGCGCCAGCGCTCTTGGCCGAGTCTTTATCCATGCGCCCCATATGCGCGGTATCGGCATAGGGCAGTGCCGCCAGCGGCGGCACCCGCTCCGGGTCGGTGTCCACCAGGCCCTGCTCACGGGTGTTCCACTCTTTCAACATCTCCTTGGAGGGCAGGCAGCCGATCAGGCCAGGGTGAATCAGACCGGCGAACTCCACCCCGGGGATATGCCGGGACTTGGTGAACATGCCTTTGAAATCCCAGATGGATTTCTGCGCTTCGGGAAAATGTTCGGTCAGGAAGCCGCCGCCATTCTGTTTGGAGAAAAAGCCGTTAAAGCCCCACTGGCTTTCCTCGAAGGTACCGATATCCAGAATATCCACTTCCAGAAGATCGCCGGGTTCGGCACCTTCAACCCCGATCGGTCCGGACAGGAAGTGCACCTGAGTCAGATCCACATCGCGCACATCATCGGCGCTGTCGTTGTTGGCGATCTGACCGCCGGTCCAGTCGTAGCACTCGACGATAAAGTCGTCCCCCGGTTTGACCGTGGCCACCATGGGAATGTCCGGGTGCCAGCGATTGTGTACCTTGTCATTCTCGTAGGGGGTCTGGTTCAGATCGATTTTGATGATGGTTTCAGTCATGGCTTGGCTCCTGACAGGGAATGAGGCGTTAGCATTTCGGGTTGAGGTGCATGTACCTCTGGCCCGTGTACGCTCATTATCAAAGGCGCCTGCCGTTGAGCCCATACGACAATTGGCCCCGGCTCTGCGTCATTTGACGTACTCACGTTTGCGGGCCCACACCTGCCGACAGATGACCCGCCCGTGCTGCCAATCGCAGTACATCTGACGCAGCTCTGATTCGGCGTGTGGTGGGGCCTTTGGCTCCGCAATGTCCGTGTGCGACTCAGGACGTTCCAACAGAAACTGGGCCACCGGCACTTCCACCTGCTGACGGAATTGTCGCTTTAACGCCCGCGCCCCAAACCGTGCATCGAAGCCCTTGCGCTCCACCCGGCTCATCAACGCCCGGGACACTTGCAATTGCCACCCTTTCGACCGCAGGCGCCGATTGAATTGAACCAGCAGTTCCGCCACCACCCCCGGTCGTGCTTCCGGAGGCAGCGGATAGTAGATCAACACGTTATCAATGCGATTGAGAAACTCCGGGTCCAGCCCGCGATCCAGGGCGCGCTCAACCCGCTGACGCAATGCGGCCTGCTGCGCGGGTTCCGAGCGAGGCCAGAAACGACGCCAGCCGGTTTGCCAACGGTTCAGATGGCGCGCCAGGTCGGCCGCCCCCAGATTGCTGGTCATAAAGATCAGGCTGTTGCGAAAGTCCAGCTGCTTCTGCCCGGAGGTCAAACGCAACCGCCCGGTGTCCAGTACCCCCAACAGACTGCGCAGCACTTCCGGGCCCGCTTTCTCCAGCTCGTCAAACAGCACCACACCGGGACGACTGAAACTGCCACGCATGGCCTCTTCATCGATCAGGCTGTGGCCCTCTTTGCTACCGACGTAACCCGGAGGCGCTCCGGTGATGGCCGCTGTGTAATGATCCTGCGCCAGGGTATTCATATCCACCCGGCAGAAGGCATCGGCCTTGCCGTGCAACACTTCGGCCAGTGCCCGGACCGTTTCGGTTTTACCGACGCCGGTGGGGCCCGCCAACAGAAATACCGCCAGCGGGCGATCCGGCTCACCGATATCGGCTTTAACGCGAGTCAACTCACGATCGATTTGGGTCAATGCATCGGGTTGGCCACGGATCCTCTGACGCAGAACCGCTGATACCGCCTCTGGATCAAACAGAAAACGCGAGGCACCCAAACGCGACTCGCCCGGCGACGAAGCCGATGGGGAAGGCTCAGAGGCAGTCGCCGTCGGAGTCAGCGCCTCGCGCAGCGCCTGATCCTCCAGTCGATCATTGATGAATGGCATGGAGCCGCCTTACCCGACGGTTTTTTCACGACCACCGTGAGGCAACTCGCCCACCGGGCACTCCGCGACCCCGATGGTGGAACGGGTCATGGCCTCTACATCGTCTCGAGCCTTCTCCGCATCCATCACCCAGGTGCGATAGAAGTCAAACGGGCACTCCGCCACCCCGCGATCGCCGTCTCCTGAGTTGTAAATGCCGGAATAACCCCGGTGCAGTAGTTTGAACAGATGGTTCTGAGACTGATCATTGGCACGGGCATCGCGAATCTGGCTGACTGAAAGTTGGGCGTACTGCACCCCCATATCCTCTTCACCACACTCGCCCAGAGTCCGACCGTCGAAGCCGATCAACGACGAATGACCAAAGTAGGAATAGACACCATCAAACCCCGTGGCATTAGCCACCGCCACATAGCAATTGTTGGCCCACGCCATGGATTTGGCCATCATCACCTGTTGATCTTTGGCCGGGTACATATAGCCCTGGCAGCGAACGATCAACTCTGCTCCTTTCATGGCACAGTCTCGCCAGATTTCCGGATAGTTGCCGTCGTCACAGATGATCAGACTGATCTTCATGCCCTTCGGTCCTTCCGTGACGTAGGTGCGATCGCCGGGGTACCAGCCTTCAATGGGGCACCAGGGGATGCACTTGCGGTACTTCTGAACGATCTCACCCTGGTTGTTGATCAACACCAGGGTGTTGTAGGGCGCCTTGTTGGGATGGTCTTCGTGACGTTCACCGGTCAGGGAGAACACCCCCCAGGTATTGGCCTTGCGACAGGCTTCAGAGAAAATTTCCGTTTCTTCCCCCGGAATGGTGGCGGCGGTGGCCATCATCTCATCCTGGTCATACATGATGCCCATGGTGCTGTATTCGGGAAAGATCACCAGATCCATCCCGGGCAGTCCTTTTTTCATTCCCACCAACATATCCGCAATGGCCCGAGCGTTATCGAGCACCTCGGCCTTGGTGTGCAGGCGTGGCATTTTGTAGTTGACGACGGCTACGCCGACGGTATCGTCACTGCTGGAAATATCACCGTGTCGCATAGTAGGTTACCTCACTTAAACGGATAGATAGGACGCCACTTTCTCGGCATCGACACTGCTTCGCGCTTCCTCGTGCACAATCTTCCCCTTCTCCACCACCAGGATGCGATCGGCTACCTCCAGAGCGAAGCTCAGTACCTGCTCGGTCACCACAATGGTCAGGCCGCGCTGATCGCGGATTTCTTTCAGGGTCTGAGCGATCTCTTTGATGATGGAAGGTTGTATCCCCTCGGTAGGCTCATCCAACAACAGTACTTTGGGATTACTCGCCAGAGCGCGAGCAATAGCCAACTGTTGCTGCTGCCCACCGGACAGGTTGCCGCCCCGGCGATTACGCATTTCCAGTAGCACGGGGAACATATCGTAAAGATCCTTGGGAACACTTCGACGTCCGGTTGAGGTCAGGCCGGTTTCGATGTTTTCCCGAACCGTCATGCTGGAAAAAATCATTCGCCCCTGAGGCACATACGCCAGCCCCTGATTGACTCTATCGTGACTTTTCTTTCCGAATATTGACTTGCCATCCAGAGTCGCCGCCCCGCCCGACTCGGGAATGACTCCCATCAGTGCCTTCATCAAGGTACTTTTTCCCATACCATTTCGGCCCATCACGGCGACGATTTCGTTGGGCTGAACGGTAAAATCCAGACCGTGCACAATCTCGCTCTGACCATAACTGACTCGATAATCGGATACATTAAGCATGATGAGCCCTCTCACTCAGTGACCAAGGTAGACTTCAATGACCTTAGGGTCGTTTTTGACTTTGTCGATGGCACCTTCGGTCAGAATCTTTCCCTGGTGCAAGACGGTGACCTTATCGGCGATTTCCGCCACGAACTGCATATCGTGCTCGATCACAATGACCGAACGGTTCTCCGATATTCGTCGGAGCAGTTTGGCGGTTTCCTGACGCTCGGTGACCGACATACCCGCTACGGGTTCATCCAGCATCAGGAGCTCCGGGTCCTGAATCAGCAGCATGCCAATTTCAAGCCACTGCTTTTGACCGTGACTCAACAGGCCAGCTGACTCGTGCAGCTGGTCTTTCAGCAGGATCATCTCCGCCACCTCTTCACACTTGCGGATAACGGTTTCGTCTCGCTTGAAAAACAGGGAACCAAACACATTTCGTCCTCTGGGGTAGGAGATTTCCAGATTCTCGAAAATGGTCAGATCCGTGTACACCGAAGGGGTCTGGAATTTACGTCCCACTCCCGACTGCACGATAGCGGACTCGCTCATCTTGGTGAGTTCCCGATTGCGAAACCGGATAGATCCCTGGGTCGAACGGGTTCGCCCACAGATAAGATCCAGCACCGTAGTCTTACCAGCGCCATTCGGGCCGATAATGACCCGGATCTCGCCCTCATCGACATAGAGTGTCAGATCATCGACCGCTTTGAACCCATCAAAGGAAACCGTGAGGTTCTCGACAGCCAGGACGAAGTCAGTGTTACTGGCGTTCATGGGCAACTCCTTGAACAGTGCGATTGGAATCAGAGCGGGTCAGTTGGTCCACCCAACGATCCAGTGCCTTGGCCACATGGCCGCGGGCGTACTGGTCATACAGGCCGGCGAGGCCATTGGGGAAGGCCAACACTACACCGATAAAGAGTGCGCCCATGGCAAACAACCACAATTCGGGGAAGCTCTCCGAGAAAATGGACCTTGCCCAGCTCACCAGCAATGCCCCATATATGGCCCCGAACAGAGACAGTCGGCCACCCACTGCGCAGAAGATCACCATCTCAATGGAGGGCACGATGCCGATAAAGCTCGGCGACATGAAGCCCACCTGCAAGGTGAACATGGCACCACCAATCGCGGCGAACGCGGCACCAACACAGAACACAAAAACCTTAAAGTTGGCGACGTCATAACCCGAGAAGCGAATACGATCTTCCGCATCGCGCATGGCCACCAGAATCCGACCGAACTTGCTTCGACGGATAAACTGGGCAATCACCACACAAGTCAACAACAACGCAACACAGATGAAATAGAACACGTACTTGGCAAAGTCAGACCGGATGTCCCATCCCAGAAGAGTCCGGAGGTCGGTAATACCGTTCACTCCACCAGTGTAGCCCTGCTGGCCAATGATCAGGATGGTCAGAATCAAGGCAATCGATTGGGTGATGATCGCGAAATAAACCCCACTCACCCGGCGCTTGAACATGGCCACACCGATCAGGTAGGCGAACACCGTGGGCACCACCAGAACCGCCAACAGCGTAAAACCGAAACTGTAGAAGGGTTCCCAGAACCAGGGCAACTCCGTAATCTGGTTCCAGTCCATGAAGTCGGGAATGCCCGGGGTGGACTGGATGGACGTGCTTTCAGGGTCGGATGCTTCCAGTTTGAGAAACATGGCCATCATATAGCCACCGATTCCGAAGAAAACGCCCTGTCCCAGACTCAGTACACCGCCATAGCCCCAACAGAGCACCAAACCGAGAGCGACAAAGGCATAAGTCAGATACTTACCGATCAGGTTGAGACGGAAAATATCCAGCGCCAGGGGAAATACCACGATCAAAAGCAGCGCCAGCACGGCGAAGCTAAGCAGATCGTGACGGCTGAACAATGATCGTAATCCGGTCGTGGTCATTGTACCGTCCTCCTATCGACGTACTTTAAGGGAAAACAGGCCCTGAGGACGTACCATCAGAATGCCCACCACAAACAGCAGCGTCAGCACTTTCGCCATAGACCCACTGAGGAAAAATTCCATGGTTGACTGCGCTTGGGAAATCGTAAACGCTGAAGCAACGGTACCGAGCAAGCTGGCCGCGCCACCAAACACCACTACCAGGAAGGTATCCACGATATAAAGCTGGCCGGAGGTCGGTCCGGTTGAGCCAATCATGGTGAAAGCACTACCGGCGATGCCGGCAATGCCGCAACCCAAGGCAAACGTCATGCGATCCACCTTTTGGGTGTTGATGCCCACTGCACCCGCCATGGGGCGATTCTGTACCACCGCGCGCACCTGGATGCCCCAGCGGGAGCGGTACATCAGTGCTGCCACAACCAGGGTAATCCCCAGCGACAGGCACATGACGAACAGGCCATTAATGGGGACTTCCACCAGATCGGTGATCGGATACGAGCCCATCATCCAGTCCGGCATGGTGACCCCCACCTCGCGCGCCCCAAAGATCGACCGGTAACTTTGCTGGAGGATCAGGCTCAAGCCCCAGGTCGCCAGCAAGGTATCCAGAGGCCGGTGATACAGATGGCGGATCATCAACCACTCCACCAACATTCCCAGTAGCGCGGCGGCAAGAAATGCCAATGCCATGGCAACAAAGAAGTAGGAGCCGTACCAGTCGGGAATCCACTGTGAAAACAGGTTGGACGTCAGGTAGGTGATGTAAGCGCCGAGGATCATGAACTCCCCATGCGCCATATTGATTACACCCATCTGACCAAAAATGATGGCCAGACCCAGCGCCATCAATACAAACACAGAAAAGAGTGTCAGGCCCGCAAAACCCTGCATGGCGAAGATCGACATCAACTCCGCTGAGGAATAATCAGAAAACATGGGAAGGTGCCTCCAAATGCGCTTTAACCAACCGGGGTGGTCTTTCTACCGGGGTAACCCCGCCCAGAGGGCGGGGCTGAATTGCTGAGGGAACGAGGCGCTTACTGGTAACCTTCCGGGAAAGGGTCCGGCTCGATCAGCTCGTCGGTTTCATACACGATTTCATATTGACCATCGACCTTTGCACGGCCAATGCGTGTCTTGGACCAGAGGTGGTGATTCGGGTGAATCTTCACATAGCCTTCCGGCGCAGTGGTCAACTCGATGCCGGGTGAGGCCTCGCGCACTTTGTCAACATCGAACGAGCCGGCTTTCTCGACGGCGGCCTTCCACAACCAGGGTCCAAGGTATGCGGCCTGGGTTACATCACCGATTACGATGTCGTCGCCCCAGCGTTCCTTGAACGCTTTGACAAACGCCTGGTTGTTTTCATTGGGCAAGCTCTGGAAGTATTTCATTGAGGCATAGGCACCCTCAACGTTCTCACCACCAATGCCCAGAATTTCGTCTTCGGTGACCGAGATGGTCAGCACCAGAGGCGACTCTTCGGTCATGTCGATACCGGCCGCTTTCAGCTGCTTGTAGAACGCCACATTGGAGCCGCCCACTACCGATGCGAAAATCACATCAGGCTTACGCAGTTTGATTTTGTTGATCACCGAGTTGAACTGGGTGTGGCCTAGCGGGTAGTACTCTTCACCCACCACCTTTAGACCCAGCTTATCGATATGCTTACGGGCAATCTTGTTGGAGGTTCGCGGCCAGATATAATCCGAACCCAGCAGATAGAACGTCTTGGCATCCTTGGCATCCACCACCCAATCAATACCCGCAAGGATCTGCTGGGTAGCTTCCTGACCTGTGTAGATTACATTGGGTGATTGCTCCAGGCCTTCATAGAAAGTCGGGTAATAGAGCATGCCGTTGTACTGTTCGAATACCGGCAATACCGCTTTGCGCGACGCCGAGGTCCAGCAGCCGAACACCGCCGCGACATTATCCTGCCGCAACAGCTTACGCGACTTTTCCGCAAAGGTTGGCCAGTCGCTGGCGCCGTCTTCCTGGATGTATTCGATCTGCCGACCGAGAACCCCGCCGGAGGCGTTGATCTGCTCAATGGCCAGCTTTTCCGCCTGAACCGAGCCGGTTTCACTGATGGCCATGGTGCCGGTCACCGAGTGGAGAATACCCACTTTAACAGTGTCTTCGGTCACCGCCAGTCCGGTGGTATTCACCTCTTGGGCGACGCCAAACGCACTCATGGCGAGGCCTGCCGTCAGCCCGGCCAGGCTTTTCAGGAGCCGGCGCGACGGCCCCGGCGTATGCTTGCGTGAGTCAGTAACCATGGTCTTTCCTCGTGTGGTGGTTTGAAAACGCGACTGAACATCGGTTGGCCCGTGCCCATGCTCTGCATTTTGCTCGCACCTCCCTTCTGAGCCCATTCGACAAATGCCGCAGAGACCTACGTCAATCACCCCATACCACCGACCACCCACTTTGCCTTTAATGTTCTGCACGCCACAGATGGCATAAAGATTGATACCTGATTCAGGGAGCGCCGGGTTCAGCGCACTGAGCTCCGGCCCGGCCATACAAAGTGCACCACCCTGGCTCGTCCGCCCGGGCGCTATGCGTCATTCCGGCGCACGGCGACGGCCGACATGGACATCGCCCGATCAATGCCTTCACCGGCTGTTATTCAATAAGCGAATGCCATGACTGCCAAACAGACCATTTTCCGCGTGCGCCGTCAGTACAACCAGTGGGTTGCCAACCAGACGCTGGAGGACTACGCACTACGCTTCACCGCCAAGCGAGCCCGGCGCTGGTCGCCCGCTCGGGTGGCCCACACCGCCCTGGGTGCGATTTCCTTTCTGGCTCTGGAGGCAATCGGTGGCGCAATCACCCTGAATTACGGGTTTACCAATGCCATGGTGGCGATCCTGGCGGTAAGCCTGGTGATCCTTTTAACGGCCTTTCCGATCAGCTACTACGCCGCCAAGTATGGTGTCGACATTGATCTTCTGACTCGAGGAGCCGGCTTTGGCTATATCGGCTCCACCATTACGTCTCTGATTTACGCATCATTCACGTTCATTTTTTTCGCGATCGAAGCAGCCATTATGGCCATGGCGTTGGAGATGCTCTTTGGCATCCCCATCGTGTGGGGGTATGTACTCTGTGCCGTCGTGGTCATTCCGTTGGTCACGCACGGCATCACCTTTATCAGCCGCTTTCAGCTCTGGACCCAACCGCTTTGGGTGTTGCTACAGGCACTGCCGTTTGCGTTCATCCTATGGGTCGACTTTCAGTCGGTATCGGACTGGACCAGTTACACACGCGAAGCCGGTGGCGGGTTTGATCTGCTGCTTTTTGGGGCGGCTTCCGCAGTCATCTTCTCCCTGATTGCCCAGATTGGCGAGCAGGTGGACTATCTACGCTTTATGCCCGAACCCAAGCCGGAGCAGCGTCGCCGTTGGTGGCTGGCCATGAGCGCCGGAGGACCGGGCTGGATTGTGATCGGGGCCCTAAAAATGATGGCGGGGTCCTTTCTGGCGGTACTGGCGTTGTCACACGGCATGTCCTCGGACGAAGCGATTGACCCGACTCATATGTATCAGGTGGCCTTTGGCTACGTCACCCAGTCGCCCACGGCGGCCCTGGCCATTGCCGGACTGTTTGTCATCCTGTCGCAGCTGAAAATCAATGTGACCAACGCCTACGCCGGGTCAATCGCTTGGTCCAACTTCTTCTCCCGCCTCACTCACAGTCACCCGGGGCGGGTGGTTTGGTTGGTGTTCAATGTCACCATTGCCTTGCTGGTCATGGAGCTGGGTGTCTATCGGGCATTGGAGAACACCTTGGGGCTGTACGCGTTGATCGCGATTGCCTGGGTGGGCACTCTGGTAGCCGACCTGGTGATCAATAAGCCGTTGGGGTTCAGTCCACCCCATATCGAATTCAAGCGCGCCCATCTGTACGACATCAATCCGGTGGGCGTTGGCACCATGGTCACCGCCACCCTGATCGGCGTAATCGGTTATCTCGGCTTCTGGGGCGAAACCTTCCAGGCGCTCTCGCACTTCATCACGCTGTTGAGCGCTCTGGTTATTGCTCCACTGATCGCCTGGCGAACCGGCGGGCGGTACTACATCGCCCGCGAGCCGGTTATCCTGACGCCCACGGCCGCCACTCACCAGTGCTGCATCTGTGAACACCGGTTTGATAAAGAGGATGTCACGCACTGTCCCGCCTACGACGGCCCCATCTGCTCGTTATGCTGCTCCCTGGACGCCCGATGCAACGACTTCTGTAAACCCGGCGCCAGCTACCCTGAGCAGATCCGCAACTGGGTACACCGATGGCTGCCTTCCTGGCTGATACCCGACATCAATGCCCGCCTGGGTAATTTTCTGTTACTGGTTATTGGGATCAACGGGTTCTCGGGTGTGCTGCTCTCGTTGATTTACCAACAGACCGCCTTCCCAGATGAAGTATCCGCCATGCTCTTTGCGGCCCTGCTGTGGAAGGTGTTTTTTATACTGGTGATCATTACCGGTGTGGTGAGCTGGTTGTTCGTGCTGGCCCATGAAAGTCGGGTCGTTGCCCAGGAAGAGTCGCAGCGCCAGACCCGCTTGTTGATGGAGGAAATCGACGCACACGAACAGACCGACCAGGCGCTGCAGCGGGCCAAGGAACAGGCCGACGCCGCCAATCAGGCCAAAAGCCGGTACCTCACCGGTATCAGCCACGAGTTGCGTTCACCACTGAATGCGGTGCTGGGGTACGCGCAGTTGCTCGAGAAAGACCCGGCGATTCCCCCTCATCGACGCGACGCCCTGGGCGTCATTCGTCGCAGCGGCGAGCACCTGGCCGACCTGATCGAAGGCCTGCTGGACATTTCCAAAATCGAAGCGGGCCGGCTGGATCTTCATCGCGATCAGGTCCGCCTCGGGCCGCTGCTGGAACAACTGGTGCACATGTTTCGATTACAGGCGGAAGGCAAGGGATTGCAGTTCGAGTACCACTGCCAGGATCCGTTGCCCCCTCTGGTGCGCGCCGATGAAAAGCGCCTGCGGCAAATTCTGATCAACCTGCTGTCCAATGCAATCAAATACACCGCTCACGGCCGGGTCAGCATGAGGGTCAAGTACCGCAGCGACGTGGCGGAGTTCACCATTGAAGATTCCGGCGAAGGCATTTCGCCCGACGATCAGCAGCGGATATTCCGCCCATTTGAACGCATCCGCCGCCCGGGAGAACAGGTATCCGGTACCGGTTTGGGACTGACCATCACCCAATTGCTGACCGATATTATGGGCGGCGACATCAGTCTGCAGAGTACTCCCGGGCAAGGCAGCGTTTTTAAAGTGACCCTGATGATGAGCCGCATTCGTGGCGCCGCGGACATAGCGCCGACCGAGGCCCAGGACATCCAGGGTTACCGGGGCGAGGCCAAGCGCGTCATGGTGGTGGATGACGAGGCCTCGCACCGCCAGCTGGTGCACGCCATGCTGACACCGCTGGGGTTTGATGTGGTTGAGGTCGACAATTCCCTCACCGTATTGGATCGGGTCCGACAGGAGGCGCCGGACCTTATACTGTTGGATGTCTCCATGCCCGGGCTCAACGGCTGGGAGCTGGTCGCCCAGCTTCGCGCCATGGACTATTACCAACCTGTGGTGATGATTTCCGCCGATGCCAGCGAAGGCAAGGCCGTAGGCACTGCCCTGCACGATGCCTATATCGTCAAGCCGGTGCGGTTGAACACCTTGTTGGAAACGTTGGGACAGCAGCTCAATTTACGCTGGCACACCCGACCCGTGGCGATCAGCACGCCCGCGCTACAACCACCTCGCTCCGACGAGCGAATCACCGCGCTGACACTGCCCGATGAAGTGCATCTGCAACCCCTGCGTAAGCTGGCTTTGATTGGCCACAAAAGCGGCTTGCAACAGGCCCTGGCTGAGCTGGAAGCGAACGGCCTGGCCACTGAAGAGTTCGTGCAGACACTGACCCGATTGGCGGGTCAATTCCAATTCGAAACCATCATTCGACTGTTACAGGTACCCGACAATGAGCCTCAACGAGAACCCCTCTGAACCTGTGGTTCTGGTGGTCGACGATGCCATCGAGAGCATCCACATGCTCAGCGACGCACTGGAGGCGGAACACATGACCGTGCTGGTGGCACTGGAGGGCCAACAAGCGCTGACCATCACCCAGAACATTACGCCGGACATCATTTTACTGGACGCTCTGATGCCCCAGATTGATGGCTTTGAAACCTGCAAGCGGCTGAAACAGAACCCGCGCCTGACCAATGTCCCGGTGATCTTCATGACCGGCCTGAGCGATACCGAACACGTGGTTCAGGGGCTGAACGCGGGAGGCGTGGACTACATCACCAAGCCAATAAACCCCGAGGAACTGGTCGCACGCATGCGGGTGCACATTACCAACGCCCGCCTTACCCAAAGCGCACATAATGCGCTGGATGCCGCCGGCCAGTACCTGTTTGCCATCGACCGCAGCGGCACTCTGCTATGGACCACACCACAAGTGCAGGCGCATCTGAAACGCGCCGGACTGAATCAGCCCCAGGCTCAGGAACAGCTTGCCGGACAGTTACGCGAATGGCTCAGCCACCAGCCGCAAACCGGACACAAACTACCTCTTCGAGGGCTGTCTCCCGCACTCACCCTGGAATACCTGGCACCGCTGAGCGGCACCGACATCCTTCTGCGCTTATTGGAGCAACCCGAGGAAGGAACCGAAACGGATCGGTTACGAGAGATCTTTGGTGTCACCACCCGTGAGGCTGATGTGCTGCTGTGGATAGCCCACGGCAAGACCAACCGGGAAATCGGGCAGATTCTCTCCATGAGCCCGCGCACCGTGAACAAACACCTGGAGCAGGTGTTCCGCAAACTGGGTGTGGACAACCGCACCTCGGCGGCGGCCGCCGCCATCCGCTGTATGGCCCGAGCGTAAGTCAGCGCGTCTGACGTCACGGGAGGGCAACCTCTGGCACAAGTGTTGCTCGATGATATGACAAGACGACCGCCGCCCCCGATAACACACCGGTTATCGGGCCCGGACGCCTCAAACCCGGATACCGCATGCACCATGACAGCGCAAATGAACGTCACTGATGCCCCACAAGTTCGCATAGATCGCGCCCCGTTTGCGCGCTTTGTTCAGGACTACCGACGCCGGCAGGATGCCCTGTCGTTGATCCGCCAATTGATTCAGATGATCAAGGGGGTGCAGCGGCACCGGGGCATGAGCATGGCCCTGCTCGGGGGCAATCGACAATTTGAGCCGGAATTTGAACGACTCCAGCAGACCCTGGAGCGTCGACTGCTGGCGCTGCAGGCGTTCACCCTGGGCACCGACCTGCTCAGCGAACGGGAGCGGGAAAACCTGCACACCGCCTGGCTGACCATCAGCCGGGACTGGCACGATGACAGCGTTATCGACAATTACGAGTTGCACTGCCACCTGGTCGAGCAGCTTCTGGCCATGCTGGTCAGTCTGTCCCGCCCGCTTGAAGCCCCCCTTTCCGCGCCCTCGGATCACGCCAACGCCGACGCGCCCACCCGGGTGCAGGTGCTGGAGTTACTGCACTTCTCCACCCGGATGTTGCCCGGCGTGGTCGAGCAGATCGGGCGTATCCGGGCCCTGTCCAGTTATGCGGCGGCGATCGGCCACTGTGACACTCACCATGACGGCAAGCTGCGGTACGTCATCCAGAACACCCAGGTAAACAACGAGAAACTGCGTCACCAGATCCGTCGTCTGGAGCAGGTGCTCGGCCCGGAATTCGGCCAGTTAGGTGAACTCAAGCGGTACGAGCTCAAACTGATGTTTCTGCTCAACATGGTGGAGGGCGACGTTCTCGGCGGTGGGCCGATCACCGCCGACAGCAATCGCCTGTTCCAGGTGGCAACCGACATTATTGACGTCTACCTTCAGGTGGTGGAGAACGGCATCGTCCTTCTGAACCAGTGGCTCGAGCAGGATCTGGAGCGCTGGATGCAAACTGGCGCGCCAGTTCGTTCCGAAACCAGCTAAAGCGGGTTCCAATTCTCAAACTGTCAGACGGTTTGCTGTATCCTTGGGCTACTGATCGTCACCTCAAGGACTGCCTTTTCTCATGCGCTTGCCCCGACTCTCACTGTGGTTGTTCTTATTCTGCGCCCCGCTCTATGCCAATGACACCTCTGAACCAACCCGCGCCGAGCTGTCCGACGAAGAAATGGACCAGTGCCTGAGGATTGCCGTGACCGTCGCGGGCCGTGACATGTCAATCAATGGTTTACGAGACGTATGTAATACCCTGGCGCGCGAAGACTCCAGCCAGCGCGACGCCATCAGCCAGGCACTGGCGGCCATGAGCAATGATACCGCGGATCAGGAAAACGACCCCAGCGGCAACAGCCGCCTGCTGGAGCGACGCCTGAACATGGAAGCGCTCAATCGCGCCAACCGCTTTCTGCTCACTCCACACAAGCGCAATTACCTGCTCCCGGTCAGCTACCAGGAAGAGCGCAACACCGCCCCCTACGCCGAGGCCGGCACGTCACTCGCCAGTCAGCAGAGCACCGAGGTGGAGTTTCAGCTGAGCGTCAAAATCCTGATCCGTGAGGGAATTTTCGGCGATAACGGCCATCTCTACATGGCCTACACCAATCACTCGCTCTGGCAGGCTTACTATCGGGAGATCTCCCGCCCCTTCCGGGAAACCAACCATCAACCCGAACTGATTCTGAGTTTCGTCAACGACTGGAACATTTTCGGGTTTCGCAATGTGCTCAATGAGGTGATGATCACCCACCAGTCCAATGGCCAGAGCGGCGATCTGTCCCGCAGTTGGGACCGGATCATGGTCAACAGCGTGTTCGAACGCGGCCCCTTCGCGTTTTCGTTCAACCCCTGGTACCGCATTCCGGAAAGCGAGGGCGACGGCCCCGATGACCCCACCGGCGATGACAACCCGGACATTCACAAATACATGGGCAACTTTGAACTGTCTGCCGCCTGGCATCGTAAAGACAACATAGTGAGCCTGATGCTGCGCAATAACCTGCGCTCGAACAATCGCGGCGCGGTGGAGCTGGGATACAGTTTTCCGGTTTCCTCCACCGTGCGCGGGTATCTGAAGGTGTTCAGCGGCTATGGCCACAGCCTGATTGACTATGACCACCATACCAACGCCGTCGGCCTGGGCATCACCTTTACCGACCTGTTCTGAGGTAAGACGCATGGGTACGCTGGCTGGGGAGAGAATTATGCGCGCGCTGTTATTGAGCCTGGTACTGACTCTGGGAGCCTGTTCCTCGACCGAGGTGCAGGAATATGCGGGAAATGAACCCGCCCTGACGCTGGAAGACTTTTTCCAGGGATCGCTGACGGCCCACGGGGTGCTGAAAAGTCGCGGAGGCACGGTAACCCGCTATTTCAACGCGACCATCGAAGCGAGTTGGGATGACGAGGGTGTCGGTCGGCTGGCCGAACGCTTTGAGTTCGACGATGGCGAAATCCAGCATCGTAACTGGACCCTGGAGCCCCAGGAGGACGGCAGCTACAAGGCCACCGCCGGCGATGTGATCGGCGAGGGCCGGGCGGAAACCAGCGGCAATGCCCTGAAAATGGATTACGTCCTCGAAGTGGACTACAAAAACCGCAAACTGGCGCTGAACGTCGAGGATTGGATGTGGCGGGTCGACGAAGACACCATCATCAACCAGTCCACCCTGCGCAAGTGGGGGTTCAGGGTAGGCACCATCCAGTTGACCATTATCCGTCAACGGGATTGAATTGACTCGCCGGGCGGTGCTATAACGGCCGCCCATCGAATGACTGCGGACCCGAGACATGACTGACCCGACCCCCGAGCCCATCAAACTGGACTGCCCGACCTGCAGCGAAACCATTGTCTGGAGTGAGGACTATCCCTATCGCCCCTTCTGCAGCGAACGCTGCAAGATGATCGACTTGGGCGAATGGGCCAGTGAAGGCCACAAGATTCCGGGCGAGCCGGTAATCCTCGATGAGAACGACCAGCCGCTCTGACGCCAGCATCTACCAGGCGTAACGGATGCCTGCGATACCTTGTGCCCCAGCGACTTTTGCCTGGGGCAGGGTTTCTGGCCCCACACCGCCCAAGGCGTAGACTGGCAGGGGCACTCCGGCCACCCAATCGGCAAAACGCTCCCAACCTAGAGGCACGCTGTCCGGGTGACTCCGAGTTGCCTGCACCGGGGACAGAAACACGTAATCCACACCCAGGCGAATCGCCTGAGCCAGTTCATGCTTGCTATGGCAGGACGCGCCCCACCAACCGGAAAGCCCCAACGGGCGCCGCTCACAGTGCCGCAACGCCTCGGCGTTCATGTGCCAGCCCGCCAGCCCGCTCAGACAGCGATCTTCCGGGCCATGAGCAATCAGTGTGGCACCAAACCGGGCACACAGTGCTTGCGCCTGTAGGGCCCGAGTCCGATACGCGTCGGCCGATAGCTCCGGGGCACGCAAGTGAATCCAGAAGTGGCCATTGGTCAAAGCCCGTTCCAGGCGCTGCCACCAGTCTGCCTCCGAGTCGGCGGAACCGGTAATCAGTATCTGTTGTGGCAGGCGAATGGCATGGAGGATCGGCCGGTTGGCCTCGGGGAAGCGGTAGTCGGGTAAGGCCGCCGGCTCGACCCAGCGCACCGGCTGGCCCTCGTTGCCGCGCGCCTCGCCCGAAAAATCGGTCACCCGGCAAACCTGCAGCAAAACGGACTTGTCCGGGTAGTCGTGGCGGATGTCAATCAGCGGCTCGGTGGCGCGCACCTGTATCGAGAGTTCCTCCGCCAGCTCCCGAGCGAGGGCATCGGCCAGCGTTTCCCCCTCATCGACCTTACCCCCGGGAAACTCCCAGAGCCCGCCCTGATGCACATGCTCGGGGCGGCGGGCAATCAGGATTCGACCCTGTGGGTCCTGAATCACACCCACCGCCACTCGTACTACCGAACCCACGGAATCAGCTCCGGTAATCGGCGTTGATGCGCACGTACTCATGGGACAGGTCGGTGGTCCAAAGGGTTTCCGCGCAACCGCCGCGACCGAGGTCAATGCGGATGGTGATTTCCGCCTGATCCATGACCGCCTGGCCCTGCTCTTCGGTATACCCCTCGGCGCGTCCTCCCTCTTCCACAATCAGCGTGTCGTTGAGGTGGATGCGAACTTTGTTGGCGTCCAGCGCCGGCACGCCGGCATAGCCCACCGCCGCCACAATACGCCCCCAATTGGGGTCCGAGGCGAACAGGGCGGTTTTGATCAGCGGCGAATGCGCCACCGCATAACCCACCTGCAGACACTCATCCTGACTGGCACCGCCGCTGACCGCCAGAGTGACAAACTTGGTCGCCCCTTCGCCGTCAGCGACGATGCACTTGGCGAGGTATTCATGGGCATCGATGATCAGCCCACGCACTTTCTCGTACAAATCGCCAGACGCCTCGGTGATTGCCTCCGCGCCGGATTGGCCGGTCGCCATCAGAATGCAGGAGTCATTGGTGGAGGTGTCGCCGTCAATGGTGATCCGGTTAAAGGATCTATTCGCGGCCTCCTTGCACAGATCGTCCAGCACCGGCTGAGCGATATCCGCATCGGTGGCAATATAGGCAAGCATGGTGCCCATGTTCGGCTTGATCATACCCGCGCCTTTGGCAATACCATTTACCGTGATGGTTTTGCCCTGATGCTCGACGCTGGCGGTATAACCCTTGGGACGAGTATCGGTGGTCATGATCGCCTTGGCCGCTGCTTCCCAGTTGGCTTCGCTGAGCCCGGCATGGGCTTGAGGCAACACATTGACAATCTTGTTGACCGGCAGCGGCTCCCCGATCACGCCGGTGGAAAACGGCAGCACCTGAGCGGCCTGTACACCGGACAACTGGGCTACGGCCTCACTGGTGGCAATGGCGTCGCGCCGACCCCGCTCGCCCGTGCAGGCGTTGGCGTTGCCGGAGTTGATCACCAGGTAGCGGGGGCTGGCCTGTTTGAGGTATTCGCGGCACAGCGTCACCGGCGCGGCACAAAAGGCGTTGCGGGTGAACACGCCGGCGCTGCGGGTACCTGCGGCCAGCTCGATCAATACCACATCCTGGCGACCGGGCTTTTTGATCCCGGCGCTAGCCGTGGCCAGTTTGATCCCGGCCAGTGGGGGCATGGAGGGGAAGGGGTATTCGCCAACGGCCATTTTTGGAACTCCGTTTTAATCAAGTATCTACCACAATGGTGGATCACGGCCTTTGGCCTTATCCACCCCACGCGCTATGGCACTGAGGGCCGTTGAGGGGTATAGCGGTTGGAGACTCTCTGAGGCATGGATGCCGATGAGAAGCCTCCAGGGAGGGATTCATTCGCCACATCCCTTTGGCTCACCCTTCGGGCAGCTCCGCTGTACTAATTGGCTGTCCTGCCAATTAGTCACGGCGGGTCTCCAACCGCGATACCCCTCAACGGACCGGACGTCACGCTATCCTATCAGTTCAACTTACCGTGACACTGCTTGTATTTTTTGCCGGAACCGCAGGGGCACGGATCGTTGCGGCCCACTTTGCGCCCGTCGCGCACGAACGGCTGGCCGCCAGGCTCACCCTCTCCCGCCGACTGCTCCGCCGCCTGTTGGCGACCGCCGCTCAAGGCCGACACCTCATCGTGCTGCAGCTGCATCTTCTGACGTTCGCGCTCTTCGCGCCGCTTGCGCTCCATCTCCTCCATCTGCTCCCGGGTCACCGGCTCAACCCGGGCCAGCAGATGAATCACTTCATGCTTCACTTTATCCAGCATGCCCTGGAACAGATAAAACGCTTCGCGCTTGTATTCCTGTTTGGGGTTTTTCTGGGCATAGGAGCGCAGGTTAATGCCCTGACGCAAGTGATCCATGTTGGCCAACTGCTCTTTCCAGGCATTGTCCAATACCTGCAACATCACCTGCTTTTCAATCTCGGTCATCACCGGCCCGATACGGGCACACTTGGCGTCGTAGGCACCCTGAACCTCTGTCTGGATTTTTTCGCGCAGCTTTTCTTCGTGTAACTGATCGTCCTCATCCAGCCACTTGGCCAATGGCAGACGCAGCCCGAATTCCTGCTCCAGACGTTTCTCCAGACCCGTCACATCCCACTGTTCTTCCAGACTCTGGGGCGGAATGTGTTCGCTGATGATCTCATCGACCACATCAAAACGCACCGAATTGATGGTGTCGGTGATCGTTTCGGCTTCGAGCAGCTCGTTGCGCTGCTGATACACCACCTGACGCTGATCATTGGCGACGTTATCAAACTCCAACAACTGTTTGCGGATGTCGAAGTTGCGACCTTCCACCTTGCGCTGCGCCTTTTCGATGGCATTGTTCACCATGCGGTGCTCGATCGCTTCGCCCTTTTCCATACCCAGGGCCTGCATGAAGCCTCGAATGCGGTCTGATGCGAAAATCCGCATCAGACTGTCTTCCATCGACAGGTAAAAACGGGTGACCCCCGGATCCCCCTGACGACCGGCCCGGCCGCGCAACTGATTGTCGATCCGGCGCGATTCGTGACGTTCGGTACCGATGATGTGCAGGCCACCAGCCTCAATCACCTGCTCGTGGCGCTTTTTCCACTCGCTTTTGATCTGCTCGATCTGGGCATCGGTGGGGTTGTCCAGCTTGGCAACCTCGGCTTCCCAGTTGCCGCCAAGCACGATGTCGGTACCCCGACCGGCCATGTTGGTGGCAATGGTCACCGCGCCCGGACGGCCGGCCTGAGCGATGATTTCCGCTTCCTTCTCGTGGTACTTGGCATTGAGCACCTGGTGTTCAATACCGGCTTTTTTCAGCCGGCTGGACATTTCCTCAGAGGTCTCGATGGAGGCGGTACCCACCAGTACCGGGGCTTTCTGCTCCTGATACTTCTTAACGTCCTCGACGATGGCGTCGTACTTCTCCTCCACTGTCAGGTAGACCACATCGTTCAGGTCGATCCGCTGCTTGGGTTTGTTGGTGGGAATGACCACCACATCCAGACCGTAGATTTCCCGGAATTCAAAGGCTTCGGTATCGGCGGTACCGGTCATACCGGACAGGGTTGGATACAGACGGAAGTAATTCTGGAAGGTGGTCGAGGCCAGCGTCTGGCTCTCGCTCTGGATCGGCACACCCTCTTTGGCCTCGATGGCCTGGTGAAGGCCTTCGGACAAGCGGCGACCTGCCATGGTGCGCCCGGTGTGTTCATCGATCAGTACCACCTGATTGTTCTGTACGATGTATTCCACATCCCGATGGAACAACGCGCGGGCGCGCAGGGCGGAGTTGACGTGGTGCAGCAGTCCCAGATTGTTCGCGGCGTACAGACTCTCTCCCTCCGGCAACAGGCCGGAGCGGGATAGCAGGTCTTCCACTTTCTGGTGTCCCTGCTCGGTCAACTCAACCTGGCGGCTTTTTTCATCGACGGTGTAATCGCCATCCTCACCGTCTTCCGGCACCGGGTTCAGGTTCTGAATCAGCTTGCCCATACGCATGTACAGCTCAGAGCTGTTCTCCGCCGCACCGGAGATGATGAGCGGGGTACGCGCCTCGTCAATCAGGATCGAGTCGACTTCGTCCACCACGGCGAAGTTGAGCGGCCGCTGGACTTTGTCCTTCAGGCTGAGGGCCATGTTATCGCGCAGATAATCAAAGCCGAACTCGTTGTTGGTACCGTAGGTGATATCTGCCGCGTAGGCTTCGCGCTTGTCGGCGGAGGGCTGCATGGAGCGGATAACGCCGACGGTCATGCCCAGCTTCCGGTAGACCTTGCCCATCCAGGCGGCGTCTCGAGACGCCAGGTAATCGTTCACCGTGACCACGTGGACGCCACGGCCGGTCAGGGCGTGCAGATAACAGGGCAAGGTGGATACCAGGGTTTTACCTTCACCGGTGCGCATTTCGGAAATCTTGCCCTGGTGAAGGGCCATCCCACCGATCATCTGGACATCGAAGTGCCGCAGACCCAACGCCCGCTTACTGGCTTCGCGAACCACCGCGAACGCTTCCGGCAGCAGTTGATCCAGGGTTTCCCCCTGCTCAAAGCGTTGTTTGAACTCCGTTGTCTTGGCCGCCAAGGCCTCATCACTGAGCGCTTCCAGCTCGCCTTCCATCTCGTTGATTTTGGCGACTGTTTTGCGCATACGCTTCAATTCGCGCTCGTTCTTCGAGCCGAACAGGGACTTCACTAATTTACCGATCATTGTTATTACCGTACTTGAGCAATTTGCGGGTGAACGACTGTCACCTCGTCGGAAAACCGACGAGTAAACCGAATGTGGCCTGCGAAAGCAAGCGGGAGGGAGGGGAATTAACGGCTGGCGCGATGGATATAAGTCGCCGGATCCACCGCACGACCGTTTTTGTACACCTCGAAGTGCACGTGTGGGCCGGTAGAGCGGCCGCTGGAGCCCATCAGAGCAATGACCTGGCCTTTCTTGACCACATCACCGACTTTGACCAGGTTTTCTTTGTTGTGTGCATAGCGCGTGGTGAAACCGCCGCCATGATTGATTTCCACCATCTGACCGTAGCCATGACGATCTTGCGACCAGGTGACCACACCGGCGGCGACCGAAATGATTTCGGAGCCGTCTTTGCCAGCAAAATCCACGCCGCCGTGCCACGCGACCTGACCGGTGAACGGATCGGTACGACGGCCAAAGCGCGAGGACATCCAGCCCTTCTTGATCGGGCGACCGGCGATAAAAATGTCGTCCTGCAACTTGCGCTTGGCCAGCAGAGCATCCAGCGTGGCCAGCTGCTGTTCGCGATTCTCGATCTGATTGGACAGCTGGTCAATCACGCTGATGAAATCGGGGGGCGTGTAGGGATCACCAATGGTGGCGGTTTCCGGGCCACCCAGGGCGGGAGGCTGACTGAAATCAAATTCGCCTTCATCGAGGTTGGCGAGGCTGGTCAGGTGCTCACCCAACGCATCCAAGCGCATCAGACGGGCCTGTAGCTCGGCCACCCTCAGTGTCAGAGCGGCCACTTGGGACCGGGCATGCTCGCGGGTTTCTTCCACCTGCGCCTGCTGCTCAGCCAAGGTGGCTTCCCAGGCTCGCCGGGACTCAGCGGTAAACACATCGCTATTGCCATTCAGCGAACTCAGCCACTGCGCTCCCAACACCCCGGCCGCCGTCACCGGCATGCCCAGCAGGCAGATGGACAGCAGCGCACGCGTCCAGCCACCCAAGGTGATGCTGCGCGTCTGGCCGTGCTGTTTACTGACAATAATGATCTTCATGAAGCGGATATTACCCGTTTTAGTGTCCGGATTGCACAGTACTAATCGGCATTTTATGCCGATTATCTATATCAAATCCGTCTAATTTTGGTTCACTTATAGCCATTGGCACTAAACAGCATCATCAACCAAAGAAAAATCCATGAATTTCAACGTGTTATGTTATTTGGAGCATTTCAGCGGGTCAATACGAAGCGCTTAGCCCGAAATCAATCACCAAATATGGCATATAAAGCCCTGAATTACCAACTTTTCGGCTATTTGGACCTGGTGTAGAGGCATAACCCAGCGGATGAGCCCTTCCCGGCCCGCTAAATGTCACAGTATTAGCGGCGGAGTAAACCGGTACCCGGAACAAAAAGGCCGCGCTGTCACCAGCGCGGCCTTTTGGGCGAATCAGGATTCGCGAGCGCTACCCGCCCACTTACACCGCCAACAGCGGCTTCATGTAAGAGATCGGTGCGGTACTCTCGTCTTCAAATGTCACCACTTCCCAGGCATCGCGCTGGGCAATGAGCTGACGCAGGGACTTGTTATTCAGGCCGTGCCCTGATTTGTGGGCCCGGAACTCGCCAATCAGGCTGTTGCCCAGCAAGTACAGGTCGCCAATCGCATCGAGCACCTTGTGCTTGACGAACTCATCCTCGTAACGCAGACCGTCCTCGTTCAGAATCCGGTAGTCGTCCACGACGATGGCGTTGTCGACACTGCCGCCTTTCGCCAGACCTTTGGAGCGCAGATACTCAATCTCATGCATAAAACCAAAGGTTCGGGCGCGGCTCACTTCCTTCACGAAGGAGGTGCTGGAGAAATCCACGGACGTCTGAAGATTACGCCCCTCAAACACCGGGTGGTTGAAGTCAATGGAAAAAGTGACCTTGAAACCGTCGAAGGGCAGGAAGCTCGCTACTTTGTCGCCTTCTTCAACTGTCACCGGCTTCTTGATCCGGATGAATTTCTTGGCGGCCGCCTGCTCCTGAATACCAGCGGACTGGATCAGGAATACGAAGGGGCCAGCGCTACCGTCCATAATGGGGACTTCCGGCGCGCTCACCTCAACGATGGCGTTATCAATTCCGAGCCCGGCCATCGCTGACAGCAGGTGCTCAACCGTGGACACCCGCACATCGCCCTTGACCAGGGTCGTGGACAGCGTGGTATCGCCGACGTTTTCGGCTTTGGCTTCGATCTCAACGACCGGATCCAGATCGACCCGGCGGAACACGATTCCGGCATCCGCAGGTGCCGGCAGAAGGGTCAGATATACTTTCTGACCGGTGTGCAAGCCAACACCGGTGGCCCGGATGGCATTTTTGAGCGTGCGTTGTCTGATCATTACCCTGAGTAGCCCACCTTTGGCTGTGGCATTAGCCCCCTTGTGAGGCGCTGCTGCCGAGTTGTAAAAAGGACGCAATTGTAACAATTTTTCATTTCAGTCACTACTGAAATAGCGCTGAACATGCACCATTTTGGTGACATTTACCTCTTTTTACGGTTTGCGGATCCTCTGGCGCGGTAATCCGTGACACAGATCACGTTTCAACCTCTCAGATCCTGACCGTTCTCCGCCCAACCGGCGTGCGGGCCTGAACTCGACCCGGCTCGCCGGTTGCAACGGGCGTGAACTATGACAACAACCAGGGCAAAGGTTCTATACAAAGTTCACAATTCCTTTCATTGCCTCAGACTATTGACCCTTTCCAGCCAATACCCCAGAGAGCAGATCAGGCTTCTCAATCCGCCTGACGGCGCAGGAAAGCCGGAATGTCCAGATACTCCAGCTCCTTCTCGGTCGCCGGCGCGGTCGCCGTGGCCTGCCCGGTGGCCTGAGCGTTCTGGCGCATGACCGTGGGGCGCTCGTAACTGCTGTAGTCCACCTCACCGGTGTTCTTGCGGCGGGTATTGTCTACCACCACCTTGGTTTTACCGGCGGGCTTTTCTTCCTTTGCGGGGACGCCCAGGCCCGTGGCCACCACGGTGACCCGTAGCTCGTCGGACATTTCGGGATCGATCACGGTACCGACCACCACGGTAGCATCGGAGGAGGCAAACTCTTCGATGGTATTGCCCACCTCGGAGTACTCACCCAACGACAGGTCGATACCGGCAGTGATATTCACCAGAATACCGCGCGCGCCCTGAAGGTTGACATCTTCCAGCAGCGGACTGCGAATGGCCGCCTCAGCCGCCTCGCGGGCCCGGTTCTCACCGGTTGCGTGGCCAGTACCCATCATCGCCATGCCCATTTCGGACATCACCGTACGCACGTCGGCAAAGTCGACGTTGATCATACCCGGACGAATGATCAGGTCGGCAATACCCTGTACCGCGCCGAGCAGGACGTTGTTGGCCGCCTTGAACGCATCCAGAAGACTGGTGGACTTACCCAGCACCGAGAGCAGCTTTTCGTTCGGGATGGTAATCAATGAGTCCACCCGCTCCTGCAGCTCCTTGATACCGGCATCGGCTACGACCATGCGCTTGCGACCTTCGAAGGGGAACGGCTTGGTGACCACCGCCACGGTCAGGATGCCCAGATCGCGGGCCACTTCGGCCACGATCGGCGCCCCACCGGTGCCGGTGCCGCCACCCATGCCGGCGGCTATAAACACCATGTCGGCCCCGCGCAGTACTTCGGCGATGCGTTCACGGTCTTCCATGGCGGCCTGACGGCCCACTTCGGGGTTGGCGCCCGCACCCAGGCCCTTGGTCATGCTGTGGCCCAGTTGCAGTACGGTGCGCGAGTCAATGTCCTTGAGCGCCTGTGCGTCGGTATTGGCGCAGATGAACTCCACGCCTTCAATGTTGCTGTCGATCATGTGCTTTACGGCGTTGCCACCGCCACCACCGACACCAATGACTTTAATCACGGCATTTTGCGGGATGTTGTCTACGAGCTCGAACATAGTATTTCCCCTTTTCCTTTACCAAATTAAGAATTATTGAAGTAACAAAATGAGCAAACGGTAATTTAAAAATGACTTTGAAACAGTTTTTTCAAGCGACCGAACCAGGAGTCGTCGTTGTCTCGGACATGCGTGATGGCCCTCCCCTCTTGCTGTTGCTTGATGGCGTATTGCAATAAGCCAACGCCGGTTGAGTAAATGGGGTTGTTGACAATATCTTTGAGACCGCGAGTGTTCTGGGGCGCGCCCAGGCGCACCGGCATGTGGAAAATTTCTTCCGCCAGTTCAACCACGCCCTCCATTTTCGCGGTGCCCCCGGTCAGCACGATGCCGGCGGCAATCAGATCTTCAAAGCCACTGCGCCGAAGCTCCGCCTGTACCAGCGTAAACAGCTCGTCGTAGCGAGGCTCAACCACTTCAGCCAACGCCTGGCGGGACAGATCCCGCGGCTCGCGATCGCCCACGCTCGGCACCTTGATGGTTTCATCCGGGCCCGTCAGCTTCGCCAGGGCACAGGCGTATTTGATTTTGATTTCTTCCGCATGGGGCGTCGGGGTACGGAACGCCATGGCGATGTCGTTGGTGACCTGATCACCGGCGATGGGAATCACGCCGGTGTGACGGATGGCCCCCTCCTTGAACACCGCAATGTCGGTCGTGCCGCCACCGATATCCACCACGCAGACACCCAGCTCTTTCTCATCTTCGGTCAGCACCGAAAAGCTTGAGGCGAGCTGCTCGAGAATGATGTCTTCCACCTCCAGCCCACAGCGCCGAATGCATTTCTCGATGTTCTGCGCCGCATTGACCGCACAGGTGACCAGGTGAACCTTCGCCTCCAGACGAACACCGGACATGCCCAGCGGCTCTTTGACGCCCTCCTGATCGTCGATCAGGAATTCCTGCGGAAGAATGTGCAGGATTTTCTGGTCCGCCGGAATGGCCACGGCCTGGGCGGCATCAATCACCCGCTCCAGATCCTGGGGATACACCTCGCGGTCCTTGATCGCCACGATGCCGTGCGAGTTCAGGCTACGGATGTGGCTGCCGGCAATACCGGCGTAGACCGAGTGGATCTGGCAGCCGGCCATCAGCTCAGCCTCTTCGATCGCCCGTTGAATGGACTGCACGGTCGATTCAATATTCACCACCACACCCTTCTTGAGTCCGCTGGAGCGGTGTGAGCCGATCCCCACCACTTCCAATTCGCCCTCGGGAGTAATGGCACCGACTATAGCGACGACTTTGGATGTACCGATATCCAGACCGACAATCATCTTGCTGTCAGCTACATGGGCCATTATGCGAACCTCTTTTGCGTGTCACAGTTTTCCATCATTGCGTTTCTGCTTCTTCCTGTTGTGCTTTCCAGGCGACCGCTACCCCGTTGTGGTAGCGTAAATCCACCTGCTCTATGTCGTCCCAGCGCTCGCTCAACTGCCGGTCGTAAACCGTGGCGAATCGCTGCATCTTCTCCAGCACCTGATCCCGTCCGATCACCAGAGCAACTCCGTCACTCAAAGTCAGGCGCCAGGCATTTTTCCGATCACTTCTCAGCGACTGAATACTCAGCCCCCGATGACGCAGCATCTGCGCCAGATCCTGGTAACGCTCCATCATCGCCACGGCATCCGCATCCGATCCGGCCAGCAGGGGCAAATGCGCCAGCGCCGATTGATCGTCAACGGCAATGATATCTCCGCCGCGATCCAGGAATCCGATCTCACCCCAACGGGCAATCGGCTCCTCCTCAATAATTTTCACGTGCAGCAGGTCCGGCCAACGCCTTGTCAATGCTGCCTGGGCCACCCAGGGCTCCGCTTCCAGTACCTGCTTGATCGCCGCTAGATCCAACTGCAGGAATCCTTCCCCCAGTTGATCACTCAGTAACGTTTCGATCCGCCTACGGCTCAGGTAGCGAAACGTTCCCTCGACACTCACTTCGGCGACCGGCCGATTCAACCATCCGCTGACCGGCTCAACCAACCAATTTCCCGCGCCAATCAACATCCCCACCAGTAACACCAAGCCAACCCATCGGCGCCCTGCCCTGAGAATGACTCCCCAGTCCTTTCGGGGTTGGCTTTTTCGGGTGGCGCCACGCGGCGTCACTCTGCCCTGCCCGGGAATCCGTTTTACCGAACCAGACTTCATGACTCCGTCTGGCAGGCTCGCACAATCCGCACCACCAGCTCGGCGAAACTCAAGCCAGCAGCCTGCGCCGCCATCGGCACCAGACTGTGGCTGGTCATACCCGGCACAGTATTCACTTCCAGTAAATAGAAGTTGCCCAAGTGGTCGGCCATCACATCCACCCGGCCCCAGCCCCGACAACCGAGGCTGTTGAATGCCTGCAAGGCGAGTGCCTTGAGCCCCTGCTCGCGCTCCGCATCCAGGCCGCAGGGGCACAAGTAACGCGTGTCGTCGGCCAGGTACTTGGCATCGTAATCGTAAAAGCGGTGGTCCGTTTCCAGCTTGATGGGAGGTAGTGCCTCACCGTCGAGAATGGCCACCGTGTATTCACTGCCGGTAATCAGGCGTTCAACCAACACACTGCCATCGTAATGCGCGGCATCCCGATACGCCTGGGCCAATTCGGCACCACTCTGCACCCGTGCCATACCAATGCTGGACCCTTCGTGGGCCGGCTTCACAATGGCGTCACCACCGAGGTTTTTCAGAACCTGATCCCAATCGCTGTCCGCATTGACCACGGCAAACTCTGGCGTGGACAAGCCGATACCCGCCCACAATTGTTTACTGCGCAGCTTATCCATCGCCAACGCCGAGGCTGACACATCGCTGCCGGTGTAGGGAATGCCCATGTATTCCAGCACGCCCTGAATTCGACCGTCTTCACCGCCGGGGCCATGCAAGGCGATAAATGCCACGTCCATTGGCGTGGCCTGTAACTGGGCAATGGTATCCGCTCCGATATCAATCCCCACCGCGTCCACACCGGACTGGCGCAATGCGTCCAACACCGCGGCGCCGGTCTGCAGGGAAATTTCCCGCTCGGCCGAGGTTCCGCCGTACAACACGCCCACCCGACCCGGGTTGAACCCGGCGGAGGCAGCGGACACTGTGTTGTTTGCTTCTGTGCTCACTTCGATCAATACCTCAAGGGCCTAGCGCAACTTGCGCTGGGCGAGTTCACCTGCCAGAGCGCCGACGTTACCGGCACCCTGAGTAATCACAATGTCGCCCGGCTTGACGATATCCCGAATCACATCGGGCACATCATCCACCGACTCAACAAATATCGGTTCGACCGCACCGCGCATCCGAATGCTACGGCTCAGGTGGCGGCCATCCGCGCCCGGGATGGGGTCTTCGCCGGCGCTGTAGACTTCCAGCAACACCAGCGCATCAACCGACGACAACACGTCCACAAAGTCTTCGTAGAGATCCCGGGTACGCGTGTAGCGGTGCGGCTGATAGACCATCACCAAGCGGCGATCCGGCCAACCATCGCGGATGGCCGCAATCGTTGCCGCCACTTCGCGGGGGTGATGTCCATAGTCGTCCACCAACATGGCTTCGCCGTTCTCGACCTGGTAGTGGCCATACACCTGGAAGCGACGACCCACACCGGCAAAATGCTTCAGCCCGTCCCGAATGGCCTGATCGCTCAGGCCTTCATCGGTGGCGACGGCCACTACTGCCGTCGCATTCAACACGTTGTGCAACCCGGGAATATTGAGCTCGATCGACAGCGGCTCTTTATGGTCCGGGCGCTCGACGTCAAAACGGGTCTGCATCTTGTCCTTTCTTACATTGATCGCCCGAAAATCACAGTGGGCCTCAAAGCCATAGGTCAGTATCGGGCGCGAGAGCGATGGGATGATGTCGCGCACCACTGGATCATCCCCGCACAACACCGCCAGCCCGTAGAACGGCAGGTTGTGAATGAATTCGATAAAGGTGCGCTTCAACTGGTTGAAGTCGCCCCCATAGGTGTCCATGTGATCCGCGTCGATGTTGGTCACCACTGCGACCATGGGCTGCAAATGCAGGAAGGACGCATCACTTTCGTCCGCTTCCGCCACCAGATAGCGACTTGCCCCCAACTGGGCATTGCTGCCCGCGCTATTGACCAGGCCGCCAATAATGAAGGTCGGGTGCTGCCCGCCGGCCGCCAGCACCGATGCCATGAGGCTGGTAGTGGTGGTTTTACCGTGAGTGCCGGCCACCGCAATACCGTGGCGATAGCGCATCAGTTCACCGAGCATCTCGGCGCGCCGCACGATGGGAATACGCCGTTCGCGGGCGCTGATCATCTCCGGATTGTCCGCTTTCACCGCACTGGAGTTGACCACAACGTGCGCATCCGCCACGTTCTCTTCACGGTGGCCGATAAACACGGTGGCCCCCATCGCTTCGAGGCGACGGGTAGTGCCGGAGGCTTTCAGGTCGGAGCCGGTGATTTCATAGCCCTGGTTGATCAGCACCTCCGCGATACCACTCATACCCGCACCGCCGATGCCGATAAAGTGAATGCGTCGAATGCGACGCATCTCCGGAACTTCGTAATATTGAATGGCTTTATCCACGATTGACCTCGGTTTGGGCAATGCATTGCTCGGCGACCACTCGCGCCGCTTCGGGTCGTGCCAACTGGCGGCCACGTTCGGCCATGGCGCGCAGGCGATTGCGCTCGGAAAACTCTTCCCGCATCAAGGCTGCCAGCTTCTCACCGTCCAGATCTTTTTGTGAGACCGCCAGCGCGGCACCAGCATTCACCAGCACGGCCGCATTGTGCGTCTGGTGATCGTCGATGGCGTGCGGGAACGGAATCAACAATGCCGCCAACCCCGCTGTCATCAACTCTGAAATTGTCAGGGCGCCGGCTCGACAGATCACCCAATCGGCCCAGGCGTAGGCCTCGGCCATATCATCGATAAACGCATCCACCCGAGCGTCCACGTCGGCCGCATCATAGTGCGACCGGGTGACTTCCTGATGGGCCGCGCCACTTTGATGCCACACCATCGGGCGGGCCTCGGGCGCAAGTCGAGCCAACGCTTCCGGCACCTGTTCGTTAATGGCCTGCGCACCCAGGCTGCCACCCAGCACCAGAAGCCGCAGCGGCTGCTCGCCCCGCGCGCTGAAACGCTCCGCGGGTGCCGCCAGAGCCGCCAGCTCGCGTCGCACCGGATTGCCCACCACCTGCGCTCCTTTCAAAGCTGTCGGGAAGGCAGTGAGTACCGATTGAGCCCAAGGCGCCAGGTAACGATTTGTCGTGCCCGGGATGGCGTTCTGTTCGTGAATGACCAAGGGTTTCCACAACAGTTTTGCCGCAATACCACCAGGGCCGGAGGCAAACCCGCCAAAGCCCACCACGACATCCGGCTTGAACCGCCAGATCACCGCCAGCGCCTGACAAATGGCCGCCAGAATCAAAAACGGCGCTTTCAGAAGGCCCGCCATACCGCGACCCCGTACGCCCTGCACGGACAGATAATGCAGGGCAATACCCGCACCCGGCACCAGACGGGCTTCAATGCCTTTGGCGGTGCCCAACCAAGCGACCTGAACGCCTTGTGCCTGCAGCTCGCGCGCCACCGCCAACGCCGGAAACACATGACCTCCGGTGCCGCCGGCCATAATCAAGGCTTTTTTATGGGAGGCTGAAGTCATCATGCCGCCTCCCGCCACTGTGAGCTCACCGACACCGGCTTGACCCGGGTGCGCACGCGCGATACCGGAACCGCCTGGCGCTGCTCCCAATCCACCCGAATCACAAAGCCGATCAGCGCGCAGCCAATCAACAAGCTGCTACCGCCATAACTGATGAACGGCAGAGTCAGTCCCTTGGTGGGTAGCAAACCCGACGCAACACCCACGTTGATGAATACCTGAAAGGTAAACAATATGGCCACACCGTAAGAGGCGAACGCGGCAAACAACCGGTTGGCGGTCAGGCTTGCGCGGGCGATCGCAAAAACCCGTACGATCAACGCCGCGAATACCCCGAGCATCACCACCAGACCGATCAGTCCAAACTCCTCGGCCATGATGGCGGCAATAAAATCAGTGTGCGCTTCCGGCAGGTAAAACAGTTTCTGGAGACTGTTCCCGAGGCCAAGCCCAAACCACTCGCCCCGACCGAAGGCGATCAGGGATTGCGTCAACTGATAGCCGGAGCCGAACTGGGCCGACCAGGGATCCAGAAAGGTCACCAAACGGGTCATCCGATAGGGGGAGTACACCGCCAGCGCTGCCAGACAGGCAATGGCCGCCGCACCCAATAACCCGAAGTGCCAGAGCTTGACCCCCGCAATAAACATCATGGCCAGCACCACACTGGCCAACACCACGGCGCTACCGAAGTCCGGCTGGAACAGCAGCAGCAGACACATCATTCCCAACACCAGCACCGGCTTCACAAAGCCTTGCCAGCCGGTATACAACTCCTGATGCCGACGGGCGAAGAAGCTGGCAAAGAACACAACCGCAGCCACTTTGGCCACTTCCGAAATCTGAACCGAGATCAATCCCAGGTCCAGCCAGCGACGGGCACCGTTCACTTCCCGGCCAATACCCGGCACCAACACCAGGCAGAGAAGCCCCAAGGTCGCGACCATCAACCAGCCCGCGTATTGCTGGGCATAGCGCACCGGCACCGCCACGACCAGAGCGGCAACCGCCATCCCCAACATCAGGTACACAAAATGCCGCTTGGTAAAGAACCAGGGGTCTCCGTATGTGTCGGCCGCAAACGCGATCGAGGCGGAAGCGATCATCACCAGGCCAATACTGAGCAGACCGAGCCACAGGAGAATCAGCCATTGATCCACGCCGCCACGGAAAATCGCCACGGATTCTTCCCAGTGCTGTTTGAGCCAATTGATCATTGCTGGCCCTCCACTGCCTGGCGGAACTGCTCACCCCGGTCCTGATAATTGCGGAACATATCGAAGCTCGCGCAGGCCGGAGACAACAGAACCACATCGCCCGACTGTGCCGCGGCGGCGGCTTTGCGCACCGCATCCTCCATGGAGTCCGCGCGAAGCACGTCCGCCAAGTCGCCCAGCGTCGCCTCCATGGCATCGGCGGCGGTGCCAATCAACACCAGGGTGCGAACACAGCGCTCGACCGGTTTGCGCAACTCGGCAAAGTCCGCGCCTTTGGGGTCGCCCCCGGCGATCAGTACAACCTTTCCCTGTGGGGGCATCAGCCCTTCAATGGCCGCCACGGCGGCGCCCACGTTGGTGCCCTTGGAGTCGTTGTAGTAGGCCACGCCATCGTGTTCGGCCACCCACTCGCACCGGTGCGCCAAGCCCCGGAAGCGACGCAGGGTGTTGAGCATGGACTCGTGCGCCAAGCCCGCCGAATGGCCCAGCGCTAACGCCGCCAACGCGTTATCAATATTGTGCCGTCCCTTGATTTTCAATTCGCTTGCCGGCATCAGGGGATCGAGCTGCCAGTACAGCCACAGCTCGCCCTCATGCTCGGTGGCGCCAAACCGGTGAAACTCCGGGCGTCCCCCGAAGGTGACCGGTATCGCATTGACACTCATCGGTGGCTGGGTCAGTACACTCTGGCTGTTGTACACCACCTGTTCCGCACCGAAATAAACCCGCAACTTGGCCTGATGGTAGGCGGGCATGTTCGGGTAACGATCCATATGGTCGGCGCTGACATTGAGCACCGTGGCCACCTTGGCGCTCAGTTTCGTGACACCTTCCAGTTGAAAGCTGGACAGCTCCAACACATACAACTCAACGCTGTCATCGAGCAGGTCCAGTGCCGGGGTGCCGAGGTTGCCGCCAACGGCGACCCGCACGCCCGCATCTTTGGCCATCTCACCCACCAGGGTGGTGACCGTGCTCTTGGCGTTGGAGCCGGTAATCGCGATCAGCGGCGCCTTGGCGTAACGCACGAACAGTTCGATATCGCCCACCAGACGAGCGCCGGCATTGCGCGCCTGTTGCAGTTCGGGGGTGCTCATTGCGATTCCCGGGCTGACCACCACTTCCTCCACCCGGCTCAGCAGTGCCACATCGAGAGCGCCGAACTGCACCCGCTCGGCACCAAACTCCCGCTCCAGCACCTCGCGCTGGGGATGATCCGCACGGGTATCCAGCAACGTGAACACCTGCCCCCGACGCGCCAGAAAACGCGCGACGGAGACGCCGGTCACACCGGCGCCCACGATGGCGGTTTCACAGCTTGACGCAATCAGTTGAGGCACAGTTTCACTCGCTCCGTTAACGCAGTTTCAATGTGGCCAGCCCGAAGGAGACCAACATGACGGTAATAATCCAGAAGCGCACGATCACACGCGGCTCCGGCCAGCCTTTCAATTCATAATGGTGATGCAGCGGCGCCATTCGAAAAATCCGCCGTCCGGTCAGTTTGTAGGAAGCGACCTGCAAAATGACCGACACCGTTTCCATCACGAAGATGCCGCCCATGATGAAGAGGACAATCTCGTGGCGAACAATCACGGCGATTACCCCCAAGGCGGCCCCCAGCGCAAGTGCGCCTACATCGCCCATGAATACCTGAGCCGGATAAGTGTTGAACCACAGAAAGCCCAGCCCGGCACCGGCCAGGGCGCCGCAGAAAATCACCAGCTCACCGGCCCCGGGGATATGGGCGATATGAAGATAATTGGCAAACTCCACGTGCCCGGCCAAATAGGCAATGATGCCCAGCGCCGAGCCCACCATGACCGAAGGCATGATCGCCAACCCATCCAGACCGTCGGTCAGGTTCACCGCGTTGCTCGAACCGACAATCACGAAGTAGGTGATCACCAGATAAAACACGCCCAGATCCAATGCCACGTTTTTGAAGAACGGCACAAACAGCTGGGTCTCCGCGGGCAGAACGGCGGTGTAGTACAGAAACAGGGCCGCGCCGACACCGGCCACGGACTGCCAGAAATACTTCCAGCGCGCGGGCAGACCGCGAGAGTTGGACTGGACCACCTTGCGGTAATCGTCGACCCAACCCACGGCGCCGAAAATGCCGGTCACCACCAGTACTACCCAGACATAGCGATTGCTCAGATCAGTCCAGAGCAGGGTACTGATAAAAATCGCCGCGAGAATCAGCGTGCCGCCCATGGTCGGTGTACCGGACTTGCTCAAGTGCGTTTGCGGTCCGTCGCTGCGCACGGCCTGACCGATCTGCAGGTAGTTCAGGCGACGAATCATCCAGGGACCCAACAACAACGAAATCACCAGCGCCGTCAGCACTCCGAGAATCGCGCGCAGCGTCAGGTACTGAAACACGGCCATGCCGCGCAGGTATTCTTGTAAGTATTCTGCGAGCCACAGTAGCATCAGTCTTGGTCTCCGATTTTGCTCAAACCGCGCACCACCCGATCCATACCGGCGCTGCGAGAACCTTTAATCAACACGCGGGTGTGTTCATCCAACTCACCCTTGAGGGCGTCAATCACAGCCTCATGAGTACGGTAGGCGCTAGCGCCTTCACCGAAGGCGTCGGCGGCCCGGGCACTCAATGGACCCAGCGTCAACAACCGATCCAGGCCGCGCTCGCGCGCCCGTTCACCCACCTCACGATGCAGCTCGGCACTGTGTTCACCGAGCTCTCCCATATCGCCCAGCACCAATATGCGCTTGCCCTGATGTGCGGCGAGCACTTCGATCGCTGCCCGGACTGAACCGGGATTGGCGTTGTAACTGTCGTCAATGATCAGCGCGTCAGCCCAGCCGCGCCGGGCCGACATACGCCCCGCCACCGGTTCAAAACTCTCCAGCCCGCGGGCAATGGCCTGAGCACTCAGACCCAGCGCCAGCGCACAACCGGCTGCGGCCAGCGCGTTTCTGACGCTGTGTTCACCCGGCACTGCCAGTTGCACACGTGCTTCTTCGTTTCCGGTGATCAGCGTGAACTGAACGCTGTCGGGGTGATACTCGATATCCCGGGCCCGACAATCTGCCTCATGCTGATCCAGTGACACACTGATCACTCGGCGACCACCAAGACTGGACAACCAGTAAGAAGCGAAGGCGTCGTCGCGGTTGATCACGGCAATGCCGTTTTCATCCAGCGCGGTATAGATTTCTCCCTTGGCGCGTGCAACGCCTTCGACCGAACCAAAACCTTCGATATGCGCCGGCATGACGTTATTGATCAGCGCCACATCGGGCTTCGCCCACTGACAATAGGACGCGATTTCGCCCGGGCCACTCGCGCCCATTTCAATCACCGCGTACTCGTGATGTTCATCCAACTCCAACAGCGTCAATGGCACACCGATGTGGTTATTCAGGTTGCCCCGAGTTGCCAGAACGCCCCCGGCGCGCACCAGAATGCCCGCGAGCATGGTCCGCACGGTGGTTTTTCCGCTGCTGCCGGTGATCGCAACCAGAGGGCCCCGAAAACGTTCACGGTTGAGCAATGCCACCTGGCCCAGGGCCGTCAGAGTATCCGGCACGACCCACTGAGGTACGGCCAAGTCCGGCACCGGCTGGTCTACCACCACACCGCAGACGCCACGATCTACTGCGGACTGCACAAACTCATGACCATCAAACCGCTCGCCCCGCAGCGCCAGAAACAGGTCCCCGGCCTGCACGGTTCGGGTGTCGGTACTCAACCGACGGAATTCGACATCACCTTGGGTCAATTCACCCCCAAAACGACGGTTGAGCTCTGACAAAAAGATCGTACCGATCATGGTGTCACCTCCCCGGGGCGCAATTTAGCCAACCGACGCTGCAGCGATTGGCGCACCTGCTCGCAATCACTGAACGCCAGGGTTTCCCGGGCAAAAATCTGATAATCCTCATGGCCCTTACCCGCGACCAATACCGTATCGCCGGGGCGGGCCTGTTGAATGGCCAGGTCAATAGCCTGTGCGCGATCGGCAATCACCAGACACTGATGGTCGTTGTCCATTCCGCGCAGAATGTCCGCCGCAATCTGGGCGGGATCCTCTGAGCGGGGGTTGTCATTGGTCACTACCACGTAATCGCTGTACCGCTCAGCGAGCCGTCCCATCTTCGGACGCTTGGCCCGGTCCCGGTCTCCACCGCAACCGAACACACACCAGAGCCGACCCGTGTTGTGGTGACTCAACGCCTTGAGAGTGTTCTCCAGTGCGTCCGGCGTGTGGGCGTAATCCACCACCACCTGCACATCCTGTCGCTGTTCATCCAGGACCACCGGTTCCATGCGCCCGGGCGCCGGTACCAGACCGGGAACGGCCGCCAAGATGTCCTCCAGTGCCATGCCAGCGGCACAGAGCGTTGCGATCACGCCCAGCAGGTTGCTCAGGTTGAACTCACCCAACAGTGGGCTGTGGAGCTCGCCCTGTCCCCAGGGTGTATTGATCAGGGCACTGATGCCCGCACGCTGCTCGACCCGGTCGGTGACGTAGACATCGGCTTGCGGGTCATCCAGGGCATAACTCACCACCTGAACTCCCTCCGGCACTTGGTTGGCGAGGCTCGCGGCCCAGGCATCATCCCGATTGATGACCGCGACCTGCAGGCCGGGTTGCTCCAGCAACCGCGCCTTGGCGGCGCCATAGCGGATCAGGTCTCCGTGGAAGTCCAGATGGTCATGGCTCAGGTTGGTGAACAGAGCCGCCGCCATCTTCACGGCGGCCACGCGTCCCTGAACCAGACTATGGGAGGAGACCTCCATGGCCACTACCTGCGCCCCCTGATCTACCAGCGAGCACAGCGTTTTCTGCACACTCAGCGCGTCCGGAGTAGTCAGACCGGTGTGCTCCAGACCGGCAAACTGGTCGGCGGATGGCTCGTCGGCCTTCAACAATCCGTACCCCAAGGTGCCGATCACGCCCGCAGCCCCCCAGTGGACCGCCGCCAATTGGGCCATCAGCAGGGAGCAGGTGGTTTTGCCGTTGGTTCCCGTCACGCCAAAGACTTTGACCGCTTCGCTCGGGGACTGATACAGCCGATTTGCCAACTCACTCAGTTGACCGGCCAGGTTGGGCAGTGCGACAACCGGCACGGACTGAACATCCGCCGGAGCGTCCACATCCACCAGTACGGCCACGGCACCATTGGCGACTGCATCCTTTATATAGTCACGCCCATCATGAACCGCGCCCTTGAGGGCCACAAACGCATCACCCGGCTGGACCTGACGACTATTCAGGGTCAATCCCTGGATATCGGGCAGCGACGCCGGATCGAGCTTCAGCGCCGGCGCCAGGTCCGCGAGGTTAATGGAGTAGCGAGGAGTCATGACAGGGGCTCCCCGCGCTTTTTGTCTTCCTGAACCATAATGCCTTTGGCCCCGTTCACTCTGGGCGGCACCTGCAACAAACGCAGAGCGCCTTCGGCCACGCTTGAAAAAACCGGAGCGGCCACTTGGCCACCAAAATAACGTTCATCCGAGGGCTCATCGATAATTACCGCCGCGACAATGCGCGGATTGTCCGCTGGCGCCATACCGACAAACGATGCGATATATCGGTTCTCGACATAACCACCCTCACCCACTTTATGTACCGTGCCGGTTTTGCCCGCCACCGGATAAGCCGGAATTTCAGCCCGGCGGGCCGTACCCTCGGTGCTGACCGCCCGGCGCAGCATGGCGGTAACCTGCCGGGCCAGATCTTCATCCACCACCCGTTCGCCGTCGGCCACTTCGTCTACCCTCAGTAGCGAAGGCGTGCGCTTGACGCCGCCACTGGCGACGGTGCTGTAAGCGTTCACCAACTGCATGGCCGTGAGATTCAGACCGTAACCAAAAGCGTAGGTTGCCCGCTGAATGGGGCGCCAGTTTTCATAGGTGGGCAGCGTGCCCACCGCTTCGCCCGGAAACCCGGTACCCACACCCTGGCCCAGCCCGAGCCGCTGATACATGTTGCGCACCGTTGAAGGCTCAAGCTCTAAAGCCAGCTTGGTCATTCCCACCTGGCTGGATTTAGCAATCACCCCACTCAGATCCAGGGTGCCGTAGTTCACCGGATCCAACAGCGTCTTGCGCCCTACCTGAACGTACCCGGGAGCGGTGTTGATCAGCGAATTGGGGCTGAAACGACCGGTTTCCAGTGCCGCCATGACCGCCAGCGGCTTCATGGTGGAGCCGGGCTCAAACAAGTCCGTCAACGCTCGGTTTCTCAACGCCTCGGAGCGCAGGCCGGAGCGATCGTTCGGGTTGTAGGCCGGCTGGTTGGTCATGGCCAGAACCTCTCCGGTCTGCACGTCCATGATCACCAGCGAGCCGCCCTTGGCGTTGTTTTTCAGAACCGCGGCCTTCAATTCCCGATGCGCCAAATACTGAAGGCGCAAATCAATGCTGAGCGCCAGATTGCGACCGGGCCGGGCAGACTTCACCAGTTGAAGCTCTTTGACGGTACGACCACGCAAATCCTTGAGCACCTGCTTGGCGCCACTCTCTCCTGACAGCCAGGCGTCGTAAGCCAGCTCCATACCCTCCTGGCCCCGATCGTCGATATCGGTAAAGCCCACCAAGTGGGCCGCCACTTCCCCGGCCGGGTAATAGCGGCGGTACTCGCGCTGGCTGTAGACGCCGGGAACCTCCAACGCCAGAACCGCTTCGGCAGCCGGAGGGGGCAGATGCCGACGCAGGTACATAAACTCCTTGCCGCTATAACGAGAGAGCCGAGCTTCCAGCTCGGCTTCCGAGAGTTCCAGCGCCCGCGCCAACTCGTTCCAGCGCTCGGGCGACTGCAACAGGAGTGTCGGGTCTGCCCAGAGGGTTTCGACCGGTGTGCTGACTGCCAATGGCTCGCCGTTGCGGTCGGTAATCACCCCCCTATAGGCATTGATGGATTCGGTGCGCAGGGTTCGCGCCTGCCCCTGGCCCTGGAGAAACTCATAACCCTGGGCGGTATCAGGCAGCACCTGCAGGCTGGCCAGACGCCACAATAGCGCCGAGCCGAGCACCAGCACCGCCAGAGCCACCAGCCAGACTCGCCAGCGGGCGATTGTCAGGGTCTGTCCCCTACTCATGAATCACCATCACGATGTCATCGTCATCCGGCAAACGCATGGCCAACTCATCGCGGGCCATTTGCTCCACCCGGCCATAGGCGGCCCAGGTGCTCTGCTCCAACATATATTGTCCCCACACGACCTGGAGCTCGGCCGCCTCCCGGCGCAGGGTCTCCAGGCGGTCAACCCGTTGACGGGTCTGATGGGTAGAGGCAATGACCGCCAGCGCCGACAACACCACCAGCACCCACGCCACGGCCACCGCCAGGGTTATACCCCGGCGGGAGTGCAGTGCATTGGATGTGTTGTGGCTCATAGTCAAAACCGCCTCGCCATCTGATCAGTCAGAGTTTTTCCGCAACGCGCATAATGGCGCTGCGTGAACGCACGTTTGCGCCCACTTCAATATCGCTGGCCCGAACCGCCTTGCCCACACTCTTGAGCGTGCGATCGAGCTGCTCATCGCGTACCGGCAGTCCGGCCGGTAGCGGCTGTCCCTTTTCCTGCCGGCGGATAAAGCGCTTCACCAGGCGGTCTTCCAGAGAATGGAAGCTGATCACCACCAGCCGTCCGCCCGGTGCCAGCACCGTCAAAGCCTGGGCAAGAATGGCTTCGAGATCCGACAGCTCATTGTTGACGTGAATCCGGATTCCCTGGAACGCCCGGGTCGCCGGATGCTTCCCCTTCTCCCAGGCCGGATTGGCCGCCTTGACGATTTCGGCCAGCTGCGACGTCCGGGTAATCGGTTGTTCCGCCCGGGCAGCGACCAGCGCTCGCGCCATGCGCTTGCCGAAGCGCTCTTCGCCATACTCTTTCAGAACCCGTGCAATCTCGGCTTCCGGGGCTCCGGCAAGCCATTCGGCCGCACTCTGTCCGGAGCTCCGGTCCATCCGCATATCCAGAGGACCGTCGTTCAAAAAGCTGAACCCACGTTCGGCTTCATCCAACTGCGGCGACGACACGCCCAGATCCAGCAATAGGCCCTGGACCTTGCCGGTCATGTCTCTCGCACCCACCAGTTCCGCAAGCGCCGCAAAGGATCCTTGAGCGATCTCGAACCGGGCATCACTGGCAAATCGCTCGTGCGCCACCGCGATGGCATCGGCATCTTTATCAATGCCCAGCAGCCGTCCCTTTTCCGACAGCCGTTCCAGAATCCGGGCACTGTGTCCACCCCGGCCAAAGGTACCGTCAACATAAAAGCCGTCGACATCCTGAACCAGGGCGTCAACCGCTTCATTCAACAGGACCGTTTGGTGGGGCGAATCGCTCATGGGCTACCTTTTGTTATGCCGCGTTTGTTGTGCCACGCCGGCTCGGGCCGAGCCGCTTGGAATCCGGTTACAGTGTCAGCGATTGCAGCTCTGGGGACAGCTCGGTATCGAGCGGCTGTTCGATCAGGTCCTGCCAACTGTCTTCATTCCACAATTCCATCTTGTCGCCCAACCCCACCAGCATCAGCTTTTTGTCCAGTCTGGCGAAGCTGCGCAAGGTCGGGGGCACCAGAATTCGTCCGTTGCCATCCATCTCCAGTTGGGTCGCATAGCCAATCCAGAGACGCTTGATCCGGCCTGCCGCCGGGTCGTTATCCGGCAGTGCTTGAATTTTCGGCAGTCGCTCCAGCCAGTCTGGCTCGGAGTACACCAGCAAGCAGCGCTGCTGGGTGTGAGCGGTCAGCACCAGGCGGCCCTCGCAGGACGCGACAAAGGACTCGCGAATGCGAGTCGGGATCGCCATGCGACCCTTCGCGTCCATATTGATGGAGTGACTGCCTGTGAGCACGATTCACCTGTCAATTGATGGGAGGCGTGGGCACTTTTCACCACTTCACATCCCGGATTTCCACAAAAAACCACTAATAACCACTTTCTACCACTTATGGCACACTATAAATCCGGGCAAAGCAAAGTCAAGCAATAGAGAAGGAAAATGCGGCGAACCGCACGGGATCTGCAGAGAAAACTGTAGGTATAGACAGGAATGAGAGATGCGCCAGAAACCGCCAAAAGGGAATAAGCTATAACTATCAGCGCAATAGCGAGCAAACTTAAAGTATTACATTAAGTTTGTGAATTTTTAGGATTAAAAAAGACGGGGGATAGAAGGAAGCGCTCTAAAACAGAATAAGTCGGAGTCGGCCTGTAAGCCGGGTTCTGTCGAGGACAGTCATTCATCTGGGATGCGTGTCGCCACGCACCTCGAGCGACCTACCCGAACCCGGTACGGGCCGCACCATCGGGTTCCTATTTGGTCTTGCTCCGAGCGGGGTTTACCATCGCCGCGAACTGTTGCCAGCCGCGCGGTGCGCTCTTACCGCACCATTTCACCCTTACCGGCGACCGAGGTCGCTTAGGCGGTTTACTTTCTGCTGCACTTTCCGTGGGCTCTCGCCCCCCAGGCGTTACCTGGCGCTCTGCCCTGTGGAGCCCGGACTTTCCTCCCCGGTGCAAGCACCGAAGCGACTGCCGAGCCGACTCCGAGGGCATAGAGTAGCGACCTTGGCGAACGTGCGCAAGCGCACATTTTCAACACAAAGCGAAGCGCTTCTGAATATTTACTGACGATTTCGTTTTTAACCCCATTATGATCTAAGATTAGGTCAACCATAAAAAAGGACAGGAGACGTCTGTGAACACCTATAAACTTACCGCACTCTCACTGGCCATCGCGGCCAGCTTCAGCGTCACGGCCCAGGCTCAAAGCACACCGGCCCTGGAGGAAATTCTGGTCACCGCGCAAAAGCGCGAACAGAACCTTCTGGATGTCCCGATTTCGGTCAACGCCATGGCGGGCGAGAAAATCGACGATACCGGTATCACCGGCATCGAGCGCATGGCCGATTACATACCCAGTCTGAATATGACCCAGACCGGCATCGGCACCACCATTTCAATCCGGGGCATCAGCTCCGGTGTCAACCAGGGCTTCGAGCAGTCCGCCGCCCAATTTGTGGACGGGGTCCACTTCGGCCGCGCCCAGCTCAGCCGGGCGCCATTTCTGGATATAGAGCGGGTCGAAGTTCTGCGCGGCCCGCAGAGCATCCTGTTCGGCAAGAACAGTACCGCAGGTGCCATCAGTATTACGACGGCCCGCCCCACCGATGAGTTCTTCGCCAAAGTGACCGGCCTGTACGAGCCCGAACACAGCAAGCAGGACCTGCGCGCGGTCGTTTCCGGGCCACTGACCGATCAGCTCAGTGGCCGACTGGCCGTTCTGGATCGCAGTATCGATGGTCACTTCCACAACACTACCACCGGTCAGGATGAAACCAGAGAAGAAGATCAGGTGGTGCGCGGCACCCTGCTCTGGCAACCCAACAGCCAGTGGGATATCACCCTGAAACTTGAAGATGGCTCGTTCGATCAGGAGGGTCGCAACCTCGAGGTGGTCAACCCTGCGGAGATCGAGCTTCCCGGCCGCCCCACCGTGCCCTATTCGGCAGTACTCGCCCAGTTGACCGGCGGCGCCTACACCCTGGATACCACCCAGGACTTCAACCGCCAGTCCAATGGCGACTTCAGCTACAACAACACCCGCAACGCCATGCTGGAGGTTGAAACCGAGTTGGGCGAACACAGCCTGACCGCCGTGACCGGCTACACCACCTATGATTACGAAGAGCTGTGTGACTGCGACTTTGTCGGCGTCCCCATGTTCAACATTCTGTCGAAAGAGGACTACAGCCAGGTCAGCCAGGAAATTCGCATTGCCTCGCCGGAGTCCGGTCCGTTCAGCTATATGGGCGGCCTGTTCTATCAGAGCAGTGACCTGGAGTTCGACGATGAAATTCGGGTTCCCTCGGACAGCCTTTTGCCGGTTGCCTTGCAGCAACAGGTGGGTGAAGGCGCGCTGCTATTGCGCGGCACCGCCTCCCAGCGGGACTTCGCACAGGATAGCGACATCGCCGCCGTGTTTTTCCAGGGCACCTGGGAACTCTCCAGCGATCTGCGCCTGATCCTCGGCGGCCGCTACACCGACGAAGAAAAAACCGCGAGTCGGCGCCAATACCACACGGTAACGGACCCGAACAGTGGCGCCACCGTCGAGCGCCCCGTTGGCACCCCGCAGGATCCCTACAATGGCCTGTACGGACTGTTCAACATCGAGCCCTACGAAGCACTGAGCCGGACCCGCTCGGAGTCCGGTTTCACGCCGTCGGTCACCCTGCAGTATGATCTCAACGGCACGGACATGGTCTATGCCAGCTACACCACTGGCTTCAAATCCGGTGGCTTCGATGTGCGCTCCAACGCCCACCCCGATCCGACGGTAAACAACGCCGTCAACGCCTCTTCCGGCTCGCCGGTTCCGATTACCGGGGTGTTCGAATTTGAAGATGAAGAGGTCAAGAACTACGAAATCGGGGGTAAATTCAACCTCGCCGACGGCCGGGCCGAGCTGAACGCGGCTCTGTTCTATACCGATTTCCAGGATCTGCAGACCAGCCAGTTTGACGGCGCCTTCAGCTTTAACGTCACCAATGCCGCCGAGGCCGCCATCCAGGGGATGGAGCTGGACGGACGCTGGATGGCCACCGACGAACTGATGATCTCCGGTGGTCTGGCTTGGCTGGACTTCGAGTACGACGACTTCCCCACCGCCCAGTGCTACTTTGGCGAGGCGCCGGGACAGACCCAGTGCGACGCCAGCGGCGAAACCCGGGAATTTACCCCCGAATTCCAGGGCAACATCAGCGCCAACCACACCCTGGCACTGAGCCGTGGACTGACCCTGAACAGCACATTGGACCTGATTTACAGCGACGAGTACCTGGCGACACCGACACTGGACCCGCGCATGGTTCAGGACAGCTACGTGAAAGTGAACGCCCGGGTGGCCCTGAGCGGCCAGGACGACCGCTGGGAAGTGGCGCTGATCGGTAAAAACCTGACCGATGAGGCCATCGTCAGCTACGCCAACGGCCTGCCGGTGGCAACGGTTGTGACCGGTGGGACCGGCAGCGGTTATTATGCTTTCTATGAACGGCCGCGTAGTATTGCGCTGCAGGGGACCTTGCGGTTTTGATCATCAATCAAGCTGAGTTACGGCGGATGTGGCCTTTGGCTTATCCGCCCTGCGGGTAGTACGGCAGCTCGCGTAGGGCGGATAAGCCGAAGGCGCATCCGCCGTAACCAAACCTGGCTGCATCCGCCGCCCCCCCCCAAACTACTTATGCTCAAGCGCCCACTGATACAGGGCGTTTTTTTTCACCCCGGTAATCTTCGCCCCCATCGCGGCCGCCTGCTTGACCGGCAGCTCCTCAAGCAAAATACCCATCACCCGCTCGGCCTCGGCATCCAGTGTACTGTCCGAACGGGTTGAGGCGCCCGCCACCATCAGCACAATCTCCCCCCGCTGCTGATTGCTGTCCGCCCGAACGAACTCCACCAACTCCGCCAGCGGCGCCAGCCGAATGGTTTCAAAGGTTTTGGTCAGCTCACGGGCGATCACCGCCTCCCGGTCGCCCCCCATTACCTCGGCCATGGCCTCCAGGCAGGCCAACACCCGATGGGGCGCCTCGTAGAAGATCAGGGTGCGCGACTCGGCCGCCAATGCCTCCAGCCATTGGCGGCGGGCATTCACCTTGGGCGGCGGGAACCCTTCGAAAGAAAAGCGATCTGAAGGAAGGCCCGATGCACTGAGCGCCGCGACCATGGCGCAGGCGCCCGGTACCGGCACCACATCCAGGCCGCGCTCGCGCGCTGAGCGCACCAGCCGATAGCCGGGATCTGACACCAGTGGTGTACCGGCATCGGAGATCAGCGCCACTGACTCCCCGGCGGCCACACGATCCAGGATCTTTTCGGTGCGCTCACTATCACTGTGGTCGTGGTAAGCGATGCAGGGGGTGGATATGGAAAAATGTGACAGGAGTCGCGCACTATGGCGAGTATCCTCCGCCGCTATCAACGCCACTGATTGTAGAATTTCCACCGCACGGGGTACCATATCGGCCAAATTGCCAATAGGCGTGGCGACAACATACAGAACACCGGCCGCAGCGGTACCCGAACTGCCACTGGATGCCAGCGGGTCTGATGTCGTGTTGGAGGTCATAAACGTGCCTTATCGTCTGGTTGCACTCACATCGTAAGCAGTATTAGTGGAGAACATCATCATGCAATACCGGGGATACTTGTGCACCCTGCTCGCGCTTTTGGTCTGGCTTCTGGCCAGTTGCAGCAGCACACCTCCGATGGAAACCCCGGCGGATGAGCCCCCCCTGTCCCGGGAGGCGATTGAAGCCCGCGTCAAAACACTCGTGGATCAGGCCCGCGCCAGCCAGTCGCCCGAACGCGAAGGCTATCTGCTGGAAGCTGCCAGCCTGCTCGTCGAACAACAGGAGTACAACTGGGCCCGCAACCTGCTGACCTCCATTGATAGCCGCCAACTGGATACCCGCGGATTTTTGCTGCACACCGAGCTCTTGGGCACAGTGGCACTGAATGAAGGGTCTTACTATCTGGCCGAACGCATTCTAACCAACCCCCGTCTGGAACAACAGTGGCAGACCATGGCGCCGGAGCGCGAGCTCGCGCTGCGTGAGTTGCGCGCCCATTTGTACCTGCGCTCCGGCGACGTCATCGCCAGCGTCAATGAACGCATGCTCATGGACTCACTCCTCGGCCCCGAGGAACCGGCGAGCGCCGAGAACCGGGAACAGCTCTGGCAGAGCCTGATGTCACTGTCTCTGGTGGAGTTGGAGCAGGCCATCAGTGGTGAGAGCCAGACACCGCTGCGCGGTTGGCTCGAACTGGCCGCGATCAGTAAAGACAATCAGGCCAACCTTGAACGGCAACAAGCCCAAGTTGACCAATGGCAGAGCGCCTGGCCCAACCACCCAGCCAGCGACAATTTGCCCAACGACCTGCAACTGCTACGCCGACTGATTGAACAGCAGCCCCGGCAAGTCGCGCTGCTGCTCCCCGAGGAAGGCACCCTGGCTCGAGCCGCTGATGCCGTTCGCGACGGTTTCCTCAGCGCTTATTATCAAGCCGGACATGAACAGAGCCGTCGCCCCCAGATACGCCAATACAACACCAGCGCCAGCGATGACATTCTGGCGCTGTACGAACAGGCCATGGCCGAAGGTGCCGATCTGGTCATCGGCCCACTGGATAAGGACAAGGTCCGGCAACTGCATGAACAAGATCTGCTGCCTATTCCCGTGCTGACCCTAAATTACGTAGACAGCACTCTGGATGAAGAGCGGCCCGAAGCGCCCGAGGGCCTGTATCAGTTTGGCCTCGCCTCGGAAGACGAGGCCCGTCAGGTGGCCCGTCGCGCCTATCAGGAAGGCCACCGCAACGCCATGATCCTCGCTCCGAACCGCAACTGGAGTGCGCGCAGCGCCCAGGCCTTCACCCGGGAGTGGCAAGCGCTGGGCGGCGAAGTATCGATCGACAGCCAGTTCCCCGGCAGCGGTGATTACTCCCGGATCATTCAGCAGGCACTGCTGATTGACCAGAGTCAGGCCCGCCGACAGGCCCTGACCCGCCTGCTCGGCAGCGCTCTGGAATTCGAGCCACGGCGGCGCAAAGATCTGGACATGATTTTCCTGATGGCCGACCCCGAGCAAGGCCGACAGATACGGCCGACCCTGGCCTTCCACTACGCCGGCGACCTGCCGGTGTACGCCACCAGTCACATCTACACCGGCGAGCGGGACACCAAGAGTAATCGGGACCTGAACGGAGTGCGCTTCAACACTCTGCCCTGGCTGCTCAACGGCGAGTTCGAAGAGAAGGCGACACTGGCCGAGCACAGCCGAGAAGCGGCCATATACAGCCGTCTGCACGCCCTGGGTGTGGACGCCTACCGGCTCTACCCGCGCCTGCCCCAGTTGGAGCAGATTGAGGATGCCCGACTCTACGGCGCCACCGGCGCGCTGCGCATGCGCGCCGGTGGACGGATTGAGCGGGAGCTGGTCTGGGCCCAATTTCAGGGGGGAGAGGCCCGGCCCATGGCCGCCGCCACCCCACGCGACAACGCGCTTCAGGAGGAATTGCGTGATGACTTACAACCGCCCGGCGAGCGCTGAGGCCGGAAAAGCCGCCGAGCAGGAGGCCGAACGCTATCTGACGGCACAGGGGTTGACGGTCCGGGACCGAAACTACCGCTGCAAAGCCGGAGAGATTGACCTGGTCATGACCGATGGCAATGCGCTGGTTTTTGTTGAAGTTCGACTACGCCGCCATAACGGCTTTGCCTCAGCGGCCGAAACCGTGGATTTTCGCAAGCAACAAAAGCTGATTCGCGCCGCACAGCACTATCTGCAGCGCACCGGACTGACCGATCGGGTCGCCTGTCGTTTCGATGTGGTGGCGTTCGATCCGCGCCGCGCCGCCGGCGCCCCAATAACCTGGCTCAAAGACGCTTTCAGCGCAATTTGAGCCCGTCACTCGAAAACGGGACATCCTATGGAGCAACGGGTCATCACCCTGTTTCACGAAAGCATTGAGGCCACCATGCAGACCGGTGAAAGCCTCGCCCCACAGATTGTTCACGCCAGTGAAGTGATGGTCGAAGCGCTGCTCAACGGCCACAAGATCCTCACCTGCGGTAACGGGATCTCCGCCGCCCAGGCGCAGATTCTCACCAGCAGCCTGATACACCGGTTCGAACAGGAGCGGCCCAGCCTGCCGGCGTTTAACCTGGGCGCCGACATGATCACCCAGACCGCCATAGCCGCCGATGGTGGCGGCAATGATGTCTACGCCAAACCCCTGCGAGCCCTCGGACAGGACGGCGACGTGCTGGTCCTGATCACCAGCACCGGTAACGCCGGCAGCCTGTTGCAGGCCATCAGCGCCGCCCACGACCGCAACATTCGGGTGATCGCGCTCACGGGCGGCGACGGTGGCGACGCCGCCGCCCTGCTCGACCACCGGGACATCGAACTGCGCGCGGCCCTGCCCTCGGCGATACGCATTCACGAAGTGCACCTGCTGACGATTTTCTGTTTGTGTGATTTGATCGATCAACACTTATTTGGAGGATTCCACTGATGGCTCGTCCGCGCTTTTTGGGATTGCCCGCCGTTCTGTTGACCGCACTGCTGTCGGTGCTCGGAGGCTGCACCACCATCGTCGACGCCACCACCCGCGAGCCCATCCAGTTAAACCCCGGGAAACGCTCGCTCGGCATGCGCATTGACGACTCCCAGATCGAGACCATTGCCAGCGTCAACATCAACAAAGCCCACCAACGCCTGGACGAATCGCCCATCGACGTGCACAGCTACAACGCTGTGGTATTGCTGGTCGGTCAGGTACCCAACGCAGAGCTGCGCAGCCTGGCGGGCAAGACCGTGGATGCCATTCACAGCGTCCGGCAGGTGCACAACGAGCTGGAAGTCGACGCACCGATCTCCTTCATGACCCGAAGCCACGACAACTGGCTCACCACCAAGGTCAAAACCAAGCTGTATGCCAGTCGCGATGTCGAGGGCGGCCGGGTCAAGGTAATTACCGAAAACGCCAGTGTGTACCTGATGGGCCTGGTGTCCCGGGCCGAGGCCGACCGAATCACCGACATTGTCAGCCGCACTGGCGGTGTGGAGCGAGTCGTGCGAGTATTTGAATACATTGACTGAAGCGCCGGTCACTCCGGCGCCTGAATAATAACTTCATCCCCGGTAAAAGGATTCGCATTATGGACGTTTCAACCATCGTTGTTCTGGTACTGATCGGCGCGTTCGTGTTCTACCTGATCAGCGTTTACAACCGCCTGGTCGCACTGAAAAACCGGTTTAAGAATGCCTTTGCCCAGATAGAAGTGCAGCTCAAACGCCGCTACGACCTGATCCCTAACCTGGTCGAAACCGCCAAAGCCTACCTCTCCCATGAACGGGAGACCCTGGAGGCCGTGACCCAGGCGCGCAACCAGGCGCTCGCCGGTCTCAATGCCGCCCGCAGCGCGCCCGGCGACCCGCAGGCCATGGCACAGCTGGGCGGAGCCGAAAACAGCCTGGCGGGGGCTCTGGGTCGCTTGAACATGGTCATGGAAGCCTACCCCGACCTGAAGGCGTCCCAGAACATGATGCAGCTCAATGAAGAGCTTACCAGCACCGAAAATAAAGTCGCGTTCGCCCGCCAGGCGTTCAACGACTCGGTCATGACCTACAACACCTATAAGCAGAGCTTCCCCCCCGTCGTTCTGGCCAGGCACCTCGGTCACCGCGAAGATGCCGCACTGCTGGAGTTTGACGACAGCGAAGCGATTCAGGCAGCACCCAAAGTTTCGTTCAAGTAAACGCCGACCGACCCGGTATGGACTTTTTTGAGCACCAGGAGCTGGCCCGCCGCAACACCCGTCGTCTGGTGGTGTTAATGACGCTGGCCGTACTGACCATCATTGCTCTCACCACAGTGGTGTTTGTGGTCGCCAGCGTCGGTTTGACCTCGGTGCAGACAGTCGGCGGTGGCGGCTACTGGCGACGACTGCTCGAGCAGGTGGGTTGGCAACCCATCGCCTGGATTTCTCTGATGGTCGGTTTGCTGGTTCTGGTAGGCAGTGGCTTCAAATGGTTTCAGTTGCGCTCGGGTGGTCAAGCAGTGGCCGAGGCCCTGGGCGGCCAACTGATTCCCGGCAACAGCCAAGAGCTGCCTCAGCGACAACTGCTGAACATTGTCGAAGAAATGGCGATTGCCTCGGGCATGCCGGTTCCCCCGGTATACGAGCTGAATGAATCCGGCATCAATGCGTTCGCCGCGGGCCACGGCCCTCACGACGCGGTCATTGGGGTCACCCGTGGCGCCATGGAGCAGCTTTCCCGAGACGAACTACAAGGGGTTATTGCTCACGAGTTCAGTCATATCCTGCATGGTGATATGCGGCTGAACCTGCGCCTGGTGGCGGTGTTGAACGGCCTGCTTCTGATCGGTCTGCTCGGCCATATTCTGGCGCGCAGTGGTGCCCGCCGAGGGCTTCGCCGTCGCTCCAACCAGGGCAATGTTGCCTTGATCGGCCTCGGACTGATCATACTCGGCGCCGTCGGCACTTTCTTTGGCAACTGGATCAAGGCGGCGGTGAGTCGCCAACGGGAGTTCCTGGCGGACGCATCGGCGGTTCAGTACACCCGCAATCCCGAGGGCATCGGCGGCGCCCTGATCAAGATCGGCCACTCTCCGGACGGGTCACGACTTTCGGCCAGTGACGCCAACGAATTCAGCCACATGTACTTCGAAGAGGGCGTCAAGGCACGACTGAGCGGCCTGATGGCCACCCACCCACCGCTGGAAGACCGAATTCGTCGGGTACTACCGGGCTGGCAAGGGGACTTCACTCCGCTGAATCAGCCCGACAGCCCCGCAGCAGCGCAAACATCCGCATCCGACTCCACCACCGGGCGAGAAGAGACGGCCCGAGCCATGGCGGCGGCGGTTGCGGTGGCCAGCAGCGCGGGACATCACACGGGTGAGATCAGTCCTAAGGCGATTGAACAGGCAAAGGCCACCCTCGAGACACTACCCCAGACCTTGCGCGAGGCCGCCCGGGACCCCTTCAGCGCCCGGGGATTACTTTGGGGACTCCAGTTGAATGCCGATGCGAATTCGCGCGCATCCGAGTGGAGCTACCTCGCGGAACAACTGAAGGAAACCGAGCTGAACGCGCTGCGTCCGGTGATGACTCAGAGCGCGGAACTGCCGGACGGTTTGCGCCTACCGGCGATTGAGCTGGCCCTGCCCTCGCTCAATGAATTCTCCGATCAACAGCGTCGGGACTTTCTCGCCATTTTGAGCGGTCTGGCGAAAGCCGACGGTCGAGTACAACTGAGCGAATGGATCGTTTACCGGCTGGCACACACCCACCTGGTGGCACCGGTCCCCAAACGCCAGCGCCTCAAGCTGGCGTACTGCCAGGCTGAAGCCCGACTGCTGCTGTCGGTCGCTGCCTGGGCCGGTCGCACCCAACCGGCCCAGGCTTACCGGGCCGGCGCCTCCCGGCTGGGCCTGGAGAGCACACTGATGCCCACCGAGGACATCGGCTTCACTGGCCTCGACAGCGCCCTGGACAGATTGCGCCAACTGCGCCCGCTGGAAAAGCCCGAATTACTCAAAGCGCTGCGCGAATGCCTTCTCCAGGACCAGCGGGTCACACCGCGGGAAGCGGAGCTCTACCGCGCCGTGGCGGACGCACTGGACTGCCCGACCCCACCGCTCGAGGCATGAGCTTCAGCGGTCGTCCGCGGTTAACGACCATGCCCGGTTAAATCTTCACCCACCAAGGGTTATAATGCCCCTTTCGCCCACCAACCATTGAGGTAGACACCTTGCAACTGGATCAAGCGACACAGGAACAACTGCGCCAGTGGGAAACCGAACTGGCCGACGAGTATCAACGCATCGTCAACCAGAAACTCAACCTGGATCTGACCCGAGGCAAGCCCTCTCCGGAGCAGCTGAGCCTGTCCGATGCGCTGGATGGCATTCTCAAAGGTGACTACAAAGCCGCCGACGGCACCGACACACGCAACTACGGTGGCCTGGACGGCCTGCCCGAAGCCAAACAACTGGGCGCCAACCTGATGGGCGTCGATCCCGAAGATGTGCTGGTCGGTGGCAACAGCAGCCTGACCCTGATGTTCCAGGTCATGCTGACCGCTCACCAGTTCGGCCTGACCGGCGCGGATAGCGCCTGGAAAAACGAGGGCAACGTGAAATTCCTTTGCCCGGTGCCCGGCTACGACCGTCACCACACGGTCTGTGAGCAGCTCGGCATTGACATGATTGCCGTGCCCATGACCGACGCCGGTCCGGATATGGACAAAGTAGAGGCGCTGGTCAAAGACGATCCGCGCATCAAGGGCATGTGGTGTGTCCCCAAATACTCCAACCCGACCGGTGTGGTGTACAGCGATGAAACCGTTGAGCGTATTGCCGCACTGGGTAAAATCGCGGGCCCGAACTTCCGGGTATTCTGGGACAACGCCTACGCCGTTCACGACCTGGTCGACAACCCACCGGAACTGGCCTGTGTGATGAAAGCCTGCGCCCAGCACGGTACAGAAGACTCGGTCATTCAGTTTGCTTCGACCTCAAAGATCACCCACGCCGGTGCCGGGGTCGCGTTCGTCAACGCCAGCCCCGCCAACCTGAAAGGGTTCAAGCAGTTTCTGGGAACCTGCACCATCGGTCCGGACAAGGTCAACCAGATTCGTCACAGCCGCTTCCTGCCCAACCGGGACGCCCTGATGAAGCACATGCAGGGTCATGCCGAACTGCTCAAGCCCCGCTTTGCGGCGGTACTGGATGCGCTGAACGAAGCCTTCGCAGAGAGCGATCTGGGCAACTGGCAGGAACCTCAAGGTGGCTATTTTGTGTCGTTTGACACTCGTCCCGGCTGTGCTCAGGACACCGTTCGTCTGGCGGCCGAGGCCGGAGTCAAGCTGACGCCCGCGGGCGCCACCTTCCCTTACGGCCAAGACCCCGAGGACCGCAATATCCGTATTGCGCCCTCAGTGCCCAGCGTCGAGGAAGTGAAAGGGGCGATGAAGGTGTTTGTGGTCTGCGTCAAACTGGCCTCGGTGCGCAAGCAACTCGCCAGCTAAAGAGTCGAAGACTGAGCAGAAGGCGCCCCACTGAGGGCGCCTGATCCGCCAGGCAGTTTTGGTCGAACACTCTCAGGGCCATCAGGCGGACATAAAAAAACCACCGATTTTGTCGGTGGTTTTTTTATGTCCGAAGAACAGGCGATCTTATCGAGCGCGCATTTCTTCCGGCATGGGCACAAGAACAATACTGGGCGCATTGGCGGCCCGAGCTGCATCCGCTACTGAGACATAAACGGACGCGTCGGCACGATCGTGGGTACGAATAATCACGGTAGCGTCCGGCAACTCCGCCCGCATCCGCTCAATGTTTGAACGAATTGCCCGGGTATCCACTCGACGGTTCTCCATCCACACCTGGTTATCCTGACGGATATCGACCACGATGTTGGGATCCGCATCTTCCGGCGGCGGCTGGTCATTCTCTTCGGGAACATTGGTGTCGAGGCCGATCTCTTTGACGAACGACGCCGTCACAATAAAGAAGATCAACATAATGAACACCACGTCCAACATGGGGGTCAAATCGATATCGTTACTATCATCACCGCTACGGCTCTTCTTTCTTCTCACCGCACTTACTCCCGTTCTTATCTGAAATCACTGGGTGTCTGAAATCACTGGGCGCCCTTGAGCCCCCCAGAAACAGACCCGAATACTAACAGCTTTTACCGCTGCATGACCATCGCTTTCTTGCCATTGTGGCCATCCCAGCGCCCGCTAATAGTCCTTTTTACACCTTGATGGGTGTAAAAATGCCCTAAAAATGCGGCTAAGAGAATAAATCAAGCTGGTAAAAAGCCTGATCTTCCCGTAAATCCACAAACCGCACCCCAACGCCGAGCAGCCTGACCGGTCGATCACCGCGCACAAACGCTTCCTCACACAACGCCCGGTAAGCCGCCTGATTGACATCGGTACCGGCACGCTCAAGGGTTGTGGAGGTGAAATCCTCAAACTTCAGCTTCACGAACCGCTTGACCACCCGATAATCGCCATCGACCCGGCGCAACCTGAGGGCCAGTGACTGCAGCAGCCCCGGCAACTGCCCTAGGCAATGCTCGAGATCCGGCAGGTCCTGGGCAAAGGTGTGCTCCACACTCAGGGATTTGCGACGTCGACTGACTGTCACCGCCCGCTCGTCACGCCCGTGGCACAGGTGGTGCAGACGTACGCCGAAGGCCCCGAAGCGCTCACTGAGCTCGAACACATCAAAAGCCTGCAGGTCGCCACAGGTTGCCACACCCATCTGCGCCAGTCTCTGCGCTGTGGCCCGGCCGACACCGGGCACGCGCTCCACGGGCAACGCCCGAACAAACTCCGCCACCTGCTTTGGCGGCACCACGTACAACCCGTCAGGCTTGCGCCAATCACTGGCCACTTTGGCCAGAAATTTATTGGGTGCAACGCCCGCCGAAATGGTGATACCCAGCGCGTCATGAACCCGCTCGCGAATCGCCTCGGCAATCCGGGTGGCGCTACCTTGACAGTGTTCACTGTCGGTTACATCCAGATAGGCCTCATCCAACGACAAAGGTTCCACTCGTTCGGAAAAATCATAGAACACATGACGCATTTGCAGGGACGCTTCCCGATAGGCATCCATCCGGTGCGGGACAATCAGCAGGTCCGGACACAAACGCTTGGCGTAAGCCGAAGCCATAGCCGAGCGAACACCGTACCGGCGCGCCTCATAATTACAGGTGGAGATGACGCCACGCCGATCCGAGCTGCCCCCTACCGCAATCGGACGATGACGGAGACTCGGATCGTCCCGCATCTCGATCGCGGCAAAAAAACAGTCCGCATCACAATGAATAATTTTACGCACAAAGCGTGTCCCGCCCCTGAATCATACCTGTGATTATATACAGAAAACGCACTCAAGGATAACGCCCGCAGTCCACTGACGAATCAGGGACGAGCTTTCCGCCAAACCACAAAGCGACTGGCAAACAGTTCAATCGACGGATCAAAAAACCCGAAAACGGGTTTTTTTTACGAAAAAGCGGTTTATTTTCCTGATTTCGCAATAAAAAACTTGAATTTTCACCACAAAGTTTTAACTTATCACCTGTTTGTATTTTGCTTTTTATTCATCCTTCATTTTTTCTTCCAAAACAATAAGGGAAGCAAACCATGGCTGCACGCAAAAAATCGTCCGTTGACGCTGTTGCGCAACTGGAAAAAGAGCTCGCTCAGGTCAAAGCTCAACTGAGCAAAGCCCGCACTCAACAGGAAACCGATGCCCAGAAAACCGTAACAGCACTGACCAAGGAAGCCACCAAAGCGGCGACCAAAGTCAAGTCAGCCCGTGCCAAGCTGGCCACCGCGCGCAAGAAGAAAACTCCCGCCGCGGCCAAGCAGGCAGAAGCCGCCAAGGCCGCAGTAAACACGGCGAAGGCCGCTCACGATACGGTCAAGGCTGATCTGGCAGCCGCCAAGCAGACCCTGGCTGAAATCAAGGCCGCCAACAAACTGGCCAATGAGCACGACAAAGCCGTAGCCAAAGCCGAAGCCGCCATGGCCAAGGTTCAGCAGGCCGCCGCTCGTAAAGAAGCCGCTCGCGCCAAAGCCGCCGCCAAGAAAGCGGCCGCCAAAGCCAAAGCGAAAGCCAAAAAAGAAGCCGCCCGCGCCCGCGCCGCCGCCAAGAAACTGGCAGCACGCCAGAAAGTAGCGGCCAAGAAAGCCGCCGCCAAGGCCAAGGCGAAAGCCAAGAAAGCCGCGGCCAAAGCAAAGGCAGCCACCAAAAAGACCACCGCTAAGAAAAAAGCGGCGACCAAAAAGCCAGCAACCAAGAAAACCGCTGCGCGTAAGAGCACTGCCAAGAAGACCGCCACCAAGAAAACCGGCACCCGCAAAACAGCGGCCAAAAAAACCACCGCTAAAAAAGCAGCGGCGAAAAAGGCCGGCGCCCGCCGTGGCCGCCCTGCCAAGGCAACCCCTAGCGCCTAAACGCTGATGGCGGTTCCCCAAAAAAGGGTCCTCAGGGACCCTTTTTTGTGTCTGACCATTTTTATCTAGTCCCTTCGCGCCTTGATATCCAGCTCTAGTTCCCGTTGGTCGTCCTGGCGACAAGACGCCCGATAAAACAGCGCCTCGCCATAATAGCTCTCTGCATTGAAGTCGATCACATAGGTGAGCGGCGGATGGCTTTCCAGGTTTGGCTCCTGCCCCAACTCGGGCTCAGGACGCTCGGTAGTCAGCCATTCTAGTGCCTGCATCCCGCCCACTCGCTGCTCCAGTGCCGCGACACATTCCTTCCAGAACGTCTCCCGCCGGGCAAACTCATCCTCCCACCATTGCAACCACTGTTGGCGCTCCTGCTCGGTCTGTTGCTTTTGCGCTTCCAGTGCGGCGAGCTCTCGGGCCTTCTCTTGTCGCTCCCGCTCACGCTGCTGAGCCAGCTCATACTCTTCCCGCAGTTGCTCGAAGGACACCAGGCCACCGGGACGGGTGTCATCCACTTTCATCAGGCTGGGGCCGTCGACCATCAGGCTGAAAGTCTGGCCCGATGGATTGCGGCACTTGAGGGTGAAGACGGGATGCTCGAGTGTGCTCCGTCCGAGATGACTGGTGCCCTCCAGCAGCTCTTCACAGCCCGGGGATTCCTCCACCAGGCGCGCAGCGTCATACAGACGGGGAAGATGTCGTAGATAGGATTTGGGCAGCCACAGCTGCTCCAGTTCAACCGACTGGACCGGAGCGGCCGCGCTCAGACACAGGCACAACGCCAGACCGGCGCTAAGGTGTGGGTAATTGATCCTGGGCAATTTTCGCATACACATAGGCGGCCAACAGCAAGCGGCGATCTTCATCTGCCTCAACGAATTCCAGCCCGTACACTACCGGGGTGTTCTGCTTGAGTTCCTGGGTACTGCGCTCAACCCGGGAGCGGATGACCGCTTCGAGGCGCAGGTCGCGATAGAGCCCGGCCACTTCAACCTGGGCGGTAATGGATACTTTATCTCCGATATCGCCCAGAATACGATCCAACTCCAGGCGCGCACCCGACAGGCTGATATCAACCACACGAGCGTCTACTTCAGAGGCCTCGAGGCTACTCTGATTGAGCACGACGACCGGCAATGCAATTTCCACACGGGTGGATTGTCGAATGCCTTTAAAGCCGACTTCCTCGGGGTAATCAAGGTGTAGCAGTGGGTAGGGATCCGTGGCCTGGCTCTCCACCGAGCAGGTAAAAACCCCGACCCCGTTCGCCACCATCATCCGGGCCACGACCTTCTGCCCTGGACGCAAGCGCAGAAAACGACCATTGACACGGGGCACGGACAGCAATAGCGCCCGCCCTGGCATGGCCCCCACAAAGCGGCACGGATAACGCTCGGACATCCCGGTACTGGTTTCGACTTGGACTTGAAGCGGGTAGCCCGGCCGAAGTTTCAAATCGTCAAAGTTCATAGCGGCCCTGAACAGAGTACAATCGGACCCGGCCGTTGGCCGCCGGGCGCGTAACAAACCTCATGATAGCAAATTTACAGGCCAGCTAACGACGCGCTGCTCCAAATTCACCATTCCACTCCAGCAACAGGCGCGCCAGCGATTGCGCCTGGGCGTGCAGGGCTGAAAGCTCCTCGCGGGTGTCTTTGGGGCCAGTGTACAACCGGATCTGTCGATGGCGATTGGCAAAGCTGTGCTGCGGATTCTGGGCGCGGTACACCTCCAGCTTCCAGCGCAGGCTGTGCACGGTATTCCGATAGTAGGCGATCTTGGTGGCCAAAGTGATCGGCCGATTGGACTCCAGGTTGGCAAACTCGCTGAAGTCCGAGGCCAATACAACCACTTGCCGGCAACCCGGTGAGGCGATGAGGGTCGCCGTGCGCTCATGACCAATCAGCATGGCCAGGTCGCCGAACACTTCGCCCGGTGTAATCTGATTGATGGAGGGGCCTTCCACCTGCTCATTGGGGTACACATCCAATTGCCCTCTCAGCAGAAAATACAGCCACTGATCCCGCTCACCGCGCTGCAGTACCTGTTCACCGGGTTCGTAATAGGCGATATGGGCCCGATCCAGCAGAATTTCGAACTGCCAGTTGTCTTGCTGTTTGACGGTTTTGTAAAAAGGAATGGTGAGCAACCAACGTTCAACGGTATCTCGGGGAAATTTGTTGAGGGGTTTTATTTCCATAGTTGCCAAGTTCTCTGCCCCGGAGCGGTCAGTATATTGTTTATTATTCCCCCCCGGCCGGCTCCACCGCCCACAGGGGTTGCTCCGCATCATAGCCTTGTCCATTGACGTCTGACAACCGGCGCTGCTCCGTGTTGAGAAATCTGCACGGTTATGACACAAAGGAATAGACCTGCCCCATTTTCGCCCAAATTCGTCCGACCCACCGTGCCCATCGAATCAACATTTTATTGTATGATAGCTGTCTGATGCCCGACGAAGTGCGGAATTACGGGACGCACATAATAATGATGTGAATTGGGATTCGCTTATGTTCAAAGCCTCAGTAATGTCTGTCTTGCTCTCGTTTGCCTTGTACCTCGCCCCCTCGGCAATGGCGGCGTCAAGCCTGAACGGCCTGGCGTCTCATCAGGAACTGGGCAATGAAATGTTCATTGGTGCACTCTATCTTGAGTCCAGAACTGATAGCGCCGACACGGCACTCAACAGCCCTGGCGCCAAGCGTATGGAGCTGCGTATCACGGCCGACAACGGCATCCCGTCCCGACGCTTCAGCCGGATGTGGATTGAAGGGGTCTCCATCAATAATAGCGGCAGTGCCCTCACGGCGCAGGCCGACAACATGGTGGCCTTCTCCAATCTGTTCCGGGGGCGTTTGCGTCGAAACGATGTTGTCACCATTGAGCTCAACCCCGGCACTGGCGTTGCAGTGGGCTTGAATGGCGTTGAGCTCGGCGTGATTGAGGATGAGCCCTTCTTCAACCTGCTGGCCCGCGCCTGGGTGGGCAATGTCCCCCTGTCATCGACCTTCCGGGACAACCTGCTCTCTCCGAGCGAGATCCCCGGTGACCTGCGTTCGCGCTTTGAAGCCATCGAGCCTTCAGCCGCACGGATTGAAACCGTGGCCCAGTGGAACCAGCCGGAGCCGGAACCTGAGCCAGCGCCCGAGCCGGAATCCAGTGCGCCGCCGGTCGCCGCGACCGCCCCGCTGGTGACTGCTCTGGACATGCCGAAGGCGTCTCTGGAGCCAGAGCCGGAGCCCGAACCAGCGCCAGAACCCGAGCCTCAGCCAGAACCGGAGCCCGAGCCTGAACCCGAACCGGCGGTAGTTGCCGAAGAAGAGGAAGAGGATGACGAGCCTCTACTGACCGCCGAGTCTCTGCGGGCGCAACAGCTGTATTTCTCCAACCTGATGCGCAGCATCCTGCAAAACACCAGCTACCCTCGACGCGCCCTTCAGCGCGGACAGGAAGGGGAGATTCGCGTGGCAGTGGTAATCGATCGCGCGGGCGCCATCCAGAGCATGAATATGCTGGAAGAGTCGGAACACTCCCTGCTCAACCGGGAGGCCGAGCGGGCCATCCGGGAAGCAGCACCCTTCCCGGACGTGCCCGAGGTCATTCGCGGAGACGTGTACGAGTTCTCGGTACCCTTTACCTTCGTGGTCCCGGAATAGCAGCGCCGAAACCGTTGTACCGATACGAAAACGGCGCCTTAAGGCGCCGTTTTCGTAATCAGAACATGATCCGTTGATCAGTGCTCCCGTGTCGCCCGCAGATTCACCTCGGGGTAACGTTCCTCGGTCAGGGACAGGTTGACCCGGGTTGGCGCCAGATAGGTGAGGTAGCCACCCCCATCCAGGGCGAGATTGTCCGCACACTTGCGCTTGAACTCCTCGAGCTTTTTCGGATCTTCACACTCCGCCCAGCGCGCGGTCGCCACATTGACCGGCTCGTAGATGGCCTCAACCTTGTATTCGTCTTTCAGCCGGTAGGCCACCACCTCGAACTGCAGCACCCCAACGGCGCCGACCACGATATCGTTGTTATTGAGCGGGAAAAACACCTGGGTAGACCCCTCTTCCGCCAACTGCTGCAAGCCCTTCTGCAACTGCTTGGTTTTGAGCGGATCTTTCAGGCGGATGCGACGGAACAGTTCCGGGGCAAAGTGCGGGATGCCGGTAAACTTCAGCGGTTCACCCTCCGTGAAGGTATCGCCAATCTGAATCGTACCGTGGTTGTGAAGCCCGATGATATCGCCAGCAATGGCCTCATCCACCGCACTGCGGTCGCCGGCCATGAAGGTCACCGCATCGGCAATCTTCACATCCTTACCCAGGCGCACATGACGCATCTTCATGCCCTGGCGGTAGGTGCCCGAGCAGATGCGCATAAACGCAATACGGTCCCGGTGTTTCGGGTCCATGTTCGCCTGAATCTTGAACACAAAGCCTGACAGTTTTTCTTCGTTGGGCTGTACTTCCCGATCATGGGTCATGCGAGGCATGGGCTTGGGCGCCCAGTCCACAAAGTGATCCAGCATTTCGCGAACACCAAAGTTGCCCAGGGCCGTACCGAAAAACACCGGCGTCATACGTCCCGCCAGGTATTCCTCGACATCAAAGGGCGAGGTCGCGCCGCGCACAAACTCGATCTGCTCGCGAATATCCTCGGCATCATCACCCAGCAGCTCACTGGCTTCGGCGCTGTCCAGCCCCTGAATCTGAGTGTCAGCGGGAATGGTGTGTCCCTGACCTTTCTCGTACACGTGAATAGTGTCCGTGTACAGGTTATAAACGCCCTTGAAATCAACCCCCATACCCAGCGGCCAGTTGACCGGAGCGGCGGTGATGTTCAGAACCGACTCGATTTCATCCAACAGGTCAACCGGATCCCGGGCTTCCCGGTCCAGCTTGTTCACGAAAGACAGAATCGGGGTATCGCGCAACCGGCAGACATCCATCAGTTTGATGGTTCGGTCTTCCACACCCTTGGCCCCGTCCAGCACCATCAGCACCGAGTCCACGGCGGTGAGGGTGCGGTAGGTGTCTTCCGAGAAATCTTCGTGCCCGGGGGTATCGAGCAGGTTGACGATGCGCTCCTTGTAGGGGAACTGCATCACCGAGGAGGTCACGGAAATACCGCGCTCCTGCTCCATGGTCATCCAGTCCGACTTGGCATGGGGCCCACGCTTACCTTTGACCGAGCCGGCCTGCTGGATCGCGCTTCCGAACAGCAGCAGCTTTTCAGTGATGGTGGTTTTACCGGCGTCCGGGTGGGAAATGATGGCAAAAGTGCGCCGGCGCTGGATTTTCTCGGCAAAGCTGCCAGATGACATAGTCAATCGACCTCGGAGTTGCGCAAAAAACGCGCATCATACCGGAATTCCGGACGCCTGGCAGCCGTGTATCGCGGCCGACCGATGCCCGGCTAGAAAGGCGAGTGCTTTTTCAGCTTGCGCTGCAGAGTGCGCCGGTGCATACCCAGGGCCCGGGCGGTGGAGGAAATATTGCCATCGTGCTCCAGCAGCACCCGCTGCAGATGCTCCCATTCCAGCTCGGCGGGGGTGACGTGACGGCCTGCAAGCGGCGCGGTTTGTGCCACGTCGGAGCCTCTGAGCACCTTGAGGAGCTGGGTCAGGTCCACCGGCTTGGCCAAGTAGTTGGTGGCACCGCGCTTCATCGCTTCCACAGTGGTGGCGATGCTTGCGTAACCGGTGAGCACCACCAATTCACGGGGCTGAAAGCGCTGCTTGAGTTCCGCAATCAGGTCCAGCCCGGACCGCTCGCCCAACATCAGGTCGAGCAGAATCGCATCCAGGGGCTCGGGATCAAAGGCGAGCGCGTCCGCCGCATCGGCGCAGGCGCTGACCTCAAAGCCCTCGCGACCCAGGCGGCGAGTCATCAGGTCGCGAAACAGCGCATCATCGTCGATCAGCAACAGCCTAGTCACCTTCAAAACACTCCTGAATGGGCAATTCCAACCGGGTTCGAGTGCTGCGATCGTCACCGGACCAGTACACCCGCCCGCCAAACCGCTCCAGCGTGGCGTAGCTGACCAGCGCGCCCAAGCCAAACCCGTCATCGCTGGGCAGACATTCGGCCCCCAGACGCGCCCGCTGCTCCGGTGTCAGAGGCCGGCCGGTGTTATCGATGTCGAGTCGCCACAGACCTTCAGAACAGTAACCACTCACCCGCACCGAGCCGCCCGCATCCAGGGCATTGTTGAGCAGGCTCAGGATGGCCGGCATCAGCGTGCGATCGGCCCGCACACAATAACCGGCCAGCCCTTCCATCTCGCCCCACTCCACCGGCTCTCCGGGACGCGTAATGCTCAACAGCTGACGGACCGACTGAATCAGTTGGTCCAGTGGCAACGCTTGCACGCGTCGCGCGCGGACATCCTCGGCAATCAGTCGCCAATCAGCCAACAACCCCTGAATACGCGCAAGCTGCTGGCGGATCAATTGGCGTTCGGTCTCCGTCACTTGACGGTCGGCGGGCGCCAGAGCGAGCTCCACTTCCTCCAACAACAAGCCGATCGACTGCACCGGTGTGGCCATTTCGTGGGTCAACTGGGCGGCGGCGGTTCCCACCGCCAGGAGTTGCTCATCGCGCAACTGGGTTTCCCGCAGCCGCTGCAGATCCAGATCCCGCTGATGCAGTTGCCGGCGAAGATAGAGTAAAGTCAAAGCCAGCAACAGGGCCGCGATCACAAAACCCGCCACCATGGCCTGAAAGTGGCCGCCCATGGCGCCTTGCCCCAGGTGCGTACCGGACACCGCCATCAGTTGTACCAGCTGACCCGCAATACTCGCGATCAACAGCAGAGCTGCCCACGGCCAGGGCAACAACAGGAAGGCCAACACCAGAGGAATCAACAGCAACGCGGCGAAGGGGTTGGTAGCACCGCCGGTGAGCCAGACCACCCCATTCCAGAGCGCAATATCGCATAACAGATGGAGACTGAGCCGCCGATGTTCAGCACGCGGCCACGGCGAGTAAGCGACGAGCTGCACCGCCAGGGCAAAGCACCACAAGCCCAGCCAGCCATCCACCGTCAGCGCGGCCCCGGACAGGACGTCTTGACCCATGGGCACCAGCAGCACGGCAATCAGCAGCCAGCGCACCCACTGAAGGTACTGCTCCGGGCTGCGCTCAGCGGGGGTCATGGCCCGCCTCCACCGGCGTCAATGCGCGCTCACCGCCCTCGGACCGAACCTGCTGGACGTAGCGGCGCAGCCACTCCCAGGCCCAGAGGCCGACCAGACAGTTGGCCAGCGCCGTGGCCATAAAGATGCCTTCCAGCCCCCAGATCCACTGGCCCAGCAGCGCCAGCGGCAAAAACACGTAGGCTACCCGACCAGCGGACAGCGCCATTGCCGGCATCGGACGCCCCAGGCCGTTAAAGGCGGCATTGACCGACATCACTATGCCGTAAGCGCCGTAACTGAAAGGCACCACGGCCAGATAGAAAGCCGCCACCCGCAACACTTCTTCATGCTCACTGAACAGGCTCGCCAGCAACCCGCCAAAAAGCCACAGAAAGACCGCGAGCAGCAGACCAAAGCCCAGGCAGAAGAGCGACAGCACCTTCACCGCTTCATTCAACCGATGGTGTTGCCCGGCCCCGAAATTCTGCCCGAAAAACGGGCCGATAACGCCGGACAGCGCATAAAACACGATCAGCATCAGCGGCTCGATACGCATGGCCACGCCCAGCCCGGCCACCGCGTCGGTCCCGTAGCGGGCGACCATGACCGTCACCACCGCACTGGCCAGCGGGACAATCACGTTGGTGGCCATGGCGGGAACACCGACATGCACAATGGTTTTCCAGGAGCGCATAAGCGCCTGCCAGGCCACCCAGGGGTAGGTCAGCAGCCGAACCCGCACGGCGAGAATGTAAAAGGCCACCAGAAAGGTCAGCAGACGGGTAATCAAGGTAGCCAGCGCCGCGCCCTGAAGCTCCAGGGCCGGAAAGCCCCACAGCCCAAAAATCAGCAGCGGGTCCAGCGCGGCATTGAACAGCGCCGCCGCGCTCATCAGGTATCCCTGGATATGGCTCATCCCCAGAGCGCGCAGGGCCGACAGGCAGACCATGGGCACCATCAGAAAGGGCGCGCTGATAAACCAGATGGACATGTAGTCGCGAATCAGGGGCAACAGATCGGGCGTGGCGCCCAGGAGGCTGAACAGCGGGTCCATCAACAGCCAGCCGAGCAGGCACATGCTGGCCGATACCAGAAAGGTCAGGCTGATCGCATCGGTGGCCAGGCGGCGGGCGTAACTGGCGTCCCCTTCACCGATGGCGCGGGAGATGGCCGACGAGGAGCCCGCTCCCAGGCCGATGCCCAGGCTGGTAATGATCATCACGATCGGGAAGGTAAAGCTCATCGCCGCCAGTGGCTGGTTGCCCAACTGCGCCACGTAGAAGGTATCCACCACATTGAATGACATGGTGGCCAGCAACCCCCAGACCATGGGAATGGCCAGGGTCCGCAGCTGGCCGGCCACGGGACCTTCGGTGAGCGTTGCAGTAAGCGGTCGTGACATAAACCCCACGGCGGCAGGCGGATTCAAAGCGGGACAGTATACCCGAATGACAAGGACGGGCGGCACTGAAGGTACCCGTAGGGCGGATCGGTCCGACGCATCGGAGGGCAAAGCCCGCATCCGCCGTCACCCAAACGACGCCTACATACGTCAAACGCCTACAACTGCCGCGCCAAAATCAACGCATCCTCCCGCCCCCGGGCAGTAGGATAATAATTCGGCCGCTGCCCCAGCTCGAAAAACTGCTCCCGCTCATAAAACGCGATTGCCGAGTGATTGGACACCCGCACCTCAAGAAACACCATACTGGCAAAGGGCTTGACCTGTGCCAGCATCAGATCCAACAGCGCCTGCCCCACGCCCTGGCGCTGTCGATTCGGCGCGACCGCAATATTGAGCAGCTCGGCATCCCCCGCGGCCCAGGTCACCACCACAAAGCCCACCAACTGCCCCCGATGCTCGGCGAGCCAGCAGTGATGACGACCGGTCAGGCAGTCGTCATAACTGGAGCGTCGCCAGGGGTGGCTCTGAACCTGCTTCTCCAGCGCCATGACGACCTCGATATCGGCGGACGCCAAAGGTCGAAAAGTCAGCTCAAGACCGGTGGCCGTGGTTACCCTGGAGGGCGAGGGATGGGGAGTCAGCGTCATGGAGGTCAAGGGGATCAGCTCGCGGGCACGTCCATTGGCAACCAGGGCTGCACTGCCGCCCAGAGCGGCCTTTTCAGGTCCGGGTTACGCAGTATTTCCAGCAGACTGGGCGCGACCAGCGTTGGCATGTCGAACGGCGAGAGGGGCAGCGACTGCCAGAGAACCTCATCGTATGGCTTGTCTTCCGGCAACAGGAAGCGCGCGGCCGACTCCCCCATCAGCAACAGATGGCGCACCGGCCGGTTGGTCAGCTCGGTTTCCAGCCAGGTACTCAGCTCCGCCCGGGCATCATCGGCGCTCAGACGCACCGCCTTATGGTTGACCAGCGGCCAGGGCAACACCTCTTCGCTGACCCGCTGCGCATCGTGGGGCGCCAGCGCCTGCAGCAGATTGCGCAGCAACCGGTCCGTGGGCATGGCCGCGCGGGGCTGGCGGGCATCCACCACCAAAATTGGCAGGGGCGAGCGCCAGATACTGAGGGTAAAGGGCTCGATGCGCTCGGCGGGCGGCTCCGCCGCGGCCACCCTCTCCGGCTCCGGCGGCGCTTCCCGCCGCGTCGGTTTGGCCGGTTCGCGCATATCATTCAGGAAATCCGCCACCGGACGCGGTGTCTCAGCGGGCGCCCGCTCAGTTGCAGGCTCCCGAGCCACCGCAGGCGCCGCCGACGGCGGCTCAACCACAGGGAGCTCGCAGGCGGTGGGCATTGGCGCATAAGGCATCAGCCAGCGCGGAACATACTGCTCCATGCCCAGGGCGTCCAGATAAGCCTGTCGCTGATATTCATTCATAAAAAAGGTCACAGTGCCCAACCAGATCAATCCACCATTCTAGCAAACATCACCCACAATGTCGGGCTGGTTACGGCGGATGCGCTTCGCTTATCCGCCCTACGCAAACCACGGCGGATCGCGTAGGGCGGATAAGGGCGAAGCCCGCATCCGCCGTAAACCAACGTGCCCCCCAAAAACCACCCCTACTCGGCCCCCACCCCACTTTTCGGTATACTCCACCCACACGTTCGGCACCCACTCTCTCAAGGAGCTTTACCCAAAGATGCCAACCATCCCCTATTCCGACATCATCCAGGCCGCCCAAGCCGCCGGCGACGCCATCATGACCGTCTACCAGAAGGACTTCGAGGTCTATCAAAAGAACGATGACAGCCCCCTCACCGAAGCGGACCTGGCGGCCCACCGCGTCATCGTCGACGCCCTGCAGCGCCTGACACCAGACCTGCCCATTCTGTCCGAAGAAAGCGAAAATGCCCCTTGGGACGAACGCAAAACCTGGGACCGCTATTGGCTGGTGGACCCCCTGGACGGCACCAAGGAATTCGTGAAGAAAAACGACGAATTCACCGTCAACATTGCCCTGATCGAGCACGGCGAACCCACCTGGGGCGTGGTGGACGCGCCGGCACTGGGCTGTACCTACCACGGCGGAACCGCGACTCAAGGCGCCTGGAAATCCGTGAACGGACAGGACACACCAATCACCGTCAGTAAAGCACCCGAAAGCAACGCCGGCTGGCGCATCGTGGGCAGCCGCTCGCACCAGAGCGACGCCTTCAAGGCCTTTCTTGACGACTTCGACGCCCCGGAAATCAAAAGCATGGGCAGCTCCCTGAAAATCTGCCTGATCGCCGAGGGCGAGGCCGACCTCTACCCCCGCCTGGGACCCACCAGCGAGTGGGACACCGGCGCCGCCCACGCGGTACTGCTCGGCGCTGGCGGACAGCTGAACGTCGCCGAAAGCGGCGAACCGCTGCGCTACAACCAGGAAGAGTCGGTACTGAACCCCTTCTTCATTGCCCGAGGCGCCTGATGCTGTGAGCGATCACCAAACCGAGCGGGAGAAAATGCTGACGGGGGCGCTGTACGACCCCATGGATGCCGAACTCTGCGCCGCCCGTCGCCGGGCGCGTCTGCTGTTCGAAAGCCTCAATGCCAGCCGGGATAACGAAGTGAGAAAGCGTCGCCAGCTACTGCGCGAGCTGATTCCCGACGGCGGCGATACCGTCTGGATGCAGCCGCCCTTCTATTGCGACTACGGCGACAACATCCACCTGGGTGAAAAGGTGTTCTTCAACTTCAACTGCGTGGTGCTCGACGTGGCGGATGTCTACATCGGCGCCCGCACCCTGTTCGGCCCCGCCGCCCAGGTGTACACCGCCACCCACCCAATGAATGCCCAAGAGCGCGCCTCGGGGCTGGAGTCCGGCAAACCGATCACCATCGGCGAAGACGTCTGGATCGGTGGCGGCGCCATCATCTGCCCCGGCGTCACCATCGGTGACCGCTCCGTCATCGGCGCCGGCTCCGTGGTCACCAAAGACATCCCCGCCGACCACGTCGCCGCTGGCAACCCCGCCCGCATCATCCGCCCAATCTAAAACTCAGCTCCCCATAAGGTCCGCGTAGGGCGGATCGGTCCGACGTTTCGGAGCGAAGCGCATCCGCCGTAACTGCACGAAACGCTGCCCCACCCACTGCGATAACAAAACCCCAACCAAGACGAACGCAAGCCGCGCTAATAACGCACGATATCCACCCAACTTGCCGCCCGCCACTCCGCCCCGTAGAATCAAACCATAACCTCATGAACCAGACCCGCAACGGCTATGACAAACAATGACCTTGATCGCTTGAGCGCCCACCTAGCTAACCGTTTCCCGGAGCTGGAAATTTGTGCGCTTATCGGCAGCCGGGCCAGAGGAGACGCCCACCCCGACAGCGACTGGGATTTTGCCATCCAGTGGGTCAAAGCGCCGAACGATACATGGAGCACGCTCACCCAAACGGAAACATTACGACTGGATCTCGCCAACTGGCTGTCAGTCCCGGCAGAAGCCATCGATCTGGTGGAGCTACCGACGGCGGGACTGGCCATGAGAGCGGCGGTTGCTGAAGAAGGGCTCCCGCTGATAACCCGGCTTCCCTGGTTTCATTTTTTAAGCCGAACCTGGCGCGATCTGGAAGAACACTACTGGAACGATGTCTATGCAGCTTGATCTGTATTTACAGGAAACGGCCCGACTCGCAGAGCGGCAAGGACGTCTATTAAACCAGGCCGCTCAGCGTGTCCGTTCAGGAGAGACTCTGACAGAGCTGGAACAGAATGGTGTGCTCCACGCCATTCAAGTGCTTACCGAAAACGCGATAGGTAAGGCCAAGCATCTCTTGAAAACCAAAGGGCATCAAGTCCCCGTATCCGCCTATGATGCGTTCCGGGCCTTATCGGAGGCAGAGGTTATTTCCAAAGAGGACCTGACAAGCTGGAATGCCATCGTGGGTCTGAGAAACCGCATCGTGCACGATTACCTGAATATCGACTTTCACATCATTGAAACATTGCTCGTTGAGAGTCACCACCAGATCATTGTGGATTTCCTCACCCGCAAAGAAGAGATTCGCTAATCGCGCGCGGCTCTTCACCGGCCTGAGACATAGCACCCTGGACAACTATCCATGCACACAATCCGACCGCTACGTCTCTCCGACAATGACCAAGTAACCAACATCTGTGGCCGCACCGGCTTTAACGGTGGAGAAACACGTGAACTAATTCGCGAAGACGGGATAATCGCCAATTACTTTGCCTTACCCTATCTCGCCTACCCCGAGGCGCTGGCCTTGGGCATTGACACGCCATCGGGGCTTGGCGGTTACATTCTCGGCGTGCCGTCCACTGACGCTTTTAACCAATGGATGAACCGGCATTGGCTCACCAACGTTCGAAACCGCTACCCGGTCACCCTGGAACCGCAGAGCGACTTCGAACAGTTCCTGCTGGACTGTATTCATCGTGACTGCATTTTCCCAGACTTCTGCGCGGGCTACCCCGGCCACCTACATATTGACTTGCTGCCTGCTCTCCAAGGTCAAGGCTGGGGAAGAGCGCTGATGGATAGGTTCCTGCAGGAGCTGCGCGAACAGGGCTGCCCCGGCGTGCATCTGGCGGTGAGCACCAACAACCCCGGCGCGATTCAGTTTTATCTTGCGCTCGGGTTCACTGTTATTCAGGAGGAACCTGGCACAATGTTTATGGGGAGGAGAACAAAACGCACGAAAAACTACTCGTGTTGATTCAGCAATAACTTCACAACCTCACCCGCCATTCGATCTCTGTATTTTGCCTCAAGAGGTGCGCCCGGCGCCGTCCATACCAGCACTTCGCCGCGAGAACTGATCGCAACCAGAGAGCTGGCTCCTGGCAAATAACCTTGCTGTACTCCGACCTTGATGCCATTGTCACCCTCGTGAATGACAAATGTATTTGAGTAACAACGATCAAGGCCCTTTTCGCGGCACTGCTGCAAATTGGCCGCATTGAGCACATCCGGGTTATCACGGTATAAATGCCAAACCAGTCGAGCGAACTCTTCTGGCTTACCCATCAACCCCGCCGCAGGTGCGATGGCATGGAAGTCCAGCCAAGACACGTAGGACTCATCAAAACGATAATCGTTGGAGAAGTCATAAGCCGGTTCTGTCGGCAAAAACTCTCCCTGAATGAACTGCAAAGACGGATATTGAGACAAATAATTTTGCTCGATATATTTCTGGTACTCAACGCCTGAAACACGAGAAATCACTTCTCCGAGAAGACAGTAAGCCACATTACTGTACAAGTGGTTGGTGCCAGGCTCGCCGGCAAGGCGAATGGTTTCCATTGCCGCAAGGTTATCGGGGCACCACGGTGACTCACCTTGCTTGATCATGTTGTCCGAGCCGAACGGGCCACCGAGACCTGAAGAATGATTGAGTAAGTGCCTGAGGGTAATTCTAAGGACTCTCTCGTCCTGCACCTTCTCCAGGCTTAACTCAGGAAAGTAGGAAACAACCGGTGTGTTGAGGCTAATTGAAAGAGATTCCGCGACTTCCAGCATCGCGACCCCTGTCAAAACTTTGGTCATACTGGCAAACCGGAAAATCTCCGCATTCGGAGCGACTCCCGTATTGACTCCGCAACGCCCCACATGTCCCTTACTGTCGATGAACACAAGCTGGCCGTCCAGCGAGAAAAAAGGAAGGGAAATTTGCCTGAGCAGATCATCCAGACCGGTCGGCACTGCAGCACGGCACTCAACATCGAATCCTGCTCGGAACGCGTTGGCAAAATATGGCAGCTTTTTAACATATAGAGGATAGACAACGTAGACGTGAATCAGCGCAGCGAACACGGCTATTAGGACGCCATACCCAAGGAAACGCAACAGCATGGTTTTCAGCCAGCAAGAAGCTAACACTTTCACGTTTAACTAGACCTCGGCATAAGAGAACTGGGGCAAAGTCAAAACTTTGGCTTTACTCGAATACTTGGCGCATCGACCGAAGAGTCAGGAGCCAAAATAAAAGAGGGCGCCTAAGGGCGCCCTCTTTGGTACTAACGGCTGTCAAGTGCGACCACTTATCCCGCAGCAGGTTCCTCTGCAGCTCCACCGAGATCAGTAGTGCAGCCAGCTGGACGGTAGCGAGTATCTACGTTAGTGGAGCAAGTCCAAACACCAGCATCACTACGAGCCCACTGGAGTTGATCGCCATCAAGAGCAGCTGCCGCATTGCCCCCGAAAGTAGCATCAATCAGAGCAGTATTATCAGCAGCAGTAATCGTAATAGACAGACCTGGATCCTGAACCGCAACTTGTCCAAGAAGGTTGCTGTTGGTCCAGCCAACATTACACTCTGCCGGCCCTGGATCACCGGTTACAACGGTAGTGCGGCCTTGCAGCATACAATTTTCAATAGCTGTGCGCAGAGCGCCAGTCTCGCTCATAACACGAGAAACCTGAGAGCCAGAGATATAGTTCTGGTACTGCGGAATGGCTACTGCAGCCAGAATACCGATAATCGCAACAACGATCATCAGTTCGATCAATGTAAAACCTTTTTGCATCTGTTTCATGGTGTGTATCTCCGTTGGTGGAAAAAGTTACAGACAGGGGTGAGGTAGCATAAGCCGTGCCAAACCGTCCAAGCCCACCACCTGAGCCATGACCGACACCTCAATCAACCCAACGCCATCTAAAACAATGATTTTAGCGACAAATCTGGACGCGGCCCGCCGGCTAGTGACATTTTTCGTCACACCGGCCGGTCGGGCGAAGCTTTTCCCGGCTAAACAGTCAGACAGAGCCACCCCTCGATTCTCAATATTGTGAACCACATCACATTCTGTCTCAGGGCTGGGGATTGGGTGTAAAAACACCAAGAACGATTCCTGCGCTAGAATTGTAGATATCCCATGGACTTATCGTATACAGTTAAGATTCTGCTTTGACTTTCACGCCACCGGCCGGCCTCTATCAGCCGTGGTACATTGTCAGCAAACAGAATAAAAGCTCTTGGAAATCAGGCATTTATGAATACCTCTGCACCCGCTCTCAGCGGCCTGGCACGCCGGTTGGTCCACGATGGCCTACTGGATTCCGATTTGGCGAGCCAGGCTCAGGCCCAGGCGGCACGCGATCGCGTGCCTTTTGTGCAGCATGTGGTCACCCATCAGATTCTCGATGCTTCCACCGTCGCCCGGGTGGCCGCTGATGAGTTCGGTACCCCGGTATTCGACCTCGACAGTCTGTCCACCACCGCCATCCCCACAAAGCTGGTGGACCAGAAGCTGATCCAGAAGCACCATACTCTGCCCCTGATGAAGCGGGGCAATCGGCTCTTCCTGGCGGTGGCCGACCCGACCAATCTGCACGCGCTGGACGAGATCAAGTTCAACACCGGCCTGAACACAGACCCGATTCTGGTGGAGGCGGACAAGCTGGCTGCCGCCATTGAGCGCTATGTAAACGCTCAGGAAGAGTCCATCGGGGATACTCTGGGCGGGCTCGACGACGATGCACTTGATGGTCTTGAGACTGAGGGTGGCGAGCCAGAGGCGCCGAAGGATGAGGGGAAAGAAGAAGACGAGGCCCCGATTGTCCGTTTTATCAACAAGATTCTGTTGGACGCCATCAAAGGCGGTGCGTCAGACATTCATTTCGAGCCCTATGAAAAGGCCTATCGGGTGCGGTTTCGCACCGACGGCATCCTGCAGGAGGTGGCCAAGCCGCCAATAAACCTGGCGACCCGCCTGGCAGCGCGCCTGAAGGTAATGTCCCAGATGGACATTTCCGAGCGCCGGGTGCCGCAGGATGGCCGGATCAAGATGAAGATTTCCAAGAGCCGGGCAATCGACTTCCGGGTGAACACTCTGCCTACCCTGTTTGGAGAGAAGGTCGTGCTGCGGATTCTTGATCCCAGCTCCGCCAAAATGGGTATTGATGCACTCGGTTACGAGGATTATCAGAAGCAGCTTTATATGGACGCTCTGGAGCAGCCGCAGGGCATGATTCTGGTGACCGGTCCCACGGGGTCCGGTAAAACGGTGTCTCTCTATACCGGCCTGAATATCCTCAATACCAGTGAACGCAATATTTCCACCGCCGAGGACCCCGTGGAAATCAATCTGGAGGGGATCAACCAGGTTCAGGTGAATACCCGGGTGGGGCTGACCTTTGCGGAGTCCCTGCGCTCCTTCCTGCGTCAGGACCCGGACGTGGTGATGGTGGGGGAAATCCGGGACCTGGAGACGGCGGAAATCGCCATCAAGGCCGCTCAGACGGGCCACCTGGTGCTTTCCACTCTGCACACCAACAGCGCCCCGGAAACGCTGACCCGCCTGCTCAATATGGGCGTACCGGCCTTTAACGTGGCCACGAGCGTGAGCCTGATTATCGCTCAGCGCCTGGCCCGTCGACTGTGTAAAAGCTGCAAGAAGCCCGCAACGGATATTCCGGATGCCGTACTGAGTGAAGAAGGCTTCGATGAGATCGGAATTCCCCGCAGCGAACTGGAGCTATATCATCCGGTGGGCTGCGCACAGTGTACCAATGGTTATAAGGGTCGTGTCGGGGTCTATGAAGTGGTTCGCATCACACCGACCATCGCCAGCCTTATAATGGAGGGAGGCAACTCCCTGCAAATTGCCAAAGCCGCCAAAGAGGCGGGCTTTAATAACCTGCGGATTTCAGCCCTACGCAAAGCGGCCCAAGGGTTGACCAGCCTTGAAGAAGCCAACCGAGTCACCAAGGATTAACGCTTATGGCCACCACCGCCCAAGCCCAAAAAGCCGCGCCCACCGCGACCCGCAAAAAGCCGGTTGCGAAAGGCTCCACGTCGGCAACCTACACCTATAAAGGCCTGGACAAAAAAGGCAATAAAATTGAGGGTGAGCTGGAAGGTGTCAGCCCAGCTCTGGTCAAGGCTCAGTTATTGAAGCAGGGCATCCGCGCCAATCAGGTGCGCAAAAAGCCGAAGCCCCTGTTTGGGGGCGGCGGCAAGAAAATCAAACCGAGCGATATCGCGGTCTTTTCACGGCAGATGGCCACCATGATGAAAGCCGGGGTGCCGCTGGTGCAGTCTTTCGAGATTGTCGCTGACGGGCTGGACAACCCAAGCCTGCGTAAACTGGTCATGCAGATTCGAGAGGATGTCGCAGCCGGTGGCGGTTTTGCGGCGGCGCTTCGCAAGCATCCTAAGTATTTTGACGATCTCTTTTGCAACCTGGTGGAAGCAGGCGAGCAATCCGGTGCGCTTGAAACCATGCTGGATCGGATTGCAACCTATAAGGAAAAGACGGAAGCGTTAAAAGCGAAAATCAAAAAAGCGATGACTTACCCTATCGCGGTAGTTGTGGTCGCAATGATCGTTACGGCCGTGCTGTTGATCAAGGTGGTACCCGCGTTCGCCGAGACATTCACCAGCTTTGGCGCCGAACTGCCAGCCTTCACCCTCTTCGTTATGGGGTTATCCGACCTCATGATTGCCTATTGGTTGTATGTGCTATTGGGAATAATTGGGGTGTTCGCCCTTTTCAAAGAGGGCAAAAAACGGTCAAAAGGCTTCGCGTATGCCGTAGACAAATACGTTCTGAAAATACCAATCGTCGGCCAGATTTTGTACCTCTCGGTGATGGCCCGTTTCGCTCGGACACTATCGACCACCTTCGCCGCCGGTGTGCCGCTAATCGATGCCCTTACCTCGGTTGCGGGGGCTGCTGGTAACCGGATTTACAGCGACGCCATCTATAAAATTCGCGAAGAGGTCTCAACCGGTATTCAACTCAACACCGCGATTCGGGCTCAAAAGCTGTTCCCCAGCCTGCTTATTCAGATGGCCGCTATTGGTGAAGAATCCGGCGCTCTGGATGAGATGCTGGAGAAAGTTGCGGTCTACTACGAAAATGAAGTCGACAACATGGTCGACAGCCTGACCTCCCTTCTGGAGCCCATTATCATGTCCGTGCTCGGCGTTCTGGTCGGCGGCCTGTTGATCGCCATGTACCTGCCAATCTTCCAGATGGGGTCGGTTATTTAACGTGTCCTCCATATCCGAAGTTTTCGTTCTCTACCCCTCAGTGGCGCTCATCAGCGCCACTGTTTTAGGTCTGCTGGTTGGCAGCTTCCTCAATGTGGTGATCTATCGTCTGCCCAAAATGCTCCAGTCGGAGTGGCGGTCGCAGTGCTGCGAGCTGCTGGAACAGGCACCGCCGGAGCCGCAGACAACGTTCAACCTGATCACCCCCAACTCCACCTGCCCCCACTGCGGGCATGGGATCAAGCCCTGGGAGAACGTCCCGGTGATCAGTTACCTGGTGCTGCGGGGCAAGTGCTCGGCCTGCAAAGGCCGGATTTCCGCCCGCTACCCGATCATTGAGTTGGTGACGGGCCTGTTGAGCCTGTTTGTGATTCACCAGTTTGGCGTGACCGGCGTCGGCCTGGCGGCACTGGTGTTTACCTGGTCGCTGATTGCGCTCACGATGATCGATATCGATACCCAACTGCTGCCCGATGTCATCACGCTGCCGCTGCTCTGGCTCGGACTGATCGTCAATCATCTGGGGGGCTTTGTACCGCTGGAGGACGCCCTCTGGGGCGCGGTGGCGGGCTACCTGTCGCTCTGGTCGATTTACTGGCTGTTCAAGCTGCTGACCGGCAAGGAAGGCATGGGTTACGGCGATTTCAAACTGCTCGGCGCGCTGGGCGCCTGGCTCGGCTGGCAGATGCTGCCCCTGGTGGTACTACTGTCTTCCCTGGTGGGCGCGGTGATCGGCATCGGCATGATGCTGATCCTGGGCCGGGACAAAAACATCCCCATTCCCTTCGGCCCCTACCTGGCCATTGCGGGCTGGATTGCCTTTATCTGGGGCGACAGTCTGCTCCAACAGTACCTTCAGTTCGCGGCTCCCTGAATCATGGCGGAGCGGGTTATCGGCGTTACCGGAGGCATCGGCAGCGGCAAGTCTTCCGTCATGCGGGCCTTCCAGGCAAAAGGCATTGAGGCCGTGGATGCGGACGATATGGCGCGGGTGGTGGTCGAACCCGGCCAGCCCGCGCTGAATGCCATTGCCGAACACTTCGGCCCGGATATTCTGACGCCCGAGGGCACCCTGAACCGCCCATCCCTGCGCACCATCATCTTTTCCGATCCCGACGCGAAAACCTGGCTTGAGGCTTTGCTGCACCCTCTGATCAACCGCGAGTTGCGCTCGCGGCTTGCTGCGGCGCAAGGCCCCTACGCACTGCTGGTGTCTCCCCTGCTGTTTGAGACCGGGCAGGACAAGCTGGTCGACCGGATTCTGGTGGTGGATGTGCCGGAGTCCGTCCAGCTCGCGCGAGCCAGTGCCCGGGACGGTGCGGACCCGGAGCAGATTCGGCGGATCATGGCCAGTCAGATGTCCCGGGAGGAGCGGTTACGCCGGGCGGATGATGTGTTGGATAACAGTGGGGATTTGGCGGATTTGGAGCGGCAGGTTGGGGAGTTGCATGGGAAGTATAGGGTGTAAGGTGGGGAGCGGCGGATGCGCTCCGCTCCGATACGTCGGACCGATCCGCCCTACGCGGCTACTCGGCCCACTGTCGGTTGGTTAACATAGGTTAAGAGGCCTCTGCAATACTGGTACTGGGCCCCCTTAACAGTGTATAAAAGCATTTGCCGGTTTCTGGTACGACGTCCACAACGACCTAAGACACGGGAATGACCGCGATGCCGCACCACCATGAGCCCCAAGGCTTCACTTTGAAACGCCGCCCCTTCTTTACCGACCCACCCGCGTCGCTGTAACCCCGTCTGTTCTTACCCACAACGAATCTCAAGGTATCCCCGGTTATACTTGTCCGGGCGGAGATGAATAATACCCACAAGGTGTGAGAGACCTTATGACACTGCTATTGATTGTATTCCTGCCGCTCCTGGGCGCGCTGGTCCCCCTCGCCACGGAGCGCTTCGGGCGCAACCTGTGCGCCTGGTCGGCGGCGCTGGCGCCTTTGATCTCCCTGGGGCTGTTGCTTTACCTGACGCCAGCGGTGCTGGCCGGCGAGACCTTTCGTTTCCATCAGGCGTGGCTACCCGGGCTGGGATTGGACCTGAGCCTTCGCCTGGACGGCCTGGGGCTGATGTTCGCCTTGCTGATCACCGGGATCGGCCTGCTAGTCATGCTGTACGCCCGTTACTACCTGTCTTCACGGGACTCTCTGGGCAAGCTCTACGCCCTGCTGCAGATATTCATGCTGGCGATGCTCGGCATTGTGCTGTCGGACAACATCCTTCTGATGTTGGTGTTCTGGGAGCTCACCAGCCTGAGCTCGTTCCTTCTGATCGGCTATTGGTCCCACCAGTCCGAGGCCCGTAAAGGGGCGCGGATGGCGCTGGCGATTACCGGGGCGGGCGGCCTCTGCCTGCTCGCGGGTGCACTGCTGCTGGGACACATTGTCGGCAGCTTTAATCTGACCGAGATTCTCGCCGCCGGGGATCAGATCCGCGCCCACGCGCTCTACCCGATCACCCTGATTCTGGTTCTGCTGGGCGCCTTTACCAAGTCCGCCCAGTTCCCGTTCCATTTCTGGCTGCCGCACGCCATGTCCGCCCCCACCCCCGTGTCGGCTTATCTGCACTCGGCCACCATGGTCAAGGCCGGGGTGTTTCTGCTTGCCCGGATGTACCCGGCACTGGCGGGCACCGAGCTGTGGTTCTTTATTGTCAGCTTCGTGGGCCTTGCCACGCTGGTGTACGCCGCCTATACGGCCCTGTTCAAACACGACCTGAAAGGCCTGCTGGCCTACTCCACCATCAGCCACCTGGGCTTGATTACCCTGCTGTTCGGCTTCAGTACCGAGCTGGCGGCGGCGGCAGCGGTGTTTCACATCATCAACCACGCCACCTTCAAGGCGTCGCTGTTCATGGCAGCCGGGATCATCGATCACGAAACCGGCACCCGGGATATGCGCAAGATCAATGGCCTGTGGAAGTACATGCCGCATACCGCGCTACTGGCCATGGTCGCGTCCGCCGCCATGGCCGGCGTACCGCTCCTGAACGGCTTCCTGAGCAAGGAGATGTTCTTTGCCGAGAGCCTGCACCTGGAGTATCTCGGTCAGTTCTGGTGGATCATGCCGATGCTGGCCACTCTCGGGGCCCTGTTTTCAGTGGCGTATTCCTGGCGCTTTATCCACGATGTCTTTTTCAATGGCGAGCCTCAGGATCTACCCAAGTATCCGCCCCACGAGCCGCCCCGCTACATGAAAGTACCGGTGGAGATTCTGGTGGTGCTCTGTCTGGTGCTGGGCATTTTGCCCCACTACACCATTGAGCCCTTTATCCACGCGGCTGCCACGGCGGTTCTCGGGCACGAGATGCCGGAGTACCACATTGCGCTCTGGCACGGGTTCAACCTGCCGTTGTTGATGAGCGCCATCGCCCTGGCCGGCGGCATTCTCCTCTACACCCAACGCAAAGGGCTGTTTGCGTTTTACGAGCGCAAGTTCCGCAAGGACGAGAAGCTGGTGTTCGAGCATCGGGTACAACGCAGCGTCCTTGCCGCCCAATGGGTTACCGACCGGCTTGAGAACGGCTCGCTCCAGCGCTATCTGGCGCTGTTCTTCGGTTCAGCCCTGGTCGTGGGCGCCGCGGGGCTCTGGCCTCTGGCCGAGTGGACCGGTTCCGCTTCGCTGACCCCGATGGACCCTGTAAGCCTGGTCGCCACCGCCTTGCTGGTGATCGCGGCGTTCGGCACGGTACTGATTCATCACAACCGATTTGCGGCCCTGCTGATGCTGAGCGTGGTGGGCCTGATCGTATCGCTGACCTTCATCCGGTTTTCCGCCCCGGACCTGGCGCTGACCCAGCTGTCGGTTGAAGTGGTCACCATCGTTCTGCTGATGCTCGCGCTCTACTTCCTGCCCCAGATGACACCCAACGAGTCACCACCCAAACGCGTGGTTCGGGATATTGCCATTGCCGGCAGCGCCGGGGTGGGCATTGGCGCCCTGTGCTGGGCGGTGCTGACCCGGCCGTTCACCCCCATTTCCAACTACTTCCTGGAAAACAGCGTCAGTGGTGGCGGTGGCACCAACGTAGTCAACGTGATTCTGGTCGACTTCCGCGGTTTCGATACCCTCGGAGAGATCACCGTGCTGGCTCTGGCGGCCGTTGGTATCTATGCGATGCTGCACGGCCTGAAGCTGCCACTGCCTCAGGCTGACGGCGATGGTCGTCGCTGGGCCCGTGAGCCGCATCCGCCGATTCTGTCGGTGATGACCCGCATCCTGCTCCCGCTTGCCATCATGGTGTCCCTGTACATCTTCCTGCGCGGTCACAATATGCCCGGCGGCGGGTTCATTGCCGGGTTGGTCACCAGTGTGGCGCTGATCCTTCAATATATTTCCACCGGTACCGAGTGGATGCAGCAGCGCCTGCGCTGGAATTACCGGAAAGTGGCCGCCACCGGCGTGTTGATCGCCACGCTCACCGGGCTGGCAAGCTGGTTGTTCGGTTATCCGTTCCTGACCTCGACCTTCACGCATGTGCATTGGCCCTTTGTGGGCGACTTTGAGCTCGCCTCCGCCATGGCCTTCGATGTCGGCGTCTATGTCACGGTCGTGGGTGCCACCATGCTGATTCTGGCGCACTTGGGCAAGCTGGCGCAGACCACCCACGAAGCCCCGGCCACCAATGAACAAGGGGAGAAGATTTAATGGAGCTGTTGATTTCAATCATGATCGCGGTGATGACCGCCTGCGGCGTGTACCTGATGCTGCGCGGCCGGACCTTTCCGGTCATTGTCGGGCTGACCCTGTTTACCTATGCGGTCAACTTGTTCATTTTTGTGATGGGACGTTTGACCTCCGGCGCACCGCCGGTGATCGGCACCAGCGATCACTACGCCGACCCACTGCCTCAGGCTCTGGTGCTGACCGCCATTGTGATCAGTTTTGCCATGACCGCCTTTGTCCTGGTGCTCGCCCTGCGGGCACGGGCAGAACTTGGCAATGATCATGTCGACGGTACGCTGAGCGACGCGTCGCAGGAGGACCGGGCATGAGTCACCTGATTGCACTGCCGGTGCTTTTGCCACTGATCACCGGGGTCCTCCTGCTGCTACTGGCCGGCAAAGGCTTTGTGCTGACCCGCACAGTCAGCCTGATCAGCGCAGGCCTGCTGGTCGTCGTTTCCCTGTTGCTGTTCTATACCGCCAGCAGTGGCGTCATTCAAGTCTATGCCATGGGGGACTGGGCGCCGCCGTTTGGCATCGTTCTGGTTCTGGATCGGCTCAGTGCCTTCATGGTGTTGGTGACCAGTGTGCTGGCGTTTTTTGCCATCTGGTACGCGGCGAGCACCATGGACCACCCGGCCTACAACCTGAACGGCCTGCTGCACCTGCTGCTGCTTGGCGTCAATGGCGCCTTTCTCACAGGCGACCTGTTCAACCTGTTTGTCTGTTTTGAGGTGTTGCTGCTCGCCTCCTACGCACTGCTGGTGCAGGGCGGAGGCCAGGAGCGGGCGCGAGCCGGTCTGCACTATGTGGTTTTGAACCTGGCAGGGTCCAGCCTGTTCCTGATTGCCGTGGCCACCCTGTACGGGATTACCGGCACCCTGAACATGGCGGATATGGCCGCCAAGGTGGCCAACCTGCCCGCCCAGGACGCGCCGATTGTGGCTGCTGCGGGCCTGCTGTTTATGGTGGTATTTGGGCTCAAGGCCGCTATGGTGCCTTTGTACTTCTGGTTGCCCCGGGCCTATAGTGCGGCCAGTGCTCCGGTTGCGGCCATGTTCGCCATCATGACCAAAATCGGGGTCTACTCCATCGCCCGGGTCTACACATTGATCTTTGGCGATCACGCCGGCGAACTGGCCAACCTGATCCAACCCTGGCTGTGGCCACTAGCCCTGGTCACCCTCGCGCTGGGGGTTATTGGTGTACTGGCCGCCCGCAACCTGCGTATGCAGGTGTCCTACCTGGTGATCATCTCGGTGGGTACCCTGCTCGCCGGTCTGGCCCTGAACACCGCAGAGGCGCTGAGTGCGACCTTTTACTATCTGGCCCACTCCACCTGGGTGTGCGGGGCACTGTATCTGATTGTCGACCTGATCCGCCGCCAGCGTCAGGACGGTAGCGACGCCATCCATACCGGCCCCGCCCTGCCCCAGAGCACAACCTTGGGGCTGATGTTTTTTGTGGCTGCCCTGAGTGTGGCCGGCATGCCGCCTTTGAGTGGCTTTGTCGGCAAGGTACTGCTGTTGCAATCGGCCGGTACCGGCTATGCCGCCATCTGGCTGTGGGGGCTGGTGCTGCTTGGCGGACTTGCCTCCATTACCGCCCTGAGTCGCAGTGGCAGTACTTTTTTCTGGCGTACCACGGAAGTAGTGGCCAATACCCAGAAAGCCTCTCTGCTGCCGCTGGCCGCTGCGCTGGGCCTGCTGGCAACGACACCGGCGCTGGCGCTGTGGGGCGAGCCGATCATCGCCTACACCGACGCCTTGGCCGAGCAGTTATTGAACCCGGGTCAGTACATCGACAGCGTACTGCGCCACACCACTGTAGGGGGTAACCCATGAACACCCTGACCAATACCCGACGCCGGCGCCGGCGGCTTTTACCGCACCCGGTACTCAGTCTGTTCATGCTGTTTCTGTGGTTTCTTCTGGCCAATGACGTCAGCGGTGGCCACTTGGTTCTGGGCGGCCTGCTCGCCTGGTTCATCCCCTTTGTCACCCAGTCCTTCTGGCCCCAGGAAATGACCCTGAGCCGCCCGGGTGTGGCATTCAAGTTTGTGGCAGTGGTGCTCTGGGATATCGTGGTTGCCAACTGGACCGTAGCACGCCTGATCCTGGGCTCCCCCAAGTCCCTCAAACCGGCCTTCATGACCCTGGAGCTGGACCTGGAACAGGACTTTGCGATCACCATTCTGGCGAGCACCATCTCCCTGACTCCGGGGACCGTGTCCGCCGATTTAAGCGCCGATGGCAAGCGGTTGATCATCCACACGCTTCACGTGAATGATCCGGCCGAAGCTGTGGCTACCATCAAACAGCGTTATGAAGCGCCGCTTAAGGAGATTTTCGAATGCTCGACATCGTAATCCAGATCAGCCTGGTGATGATGAGCCTGGCACTGGTGCTGAACCTGTGGCGCCTGGCGGTAGGTCCGTCGCTGCCGGATCGGATCCTCGCGCTGGACACCATGTATATCAATTCCATCGCTCTGCTGGTGCTGTATGGGCTCTCGAAGGAGTCCATGCTGTACTTCGAGGCGGCGCTGCTGATTGCCGTCATGGGCTTTGTCGGCACCGTAGCCCTGTCCAAGTACCTGTTGCGCGGCGACATCATCGAATAGGAGCAAGACCATGAGCGAGACAAGCTGGATCGAATGGCTGGTGTCCATTCTGTTGTTGATTGGCGCCTCCTTTGCGCTGATCGGCTCCTTTGGGCTGGCGCGTCTGCCGGACTTTTTTATGCGCCTGCACGGCCCCACCAAGGCCACGACTCTGGGCGTGGGGAGCATGATCGTCGCCTCCATGGTGTTTTTCAGCACCCGCGGCGACGGCCTGAGCCTGCACGAGCTGCTGATTGCGCTGTTTTTGTTTATCACCGCGCCGGTGAGCGCTCATATTGTGGCCAAGGCCGCCCTGCATGTGCGCCTGCCCTACCGCAAGGATACGCGTCATTGGCATCGGGACAGTTGACATACGGCTCCAAATGGGCATAATGTCGCGTCCTTGATTCCGGCTTGTGCGAATGGCTGCCGGACGACCGAATTTCAGTCTGATTACGTAACAGGAGCTCCACGGTGGCAAATACACCTCAATCCAAGAAGCGCGCTCGCCAGAACGAAAAGGCTCGCAAGCACAACGCCAGCCTGCGCTCCATGACGCGCACCTACCTCAAGAACGTGGTCAAGGCCATCGAATCCGGCGACCAGGAAGCGGCCAAAACCGCTTACACCGCCGCTGTTCCGGTCATCGACCGCATGGCCGACAAGGGCCTGATGCACAAGAACAAGGCCGCTCGTCATAAGAGCCGCCTGAACGGCCACATCAAGGCGATGGCTTCCTGAGCCTGACCTGACTGTGACCCGCGCCACGGCCTGACCGCGGCGCCAGAAAAAACCGGCCTCGTGCCGGTTTTTTTGTGCCTGGGAGTCCGGCCTCAGGTGGCTGCTGAAAAATTCACTCCGCGCTGACATATTTCTGCCAGAAACATCGTATAACGTGATCGAGGTGTCAATTCCACCCACGTTACGGTAAAGGAGAGCAACCATGTTGCCGCGCGAGCACTACCTCAAGCAGCCCTTTCAGGACCGGGAGCACTTTCCCGCCGGTTTTGACCACTCCAGCCAGTTATCCGGCATCCAGGCCCGCCTGATCCGCAAACACGGCGCGCTGATCCACGCCCTGTGCCGAGGCGAGGTGACCGACCCCACTGATGAGGACCGCCACCTGCTCAAGGTCATCGCCAAACAGGCCGCCCCGAAGAATCCCGTGGAACAGGCCTGGCTGAAATACCTGAGCATCGTCCAGAACTCGTCAACCGGTCTGCGCAAAAGCGCCTGATGCGCTCTTAGAGATGATCGGTAGACTGTCGGAGCGCGACTTCAAAACCGAGGTCGCGCCTCTTCTGCCCGACCTCACCGCCGTTCAAGGCGGTAATGATCATCTCCGCCGCCGTCACCCCCATCTGGTATCGGGGCACGGCCACGCTGCTCAATGACGGGTTGGTAAATGCCGACACTTCGAAGTCGTTGAAGCCGCACAGGCCAATATCACCCGGCACATCCAGGCCCATACGCTGACTTTCGAATAACGCCCCCAGGGCCAGGTCGTCGTTGCAGCAGAACACCGCGTCCACTACGCCGCCGGCTTGCCCCATGAGCGCCCGAAACAGCTCGCCCCCCAACTCGATGGATGAGGGCCGATCGGTCACCTGGACGAAGTTCCGCCAGAACCGCCCCCGGCTTTCCAGCACCGACTTGAAGCCCGCCAGACGCTCCCGAACCCGCTTGTCCATACGGGCACCGATAAAGCCCAACTGACCGTACCCCGCCGACAGCAGTTGCTCCGCCACGGCGGCACCGGCCTCAAAGTGCGATACCCCGACGTTCATATCCATTGGCTCATCCAGCAGGTCCATGATCTGGACCACCGGGATCTTGGCCTTCAGCAGCAGGCGCTCACAGGCCTGGGTCTGCTCACCACCGGTGAGAATCATGGCCTCGGGCGACTGACTGAGCAGGGTGCGTACCATGCGCTCCTCCTCCAGCGCCGAGTAGTGGGTGTCCACCATCAGCACTTTATAGCCCGAGGTGCCCGCGACATCGTAGATGCCGCGCAATACATCGGTGAATACAATATTCGACAGCGACGGAATCGCCACGCCGATCACGCGTGAGCGCGCTGATGCCAGAGAACTGGCGGATTGATTGGGAATGTAACCCAGCATATCGATTGCCTCCTGCACGGCCTGCCGCGTTGCCTGCGACACTTTATTAGGATGGTTAATGACCCTCGATACAGTGATACCGCTGACGCCGGCGTATTGCGCCACATCCGCCAGGGTGACGGCCTGGGAGTGCTTTTTTCTCGCCCGGGTGCTCACTGTCCAACTCCCTCTTCCAAAAACCGGCAGATTATCACAGCCCAAATGTTTGCGCTAACATAATAAGTGCGCTAACCTCCTCCCGCGTTATAATCCGTATTTTTTGGGAATGAGGGTGACACACCTTGGCAACTCTGCTGATCATGATGGGCGTCTCCGGGGCGGGCAAATCCACGATGGCCTCAGCGCTGTCGGAACACTTCGGCTTTACCTACCTGGATGCGGACGACTTTCACAGTGACGCGGCCAAAGCGCACATGGCGGCGGGCAAACCCCTGACCGATGAAATGCGCGCGCCGTGGATTGCCCGGATGTGCGACTACCTGAAAGAGCATGCCGACAGCGATGCCACCTTTGTCCTTGCCTTCTCCGGCCTGAAGCGCAGCCATCGTGAACCCTTCCGGCACTGCGGTCTCGATACCCACTTCCTGTTTCTGGACGGCGATGCGGACACTATCGCCGACCGGATCAGCGCCCGTCAGGGGCATTTCATGCCCCCGGAGCTGCTGGACAGCCAGTTCGAGGCCCTGGAGCGCCCGGACCTGCAGAAAGAGCCCGATGTCACCCCCCTGAACATTCACCCACCGGTACCCGGCGTGCTGGACCAGGCCATTGATTACATAGAATCCCTCAAGGCCCGCTCCGACTAAAACGGCGCCCACAAACGACAGGAGATAATAACAACATGTCAGCCACCTACTTGCTCTCGGTCACCGTTGTCAGCATCGGTGTTCTACTGTTTCTGATCATGGCCCTGCGTCTGCAGGCCTTTGTCGCCCTCCTGCTGGTGAGCATGGGGGTTGCCATCGCCGGCGGCGTGCCCCTGCCCGAAGTGGCGGACGTCATCCAGCAGGGCATGGGCGGCACCCTGGGCTATATCGCCATCGTGATCGGGCTGGGCACCATGATCGGGGAAATCCTGCAGGTTTCCGGCGGCGCCCAGCAGATTGCCAACACCCTCACCCGCAAAGCCGGCGAAGACAAAGCCCCTTGGGCCCTGATGACCCTCGGCCTGATTGTCGCCATTCCGGTCTTTTTCGAGGTGGCGCTGATCCTCTTTATTCCACTGGTCTACAGCCTGGCCAAGCGCACGGGCAAATCCTTGCTGTTTTACGGCATGCCACTGGTGGCGGGTATTGCCGTGGCCCACTCGTTCATCCCCCCGACCCCCGGCCCCGTGGCGGTCGCCTCGCTGCTGGGCGCTGACCTCGGCTGGGTCATTCTGGTGGGCCTGCTGGCGGGCATTCCCGCCGCGATTCTCGGCGGCATCGTCTTCGGGCGCTTTATCGGCAACCGCATCCACGCCGAGTTACCAGACACCGCTCAGGTCCAGATGGACAGCCACCACCAGAACGATCGCCCACAGCCGGGTTTCGCCCTGGTATTGAGCATTATCCTGGTGCCCCTGGCGATGATCCTGCTCAACACCGCCACCAAAACCTGGCTCGGCGAAAGCCACGATGCGGCCCAGATTATGGCCTTTGTCGGCCACCCCTTCACCGCCCTGCTGGTCGCCGCCCTGCTCTCCTTCTACTTCCTGGGCACCCGCCTGGGCTTCAGCCGAGACGAAATCCAACGAGTGGCGACCCGCTCCATGGAGCCGGTGGGCATGATCATCCTGCTGACAGGCGCCGGCGGCGTATTCGGCAAAGTCCTCATCGCCGCCGGCGTGGGCGATGCACTGGTGGAGGCCATGACCGCCTCAAACCTCCCGGTCGTCCTGTTCGCCTTCCTGGTCGCCACCGTCATCCGCGTCTCCCAGGGCTCCGCCACCGTGGCCATGGTCACCAGCGCCGGGCTGGTGGCGCCCCTGGTCAGCGCCGGCGGTTACTCTGACGGCGTAACGGCCTGCATCGTCATTGCCATTGCCTGCGGCGCCACGGTGCTGTCCCACGTCAACGATTCGGGGTTCTGGCTGGTGAAGCAGTTTATGGGGCTGACCGAGCGCCAGACTCTGGCTTCCTGGACGGTTCTGGAAACCATCCTCGGGGTGGTTGGCCTGATTGTTGTGGTGATTTTGAGTACGGTTTTGTAGCTTCTAATCCGGTGCGAGGGTGGGCGCAGGGTAGAGCGGTTGGAGACCCGCCGTGAATACATCCCTGTAGGCTTCTCGTCGGCTCCCTGCCTCCGAGAGTCTCCAACCGCTCTACCCTGCGCCCGTCACGCTCATTCGCACAGATCACCTACTGGCACGGAGGTTTGGTGTGGGGAATGGTCCTCCAAGACCGTGGAGCGGGGGACCCGCGATCCGAGCCCCCAGGGGCCGCTCTATGGCTCCTGCCACCGCGGCATTCGTGCTTCCATGCACATCATGGGTTTACGGCGTGTCTTGGGGGACCATTCCCCACACCAAACCGGACTGCGACAACACTCATCGGTATAGATCTTGCAGCTCTTAAAGAGCAATCTGGCCCCATACCGAAGAGAGAGCCCCGTCTATGACCACCGACTTCCTGTCCCTGCCCGAACTGAAAAACAAACTGGGGGCTCTGCTCAACTACCTCTACCCCAATGCCGACACCGACGCACTGACCCAACAGTGCCTCGAGGCCATCGGGCCGCGGATCAACCGCGCCATCGTACCGCCCGAGCAACTCTGGTCCGAACAGGACGCCCTGCTGATCACCTACGGCAACTCCATTCGTAGCCCCAACGAAAAACCCCTCGATACCCTCGAACAGTTCCTGCACAAACACCTGCAGGACACCTTCAGCGCCGTGCACGTGCTGCCCTTCTTCCCCCACAGCTCCGACGGCGGCTTTGCCGTCATCGACTACACCCAGGTCGACGCCGAGCTGGGCGAATGGGACGATATTGAAACTCTGGGGCAAGACTTCAAACTCATGGGCGATCTGGTGATCAACCATGTGTCCAGCCAGAGCGGCTGGTTCCGCAACTACCAATATGGCAAAGACCCGGGTCGGGATTACTTTGTCGAGGCGAGCCCCCACTACGACCTGTCCATGGTCGTGCGGCCGCGCACCAGCCCGCTACTGCGCGCAGTGGAAACCAACGAAGGCGTGAAGCACGTCTGGTGTACGTTCAGTCATGACCAGATTGATGTCGACTTCCGCAACCCCAAGGTGCTACTCGAATACCTGAAGATCATCGGGCTCTATCTCGACAAGGGCGTTCAGTGGCTTCGTCTGGATGCCGTGGCCTTTCTGTGGAAGGAAATCGGAACGCCCTGTATACACCTGCCGCAAACCCACGAAGTCATCAAGCTGCTGCGGCTGCTGATGGAGTACAAAAATGCCCACGCGATTCTGATCAGCGAAACCAATGTGCCCAACCGGGAAAACCTGACGTACTTCGGCAACAGTAACGAAGCGCACATGATCTACAACTTCAGCCTGCCACCACTGGTGATTCACGCGCTGCTGTCCGGCAACGGCCAGTATCTGAAAGGCTGGTTGATGAGCATGCCGCCCTCGCCGGTCGGCTGTGCCTATCTGAATTTTACCGCCTCCCACGACGGTATCGGGTTGCGTCCGGCGGAAGGGTTATTGTCCGACGAGGAGCTGGAAACCTTCCTGAAAACGCTGCAGTCCTTTGGCGGTCGCATTTCCAGCCGCACCGGACAGAATGGCGAAAGCAAACCTTACGAGGCCAACATCAGTCTGTTCGATGCCTTCAAGGGTACCTATCAGGGTACCGATCGCTGGCAGGAGGCACGGTTGCTCTGTTCACAGATCATCATGTTGGCCCTGGAGGGTATACCGGCGTTTTATATTCACACCCTGTTTGCGACGCCCAATGACCTGGACAAACTGGAAGCCACCCAGCACAACCGTTCCATCAACCGGACCAACTGGCACAAGGGTGAACTCGAAACGCTTCTAGCCGACCCGGAAACACCTCAACACCGAATCTTCAATGCGCTGCAGAGACTGATCCGGATCCGCTGTGCGCAGCCGGCGTTTCACCCGAATGCTACTCAGTTCACTTTGCACTTGCAGCCGGAGGTGTTTGGTTTCTGGCGGCAGAGCCTGCGCCGGACCCAGAGTATTTTCTGTCTGAATAACCTGAGCGATCGGCCGCAGGAAATCAGTTTGACCAATATCAATTTGATCAGTACAGAGAATTGGCGGGATTTGATCAGTGGGGAGGCGGTGACGGATCTGTACGGGACTTTGACTCTGGCGCCGTATCAATGTGTCTGGTTGACGAATTATGAGAAGAAAGTTTGAGGTATATTTTGGGTTGGGTAACGGCGGATGCGCTTCGCTTATCCGCCCTACGCGGACTGCCGTGGTATGCGTAGGGCGGATCGGTCCGACGCTTCGGAGCCGAAGGCGCATCCGCCGTAATCCAAATGTGAACCCCAGTTGTATGCGTAGGGCGGATAAGGGCGCAGCCCGCATCCGCCGTCACCAAACGAGCGCAACCCACTCACCCCCGATCCTGCGCAACCGCCTCCAACAACTGATCGTACACATCCGGCACGGCGCTTAACACGCGCGACCAATTGGCCATGAATGGCCGCTCGGTGGGATCGTTCAAAAACTGCTCCCCCGCCCGCATGATGCACTTGGTAAACAGCTCCACGGTGTTCTCTTCCTGGTTGCGGTCCAACGTCATGCCGTTGATGACGGCATCGTTGTGATACCGGTCAATCAGATCCAGCGCGAGGCGATAATAACTCGCCTTGATGGTACGAAACGCTTCTGGCGTAAACACGGTGCCTTTGATTGCCAGTTTTCGGAACAGCGATTTGGAAATGTCCGTGCTCATTTTCGACAGCCCACCCTCCGGGTTGTCTTTGGACAGATCCTGATGCTTGTGATCGTAGGCATCGGCAATATCCACCTGACAGACCCGCTCGTCGGAGTAGCGACGATTCACTTCCGACAGCACACCAATTTCCAGGCCCCAGTCGCTGGGAATCCGGATGGAACTGACCACATCCATGATCATGGAAAACTCACCCGCCAGCGGGTAGCGAAAGCTGTCAATGAATTCCAGATAATCGTCGCGGCCAAACACTTTCTCCAGCGCCCGCACCAGCGGCGATACCAACAGTCGACTCACGCGACCGTTGAGTTTGCCGTTGGCCGCACGATAGTAATACCCCTTGCAGAAGGCGTAATTGAATGTGGGATGGACCACCGGATAAAACAGCTTGGCAACAATATCCCGCTTGTAGGTGAGAATGTCGCAGTCGTGCAGCGCGACGGCTTTGGCCCGCCCCTGAGCCAGCGCATAGCCCAGGCAATACCAGACATTGCGCCCCTTCCCCAATTCGTTGGGCGCGAGGCCATATTCATCGAGGACCTTATCAATGGCCTTCAGGCGCGGCCCGTCATTCCACAGAATGTGGTGACGCTGAGGCAGTCGGGAAAAAAACGTCTTGGCATGCTCGAATTCTTCTTCGGTAGCGCGATCAAGCCCGATGATGATCTCATCAAGGTAGGTGACCTTACTCAGTTCCTGAATGATGTTTTCCAACGCCGGCCCCTGTAGCTCAGAGTAGAGACAGGGCAACACCAGGCACATGGGCTTTTTCTCCGCCCATTCATTCAGCTCCGCCTCCATCGCCTCCAGCGGGCGATCCCCCAGGTTGTGCAAAGTGGCAATACGACCGTTCTGGAAAAAATCACTCATCGGTTCATCCTCGTCAGTGCGATCGCCTATTGGTCGATCAGGGTAAGAACGGCGGTATTCCACCCCGCCGCGCCCTCTTTTGGTGCAATGAAGGCCCGTTTTAGTGCAGGGTCCTCCAGGTGTGAACCATCGCTGTGCGGAATGATGGCCGGTGCATCCACCGCTTTGAGCATGTCCAGATCGTTGGGGCTATCCCCCAGGGCAATACTGAACGGTGCTGCGCCGAAGTGGTGCTCATAGCGTTTTTGCAAGTACCGTACCGCATCGCCTTTATCGCACTGTCCCATGACGTGATAGAAGCGCCCTCCCTTGACCACGCGGAGATTGTGACGGGTCAGTCGCTCGGTGAACTCCGCCAGAGCCTCCGGCGTATCGCGCCACACAATAGGCTCCGAGGCCTTACGCTGGCTGGCCAAGCGGGCGGCCTCCAACGTCAGGCCGGTATGTTGGGCGATGTCCTCATCGGTCATCCAGGCAAAACCGGTAAACCGATAATCCGCCTTCAGCTCGTTGAGCAGCGTCAGAATCTGCTCCCGTGACAGGCCCCGGTATTCGTAGTGGTACCCATCGCTGATCAGGCGCGAGTCCGCCGACAAGCCCAGCGCCTCCAGCAGGTTCTCTGGTATCAGAAGCAGGCTGCCGTTCTCACAGACCAGAGGATCCGTGTTGCCCAGCGCACGGCGCAGCTCGAGCATCTCCACATCGGTTTTGCTGGAAACCAGGACCAGAGGAACCTTGCGCTGTTTGAGCGCGGCCAGCGCCGGCTTCGCCGCCGACCAGTCGTAGTCATCATGATTAAGCAGGGTGCCGTCGAGATCGGTAAATACCACCATGGGTGTGCTCATAACCTGGTTGCTCCAGAGGCCGTAATCCGCTCAACGCGGTGATGGGTGTCCAGCGCCAACACCAGGTCGGCCCGCTCCGGCATTTCCTGGAGAATCCAGCGGGTGAGCCGTTCGTAGTGATCGATGAAGCGCTGCAACATGGGGGGTGTCATCAGGTGAGTGCCGGTACGCCGCTCATCCTCGAGCTGCTTTTTCAGAGCGGCTTCCTGCTCGGAGCGCCACTGAAACACCTGCTCAAACGACGGTGCCCGCAATAGAATCAGGTGATTGAGACGGGCAAACAGACGTTGGTAGCCCTTCAGTTGCTCATTGACATAGCGACGCCAGCGGCCGTCGGGGTCTTCCTCACGTTCCAGGGCATTGAGCGCGGGCTCCAGCGCCGCCTCCTCCTGGGGTCGGGCGCCGACGCACCAGCCTTCGAAAATGATCAAATGAGGGCGACCCTGCCACAGCTCACCTTCCGCACGGCGGTCATCCTGGGCTTTGTCAAAACGCGGCAGGGTCACCCGGGTATCGGCATCGGCCTGTGTCAGCGCCTGCAGCAACGCCTCCCCCATGGCGATATCATGGGTGCCCGGCACCCCCCGGGTTGCCAGTAGCGGGTGCACCTCGTCCGCCAGCCGTCGCCGCTCAGTCCGGGTCAGGTACAGGTCATCAATGGACAAACGACACACCTGGAACCCTCGCAGCTCAAGAAGATGCGCTATCACCTCCGCCGCGGTGGACTTCCCCGTCCCCTGGGCGCCGTTTATGCCCAACACCAGGGGGTCAGAGCGCGTGGGCAGGCAGCGCGCCAGGCGCTCCGCCAGCGGGCTATACAGCCGAGCCAGGTAGCCCGCCAAAGCTTCGGTGACACGGAGATGCCGGGAAAGCAATGGGATATCGGCCGGGGCTTCTCGCCCCCTGACACCCCACCCCTCCAGCAAAGCAGCCGGCCATAGTGCTGTGGTTTCCTCCAAATCAATCATGACGCAATCCTTCTGGTTAACTCGAACCCACACCTGGGACCTTATAAGCATAGCAGTGCAGGATTTGGGCCACCGGACACTTGACGGCTACCACCCGTTACTGTAATTTCAGTAATTACTGAAATTTGTGGAGTACCCCATTCGTGTCAGACCAACTTACCCCGATGATTCAATCCTGCGTGCTGCACTTCGGTGAAATGGGTAGCCGTTGGGGCATCAATCGCACCGTGGGCCAGATGTACGCTCTTTTGGTGTTGAGCGAAGAACCTCTGTGCGCAGAGCAGATTGCCCAGGCACTGGGCTTCTCACGCTCCAATGTCAGCATGGGACTCAAAGAGCTGCAGTCATGGGAGTTGGTGCGTCTGCAACATATTCCCGGCGAGCGCAAAGAGTTTTTCTCCGCTCCGGATGATGTCTGGGAAATCGCCAAGACGCTGATCGAGCAGCGGCGCAAGCGGGAAATCGACCCGACCCTGTCGACCCTGCGCGGCCTGCTGCTGGAGCAGCCGGCCAATCGCCAGGAGGAGTACGCTCAGGCGCGCATGCAGGAAATGCACGAACTGATCGAGATGCTGACCCAGTGGACCACGGAAATTCAGCGGCTCAATCAGAGCAATCTGAAGAGCCTGCTAAAGCTCGGAGGGAGCCTGGGCAAAGTGTTGGATATGAAGGATCGGTTTTTGAAGTAGAGGCGCTTGCATCGACGTATTGTTACGGCGGATGCGCTGCGCTTATCCGCCTTACGGATAACACGGCGGGTTGCGTAGGGCGGATAAGCGCAGCGCATCCGCCGTTACCAGTCCCCGCGCATCCGCCGTCACCTGAACCAACGAGGTACCAACAATGGAAACCCTGTTGTTATCGCGCATCCAATTCGCCGCGAATATCAGTTTCCACATTCTGTTCCCCACCATCACCATCGCCCTGGCGTGGTTTCTGTTCTATTTCCGGGTTCAGCACAACCGCACCGGTGACGAAGTGTGGATGCGGGCCTACCGCTTCTGGGTGAAGGTGTTTGCGCTGAGCTTTGCCCTCGGCGTGGTCAGCGGTATCACCATGTCCTTTCAGTTCGGCACTAACTGGCCAGGCTTTATGGAAACCGTGGGCAATATCGCCGGGCCACTGCTCGGCTATGAAGTGCTGACTGCCTTTTTCATGGAGGCGACTTTCCTGGGCATCATGCTGTTCGGCATCAACCGGGTCTCCAATCGGGTTCACACCATCGCCACCTTTCTGGTGGCCGTCGGTACCAGCCTGTCCGCCTTCTGGATTCTGTCCCTCAACTCCTGGATGCACACGCCCACCGGTTTTGAAATGCGCGATGGGGTGGCCTTTCCGGTGGACTGGTGGGCCATCATATTCAACCCATCCATGCCCTACCGACTGGCCCACATGCTGGTCGCATCCGGGCTGACGGCGGCCTTTTTGATGGCGGGCCTATCGGCTTATCGCCTGCTCAAGGGCGATCACAAGCCCGCTCCACGCCTGGCATTGAAAACCGGCGTCTATGCCGCCGCACTTCTGATTCCACTGCAGATCCTGCTGGGCGATCTACACGGGCTGAACACCCTGAAACATCAGCCCGCCAAAGTGGCGGCCATGGAAGGCCTGTGGGAAACCACCGAAGGGGCCCCTCTGGTGCTTTTCGGGCTTCCCGACGAAGAACAGAAACGCAACCATTTTGCCCTGGAAATTCCCGGCGGTGCCAGTTTCATCCTCACCCACGACTGGCAGGGTAAGGTGCAGGGGCTGAACGAATTTACCGATGAACATCCGCCCGTCGCGCCGGTGTTCTGGGGTTTTCGCATCATGGTCGGGCTGGGCTTTCTGATGCTCGCGGCTTCCTGGTTAGGGGCCTGGCAGCTGTGGCGGCGCGCCTCGGTGCCCCCCTGGATGCTCAAGGTATTCGTGGCCATGACCTTCTCGGGCTGGGTCGCCACCCTCGCCGGTTGGTACGTCACCGAAATTGGCCGCCAACCCTGGCTGGTAACCGGCGTTCTGAGCACCAGCGAGGCCGTCACCACCGTCCCCGGAGGCAATGTGGCCATATCGCTCGCCATCTACCTGACGCTGTATGCCGGTCTTCTGGTGGCCTACATCAGCGCCCTGTTCCTGATCGCCCGCAAGGCGGTACTGGTCGACCGCGAAGAAGAGGTCAACACCCTGCAGGATCAATACAACCCGATGGTCCGCAATGAAGGAGGTGCCCTGTGATGCCGACCGGAGAAGCCTTTTGGCTACCTTTGATCTTCATGGCACTGATGGGTGTGGCGTTTCTCATCTATGCCATTCTTGACGGTTATGACCTCGGAGTGGGCATCCTGTTGCCGCGAGACTCGGAGCGCCAGCGCGACACCATGATCGCGTCCATCGGCCCCTTTTGGGACGCCAATGAAACCTGGCTGGTGTTGGGTGTCGGCATTATTCTGATTGCCTTTCCCGCCGCCCACAATGTGATCCTGTTTCAGCTGTATATGCCCGTAACGCTGATGCTGGCCGGATTGATTCTGCGCGGTGTCGCCTTTGACTTTCGGGCCAAAGCGCCGGTGGATCACAAAACCCGCTGGGACTTCGCATTCTGGGCCGGCTCACTGCTGGCGACCTTATCCCAGGGTTACATGCTCGGGCTTTACGTCATGGGCTTTGAACAGAGCCTCGCCGCCTACGCCTTTGCCGCTCTCAGCGCGGTGTGCGTGACCGCCGGCTACTGCCTGATTGGCGCCGCCTGGCTGGTGATGAAAACCGAAGGCGAGCTGCAGCTGCGGGCGGCTCGCTGGGCACGCCGCTGCGCCTGGTTGATGGCGTTGGGGCTGGTCGCCGTATCGGTCATCAACCCGATGATCAGCGAGCGGGTGTTCGACAAGTGGCTGGGGGGAGACCTGACGCTTCTGCTGCTGATCATCCCGGTACTCAGCTTCTTCCTGTTTTTGATCAATGACCGCTACCTGTCCAACTTTCCCTACGACAATGACTTTGGCTGCTGGCTGCCATTTGCCATCGCCATCGCCCTGTTCGTGCTCGCGTTTTCCGCCTTGGCGTACAGTTTTTTCCCCTACGTGGTGCCCGAACAGCTCACCTTTTGGGAAGCCGCCAGCGCCCCGGAATCGCTCAAGTTCATTCTGGTGGGTGTGGTGATTGTGTTGCCGGCGATCATTGCCTACACGCTGTTTGCCTACCGCGTATTCTGGGGTAAGGCGCGGGAGTTGACGTATTACTAAGGCTACAAAATTGCTCGTGTTAACGGCGGATGCGCTTCAATACCGCTGCGCTCGGCCCCTACGCGACCTGCCGTGCTATCCGTAGGGCGGATAAGCGAAGCGCACCCGCCGTTGCCACACCAGCCGTCACATAAGATGGATCGGTCCGATGCATCGGGGCGAAGCGCATCCGCCGTTACCCCTCTTCGCCTATTGACAAGCGAGACGCCGCTTCCTATCGTTTCAGCGTCACTTTTCAGTTAAGGAACACCAATAAGATGCAAGACGCACACGATCTGTCGCTGATGCTGGACTCCAAAGTCCCGCTGGTGGTCATTGAGACTCATGAAGAAAACAAGGCCATCAACTTACTCCAGCGGGTCGCGCGGGATAAAGCGCGGCCGCTGTATCGCTGGTCGGTGACCGACGGATTGACCACGATGGGTTTCGGCCCCCAATTGGTTCCCAAAGGGCGTGAACATCAGGAGCCGGCCGAAGTGCTGGAGCACATCAAGGCACAGGATACGCCGGGAATTTATCTGCTGTGCGATTTGCACCCCTACCTGAACGATCAACCCCATACTGTGCGTCTTCTCAAGGACATTGCGCTTAAACACGAGCAGACACCCCATGCCATCGTGTTGCTGAGTCACCGGCTGACGCTGCCGCCGGAAATCAGCCGCTACAGCGCCTCCTTCCAACTGTCTCTGCCCACGGACGAACGCATTCTGGCGATCATCCGGGAAGAGGCGCGTCACTACGCCGAGCAGAACGGTCAGAAGCGTATCAAAACCGACAACAATACCCTGCGCCGACTGATGGCCAACCTCCAGGGATTGAGCGCCAGCGATGTACGGCGATTGGTGCGGGTGGCCATATGGCAGGACGGCGCCATCACCGAAGAGGATCTGCCGGCGGTCAATAAAGCCAAGTTTTCCCTGCTGGATATGGGCGGGGTCATGAGTTACGAGTACGAGACGGCCGACTTCTCCCAAGTGGCGGGGCTGCACAACCTAAAACGCTGGCTGGAGGCGCGCGGCAAGGCCTTTCACAGTCGGGACCCGGGGGTAGAACAACCCCGGGGCATCCTGTTGCTCGGGGTCCAGGGTGGCGGTAAAAGCCTGGCCGCAAAGGCCGTGGCCGGCACCTGGAACCTGCCGTTGCTGCGCCTGGACATCGGTGCTTTGTACAATAAGTACCACGGCGAGACCGAGCGCAACCTGCGCGAAGCTTTGGCGATGGCGGATGCCATGGCGCCCTGCGTTCTCTGGCTGGATGAAATCGAAAAGGGCCTGGCACAGGGCAACAGTGACGACGGCACCTCACGTCGGATGCTCGGCACCCTGCTCACCTGGATGGCGGAGCGCAAAAACTCGGTCTTTTTCACCGCCACCAGCAACGATATCAGCAAGCTGCCACCGGAGCTGATTCGCAAAGGTCGGGTCGACGAGATCTTTTTTGTCGATCTACCCGATGCCGACGTGCGCCGGGCAATTTTTGACATTCACCTACGCAAGCGGGATTTGAACCCCGAGCAGTTTGACCTGGCACTGTTGAGTGAAGCGAGCGACGGTTTTAGCGGTGCCGAGATTGAGCAGGCCATTGTCGCTGCGCGCTACAGCGAGGGGCGAGACGGGATTCGTACCGAGTGCATTCTAAGGGAGATAGGCAACACCAGCCCACTCTCGGTGGTGATGGCAGAGCCGCTTAGGCAGTTGCGGGAGTGGGCCGCGGAGCGCACCATCCCCGCCTGAGCCGCGTCAGCCTAGCGGGCGTTTGTGCGGTTTGGCGCGCACATACAGCGTGCGATGTACACGAGCCACCAGGTGGCCATTATCGTCGACAATATCGATCGCAAAATTGGGCAGATACTTTTTCCCATCGGCGGTATGGGCCCGGATGCGCTCCAGGGTGGCATCATCAAGATTGAACACCGCTCGGACCGCCGTGCGTCCCGGGGCGATAAAATCGATGTGAGCGCTTTTGTCCCAGACAAAATAATCCCTTCCCAGGTTGTAGGTCAGCATCATCATGTACCAGGGGTCGGTCATGGCAAACAGGCTACCCCCAAACTGGGTACCCACCATATTGCGGGTGTGGAAGCGGCGCTTTAAAACCACCTCGATGCGCCGAAAATCTTCACTGATTGACGTCGCTTTGATGCCGGCAAAAAACAACGGTGGCCAGAAATTTACCAGCCGACGGGCCCATTTCCAGTTCATTCCCTACCCTTCCGTGAGCACCAGGTTATCCCGGTGAATCAGTTCATCGTCGTCCTTGTAACCCAATAAGGCCAGAATATCGCCGCTGGGTCGACCGAGAATCTTGCGCGCCTCATCAGCGGAATAATTGACCAGACCCCGGGCAATTTCCGTCCCATCGGGTCCGACACACACCACCATATCGCCCCGGGTAAAAGCCCCCCGGATTGATTTGACGCCCACCGGCAGCAGGCTGCGGCCTTTCTCCCGCAGCACCCTGACCGCCCCCTCATCCAGAACCAGAGTGCCACGGGTCTGCAACTGACCGGCGATCCAGCGCTTGCGCGCCGCCTGTGGTTCCTGACCGGCATGCAGCAGAGTTCCCAGCGGTTCGCCCGCCCGGGCACGCAGCAGCGCCCGCTCGGTGCGTCCGCCGAGAATCAGGGTATCGGCACCAGAGCGAGCGGCGACCCGCGCGGCTCTAACTTTGGTCAACATACCGCCGCGCCCCAGAGCACCGCCTCCGCCGGCCATGGCTTCCAGGGTCGGATCATCTGCGGACAGTTCCGGCAGCAGCTTCGCGTCGGGGTTGGAGCGCGGATCGCTGTCGTACATGCCGGACTGGTCCGTCAGAATGACCAGCAGATCCGCTTCAATCAGGTTGGCCACCAACGCACCCAGGGTATCGTTATCACCAAACCGGATTTCGTCGGTGACCACGGTGTCGTTTTCATTCACGACGGGCAACACGCCCAGATCGAGCAGCGTGCGCAACGTGGAGCGGGCATTCAGGTAGCGCTGGCGGGACGAGAGGTCATCGTGGTCGAGCAGCACCTGAGCGGTGTGCAGACCGTATTGCTGGAAGGCGCTTTCGTAGGTCTGCACCAGCACCATCTGGCCGACCGCCGCAGCGGCCTGCAGCTGATGCACCGCGGTCGGGCGACGCGTCCAGCCGAGCCGGGTCAGGCCGGCGGCCACCGCGCCGGAAGAAACCAATACAATCTCGACACCGGCATGACGCAGTTCGGCCATTTGCGCCACCCAGTCGTTAATCGCGCGGACATCGAGCCCTCGGCCATCGTTGGTCAGCAGGGAACTGCCAATTTTAACGACCCAGCGCTGAGTGGTGGTTACCGAACTTCTGTCTGCCATGTTGAAAGGGTTCCGTTTAACGTACGTATTCTACTTCGACATCATAATCGTCATCATCGAAGTCGTCATCATCGTCGTCACCCTTACGGGCCGCACGGCGACGCAAGCGAAGCTCCTCGACACGTTCGCGCACTTCCGCAGCCATATCTGCCTGGAATTGCGCCTCGCGCTCGCGGGCCTCTTCATTTTCGGATTCGGTTTCCCAGATGTTTTCCAGATGCGTCATCAGCTCGCCGCACAGGGGCTCTGTGCCCTGCCGTTGCAGCGCCGAGATACGGAACACCGGCCCTTCCCAACCGAGCTTGTCCACCAGGGCCTGGCAGCGCGCGTCGGCTTCATCCTCCGGCAGCAGGTCGATTTTATTCAACAACAACCAGCGCTCCCGCGTGGCCAGGGTTGGGCTGAAACTCTCCAGCTCGTTGGCAATGGTGCGCACCTGCTCGACCGGGTCAGAGTCGTCCAGCGGCGCCATGTCGACGATATGCAACAACACCCGGCAGCGGGTGAGGTGCTTGAGAAAGCGAATACCCAGGCCGGCGCCATCCGCGGCACCTTCGATCAATCCCGGAATGTCGGCGACCACAAAGCTGCGATGTTTCTGTACTTTGACCACACCGAGGTTGGGCACCAAGGTGGTAAAGGGGTAGTCGGCCACTTTCGGTTTGGCGGAGCTGATGGCGCGAATGAAGCTGGATTTGCCGGCATTGGGCAACCCGAGCAGGCCAACATCGGCCAATACTTTCAGTTCCAGTTTGAGGTTGCGCATTTCGCCTTCGGTACCATGGCTGGTCTGCCGGGGCGCGCGGTTGACGCTGGATTTGAAGCGGGTGTTACCCAGCCCGTGAAAGCCGCCCTGGGCGACTTTGAGTTTCTGACCGATTTCGGTCAAATCGCCAAGCTGTTCGCCGGTGTCGCTATCGATGACGGTGGTGCCGACGGGTACCGGCAGCAGCAGGTCTTCGCCTTTGCTGCCGGTGCAGTTTTTACTCCCGCCTTTTTCGCCATTCTGGGCGCGGTAGCGGGGCTGGAACCGATAGTCGATGAGGGTGTTGAGGGCTTCGTCAGCCACCAGGTACACACTCCCGCCGTCGCCACCATCACCCCCATCAGGGCCACCTTTGGCAATAAATTTTTCCCGTCGGAAGCTGAGGCAACCGTTGCCGCCTTTGCCCGCTTCGACGTGAATGGGCGCTTCATCTACAAATTTCACTTTCTTACTCCCGACAGAATCTATTTAACTGGTGCCAATGGTGGGGCCAGCCAGGAAGGCGGTGTACTGATCCCGGACACGCCGTAAACCCATCCCTGGGGGCTCGGATCGCGGGTCCCCCGCTCTACGGTCCGGGATCAGTACACCGCCTTCCTGGCCTAAGTGCCATCATTTGAGTTGAGTTCGCTTTCTACCCACTCTCAATAACCTTGCGTTTGTGTGGGGAGCTGCCCAACGTGAAGGGCTCGGCGGGGTATACCCTTGCAAGACCGTAGAGCGGGGGACCCGCGATCCGAGCCTACAGGGACGTATGTACGGCGTGTCTTGCAAGGGTATACCCCGCCGAGCCCCCGCTCCCAACTTCCCCAAAGAAACCAGTCTAAACCAACAAAAAAGCCCCATCGATAGTTCGACAGGGCTTTCCGAGGTGTGTTCGCCCGAGGGCGACAACCGTATTTAAGGACGTCTTAAGCGACTTCGACGCTGACGAACTTACGGTTTTTCTCACCTTTGGTTTCAAACTTCACCCGGCCTTCGGCCTTGGCGAACAGGGTGTGGTCCTTACCAATACCCACATTCACACCGGGGTGAAATTGAGTGCCGCGCTGGCGAACGATGATGCCGCCGGCGGGGATGGCCTGGCCACCGTATACTTTAACGCCAAGGCGTTTACTTTCGGAATCGCGCCCGTTGCGCGTACTACCGCCTGCTTTTTTGTGAGCCATTGTCTAAACTCCTCTTAACCTTTGATTCCAGTGATTTTCACTTCAGTGAACCACTGACGGTGACCCTGACGCTTCATGGAGTGCTTACGGCGACGGAACTTGATGATCCGCACCTTTTCGCCACGACCGTGGCTGACCACTTCGGCGGTCACTTTGGCGCCGTCTACGACGGGAGCGCCCACTTTTACGTCGTCGCCATTGGCAACCAGATAAACCTTGTCGAATTCCACGGTTTCACCGGTGGCGACTTCGATTTTTTCCAGCTTGAGGGTTTCCCCTTCCACGACGCGGTGCTGTTTGCCACCACTTTCAAAAATTGCGTACATAGTTGCTCCAAATACTCAGTTTGGACGACACGAAGCAGCGTTCAGGGCGCTTTCCGGGGCTTGCGTCGTTGGTTCGGTTTTTCAAGGGCGGCGATTGTATGCGAAGTGGCGCCCGATAGCAATAGGCTTGTTCTACAGCACCTTTCCTTGGAATCGAACTGACGTCAGCTCGCCCGGCCTGAGGCGGAGAAGCCCTTTCAAGACACGCCGTAAACCCTTGATGTGCATGGAAGCACGAATGCCGCGATGGCATGGATGCCAGAGAGCGGCCCCTGGGGGCTCGACGCGCGGAGTCCCTCCGCTTACGGTCTTGAAAGGACTGCTCCGCCTCAGATCTCATTGCCACAAATAACGTCGGGCGGGCGCTAGCGGAAATAGTCGGCTAGAGGCAGGGATTGACGGCGGACGCCCTGGACGAAAAGCTCCGCGACCTGTCGGGCGCCCCGGCGCTGCAGGTGGGTATTGTCGTCTTTGCCATCGGGCAGGTTGGCGTACTCGCCTGCCGGAATCTGCATATAAATGTTGGCTGAGCCCGCTACGCCGGCATCCAACAGCAGCTGGCGGGTCATGACATTCAGATCCACCAGAGGCACGCCCCGCTCGCTGGCGACGGCGCGGGTCACCTCCGGGTAGTCACCCAGGGTAGCTTCGGGCTGCCCGTCATCGGTGAATGCCCGGCGGTAAATGGAGGTTACCAGGATGGGCTTAGCGCCCCGGGCCAATACGTCATCGACCATCCGCTCCAGATTGGCCCGATAGTCCGTCCAGGGGGCGGCGTAGCGGGTTTCATCGTAGTCTTTCTGGTCGTTATGGCCGAAGCCCATCACCACGAAATCCCCAGCCTGAAGCCGCTCCATGACGGCCTCCCAGCGCCCCTCGTCGATAAAACTCTTGGTGCTGCGTCCGTTTTTGGCGTGGTTTTCCACTTCGATGTCGTCGGTCAGATATTCCGGCAGCGCTTGGCCCCAGCCGGTTTCCGGGTATTTTTCTTTCGGCTGGTCCGCCATGGTGGAGTCGCCGACCAGGAACAGGGTGGGCTTGGTCGCCTCCTCGACGGGGGCCTGGGTGGCGCAGCCAACCAGGAGGGCAGCGGCGGCCAGTAAGGGGGTGAGGCTGTGTAAAAAGGAGGTTGATGTCATTGCTCTGGTTCTCTCTGTATTTATGGTGCTTTTAAAATTGGGTTGCGGCGGATGCGGGCTGCGCCCTTATCCGCCCTACGGGTGGCTCGGAGGTTGCGTAGGGCGGATAAGCGAAGCGCATCCGCCGTAACCGACGTCAATGTAACACCCATACGTTGTGCAGGGCGGATCGGTCCGACGTATCGGAGCGAAGCGCATCCGCCGTTACAGTCTACCTACTCGCCCAACACTTCGTTCAGCCGCAGCCAATCCTCGGCGGCGCGGGGCCAATTAGAAGCAGTGCCCTCATTGGGCTCCAGGCCAAAACCGTGGCGATCGGTCTGGTAAATGTGCAGTTCCGAGGCCGGGCTGTGGGGCAGCGCCGCTTGATAGAGCTGCAGGCTGTTGGCCACCGGTACACTCTGATCGCCGTTGCCGTGCACCAGAAACAGGGGCGGCGCTCCCGGTTTGACTTGATTTTCCAGAGAGTGTTCAGCGCGATCCTGCGCACTCGGCTCTTCCCCCAGCAGCGCCTGGCGGGATCCCTTATGCGTATAGGGGTCCTCCATGGTCGCCACTGGGTAAAGCAGCATAGCGAAATCCGGCCGCGCTCTGACACGCCCCCAGGGGTCGTCCTTCAGACTCTCGTGGGTAAACCCTGAGCGCAGCGCCACGCTGCCCGCGAGATGCCCTCCGGCCGAAAAGCCCAGTACGCCAATGCGCTCCGGGTCCAACCCCCAGGTGGCGGCATGCACCCGCACATACCGAACCGCCCTCAGGCCGTCCAGCAGCGGTGCCGGGTGGCCGTAGTCTTCCAGGCGGTACTTGACCACAAAGGCAGCCACCCCTAGCTCATTCAGCCAGCGCGCCGCCTTGACGCCCTCTTTTTCAAACGCCAGCCACTTATAGCCACCGCCCGGAAAAATCACGACGGCCGCGCCGTTCGGCTTTTCCGGCCAGAAAGGCGTGATACTGGGGTTATCGACCGCCACGACACGGTCATTGCGAATATGCTCACGGTCCGGCTCGACGGGCGCCTGCTCGGACCAGATCCGGAACGGAGATTGTGGGCGCTCACTCTGGGCCTGAGCCACAAGGGGCAGGCACAGCAGCACGCTCAGGACAGTATAAAACCTAAGACTCTCTCTCATGGAAACTCCCTCTGTTGTGGGGCAATTGTTCTGTTTATAGGCGACCAGAGCTTACCATAATCAAACGGCGTCCGCGGCCCTTCGCTTTATCGCCTCCAAGGCTCTATAATTGCGCCTTTTACCATTTCGCAGACCGAAACAGGCCCAACACCCCGATGGAAGAGCAATATCATCCCGCGCATGTCGAAACCCAGGCCCAGAGTTACTGGGACGAGCATCAGACCTTCAAGGTCGTGGAAGATCGCAGCCGCGAAAAGTTCTACTGCCTGTCCATGTTCCCCTACCCCAGCGGCAAGCTGCACATGGGCCATGTGCGCAACTACACCATCTCCGATGTGATCGCTCGCTATCAGCGGATGCAGGGTAAGAACGTGCTCCACCCGATGGGTTGGGACGCATTCGGTCTGCCGGCGGAAAACGCCGCCATCAAGCACCACACCGCGCCCGCAAAATGGACCTACGCCAACACCGACGCCATGCGTCAGCAGCTCAAGGAACTGGGGTTCGGCTTTGACTGGTCCCGCGAAGTAACCACTTGCAAACCCGACTACTACCGCTGGGAGCAGTGGTTCTTTACCCGCCTGTACGAAAAAGGGCTGGTGTACAAAAAGAACTCGGCGGTGAACTGGTGCCCGGAAGACCAGACCGTACTGGCCAATGAACAGGTAGAGGAAGGCTGCTGCTGGCGCTGCGGCACCCAGGTGGAACGCCGGGAGCTGGCCCAGTGGTTCATCAAGATCACCGACTACGCCGATCAGCTGCTGGCCGACCTGGACAAGCTGCCCCACTGGCCGGATCAGGTCAAAACCATGCAGCGCAACTGGATCGGCAAGAGCCGGGGCGTGGAAATGCGCTTTGAGCTGGTCGAACCGGTGGCGAAGCACCAGAGCTTTGATGTTTACACCACGCGTCCCGATACCCTGATGGGCGTCACCTACGTCAGCCTTGCCGCTGAACACCCGATCAGCCTGGCGTTGGCGGAAAACAACCCGGAACTGGCGACCTTTATCGAGGCCTGTAAAAAGCAGTCCGTGTCCGAGGCCGATATGGCCAACATGGAAAAGAAAGGCATGGATACCGGCATCAAGGCCAAGCACCCGATTACCGGCGAGCCGGTTCCGGTCTGGATCGCCAACTATGTGCTGATGGACTACGGTTCCGGCGCTGTCATGGCGGTGCCCGCCCACGACCAGCGGGATTTCGAGTTTGCCCATAAGTACGATCTGCCGATCAAACAGGTGATCGCACCGAAAGGCGATGAGCCCTGTGATATCAGCCAGGAGGCCTTTACCGAAAAAGGCGTGCTGGTCAACTCCGGCGAATACGATGGTCTGGATTTTGATGCGGCCTTTGAGGTGATCGCCCAGGCCCTGAAAGCCGCCGGTCAAGGCAAAGTCACCGAGAATTACCGCTTGCGCGACTGGGGGGTCTCCCGTCAGCGCTACTGGGGTGCACCCATCCCGATGTACAACCTGCCCGACGGCGGCGAAATCCCGGTGCCAGCGGACAAACTGCCGGTATTGCTGCCCGAAGAGGTGGTCATGGACGGCGTCCAGTCGCCGATCAAGGCCGACCCCGAATGGCGTAAGGCGGAACTCGACGGCCAGGCAGTGGAAAAGGAGACCGACACCTTTGACACCTTTATGGAATCGTCTTGGTACTACGCCCGCTATACCTGCCCGCAGTACGACAAAGGGATGCTGGACCCGGAAGCCACCGCCTACTGGTTGCCCGTGGACCAGTATGTGGGCGGCATCGAGCACGCCATCCTGCACCTGCTGTACGCCCGCTTCTTCCACAAGCTGATGCGCGATGAGGGCCTGGTCAGTTGCGACGAGCCGTTCGACCGCCTGCTCTGCCAGGGCATGGTGCTCAAAGACGGCGCCAAAATGAGCAAGTCCAAAGGCAACACCGTGGACCCGGGCGAATTGATTGAACAATACGGCGCCGACACCGTGCGTCTGTTCTCCATGTTTGCCGCTCCGCCGGAGCAGAGCATGGAGTGGAGCGACTCCGGTGTGGAGGGTGCCCACCGGTTCCTGCGCCGGCTCTGGAAAACCGTGCACGCCCACCTGCAGGCTGGTGAGCCGGGCGACCTGAATGCCGACACCCTGCCGGACAGCCAGAAAGATCTGCGCCGCAAAACCCACGAAACCATCGCCAAGGTCAGCGATGACTACGGCCGTCGCCAGACCTTCAACACCGCCATTGCGGCGGTGATGGAGCTGATGAACGAAGTGGGCAAGCGGGCCGATCGGGCAACCCCGGAGGGGCTCGCGGTGGAGCGCGAGGCACTGGAAGCCTCGGTCCTGCTGCTCGCCCCCATCGTGCCCCACATCACCCAGGCGCTGTGGTCGGCACTGGGGCACCAGGATATTCCGCTGGACGCCCGCTGGCCCGCGCTGGATGAGTCCGCCCTGACCCGCTCGAGCATTGAAATCGTGGTTCAGGTCAACGGCAAGGTACGGGACAAGATGCAGGCGCCGGTTGACGCCCCCAAAGACGACATCGAGCAGCAAGCCAAAACCCTGCCCAATGTTCAGCGCTTTCTCGACGGGGTGACGGTACGCAAGGTGATTGTCGTACCCAACAAACTGGTCAATATCGTCGCCAACTGAGTCCTGCCGGGCGGGAGTTTCCCGCCCGGCGCGATCGCGAGTGCCAAGGGGGCCTCAATGTCTGTCCGCTCAATGATGATTGCTGTTTTGATACTGCTGACCGGCGCCTGTGGCTGGCAATTGCGCGGCTCCGTCGCCCTCTCCAGCCTGACAGACACCCTGCACCTGACCAGCCCGGACGATTATGGCGCGCTCATGGTCGAGTTGCGCAACCGGTTGTCGGCGGATGATATCCGGCTCACCGACTCACCGACCGAGGCCCGGTATACCTTGCGGGTCAATCGGGAGCTGGTGGACAAGCGGGTCGCCGCCGTTGGTAGCGATGCCTTGGCCAGCGCCTACGAGCTCACCCTGAGGGCCGAGTTTGACGTGCTGGACCAGCGCGGCATCCCCATCGCCACCCGCTTGGTCAGCAGCGTGACCCGCTCCTACAACGCCAGCTCCGGCAGCGCCGGCAGCAGCGCCCAGGAAGAAGTGCTGCTGACCCGGGAGATGCGCACCGAGTTGGCTCAGCAGATACTCCGCCAACTGCAGGCCGCGATCAATGCGGCACAAGCCGAGGGACTGGTTTCCGACGCACCCGACGCTCCGGATGAGACCCCCAATGGCGAAACTACGCCCTGAACAACTCGGTCAGGCTCTGAATAAAAGCCTAGCGCCCATTTATCTGGTCAGTGGTGATGAGCCCCTGCTCGTCCAGGAAGCCTGTGACCAGATTCGCGCCGCCGCCCGCTCCCAGGGGTTCGGGGAACGGGAGCTCTATCATGCCGACGCCAGTTTTGACTGGACTCAGCTGCTCAGCGCCGCCAACAGCCTGTCGCTGTTCGCCGACCGGAAGATTCTGGAAGTCCGCCTGCCCACGGGCAAACCCGGCGACAAGGGAGGCAAAGTGCTGCAGGAGTACGCCAAGGCGCCGTCGGAAGACAATCTCCTGCTGGTGGTCACCGGCAAACTGGATCGCAACGCGCTGAAAGCCAAGTGGCTCAAGGCCCTGGAAGACAGCGGCAGCCACGTGCAGGTCTGGCCGGTTACCCCCGCCCAACTGCCCCGCTGGATCGCCCAGCGGATGAAAGCTGCGGGCCTCACCGCCGACTCGGCAGCCATCGACCTGTTGGCCTCCCGCGTCGAAGGGAACCTGCTGGCGGCCGCCCAGGAGGTCGAAAAACTCAAACTCCTGACCGACAGCCCGGAAATCAGTACCGAACTCATGGCCTCGGTGGTCGCCGACAGCGCCCGCTACGACGTCTTCGGCCTGGTGGACAAGGCCCTTCATGGAGACGCCCGCGGGGCCGTAAAATCGCTCCAGGGGCTGAAAGTGGAAGGTACCGAGCCCATTGCCCTACTCTGGGCCCTGGCCCGGGACCTACGCGCGCTGGTCCAGATTTCCCAGGCCGCCTCTCAGGGCATTCCGTTTGAACGGGCGGCCCAGGCCGCCGGCATCTGGAATAAACGCCAACCGCTGGTACAGTCCGCCCTGCGCCGCCTCTCCCCGGGCCAGCTACAACAACTCCTGCGCAAAGCCAACGGCATCGACCGGGCCATCAAGGGGATGCGTCAGGCCGACCCCTGGGCCGAGCTGCTGGACCTGACGCTTAACCTCGCCGGAGTGCAGAGCCTGCAGCCGGCCAACGAGCGACTGTCGCTCAAGTTATAACCTTCCAGCCCCTGCCCGCCGGGGCCTCCCCGCCTTTTTTCACATCTCTTATGGCGTTGTCAGCGGTTTTGGCATAACAATATCGTCATTATGACCATAAAATTTTACGCGACTTATGGTCAGTTAGAACATTTGTGTGCTATGTTATCGCTCATGCAGTCTCTCCGAGGGCTTTTGGCCCCAACATACCCCGCCGGGCCCCGGGGGAAGACCGCAAGAAAGATGGCGGCAAGCCAGCCGAGTTCGGTCAACTTACGCTAAAGACTAGAATAATAGAGGGTTTAGATATGTTACAAAAACTGCTCATCGCGCTCTGCACAATTTTTGTGCTCTCCGCCTGTGGCGGGGACCTTGATCTGGGGCCGGACACTCTGCCTAACCAGAACCCCGACAATCCCGAAGAACCGGAAGAGCCAGAAGAACCCGAGGAGCCTGCTGAACCTCGGATCCTGACATTTGTTCCGTTTAACGAAGCTGCACAGGCCGACGGCTGGGCCAGCCGTTGCGTTGAAACCTGCAACGCCACTGCCGAGCTGAGCTGGAATGAGTCCGAGGAAGTCCTCGCCATTGAGCCCGCTTGGGCCAGCGATGAAGACCAGTTGGAAGTTTTCAGCCCCATTGATGAAGTCAATGACCTGGAAGGCTCACACATCAGCGCCTGGGTCTTTGTCACCGACGCCTATGTCAGCGATGGCAACCTGGCGGCGCACCTGGTTCTGGGCAACGCCGCTGGCGGCACCGCCTACAGCCGTGCCTTCGAGGTCGAGGCTGGCTGGAACCGCATCGAGATGTGGGAAATGATGGCCGGTACCGGCGAAACCGTCATCGACGATGAAGGCAACGAGTCGGTAGACTATGGCACCTTCCTCACCCACTCCGACGGCTTTGAGCTGCGCAACGTCAACGAATTCGGTGTCGCCTTTGCCGCCAATGGCAAACCCACCGATGTCGTCGGCCAGCTCTGGTTGGACAACGTGACCGTCACTCCGGCTTCCGGAACCGGCCCGCTGATCGTTGAGGCGGATGACGAAGCATGGACCGTGATGGACGCGCCCGGCGAAGTGACCGTTCAGCGTGACGGCGAAGGCGGCGTTTACTACGAGCCGACCGCAGCCGATCAGAAGCTGGTTTATCTGCTGGAAGGTCCGGTGGACCTCGTCGGTCGCAGCTTCGACATGACCTTTACCGTCGACCAGGCGTTCAAAGACTCTGGTGCCGATGTCCAGCCCATCATTCAGCAGAATTTCGGCAGCTATACCGGCGAATTCGGCTGCTACGTGGGCAACGGCTCACTGACCGCAGGCGAACCCTATGAAGTGACCTGTGCTACCGAAAACGAAGCGTTTGTCGCTGAAGAAGGCCAGAACATCCGTGTCGGCCTGCAGGTGAAAAACGAAGTCGCTGGTCGCGTCACCATCAACAGCATGCAGATCAACATTGTTTCCAGCAGCGGCGACTCGGGTCCGTTTACCATCACACCGACTCAGGAAGCCATTGATGCCGGAACTTGGGATGTCGACAACTGGCAAGGCCTCGCCGGCGCAGCTGAGCTTTCCTTCGATGCAGGCCAGGGCGCACTGAGTATCGCCCCCAACTGGCAAGTGACCGATCCAGACGAGCAGTACAGCGAAGGCGAGCGCACCGTCATGTACGTCGCGGGCGAAGGGGAGCTGCCAGATCTTGAAGGCGCGACCGTGGGTGTAGAGCTCTACCTCGGCAACTACTACACCACCGAGAACCCGGGCCTGGCACTGCAGATTTTCATCCAGCAGAACAGCGGCAGCTACACCGGCAACTATGGCAGCAACATCGCCGTCGCCGCGGCCGAAGATCTGGGTGATGGCTGGTACCGGTTCGAGCGGGTCATGACCGGAGTGCCCACTGAGCCTACCGCGCAACGCGTGGGACTGAAGCTGCAGGGCGCCGGACTTGAAACCCGGGAAGCGGAAGCAGAACCGATTCTGCTGCGTGCCATTACGGTCGAATAAAAGACCGGCAACACCTGAAGTAAATAAAAAACCCGGCTCTGGCTCAGAGTCGGGTTTTTTTTGTTTTTGAGTACTCCCGCCCGCAATACCGACCTTCCCGTATAAAGCGAATTTAGCCTTATAAAAAGTGGCGTCTAAATAGCAAAAAATTATTGAGACGACTTATAGTCTTTTAGAACATTTGTGTGCTATGTTTAGTGAACCAGCCTGGGAGTGGCCAGCGTTTTCAGCGCCGGGTCACGTCGCTATCTGGCTCTGTGAGTGGCCCCTGGCCCCGACAGTCATCAAGCCTCTCACCATTTACAATAACGATAGAGGAACAACACGATGTTACAGAAATTCATGATTGCACTGTGTGCAGTGTTTGCACTTTCCGCTTGCGGCGGCGACGATCAAGACGATCAGAGCCGTATCGTTCTCAACCCACCGGAAGACCTTAATGCTGGCGAAGATGAAGAGCCAGAAGAGGAAGAGGAGCCGGAAGAAGAGCCTCCGGTAGAACCCTGGGTGAGCGTGACCTTCGATGCTGAAACCGACATCGACTCCTGGGAGGCCGTGTGTGTTAGCGCCGAATGCAACGCCACGACCACTCTCGCCTATAACGCTGACGCTCAGGCCATGGACGTAACGCCCGACTGGCTTACGGCGGGCGACGAGATCGAAGTGTCCACGCCGATTGATCCGGAAATCGCTGACCTGAGTGGCGGATTTGCCCACCTGAACCTCTTTGTGCCCGTGAGTCATTCCGGCATGATCGCCCAGGTATTCTTCCAGGATGCGTCCGACCGTAAAGGTTACATCGGGTACACAACGACTACCGCCGGCTGGAACACTTTCTATCTTGAGAGCATCGCCCTTGAAGACTTTGGCTTTGCCAACGAGGGCTTTGACCTGACTGCAATCAACCGGATGGGCGTTCAGATCCAGAGCGCTGAGGGTTTTCTTGATCTAAATGACACCCTGCATATCGATGATGCCATCATTTCCTCCGAGGCGATTACCGTCGAGGAAAAACCGGTCATGCCAGTGACACTTGAGCCTCTGGCCACCGGTGATGAAAGCTTTACCTTTGACAGCGATGTTCAGGGCTGGAGCAATGACGGCAGCGCCGGTTCTGCGGTAAGCCACGACGCGGATGCCGGTGCGCTGGTGATCACCCCTGATTGGGACAACGCCGATGAAGGCGGCAACCGTCCCAAAGCCATGGGCGTAACCACCAACGTAATCAGCAACGCGACCGTCCGTATGATTGTCACCCTGACCGAAGCCCAGGTCGAAGGTGGCATGGGTGTGCAGCCCTATATCCAGCAAAACTCAGGCTCCTACACGCAAGCCTTTGGCCCTATCATTACCGACGGTCTGGTCGCCGGTGACAATCTGGTCACCTACGAAGCCGGCGAACTGGCAGACGCCATGCGTATTGGTGTGCAATTGGTCGGTCCCATCACCGAAGGCTTGGGGGACGTAGCGCTCATCAAGCAGGTGGAAGTCGATCTTCCTGGCACCGGTGGTGACGAAGAACCGTCTCTGGACCCTCTGACCACTGGCGATGAAAGCTTCACCTTTGCCTCTGGCGTTGAGGGCTGGGGCGTTGACGGTTCCAGCGGTTCATCGGTCAGCCACGACGCCACGGCCGAAGCACTGGTCATTGAGCCGGACTGGGCCAATGCCGATGAAGGCGGCAACCGCCCGAAAGCCATGGGGGTTACAACCAATGTCATTACCGGTGCGACCGTTCGCTTCGTCGTGACACTGACCCAGGCTCATATCGACGCCGGCCTGCAACTGCAACCCTACGCTCAGCAAAACTCAGGCAGCTACTCACAGGAGTTCGGAGGCTACATCAGCAGCCTGACGGCGGGTGACAACGAGCTCAGCTATACTGTGCCAGCGAGCTTGGCGGACGCACAGCGGTTTGGCATTCAGCTTATTGGCGGCACCACCCCTTCTGGGGAAAACGTTCTGGTCAAACAAGTGGAAGTCGACCTCGCTGAGTAGATCAATTCCTGAACCACAAAAAAACCCGGCCTAGTGCCGGGTTTTTTCGTTTTCATACCGCTACGGCTTACTCTTCTTCCTTACCAAATGGGCGAGTCATCAAGATCAACTTGGGCAGCAGCGTCAGCGATCCCAGAATGGCCGCAAACATGGCCAGCGCGGTCAGCAACCCGAAATAGATGGAAGGAATAAACTCCGACAGCGCCAGTATCGAAAACCCGACGATGATGATCACCGCCGTGTAGTACATGGCGCGGCCGATGGATCCGTGGGAAGCGTGCATGGAGTCCACGTAATTCTTCCGCTGCGAAAACTCATTGCGGAAGCGGTACAGGTAATGAATGGCATGGTCGACACCGACGCCCACCGTAATGGCAGCGATGGTGATGGTCATCATGTCCAGCGGTATACCCGCCAGCCCCATGCCGCCAAGCACCACCCCCGCCGCCAACATATTGGGCAGGATGGCGATGATGGCAATGGTCAGCGAGTGGAACAGCACCAGGAACATCACCATGATGCCTATGAAGACCGCCCCCAGGGTCACAATCTGGGAGCTGAACAGGCTCTGCAACATGTTGTTATACAACACCAGCATGCCGGTAAAGCGGATATTGTCTTCCTCAAAGCCCAGCTCCTGCACCGCATGCGTGCGAATTTTCTCCACCAGTTCGGTGCGTTTGAGTTCCGGGCTGGTTTCCTGGACCCGCAGAGAAATACGGGCCTCGTTGTGCTCATCCGACAGGTAAGGCTCAATCAGCACCTGTTTGATGTTGTCCGGCAGGGCATTGCGCATCACCCCCAACTCAAAATTATTGAGCCGCCCGCCGTTGATATCGGAAGCCACTTCATAGGCGATGGCCAGGGAATTCACCTTGCCGATTTCCGGGAGCGATTCCAGGTACTGGTGCAGCGACTGAACCTGCTCCAGTCCGGCGCGGGTAAACCAGACGCTGTCGTTGCTGGCCTCTCCCTGGTCGCCTTCGGTGGCAAACGGGTCGTCGCTCTGCGGCGTCGCAAAAGGGTCGGCCTCCTGCTCCGGTTCGGCGAACGGATCGTCCTCTCCAGCGGCTTCTTCCTCCGGACTCTTGGTAAGAATAATGTCCAGATTGATGGTACCGCCCAGCTGCTTGTCGATAACCGACATGCCCTGGTAGATCTCGGTATCTTCATGGAAGTAATCGATAAACCGGTTTTCCACCTCCAGGCGTGTGCTGCCATAGGCGCTGACCAGTGCGGCGGTCAGGGCAATAAAAATCACCAGCGCCCCGTGGCGCTCGGCAAACCGGGAGAAGATCAGAGTGAAGGCCCCGGACTGATCGCCCTTGTCTTTGGGCTCCCCTTTACGCCATAGCATCAGTCCGGCCGGAATTACCACGAACGCCAGCACGAATGCCACACTCAGACCGATGGTCATCATCCAGCCGAAATCGATCACCGGCCGAATATCGCTGACCACCAGAGAGACGAAGGCCACAATGGTGGTCAGGGCCGTATACAGACAGGGCCGTGCCATAAAGCGCACGGTGGTGAGCACCAGCTCGTCTTTGGATGTCTCGGGCGACTGCCGGTGGAGCTCGCGAAAACGCACAATCAGGTGAATGGTCAGTGCCAGGGTCATGATCAGCAGCAGGGCGACAAAGTTGGAAGAGATGACGGTCATGCGCCAATCGATCCAACTGAGCCAACCCAGCATCAAGACCACGGAGAGCACACAGGTCGACAGAGGCAGAATCACAAAACGCCACTGCCGGAAGATGATGGCCAGCATGGCAATGATGAACACCAGAATGGCACTGCCAAACACCACCAGATCGCTCTTGATGAAGGCGATCATGTCCGCCGTGATCATGCTCACGCCACCCAGAAACAACTCGGCCCGGTCTTCGTAGCGACTGAGAATATCCCGAACCTCTTCCACCCGGGCGTGATCCCGCTCGGTCAGCTCGGTGCGATAGGCCCGAAACTCCTCGCTCACCGCCTCCAGCTCTTGAGCTTCCCCTTCATCGAGTTCACCCTTAGAAGCCTTCGCCCGCAGGGCATCGCGTTTTCGAGCCAGGTTGAGGTAGCGATTGTTTACCTCGAGGTTCAACTGGATAGCCGTGGTTTCCAGGTCGTCACTGAGCAGCGTGTCGCGGTAGATGGGGCTGGTCAGAAACTCTTCTTTGGCCGCTTCCCGGTCTACACCGTCGGTCAACAGCGTCCGTGTCGACTCCTGCTGCTCGGACAGCGGGCGCATCGGGCTGTAGAGCAGGGGCACATCCAGAATCGAGTTGATACTGGCCACGCCGCCCACCTCGGCCAGGTCATCCCGCAGGGCCTTGAGCGTATCGATGGACTCGTCGGAAAACATCTCGGCTTCGGGGCTGTAGGTCACCACCAGGAAGTCGCCACTCTGGTACCGCTGGTTGATCTCACGGAAGTAGTCGATTGACCGATCATTTTCGAGGGTCAATGAATCTGCCGATGCATCCAGCTTAAGGTTGGGCAGCCCGGCCGCCGCCACCGCGGCAAGCAGAACCACGACCGCCAGTGCAATGCCGGGGTGGCGCAGAACCGTTGCCCGATACAGGGCATCAAGCATTTTCAGCATAGGTGAACCTTAAAATCCATAGAGGGTCAGGGGCCCACAGTGTACCCGAAACCGCGGATGCAGGCGGTGCCCGGCCCAACATTCCTTTACCTTCTCCCACCAGATTTGCCAACCGGGTTATGGTAAAGTCAGGAAAACACCCGATATAATCGGGCATTGACCGCATTCGCTCGAGATGGAAGAGGTTATGCTCAAGCTCCAGTTCAAGGATCAGCGACAACCCGCCTTCTGGGTGGCGGAAAAGCTGTACAGTATTGGAAGCGACAGCAACAACCACCTGGTCCTGCCGGATGATGGCATTGCCCCCCTTCAGGCCCGGCTCATCACCACCGCGGACAAAATCTTCCTCAAGGACAATAACAGCCCCAGCGGCTGCTTCGTCAACGGCCAGCGCATCACCCAGAAAGAGATTCTGCCCGGCGACGAGATCCGTCTGGGACCGGTCGCATTCGATGTTCTGCCCCCCAACGACGCGCCAGACCCCGGAAACAACCCCGCCGACCCCTGGCGTCTGGTCGCCAGCGGCAGTTGGTTGGCCGGACAGAGTTATGAGATCCCTCCTGAGGGTACGGTGGTGCTCGGACGCTCCAACCAGTGTGATATCGTCATCCCGGGCACCCACCTGTCCCGACGCCACGTCGAGCTCAGGGTTCAGGGCGGCAGCCTAAGGGTCAAGGACCTGGGATCGGTGAACGGCACCTACCTCAACGACCGCCCCGTCACCGACGCGCTGGCCCACGGCGGCGATCAACTGCGCCTCGATGTGTACACCTTCAAAGTGGTCAGCCCGTCCGGTGACCGGGAGCGCACCCGCCTGCGGGCCACCAGCACGGTCAACCGTCCCCCGGAGCCACGCCCGAAAAAGCCCCTGGACGACAAGCCCCGCCGCTGGAAAACCCGCCCCACCTCGCCGGGGAACCGGCAGGAGCCCACCTATCAGGAGCGCCGCCAGGAGCTGTGGCTCTGGCTGGTGGTTCTGGCGGCGGCCATGCTCCTGATTGGCGGTTTCTACTGGGTGTGAGTGGGTCCTCCGGGGAACTGTGGTAAAATCCCGCCGCTTTTTCATTCATTGAACCAGTAGGATCATCAACCCATGAGCTTTGACAAGGTAGCTTCCGGCAAAAACCTGCCCGACGACATCAACGTCATCATCGAAATTCCGATGAACGGCGAGCCCATCAAGTACGAAGTGGATAAGGACAGCGGCGCGATTTTCGTGGACCGCCTGCTGGGCACCTCCATGCACTACCCCTGTAACTACGGCTACGTGCCCCACACCCTGTGCGGCGATGGCGATCCGGTGGATGTGCTGGTGGTATTCCCCCACGCCCTGCCCGCCGGCTCGGTCATTCGCTGCCGCCCGATTGGCGTGCTCAAAATGACCGACGAATCCGGGGAAGACGCGAAGGTCCTGGCCGTGCCGATCGACAAGGTCACGCCGATCTACAGCCAGGTGAAAGAAGCTCAGGATCTGCCCGAGCTGACCCTGAATCAGATCAGCCACTTCTTTGAGCATTACAAGGATCTGGAAAAAGGCAAGTGGGTCAAGATTGATGGCTGGGCCAACGCCGAAGCGGCTCGCCAGGAAATTCTGGACTCCGTGGAACTGTACAAGAAAGAGGGCTAACCCTCTCCTTCCAGTCGCAGACCGCTGATATCGGGCGCCACAGGCGCCCGATCTCGTTTCAGCTCCCCCATATCGGCACCCACCGGCGCCACCTCAAAGTGGGGAGCCGCCACCGGTGGCGGTTCGGGCGCACGCTCCTCGGCCCGGAGCAGTTCGGCGCCAACGTCCGCCAGACCCCAATCGTCCGGCTCCACCGCCATCAGGGGCAGATCGGCCCGCTCATGCTCCGGGAGCAAATCCTCTCCGGGCTCGGCCAGTTCAAACGTTGGTATCGGCACGTCCTTCACCTCGCCCGAGGCCCTTTCGCTGGCATCCAACAGAAGCCCCTGTGCCGGGCGGAGGCTCAGCCCGCTGATATCCACCGACACGGGAGTCAGGCGCGGTCGCTCAGAGGGCTTCAGCAATGGCCCTACCGGCGCGAGGCTCAGACCTGGTGCAGCCGGGCGCTGGGGACGGCTGGGCCCGGCGCCCCTATCCGCCTCGGCACGGGCCGGCATGAGTTCAACCAGTGCACCGGCCTTTTGCAGGACCTGTTGGTACTTCTGCGCCGTGGCCCGATCCAGCCGCCGCTTGACCGCCACCGGCCGGCCGGTGAACAGCCGCTCAATGGTCGCCGCATCGGCCTTGAACAGCTGCTGCAGACGCTCCTTGACCTTTGCCAGAGGCTGCCCGAGGACGATGTCCCCCCGAAAAATCAGATCGTACCGCTCATCTGCCATGCCAGGCTCCGTCAGGTGAAAACCGCGGTGTTATAGAGTAATACCATACCCTGATCTTAATCAGCCCTATGCTCACTCGCAATATAAACCCGCTCTTTTAGTGACAAAACAGTCTCTGATAATGCTGGCGGCTGATCAATATTCGGCCAATACTGAAGGTCCGGATTTTGATTCGGACAACCTTGGAGGGTAGCTTATGAATGCCTATTCACGTCCACAGCTGGTGTCCCAAGGCCAGTTGAAGCAGGCCGATGAGGTTCGGCGGAAAGTGGAGCAGGATATCGCCTTCCTTTGCGACCGCATTGCCGCCCTGGAAGCTCAATCGCGCCCCAACCGGCCGGTGATTGAGACCTACCGGACCATGCTAGCGAGCCGCCAATCCGTTCTCAAATGGTTGCAGGATGGGGAGCTCCGGCACCAGGCACCACGCGCCCGCGCCCTCTAGTCAGTCTGAATCGGTCCCATTCAAACCCTGATCCATATCCCTGGCGGGCACGTCTCCTTTTGGGTGACCCACTACTCGTGCCGGCACGCCAGCGACCGTGGTATGGGGTGGCACGGGATGAAGTACCACACTTCCGGCACCGATCTTCGCACAATCGCCGATATCGATATTTCCCAGAATTTTGGCACCGGTACTGATAAGCACACCCCGCCCCACTTTGGGGTGCCGATCGCCACTGAGCCGCCCGGCACCGCCCAAGGTGACCGAGTGCAACATGGAGACATCATTGCCAATGACGGCCGTCTCTCCAATCACTACCCCAGTAGCGTGATCAATCATGATGCCACTGCCGATGCGGGCCCCCGGATGGATGTCCACGCCAAACGCCTCAGAGATCTGATTCTGTAGATACAGCGCCAGGCCCCGCCGTCCCTTCAGCCAGAGGTGGTGAGCAAACCGGTAGGACTGCAGCGCATGAAACCCTTTGAAGAACAGAAAGGGCGTGGAGTATTTCTCGCAGGCCGGATCCCGTTCACAGTGCGCGTAAATATCAGCTCGCATGGCCGATTCGATCTCCGGCGATTCGGCCATCGCCGCTTCAAACACTTCCCGGATCATCATCGCCGGGACCGCCTGGCTATCGAGTTTATTGGCCAGATGGAAGCTCATGGCACTGGCAAAACTGTCGTGATTGAGCAGGGTGGCGTGATAAAAACTCGCCAGCGCCGGCTCCTCCTCGGAAGCCGCCTGGGCTTCTCGCCGAATCGAGTGCCAGAGTTCATCGGTAAGCGGGGTCAAGGGCAAAGTGTGTTCTCCTGAGTTCGCCGTATGCGGTCTGTTGTCACGACGCCCTATTGTCGCACAGGCACAAAGCGTGCGCGAAACCGCACCAGGAATTCAGGCTGCTTCAGAAACACCCCGATACACAGCAGGACATGCAGCACCGCCACGGTGAGAAACAACTGGGGAATGGAAAGCCCCAGGCCGCCCAGCGCGCCCAGCCCCACCAGCGCCGCCGCCACCATGAACAGGGCGTTGATCACATTACCGGCCGCAATCACCTGCGCCCGGTGCGTCGGTCGGCTGCGCTCCTGGATCAGGGCCGTCAGCGGCACCACATAGAGACCGCCGGCCACCCCCAGCATCAACACATCCACCGCCACCCGCCAGGTACGGGACCACTGGGCCATGGATGCCAAGGGGTGCAAGGCCCCCTCGACCGCCGGATGTGCCGCCGCGAACGACTGCCCGGCCAGGGCCAGATCCACCCCGAACACCAACACCAGAAGCGCCCCCAAGGGCACCAGTGCCGGTTCGATGTGCCCGCGGCTCAAGCGGGCACACAGCAGGGCCCCAATACAGATACCCACCAGAAACAGCACCAACAGCAGGCTGACCACCAGCGAGGCGCCAGAGAGCACACTGCGGGTAAAGTTGGGCAGTTGGGTCAGATACACCGAGCCCAGAAACCAGTACCAGGAATTGCCAATGATGCACCAGAACACCATCGGGTTCTCCCGCGCACAGGCCAGCGTTCGCAGCGTCTGCTTGTAAGGGTTGGCCTCCAGGCGTAACTCCGGGTCCGCCGAGGGCGCCGGCGGAATCCGCAGACTGGCACGCCAGCCCAACCAGGCAACCAACAGTGCGCCCGCCGCCACCCACCAGTAGCCCCCGGCCACACTCAGGGCCAGGGTGCCAGCAATCATGCCCAGAAAAATCGCGAGGGACGTGCCGGTATGCATCAGGCCGTTACCTCCGGTCAGCGCCTCCGCCGACAGGTGCTGAGGCAGGATCGCGTATTTGAGCGGGCTGAAGCAAGCCGATTGGGTCCCGGTCAGAAAGAGGACCAGCAATAACAGCGCGGCACTGTTCAGCCAGAGCGCGACCGCCCCCAGCGACATGATCGCGATTTCGGCGACTTTGATTCCGCGAATAAAACGGGACTTTTCGAATTTGTCGGCGTACTGGCCGGCAATGGGGGCGAACAAAAGGAAAGGTATGATCAGGGTCGCCGCCACCAGATTATTGATGACGTCGATACTCAGCCCCCAGCGCTCAATGCCGCCGTAAGTAAACAGCATCAGCAGCGCGCTTTTGTAAAAGTTATCGTTGAAGGCTCCGCCAAGCTGGGTCAGAAACAGCGGCAGGAAACGCCGTTGCGAGAGCAACGAAAACTGGGGGGACGCTTCAGGCGAGCTCACAGGGAGGGCTCCGGCCCCGGGGGCACGGTCACGTAACGCTGGAACAGTTCGGGCAGGTGCGCCATCACGGTCTCCTTTAACGCAAACGATTCGGTCTGCAAGTAATTCGCCAACACCTCGGGCGTCATCGCCCTGGCGTAACGGTTCGCCAAGGGCGCATAACTCAGGTGCCAGGGCTCCGGCGACACGCCACCGCGGTCCCGATCGTAGGGCCGGTAAAAACCGGGGTTATCCGGGCCCGTCAGGTACCCATCCAGCCAGTCGTGAAAGGCCTCGAATGGCCCTCCGGGTTCGCTTTCCCGACGGGTCAGTTGCACGGTTTCACCCTCCGCCAGGCCACCGGCATCATACACATCAATATCGGTTCCCCAGTGATGGCGCGAACTCCCCGGCAAGGCCGACCAGCGCAATATCGCATGGACCAGTGCCAACTCATCCAGCGCAGCGGTGTCGAGCGGCGCTCCCTGCTCATCCAGCACCGGTCGTGCGCCCCCGGCCTTGGCATTCCAGATGGCACACTGGCGATCAAAGCCACGATAGCCGCTGGCCAACTTCAGCGTGAACCCGGCTCCCTCGGCCGCCTCGGCCAACCTCATGAGAGGGTGGTAGAGGTCCCGATGAATCAAACCGCTTCCCCAAGGGCAGCTTACCAGCGCTGATTCATCGCGCCCACAGAGCTGCTCTGGCGTCAGAGTTTCCAAGGCAGGCGAGTCGTCTGCCGGGCGTTTTCCGGGGATATTATCCGCCGATTGTGTCAATGTTTGGCCCCCACGACTGTAAAATGCGCCAATGCGCGGAAATGTTTTGCGCTCGCGGTTTAAACCGGTACTATTGGACTCATGCAGTGGCTTTTGTGTACCGGATGGCACGCACTGCATTGGGACAATATCACAACCATAATCATAATGAAGAATGGAGCGTAACCCGTATGACCGCCAGTCATAGTGAATTACTCCAGCTCAAAAACCTGGGGATGGCGACGGTAAACATTCTGCACGCCATTGGCATCAACAGCTATGCCGAGCTACGCGAAATCGGCGCCGTTGAAGCCTATCGTCGTATCAAAGCCCGCGACATCAATGTTTCCAAAGTGATGCTCTATGCGCTTCAGGGTGCACTGATGGATGTTCACTGGAACGACCTGTCGCCGGACCTGAAACAACAGTTGGTGATCGAGGCCGAACAGGATACGCTAAGCGAAGCCTGAGTTCCGGCATTGCCGGCGAGGCGCGCAGTCAATTCTGGAGGTTCTATGTATTTGCCCCATAAGCAGTCGGATACCATCACTGACTGCGCCGCCCAGCTCGATGAAGCCGGCGCGGAACTGATGGCCTCGCTGAGCCCGTGCGGTGCTCCGGTCAACCACAACACCAACCATGACCTGTTGGCCGAGAGCGACAATCAGACCGTGTGGCTGATCACTGACGGCGAGGCCTATTACCGGGTTGGTGGCAAACAGGTAGTGCGCTTGAGCGCCGGTGATCTCATCGGTCTGCCGACGCTGGATTGCGAACAGGGCGTCTACGGGACCACGGGCCCCCTGACCATGGAGCCCTACCGCCTCGTGGATATCACTGGACGCCACCCCACCCGCTTTATCCGCTACCTGATCTGTGCCAACGCCTTTCACCGGGCAGCCCTGGCCCAGGAAATCCGGGCGGAATTCCAGCCCTCGGCCGGCTTTATGCACTTCCACGCCGGAGAGACCATCATTCAGCAGGGCGCGGAGGCCGACCGGGTCTATACCCTGCTCGAAGGGGAAGCCCACGCGTTGCGCGATGGCGTGAAGGTCGGAGAGATTCAGGCGGACGAGATTTTCGGTGCGCTGGCGGTGTTCACCCGTCAGAAGCGCATGGCGTCTGTGGTGGCCGTGAGTGACTGCACGGTACTGGCCGTGCGCAAGGAGGAGTTCGCCGACCTGGTTGAGCTGCAACCCCAGATCTGCCTGGGCCTGGTGGAAGAGCTGGCGGCCAAGATCAATCAGCTCAACGGTCAACTGCTGGCCTCGCAAGCGAAAGGCTGATCGGGCAACCATCAAAAAGCCGAGACAACGCTTGACAACGATAATGGTAATAATTATCATTTGAGTTGTTGAGTGATTGCATCTCCCCACTCAACGAGGTGAAGGCGGTACGAGACGCTGCCCAGCGTAGCCTCTGTCGCGCACGCCGGATCTTCTCCTTTGAGGTCAGGCAAGTCCCTCTCCGGGCTTGAAGACCTTTGGCTAATCACGGTTGCTTGGGCCACCCTCTGGGTGGCCATTTTCTTCCGCCCTACCCGTTTTCTCACACATCGCATCTTTACACATCCGCGATATTGAATTTCTTGCGCCGGCACCTATATAACCGGGAGAATAGCGGAGCACTGCCGGACGGGCCGGCAGCGCTCCGCACTGTGTGCGACCGACTGTAGGAGATCACCGCTTTGATGCGCATTGGCTTGTTTTTATTAACCAACCTGGCCGTTCTGATGGTGGCCAGCGTCACCCTGTCTCTTTTGGGCGTGGACCACTACCTGCAACAAAACGGCAACCTCGATCTGCAGAGCCTGTTGATTTTTTGCGCGATTTTCGGCTTTGCCGGCTCGTTCATTTCCCTGTTTCTGTCCAAGTTTATTGCCAAGAAAACCACCGGCACCCAGATCATTGAAACGCCGCGCACGGCCGATGAACAGTGGCTGGTCAGTACCGTGCAACAACTGGCGCGGGAAGCGGGCATCAAGACGCCGGAAATCGGTATTTTCCCCGCGCCCCAGGCCAATGCGTTCGCCACCGGCTGGAATCGCAACGCGTCGCTGGTCGCCGTCAGTCAGGGCCTGATGCAGCGCTTTGATCGCGACGAGGTGCGCGCCGTGCTGGCCCACGAAATCGGTCACGTCGCCAACGGCGACATGATCACTTTGGCCCTGATTCAGGGCGTGGTGAACACCTTTGTGATGTTCTTCGCCCGGATTATTGGCCACACTGTCGACCGGGTGATTTTCAAGAACGAGCGCGGCCACGGCATCGGCTTCTATGTGGTGACCTTCATTACCGAAATTATTCTCGCCGTGCTCGCCTCGATGATCGTGATGGCCTTCTCCCGCTACCGGGAGTACCGGGCGGATGCCGCCGGCGCCAAGCTGGCCGGCCGCGGCGCCATGATCCGGGCGCTCCAGCGGCTGCAGGCCGAAGTGCAGGCCGGTGTGGAGAACCCCATGCCCGACAGTATGAAAGCCTTTGGCATCAGCGGTGGCTTCAAACAGAATCTGGGTAAACTGTTCGCCAGCCACCCGCCACTGGAAGAACGCATTGCGGCGCTGCAGAACGCCCGCTAATTAGAGAAAGGAGTTTCACCATGGGAACTCGGACCCTGCTCGTCGTCGCCCTGTTGTTGCTGCCCTGGAACCCACTGCAGGCCCAGGAGTTCGCTACCGACGACGAGCGCAACACAATCGAAGTGTTCGAGTACGCCAGCCCCAGTGTCGTTTATGTGACCAACCAGCAGGTCGTGCGGGACCCGCGCTCCTTCGACCTGCTGACCGTACCCCGTGGCGCCGGCACCGGCTTTGTCTGGGATGAACGCGGCTATATCGTGACCAACTTCCACGTCATCGAGAACGCCCGCAAAGTTGTCATTACCCTGCAGGACCAGAGCATCTGGCCCGCCGAGGTCGTGGGCCTGGCACCCGAAAAAGACCTCGCCGTCCTGAAAATCAACGCCCCGGACAAAAAGCTCCAGCCCCTGCGTCGGGGCGACTCCAGCGAGCTCATGGTGGGGCGCAAGGTGCTCGCCATCGGCAACCCTTTTGGCCTGGACGCCACGCTGACCACCGGCGTGGTCAGCGCTCTGGGGCGGGAAATCGAAGCCCCCAACCAGCGCAAAATCCGCAACGTGATCCAGACCGATGCCGCCATCAACCCCGGCAACTCCGGCGGCCCGCTGCTGAACTCTCAGGCCGAACTGATCGGCGTCAACACCATGATTTACAGCCCGAGCGGCGCCAGCGCCGGCATCGGGTTCGCCATCCCGGTGAACACCCTGAAAGACATAGTGCCGCAACTGATTGAACACGGGCGGATTGTGCGACCGGTGATTGGCATCGATATCGCGCCCGACCAGTGGGCTCGGCAATCCGGCGTCAAAGGGGTGGCGGTGCTGCGGGTCGCACCGGGCTCTCCGGCCGACCGGGCGGGCTTGCGCGGAGCACAGCGCAGCCGCTGGGGCACCATTATCCTGGGCGACATAATCACCGCCATTGACCAACACCCCACCCGCAACTACGACGAGCTGATGACCGCACTGGAAAAATACGCGCCTGGCGACCGGGTGGAGTTGGTGTTTGCGCGCGACGGGAAAACCGAACGGCGCTCACTGACCCTCGCCGCTCCGGACGGGCTCTAATGTATTCCCACCACTAATAGCGAACCGGCACCGGGTGGACCAGCTCAATGTGGGCGTCATCCGGTCGGATGTCCGCCCGGTAGGCCAGCATCTCGACCCCAGCGGCGGCCGCCTCCCGCAGCGCCTTACCGTACGCCGGATCGATGGCATCCGCCGGCTCCACCCACTCCACGCCCGTGTGCTGGACGCAGAACAGCAGCACCGCCCGGTCGCCCTGCTGGGCAATGCTTGCCAGCTCCCGCAGGTGCTTGCGCCCGCGCTCGCTGACCGCGTCGGGAAACAGCCCCTGCCCCGGCTGCTCCATCAGCGTCACACTTTTGACCTCCACATAGCACGGAGCCCTGCCATCCTCCGTGAGCAGAAAGTCGATGCGCGAGCGCTCCTGTCCGTAGGGCACCTCGCGGCGGACCGTCGAGTAGCCGGCAAGCGCCTTAATCCGACCCGCCGTCAGCGCGGCCTCCACCAGGTGATTGGCCCGACCGGTATTGACCCCGGCCAGGTGCCCACCAGGCACCGTGGCCACTTCCCAGGTATGGCGATATTTGCGCTTGGGGTTGCCGGAATCCGAAAACCAGCAGGGTGAGTCCGGCACCACACAGTGGCGCATGGAACCGGTATTGGGGCAATGAATGGTCATTTCCGTGCCATCGGCGAGACGAACATCAGCCATAAAGCGCTTGTAGCGCCGCAACAGCGTCCCGGATTGCCAAAGCTGACTCAATTTCACCTCCTGATAGCACGCATTCATCGAAAAGTCCGCTATTGTTACAGTTAGGGTCCACGGGCTCAAACCAGGCTGTCATTAAGCGCCGAAACAGGCAAAAAAATACTGGCGGAGCCCCGGGATATCTGGTAGCTTGCCAACCCTTCAAATTTCACGGCCCTAAAGCCGGTGAACAGGAGCAGAATGACGGTCAGGGCCAAGGCGCCCAAAGGGTGAAACCCCGGCCAGTCATGACTGTCGGCCAGTTAAATGGGAAGTCATACGAGGCGCGCAACCATGCCGAAAAGTTCATCTACCGCGGAAAACTATTCAATGAGTAACTTCACCCCTTACAAGGAGAAGAAGGGCGAGGAGTACATGAACGAAAATCAGCAAGAACATTTTCGTCAGTTGCTGCTGGCCTGGCGGCGCGAGTTGATGGAAGAAGTCGACCGCACCATGAGCCACCTGAAAGACGAAGCGGCCAACTTCCCGGACCCGGCCGATCGCGCCAGCCAAGAAGAAGAGTTCAGCCTGGAGCTGCGCACCCGGGACCGCGAGCGCAAGCTGATCAAAAAGATCGACAGCACCCTTGAGCTGATCGAGAACGACGATTACGGTTTCTGCCACGCCTGTGGTGTGGAAATCGGCATCCGTCGCCTGGAAGCCCGTCCGACCGCCACACTGTGTGTCGACTGCAAAACCCTTGATGAAATCAAGGAAAAGCAAGTCGGAGGTTAATCGCCGGTCGGGGCTCGCGCCCGCGTGAGCCCGGCGGCAAACCGCCGTATGCCGTACCCAACCTCTGCCAATGCTTCAACGCCCCAGGGCGCTGCCGAACCCTATGTGGGCCGGTTCGCGCCCTCCCCAACCGGCCCTTTGCACTTCGGCTCTCTCGTCAGCGCACTGGCGAGCTATGCTCACGCCCGGAAAGCCGGCGGCCGTTGGCGGGTGCGGATGGAAAATCTGGACCCACCCCGAGAGGAACCCGGCGCCGACGACGAGATTCTGCGTTCACTCGAAGCCCACGGACTGCACTGGGACGGCGAGGTGCTCCACCAGAGCGACCGACTCGACGCCTACGCCCAAACGCTGGATGAGTTGCAGAGGCAGGGCCTAGCCTACCGCTGCCAATGCACCCGCAAGGATATTCATGCGCTGGGCGGTGTCTATGATGGCCGCTGCCGGAACCGGGTTATCAAGCCGACCGAGCCCCACGCCTGGCGGCTGAAACTGTACGACGTACCCGAGGGCTGCCCTGAACCCGCCGATCCCTACACCTGGCACGATCTGTTTCAGGGGCCTCAGACGTTGAGCCTGCGCCGCGATGTGGGCGATCCGATCATCAAGCGCAAGGATGGACTGTTCGCCTATCAGTTGGCAGTGGTGGTGGATGATATTCACCAGGGCATCACCCACATTATTCGCGGCGCCGATCTGCTACCGGTCAGCGCCGGTCAGGTCGCCAGCTTCGCCCTGCTGGGCGGACAGACGCCGGCGTTCGGGCACGTGCCGGTCGCCCTGAATGAACGGGATCAGAAACTGAGCAAGCAGCACCACGCACCGGCGCTCGACCCCGACCGGGCCGGTGCGAACCTGTGGCACGCACTGCACTTTTTAAGGCAGAATCCACCCAGGGAGTTGTTAGATGCCACCCCCGAAGCCCTGCTCGACTGGACCCGCGAACACTGGCGCAACGATCTCGTCCGGGGCATGCAGGCCCGGGCTCCGGAGGCTATTTTGAACCCAGACGACGCACGCAGCTCCGATACCGCTCAGAGGATGCCCCATGAATAATCAGCGCCTGGTGATCCTGCTGCTGCTGATCGCCTACATCTTTTCGCCCACCCTGTTCACCTGGATCATCAATCCCGAGGGTGCCTGGTTCCGTCCTTACATCATCTGGGCGCTGGTCATTGTCATTGCCTACGCCGTTCAAAACCGCAAGAAGAGGCCCCATGATCTTTGAGTTAAGCCATGTGGCGCTGATCGGCGTCAGCTACTTGCTGGTTTTGTTCGGTATCGCCTGGATCACTGAAAAGGGCTGGATTCCCGACGCGGTCACCCAGCACCCTCTGACCTACATTCTGTCCCTGGGCATCTTTGCCAGTGCCTGGGCGTTTTACGGGGTCATCGATCTGGCCTTCCAGTTTGGCTACGGCGCCCTGGCCTATTACCTGGGCACCGGCGCCCTGTTTCTGTTCGCCCCGGTCGCCCTGGCACCGCTGGCGGAGCTGGCCCGGCGCCATCAGGTGCACTCCCTCGCCGACCTGCTGGTATTCCGCTATCACAGCCACGGTGTCGGTGCCCTGACCACCCTGTGCATGCTGCTGGGCATTCTGCCGCTGATGGCGCTGAACATTCAGGCCATTGCCGACACCATGTACATTCTGACGGTGAGCAGTAATCCCAGCCTGCCGGCCATGGGCACCGGCTTTACCTTCAAGGACCTGATGGCCATGGCGTACTGCGCCCTGCTCGCGGTGTTCACCATCCTGTTCGGCTCCAGCCGCGACCAGCACCGCGGCCTGTTCACCGCCATGGCGTTCGAGTCCCTGATCAAGGTCTTCGCCCTGTGTGCCATCGGCCTGCTCGCGGTGTACGGCGTGTTCGACGGCTTCAGTGGCCTGGACCAGTGGCTCTCCCAGAACCCGGAAAACCTCGCCCTGCTCCACGCCCCCATTCAGGACGGCGCCGCCCACACTCTGCTGCTGGTGTTTGTGGCCACCGCCATCACCATGCCGCACATCTTTCATATGGGCGTGACCGAGAACCTGCTCACCCGCAACGTGCACACCATTACCTGGGCGTTCCCGCTGTTCCTGCTGCTGATGGCGCTGCCGATCTTCCCGATTCTGTGGGCGGGCTTCGAGCTGTCTGTTCCGCTACCCGCCCAGTATTTCACCCTCGGGGTACCGATTCTCGCGGAGTCCACGGGTCTGACCGTGCTCGCCTTTATCGGTGGCCTGTCCGCCGCCACCGGGGCCATGGTGGTGATGATGCTCGCCCTGGCCACCATGGTGATGAACCACTGGATTCTGCCGGCGCTGAGTCTGCGCAACCGGGATGACCTCTACCGGCAGCTGCTGTGGTTGCGCCGAGTGCTGATCGCCACCCTGTTTTTCGGGGGCTATTTCTTTTACTGGTTGCTGGACAACCGCCACAGCCTGACCAACCTGGCACTGCTCACCTTTATTGAAACCCTGCAGTTTCTGCCCGGCATGTTTGCCATCGTGTTCTGGCCTCAGGGGAACCGGCGCGGCCTGCTGAGCGGTTTGACGGTGGGCACACTGATCTGGGCGGTAGGCCTGCTGTTGCCGGTACTGACCGGTCTGACCTCGCTTCCCCTGCCGGGAACCGACCTGGTTCTGCCCCTCGGAATGGAGCAGTGGAGTGCCATTGCCCTGTTGTCGGTCGGCGCCAACACCGCCATATTCGTCGGGCTGTCGCTCATCACCCGGCAAACCGAAGAAGAGCAGTACAGTGCCGAGCTGTGCGCCGCCGACGAACTCAGCCAGCCGGTGCGGCAGGCTCTGGATGTGCACAGCGCGGCGGAGTTCAAAACCCGCCTGGCCAAATCCTTGGGCAAGGTCACCGCCAGCCGTGAGGTGGATGTCGCCCTGAGCGAGCTGGGGCTGCGCATCACCGAGCGGCGCCCCTACGCCCTGCGCCGGCTGCGGGACCAGATTGAAGCCAACCTCTCCGGCCTGATGGGCATTCATGTCGCCGGCGAAATCATGGACCGCCACCTGCCCTACACCCTGGCGGAGCGGCGCGACACGTTGGACATCAACCTGATTGAAAACCGCCTGGCCCAGTACCGGGACCACCTGACGGGCATGGCGGCCGAGCTTAACAACCTGCGGCTCTACCACCGGAAAACCCTGGAAGAGCTGCCCATGGCCGTGTGCTCCCTGGGCCGCGACGGTGAAATCCTGATGTGGAACCGGGCCATGGAGCTGCTGACCCAGACCCCGAGCGATGATGTCACCGGCTCGCGCCTGGACGACCTGTCCGAGCCCTGGCGGGCCCTGTTGATCGATTTCAGCGAAAGCACCGAGCCCCACTACTACCGCCAGGAGATCGATCTGAACGGGCGTCCGCACTGGATCAGCCTGCACAAAGCCAATATTGAGGGTAGCATCCACAGCGGCGAGTACGACCAGGTAATCCTGCTCGAAGACGTGACCGAGACCCAATTGCTGGAGCAGGAGCTGATTCACAGTGAGCGTCTGGCCTCGGTGGGCCGACTGGCCGCCGGCGTGGCCCACGAGATCGGTAACCCCATTACCGGCATTTCCAGCCTGGCCCAGAACCTGCGCTACGAGTCCGACGCCCCGGAAGTGTTGGAAACCGCCGAGCACATCCTGAGCCAGACCGACCGGGTGACCCGCATCGTCCAGTCCCTGGTGAGCTTCTCGCACAGCGGGCAGAACAAGAAGAGCGAGTTCGAGGCGGTGGACCTGCGCGCCTGCGCCAACGAGGCCATTCAGCTGCTGTCGCTGCAGAAAGACAAAAATCAGGTGGAGTACGTCAACAATATCGCCCAAAACGCCATTATTGCGGGCGACAGCCAGCACCTGATCCAGGTTTTCATCAACCTGCTCTCCAATGCCCGGGATGCCAGCCCAGCCGGCAGCCGTGTTATGCTGGACAGCAGCGAAGATGAATACAGCATCATTTTCTCCGTGACCGACCAGGGCAGCGGCATCCCGGCGGACAAGATGGACCAGATTCTCGAACCCTTCTTTACCACCAAGGACCCGGGGGATGGCACGGGGCTCGGGTTGGCCATGGTGTACAGTATTGTGGAGGATCACGGCGGCAAGCTCGACATCAAGAGCCCGGTGGATACCGTGCACCAACGTGGCGCACAATTCACCATCAAATTACCGCGCCATATTGATTCCATGCGGCCGGAGTGATATTTTCCGGCATCAAACAGGCCTGCAGGGGCCCGGCGAACGGCAGCGCCCGGCCCCTTTCGCAACCTGCCAGACCATAGGCGATGTGAGCACTATGAGCAAAATCCTGATCGTTGAAGACGAACCCATCATCCGCACCGCGTTGCGCCGCCTGCTGGAGCGCAACAAGTACGAGGTGAGCGAAGCGCCCTCGGTCAAAGAGGCCACCGGCAAGTTCACCCTCGCGGATTTTGACCTGATCATCAGCGACCTCAGACTGCCCGGCGCGCCCGGGACCGACCTGATCAAGCTCGCCGACAGCGTGCCCGTGCTGATCATGACCAGCTATGCCAGCCTGCGCTCGGCCGTCGACTCCATGCGCATGGGCGCGGTTGACTACATCGCCAAGCCGTTCGACCACGAAGAGATGGTCACCGCCGTCAAGCGGGTCATTGGCAAGGCCAACGCTGCCAACCTGCAAAAACACAGCTCCACCACCGCCAGCCATGCCATAGCCGGCATGATCGGCGCCAGTGACGTGATGCACGACCTGTACAACCGGATTCACAAGGTGGCCCCCACCAAGGCCACCGTGCTGGTGCGCGGCGAAACCGGTACCGGCAAGGAGCTGGTGGCCCGGGCCCTCCATGAAGAGAGCCCCCGGCGGGAAAAGACCATGATCTCCGTCAACTGCGCGGCCATCCCGGAAACCCTGATTGAATCCGAGCTGTTCGGCCATGAAAAAGGCGCTTTCACCGGTGCCGCCAGCACTCGCGAGGGCCTGGTAGCGGCGGCCGACGGCAGCACCCTGTTCCTCGATGAGATTGGCGAGCTGCCCCTGGAGGCCCAGGCGCGCCTGCTGCGGGTCCTGCAGGAGGGCGAGGTACGCCCGATCGGCTCGGTGGAGTCCCACAAGGTGGATGTCCGCCTGGTCGCCGCCACCCACCGGGACCTGCGCAAACTGGCTCAGGAGGGCAAGTTCCGGGAAGACCTGTACTTCCGCATCAACGTGGTGCAGCTGGAGCTGCCCCCGCTACGCGACCGAGGTAAAGACATCATCACCCTGGCCGAGGCTCTGCTGGCCCGCTATTGCCAGGAAATGGAAAAACCCAACCTGAAGCTGTCCCCAGAGGCGGTGCAGGCCATTACCACCTACACCTGGCCGGGGAACGTGCGCGAGCTGGAAAACGCCATGCAGCGCGCGGTCATCCTGTGCGAAGACACCCAGGAAATCAGCCACGAGCTGCTGGATATTGATCTGGATCTGGTGCGTTTTGAAGAGGATGACGAGGACGATACCCGCTCCTCACCCGAGCGCATCCAACCGCGCGGCAAGGCGCCCCAGGACCCGAACGAGGATCTCTCTCTGGAAGACTATTTCCAGCGCTTCGTGTTGGAGCATCAGGACACCATGAGCGAAACCGAGCTGGCCCGTAAACTGGGCGTCAGCCGCAAGTGTCTCTGGGAGCGTCGGCAGCGCTTCGGCATTCCCCGCAACAAGGCCGCTGGCGCCAAGTAAGCCCCTTCTCCCCTCCTTTTCTCGATCCTTCGGCGCGCACCCTCAGCGCCGGAGGGCTCTGCCTGTCTAACCGCCGTAACACCCAGAAAGACCTTTAATGTGCCACAAAAACGATTTTGGCGCCATAAGCGTTACGCAGGGTTACCCCCGGCCAAGGCTGTTACCTGCACCAGAGTTGTTACCCCCCACAAACGACGTAACAGTCTGGCTCAGGAACTGTAACCGTTCGAAATGGATCAGGATGACGAGAGATCATACAAATAAACTAACTTATTGATTTTATTGAACTTTACATTTCTGGCACGGGACGTGCTCTATATCCGGGCACATAACAACAACAAACAATAAAAAGCACGCCAACAATAACAACAACAAACAATAAGAAATGAAACGAACATAATTACAACAATAGACAATAAGAAAAGAAGAAGTTCAAAAATAACAACAACAAACAATAAAAAACGAAAGCAACATAATAACGACAAGAAACAATAAAAATAGAAACGTAAATAATAATAACGAAACAACAATAAAAAGAAGCGAAAGCCTTGTGCTTTACGCCCATAAAAAAATGATAATGATAACTACACAAGAAAAGCGGAAAGACTGACTAGACACTGGAGCGGGATTGCAAGCACGCACACTTGATACGAGGGCACGGACGCGCCGATTTGCAGGCCAAGGGAACCTTGGCGAATCGATCCCACGGGAAAGCTTCGGCTTTCCCGTTTTGCTTTCTGACCCCCGTCAACACGGGCCCCTCCCGGCTCCCAACGTTTCCACCATCCCCCGCCCGTGCTAAACTGCCCGGCTTTCAGACTCGAGTCCGGCACGGCTGCCGGCGAAAGCACTCACTGACAGTAACCCAATGCCCATGCTTAGACGGCTTATCGACAAACTGCGCCCCCGTTCACGCCCCACCCCCCAACTCCGGGTTATCCCCCGCGACCAGCACAAGGTCTCCCGCCGGGACATCAGTCAGGCGGCCCTGCGTATCATGAAACGCCTGGACGAAGCGGGTTATCAGGCCTTCCTGGTCGGCGGCGGCGTGCGGGACCTGCTCCTGGGCGGTCACCCCAAGGACTTTGATGTGGCCACTGACGCCACTCCAGAGCAGATCAAGCGGCTGTTCCGCGGAGCGCGCATCATTGGCCGGCGCTTTCAGATTGTGCACGTACGCATGGGACGGGAGATCATTGAGGTCACCACCTTCCGGGGCCACCACGAGCAGTCCCGCAGTGAAGACGGCATGCTCCTGCGGGACAACGTCTACGGCTCCCTGGAAACCGACGCCGTGCGGCGGGATTTCACCGTCAACGCGCTCTACTACACCCTCAATGACTTCGCCATCCACGACTATACCGGTGGTCTGAAGGACCTGGAGAAGCGCACCCTGCGCATTATTGGCGACCCGGAAACCCGCTATAAGGAAGATCCGGTGCGGATGCTGCGCGCGGTGCGCTTTGCCGCCAAACTGGGCTTCAAGATAGAGCCCGGCACCGCCGATCCGATTCTGGAGCTGGGCGAGTTGCTGCGCAACATCCCCCCGGCGCGCCTGTTTGAAGAAGTGTTGAAGCTGTTTATGGCCGGCTCGGCGACCGCCACCTTTACGCTGATGCGCGATTACCACCTGCTCGAGCACCTGTTCCCGGGCACCGAGGCAGCGCTGCAGGCCGGCGACGAGCAAGGCCTGGCCCTGATCGAAGAGACCATGGCCAACACCGACAAGCGGGTGCGGGCCGACAAACCGGTGACGCCGGCCTTCATTTACGCCGCGCTGCTCTGGCCGCCAATGCGCGCCCGGGCCGACGAGCTGGTCAAGAACATGCCACCGCAAGCGGCCTATCAGCAGGCCGCCACCGAAGTCATCGGCCAACAGCTGGGACACACCGCCCTGCCCAAGCGCTTCCTGATACCCATGCGGGAAATGTGGGACATGCAGCACCGCCTGGTACAGCGCCGCCACCCCCAGAAGCTGCTGGAGCAGTCCCGGTTCCGCGCTGCTTACGACTTCCTGATTCTGCGCGAAGCCTCCGGCGAGCGCCTGGATGGCGCGGGCAGCTGGTGGACCCGATTCCAGGAAGTGGATGAACCGGAGCAGCAGAAAATGATTGCCGAGGCCCGCCGTCAGGGGCCGGGCGGCAAGAGCGGCCGGCGACGCAACCGGAAACGGCGTGCGCCCCGCCAGGAAAGTCCGACCCCCAGTTCCCAGGACTGAGCGTGACCCCTTGCTATATCGGCCTCGGCAGCAACCTGGACGATCCGTTCGGGCAACTGAGCCGCGCCTTCGAGGCGTTGGCCGGGCTGCCGGAGAGCACCCTGGTGGCGCGCTCGCCACTGTATTCCAGCAAACCGGTGGGCCCGCCCCAACCGGATTACCTCAACGCCGTCGCCCGCCTCGATACCCGCCTGGAACCACTGGCACTGCTGGATGCCCTACAGGGCATCGAACAGGCCCACCAGCGGGTGCGCAGCCAACACTGGGGGCCGAGAACCCTGGACCTGGACCTGTTGCTCTACGGCGACGAGACCCTGAGCACACCGCGCCTGACCGTTCCCCACCCGGAAATGACCCGGCGCGCCTTTGTTCTCTACCCTTTAGCGGATATCGCCCCGCACCTGACCCTTCCCACGGGCACCTCACTTGCGTCATTATTGAAGGCCTGCCCTTACGAGGGGCTGGAGCGGTTCAACCCTGACAGTCAACACCGGGAGTCGTAACGCGTGGCAGCGATGTTTGACGATCAACAACTGGATTTTTCCCAGGCCGACCTTCCCCGCTACATTGCCGTGGAAGGGCCAATTGGTGTCGGGAAAACCACCCTGGCCAAAAACCTGGCCCAACTGTTCAATTACGACGTGTTGCTTGAGCAGCCGGAAGAGAACCCGTTTCTGGAGCGTTTCTACCGCTCCCCGAAAACCGCCGCCCTGCAGACTCAACTGTTCTTTCTGTTCCAGCGTGCCAACCAGCTTGAGCAACTGCGCCAGAACGACATGTTCGAGCCGGTACGGGTCGCCGATTTTCTGATCGAGAAAGATCAGTTGTTCGCCCAGGTCACCCTGGACGATGACGAATTGGCCATTTACCAACAGGTGTACGATCGGCTCACACTGGACGCCCCTCGACCCGATCTGGTGATTTATCTTCAGGCCCCCTCGCGCGTTCTGAACGAGCGCATCCGCGAGCGCGGTATCGCCAGCGAACAGCGCATAAGCCCGGAGTACATTGAGGCCCTGAACGAGGCCTACACCCAGTTTTTTCACTATTACGACAGCTCACCCCTGCTGATCGTCAACGCCCAGGATCTGGATCTCGCCCGAAACCGGGAACACTTCCAGCAACTGATCGAAACCCTGTTAACCATCAAGAGCGGGCGCCACTACTACAACCCGACGCCCGCCCTCTAAGCCCGTTACGGAGAACCCTATGCCTTACGGAGCCAACGCCGATACCGCCCTGAACAAGCCGGTGACCGTCAAAACCCTGCAGAAGCTCAAGGGCTCCGATGAGAAGTTTGTGGTGGTGGCCCTGTACGATGCCCCCATGGCCGCCATGGCCCAGAAATGCGGGGTCGAAGCCGTACTGGTGGGGGACTCCCTGGGCATGACGGTACTGGGCTACCAGAGCACTATTCCGGTCACCATGGAGCAGATGATCTACCACGTGGAGGCGGTGGCGCGCGGCAACCAGAAATCCCTGATCATCGCCGACCTGCCGTTCATGACCTACGCCACCCTGGACGATGCCCTGAAAAACGCCACCCGCCTGATGCAGGCCGGCGCCCAGATGATCAAAATCGAGGGTGGCCGCTGGCTGACCGAGACCGTGCGCCGCCTGTCCGAGTGCGGTATTCCGGTATGCGCCCACCTGGGCCTCACGCCGCAATCGGTCAACAAGTTCGGCGGTTTTCGGGTGCAGGGGCGGGATGCCGCCCAGGCCGATGAAATCGCCGAGGATGCCGCACTGCTGGCCGAGGCGGGCGCCGATCTGGTGGTGCTCGAGTGTGTGCCCTCGGCACTCGCCGCCAGAATCACCCAAAACACCCCCATTCCGACCATCGGCATCGGTGCTGGCCGGGATACCGACGCACAAGTGCTGGTGATCAATGACATTCTGGGCCTGACTGAGCAGCCGCCGAAGTTTTCCAAAAACTTCCTGACCGAAGCCGGCGACATTCCCGGTGCCATGAAAAAGTACGTGGCCGACGTCAAGTCCGGCGTATTCCCTGGCGACGACCATATATTTCTGTAAACTGTAATCGCGATACTGAAAACACCGGCACCCACCCCAAACCACAACATCAACCCGGGTGCCGGGGCTCCCCGGAGCCACCCATAAAAAATAGACCGTGAGAGTGAGAGACACTATGAACATACGCATCCCCGCCTGGTGGGCGGTACTGGGCTGCGCCAGCCTATTGTTGGCTTGCCAGAATCAACCGGCCGAGCCGGAACCTGCCGACACCATCGCCACCTCCGACGCCGCCTGGGAGGATTACCGGGCCCGCTCCGATCATTGGCGCTCAGTCGATCGGGACTTCATTCGCGGGGAAGTGGCCGCCGAAGGCCTCGACAATCCCAGGCGACCCGCCCGTACCCACCGCTTCGGGTTCGACCCCAATCAACCCACCGAGTGGTACAGCACCGACGAAGGGCGCCGAATCGCCGACATCGTGCTGTCTTTTCAGACGCCTTCCGGCGGCTGGTCCAAACGCACCGACATGAGCAAGCGACCACGCCAGCCCGGCGAGCACTTCGGGTATGAATTCAGCTACATTCCCACCTTCGACAACAGTGCCACCACCACCCAGATCGAGCTGCTGGCCAAAGCACACACCGCCACCGGTGATACTCGTTACTTGGAAGCCTACGTGCGTGGCGTCGAGCTGATTCTGGAAGCCCAGTACCCCAACGGCGGCTGGCCCCAGAACTTCCCCCTGCGCGGCGGATACCATGACTACATCACCTACAACGATCAGGTCATGGAAAACAATATGACCGCGCTGCACCGTGTCAGCCTGGGCAAAGCGCCGTTCGCGCAGGCCCCGAACGACCTGCGGGCCGAATCCGCCGCCGCCCTCGACCGGGCCCTGGACGCCGCACTGGCCACGCAGGTGGTGGTGAACGGCAAGCCCACCCTGTGGGGTGGACAGCATGCCCCCAGAACCCTGGAGCCCATGAAAGCCCGCGCCTATGAAATGGTCGCCCTGGCCACCGCCGAGAGCGTCTCATTGCTGGATTTCATGATGGATCTGGACGATCCCTCCGCCGAGATACAGCACGCCATTCACTCCGCCATGGCGTGGTATGAAAACAACGTGATCACCGGCTACCGATGGGACAGTGACACCCGGGAAATCGTACCCGAGGCGGACGCGCCACCCATCTGGTCCCGCTTTGCCGAAATCGGCACCAACCGCCCCCTGTTTGGCGACCGGGACCACTCAGTGCATTACGACATCAAAGACATTTCCATGGAACGCCGCGAAGGCTACGGCTGGTACACCACCGCCCCGAGCGAGGTCCTGGAAAAATACGAAGACTGGAAGCGTCGCTTTCCGCGTTAAACCGCGTTCTGATAAATCGACAGAATCAGCTCCGTGGTCAGTCGGGCCGAGGTCGCTCCGGCCAGAGGTTCACGGCCATCACGAACGGCCGCTTCAAAATCCTCGATGATTGCCTGATGCGCGGTAGTGTCCGTCACCGCCGCGCTGGTCGCGCCATCGTGCTGATAGTGATCCCCGGGTGCACTCGGGTTGTCCACCCCATCCACCACCCACTGGGTTACCACATCGTCGGTCAGGGTAAAACTGCCGCGCTCGGCATGCACTTCCATCCGCGCCGCAAAACCGGGCCGGGCCGCAGTTGAAGCCACCACCGTACCGATCATCCCATCCTCGTGACGCATCAGCGCCGCACCGTGATCCTCCGCCTCAATATCGTGGGCAAAGGTCCCCAACATACTGACCACCTGCCCGGGTAAACCGAACAGCCAGGTATAAATATCCAGGTTATGACAGGCCTGCTGCATGAAGGGACCGCCACCATCCAGTGCCAGGCCACCGCGATAATCGCCGCTGTCATAGTAGGCCTGATCCCGATAAAACTTGGCTGCCAGATCCACCGCGTAAATTCGTCCGAAGGCACTCTGCGCCATCAAGGCCTTGATGGCCTGATTATCCGGTCGGGTGCGCCGCTGGTAACAGACCGCCAGCACCACACCCGCCCTGTTACAGGCGTCGGTCATCCGATCCATCGCCTCGATACTGATATCCAGCGGTTTCTCGGTCAGCACATGCTTGCCCCGCGCCGCCGCATCGATCGCGCCCTGGTGATGCAACCCATTGGGCGTGGCCAGAATCACCGCATCGAAATCGGCATCCACCGCGTCAATCGAAGGCCAGACCGGCAGTTCCGGCGCCGCTGACAGCGGCCGTCCGGAACGGGACACCGCCCCCACCAGCTCACTGCCCGGCCGCTCGGTCAGCGCATTGATATAAGTATTGCTGATATTCCCGGTACCTACGACCACATAGCGCATCAGTTCACCTCCTCTTCCGAGCTCCAGACCTTCATGGTCTGATTGGAGAGCAGGTGACATTCACCCTCCACCGCAACGTAGGTGCGCATAAAGTGATACTTGTTGCCCCGCACCTCACCCCCTTCTTCACGAGGCGCCTTCTCTACCGTGGTAAAGCCACTGAGCACCGCCGTGTTATCCAGACGCCGATACGCCACCTGCTCCGAACGACGGGCCAAGGGCACTTCATGCCCTTCACCCAATCGACCGACCAGCGTCGCTTTATCCTCCGCCGCCACGGCATGGTTGTGCACCCAGACAAAGTCATCGGCCAGAAGAACGCGCATAAACTCAGGATTGCCCACCCGCAGCGCGTCTTCGTACTGGCCATCCAGACGTTTGAGGGCATCCGCCTCCAGGCAATCAGCAGAAAACGCTGGGGTGGAACACAGGACAAGCGCCGCAGCGCCAAGGAAGGCTTTCATAGGGGTAACTCCGGTGGTTGATTTGTTATGCCACCGAGTTTAGCAAACTCATGCAGGGGTACGCGGGTGTTTCAGTTGTTTGAAAAGCGACCTGGCAGGACGACTCAGGAGCGGAAAAATTACAGCAACAGGGAGGGTAAAAACTAAAATCCCCCTATGATTCACTAGTAAAATTAGTAACTTACGGGATTCTGTAGTGGTCGGAGCGTGAGGGTTCGAATACGTCTTTTCCCTACTTCATAGCACACCATGAACCATAATACCTTTAAAATCAGTCATTTAGCGAAATAAGGCGACCACAGTAGAACACTGTGCATCACAGCGTTTTCGACGCTAGTGGTTACAAACGCCAATTCAACGTGTAAGCTTTCTACTCATAAACAATAGAGAGAAGGATGATAGCTGTCACGCTTCGCTGCTTTCGCATACTCCGGCGCTTGCTCCGAACTTTTCGCATTGTGAAGCACACCCTCGCTTGTCACTCGTCCTACCTATCTCTTCCTTTTTCAATTAGGTTGGTATTTATCCATTCCACAAGTGCTTAATAAAACCATACGCAGCGTGTTACAGGAGGTTTCGTGCCAGATATAAGGTACCCATCAAATTGCAGCGCTAGAGCGATCTTTAACTTTTGTGATGAAATTGAACAATATTCCGGTTCAGATCGAGTATTAATAGATTTTTCGGGTATGTATCGGATTGAACCCTTCACGATGGTATATGTAGCAAAATACATTAGGGAGTTTAATCGCAGAAATAAAAAAACTAAAGTCTCCTGCATTGGCCACAAGAATAAGGATTACGCCGCCAACATGGGTTTTTTCAGAGCGTTTGGCCTAAAACATGGAAGAGAGCCCAATTGCGTCGACGGCAACGACAGATTCGTTCCCTACACAATCCTTCGAACACAAACTATTATCGATGAAGCTACTAAGGACTGGGAGCCCGAACAAGATGTTATTGAGCGTCGTGCTGCCCATTTGTCCGAGATTCTTGCACAACAATCAACCGGTAATTTAGTAGACGCTCTCACCTACTCTATTCGGGAGATAATGCGCAATGTTTATGAACACAGTCAATCCAAAAGTTTAGATTATTGTGCCCAGTACTGGCCTTACTATAACCGAGTTGAAATAGCTATTGTTGACCACGGAATAGGCCTAAGATCATCGCTACAGAAAAACCCTTTCGTCCAGGTCGATTCTGATAGCGACGCCATTCAGCAAGCATTGATGCCAGCAATCTCAAGCATAAACTACAGGGGCGCGGTCATCGACACTAACGATCCTTGGCATAACTCTGGGTTTGGACTGTACATGAGCAACAGAATTTGCAGGCTTGGTGGAAGCTTCTTAATTTGTTCTGGCGATCATGGCATTAAACTTGATGAAAATGGGAAAGAGCACATAGAACTCCCACATAAATGCAGAGGCACTGCTGTCAGAATGGTTCTCAACACCAAAAGATTAACCGAACTTGCAGATATGCTAGCTACGTTCAGAGAAGATGGATACCGCATCGCTAGACAAATTAAAGGTGTCGGCGCTTACGAGGCTTCCGCCGCATCCCAAATGCTTTCAAGAGATTTTACCAAGTAAATTGACACATAAATGAACACGGGGTCGACTATGCCTTTAAAAATCGAGAACGACGATCAGTTAAGGGGTGTTCAGTATCAAGTTAGCGAAGGGGTACAAGCCATACAGGACTACTTAGTTCACAGAAATTGCGAAGACGGAAGAATAAAGTTTCCGTGGGGTTACATCAGGAGAGCCAATATCCACTTGGAGCGATACTTCTTTATTAGTGATCAAATTCTTAGACGCAATTTTGCATACGCACTTATAGGCTCCGACGTTTTTCGCTGGATACTCAATAGAACTACCATCAAGGGCGTTGCTAGAGACATGATAATAAAAGAGAATATATGCCTTATGGCTCAATTAATAGAGAGCCTTACATACGACATTCTTAGGCCGCACTACTCAAAAAAACAAATAAACAACTATAAAAAAAGAACCAATCTTTTACATGAAGCAGGAATCATAACCGAAAAATTGCGCACCGAACTGAACTGGGTTTGGGATGCAAGACAAAGCCAACACCTTTTTCTAATGGAAATACGTGAACATGATCACTATGACATAAAACAATCAAACAGAGCTGTTCGCGCAGCAAGTAAACTAAGGGACTTGGTAGAGGCTCGCTTTAACGAAAGAGGTTCGTTAATGTAACCACAAAAATTAGTACAACAAACTAATAACAATCGCAAATATTGCAAAAATATAAGGAGCAAATATTTCTATGCTATACCTCATTTGAAAAACAACCGATAACTGACACCTAAACTCCACCCACAATATTTTGAGAAAATCAAAAGCTGACCATTTTTCATTAAATTTATTTAGGCTAATATATACTCTTTCGCTCGGAGCCTCTGGATCTACTGATCTCCAATAAACAACTCCTCTTCTGAAACACCCTCCAACCACGTATTCTGCACTTAGGATAGATGGATCTGGGATATCGCCAGTAACCTTAGTTAAGTGGCCAAAAATTAAATCATGCTCACTGCTTAGTTCAAAAACTTCCGGATCACTCATTAGCTTCTTTGCCCATAGCGATGAAAGCTCCTTTCTTATTTCTTCAGAGAACCCGTAATATCTTATAACCAAAAAAATCAGAAGAATATACAAAAGGTTCTTTACGTTATTAAAACTTCCCACTGAAAACTCTATAAAAAAAGTGTTCACTTTATGAACTTCTATCTCTCCCATAGCAATTACAGCAATCACTATAGATAAGGATAGAACCTGCCTTTTTATGCTTTTAAGCCCTCTATCTCCCTCAATTTTTTCTCCAATCCTGTTTATCGTATTGTGCACCTAGCTTTTCCCTCTCTATCTATCTGCAAACATCAGCTTTATGACCTCAATTCTTTCAGTCTTTACTTTCCGGGCTTATCTGTCCTGCTTCTGGAAGCTCTTCTCCAAATACTATCCAATGTTTATCTTCCGGAAATGCTTTTCCTGTTAATACGATCTCTTCGGGCCGCATCACTCCTCTGTTATTCATCAAATTATGCCACCGGGCATAGTTCATCCCCGTTTTTGATACCAGCTCTTCCCGCGTCAATCCCTCCGATTTACATATAACTTTAATTCGCTCTATGACGTCGCCCATATCCGCAACTCATATAAAAATAAGCATGCAATTAAAAACTATGCTTAAATTGATATGTAATTTAATACATATCAAGATTAACACGCCCAATGTGAAACATAGTGAGACAAAGTGCATTGACTTTCAAGATGTAGATTCAAACACCCTTCTAGGCGCCCCACCGGTCTTCCCCTGGACCCTCTTCGCCGACTGGATCGGCCTAGGCGATGAGCCCCAAGTAGTCCAGGGCTGGCTGGATCGCGGCCACCCCCTCCATCCGCATTGGCAAACGCCTAATGGTCAACGTCGAACTGTCTCGCAAAGTAACATAGGATGAATGACAAGGGCGATCATTTATCAATGACCGGTTTACACACCCCTTCGATAACCTTTGAAAGCCACCAGTTCAGAAGCGTGTGTGTTTGTGAAACACCCGATCTGGACAAAATAGACTGATGTTGGCAACAGAGAACAACTTACACGGCCTTAGTTTCCGAAAAATTCCCGCTGACCAATCCGTATTCTTTCCAGTCTATAAAATCTGTTCGTCAGCTAATCTGGGAACGTGAGCTACACTTTTCTGTTTTCGAAACGGTTGGCGTGTCGCGTCTTGGATTAATACGATCTCTCAGTCTCTGATAGCACATAAAGCACTAGTAGCAGTGTCTTAATGCAGCTTTTCCATAACAGCTCTTCCCTGTACCGTAATTTATGTAGTAACCACTGGACTCTGTATATGTCCAATAGTTTTTGTTTGAATCATAACCTTTCATATCACCATTTTCGGAAAAGTAAGTCACCCAGCTGGTTCCATTAGAATAGTTGTAACCATTAAGCTTTAGAGTGCCGTCCGCCATCCAGTTACAATGATATGAGTTACCTGACTGGTAGTCATAAGAAGAACCTGTAGAAGCACATTGGCCAATTCCAGAATCATCGGTTGTGCCCTGATAGTACGCCCGCGCCCCTGTTTGTTGCCGACTTGCGCCAGCTAGCATGCCAGCTACCAACGCGTCCAGTTGAGCCTGAGTTAACGATTCGCAGCCCAATAAACACAAAATAGCCACGGAGACCGCAGCTGCTCGACCAGATATGAGAACCATCAGCCTCTCCGTGTATATTGCATTCAATAGTTGCTCACTTCAGGGCATCCAGCATCTACCCAGCTCCACTCGACAGATGTGGATGCTACAAAATATAGAGGACGTACCTCATTTAACCGATTATGGCTCAAAGGACTGGGGTTCGCTGAATTTCCAAGGCGGAATTAGTAGCTACGGTACAGAAAGGGTTTAAAACGAAAAGGCCCCCGAATTTCTCTAGGAAAATCAGGGGCTTAGACTGGAATTAGTGGTCGGAGCGAGAGGATTCGAACCTCCGACCCCCTCGTCCCGAACGAGGTGCGCTACCAGACTGCGCTACGCTCCGACTGGGTTGGCCTGTGCCAACGAGGGCGGAATTATAACAGCTGTTTTTCTGCTGTAAATGGGGAATTGGCATTTCTTGCGTCACAGTTTGATGGATTGGCGGGAGGATGGAGCCCCATGGCGGGCCGCAACTGGTATCATGCGCCCATTATTGTCTGACCCGAATGAGGAATTGACGCGTGAACGCCGCTTTTCGACTTGCTGCTGTAACCACTCTGGCTCTGGTAATGACCGCCTGCGTGGGCCCGCTGGACCGACCCGATGAGCCGGAAGGCCCCCAGGTGGACCCCCAGGCGGCCGCTGTGGTCAGCCTGATCGATCAGGCTCGCCTGGCCTATGAGCAGGGCGACTATATGGGTGCCATCGCTGCCGCTGAGCGCGGCCTGCGGATCGATCGGCGCGAGCCCGAGCTGTATCTGGTGTTGGCCCAGAGCTACTTTGACCTGGCGCAGATGGAGCAGGCCCGTCAGTTTGCGGAACAGGGGCTGCGCCATAGCCCGCCGGACTCCCGCCTGTATCAGGCCCTGGAAGCGGTGCGCGGCCGCGCAGCCCAGAGCACCGGCACCCTGCGCTTTTAGCCTTCCCCCTGGGCGTCACTGCATGAGATTCGGCTAATATATAGCCAAATCTCATGTACAAGCCCAAAGCTATTTCCAATTGGTTTAATTAAGCGGCCGGAAAAACTGGCGATTTTCTGATCAGCGCCGATACTGTAAGTAACTGGTGTTGGCAATCCTCTGGTTTTATCAACCACCAGTTGGGTCCGGTGGACCTTGTCAGGAAACTTTCCTTATTGTGTACTCCTATCTTGCCGGTGCTTGAAGCACCGGCTTTTTTTGGTGCGGCGCTCATTGCCAGAGGCGCTGCCACCAGCTGGGGCGGGACGAGCGGTCGATGCGACACCCAGCGGATTCCTCCAGAACCTGACCTTCCCGCAGCGGCAACCAGACGGCGCCCTCGCAGCGCTCGGCGCTGAGCTTTCCGGTGGCGCTGTCGATCCAGTCAAAACTCACATCGCCCGGCGGCGTGAGGGGCAGCCCCTGAGTGGGCAGGTCCGCCATCATGTCCGCCCAGGCATGCAGGGCGCCCGAGGAGCCGGTGAGCGGGGTTTCCTCGTTGTTGTCCCGCCCGAGCCAGACCACCGCCAGGTGCTGACCGCTGAAGCCGGCAAACCAGCTGTCCCGGTAGTCGTTACTGGTGCCGGTTTTACCGGCCATGGCCAGTCCTTCCGGTAACCGCTGGTAGACCGACCGACCGGTGCCTTCGCGCAGAGCAAGCTGCAGCAGGTACTGCATCTGGAAGCTGGCCTCGGGGCTGAACCGCTGCTCCATCTTCAACGGATAGCGGCGTAGCGGGTCGCCCTCGGCGGTCAGCACTTCGCGAATCGCCCGCAGCGGGGTATAGACGCCTTCGGCGGCGAGGGTGTGGTAAATACCGGAGACCTCGTAGGGTGTCATTTCCACCGCGCCAAGAAGGATGGCCGGTACCCCGGGGATAGTCCCCTCAAAGCCGGCGGCACGCAGTGTGTCGTACACCGAGCCGAGCCCCAGGTTCATACCCAGCCGGGCGGTGGCCTGGTTGTAGGAGTGCACCAGCCCCTGATAGAGAGGCACTTCCCCGTGATCTTCCAGGCTGGCGTTGCGGGGTTCCCACAGGGTGCCATCGCCCGCTTCCACGGTGACCGGGTCATCGCTGATCAGGGTGCCGGGGTGATACTCATCCGGACGCTCCAGAGCCGTGAGATACACGAAGGGTTTGACCAGCGAGCCGATCGGACGGCGGGCATCCAGGGCGCGATTGAAGCCATTGAACCGCCCGTTGCGATCGCCCACCAGGGCCAGCACCTCACCGGCGCCCACCGAGGTGACCATGGCGGCGCCCTGCAGGCCTTCGGTGCCGTGTGCCTGCTCCAGGCGGTGTAACCGCTCACTGATCACCCGCTCCAGGCGCCGTTGAATCATCGGCGAGAGGCTGGTGAAGATGCGGAGCCCTTCGCTGCGCAGGTCTTCCTCCCGGTAATCCCGACGCAGTTGCCGATTCACCAGTTCGATAAAAGCCGGGTAACTCTGCAGGCTGTAATCAACGTCCGGCACGATGCCCAGAGGGGCTTCGGTGGCCGCGTCCAGTTCAGCCTGGTCAATCAGCCCTTCCCGGTGCATGACCCGCAAAACCAGATCCCGGCGCTCCTTGGCCCGCTCCGGGTGACGCCAGGGATTGTAGTAGGACGCCCCTTTGACAATGGCAATCAGCAGCGCGATCTGCTCAGTTTTCAGTTCGTTCAGGGGCTGGCGAAAGTAATGCTGCGCGCCCAGGGCAAAGCCGTGTACCCCCCGGGAGCCACTCTGGCCCAGGTAGACTTCGTTGATGTAGGTTTCAAGAATTTCCGACTTGCTGTAATGCACTTCCAGCAGCACGGACATGATGGCTTCCTGGAATTTGCGTTGCAGGCTGCGCTCATGGGTGAGATAAAAGTTTTTCACCAGTTGCTGGGTCAGCGTACTGCCGCCCTGCACCACCCGCCCCGCCTGCAGGTTGGCCCAGGCCGCGCGCAGAATGGCTGTGGGCGATACCCCGAAGTGGTCCAGGAAGTCGCGGTCCTCCACCGCGAGCAGGGTTTCGCCGAGCAACGGCGGCAGGTCTTCCAGGCGCACCAGTAACCGGTCCTCGCCGTGGGCAGGGAATATGCCACCGATCTCTTCGGGCTCCAGCCGCATCAGTGGCAGCGGCTCCCCCTGCCCGCCCTGCAGACGGGTGACCCGACCGGCGTCCAGCGTCATCCTAAAACGCCGGGCCGGCTCGTCGCCGTCCCAGAACTCAAAGCCGCGGCTGTAAACGTCATAGTGCCGGGTGTTGCCCTCAAACCGGCGCGCGTACTGCCCGGGGCCACTGACGCGCTCCACCGGCCGGTAACCCAGTGCCAGCATTTCCTGCTCAAACAGGTCGGGGGGCAGCGACACCCCTTCGTACAACTCCAGCGGACGGGCGTAGACCCGCGCGGGCACCGACCACTTTTTGCCCTCAAATTTCTCGCGCACCACGCCGTTCAGATAGATCACCCAGAGCACAAACAGCAGGGCAATCACGCCCGCCGCATACAGCAGCCATAGGCGCAACAGCGCCCAGCCGTGGCGCCCCTGAGTGGGTCGTCCTTTGCGGCGGGTTCGGGTTTTGTGGCGACGTCGGGTCATAATCGGAGGTCAACTCGTTACTGGTGAAGCCCCGCGCGTTCGGGGCGCTTTCGTACGGGGCGCTTATTTTGCATAATGGTCGGCCAAAACCCAACCGGAAGCGCCACATAGCGCTCAATTTCGGACAGACAGCGAGGCATTCATGAACGATCACTATCACATCTACGGCATTGGCGCGGCTCTGGTGGACACCGAAATCGAAGTCAGTGACGCCGACCTGAAAGCCATGGCGGTCGCCAAAGGTGTGATGACGTTGGTCGATGAGCCCCGCCAGTCTGAGCTGATTGACTACCTGAGCGACCACTTGGTTCATTCCAATCGCGCCAGCGGCGGCTCCGGGGCCAATACCGTGATTGCCGCCAGCTACTTCGGTTGCCGCAGTTTTTATTCCTGCCGGGTCGCCAATGACGAGAACGGCGAATTCTACCTGAACGACATCAAGGCCGCCGGCGTGGACTATCCCGAGCACCTGGGCAGCGATGAGGGCATCACCGGTAAATGCCTGGTGATGATCACCCCGGATGCCGAGCGCAGCATGAACACCTTCCTCGGCATCAGCGCCGGACTGTCGGTGAACCAGCTGCACACTCCCGCCATTGATGCGGCGGACTATGTGTATATCGAAGGTTACCTGGTCAGCTCCGACACCGGTCGGGCCGCCGCCATTGAACTGCGCGAGCGGGCGGAGAAGCGTAACACATTGACCGCGCTGAGCCTGTCGGACCCGGCCATGGTGCAGTTCTTCCGCGACGGACTGCTGGAGATGATCGGCAAGGGCGTGGACCTGCTGTTCTGCAACCGCGAGGAGGCCATGGGCTTTACCGGCACCAACACGCTGGAAGAAGCCGCTCAGTCACTGCAGGATTACTGCCGCTCCTTTGCCATCACCTGCGGCGCAGACGGCGCGCTGGTCTTTGATGGCCGCCACTCGTATCACATTGATGCCCAGCCGGTGAAAGCGGTGGACACCAACGGTGCCGGCGATATGTTTGCCGGTGCGTTTCTGTACGCGCTGAGCCAAGGGCACGGGTACGATGTCGCCGGTCGGTTTGCCAGTCTGGCCGCCAGCAAGGTGGTGACCCAGTACGGCCCGCGGTTACGCCCCGAGCAGCATCAAGAGTTGAAGCAGGCGTTTTTTGGGTAGTTAAATTCGAGAGCTGGCAACGGCGGATGCGGCCTTTATATCGCTGCGCTCGGCCCCTACGCATACCTGTGTGCCACACTCCAGCCCAATTTAATGGACGCTGCTGCAGACCGGGCAGTCCGGGTCGCGGGGGAGTTTGAGTTCGCGCCATTGGCTGGTGGTGGCATCGAACAGCAGCAGCCGGCCGGCGAGGCTGGTGCCGACACCGGCGAGCAGTTTTACCGCCTCAAGTGCCTGCATGCTGCCGATGACGCCCACCAAGGGTGCCAGTACGCCGCTGCTGGCGCAGTTGAGTTGCTCGTCTTCACTCACGTCGTACAGGCAGCGATAGCAGGGGCTGTCATCGCGGCGCGAGTCGAACACCGTGACCTGCCCTTCCAGGCGAATCGCGGCGCCGGACACCAGCGGTGTACGGGTAGCGACACAGGCTTCGTTGATGGCGTAGCGCACGCTGAAGTTGTCCGTGGCATCAATGACCAGATCCACCTCGCGCACGCGGGCGATGAGCGCCTCGCCGCTGAGTTTTTCTTCAATGGGAACCAGTCGTACGTCCGGATTCAACGCCTGCAGGGCGGCGGCGGCCGAGCGCACCTTGGGCTCGCCGACACGTTCAGTGGTGTGCACTATCTGCCGCTGAAGGTTGGACAGGTCGACCTCATCGTGGTCCGCCAGCCATAGCTCGCCGACCCCGGAGGCGGCGAGATACATTGCCACCGGTGCGCCCAGGCCGCCGAGGCCCACGATCAACACCCGGGCGTTCAGCAGTCGCTCCTGCCCTTCGACATCCACCTCGGGTAACAGGATGTGTCGGCTGTAGCGCAGCAGTTGGTTATCGTTCATCATCGGCCACCTCCTTTGCGGGCCATTGCCCCAGTGTGACTCGGTCGCGTTCGTTCAGGTCCTGCTCGGTGCGCACGGCGCGAAAGCCCCGTACCGTGAACAGCTCTCGCACCGCCGATCCCTGTTCCCAGCCATGCTCTATCAACAACCAGCCGCCGGGCAACAAATGCCGGGGCGAGAGATTCACGATGTGCTCAATGTCCGCCAGCCCCTGGCGTTCGGCCACCAACGCTGAGCGGGGCTCAAAGCGCACATCGCCCCGGTTCAGGTGCGGATCGCAGTCAGCAATATAGGGCGGATTGCTCATTACCAGCTCAAACCGCTCGTCCATTGGCAATGCCGAATACCAGTCGCTGTGCAGGCAGCGGACTCGCTCCAACCCGAGGCGCCTGGCGTTGCGCCGGGCAAGCTCGATCGCCGCCGTCGAGGCATCCAGAGCGGTTACCTCCCAGGCCGGTCGCTCACTGGCAAACGCCAGCGCGAGGGCACCGGTGCCCGTGCCGAGATCCAGCGCGCGGCCAGAGGGGGCGCTTTCCGTCAGCGCCAACGCCAATTCCACCAGTCGCTCGGAATCCGGGCGGGGAATCAGTGTGCTGGCATTGACGTACAGCGGCAGCGACCAGAACTCCCGTTCGCCCATGATATGGGCAATCGGCTCGCCTTTGCGGCGCCGGGACAGCGCCCGGTCAAACTCGGCCTGCTGAGCGTCGCTCAGTTCGGTTTCCGGCCAGGTGTACAGCCAGACCCGCTCCTTGCCAAGCACCCAACTCAACAATAGCTCCACATCAAGGCGAGGAGAGTCACTTACCGGGCTCAGTTCGATGGCCCGGCGCAGCGCTTCACTGACGGTGCGCATCACTCCGCCAGGGACGCGAGCTGGTCGGCCTGATACTCATGCACCAGGGGCTGTACCACTTCATCGAGCGCGCCCTGAATCACCTCATCCAGTTTATAAAGGGTCAGGTTGATGCGGTGATCCGTCACCCGCCCCTGAGGAAAGTTGTAGGTGCGAATACGCTCGGAGCGATCGCCCGAGCCCACCAGGTTGCGCCGCTCGTCCGACAGGCTTTTGGCGGCGGCCTCTTCGCTCTGGCTCTTCAGTTTGGAAGCCAGCAGTGACATGGCCCGGGCCCGGTTTTTGTGCTGGGAGCGCTCGTCCTGACACTCCACCACAATGCCGGTGGGAATGTGGGTAATGCGAATCGCCGAATCGGTTTTGTTCACGTGCTGACCGCCGGCGCCGGAAGCGCGGAAGGTATCGACCCGGATATCCGCTTTGCTGATGTCCACCGCTTCCACTTCGTCGGCTTCGGGCAATACCGCCACGGTACAGGCCGAGGTATGAATGCGACCCTGGGACTCGGTTTCGGGCACACGCTGCACCCGATGCGCGCCGGATTCAAATTTCAGGCTGGCGTACACGCTGTCACCGGACACCCGACTGATGATTTCCTTATAGCCGCCGTGTTCACCCTCGTTCTGACTGATGATTTCGATACGCCACTTTTTCTGTTCAGCGTATTTGCTGTACATGCGGAACAGGTCGCCGGCGAAAATGGCCGCCTCGTCACCGCCGGTGCCGGCGCGAATTTCCAGAAACACGTTCTTGCCATCGTTGGGATCTTTAGGCAGCAATAGGCGCTGCAACTCTTCTTCCATCGGCCCCAACTGTTCGTCACAGGCATCCAGCTCCTCGCGGGCCATGTCACGCATTTCCGGGTCGGACAGCAAGGTTTCCGCCTCGTCGCGGTCGGCCTTCATCTGATGGTAGCGCGAATAGCTCTGCACCACCGGCTCCAGCTCGGCGTACTCTTTGGACAAGTCCCGAAACCGATTCTGGTTGCCGATGATGTCCGGATCGGACAACAGCTGGCCGACTTCTTCGTAGCGCTCGGTCAGGCGGGACAGTTTTTCTTCAATGGATGCTTTCATTCGGGTTCGCTTTTCTCTTGGGTCTCGATGTCATCCGCCTGCAGCCCAAACAGTTCGCGCGCCGCGGCGACCAGTTCTGTGCGCCCCTCGGCGCTGGCCTGACGCAAAGCCACACTGGGCGGATGCAATAATTTGTTGGTGACGGCGCGGGACAATTGCGCCATCAACTGGGCCGGATCACCGCCGGCCTCCAGCGCCTTCTGGGCTTTGGTCAGCTCCCGGGCCGCCAACGCTTCAGCCTGCTGCCGATACGAGCGGATGGTGACCGCCGCGTCCTGGGCGCGTTGCATTTTCAGGTATTGGCCGACGCCTTCGGCAATAATTTCCCGGGCCTTGTCGGCGGCGGCCTCCCGGGACTTTTTGTTCTGATCAATGACCGCGTGCAGATCGTCCACCGTGTACAGGTAGACATCGTCCAGCGAGCCCACCTCCTCTTCGATATCCCGGGGAACCGCAATATCAAGCATGAACATCGGTTTGTGTTTGCGCTTTTTCAGCGCCGACTCCACCGCCCCCTTGCCCAGCAGGGGCAACTGGCTGGCGGTGGAGGAAATCACAATATCGGCCTTGTGCAGGTGTTCCGGAATGTCCGCCAGCAGAATCGCCTCGGCCCCCAGTTCCTGGGAAATGACGTGCGCCCGCTCCAGGGTCCGATTGGCCACAACCAGCCGGCGAATTCCCTGCTCTTTGAGGTGCCGGGCCACCAACTGGATGGTTTCACCGGCGCCAATAAGCAGAGCGGTGTCTTCTTTGAGATCGGAGAAGATCTGTTGGGCCAGGGTAACCGCCGCGTAGGCCACGGACACCGGATTCTCGCCGATGGCGGTTTCCGAGCGGACCCGCTTGGCCACTCCGAACACCTGCTGAAACGCCGAATGCAGAGTCGCCCCCACGGTACCCGCCTGGCTGGCCACAGCGTAAGCGGATTTCATCTGGCCCAGAATCTGGGGCTCCCCCAACACCAATGAGTCCAGCCCGCCGGCGACTTTCATCATATGCCCCACCGCCTCGGCATCTTCAAAGCAGTAGTAACACCGGCTCAGGGCGTCCTCATCCATCTGGGTATGCTCTAGCAGCCAGGCCAACAGGGCGTGAACCTCGGCGTCGCTGGCGGCGTATATCTCGGTGCGGTTGCAGGTCGAGAGGATGGCGACTTCATTCAACCCCGCCCGCTCGCGGGCCTGCATCAACGCATGCTCCAGGCTGTCGGGTCCGAACGCCACGCGCTCGCGGATCGCCAGGGGAGCCGTATTGTGATTGATACCGAACGCCAACAGGGTCATAGAGTAGGAGCAGGTTTTGCCAGCAAAAGGGACGCCATTGTCCGGCCCTGGAGGGCCGGGCGCAAGGGGCGAGCAAGGAAAACGCTCTCCACCCCGGGAATTATCGCCGCAATGGGGCGTCGAAGCCAGCCGGAGAGCAACCCGACTGGCGAACCCGGCCCGCTCTGTTTATGATGCCGGAATAGCCAATCAACCGATGAGACCTTATGAACGCCAGTGTCCCGTTAGTGACCGCCTTGGCGCTAAGTGCGCTGCTACTCGGCTGCGCCCAACAGCCCACAGGGCCCGAGCGCGAGCCAGCGTCGGCCAGCGAACCGGCTGAGCCCTCGTCCGACCGCGCGGACGCGGCCCAGAAGCCCGAGCCCCGCGCCGCGCAACCGGCGCCCACTCGCCCATTCACCAGCGATACCCTGTACGCGCTGCTCGCGGCGGAAATTGCCGGTAGCCGGCAGCAGTTTGATATTGCGCTGTCCAACTATCTCCAGCAGGCCCACCAGACCCGGGACCCGCAGGTGGCGGCCCGGGCCACCCATATCGCCCGCTTTCTCTCGGCCAACAACGCCCTGCTCGATGCGGCACTGCTCTGGGTAGAGGTCGCCCCGGACGACACCGAAGCCCAACTGAATGCCGCCCTGGCCCTGGTGCAGAACGGTCGACTGCAGGAGGCCTTCGACCTGTCCCGGAAGCTGCAGGCCAAGGGCGAGCACACTCTGTTCCAGAACATTGCCGCCAGCGCCTCCGAGGCCACAGACACCCAGCGTGAGCGACTGATCGACGGCTACCTGACTCTCCTGGAAGAGTACCCGGAGCACCAGGAGCTGCTGATTGGCACCGGCCTACTGATGCAGCAACAGGGGGACCTGGAGCCGGCCCTGGACTATGCCTCTCGCGCACTGAAGGAAGCGCCGGACAGCGTGGCGGCCACCATCCTCAAGGCCACACTGCTGAACCAGCTGGAGCGATCCGACGAGGCCCTGCAGACGGTGGTGGGAGCTTTGGAGGATAACCCGGAAAGCCTGCGCCTACGGCTGCAATACGCCCGTCTGCTCACCCAGCATGACCTGGCGATGGCCCAGGAGCAGTTTGAGGTGCTGGTACGTCAAGAGCCCCGGGACCCGGATCTGCGACTGTCACTGGGTATTGTCGCTCTGGAACGGGGCGACACCGAGACCGCCCAGACCAGTTTTGAAAGCCTGCTCGACAGCGACGAACACGCCTCCAGCGCCAACTTCTACCTGGGTCAATTGGCCGAGCGGCAAGGGCGCAACGAGGAGGCGCTGCTGTACTACCTACAGGTTGAACCGGGCAGTGATTTTCTTCAGGCCACCATCAACATCATGGAACTGCTGATTGACAGCGGTCAGCTGGAAGCCGCCAACGATCATATGAACCGGATGCGTAACCGCTTCCCGGACCGTGCCGCCGACCTCTATCTGTTCCAGGCCCGGGTTCTGCTCCAGAAGGGCCACGAGGAGTCCGCTGAAGCCCTGCTGGTCAACGCGCTGGAGGCGCATCCGACGCACAGCGACCTGCTCTACTCCCGCGCCATGCTGTACGACCAGCAGGGCCGCCTGGAGGCCGCCGAGCGGGACCTGCGCAACATCCTGACCTACGACCCTCACAATGCCACGGCGCTCAATGCGCTCGGCTACATCCTGACGGACAAAACGGATCGTCACGAAGAGGCCTATGAACTGATTCGCCAGGCCCTGGCTCTCAACCCGGAAGAACCGGCCATTCTCGACAGCATGGGCTGGGTGCTCTACAACCTCGGCCGCCCCGAAGAGGCCCTGCCGTACCTGCAGGACGCCATGAGCGCTTATCCGGATCAGGAAATTGCCGCCCACCTGGGCGAGGTTCTGTGGCAACTGGGCCGAAAAGAGGAAGCAAGGGCCGTCTGGCAGCAGGGTCTGGAAACCGACCCGGAAAGCGAGCTGATACCCGCCACCCGCGAACGCCTGGGCGTCGATGCGGAGGGCGCGAATCAATGAGCCGCGTCCTCGCTCTGACACTGATGCTGCTGGTCGTCGGCTGTGCCCGCCAACCGCTGCAGCCCGTCGAGGACTGGGAGCGCCACCAGGCCGCTGCCCAGCGGCTCAACAGCTGGCAACTCAGCGGCAAGCTGGGAGCGAGGCTCCCCGACAACAGCGGCAGCGCCCGGCTGCGCTGGCATCAGGACCAGAGCAACTACCGGATCGACCTGAGCGGCCCCTTCGGCCAGGGGCGGGTCATCATCGAAACCACCGATAGCGGCGTACGTCTACGCCAGGGCGGTGAGCCACCCCTGGAGGCCGCCAGCGCCGAAGCCCTGATGTGGCAGACCACCGGCTGGCGCGTGCCGGTGGCGGAACTCACTTACTGGGTGCGGGGCATCCCCGCCCCGGACAGTCGCCATCGGATACTTGAGCGCACCCCCCAGGGACTGCTGAAAACCCTGCGCCAGAGCGGCTGGACACTGCACTACAGCGACTATGAGGCCGTCGGCCTGCTACCGCTGCCCGGTCGCATTGTGGCCGAACGCAAAGACACCCGGCTGACCCTGATTGTCTACGATTGGTCACTCCCCGAATCATGAACCCATCAGTCACCCTGCCCGCGCCGGCCAAGCTGAACCTGTGCCTGCACATCGTCGGTCGACGCCCCGACGGCTACCATGAGCTGCAGACCGCCTTTCAACTGCTGGACTATGGCGATGAGCTGACTTTCAGCCCGAGGTCAGACACCGACATCCATCTGCACCCGGCCATTGAAGGCGTGCCCCTGAAGGACAACCTCATCTGGCGGGCGGCCCAGCTTCTGCGTCCACGCGCCCGGGCCTATACCGGTGTCGATATCACGCTGCTCAAACGCCTTCCCATGGGGGGCGGCCTGGGTGGCGGCAGTAGCGATGCGGCCACAACGCTGCTGGCACTCAACCAACTGTGGGACTGCCAGTACTCCAACAAGGAACTGCAGACGGTGGGATTACAGCTTGGCGCCGACGTCCCGGTGTTTGTCGCCGGCCACAGCGCCTGGGCGGAAGGCATTGGCGAACAACTGGTGCCCATCGAACTGCCCGAACGCTGGTTTCTGGTGGTCACGCCACCCACGCCCGTGGCCACTGGCACAATTTTTTGTCACAAAGATTTGACAAGAGACACAGCGCCCATTACAGTAGCGGCCTTTCTCGAGCGGGGCGGCAAAAACGATTGCCAACCACTGGTCAGAGAACTTTATCCGGAAGTTGATAAAGCGCTGATTTGGTTGGAAAATTTTGTCAGCAACGCTACAATGTCCGGCACCGGCGCAAGCGTCTTCGCCAGCTTCGAGAGTGAAACCGAAGCGCGGGAAGTACAGGGAAAAACGCCCACTGATTGGTCCAGTTTTGTGGCCAGAGGCGTCAACCTTTCACCGGTGCACGATCGACTGTTCAATGCATGATGACAGTCGAACATTGTAAAAGCGGTTTCCGTAATCGCTGAAACGACGACTACTGGGGCGTAGCCAAGCGGTAAGGCAGCGGGTTTTGATCCCGTCACGCGTAGGTTCGAATCCTACCGCCCCAGCCATTATTCGTTAACGCGCCGCTGCCTCAGCGGCGCTGTTCGTTTGGGTCGATGCCTATAGCACCTCTCCTACGTGTTTCCCGCGGATCAGATAACGGAACCGGCAACCTGCCTCACCAAGAGCTCAGTTTTCCCTCCATCTGTCCCGCATTGGCTCGACGCCAGACAAGAATACGGCTGTAATAAAGCGGCAATGCAAACAAAAGGTACCGAACGTGACTGAGTTAATGGTATTCACCGGCAACGCCAACCCGGAACTGTCCCAGAAGATTGTGGACTGCCTGGGCATCGACCTTGGAGACGTATCGGTCTCCCAGTTTTCCGATGGCGAAATTGCCGTTGAACTGAACACCAACGTTCGTGGCCGCGACGTATTTATCGTCCAGCCCACCTGCGCGCCCACCAACCGCAACATCATGGAACTGATGATCATGATTGATGCGTTGCGCCGCGCCTCCGCCGGACGCATTACCGCGGTGGTCCCCTACTTCGGCTACGCCCGCCAGGATCGACGCGTTCGCTCCGCCCGGGTCCCCATTACCGCCAAAGTGGTGGCCGATATGCTCGTGGGCGTGGGTATTGACCGCCTGCTGACTGTGGACCTGCACGCGGAGCAGATCCAGGGCTTTTTCGACGTGCCCGTGGATAACGTTTACGGCTCGCCGGTATTGCTGGAAGACGTCGAAAAACAGAATTTTGAAGACCTGATTGTGGTCTCTCCGGACATCGGCGGCGTGGTTCGCGCCCGCGCGGTGGCCAAACAGCTTGGCGTGGACCTGGCCATCATCGACAAGCGCCGCCCCAACCCGAATGTGGCGGAAGTAATGAACATCATCGGTGAAGTGGATGGCCGCACCTGCCTGCTGGTGGACGACATGGTCGATACCGCCGGCACCCTGTGCAACGCCGCCGTCGCCCTGAAAAAGCAGGGTGCCAACAAAGTGGTGGCCTACTGTACCCACCCGGTACTGTCCGGCAGCGCCATTGACCGCCTGGACAACTCGCAACTGGATGAGCTGGTCGTGACCGACTCCATCCCGTTGAGTGAAGCGGCGCGCAACTGCTCACGGGTACGCACCCTGACACTGTCGCGCATGCTCGCCGAAGCGGTTCGCCGCCTGAGCAATGAAGAATCCCTGAGTGCAATGTTCAACTGAAGAACGGTGCACTCAGCTAACCGCGGCCGACACGACTGTCCGGTCGCTTTTTGAACCCCGCTGGTGATTCTGGTCGCGGATTCCAGCGGATAACATCGAGGACTTATCATGTCTGAAGATTTTAAATTGAACGCCGAAGCCCGAGAAGACCTGGGGAAAGGTGCGAGCCGCCGCCTGCGTCGTCTCGAGGGCAAAGTACCCGCCATCGTGTACGGCGGCAAAGCCAAGAAGCCTGCCTCCATCATGGTCAGCCAGAAAGAACTGACCAAGCACCTGGAGAGCGAAGCTTTCTTCTCGCACATCATTGAGCTGAACATTGACGGCAAATCCGAAAATGTGATCCTCAAGGATCTGCAGCGTCACCCGGCCAAGGGTTACACCATGCACGCTGACTTCCAGCGCGTATCCAAAACCACCAAGCTGAACACCAGTGTACCGCTGCACTTCCTCAACGAGGAAACCGCCAAGGGCGTTAAAATGCAGGGCGGCAAGATTGTGCACAACATGGTTCAGCTGGAAATCAGCTGCCTGCCGGCCGATCTGCCCGAGTACATCGAAGTGGACGTGGCCGACCTGGAGCTGGGTCACAGCCTGCACATCTCTGACCTGAAACTGCCCAAGGGCGTTGAGTCCGTGGAACTTAGCCACGGCGCGGATCACGACCAGCCGGTTGTATCCATCAACAAGCCGCGCGGCATGGCCACTGATGACGCCGACAGCGAAGACGGTGAAGAAGAAGGCGGCGAAGAGGAGAAGTAAGCCTCACTCGCCCGAAAACACACCCCGACGGGCTCTGCCCTCGGGGTGTTTTTCTATCTGAAAGGTGAACCCCCATGGACACGCCCCTACAGATGATTGTCGGCCTGGGTAATCCGGGCACCGAATACGACCGCACCCGCCACAACGCCGGAGCCGACTTTGTCACCGAGCTGGCCTACCGAAACGGCGCGACACTTACGCCCGAGAACAAATTCCACGGCCTGACCGCCCGCATCACCCTGGACGGGCAAGACCTGCGCCTGCTGATTCCCACCACCTTCATGAACCGCAGCGGTCAGGCGATCAGCGCCATGGCGCAGTTTTTCAAGATTCCGCCCGAGGCCATTCTGGTCGCCCACGACGAGCTGGATCTGCCCCCCGGCACCGCCCGCCTCAAGCACGGCGGCGGCCACGGCGGCCACAACGGCCTGCGCGATACCATCAAGGCCCTGGGCAACAACAAGGAGTTCAATCGCCTGCGCCTGGGCATTGGCCACCCGGGCTCGGCGCCACAGGTCGTGGGCTTTGTACTGAAGAAAGCGCCCACCAGCGAACAGCAGGCACTTCACGACGCCATTGACCGGGCCATCGACGTACTACCACTCGCCGCGAAGGGCGAGTGGGCGAAGGCGATGAATCAGCTACATACCAAAGCCTGACGGCCAGATGGAAGTGAGCTCCCAGGCCTCTGCGGAGCTCACTTCGGCGGCGCCACCTTTGCTGTAAAGGTGCAGCGTGCGCTCGCCCTCCGACATGAAAAACCGGCTTGCCAGTACGGTTTCCCCACCGTTACCAAAAATTTCCACCATCGACCGGTCAAAATAAACACGGATCTCGACCTCCTCGTTGGTCACCGACAATGGCCCCTCGTATAAGCTATTGAAGTCTGGATGAATAAACTGTCGATTCGCTTTCCGGCGATCCACAAAAAGCGCTCCCTCTTCGACAGAAAACCCTATAGTCAGAGATTCGCCTTCCCCAGACTCAAGACGAATGCCAACCTCGTCCGCCGAACCGAGTGTCAACCGCACGTTCACTTCTGCGACTCGCGGGTCAATCAAGCCCTCACCCAAGGGCGTCGATTCATTGTCTAGCGTAACTTCAGGCAAAGCGGTATAGGTAGATTCATCCCTAAGGTCCTGAACCTCCCTAACCGGAGTTTGAACAAGCTGAATTTCCCCATCGACCGTCTCAAGGCTCAATTCACGCGCAAGGCTCATGCTACCCCGCCAGCCGCTTGTAGGGATCGCTCCCGCATAGCGCCAGTTATTGGCCCAACCCATGGCGACACGTCGATCAGCCGGCATATTATCGAAAGTGATCGGTGCGTAAAAATCCGGGCCATAGTCCATCCAGAGTGCGGTGTCTTGTGGTTCAAAGGGTTCGTCAGAAAACCAGATGTGATCGACATTGATATGCCCCCACCCTCCAGTATTCTGATCGACAATGCGAAGCTTCGCCTCATCGCCACGGTATTCGCTGACATCAAAAGAGTGCCACCGCAGTTGCTCGGCATCCTCACCGGTCGCTGACTCCACCCTCTGGCCGTCAACAAGGAGATTGAACGTGGTCTCGTTGCTCCCGGTTGCCGGATGATGTCCACCACCAATCAGAAAATGAATATAATCTGCGTTGATGGTGAACGTCTCTGAAGTCAGTGTCCCAGTGCTGGCATCTCCGTTGCGGTAGGAATTGACCAGATGGTGGCCCTCGTAGCCAGAGACCATTTGCTGATCCGGGAGCGTCCCCTCGGCTGGTGATGATCCGAAGGCTTCACCGATAACGGTCCACTGACCGTAACCAGCCTCAAAGTCTTCGAACAGTTCTCCATCGTGGGCCTCGACAGCTTCGCCCTGAGTGTTGTCGGCGGTAAAGGTGGTGCCATCAAAGTCACCCACAAAGTACTGTACGCCGGAACCACCATTGGGTGCTCCGCCATCGCCCACGCTGAGCAACATGACCCATTTGACGTTATTTTCATCGCCATCAACCGGTAGAGGAAACAGATCCGGCATTTCCCAGAGTCCATCAACAGCATTCACCGGACCAAAGGTACTGGCCAGATTCCAGTCAATCAGATTGGTGGACTCGTATATGGCCACCTTACGCTCGACCGATAGAGTGACCAGCATCACCCACTTTTTGGAATCACCGTCGATATAGGGAATCACTTTCGGGTCTCGAAAGTCCGCCGATCCGATATCAATCAGCGGATTGCCTTCATACCGAGCCCAGGTGGTTCCGCCATCGAGGCTGTAGGCCAGCGACTGGGCCTGAATCAACCGACCCGGATATTGTGGCGAGCCCTTCGGGTAGTGGCTTGTATAAAACGCCAATAACGCATTGTCTCCAAATCCGGCCAGATTCTGCTCGTCGAGCACCGCCGAACCGGAGAAAATCATCTCGGTCAAAGCATCTGCGGAAGTGGTCTGACTGGGCTGATAGGACAACGCAAGATCCTGCTCGTCCCAGTGCACGAGATCGGTACTGGTCGCATGCCCCCAAGACATGAACCCCCAGCCTGTTCCGTTGGGGTTGTACTGGTAAAACATATGATAGGTGCCATCGGCGTACACCAGCCCGTTCGGGTCATTCAACCAGTTCTCCTTCGGAGAAAACCGACTCTGATTCCGGTCGGGCTCTTGGTAAAGCTGGCCTGAAGAATTACTGGTGGAGCTTGAGTTGGCCTCGGAGCTGGAAAGACTCGAGTCGGCCCCCTGCCCGTCGCCTCCCCCACCGCAACCGGTCGATATAATGCTCATCAGGGAGAAAGCCGATATTCCGGCAAGCGTTGCGGTTATACGCATGAAATTTGTCCTGTAATCGATACTTATTGCGAGAGATCCATGCGCACACTGTCAATGCACGCATGAATTTACTGTCTGAAATGCCCTTCCAGAGCAAGGAAAACTCTACGCTGAACTTAATCAGGCACCACCGGCGCCCGAATATAATCGAGGTTCAGGTGGCCCCACCCTCCTGTAGAATTGTCCACCGCTTTCAGATAAACCGGCCGGCCCACCGAATCGCGGCCATTCAACTGCTTTTCAACCAGCGTCTCGCTGTCGTTACCAGTGATCCGATCCAGTTCAATATCGAACTCCGCATCCATCAGCGCCAGATACTGGTTATTGATGTCCGCCCCACCGCTGATCAATACATCAATCAGCCCGTCTCCGGACAGAGTGAAAGTGTCCGAGTGCAGCTCACCGGTCAGATCGTCTCCTCCATCCTTGAATCCCCAAAGGTGATAATCACCTTCACGGTCAAAACTGAAACATTCGATCCAATAGCAGGCGTCATCACTTACATCCGCGACGGAGAATGCGTCACCGTAAGCCGTCCAGCCGGTCAGGTCACCGCTTTCAAAATCAAACACCCGAACTTCCACAGGCAGTGCCGCCGGCGCCGGTCGAGCCAAGGGAACCTGTACCGCATCCAGATTCAGGTGTCCCCAGCCACCGGTCGCATCATCCACGGCCTTCAGGTAACAGCTCTGGCCCACGCAGGCCGAGCCGTCGAGCTCCCGGTAACTGAGTGCCTCGCTGTCGGTACCGGTCACCCGGTCCAACTCCAACCCGGAGTCACCGCCGATCAGTGCCACATAAAGATTGTTGAGGTTGTCGCCGCCGCCGATCAGCAGTCCGACGGTACCGTCGCCACCCAGCTCAAACGTCGGGGATTGCAACTCACCGAGCTGATCGTCCCCACCGTCTTTGAATCCCCACACGTGGAAGTTCCCGTTGCGTTCGAAAGGGTAGCACTCAACCCAGTAGCAACTGTCATCCGCAACATCCAGCGAAGAGAATGCATCGCCGGTCGGTGTCCAGCCATTCAGGTCGCCCTCAAAGTCATACATGAGGCCGTCATTGTCGGCTCCCTGCAAGGGAAATGCCTGCACGGAGGTAAACGTCGTGGTGCCGCCGTCGGCTATCAGCCCCACCTGAACGCTGTCTTTCCGGGAGGGGTAAATTCGATGATGAAAGGCCGCCTTGTCATTGATGAACACCGCGATCACCGAGTGATCAATGTATACCCTGAACGTTTCCGGCTCACCGAAGGCAACTTCGTCGTAACTGCCAACATAAACCCCACTCTCTTCCATTCCGGCGTACTGGCTCATGTTGCTCTTATCAATGATCAGGTCTTCCCCATCGTAGTAGATGCGCGTGACCTCCTGCATATCCGGCGAAGCAGCGACATAGAAACCGTATTGATTGCCGGTGCTGTTGGGGTCCAACTCGATCAGAAGCTCGACTTGAGCGCTACCGAAATCCAGTGAAGTGTCTGAATCGATCGACAGATTCCCGGCCAGGTTGCGCGCCTCGTGCGTTCTCAAGCTTTCCAGTTCAGTGAGAGGCCGCTGACCCAGGGTTTCTCCGTCGTCAAGCAAGCGCCACTCCACCGGCAGGCTGAAGGTATGAGCCCAACCCAGATCATTCTGCATCTGGGAATTGGTTCGCTCATCCACAATTCCGATGGCCACCAATTCACCATTGCGGCGCGCGATGGTCGGCGAGAGATGGCCGTGCAGTACATCCAGGTTTTTAGGCTGATCATAATCCGGCACAAACTGGCCCACCCCCTGGCCATCTACCTGCCAGGTTCCCGTCCAGTACTTGCTGCGAATGAAGGGGGTGCTGTTCTTCTGCATGCTCCCGCCAATCGGGGACACTACCAGCACGTATTTATCCACCCCATTCACGGTTCCCAGGTACTCGAATACCGGCATCTCCCAAATGGCGGAACCGGGATCCATGGAAGCGTAAGGGATGGACGTAAAGCCGGCCGATGACCGCTCCCAGTAGCCGTCGCCCAAGTGCGTCGTATGGTAATACTCGAGGCCACCGCCATTTTGCGTGGCTGCGCCGATGATCATGTGCCAGCGGCCATCCGAATGCCACACATAGGGGTCGCGCAAATCCAGGACGTTGCCCGGGTTGGGATCGTTTTTGTCGATGATCCCACCATACTGGGTCCAGCGCTCAAGATTTCCATCATTGCTGGTGGCCCAGGCCACACCCGGATTGAAATCGCCATCGTAGTTCACCGTGGTATAGAAGGCATGCGCCCAACCGTTGTCCATCACTACATCGCCGGACCAGATACCCTTGGATCCCAGGCCAGATTGACCGCCCGTATTCTCTTTTGGATAAAAGGCGTCCTTGGTGTTGGTCCAGCTCACCAGATCGTCGGAGAACATATGCCCCCAGTGCATCATCCATTTGTAGGGGCCGTTGGGCGTGCGCTGATAGAACATATGAAAGCGACCATCGTGCTCCACCAGCCCGTGGGGCTCGTTGGTCCAGTTAGCGGGGGGAAGGGGATGGTAGCGAGGACGCAGGTGATCATCGGCGAAGCGGGTATCCGGCACAACAAGTGCACTCTGCCAGGGCGTAAACCGATGCGCTTCATACCGACTCTTCAGCTCCGCCTGAGAGACCGCCACATCTTCAATGGCCGTTTCATCGTAGGCGGCGCTGATGGCGTTCACTTCAAAAACCCCAAAGGAAATCTGCGGGTTACTGCTTCGCCCAACCACCAGCTCACCGTTGGTGGGCAATTGAATGTCGGTCGCCGGAAAGCTCTGGGACGCCTGCTCTACGCCATTGATATACAGCGTGACGGTTCCCGCATCGACGGTCGCCGCCACATGGGTCCAGGCATACAGAGGGAAAGGTTCCGGCGCAAACACCGTCCGCGCCTGCCCGCCAATGTAAACGTGAAACCACCAGTTACCGTAAGTATCAATGCCCAGATTGAAATCGTCCTCACCGGTTGCGTGAATCAATGACGACGCCTGATGGTTGCCCTCCTCGGTCGAGGGATAGCTCTCCAGCGCAATCCAGGTCGATAGTGTCATCTGGTCGCTAACTGACACGGACAGGTCCCCGGACAACCAGGTAGAGTAACCGTCGGTACGCAGAGCGTTCCCTGTCACTCCGGGCACTCGCTCCGGCGGGTTGTTGACGTGGCGAATGGAATACACCTGACCCGCCACCTGGTCGATGACATCCTCCTCGCCATTTGATTCATCGTACTTCAGATACAAAACGGATGAGGAGTAAGCATGGGCCTGAAGCGAAAACAGGCTCAAAGAAACAATCAGTAGTGCGACGTGTTTTATTGTCATAAGGCCTCCAAGGGACCGGGCACGCTGACTCGGACTTCATGACTCGCAGGTCATTTGAGAACGTAAAACCCCGGTTATTATGGTTAGTCGGGTTTTTTTGAAATACAACACTTCAGGGGTACATCAGTAATGGGAGCCTGTCCTTGGCTCAGGGGAATTCATCAGTGGCACCGCATGGGTGTCCTACGGTGGTTGCGGGCTCTGGTCTCCGCGCCGTCAGCGTAGGGCGCCCATGGGGTGCCGACTTTAGGGTTGGCGCAAGGTCCAGGCCTCTACGTTCACGACCTCCGTCTCACCCCCGTCAGAAAACAGGTAGACGTTGTCGCTGTCGTCCCGGGTGGGATAGATCCGGAAGGAGAAAGCGGCGCTGTCGTTGATGAAGACATCCACCACTGATCCGTCCACGAAGACATGGAAGGTATGCGGTTTGCCAAAGGCCACTTCATCGTAGGCTTCACGGTAAACCTTTTTGTCTTCGACCTGATCCGAGAGGCTGGATTTGAATTTATTCAGCACCACTTCCTGACGCTCGGCATCGTAGCTCAGCCGGGTCACCTCTTCCTGATCCGGCGAGGTCGCCAACATAAGGCCGTACTGAGAGCCGGTCACCTCGGGATTCACTTCCACCCGGATTTCTTTCTGCCGTCCCTCAATGCCCGGATCAAATTCGCCGGTCACAGCGCCAGGGGCAATACTGAGATGAGAATCCGGGTCACGCAGGGTCTGCAAGTCATCCGCGGGAGACTGTCCCAGAGTTTCCCCGTCTTCCAGCAAACGCCACTCGCGAGGGAAGCTGAAGGTATGGGTCCAACCGGCATCCAACTGAGCCTGGGAAGAGCGTCGCTCGTCAACAATGCCAATACCTACCAATTGATTCTCACCATTGCGGGCGACGGTAGGTGACAGATGGCCGGCGATGACATCCAGATTCTTGGGTGTCAGGTAATCCGGCGTAAAGGAGCCGTTTTCCCAAGTGCCCGTCCAGTAGACGCCGCGAGTGGGTTTGTCGTCATCGTACTTGCCAACTTCACCACCAATCGGGTTGACCACCAGAATATGCTTGCCATCACCCAGCGGCTCAAACACCGGCATTTCCCAGATCGCGGATCCGATATCCATCTGGGAGTAGGCAGGCACCGTGAAGCGTGACTTGCGGGACCAGTTGTAGAGATCGGTGGAGGTATAGTAATCAAGGCCGCCACCTCCACTGACCCGGGCGCCAATGATCATGTGCCAGGTATCACCTTCTTTCCACAAGTAGGGATCGCGGAAATCTTCCACCCGGTCGGAATCAATGATCGGCCCCTGCTTCTCCCAGTCCCGCAGGTTTTCATGGTCACTGGTCGCCAGTGCTACACCCGGGTTGTAGGGGCCAGAGTGATTGACGTTGGTATAGAAGGCGTAGGCCGTGCCATTTTCATACACCACATCACCGGACCAGATGCCTTTCATATCATAGCCACGCGTGTCTGATAGCTCCAGCGTCGGCCAAAGCGCATCTTCTTCATCTTTCCACTGCACCAGATCATCCGAGTACATATGCCCCCAGTGCATCTGGGTTTTGAAGGGACCGTTGGGCGTACGCTGGTAAAACATGTGGAATCGGCCATCCACATTGACCAGACCATGAGGTTCGTTGGTCCAGTTGGCGGGCGGCATGGCATGGAATTGCGGCCGCTGCAGGTCACCGGCAAACCGGCTATCCGGCACGATCAGTGAGTCGTGCGCAGCGCCATCGGCTTGCGCCACATTCACATCCAGGCTGTCCTGAATCAGTTCCGGGGTGCGTGCACCCGGGTAAACTCGGGTTTCATCAAAGGCGCCGTTGAGCGCATTGACCAGGAAGATTCCCAAATACTTGTCGGTGTGACTTTTGCCAACCAGAAGATCACCGCCGGCATAACTGATTTGGCTGTCTTCGGAAATGGTTTCACTGGCCACCGGTTCGCCGTTCAGATACAACGACACGGATTCGTTGGGCGTATCCACCACGGCGGCCACATGGACCCACTCATACAGCGGGAACACATCCGGCGCATTCAGCATTACCGCTTCGCCATCCAGATACACGGTAAAGCCCCACTGTCCAAAGGTGTTGATGTCCAGCGAGAAGCCCGCCAACTCATTCCGTTGACTGATAAACGAAGAGGGCGTCAGTGCAGCGTGCGGCACTTCCGCATCCGAGGGATAGCTTTCCAGAGCCACCCAGGTTTCCACGGTCAGGGTTTTATTCGAGGCTGGGTCCAGATCCGCGTTCACCCAGGTTGAGTAGCCATCCGTGCGCAGCGCCTGCCCCTCGACGCCGGGCACCAGCTCCGGCGCATCGAAGGCGTTTTCAACGGGAAAGTTGTTAGTGCCCGCCTCATTGCTGACCCTCACGCCATCGACCAGCGTGTTGTAATCCAGATGTATCAACGCACCGGCGTCGGGTGACGGGATCTCATCAGCCGGCGGCTCATCATCCGGATCCTGTGGCGTCGGGTCGTCGCCATTGGAGCCGCCACCTCCGCCACCACAACCGTTCAGGGCAACCAACAGTGCGAGGCTGGTCAGAGTGAGGGTTCGTTTTTCGAAAAACATCGTGTTGACCTCATTGGTTTGCGACAAGGCCCCGGCATGAATGCCGGGGCCTGTGCTACGGAACGCGTCCGGTTGATCAGGGCGTATAAACCGTTCCACTGGTCATATGCACGTGGTCGAAGCTGACGAAACCGCAGCCTCCGGGCTCGTTGTCATAGATCTCGACTTTGACATCGTCACCGGCGTAGGCGCTCAGATCAATCTCGACCCAATCGTCGTCACCATCAATATGAGATGGACCACAGCTGTTTGGCGTGTAGTTTTCCAGCTCGCTGTCATCTGCAGCAGACAGCACCCGCAGGCCGACCGGCGCGGTGCCATTACCACCCTTCATCATGAACGCCAGAGTGGGCTTGTCAGCCGACACGGTAAAGGTCGGCGAGGTCAGCGTACCAGTTGGGGCATCACAGCCGGAGGCATTGTTATTCAGCTCACAGGTGCTGACCGCACCCACACCGATGTGCGCCGCCGCGGCAATTTCATCACGGGTAGTCCCCTGCCACGCCTGGCCGTCAGCCGGGTTGGCGAAGTCGCCCGTCGCCACCCAGCCAGCGGCCAGCTCGGCTTCGGCATCGTCAAAACGACCGATGACCGTTTCATTGGAGTCTGCGTACGGCAGCGAGCTGTTAAAGCCAATCGACTGCATCTGGGTATCATCCAGGAAGATGGCCCCACCGTTGGTCATATCCGCCGGCAATACCCCATCGGTCGACGCCGGATCACGGTCGGTCTGATAGAGGTGATCGAAGCTGACAAAGCCGCAGCCGCCCGCCTCTTCATCATAGAGTTGGTAATGCACCTTGGCGCCCTGAATCAGGGACTGATCAATAAAGGTCCAATCGTCGTTGCCATCGATGTGGGAAGGACCACAGGTGGCGGGCGAGTAATTGATCAACTCGTTGCCAATGGAGTCCAGAACCCGAAGGCCCACCGGTGCATCGCCATTGCCACCGGCCATCAGGAAGTACAGATAGGGGTCGATGATGGTTGTCAGCGGTGAGGTCAGAGCGCCCACCGGGGCATCGCAACCGGCCGCGTTATCGTTCAGCTCACAGGTACTCACCGCCTGAATACCGACTCGTGCCGAGGCATCTACTACCGTGGTCCCCGCCCAGGCAGTCTCGCTCGCCGGGCTTGCGAAGTCTCCGCTGGCCGTCCAGCCGGCGTCCAGCATGGCCTGCGGGTCATCAAAGTTGGCGACAACCGCACCTTCCTCAAAGGCATCTGCGGCCACTTCGACGTTATAGCTCTTGAACTCCGCCGGAATATCTGCCACGCCACCCACATCGGGAATCACCTCAACGCCATCGTCATCTTCAAAGGACAGTGCGCTGGTCTGGTAGGCGTGATCGATGCTGATGAAGCCACACGCTTCCGTCGAGTTGTCCACGATTTCCAGCCGCACGTTCTGGCCCTGAATGGCACTGACGTCCATGTGATACCAGTCATCATCGCCATTCATATATGTGGGATCACAGGTTTCCGGGGTGAAGCTGGCCAGAACCTCGTTGGTGCCAGCGCGCAACAGGTTGATACTGACCTCCTGGTTGTCCGCCGAACCGCCCGCCGCGAGGAAACGGATGTAATCACTGTTGATTGCGAAGGCCGCGGAGGTGATGGTACCGGTCTGCGCTTCGCAGGCGGTATCGCCGGTTGCACAACTGGAGAAACCACGATCACCAATGCGCGCCGCGTTCAGGTTGCCTGAATTACCCTGCCAGGCATCGACACTGGCGGGCGCTTCAAAATCACCCGTGGCGGACCAGCCTTCACCGTTCTCTTCCACGCTGGTGGTCATTTTCACGGCGTTATCGAACCGGCTGATCACATTGGCGGAGGCATCCTCCGGCAATGTCACATTGAACGGTTCCAACGGAACCTCGGCCACATCACCGACCGCACCAACCGCCATGCCACTCTGGTAGAAGTGATCGAAGCTGATGAAGCCACAACCACCTTCTTCGTTGTCGAACAGGTACAGCTGAACCTCTTCGCCGCGCAACGCACTGATATCAAAGTGGAACCAGTCATCGTTATCGGTAATGGTGGCTCTGCCACAAGAGTTGGGCTGGAAGGCAGCCAACACGGTATCGGTACCGGCGAGACGAATTTCGGCACCCACGGCGGTGGCCCCACCGGTCATCAGGAAATTGAGGTAATCAGAGGTGACGGTAAACGGTGGTGTCAGGATGGAGCCGACATTGGAGTCGCAGTCATTGCCGCCGATTTCACAGGTGCTTACCGCTGCGCTTCCCACTCGGGCCGCCCCTTCGATGGAGCTGGTCACCCCGGTCCAGTCGTCCACATCGGCAAATACACCGGTCAGGGTCCAGCCGCTGCCGGACGCCTGAATGGCGTCGATATCTTCGAAATCAGCCACGATATTCGCTTGAACAAACAGGTCGGGATCGTCGTTGCTGACGTTGACCAGCTCTTCATTGTAGGTTTCATCGCCCGGTTCTTCGGGCTGCTCGGGCTCTTCCGGCTCACCGATCACCACATCCAGGTTCTTGCCCGGCAGGGTGTCGGGCACATCGGAATCCGAACTGCCGCACGCCGCCAATACCAGACAACTGACGGCCAACGGGACCAACCCCATTCGCTCACTAAACTTATTCATATTATTTATCCTCTATTATGGTCGCTGTTCTCAAAGCCCCCGGACACAACGCAATTGCCATATCCGTGAAGAGGCCTTTCGATTAACTTACATCACTATTAATTAAATATCAATTATTTGGTCACACCACAGAACAATAATCTTTTATTCTATAAATCATGCACTTATAAGACATAACTTGCGTTATTTATTTTTTACATACTGTTATTTAAATTTATTCCACAAAATCAGCGTGATAGAAGTCATCGCACAGAGAGCATGCCACCTCCCCCGGAGCCATTGACCCGAAACCCGAAAAGAGCCGGGACCTGGTGGAACAGTGCCCACTGGCGGATTACGTCCCCGCGAGCCCAATTCGACCTACTACGTCGCTGGCTGGATCTGTATAATCCGGGCCTGTTTTTTCATTCTCTGGCTGGATATCAATTTCATGGGCTTTAACTGCGGCATCGTTGGCTTGCCCAACGTCGGAAAATCCACTCTTTTCAACGCACTGACCAAGGCGGGCATTGGCGCCGAGAACTTTCCGTTCTGCACCATTGAGCCCAACGCGGGGTTGGTCATGGTCCCCGACCCGCGCCAGGAGAAGCTCGCCGAGATCGTCAAACCGGAGAAGGTGGTCCCCACCACCATGGAGTTTGTGGACATCGCCGGGCTCGTGGCGGGCGCCTCCAAGGGTGAGGGGCTGGGGAACAAGTTCCTCGCCAACATTCGCGAAACCGACGCCATCGCCCACGTGGTGCGCTGCTTTGAGGACGACAACGTCATTCACGTGGCCAACAGCGTCGATCCGGCGGCCGATATTGACGTGATCAACACCGAACTGGCCCTGGCGGACCTGGAAACCGTGGACAAGGCAATGCAGCGCTACGCCAAGGCCGCCAAGGGCCAGGACAAGCACGCTATCGCTATGAAAGCACTGCTCGAGAAGGTTCAACCCCATCTGGACGAAGCCAAGCCCCTGCGCTCCTTTGGCCTGTCTGACGACGAGCTGGACCAGCTGCGCGAGCTGAACCTGTTGACCGTCAAGCCGACCATGTATATTGCCAACGTCTCCGAAGACGGCTTTGAGAACAACCCACTGCTGGACAAGGTGCGGGCCATTGCCGAGGAAGAGAAGGCCGTGGTGGTACCCATCTGCAACAAGCTGGAAGCGGAAATTGCCGAGCTGGAAGACGACGAAAAGGCGGAGTTCCTGGAAGAAATGGGCATGGACGAGCCGGGCCTGGACCGGGTGATCCGCGCAGGCTATGAGCTGCTGGGCCTGCACACCTACTTTACCGCCGGGGTGAAAGAGGTGCGCGCCTGGACCATTCCCGTCGGCGCCAGCGCCCCCCAGGCGGCCGGCAAGATCCACACTGACTTCGAAAAGGGCTTTATCCGGGCGGAAGTGGTCGCCTACGACGACTTTGTGGCCTATAAAGGGGAGCAGGGGGCCAAGGACGCTGGAAAATGGCGCCTGGAAGGCAAGGACTACATCGTCAAAGACGGCGACGTGGTGCACTTCCGCTTCAACGTATAAAACCCGCGAATCAGGGTTGACTTTAGGGGTGCAGACAGGGAAAATACGCGCCCTCACCAAGTGGCTAGGTAGCTCAGCTGGTTAGAGCACAGCACTCATAATGCTGGGGTCGGCGGTTCAAGTCCGCCCCTAGCTACCACTTTTGAGAAAACCCGCGCCTTGCGCGGGTTTTTTTTATGGGTATTCATCTCCACCTGCCTTGACTTTCCCTCTCCTCGGACACATGTTTGTAACAGGAGGACAGAAAACGGGTTGGCACCGGGAACTCGCGGCCCAACCACGCAGTCCTCTTCCTTGAAGGCCTGGCCACGGCGTGGCAGGTCAGGGTTGCAAACTGAAAAGGTATTGGAGTCACTATGAATATACAGTTGTCCGGTCACCACGTGGATATCACCGACGGCATCCGCGAGGCCGTTGATAGCCGCTTCAAGAAGATCCAGAACCACTACCCCGACCTTGGAGACCTCTCCATGGCCCTCACCGTCGAACGGCACGCACAGGCCGTCGAGGTTACCACCCAGTTCAAAGGCGCTAAGGTGGCCGTACACGCCGAATCCCAAGATCTGTATGCCGCCATTGCCGATTCCGCCAAAAAGCTGGATGCCGCGCTAGCCAAGCGCAAAGGAACAACCCAATCCCACCGTCATGAAAAACCGGAACTTATGACTGAAGAGCCAGAATCCCTCAAAGATTGAGTCGTCTCCCCTGGATCCCTCGCGGGAGGGCCCAGGGGAGTATTAAAGGGGGGCAATCCGCCTTAGACCATTGTAATTTATTAACCGCCTGAGCAATATTTGTGAATAAATGCCTGATGCTCTGGCATTTGGTCTGCCGCCGCTGTCACGGCGGCACGCAGCTTTTCCAGCCAAGTACCGCCGTCCACAGTTCTGAACGCCAATAGCGGATCCACACGCTTCGGCCAGTGGTTCTGACCGACATGTACCGCCAGCCAACTATCCGGCCCGAAAAGATCAGCGCCATCCGCGATCAACCGGCCATAAGCGCCAAAGTGGTAAAGTTTGTTTTCCAGCGGTGTCGGCACGGACATATCCCGACACTCCCGCCACAGGGGAGCATCGTCCCGCTCTGTGAGCTTATAGTGCAGAATCAGAAAATCTCGTATACGCTCAAACTCGTTGATGGTTATGCGGTTGTACTCGTCGATGACCGCCGAGTCAAAATCCCGATCCGGGAAGAAGCCGAGCAACCTGGATATAGCCGCCTGCACAAGATGTAGACTGGTGGACTCCAGCGGCTCCATAAAGCCACTGGAAAGACCAACCGCCACGACATTTTTTTCCCAGAATTTTTCCCTTCGTCCGGTAGTGAACGCCAGCTCCCTGGGCTCGCCGAGGCGTTCGCCATCAAGATGCTTCAGCAAAGTCGCCGCTGCCTCATCGCTGCTGATATGGCGACTGCAGTACACATAACCATTACCGGTCCGATGCTGTAGCGGAATACGCCACTGCCAGCCGGCTGCATGTGCTGTTGAGCGCGTGTAGGGCGTAAGCTCACCTGGCGCACTGGCGACGGTCACCGCCCGATCGCAGGGCAACCAATCGCTCCAGTCCCGGTACCCGACCTTCATAGCCTCACCAATTAGCAAGGCTCTAAATCCCGAGCAATCGATAAACAGGTCGCCCTCAATTCGATCCCCGCTTGCCATCTGCACCGATTCAACAAAACCGTTTTCAGGATTCAAAAGAACGTCGGTGACGGTACCCTCCCGGCGCTCCACACCCTTGGCTTCAGAATACTCGCGCAAAAAAGCCGCGTAGAGGCCAGCATCGAAATGATAGGCGTAATCGTAAGTGGAACGTACATTGCGGGGATCTTGCACCGGAGGTGCGAATCGATTGCGGGAGGCCGCCGCCCAGGCCATGCTGTGTTCGTGCAACGGTGTGCTGGTCTCCCCACTCTCCCGTGACCGAAGCCAATGGTGGTGCAGCGAGACGGTATCAAAATTCCGGCCGTGGGGACCGAAGGGGTGGAAATAACTGTGCCCCTGATGCGCCCAGTCGACGAACTGGATACCCAACTTGAACGTACCTTTCGTGCGCCGCAAAAACTCTCGTTCATCCAACCCGAGAACCCGATTGAACAGTCTTATCGGAGGTATCGTGGCCTCGCCCACGCCAACCGTGCCTATTGCATCGGATTCCACCAGGGTGATTGCACACTGCCCTTGCGTCGCGTTGGCGAGCGCAGCAGCCGACATCCAGCCGGCGCTGCCTCCGCCTACAATCACTATTCGGCGGAGTCGACGATCATCAGTATTCATTTGCTGTCATCCTGTCATTTCCGGCTGCATCAACGCCCGGTAGCGGCAGGTGCCGCCACCGGCGGCGCCTGCACGTCAAACGCAACCGCCAGGCGCTCGCCATCATTAAAAGGGACGGTAGAATGCCACAAGGTTGAGGGGAACAGCACCAACCGAGCGGCTTTGGGCTCAACCTTCTTGTAGGCCTGGAGATCAAGCTCAAGTTCCGGCGGTGGTGTACCGAACTGAAGCCAGCCCGCTGGCGGCTGCCCCATCCGCTCCCCCTTGGGCAGAGAAATATAGAGCGCCGAGCTGATCCAGCCCACCGGATGGGTATGACTGACATTGTAACCCTGGGATTTCAGACGCACCGACCAACTGCCGGAAAAGTGGACCCGCCCCCGCAACACTTCCCGTCGGTTCACTCCCAGTAGGGGATGACCGACCGCTGGCTCCGGCAAACGGCTGACATAGTTTTGCACCGCCGATTGAACACGCGCTCTCAAATCTCGCAGTATGGGTTCGTGACGCAGGAACAGGTTCTGGTCGGTTTGCGTGCCTCCACGGACCGACTGCTCTGCATAGGGCGAGCGGGCGGTGTGCAGTTGCCGCAAGAGCAGGGTGAGCTGAGCGAGTTCATCCCCGCTCAGCTCCAGCTCAAACGTTTGCGCACGCCGGGCTCCCTCGTCCAGCCACTCGGCGCGAGGATCCTTACGCAGCCGCCAGATCAGAGACAGATAAGGCCAGATGACCGGCGCGGAGCGCGTATTCATATGGCGCAGCGCCGCCTGTTCTGCACGCTCCGGGTCACCCCGGCGCAGACTGTACCGGATCAGCGCCATATCACGCACCACATCTTTGACCGAGGTGGTCTGTTCAAACAGCGTGGCTGCGCGCTCATCATCACCCGACTCACTCGCGACAAACAGCTCGGCCACCGTCAGCTGGGGATGTCCCTCAAAACGCTTTTCGGCCGCCTCAAGTACGCGACGGGATCCGATCCAGTCGCGAACCTGGGCAAGACTCCGGAACCATTCCAGCCACAAGGCCAGGTTGTCGGGCTGCCGAGCGCAGGCATCCTTGAAGCTATCGGTAAAATGCGTGGCATCACCACCAGTAAAGCGCAGACTGGCGATACTTTTATGGCCAGCCAACCAGCCGGGTTGCTGCTTCAAAGCATCCTGCAGAAGACCAATGGCCTTATCCCGTTGCCGCTCGGCGGCCAGCGCCGAGGTATAACCCCGCAATACATTAAGGTCATGAGGCGCCAGCTGCAAAACACGCTCAAAGGAGGCCGTTGACGGAAGGCCGGCCAGAAACCGGCTTTGAGCCAACGCCATCGCCGTATCCGCATTTCTCCCATCCAGCGCACAGGCCCGGGCGAAGGCCTCAGCGGCTTCCGGCTCCCACTGTTCCTGATGCAGCGCAAATCCCAACTGAGTCCAGATCGCTGCGCTATCGGGGTATTGCCCGGAAGCAGCCCGCAGTCGCTCAACCGCAAGGTCCGCGCGCCCTTCATTCATAGCCTGCTGTGCGTTTTGCAACACTTTATCGGTGGACACCACGTTACTCCGCCAGCACTGTCATCCACAAAAAAAACGGGGCCGTGCCTCTTGCCACCACCCCGTGTACATTCGAAAAAGCCCACCGCCCCTGAACGCCAGGTTGCGGCGATCAGGGACAACGGGCTTGGGACCATCCCGTCTTAGAACAGGACTTTGATGGAGGCCCGGGCCGTCCGACCCAGGGCGGCGTTGCCGCTCAACACCGCTGGCGTAACCGACGTATCGTTTACGCCTCCCGCCCCGCGAAGATCTAACTCGTCCAGCAGATTATAGACCTGAAGTCCGAGCTCGAGGTTCTCTGTGGGGCTGTACTTGGCATTCGCCCCCCAGGTCGCCGAACCGGGCCACTCCCGCTGACCCGCATCCAGAGTATCGGTTTGCCCGGTCACGTTGAGTCCCACACTGAACTGGTCGGTCAGCTCATAGCTGGAGTAAATGGTGTAGGTCAGATCCGGAATACCACTGGCGCGACGGAAACTTTCATCACCCACACCCAACTGCTCGGCATCGGTAAAGGTGGCATTGGCGGTCACCGACAGACGGTCCCAGAAATAGGTGCCCAAGAGCTCGAAACCCTGCGACTTGTACTCGGCATCGATGATACAGCCACCGACATCCCCGAAGCCCAGGTCCCGACACACGGTCTGTGACAGCTCAAAGGTACTTTGTTTGAAATCACCTTTGAGTAGCGTCAGCTCAATCGAGTAGAGACCATCAAACAGCTCCCCGCGATTTTTGATACCCACCTCGTATTGATTGACGAAGTCGACATCGGCCACTCGGCCTGACTCATTCAGCGAACCATCAGCATTGATTTTTCCACTGACGGTCTGGCGATCCCCGTTGAAACGCCCGCCTTCGGAAGCACGTACAAACAGACTGGTATCGCTGGACGCCTTCCACAAACCGCCCACCGTCCAACTCTCATAGCTGGTGTCATAGTCCAGATTTTCCCGAGCGCCCTGCGCCTCCATGGTAGGAATCATCACGGTGACCTGATCACCGTTGAAGTCGGTGGTTTGCACGGGGGTATCGCCGGTCACCAAGCCGGCAACCGTCCATCCCGAGGATTTCACGTTCTCAAATCGGGTACTGACATCAAAGATGAACAGATCATTCTCCCAGTCCAACACGACATAGGGTGCCGTATTCGTGTAAGAAAGATCGTAATCCCTGGAACAGCAGTCCCCCCAGTTATCGTTGAACCCGGCAATACCACGGGCGGTGAGCAAGTTACCTTCATCGTCATACAGGTCCAGCATCGCCGGGTTATCACCACTCACTTCGGTATAGGCCCGATTGATGTGCCAATCCATGGCGATATCCTGCTTCATATGGAAATAGCCGGCACGTACCGTCAGATCACCATCTCCCAGCCAATACTCACCAATCAGGGTCAGGTCATTCACAAAGCTGCCCACATCACGCATATTGGTGTGCACATTGGGGCCGTTATCCAGATACTCCCGGTCATACAACTGGCCGGCATTCGGGCCGTTGGCGTAACGGATTTCACCGACGGTCGCGCCGTTCACCATTGAGCCGGTCACGCTATCGGCACGAACCACGTTCTGAAACGGCGAGTAGAAGGTACCGCTCTGTTCGGTCCAGCGCATTTTGTTTTCGGCCCGAAGGTTATCGGTAAAGACGTACTGGAGCTCATTACCAATGGCCGTGGTTTTTGTGGCAATGCCATTCATCGGAACGGTTTCCAGATCGCCCTCACGGTTCACAATCTGGTTCTGATTATTCAGGATAGAGTAATTCGACTGGTCTCTGCCATCAAAGCCGGGAAACGCCTTGATGTTACTCACCCTGTCGCCGTTAACACTACCGAGAAACGGGCTGCCAGTGTAATTGGCTTCCTGAGTATCCGCGAACTTCCCCAAGAACCGGATATAGCCCTGGTTGTCGTCAAAGTACTTGGTGATATTACCTTTGATCTGAACACTATCGCTGGCTCCGTAGGGAATTTCCAGCGGCCCTTCACCTTGCCGAACGAAACCGCCGATGTGGTAGTTGACCGAGTCGCTCGCGGGTCCACCGTAACGAAAGTCGATACGACTCTCATCAAAGCCCAAACCGGTGTTCGCCTGTATATAGCCACCTTCCTCCTGACCATAGTTACTGATGTAGTTAATGATCGCCCCAGGAGCCTGGGAGGTGTAGGTTCCCGCCGTACCACCACGAATACCTTCGACCTTATCCACCGATGCGTCAAAGCGGGTCCAGTAGTCATTGTTGCCAAACTGGATATCACCAAACAGGACCGTGGGCAACCCATCTTCCTGAATCTGAACAAAAGGCGAACCGCCGGTCGCGACCGGAAGACCACGTACGGCGATATTGGCGTTACCGCCCGGCCCGGAGGTACCAGACACCTGAATCCCCGGAATCATCCGCAGCACCTCTGACTCGGAGCTGGGCTGAAAATCCTGAATGGCGTCGGTATTTACAGCAGTTACCGCGACGGAGCTTTCAATCTGCGATCGCCCACCACCGGCCGCGGCCGTGACCAGGATCTCTTCCAGGGCTGGCTGTTGCTGAGCTTGAGCGCTGAAGGGAAAGGCCAAAGCCAACACTGACGATGACGCCAGAGCCATTTTGATGGCTGAAGCCAGAGGGGCTTTTTTGATACCCGGTTGTTTATCCACGTTACACCTCACATGTCTTAGTGATGAGGAGCCTATATGAGTCAACCGCCCGGCCATGGCGGACATCAGAGGAGGATTGCGCCGACGGGAACACTACATGCCCGAGCAGAACAACAGATTACTTACTCATAATAGCTCACACTTTTATTGTTTGCCCTACTACCTGCAACCCCAACTCGCCGGGCTCCAGATAAAAGGAGAGCTCTATTTTGAAAGCTGAACGACCGCTTCCGGTATTGACCTGAATTTATCCCTAGCCTTTTACCGCTTCTTCCATGCAGAGCAACTTACAGAATTCCCCGACTTATTTCAACACGTTTATTAAATAACAGGATTTGGAAATAATGTAATATAATTACTGCAACCTTCTGTTTTTAAAGGGTTTTATAATTACTGTTATAATGAACACACTGTTATATATTAATTTACGATATTGATTCCGGAATGATAACTCTCGCTATCGCCGGAATACCATTCAAACAAAAAAGCGCGACCCCTTAGGGCCGCGCCTGCACTAACGTTGTGCCAATATAGGGAGAGACATTCCCTGGGAGAGCTCCAGCACCCAACACGCTGGAGAGCGTCCTGCACCACGGAGAGCCGGGCGCAGGACGTGTTCAAAACACCCGGTTTCAGTAGCCCGGGTTCTGCTGGTAAGCACCGCCACTGAGGTTAATCTGCTGCTGCGGGATCGGCATATACTCATGCTTGCCGGCGGTGAACTCCGCATCGGTCAGATACTCTTTGCGCGTCTGCTCGACTTCCAGGTACGTGTCCAGCGTTTCTTTGGCCACCCCCCAACGAACCAGATCGAAGAACCGATGCCCTTCCAGACCCAGCTCCAGGCGACGCTCCCAGCGCAAGGCCTGACGGGCTTCGTCCTGATCGGCAAAATCGCTGTAGGTGCCAATGTTGTAGATGCTGAAGTTGTTACCGAGACGACCGGTACTGCCCGCTGCTCGCTGACGAATCCGGTTGATGATCGGCAGTGCCTCATCTTCGCGATTCAGCTCAATCAGTGCCTCGGCCTTCCACAGCAGAACATCGGCATAGCGAACCAGAATCGTATTTTTGGAGGTCACGGTAAATGGACCATTCTGCATACGACACTCACAGTCCGGGTGCTCCAACTCTTTCATGGACACAAAATTACCGTAGGTCGCTGGGTTACGCGCCCAGGAATCACCATCTTCGATAATCAGATCTTCATCGTATTTGAACGGCTTGTCTTCCATCCCTACGGTGTGATCCAGGCGCGGGTCAACCATATCGGAGGACGCGTCGTAATTGGCATCGTTGAAGGTATCAAACAGGGGTAGACCATCAGCCCCGGTTTTGAAGGCATTGACAAAGTTTTCGGTCGGCACATGGAAACCACAGCACCCGAAACCACCGGCCATTGGGGTATTCAGAGCCACGCCCCAGGAGCCTCGGCCATCGGGGCTGCCATCTTCACGGGAACGCTGAATTTCAAACACGGACTCGCGATTGTTCTCGAACTCCCACAAGAAGTTCTCCGCGTAGTCATTTACCAGTCCATAGTGGCCATTTTCTTCAATGTCATCGACCAAACTGACCACCTCTTCCAGGTTGTCGGAATCGATACTGGTCACCTGGTGGTTCTCGTCCTGCACGTAGGCCTGATAGAGAAGCGTCTTGGCCAGGTAGGCGCGCGCCGCATCACGATCCGCCCGGCCCACTTGCGCCTGATCCTGAGGCAACGGCAGGTTTTCCACACCAAAGCGGAAATCAGCAGCGATCTTGTCCCACAACTCTTGCGAGGTCAGATCCACATTGCTCGCGGTTTCCACCTGCTCTGGAGTCATGGTTTCATCGATCCAGGGCACCTGGTCGTAGTGGATTTTAAGGTCGAAGTAAAACACCCCGCGGATGAAGCGAAGCTCCGCCTGACGAGCCGCTTTGTTCGGGTAGACACTTTCGTCCACCTCGTTCATGACCTGAAGCGCCGAGTTCACCCGGGAAATACCCGTGAAATCACGTACCCACTTTTTGTTGTTCAGGTCAATGAAATCCGGCGGGAAGGACTCACCGTCGGCCACCAGAGGCTCGTACAGCGACAGAGCGTGATAGGCGAAAATGTCCGCCGCACCGTTACCGCCCTTGTGTGCATCACCCGCGCGCAGGTTGCCCGTCGGCCACAGGTACATCGGGGCCGTGTAGTGGTCGTTGCCCAGGTAAGAGTAGGCTGACGTCACCAGAGCATCCAGATTATCAACGGTTTTTACCTGATCTTCACTCAAGGCCGACTTCGGCTCAACGTCCAGAGAGTCGCTGCCACACGCCGTAATGGCAAAGGCCATCACCGCGGACAGTGCTAACTTATAAGTCTTATTCATGATGTTAACCTCAATTGTTCAATATTTGAATTCGTTATAGGGTCCCGGTTTAGAAGGTGACATTCACACCCACATTGATGCTGCGCGGAATCGGGAAAGTCGCTCCCGGCGTTTCCGGGTCCTGAGCCAGGGTGCCGTCCGGCGTAATGGTCAGCAGGTTCTGCCCCTGAATATAGAAGCGACCTGTGCTGGCACCAATGGCACCCCAGAAGGTATCCGACGGGGTGTAACCCACTGACAGGTCACGCAACTTGATGTAGGACGCATCTTCCCAGAAGAATGTGGAAGAGCGGGCTTCGTTGTTGTTGTCGACCAGGGTCAGCGCCGGCACATTGCTGCCGGTATTGTCCGGGCTCCAGGCTCCCAGTACGCGATCACCGTAGTTGGAACCGGCGTTGAGCGAGGTGAAGTCGGTGAAGAAGCGCCAGTGGTTACGAATCTGCCCACCGTGAACGCCTTGCCAGAACATATTGAAGTCCCAGTTTTCATAGCCGAGCTTGAAGTTCACGCCATAAATCAGATCCGGATCGGAAGTCGTGAAGAAGGTCTGGTCCGCCTCGGTGATTTCGCCGTCGCCATTGAGGTCGGAGTAGCGAATTCGACCTGGCGCCGCGCCGCCCTGAGTCGCATGCGCGTCGACTTCGTCCTGATTCTGGAACAGGCCGTCAGCTACGTAACCATACACCGCATTAATGGACTGACCGAGAATAGTCTTGTCACGCCCATCACCCGGGAAGGAGTTCACCACGTCGGCGGGCAGTGAGATGACCTCATTCTCGGCACTTGAGACGTTACCGCTGATCTCATAATTGAATACACCGACGCCATCAATCTCGAAGTCATTGGCATAGTTCAGCACCAGCTCGAAACCGGAGTTCTCGATGGTACCGCCGTTAACAATCTGGGAGGCGCCTTCACCCTGAGTTGCCAGAGGCTGGGTGCGGGTCAGAATATCTTCGGTGGTCTTGTCGAACCAGTCCAGTGAACCCCAGAAGGAACCACCGAACATTTCAAAATCGATACCCACGTTGGTCTGTACCGATGTCTCCCACTTCAGGTCCGGGTTACCGATCTGCACCCGGGCGAAGCCCGACGGCAGGTTGCCGGTATCCGCACCATTCAGGTCGTACGCGGTGCCCTCATCCTGCTGAGTGGTAAACAGAGAGGTCGTCGCATAACGGCTTTCGTAGATGGTGGAGGTCGCCCGGGTATCGATTTCCTGGTTACCGTTTTCACCCCAGCTTGCACGCAGCTTCAGCTCGTCGATAAAATCGACGTCGAAAAAGGCCTCATCAGAAACGAACCAACCAGCCGAAACGGCCGGGAAAGTACCGTACTGATTGTTGTCACCAAACCGGGAAGAGCCATCGCGCCGCACTGTGACAGACGCCAGATAGCGACCTTCAAAATCGTAGTCAATCTGAGTGAAATAGGACTGCATATTCCAGGCGTCACCGGAGCCGCCCACCTCAGTCCCGGATGTACCCTGAGACAGGAATGCAAAGTCGCGACTATCCGAGGCGTAACCCTGGTTGCTACCGGAAAACCCTTCGGTTTCAAAATCAACCGTTTCCGCACCCACCAGCACTTTCAGGAAGTGGCCACCGTCAAAGTCCCAGCTCTGCTCGGCCGTATTGGTCCAGACCAGTGTTTTGTTCCAGTTATGGTTGGTATTCAACTGATCTTCAAAGTTGAGGTTGCCCGCCTGAAAGGCACGCGTGTAATCGCGATAATAGAACTGACCGTAATCTACCCCCACATTGGACCGCAGGATCAGATCATCCAGTGGACGGTATTCAACATAGGCGTTACCGACCATCCGGTTATAGGTGTTTTCATTGTCCTTGTTCATCTCGATCAGACGCACAGGGTTGTCCCGGTCGGTGATACCCGCGGCCGGCCCCCCCCAGCCCAGACCATCTTCCGTGCGGATCGGTACAATGGATTGCTGTTCAATGGACAGATTGAGAGCCCCTTCGGCCAAATCATTGACTTTATTGGACACCTGATTGGTAAAAGTGAAATTCTCACCAATCGTCACATCGCCATCAAGAAAATCCAAACTGGAGTTCACACGAAAGGCCAGACGCTCAAACTCTGACTCATCCACAACGCCCTGCGCATTGTAGTAGCCAAATGACGCGTATACGTTGGACCTATCGGAGGAGTTCCCCATGGAAACATGCAGATCGCTCACCTTGGCAGTTCGGGTTACCGCATCAAACCAATTGGTGTCAGCCGGTCGCATTGTCTGCGCCGAATCGAGATATTCGGGCAAGCGAATCTCATTAAGCTGGGGATTACTGAAATCCCCGTTCCAGTCATAGTTATACAAGGGGCTGGCATTGTTGGGATCAGAGCCATCATTGACGGCTGCCTGAAATACGGCACGCGCCCGCTGCTGAGTATTCAGAGGGTTCAGGTCATAGGAGTAATCCTGATAAGACTGATTGAGCTTGACTTGAACACCTTCCGCGTCAGAACCCTTCTTGGTGGTGATCACGATGACACCGTTGGCAGCTCGGGCACCGTAGACGCTGCCGGTCGCCGCGTCCCGCAGGACCTGGATGGAGGCAATATCGTTGGGGTTCAGCTCATGCATGCCTTTGGTGGTTGGCACGCCATCAATCACGTAGAGCGGGTCATTGAAACCAAGGCCGCCAATACCCTGCCCCCGAATACGCACGCGAGAGGATGGATTGGGGTTGCCGTTTGAGCTGATCTGAACACCCGGAAGGCGCCCCTGGAGGTTCTGCATGATATTACCGGAAGGTAAGTCCTGAACGTCGTCCAGGTTCACCGCATTTACGGCACCAAGCAGTTTCTTCTCCTCGGTCGTGCTGTAGCCTGTAACTACAACCTCTTCCAGCGGCTGCATCGCTGGGCCACTGTCAGACTGCGCATAGGCCAGGCCCGGCGTTATCGCGCACGCCAGTGCGCTTAAGGTAAATAGTGACTTGTTCATAGAGTGCATCCTCTTACTTATTGTTGAAACATGGTCATCTCAATGACTCAGAATGAAAACGGGTTGGCGTTACTCAAATCGCTTTATAGAACTGACATTCAGGCCCGACTCGGAATAAAGGCCTATGTCGTACTGCTCCAGCTCGTAAAAGCGGAAGGTCAATGCACGGAAGTCATCGATGTAAACGACGCCATACTCCAGAACCGGATCCAGCAAAATCTCCAGCTCTATGGGTTCACCTTCAGTCAGCGGGGCGCTGACGATCGGGTCGAGGGGGTTACCCCGACTACCATCCAGCGAGAAAGACACTTCATTCGCACTGGCATCAAACGCTACGCGGGCCATTCTGCCTGTTCCTGCATCTTTGAAATCGACACCAAAAGACGCATCCACTGGAAATTGGTCAATACTTAGTGTCATCCGAGTCAACTGGTTGACAGCCTCAAACAGGACCGAACTTTCGCCCGTAAGCACAGCATTTCCATCGCTCACCGCGGCCCCATCTGTTTGAGCTACGACGTTTAACGCTACCTCGGTGGAAAGCTCTGCGCGTAGCGCATCAGGCAAAGCGACTGCCAACCCCTCGGCATCCGTTTTATACAATTGGTGCGTTACCAAATCACCGCCCCAACGGAATCGGCCACTATCGACTGATCCCAATTTGTGTGGCACCCAGCCAAATAGTAGCTTATTACTCTCCGGGCCAGCGGATCGACCAGCGTAGTAACCACGGCCGTCCAATGCGTCAAACTCCGGGTACTCCCAGTCACCCGCACCGTCGGGCACCAGGTGTCGAACCTGCCGGGAAGCGTCTCTCTGATCTGAATAAATCAAGTACTCATCACCGGACAACTGAAGCAAGTCAGGGACTTCGAGGTTAAGATCAGAGGACTCCTGGTACAGAGGCGCTTCAGCGGTCCATGAATCAAGATCAGGGGAAGTGTATAGAGCAATCGCAGCCTGACTGTTGTAACGGGAAGTCAGCAGCATCCAGTAGGCGTTGTCACTCTCATTCCAGAACACCCATGGATCACGGAAATCAAAGTCGCTGTAACCGTCGCCTCCGGTAAAGGTTGCCTCGGCCTGTTTGGTCCAGCTATCCGAGTCAGGGCTATCCGCCGTTGCCAGCATGACGGCTTCGACGGGTTGAATCGTCTGGTTATGGCCGGTGTAGTACATACGGTACTGACCCAGGTCATCTTTAATGACACTTCCGGAGCCGGTCCAGTAATCCTGACTATCAGACTCGCTCCCGGGAGAGAGAACCTCGTAGGCGCTAGAGAAGTTCACCAGATCGTCTGTTTGGGAAAGATACCAGGGGTGTCGTCCGTCATCATGAAGGTAGTACAGATAGAATGTGCCGTCCTCATAATAGGGATTTGGATCACCCACCTTCAGGCGACTGGCCAGAGGCCCCGGCAACGTATTGGTTACCACGCTATCTTCCGCAGGTTCCACCGCCACCTTGTCAGCAGCCCGGAATTCGTCTGCGAGGATATAGGGGAGAGCCTCATCAGAGCCATCATCCGGGTGCATATCAATAATTTCGATCACCCCTTTATGACCTTTCAGCGCAGAAACATCCCAGCTCACCCAGGCCAATGCATTTTCAACATTGGCGCCCGAAGCATGGCGAACGACTTCGCCCTCAACTCGCAGAACCACTGCGGTGGCATTGGGTTCGTTATAGTGGTTGTCACCACCGCCAACCAAAAAGTTGATGAAGTTACTACCAATGACAAATTCCGGGGAGCTCAACCGCCCCCTGGCATTCCAGCCCAGGAAGAAGTTTCCCTCATCCTGATCAAAGGCATTACCGAAGCTCGCGAACACACGCTCTCCCTGCCTGCCGTCAAATGCTTCGGCCCACTCTCCTCCATCAAGGTAGACAAAGTCCCCGGTCACACCAAAGCTGTGCTCCTGGTATGTATCAAAACCACCACAGCAGAATTCAAAACCGGCGATATTCTGTTCAGATCCGGGGCGGGAAAACAGGCTGAAGCCTTCGGTTTCGGGAGCGTCGGTAAATACCAGCTCGACTTCACCGCCTTCAGTTACTCCAGAGGGAGTTGTCTCGGCACTGGAGCTGGCTTCAAACCGATCTGCAAGGATCATGGGAAGAGATCCATCATCGCCTGCATCGTCATGTCCATCAATAATTTCTATGCGCGCCATCTGGCCGATGTAGTCCTGCACATCCCAGGTCACTAACGACAGAGTCGCTTCCTGACCGTTACCTACAGCGTGCCGAACAATATCGCCACCCACTTTCAGTACAATGGCCGTTGGGCGCTCAGAGTCAAATGGATTGGTTCCACCGCCCGCCAGAAAATTAATATAACGAGCCGGAATCTCGAATTCAGGCGACGTCAGAGAACCGGTGAGCTCCCAACCTTTCCACTCGGCGGTGGAATCTCCTTCATCATCGAAGCCATCACCAAAGCTGGCAAACACCCGCTCTCCCTCGGCACCATCTATATCGGCCGCCCATTGGCCTCCATCCAGCATCTGAACAACGCCGGAAGCAGCAAAGCCGTGTGACTCGTACGTCCCAAACCCTCCACAACAGAACTCAAAGCCTGAATGCTCAAAAAGAGGTGTGGGCGGGTAATTTTCAGAGCTGCTTGAAGAAGAGCTGCTGGCGCCACCAGCACTTGAACTTGCGGAGCTGCCTGATTCAGCCACCACATCAACAACGCTTTGCGGCGGGCTATCCTCGGGACCCATCTTACAGCCCACTACTGAGGCTGTGATGACCATGAGGAAAGCCGGGAGCACTTTGACTTCTTTGTATAGTTTCATCGCTTTGTCCTCGCTGCGCCATCACTCATCTAGCTCAGTACAGAGCCTTCAGGTGAGGCGTTATTTGTTTTATATGCTGACTTCCGGTGATCTTATAATTCCATTGCCACCCAAATTACAGAATGATTTATTTTATTTCAACTACTTTATTAACCTTGTGTTAAGAATATATATTATATAGGCCCCGTTTTTAGAGCGCAAAATCATATAAATACCAATAAAACCAACATTGACACACATTCTTAACCGTGATTTACTTAGTCGGAATGAGCGTAAGCCACTATTCAGCAAACCTAATAAGAGCGAGAATCAACGTGAAGTCACTACCCTGCCTGTATGCAGGCATCGAAGCCGGCGGCACCAAGTTCAATTGTGTGCTGGGTCGCTCTCCGACGGAGATTCTGGAGCGCGCCAGCTTTCCGACGACCCGCCCGGATGAAACCCTCGGTGCCGCCATCCAGTTTTTTGAGCAGGCCCAGGCCCGGCACGGTGCCATCGCATCGCTTGGAGTGGCCTGCTTTGGCCCGGTGGACCTGTCTCTGGAGTCCCCTACTTACGGCTTCATCACGGACACACCCAAGGCGCATTGGTCAAATACCGATGTGGTGGGGACGCTGTCTAAAGCATTGGGCGTACCGGTGGCCTTTGATACCGACGTCAACGGCTCCGCATTGGGGGAAGGTTCTCTGGGCGCCGCTCAGGGGCTGGACGACTATGTGTATGTCACCATCGGCACGGGCGTGGGCGCCGGCATTGTGGCCAATGGCCAACCGGTGAAGGGGGCCATGCACCCGGAGGTCGGCCATATGCTCCTGCCCCATGACCGGGAGGTCGACCCCTTTCCCGGCGCCTGCCCTTTTCATGGAGACTGTGTCGAGGGCCTGGCCTCCGGCCCGGCGATCGAAAAACGCTGGCAGCAGAAGGCCGATACCCTCCCCCAGAATCACGAGGCGTGGGATATTCAGGCTGATTATCTGGCCGCCCTGTGCTGGAACCTGACTGTCACCTACTCCCCCCAGCGGATCATTCTCGGCGGCGGGGTAATGAAGCAGGACCATCTGTTCCCGCGAATTCACCAGCGCTTTCAGGGCCATATCAATGGCTACCCCTGCGGCGCCGCTGCCAAAAACCCGCAAGACTATATTGTGGCCCCCGAGCTCGGCGGTCATGCGGGCGAAGTCGGTGCACTATTGATGGCACAGGCCATTGCGCCTTCGATGACTTCAACCGCAGCCGGCTGACGGCTCTGATCATTCATTAATACAGAGGAGCCACGCACGATGGCTCCCTAAAAAATCACAAACAATAATCCAAGCGAGGTAGTAACCATGAACTATTCACCGGGGGCCGCGCCGCCCCGTTCTCATCGAGTTGTCATCTTCAGCACCATCGTGGCCGCCCTCGGGGGGCTACTGTTCGGCTTTGATACCGCCGTTATTTCCGGCACCACCGGTGCACTGGAGCGGGAATTTGAACTCAGCAGCAACGGGCTGGGCTTTACCGTTGCCATCGCGCTGATCGGTACGGTCATCGGCGCATTGAGCGTGGGTAAACCGGCCGACTGGCTGGGCCGCAAGCGCTCCCTGATGGTCATTGCGGTGATGTATTTCATCTCTGCCGTGGGCAGCGCACTGGCCACGGTCTGGGGTGAGTTTCTGGTCTATCGTCTGATTGGCGGTCTGGCGGTGGGTGCCGCCTCGGTGGTAGCACCGATGTATATCGCGGAAATTTCCCCCGCCGCCATGCGCGGCCGGCTGGTGGCGATCAATCAGTTGAACGTGGTCGGTGGCATTCTGCTGGCGTTTCTATCCAACTATGTGATTGGCCTGTCCATTGACGATGCGACGGCATGGCGCTGGATGCTGGGTATCGAAGCGGTACCCGCGGCACTGTTCCTCGCCCTGCTGTTCCTCATTCCCTACAGCCCGCGTTGGTTGGTCAAGAAAGGTCGCACCGTTGAAGCCCACGACGTTCTGGTCAAAATGGGCGAGCCCAACGTCGAGCAGGAGCTGGCGGATATCGAACGTTCACTGAAAGATAACGACAACGGCGCTTCGGACCGCCTGTTCCAGCGCAAATATATGTTCCCGATTTTCTGCGCCTGGGCCATTGCCATGTTCAATCAGCTCTCGGGCATCAATGCGTTAATGTACTACGCGCCCCGCATTTTTGAGAGCGCTGGCTTCAGCACCGAGGCATCCCTGCTGCAGGCGGTTCTGGTGGGTGGCACCAATTTCATGTTCACCGTCATCGCCCTGTTCATGATCGACAAGCTCGGCCGTCGTCCCCTGCTGTTCATCGGCTCCATCGGTACCGCCGCCTCGCTGTTTCTGGTCAGCTTCCAGTTTATGGCCGAGGAAATCTCCGGCAGCCTGGTGCTCTACGGTCTGCTAGGCTTTATTGCAGCCTTTGCCATCTCTCAGGGCGCCGTCATCTGGGTGTTCATCTCGGAAATTTTCCCCAACCGGGTGCGAGCCAAAGGCCAGGCGTTTGGCAGTTTCACCCACTGGTTCATGGCGGCCGCGGTGTCCTGGCTGTTCCCGGTGTTTGCCGACGGCAATGGCGGGCTGGTGTTTATTTTCTTCGGTCTGATGATGGTCCTGCAGTTCCTGTTTGTCTGGAAAATCATGCCGGAAACCAAAGGCACATCACTGGAAGATCTGGAGTACACACTACACGTGCGCGACAACGCACCCGACAACGCGAAAACCGCCGCATCGGCCTGAATCAGCGAATAATCAATCACCATAAATCGTATAGCGAGGTTTACCATGCGCAAGACATTCACCCTTCCCCTGACCTCCGCGCTGGCGCTGGCCATCGCCGGCTGTACTGGCAGTAACACCACCAGCACACCGAACGACACCGCCGCGTCAGCAGAAACCAGCGGTCCGGCAACCACGGCTCCTTACCAGGAGACGTTCCGTCCGCAGTTCCACTTCACCCCCAAAGAGAACTGGATGAACGACCCCAACGGGCTGGTATACCACAACGGTGAATACCACATGTTCTACCAGTACAACCCCTACGGCGACAAATGGGGCCACATGAGCTGGGGTCACGCCATCAGCAAAGACCTGGTGCACTGGGAAGAACAGAAGGTGGCCATTCCCGAAGACGAGGAGTACATGATCTTCTCGGGCAGCGCTGTGGTGGACCATCACAACACCTCCGGCTTCGGCACCAAGGACAACCCACCGATGGTGGCCATCTATACCGGCCACAAACAGGAACCGGAAAAGGGGCAGGATCAGCAACTGGCCTACAGCCTGGATAACGGTCGCACCTGGACCAAGTATGCGGGCAACCCGGTGCTGGATGAAGGCATGGAGAACTTCCGTGACCCGAAAGTGATCTGGCACGAAGAGAGCGAGCAGTGGATCATGGTGGTGGCCTTGTCGACTGACTACAAGATCGCCTTTTACAGCTCACCCAACCTGAAGGATTGGACCTTCCTGAGCCACTTCGAATCCCCGGGATCCGAGCTGGGCATCTGGGAATGCCCGGATCTGTTTGCTCTGCCGATTGACGGCGATGAAGACAAGCGCAAATGGGTGCTGGAAGTGGACCTGGGTGCGGGCGAGGAAGGCTCTGTGGCCGGGGGTTCCGGTGGCCTCTACTTTGTGGGCGAGTTTGATGGCAAGCAGTTCATCCCCGATGAAGATGCCATGCCCGAGAGCGAATCCGGCCCGCACCAGTGGGTGGACTACGGTAAGGACTTTTACGCCGCCGTTTCCTGGTCCGACGTGCCGGAAGAAGACGGGCGCCGTATCTGGGTCGGCTGGATGAACAACTGGCAGTACGCTCAGGAGCTGCCCACCTCGCCCTGGCGCAGTTCCCAGAGCATTCCGCGCACCCTGGAGCTGGCGAGCCACGACGGCGGCCTGAAAATGGTTCAGGAGCCGGTGGATGAACTGCAGACCTTACGGGGCGAGCAAAAATCACTGAGCAACCTGACCGTCACCAATGACACCCGTTCACTGGCCGACTGGAACATTCAGGGCAAGGCACTGGAAATGAAAGTGACCTTCACTCCGGGCAATGCCGAGGTGGTTGGCCTCAACCTGCGCACCGGTAACGATGAAAAAACCGTGCTGCGCTACGACGTGAGCGAGGAAACGCTGGCGCTGGATCGCACCCAGTCCGGACAGGTGGACTTCCACGCGGATTTCCCGGGCGTTCATGTGGCACCGCTGCCGCTGGATAACGGTCAGGTGGAGCTGCACGTGTTTATCGACTGGTCCTCGGTGGAAGTCTTTGCGCACGACGGCGTGGTCGCCATCAGTGACAAGATTTTCCCACAACCGGACAGCGAGGGCGTTGAAGTGTTTGTCGAAGGCGGTAGCGCCACCTTTGACCGCATCGAAGCCTGGCCGCTCAAGTCCATCTGGTAAGCGCTCACCGAAGCAACGTAACAAAAAAGCCCCGGCACTTGCCGGGGCTTTTTTGTTGGAGCCGCCATTACATCGACGCCGACTCAGATCATGCGCCGCTCCGGCACACTGCCCTTGAGCAGTACGGTTTTATCCGCGCCGAAAGACGAATAGAACGGCAGAATGCCGCCGCCCACCGCAATCGCGTCCGGGCCCAGTTGCCCCGGAATGATGGCCGGCACAAAAATATCCTTGGCCGCCATGCTACCCAGGCGCCGCTCTACCATCGCCACCAGCTCTTCAATGATAAAGCGCGGCAGGTTGGCATCGATCACAATGGCTTTCAGATCCAGAATGCTGATCGCCGAAAGAAAGGCAAACACCATGGCATCGGCACAGTCGTTCATCCACTCCTGGATGTAGATACGGGCATTATCGATGTGCTCGGGCAGCTCGCCGATGTGACTGATCTCGATGCCCTTCTGGTTCAGGTACCGGCGGAGTGTCAGCAGCGACGCCCGCTGGGTCAACATGTCAAAACCGCCCTTGCCCGGCTCATGGCCGAACAGCTCGGAGTGGGGAACAGGCATTGACGCCAGCTCCGCCGCGTTGCCATGCACACCGGGCTCCAGGTTACCGTGCAGCACCAGGCCACCGCCGATAAAGGCGCCGATATTGACGTACAGAAAATCCGAAATATCCCGCCCGACGCCGAGCTGCAACTCCGCCACGGCCGCAGCGGCCCCGTCGTTTTCAAAAAACACTGGCAGGTCAATACGACTGGAAATCTCTTCGCTCAAATTGATATTGCGCCAGCGCTCAGACAGCTCATCGGCCATTTCCAGATCGCTCGGCCAGGCGCCCAGGAACCAGGGCATGGCCACTCCGACCCCACGCAGGCGCTTCTGACCGGATTTGTCCAGGTGGTTGCGCAACTCGGGCAGCAGCAGATCGATCTGTTCGATGATGTAGTCCGGATCCGGCTGATCGAATTCGCGCTTGAACTGGGCCAGGGTCTTGCCGCTGAAGTCCAGCAACAGCAGCTCCAGATCGCGCCGCCCGATCTTGATGCCAATGGAGTAAGCACCGGCCGGGTTGATGGCGTAGAGGGTCGAGGGCTGACCGAGACCACCGAGGCGGCGTCCTTCACGAACCACCAGCTCGTTCTGCTCGAGATCATCGACGATGCGGGTCACCGCCTGGGGCGTGAGGTTGGTGGCCCGCGCCAGATCGGATTTGGACGCGGTGCGGTATTTGCGCAAATGGGTGAGCATCACCCGTTCGTTGTAGCGACGCAGGCCGCTGGAATTACTGCCCTGACTCATGTGTTCCGGCTCCCGATTGGACTGACGGCTACCGAATCGATGATTGAATGCGTATTCAACGGCAGCCCTTTGTCAAACATCACCGCAGTTTAACAAGGCGCGGACCATTAAGGCTAGCACCTTGTCAGTTCTGGGCTGGAACCCCAGCAGTCCGGTTCATTAGTCTTGCAGCTTATTATTCCAGCCAGACCGGATAGTAGTCGTACTCGCAGTAGCTGGAGTCCAGATCACACACTTCCAGTACCGCATAGAGCTTCTCGGGCAATTCGTAAATCAGCGGGCTCACATCGGTCACATAATCATCCAGGCCGCAGGCCATGGTCAGGTCCGGGTAGTACTGACAGATGCGGATGGCCTCCTGGTCACAGGGCAGACCTTCGCCGCAGACTTCGGTATACACCCCATAGCTGCCGGTCAATGACGGGCGGTCGTTCAGGCGGAAACTCACCTGATAATCTTCCAGGCTGTTCACCTGCCAGTCGATCTCGAAAATGCCCGCATCCACATAGGGATCAAACGTCAGCGGCACCCCCGGATCCAGCGCGGTATCCACACCATAGCTGTCGATGATATTGAAGGTTTTGAGATAGGGCACAAAGTCCGAACCCCGATGGGGACTATCGTTGACGTGCGTGACCTGCACATGGCTTTCATCGCACCCCATCAGGATCAACGAGGCAGTCATCACGATCAGGCTCAGTATACGATTCACGGGGCACCCCCTATGCATTCCGGTTAACGTAATGCCAGATTACCCTCCGGGATCTGAATCGAAACTGAACGCGCGGGCGAAAATCAGGCGGCAAGCAAGCCGGCCGCCCCCTCCACCAGAAGCTTGATGCCGGCGACCAGCAACAGGCCATAGCAGGTCCAGTAGAACCAGCGATCGGACACCCGCTTGTGCAGGTAAACGCCCAACAGCACCCCCAGGGGCGCGAATGGCAGAAGCACCAGTGCGGTGGTGATATTGCCGATATTCAACTGACCAAAGAAGGCATAGGGCACCAGCTTGGTGTAGTTGACCACACTGAAAAACAGCACCGTGGTGCCCACAAACACGGTTTTGGGCAGATGCTGAGGCAAGAGATAAATCGCAATGGGTGGGCCGCCGGCGTGAGCGATATAGCTGACGTAGCCGGACACACCGCTCCAGAAACCGCCTCGCCAGACGCTGGGCCCGTGGGCATGGAGCCGCTGCAACAGGTATTTGCCCCAGAGGTAGTGGCCCACAAAGTAGAGCGCCATGACGCCGATCATCAGGCGGATCATGTCCACGCTCATGTACTGAAAGGTCAATGCACCGCCGAGCAGGCCCACCATGGCCCAGGGAAACATGATCTTCAGGTTGGCCCAGTCCCAGCGGCCGCGAAAGCTCCACAGGCTGACCAGATCCATGGTGCACAGAATGGGCAGAAGGATACCGGCGGCCATCCGGGGGTCGATCATCAGGCTCAGCGCCGGCACCGCCAGGGTGCCCAGGCCGCCACCAAAACCGCCTTTGGACAGGCCAACAAGCAACACCACCGGAATCGCCAGTGCGTAGAACTCCCAACCGCCAATCATCCGCCGCTCCCGTCAAAAAGCGGCCATTGTACCAGTGAGTTACCCCCTCAAGCGCTGCTATCCTTTATCGGGATCGCCACTTGAGCCCCCGGGGCCTTCTTTGTCCAGTCGCTCCAGTTCTTTCTGGTAGGCTTCCAGATCCTCCCAGTCATAAGGCGTCCCGGCGTTCAGGTGATCCGGGTGACGGGCCCGCTCTTTGGCATGGGCCTGCAGGGAGTGATCCTCCTGTTCATGTTCTTTGGCTTTTTCGCGCTCACGCTCGTACTTTTTCAGAAATTCCGACGCTTTCATCGCACACCTCCGGGCCCATTGGCCCCAAAAACCACACTTTTCCGTTATCATTAGGACAACACCAGAGGAGTCACTATCCATGCAACTGTTTGGCAGCTACACCTCCCCCTATGTTCGCCACTGCCGCATCGCGCTGGCCGAAGCCGGCTTGCGTTGCGAGTTCATTGAAAGCGACACCCGCACCAGCGCCGAGCGCTCGCCCAGTCAGAAACTGCCCTTTCTACAGGACGGTGAACTGCTGTTGACCGACTCGTCTTCCATTCTGCGCTATCTACGGGAAAAAGCCGGCCAAAGCTTCTTTCCCAGTCTTCGGGATTACGACGATTTCTGCCTGACCAATACCCTGATGGATGCCGCTCAGATTCTCCTGGTGCTGGAGCGTGACGGCCTGACCCCGGAACAAAGCCCCTACCTGGAGCGCCAGCGCCGTCGTATCGACACCTGCCTCGATGCGCTGGCCCAACGCCCTCTGAGCGGCCAGGCGCCCTACAGCGACTTTGAACTGCGCCTGGGGTGCGTTCTGGCCTGGGGCCGCTACCGGGACCGCTTCAACTTTCACCAGTACCCGAGTCTTACGGAGCTGCTGGAAGGCCTGGATCAATATGCGCCATTTGCCGACACGGCGCCACCTCAGTGATCCGACTGAGTAACGCGTCAGTATTTTTATAAGAAGACCGACCGCTTCCGAGGCGGTCGACTCCGACCAACCACGAGAATCAACACGACCATGACTGAGCGACAGACCCAGCACCCACAACGCGGCCGGGCGCCCACTCTGATCGACGTGGCCAAAGTGGCGGGCGTCTCGCCCATTACCGTTTCCCGGGCACTGAACCAGCCCGAACGGGTGTCGGAAAAGGCGCGAGCCAAAGTCACCGCCGCGGTCGAGAAAACCGGCTACCTGCCCAACATGCTTGCCGGCAGCCTGGCCACCCAGAGCAGCCGCCTGGTGGCGCTGATCGTACCGACGATCGCCAACCCGATTTTCGCCGAAACCGTCCGGGCCATCACCGAAACCCTGGAACAGGCCGGTTACCAGACCTTGCTCGGGTTATCCGGGTACTCCGAGGCCCAGGAGCAAGACCTGCTGGAGGCCATTCTCTGTCGCCGTCCGGATGGCATCATCCTCACCGGTCTGAACCACACCGACATCAGCCGAACCCGCCTCAAGGCCGCCGCGATTCCCATTGTCGAAACCTGGGATCTGGGGGATCAGCCCCTCGATGCCCTGGTCGGCTTCTCGCACCTGGACGTGGGCCGCAGTGTCGGGCAGTACCTGCTGAACCAGGGACACCGACGCTTCGCGGCCATCAGTGCCGACGACCAGCGAGCCGAAGACCGTCTCGCAGGCTTCATTCAGGTCCTGGACGAGGCCGGTATCAGCCCCGACGCCGTGGAGCGACTGGAAACTCCCGCCCGCTTCAGCCAGGGCCGGCAGGCCTTTGCCCGCCTTCTGGAGCAGGAAATCCGGGCCGAGGCGGTTTACTGCAGCTCCGACACCCTCGCCCAAGGGGTATTGACCGAGGCCAGGGCTCGGAACATCGACATCCCCGGCGACATGGCGTTAATCGGGTTTGGCGACCTGGATTTCGCCGCCCACACCCTGCCCTCGCTCACCTCGGTGCAGATCAACGGCGCCGAAATCGGGTATCGCGCGGCCCAGCACCTGCTCAGCGCCATGACCGGCGAACACCCTCCGACCGAGCCCGTGACCATCGACGTGGGCTTCCAGATCGTCAAACGCGACAGCGCCTGATTTTCCGTCTTTTTGCCATCGGGTCTTGCAATCCAAAAATGATTGCGCAATCATAGCAGCCATCAACCGGGCCCAGACGGCCTTAAAACAGCTATAAAAACACGACAGAGAGAACCCTATGAGCCAGCCCAAACGCTCTCCCGAAGAGCTGCGCAGTCACCGCTGGTACGGCGTCAAAGACCTGCGCTCCTTCGGCCACCGATCCCGGACCGCCCAGATGGGCTACACCCGCGACGACTACGCCGGCAAGCCGGTGATTGCCATCGTCAATACCTGGAGCGACATCAACCCGTGCCATACCCACTTCAAACAGCGAGTGGAAGAGGTCAAGCGCGGCGTCTGGCAAGCGGGGGGCTTCCCGGTGGAGCTGCCGGCGTCCACCCTGTCCGAGCCCTTCCAGAAACCCACCGCCATGCTCTATCGCAATATGCTGGCCATGGAAACCGAAGAGCTGTTGCGCGCCTATCCGGCCGACGGTGTAGTGCTGATGGGCGGCTGCGATAAAACCACCCCCGCCCTGATCATGGGGGCCATTTCCGCCAACCTGCCCGCGATTTTTGTACCCGCCGGGCCCATGCTGCGCGGAAACTGGCAGGGCAAGACCCTGGGCAGTGGTTCCGACACCTGGAAATACTGGGCCGAACTGCGCGCCGGCAACATCACCGAGGAAGACTGGCAGGGCGTGGAAAGCGGCATTGCCCGCTCCCCGGGGCACTGCATGACCATGGGCACCGCCTCCACCATGACCAGCGTGGCCGAGACTCTGGGCCTGAGCCTGACCGGCGCCGCCTCCATTCCCGCGCCGGATTCGCGCCACGCCCAGATGGCCTGTAGCACCGGCAAGCGCATCGTGGAAATGGTCTGGGAGGATCTGACCCCGAAAGACATTCTCACCGAGACGTCATTCGACAACGCCATCAAAGTCGCGCTGGCTCTGTCCGGCTCCACCAACTCGATCGTGCACATCATCGCCATGGCCCGGCGCGCCGGTTTCCCACTGACCCTCGACCGCTTTGACGCCCTGGCTCGACACACCCCGGTGATCGCCAACCTGCGCCCCGCCGGCGCTTACCTGATGGAAGACTTCTACTACGCCGGAGGCCTGCCCGCCCTGCAGGAAGTGATGAAGTCCCTGCTGGATCTGAACCAACTCACCGTCACCGGCAAAACCCTCGGCGAAAACATCGCCGGCGCACGGGTCTTCAACGACGATGTCATTCGCTCCCTCGACAACGCGCTGTCCGAGCGGGACGGCATTGCCGTGCTGCGTGGCAATCTGGCCCCCGATGGCGCGGTGATCAAACCCCCCGCCGCGGAACCGCACCTGCTGGTGCATACCGGCCCGGCGGTGGTGTTTGAAAACCATCAGGAAATGAGCGAGCGCATCGATGACCCGGCCCTGGAGATCACCGAAAACTCCATCATCGTACTCAAAAGCGCCGGCCCTCAGGGCGCACCAGGCATGCCCGAGTGGGGCCAATTGCCCATCCCGAAAAAACTGTTGGAAAAAGGCGTGCGCGACATGCTGCGCATTTCAGACGCGCGCATGAGCGGCACCAGCTACGGCGCCTGCGTCCTGCACGTCGCCCCCGAGTCCCATGTGGGCGGTCCCCTGGCCTTCGTGCAGACCGGCGACCAGATTGAATTGAACGTACCCGAGCGCAAACTCAATCTGCTGATCGACGAGGACGAAATGGCCCGCCGCCGTGCCACCTGGAAAGCCCCGGAACCCAAGTTCAGCCGCGGCTGGGGCGCGCTCTATCAATCCCATGTGAGCCAGGCCAACGAAGGCTGTGATTTCGACTTCCTGGAAACCATTCCGGTGACCGACATCACCGATCAGGAACCCGATATTCACTGAGGCCGCCACGCGGTAAAAAACACTCGCGAGCAACACAAAAAACACGAGAGAACTGTTATGTACGAAGCCATGCGCAACGCCCTGAACGGCATCTCCGGAGTACACATCACCCCCTATGACAGCGCGGGGGAAGTCGACCAGTCGCTGCTGCACAAGGTGGTCGATCGCATCGCCAGCGCCGGGATTCACAACATCGTCACCGGCGGAAACACCGGCGAGTTTTACGCCCAGGACCTGGACGAAGTCGTGCTCGGTTACCGGATCGCTGTTGAAGCCAACGCCGGGCGCGCCAAAGTCACCGCTGGCGTGGGCCGCAGCGGTCGGGAGGCGATTCGTCTGGCAAAACAGGCACAAGAGGCCGGTGCCGACGCCCTGATGATCCACCAGCCACCGGACCCCTTCTGCTCGCCCCGGTTGGTCATCGACTATATTCAACAGATCGCCGACAGCACCGACCTGCCCATCATTGCCTACGCCCGCAGCCCGGGCCTGGAGCCGGGGCACTTCGTTCGCCTGGCGGAAATAGAGAATGTGGTAGCGGTCAAGTATGCTGTACCCGACCCGATCCGTCTGGGTGAATGCATCCGCGCCACTCAGGGCAGCCCCCTGCAGTGGTTGTGCGGTCTGGCTGAAAGCTGGGCCCTACCCTTCTACGCTTGCGGCGCCCGGGGTTTTACTTCGGGACTGGTGAATGTGGCCCCGGAGTTGTCTCTGGCGATTCACGCGGCGCTGGAGCGCGAGGCGATGAGTGAGGCTCGGGCTTTGGTGGACCGGATTGCCGAGTTTGAAAAAATGCGCACCTTCGAAGCCAATGGCGCGAACGTGACGGTGGTGAAAGAGGCGATGCAGATTCAGGGATGGCCCGTGGGGCCGACGCGGGCGCCGGGGGTGACTGAGTTGAGTGAGACACAGCGAGAGGCGTTGAAGGAAATTTTGAAGGGTTGGGAATGACAACGGTCTTCAGGAGACAGCGCTTCGAACGGAATGCTGCGGTTGGGTAGGGCGGATAAGGGCAAAGCCCGCATCCGCCGTTACCCAAGTTGCAGTACATAAGGGGCTATTCCCCGCGTCAAGTTCAGTAACGGCGGATGCGCCTTCGGCTTATCCGCCCTACGCGATCTTTGGGTGCTAGCTCCCGAAACGATACGATGCTGCCGCGGAGGCTGGGTATACCCTTGTGAGACCGTCACCCGCCTGGACGGCGGGTGTCGAGCCCCCACGGATAGGTTCACGGCGTGTCTCACAAGGGTATACCCAGCCGCAGCACTCTATTCAGAGTACCGCTTTTAAAAAACACATAACAACCAACAGGTGAGAGACTATGCGACGGTTGATCGACCGCTGCTTGATGATAGTGGTCCTGATGATGATCGCGGGGCCACTGCAGGCAGACGACCACTACCCGGCTGAGCTGGTGAAAATTTATGTTCCCTCTTCACCGGGCGGATCCACCGATGCCATTGCCCGGGTGTTTGCCAAACACTTTGAGCAGGTGACCGGCAGCGCCGTGGCCATCGTCAACCAGACCGGCGGTGGCGGCGTCATCGCCGCGCACTCCGTCGCGCGCTCCAAACCCAACGGCGGCACCCTGCTGCTCTACCACACCGCTCTGCACGTCTCCCACGCCCTTGGGCGTTCACCTTATCAATACAAAGACTTTACCCCACTGGCCACCCTCAGCATGGTCAACGACGTCTATGCCGTGCGCGCCGATGCGCCCTATAAAACCCTGCAAGAACTGCTCGACTACACCCGCAAGCACGAAGGCAAAATCACCGTGGGCTCACAGTTCGGTGCCACCACCCAGATCAAGGGCCAGGCGCTGACCCAGTTGTATCCCGAAGGCTTCCGGGTGGTGGACTCGGGCAGCGAATCCAAACGAATTACCGCCCTGCTGGGTGAGAAAGTGGACCTGATCAGTATGAGCGTTGCGAGCGCACTACAGTTCGAGCGCAATGGCGATGTGCGCATTCTCGGGGTCATGAACAACACCCCGGACGCCTTCGCGCCAGATTGGCCCACCGCGCCCAGCCAGGGAGTGCCCGCGCATCTGCCACAAGTGTTTGCCGTTTACGGTCCGGCCGAACTACCGCAACCGATCATCGATCAGTTCGACAGAATCATGGCCGGGATTCAGCAGGACCTCGCCTATCAAGAGGCAATCAGGAAGGTGCGCCAGAGTCCCGAATACCGGAACCACAAAGACGCGGCCATTTTTCTGGCCGACGAGTACCGGTTTATTGAAAAAGTGGTGAACCCATGAGCCGGTCCTTCACTGAGCGTCTGAATACGGTGCCCACCGACCGCTGGTTTGGCCTCGCCACCATCGGCTGCTCCGGTCTGCTGTATAGCATTTTCTGGCAGGACACTTTGAAGCCCACCCTGGGCGATCCGGGACCGACCTTGCTGCCCGGATTGATCGCCGTACTGCTGACCCTGATGGGGTTGATTCTACTCATCAGACCTCCGACGGACCGCGAACCGGCAGAGGAAACGGATAACGCCGGGACCTTTCGGCCCTGGCGCGGCGCTTTTTCCATTGTCGCGGTCCTCGCCTACGCGTGGGTACTGCCCAATCTAGGCTACGCGGTCAGCACCGCGGTCTTCTTTGCCCTGAGTACCTGGCTGCTCGGTCGACTGTCATTGAGGGCCGGCGTGCAGTGTTGCCTCATTGCGATTCTGGTCGCCGTTGCCACTCACTATCTGCTCGCCTCGGTACTGAACGTCAGCTTACCCGAGGGGGAATGGCTCTACGCATTGAAAGGAGTGCTTTATGATTGAGCTGTTCGCCGCCGGTGTCTGGGAACTGTTGCAGCCCCAGGTACTGATCGTGCTGTTTCTGGCCTGTATCGTCGGCCTGGTGATTGGGGCTCTGCCCGGGCTTAACGCCACCATGGCGGTGGCGATCATTTTGCCCCTGACCTTCAGCTTCAACGCTCACCTGGGAATGGCGACTCTGGTGGCCGTGTATATCGGTGGTATCTGTGGCGGACTGGTATCGGCCATTCTGCTGCGGATTCCGGGCACGCCTTCATCGGTGGCCACCACCTTTGACGGCTATCCGCTCGCCCAGCAGGGGCAGGCGGTCAAAGCCTTGGGCACTGCCATGCTCGCCTCCTACGCCGGGGGCATGTTCAGCCTGCTGGTGCTGGTCATGTTTGCCCCGATGGTGGCGCGCCTGGCGATCAATTTCGGCCCCGCCGAGTACTTTGCCCTATCGGTCATGGCGCTGACCATGGTGGCCGCGCTGGCCGGCAAGAGTCTGGTCAAGGGCGCGATCACCGCGCTGTTGGGTATGGCGTTCAGCATGGTGGGCATGGCGCCGATTGATGGCACCCCGCGTTTTACTTTTGGGGAAATCAACCTCTGGGCCGGGATCGGGCTGGTACCATTCATGATCGGCCTGTTTGCGATCTCCCAGGTACTGCGTGAACTGTTTCGGGAAACACCCCGGCCCAAGGTGGATATGACCATCAAAGGCGTGGGCGTCACCCTCAAAGAAATCAGGCGCAACCTGGTCAATGTGTTCCGCTCATCCGGCATCGGTGTGGGCATTGGCGTGCTGCCGGGGATCGGCGGCGCGGCCTCGAACATGATCGCCTACGCCACCGCCCGCCAGAGCTCGAAAAACCCGGACAGTTTTGGCAAAGGCAATGTCGACGGCGTCTGGGCGTCCGAGTCGGCGGGCAATGCCAGTATCGGCGGCGCGCTGCTGCCACTGATCACACTGGGGATTCCCGGCGATGGAGTCACCGCCATCATCATCGGCGGCTTCATGATTCACGGATTGCAGCCGGGCCCCCTGCTGTTTACCGACAATCCCGACATCGTCGGTATCATCTACGCCGCTTTCTTTATTGCCTGCACCCTGACATTGCTGTTCCAGTTGGCGACCCTGAGAATTTTCCCTCGGGTGCTGTTGATGCCGCGCCGTTATTTACTGCCCGCCATTACCGTCCTGGCGGTGGTGGGCGCCTACGCGGCGGACAATAACCCGTTTGATATTGGCGTAATGCTCGCTTTCGGGGTGCTGGGTTTTGTTCTGGAAAAATACCGCTACCCGCTCAGCCCCATGGTGCTCGGCTTTATCCTCGGACCCATTCTGGAAACCAACCTGCGTCGGGCGCTGATGCTCACCGACGGCCAGGTATTACCCATGGTGACCCAACCGGTGGCCGCCGGCTTTCTGGTGGTTGCTCTGGCCATTCTGATTATTTCACTCATCCCACACATTCGCCGCAAACAGGTGTCAACATGAAACTGACCGGACAGGCTTTTATCGGTGCCACCCGGGTCGCGGGACAGGGCGATGCTCTGCAGGCCATCGACCCGGCCAACAACACACCCCTCGACCCGGTGTACGCCAGCAACCAAACGCGGGACGTCGACCGCGCCTGCGAGCTCGCGCAGCAAGCGTTCAGACCTTACCGCAAAACCGACTCAGAGACACGGGCCCGTTTTCTGGAGACCATCGCAGAGAACATTCTCGAACTCGGTGACGCCCTGATCGAGCGGGCGATGGCCGAAACCGGCTTACCGCGACCGAGACTGGAAGGCGAGCGGGGTCGCACCGTCAACCAGTTGAAACTGTTTGCCGAGGTGCTGCGCAAAGGCCTTTGGCTCGGCATTGAGCATGATCCGGCACTTGGGGAACGCACCCCGCCGCGCCCGGACCTGCGCTCGCGCAATATTCCCGTGGGCCCGGTGGTCGTATTCGGTGCGAGCAATTTCCCGCTGGCGTTTTCGGTCGCCGGCGGTGACACCGCCTCGGCACTGGCCGCCGGTTGCCCGGTGATCGTCAAGGCCCACCCGGCTCACCCCGGCACCTCGGAGTTGGTCGGACAGGCCCTTCAGCGGGCCGTCCAACAATGCGATCTGGACGAAGGTGTGTTCTCCATGCTGTTCGATGCCGGCCACAACGTCGGCGCCGCTCTGGTGGCTCATCCTGCTATCAAGGCGGTCGGTTTTACTGGTTCCCGCAAGGGCGGGACGGCGCTCATGGCCATTGCCGCCGCGCGTCCGGAGCCCATTCCGGTGTATGCGGAAATGAGCAGCATCAACCCGCTGTTTCTGCTCACGGATGCGCTGGAAGCCGACCCCGAGGCTCTGGCCGAACAGTATGTGGATTCCCTGCAGATGGGCGCGGGGCAGTTCTGCACCAACCCGGGCCTGCTGATTGCCCGCACTGGCCCGGCACTTGACCGTTTTATCACCCGGGCCACTGAGAAGCTGCAGGGCTCCCAGGGTCAGACCATGCTGACCCCGGGCATCGCCCAGGCGTACAACTCCGGTCTTACGTCTCTGGCTGAGCAGCCTGGAGTGGAACTGATTGCCCGCGCGCCCGACGTTCAGAGCCCCAACCAATGTCAGAGCTCACTGCTCGGTACAGGGGCAGAGCAGTTTCTGGCACAGCCGGAACTTCAATCAGAAGTGTTTGGTTCAGCGGCCTTGTTGGTGCAATGTGACAGCGATGCACAGATGCTGGCCATCGCCGAGGGATTGGAAGGGCAACTGACGGCGGGACTGCACTTGACCGATCAAACCGATAGTGCATTGGCGGCCGAGCTGATCGACCGGCTGGAAACCAAGGCCGGTCGATTGCTGATCAATGGTTTTCCCACCGGGGTCGAGGTGTGCAGCGCCATGGTGCACGGCGGTCCCTATCCCGCCACCTCGGACGGGCGCACCACTTCAGTGGGCACCCGGGCGATTGACCGTTTTCTGCGGCCGGTTTGTTATCAGAATTTTCCAGAGGCTCTGTTGCCGCTTGAACTTCGGGGTGTTTAACGTCGAATGGGTCGGGACGTTCCTACGCATTGGCGCGAAGCGTGATCCGACACCACACAGCTGTTCTTGTCGGATTACGCTTCGCTAATCCGACCTACGTCGACCGCGGAATGCACTCACGGCTTTCTGAAATGAAAAGGCGGGCCTTGGCCCGCCTTTTCATTCCGCTCAACGGGAGTTTATTTCCAGTCGAGCTGACCGTTTACCCGGTTGCCATTGATTTTGACATTGTCGAACACCAGGTTCTGGACATTGTCGAGAACAAACAGGTCGTCGGCTTTCTTGATGGTAATGTTGCGCAGTGTCACATCCTGCAGCGGATAGCCTTCGGGCGCATACACTTCCAGCACACTACCGGTGGATTCCACGGTAATATCTTCGAACACCAGATCGCGATAGACCGTCGGGTAGTTACCGCCCAACTCACCAGGGTAGTTCAACTGAAACCAGAACAGTTGATCAAAGGACTCAATGGTCATGTTGCGCACCCGGATATGCTCGGCCACACCACCACGATCCAGGTTGGCTTTGAAGCGCACCGCCGCCTTTCCGCTGCGCAGAATGTTATCGGTAAAGTAGACGTGGCGAATACCGCCGGACATTTCGCTACCCAGGGCGATACCATCTTCGCCCCCCATGTCATTGTTACGTACCACCACATACTCACTGGGGCGGCCGACCTGGCGGCCATCGTAGTCCCGACCGGATTTGATCACCACCGAATCGTCCCCGGTGCGGAAGAAATTGTTCTCCACAATCACATAGCGACTGGAGTCCACATCAATCCCATCGTTGTTCGGGAACATGCTGTCCACTTTCAGGCCGCGCACAATGGCATGATCGGTATAGACCAGGTGGTTGATCCAGAAAGGTGAGTTTTTGATGGTGTAGTCTTCCAGCAATACACGCTGGGCATCGACAATCTGCAGCATGCTCGGGCGCAGGAAGTGCCCCTCGGCAAACTGACGCTCTTCCACCGGGTTCCCTGCGGCACCCATGGCTCGAAGCGCGTCCATATCCGGACGCTGTTTGTCGTACCAGGGGTGAAATTCGCTGTCTTCGTTGCCATCCAGTGTGCCTTTGCCGGTCACCGCGACATCCTGTACCTGGTAGGCGTAAATCAGAGGCGAGTAGCCATACATTTCGGTCCCTTCCCAACGGGTCAGCACGGCGGGCAGGTAATCTTCCGGCTCGGGACTGAACAACAGCGTGGCCCCTTCGCTGATGTGCAGATTGATCCGGCTTTTCAGATGAATCGGACCGTGACTCTCCCATTTGCCCTCGGGAATGATGACCCGGCCACCGCCGTCCGCACTGGCCTGTTCGATTGCCGCCATGATTGCCGGGCGGGCATCGCTGCGTTTGGCATCGAAGTCGGTGATCAGATAATCGCGATTGGGAATATTCGGTGGCTGGACCGCCTGGACAATTTCAGAGGCTTTATTCCAGTCCGCCTGGGTGTCATCGTGGCTGTCCAGCGCCTGGCTCAGGGATGCCGAGGTGGCCAGCACCGCGGCAAGCCCCCAGCGGAACAATGGGTTGATGGTCATAGGATCCTCACTACTGCTGAGTTGTTGTCATGATTTATAGAGGCGCTCTCACACGCCCCGACTATTGAAAAGCAAGTCTCGTCCGAACGCAATCAGCGGTCAAGCTCCAGTGCGGCGAGAATAAACGGACCGGTACCATGGGGGTCGTTCACGCGAATCGCCTCACCCACATAGTACTCGAAGGTTCCCGGCCGATAGGGGTCATTACCCAGGCCGGCGCTGCCACAGATCTGGGTCAGATGGATCTCGCCATTGGCTTCCACGTCCACCAGTTCCTGAATCAGGCCGTCGAAACCCCGTTCGGCCACCGCCTGGAACTTCTCCGGCAAGTAGCCCATGCGCACGCCCTTGGCCATGGCGTAGACGAACATGGAGGAACCGGAGGCTTCCAGATAGTTACCATAGCGATCGCCCTGATCCGTCACCTGATACCAGAGGCCAGACTCGTGTTGCACCTTCTCCAATGCCACCACCAGACGATTGAGAATATCGATCAGCGCCTGACGGTCGGGGTGGTCTTCGGGGAAGAAGTCCAGGGTATCCACCAGCGCCATGGCGTACCAGCCCATGGCCCGGGACCAGAAGTGCTCGGAAAGGCCCGTCTCATCATCGGCCCAGGTCTGGAGGGTACTTTCGTCCCAACCGTGGTACAGCAGCCCACTCTCCAGATCGCGGGTTTTGGATTCAATCAGTTTGAACTGATGGGCGATATCGGAAAAGCTCTCGTCGGAGTCTTCAAAGGTGGCTGCGTACTGGGCCCAGTATGCCGCGCCCATGTACAGACCATCGAGCCACATCTGCCAGGGGTAGATGCGCTTGTGCCACAGGCCGCCGGAACGGGTGCGCGGCTGCCAGTCCAGCTGCTTGCGCAGGGTCTGCATGGCCGTCAGGTAACGTTCGTCCTGGTATTTTTCATACAGCAGGAACAACAATTTGCCCGCATTGACATCGTCAATATTGAAGTCCCAGATGTGATAGTTCTTGATCTGGCCCTGATCATCAATCAACTGATCCACATACACTTTCCCGTATTGCAGATAGCGGTCATCGCCGGTGCGCTCATAGGCTTTCTGCATCGAATACAAGGTCAGTCCGTAGGTGTAAGCCCACTGGGGAGAACCCAGCAGTTTGTAGTCGCGCATGGCCCAGGCTTCCGGGCTGCGTTTGATGGTAGACAACGCCATCCGGTCCGACCACTTGCCGTCTTGCGGCACAGTGACGGTCGACTCGCCGGTCTGGGCGCTGGCACACCCCATGGTCAGACTGACCAGTGCCAACACCATCAATGGGAAGCGGATCCCAAGCTTGATCCATTGGCCTATCGGGTTGATCAACATGTCTCTCTCCTATCGTTATATCAGGTGGTAATGTGTTGGGGGTTGAGCAAAACGTAATCCAGCGGTTAAAAAAAGGCGCTGCCGGCGTAGGTCCGGACAGCGCCAAGCTGGAGGCAAGCAGTACACCATGAAAACTTATCTGACTCAGGCCTTCATGCGTTTGACCTGAGGCTTGAGATCGGTCAGCTCTTCGATTTTTACCGGACGGCCCTCGTCAATACTTTTTCGCGCCGCCACGCCGATCAGCACCGACATGGCACCATCGCGAAAGTTGGCCTTCTGACCGAAATTACGCTCGGGTGGAATTCCCTTGAACACATGGGCATTGAGAATCGGGTCACCGCCCCAGTGCGCTTTGCGAATATAGGGCAACTCAATGCGCTGGTAGTCACCAAAGTTTTTGGCGATGATCAATTCGTGTCGACCCTCTTCGCGGGTGCTGTGACTGGTCAGCCCCATTTCCTTTTCATACACCTTGGATTGATCGGTTTCCTGCTCTTCCAACCAGGGGATGCCTTCCCAGGTTTCCACCCGGCCATGCTTACCGTTCAGCGCCAGACGAAAGCCTTCAAATGGCGAATAAGTGGTCAGCGAGTAATTGACGATAACGTTGTTCGCGTAGCGCACCTGCACGCTCATCTTGTCGAAAATGTCGATTTCTTCGCGCCACAGGCAATTGTCGCGGATGTATCCGTCGTGGTGCTCATTTTCAACGTAGAGCTTGGTGGCCAGCTCGTCTTTGGTGATGTCCCAGTAGTAATCGCATTTTTTCTGATGCGGGCACTCCCGGCAGTTTTTACCCCGGAAGTCATTATTGTGGCCGTAGTGCTCCAGCGCACCGTAGGCGGATACCTCTACCGGGTCGGATTCGATAAACCAGTTCAGCAGATCAAAGTGATGGGCCGACTTGTGCAACAGCAGCGTACCGCCCTTTTCACGCAGACCGTGCCAGCGCCGGAAATAGGAGGCACCGTGGTAGGTGTTCAGATACCAGTTGAAGTCCACCGACACCACATCACCGATCTCCTTGCGATCAAGCACCTCCTTGAGCGAGGTGAACATGTGACCGTAGCGGTAGTTGAAGCTCATGATCAGCTCGGCGTCGGAACGCTCCACCGCTTTCTGGATGGCGGCACATTTGTGCTCATCCGTGGTCATGGGCTTTTCGGTGATGACATTGATATTGCGATCCAGCGCCTTGACGATAATCTCATCGTGGCTGGCATCATCGGTGGTCACCATCACCATGTCGATGGGGCCGCTGTCGAGCAGGGCATCAATGTCGGTAAAGGTAGGGCAATCGACCCCGATATAGTCTTGGGCGAACTGCAGGCGGCCCGGGTTGGTATCGCACAGGCCGACAAATTCCACGGCGTCGGAAAAGCCCTGCACGAGATCGCGCCCCCAGAAGCGGATGCCCCGGATGCCGGTACCGACCAGGGCCACGCGCATCTTGCGGCTGGCTTTCTCCGCCATGGCGCCAGCACTGGACGACACGAGCGCTGTTCCCGCCAGAATCTGGCCACTGCCGCGCAGGAAGGCACGACGATCAATCAAGCTGGTTGATTTGCTCATAGTTCTCTCGCTTTATTGTTATCTTTAAGACTCTCACGACCAAAATGATTGCGCAATCACTATAGATTTGCAAGTGAAAAAGTGAAAAGTTGCTTTTGTGTGATATTTGCCGCCAAAATGGTGCCCATAAATGTCTGGGGCGGGTAGCACCTGGACCGATCCGCCCGCACTGGAGGGTCCATGACAAGCCGACACCGACGTTGCCATCACGTCTTCCTGCTTCTGGGCTGGCTCCTATTCTCATCTGCCGCCCTTGCAGAAGAGTCTCGCCCCAAGATTGTGTTTTCCTGCTGGATTCCGGCGACCGTGCCCCTGCATCAGCGGGTGAACACCCTGTTCTCCGAGTCCTTCGATGCCCTGGGCTACGATTTCAGTATGCATTACCGCCCCAACCAACGCTCCTTGATGGAGGCCAACGCGGGCATCAGTGACGGCGACTGCGCGCGCACGCGGGGCTACCGCGACAATAACCCTGAAAGCAACCTGATTCGCATTGACGTACTACTGGCGCGAACCTCCATGGAGGCCTGGAGCCGCAATCCGGAACTCACCCTGAACACCGAACAGGACCTGACCCGTGAGTCCCTGCGCATCGGCTATGTGCGGGGTCATGTCGTGATCAAGGAGTTGATGCAGCGCCACGAGCTGCCAAACGTGATCTCGGTAACCAGCACCGAACATGGGTTGAAGATGGTCAGTGCCGGACGGCTGGACCTGTTTATCGGCACCTCCGTATCAACGCGGCAGGAAATGCAGCAGATCGAGCTGACCCAGCCCATCTACTCGGCCGGCCATGTTCTGGAGATTGAGGGATATGCTTACCTGAACGAGGCACACCGCGCACTGCTGCCGTCGCTGGAGCGGGAACTGCGCGAGCGACTGCCCACCGATGGCTGGCAGTTCGAGTGACCCGATCAACGCTGGGCAGGCCATTTCATCCGCGAGTACAATAGCCGCGTATACCCCTCTGAATCAGACCCGAACAAGGCAATCACCATGACACAGCGAGCCCTGTCCCGACTGGACCAAATGATTATCGGCATCGACCGGGTGGTGCGCACCCTGGCGGACACGCCGGGAGAAGAGCGCCGCCCCTCCCCCGCTCGAGACCTGCCAAAATCCGAGCTGGATGACGCCGAGCGCCGCCACGCCGCAGGCCTGATGCGGGTGAACCACTCCGGCGAGGTCTGTGCCCAAGCGCTTTACCAGGGCCAGGCCCTGACCGCCAAGCTGCCCCAGGTACGCGCGGAAATGGAACATGCCGCCGAGGAGGAAATTGATCACCTGGTCTGGTGCCGACAACGGTTGGACGACCTGAACAGCCATACCAGCTACCTGAACCCGCTGTGGTACGGCCTGTCCTTCGCATTGGGGGCGGGGGCTGGTCTGGTCAGTGACCGGGTCAGCCTGGGGTTTGTGGCAGCGACCGAGGAGCGCGTGTGTCAGCACCTGCAAACACACCTGGAGCAGTTACCCGAAACCGACCGGCAGAGCCGGGCGGTGGTGCAACAGATGCTGACCGACGAAGCCAAACACGCCCAGACCGCCCTCGCCGCCGGCGGCCTGGATTTCCCGGCACCGGTAAAAACGGCGATGAGTCTCGTAGCCAGGGCGATGACCGCTTCCAGCTATAGGCTTTGAGACAAACCTTAATCGGTGGATGACGCCGCAGTGCGGCTTATCCACCCTACGCGACGATTGGCACTGAGGGACGGGAAGGGGAAGCCCTTTCAAGACCGTAGAGCGGGGGACCCGCGATCCGAGCCCCCAGGGACGGGTTTACGGCGTGTCTTGAAAGGGCTTCCCCTTCCCGGCCCGGACGAGACAACAACCTCCCAGGGTGGATAAGCCGTACCGCGGCGTCATCCACCACAGTATGTGAAAGTATTTACTCCGCGTCGCGGATTTCGTAATCATGGGTGATTTCCACGCCCGCCGCTTCCAGCATGATCGACGCGGAACAGTACTTGGTGGCCGACAGTTCCACCGCGCGCTTGACGTGCGCTTCCTTGAGATCCTTACCGGTCACCACAAAGTGCAGGTGGATTTTGGTGAAGGGTGACGGCACGCCATCGGCCCGCTCAGCGTCCATATCCACATAGCAGTCCGTGACCTTCTGGCGGGACTTGCCCAGTATGCTCATCACATCAAAAGAAGAGCAGCCGCCGAGCCCGAGTAGCAACATCTCCATCGGGCGCACACCGGTGTTGCGGCCGCCATGATCCGGCGGGCCGTCCATCAGTACGGTATGACCACTGCCGGATTCACCCAGAAACTGGGCGCCATCTATCCACTTTACCTTACCTTTCATGCAACCTACCTCGCCGTAACCTGTGGGCCTGATATCAATGGCGCAGAAGGTTACCATAACCGCTCCAAAAACCCATCACCGACGTCTACCTGTCGCCCCTTTCATCCTTCACCAGCCTTCTGCGAGGTTCTACTGGACATGAAGGCGCCTTGGGCTTATAACTGGTTCACAAACTTGCTAGCATGTAATCGGTGCCAACTGGCAAGGGCTCGCGTTTAGGTTCATAATGCCCGCCGTTAACCCATTGATAACTCAGAAAAAAGCAGGAGCTGCACCTTGGTCGCCGTATCCTTGACACCCCACATTACCCATGTGGACGAGTTTCTCAGCCATTGCCATCGCCGCCGTTACCCGGCCAAAAGCACCATTATTTACGCTGGGGACAAGAGCGATTCTCTCTACTATATTGTGCGCGGTTCGGTCACGGTTCTGATTGAGGACGATGAAGGCCGGGAAATGATTGTCGCTTATCTCAACGACGGAGATTTCTTCGGCGAAATGGGCCTGTTTGATCAGGAAGACTCGCGCAGCGCCTGGGTACGAGCGAAAACGGAATGCGAAGTGGCTGAAATCAGCTACAGCAAATTCCAGGAGATCGCCGGTGAGAACCCGGAGTTCGTTTTCGCTCTGAGCAGCCAGATGGCCCGCCGTCTGCGCGCCACCACCCGCAAGGTGGGGGACCTCGCGTTTCTGGACGTTACCGGCCGGGTGGCCCGGACGCTACTGGACCTGTGTAAGGAGCCGGACGCCATCACCCACCCGGATGGCATGCAGATCAAGATCACCCGCCAGGAGATTGGCCGGATTGTGGGCTGCTCCCGGGAGATGGTCGGTCGGGTTCTGAAGACTCTGGAAGATCAGGGATTGGTGGAAGTGCGCGGCAAAACCATGGTGGTTTACGGAACGCGGTAGCGGCCTGGGCAGACTGTGTGGGGATGTCGGATTACGCTTTCGCTAATCCGACCTACCAGGAAGCTCGATCAAATCCCACAGTATCCGTAGGTCGGGTTAGCGCAACGCGCGTAACCCGACGCATCACTCAATTGAAAAACCGCGCCAGGGCCTCACCTGGATCATCGGCGCGCATGAACGCTTCGCCCACCAGAAAGCTGTGCACGTGACGGCGGCGCATTTCCCACACGTCGTCCGGCGACAGAATTCCACTCTCTGTGACTACTATGCGTTCGCTATCGATGGCGGGCAGCAGGTCGTAGGTGGTTTTCAGGTCCACCTCAAAGGTGTGCAGGTTACGGTTGTTGATACCGATCAGTTTGTTGGGGAGCTCCAGCGCCAACTCCAGCTCGGCCAGATTGTGCACCTCGACCAGAACATCCAGCCCAAGCTCCAGAGCCAAGGTGTTCAGCGCGCGCATCTGGCTGGGTTCCAGTGCTGCGGCAATCAGCAATATGCAGTCCGCCCCCAGCGCTCGCGCCTCATAGACTTGATACTCATCGACGATGAAGTCCTTCCGGATCACCGGCAGGCTCACCGCTTCTCTGGCCTGTTGCAGGTAGGCATCGGCACCCTGGAAAAAATCGACATCGGTCAATACCGACAGGCAAGTGGCGCCACCTCGCTCATAGCTGCGAGCCAACTCGGCCGGTTCAAAATGCTCCCTGATAACACCCTTGCTGGGCGACGCTTTCTTGATCTCGGCAATCACCGCCGCCTGCCCATCGGCAATCCGGTTGGCAATGGCCTGAACAAATCCGCGAGTTTCCGGCGCCTGCACCAGGCTCTGACGCAACTCATCGAGAGAGCGTTGCTGTTTGCGCTCGGCCACTTCCTCGTGCTTGCGGGCAATAATTTTGCGCAGCACCGTCGGGGTGTCACTCACGGGTCAATCCTCTTGGTTCATATTCAATTCGGTGTTCAGCTGTCGCTTTTAAAGCACTGGGTAAAGGCCGCCAGTTCGCGAATCTTTTCGCCGGCCAGGCTGCTGCCAATGGCATCCCGCGCCAATTCCACCCCTTCTTCCAGGCTTTCCGCCACGCCGCTGACGTAAATCGCGGCACCGGCATTCAGGGTAATAATATCCGCCGCTTTTTCAGCGTACTGCCCGCGCCGGTTGCCCAGCGCATCTTTGATCAGCGCCAGAGACTCCTCGGCATTGGTCACGCCCAGGCCAATCAGACTTTTGCTCTGGATGCCGAAGTCTTCCGGCTTGATTTCGTATTCGGTGACTTTTCCGTCTTTCAGTTCGGCCACATGGGTTTCAGAGGCCAGGCTGATTTCATCGAGACCATCTTTGGCGTGAACCACCATCACGTGTTCACTGCCCAGGCGGTGCAGCACCTCGGCCATGGGGCGACACAGCTCACCATTGAACACGCCAATCACCTGGCGGCGCACATTGGCGGGGTTGGTCATGGGGCCGAGCATGTTGAAGATGGTGCGCAACCCCAGCTCTTTGCGCGGGCCAACGGCAAACTTCATGGCGCCGTGATGCACCGGAGCAAACATGAAGCCCACGCCGATCTCCCGGACACAGCGGGCCACTTCCTCCGGGGAAATATTCAGATTGATACCGGCCTCTTCCAGCACATCCGCGCTGCCAGTGGAGCTCGACACCGAGCGGTTGCCGTGCTTGGCCACCCGGCCGCCGGCCGCGGCCACCACAAAGGCACTGGCGGTGGACACATTGAACAGGTTGGCACCGTCGCCGCCAGTGCCGCAGGTATCCACCAGGAAGTCAGCTTCAATATCGACGCTCTGTGCCAGCTCGCGCATGGCCATGGCCGCGCCGGTAATCTCGTCCAGCGTCTCGCCTTTCATACGCAGGCCGATCAGAAACCCTCCGATCTGCGCCTCCGTGGCAGCACCGGTCATAATTTCTTTCATGACCGAGGTCATTTCCTCGGTACTCAAATCAATCTTCTCGACCACTCGGGTCAAGGCTTGCTTGATGTCCATGTGTTTCTCCCGTTTATTATCGTGAGTCGTTTTTGTCGCACTCTCTCACTCACTCCCCAGGGGCGAACACTCGGTCAGCCGGGCGCAATTCTTGTTGTAAGTTGGGTCTGGCGATCCCTCGCGAACGATTTACGCGACCTGATTCTGACACGAGTCATTCAGTCGCGCAAAAAATTATTCAACAATTCGTGTCCCTGCTCGGTCAGGATCGACTCGGGGTGGAACTGTACGCCCTCCACCGCCAGTGTCTTGTGGCGCACCCCCATGATTTCGGCCGGCTGGCCCTGGTCATTCTGGGTCCAGGCGGTGACTTCCAGACACTCTGGCAGAGTGTTCCGGTCGATCACCAGCGAGTGATAGCGGGTGGCCTGTAAGGGGTTGTTCAGTCCGCGAAACACCCCTTTATCCGCGTGAAAAACCGGCGAGGTTTTGCCGTGCATCACCTGGGGTGCCCGGATCACATCACCGCCGAAGGCCTGACCGATGGCCTGATGGCCCAGGCAGATGCCGAGCAGCGGTACTTTGCCGGCAAACGCCTTGATTACCGCCAGGGATACCCCGGCCTCATTGGGCGTACAGGGCCCCGGAGAGATCACGATCTTCTCCGGCGCCAACGCCTCAACCTCTTCCACAGTGATTTCATCGTTGCGCACCACCTTCACATCGGCACCGAGTTCCGCCAGGTACTGCACCACGTTGTAGGTGAAGGAGTCGTAGTTATCAATCATCAGAATCATGGCTGCTCTCCACCTTTGGCATTCGCGCCACCTTTGGCATTCGCGCCGCCTTGTGCGTCCGTATCGGCGCCGCGATTGACCATATCGACGGCGCGGAAAATGGCGCGCGCCTTGTTCATGGTTTCTTTCCACTCCAGCTCGGGTACCGAGTCCGCCACGATGCCGCCACCAGCCTGAACGTACAGCTTGCCGTCTTTGATGACAGCAGTACGGATGGCAATGGCGGTATCCATATTGCCGTTCCAGGCGATATAACCCACAGCGCCGCCGTAGATACCGCGCTTTTCGCTTTCCAGTTCGTCGATGATTTCCATGGCGCGGATTTTCGGCGCACCGGAAAGCGTCCCCGCCGGCAGTGCCGCCCGCAGCACATCCATGGCCTCCAGACCCGGCTTGAGACGACCGGTCACATTGGAGGTGATGTGCATGACGTGGGAGTAACGCTCCACCACCATCTTGTCGGTCAGCTTCACTGTGCCGGTTTCGGACACCCGACCGACATCGTTGCGGCCGAGGTCGATCAGCATCAGATGCTCGGCAATCTCTTTGGGGTCGTTGACCAGGTCCTGCTCCATGGCCAGATCTTCTTCCGGGGTACGGCCGCGTCGGCGGGTGCCCGCAATCGGGCGCACCGTTACGGTACCGTCTTCCAGCCGGGCAAGAATTTCCGGGCTGGAGCCCACCACCTGATGGTCTCCCAGATCCAGGAAGTACATATAGGGGGACGGGTTTAAACAGCGCAGGGCGCGATAGAGGTTGAGCGGCTCGGCCTGATAGTCAATGGACAGCCGCTGGGAAGGCACCACCTGCATCACGTCCCCGGCCAGGGTGTACTCCTTGATTTTCTCCACCGCCGCTTTGTAGCCCGCCTCGCCCATGTGGGAGGTGAAGCTCTGCTCCGGGCCTTCCACTTCAGGCAGACCGACTTCCGGTACCGAAGGCACCGGCGCGCGCAGCTGCGCCTCCAGCTCCCGCAGGCGAGCCTGGGCTTTGGCGTACGCGTCATCGATTTCCGGATTGGCGTGGACCACCAGAATCAGCTTACCCGCCAGGTTATCGAACACCAGTACTTCGTCGGAGACCGTGAGCAGGATGTCCGGCGTACCCAGTTTGTCCGCCGGCATGGATTCCTGCAGGTGCGGCTCGACATAGCGCACGCAGTCGTAACCGAAATAGCCGACCAGCCCGCCAGTAAAGCGCGGCAGGTCCGGCAAATCCGGCGCCCGGTAGCGGTGCTTGTACTCTTCGACAAACGCCAGGGGATCGGCGCACTCGAATTGCTCTTCGATCTGACCATCGCACTCCAACTGCACCCGGGAGCCAAACGCTTTCAGCACCCGGCGGGCAGGCAGGCCGATCATCGAGTAACGGCCCCACTTTTCGCCGCCCTGTACGGACTCGAAGAGATAGGAGTAGGGGCCACGGGCCAGTTTCAGGTAGGAGGACAGGGGAGTGTCCAGGTCCGCCAGCACTTCGTGCATTACCGGAATGCGGTTATAGCCTTCCGAGGCCAGCCGGGAAAATTGTTCTGGAGTCATGCTTATACCTTTAGTTTTGCATCACCACCGCTCACGCCGTGTCGCCGGTGCAGTCAAATCATGAACGGTTGTATTCGAAACAGCAGCACGCCAACGTCGAGTAACGTGCCGAGACAGCGAGGGCCCGGCTCAGGCCTTGGGGGCCAACACCAGGCAACAGAAAGCTAGCCACGCCATCGGGCGGGGTGTTTAGCGGGGATATGCAAATATAAGCCTGACGAGATCAACGTGCTTCTCCTCAATACGTCGTGAGCCTGAGTTTACTCAAAACCGGCGCCGGGGGCCAGCCCCGGCGGGGGTGAATCTCACACTTCGGCCAATTGCTGGCGCATCTGTCCGATCACATCGGCGTAGTCCGGCGCATTGAAAATGGCGGAGCCGGCCACGAAGGTATCCGCACCGGCCTCGGCCACGGACTTGAGGGTTTCCAGGTTGACACCACCATCCACTTCCAGGCGAATGTCACGACCACTGGCATCAATCAGGGCCCGGGCCTCGCGCAGCTTGTCCAGGGTCGCGGGAATGAACTTCTGTCCGCCGAAGCCGGGGTTCACCGACATCAGCAGCAGCATATCCAGACGCTGCACCACGTGTTTGATCAAATCCAGACTGGAGGCCGGATTGAGCACCAGCCCGGCCTTACAGCCCGCGCTTTCGATCAACTGTAGTGAGCGGTCGACGTGGCGGGAGGCTTCCGGGTGAAAGGTGATGTAGCTGGCGCCGGCCTCGGCAAACTGCTCAATCAGATCGTCTACCGGCTCCACCATCAAGTGCACATCAATGGGGGCGGTAATGCCGTACTGGCGCAAGGCCTTGCACACCATGGGCCCGAAGGTCAGGTTGGGCACATAGTGGTTATCCATCACATCAAAATGGATCATGTCGCCGCCGGCGGCCAGCACCGCGTCGGCCTCTTCCCCCAGGCGGGCAAAGTCGGCGGAGAGGATCGAGGGGGCAATTTTGTAATCCCGCTTCAAGTTCTGCATAAATTGTCCGATGATGGTTGATAGAGGTTCGTGATCGTTGGAATCAGTCGGTCATTGTACCCAAAGATGCACCCCGATAGGCAGCCAACGGAAATCGCCCATGCGCCGCACTGAGTCCCCCCTCTTCCTTCGGCTTCGCTGGAGCCTGATTCTGGCCCTGCTGGTTGCCCCCGCCTGGGCCCAGGACGAGAACGCTCCGGCGCCGGGTACTGAGGGCGACGGAGAGGCGGCGGAAACCGCTGTGGAGGCAGCTCCGCCCGAACCGGAGCCGCCACAGTACGCATCGCGCCGCGACCGGGACCAGACCCTGCTGGCCGAGCGTTTCCCCGACGACACCCAGTGGCTGTCCCTGCCCGAGCCGGAAAACGAGACGCTCGCCCTTTTCCGCCCGGCGGCCGCCGAGCCCAAGGGCGCCCTATTGATGTTCTATAGCGCGGAAAACCCACCCCACTGGCCGGCCCCACTGGCCAATCTTCGTCAGGCTTTACCGCGCCACGGCTGGGCCACCTTCGCCGTCACCTTACCTTTGCCGCCCAAAGCACCCGTCCCCGAGCGCCCGGAAGACACTTTGCCCAAAACTCCAGCACCAGCCACCGAGACGCCCGATGAAGAGGAGGCAACCGGTGAAGAGGCCGGTGAGCCGGACGAGGAAAACGCGCCCGCCGCCGAGCCGTCTGCCAACGAGGAAGCGGAGGAGGACCTGGCGCCACCACTGCCCGACCATGAAACGCGCATAGCGCAGCGGGTCAATGCCGCCCTGAACTGGCTCGACGCCAACGGGCAGGGCAACCTGGTGGTACTGGTGGACCCGATCAGCGCCCCAGAGGTGATGGCGGTACTGCGCCCCCAACTGGAAGCGGGGGCACAGGGCGAGCCGCCCAGTACCGGAGAAAGCCCGCTATCCGGCCCCATAAGGGCGTTGATTCTGGTCAATCAACATGGCGCCATAACGCTGGACCGAGCCGAACTGGAAACCCTGTTCGCGGTGCCTGCCCTTCCGCTTCTGGACGTGTTTCTCGGCCCCGATGCCCGCACCCGCGAGCAACAGCGTCGCCACCGGGACAGCGCGCGCCGGCTTCGTCTTGAGCACTACCAGACGCTGGTGATCGGACGCCCCGATGCTCAGGACCCGGAGGACGAACGCAGCTTCTGGGTGCGTCGCATTCAGGGTTTCATGCACCGTCAGGCCGAAGGCCGGGAGGTGCGCCTGAACCCGCCGCGCTAGCAAGCAGCGCGGCAAGTTAAGCAACACTCAGCCGCGCAGCACCTCGGCGATGGCCCGACTGACATAATCCACCTTGTCCAGATTCAACCCGGCGACGTTGATGCGGCTGTTGTCGGTCATGTAAATGCTGTAGCGATCCTTTAATTGGCCCACCTGGGCCTCGGTCAGTCCGAGAAACGAAAACATGCCCCGCTCCCGGGCGATAAAGCCAAAGTCCTGACCGGGCACCGTCGCGGCCAGCGAGCCCACCAGCGCTTCGCGCAGCGTCTGGATCCGCCCGCGCATCTCGCTCAATTCGCTCTGCCAACGCTGGCGCAGTTCGTTGGACGCCCAGATCCCCGCCACCAGAGCGCTGCCGTGAGCCGGCGGCATGGAGTAAAGCCCCCGGGCGACGCTGAGCAGCTGCGACTGCACCGCTTCGGCCCGGGCAGAATCCGCCCCAACCACCGCCAGCGCCCCGGCCCGCTCCCGATACAGACCGAAGTTCTTGGAGAAGGACACCGCTACCAACACCTCGGGCAGTTGCTCCGCCATCCAGCGGGGCCCGAAGGCGTCGGCGTCCAGGCCTTCACCAAAGCCCTGATAGGCCATATCGATAAAGGGCACAAAGCCCCGCTCACTGGCCAGCTCGGTCACCTGACGCCACTGCGCTTCGGTCAGATCCGCCCCACAGGGGTTGTGGCAGGCGGCGTGCAACAGCACCAGATCCCCGGCGGGCACTTGAGCTAGGGCCGCCATCATGCCGTCAAAATCGAGCGCATGCCGCTCGAAGTCATAATAGGGGTACTCTTTAAGCTCCAGCCCTGCGCTGCCCAGCAGCGGCACGTGATTGGCCCAGGTGGGGGTACTGACCCAGACCCGGGCGCCCTTTCTGGCCCGCTGAATGAGTTCCGCCGCCAGCCGAAGTGCACCGCAGCCACCCGGGGTCTGCACACTCGCCACCCGACCCGCGGCCAGCGCGGGGTGCTCCGGGCCGAATGCCAGCTCCTGCACCGCCTCGTTCGCGCCCGGATAACCGGCCGGAGCGGTGTAGGCCTTGGTGATTTCCGCTTTGAGCAGCTGCGCTTCCGCTTCATGCACCGCGGCCATCACCGGGGTGTTGCCGGACGCATCACGATACACTCCCACGCCGAGATCGACTTTCTCCGGGTTGGGGTCGTCACGAAAGGCGATGCTCAGTCCCAGGATTGGGTCGTTGGGTAGCTTGGGTAGGGATTCGAACATGCGGGGCTCCTGAGGTTTATTGGTTGGGGGCATTATACAGGGAGCGTGCTTCGAAATGCCTGATCAGACGAGTGTACTTCGGACATACTGCTCCGCCTGGATATACCCTTGTGAGACACGCCGTGAATACATCCGTGTAGGCTCGACACCTGCCGGCCCCCTTCGCGCTCCCGGCGCTTCGGGACACTTCCCACATCCATGTGGGGCGTCCAAAGGCAAGTGACGGTCTCACAAGGGTATATCCAGCCTCCGCGGTGCCGGCGTCACGTTTCGGGAACTAGCACCTTTTAATTTGCACCTTGGGTAACGGCGGATGCGCTTTGCTTATCCGCCCTACGCAACCTACCGTGCTATCCGTAAGGCGCATCGGTCCGACGATTCGGAGCAAAGTGCATCCGCCGGAACCATAGCGCCGTGAGTTAAACATGGCACTGAGGGACGGGGAGGGGAAGCCCTTTCAAGACCGTAAGCGGAGGGACTCCGCGCGTCGAGCCCCCGTGGACGACCCACATGGATGTGGGAAGTGTCCCGAAGCGCCGGGAGCGCGTAGGGACCGGGTTCACGGCGTGTCTTGAAAGGGCTTCCCCTCCTCGGCCCGGACGTGATGAAAACTCCGGGTCTCCAAACGGTATACCCCAAGGAAGCCGGACTTCCTACGAAGCACGAATCAACAAGCACCTCATGTATAATGACGGTTTTGACGTAAACCCAAAGAAGGTCTTTACATGTCGCGTTTCTGGAGTGAGCGGGTCCGTGAGCTTGAGCCCTATGTGCCGGGTGAGCAGCCCAAAATTGATGGGCTGATCAAACTCAACACCAACGAAAGTCCGTTTCCGCCCTCCCCCCGGGTGCGGGACGTGCTGACCGATGGGGCCATCGACAAGTTGCGCCTCTACCCCGACCCCAACTCCAGCGCCCTCAAGCAGACCATCGCCGATTATTATGGGCTCAAACCCGAACAGACCTTCGTCGGCAACGGCTCCGATGAAGTGCTGGCCTTTGCCTTCATGGCCTTCTTCCAGCAACCGCGCCCCCTGCTGTACCCGGACATTACCTACAGCTTCTACCCGGTCTATTGCCAGCTGTTCGACATCGACTATGAAATGCTGCCCCTGGCCGACGACCTGAGCATCAATCTGGCCGACTACCGGCGAGAGAACGGTGGCATCATCTTCCCCAACCCCAATGCGCCCACCGGGCGAGCACTGCCCCTGAGCGATATTGAGGCACTGCTGAAAGAGAACACCGATAGCGTTGTGCTGATCGACGAAGCCTATGTCGACTTCGGGGCCGAGAGCGCGGCGCAACTCGTGGACCGCTACCCCAACCTGCTGGTCACCCAGACGCTGTCCAAATCCCGCTCGCTGGCCGGCCTGCGCCTGGGTTTCGCCCTGGGTTCGGCGGAGCTGATCGAGGGGCTGGAGCGGGTCAAGAATTCGTTCAACTCCTACCCGGTGGATCGCCTGGCCGAGGCCGCCGCCATTGTGGCCATCGAGGATGACGACTATTTCCGTCAGTGCCGGGATCAGGTCATCGCCACCCGGGAATGGACCGAGGCTCGCCTGCAGGAGCTGGGCTTCCAGACCGTGCCCTCGGCAGCCAACTTTGTCTTCGCCCGCGTTCCCGAGGGTGAGGACGCGGCCGAACTGTCCCGCCAACTGCGCGACGCCCGCATTATCGTCCGCTATTTCAACAAACCCCGCCTGTCCGAGTACCTGCGCATCTCCATCGGCAGCGACACCGAAATGCAGGCGCTGATCACCGCGCTCAAGGCCATCCTCTCCTGAACAAAGCAACAGCCGCCAATCGGGCCTTGATTCTTGCGCCAAAGGCGGCTTATGATGCAGGTCTTATGAAAAAAAATAATAACCTGAACAACAGGTCGTTGGGGTCATTCGATCAGTACGCGCGTCAGGATTTCTTGCGTATTGTGAAAGAATTTAATAGATTGGCGCTATCTGGCACGTAAAGCAACGCAAGCCAGATCACCAGGAGCAAGGCGCCTTGTACAAGGAGCTGAAACCGACACGCCGTAATAAGCGGCGATCGGGTTTGATGTTAGCCACGAAGACCACCCAAACTGGGCGACTATGCAGACGAAATTGACGGCGGTTGAACTGATCAAGCGTTTCCAACGATTGTTCACCGACCTGAACCACAAACAAATCGCCGAACGTCTAGTAAAGCTGGTCATGGCCAAGCCTGCGGTGAGCCGGGCCGCGCTGATCATAGAGCGGGACCGACGACTCTTCGTCGAATCCATCGCCCGCCTGAACGCCCAGAAACAGCCCGAAATCGATACCGTCGCCACCGCCCTTAACAAGCTCCGAGGCTTTCCCCACAACCAGATCGAGCGCGTCTTTGCCGAGGGACAGCCCATTGCCCTGGACAGCAGCGCCATTGTCCGCCTGGGTCACGACATCACCCCCAAGGGCACCCGCTCCGCTTATCTCTACCCCATTTTCGAGCACGACAAGCCCATCGCCGCCTTCTATCTGGAAAGCCAGGACGATCTGCCCGCCCTGGAGCGCAGCGTTCAGGAGCTGGATACCGTATGGGCCTTCAGCGGCCTGCTGGCCCGACAGATCATCGAAATGTGGCGCCACGACGAGCAGAGCGAGCGCCACCGCCTGGCCGAGCAGGCCCTCTGGGCCAGCGAGACCTACCTGCACGCCATTCTGCACCACTCTCCGGCCCTGATTTCGGTCAAGGACCTGAACGGCAATGTGGTACTCGCCAGTGAGCACTACAAGCAGCTGCAGAACGTGGACGAGCAGGGGTTTGTCGGCAAGAACGTCTTCGACGTCTACCCCAAGGAAGTGGCTCAGGCACTCTGGGATATTGACCTGGCCACCCAGGACAAGCAGCAGACCTTCGAGACCGAACTGGAGCTGATGCACAAGGACGGCAGCCTGCACACCTATCTGATGGTGAAGTTCCCCCTCAGAAACCCGAATAACGATGTGTTCGGTGTCTGTACCATCTGCACCGACATCTCCGAGCGCAAGCTGGCGGAAAATGCTCTGCGCGAGCAACAGTCGCGCCTGAACTACATGGCCTTCCACGATTCGCTCACCGCCCTGCCCAACCGCTCCCTGTTTTACGACCGCATCTATCACGGCCTGGCCCGAGCCCAACGCAGCAACAGCAAACTGGCGTTGATGTTGCTGGATATCGACCGGTTCAAGAACATCAACGACAGCCTCGGACACGACTCCGGGGACCTGCTGCTCAAAGCCATCGCCATGCGCCTGAACGAAGGCGTGCGCGACATGGATACCGTCGCCCGTCTGGGCGGCGATGAGTTCGTGGTGGTGCTCGAGGGCGTGCACGACATGGAAGATGTGGTGTTCATCGCCAACAAGCTGCTGGTGACTCTGGCCCGGCCGCTGGAGATTGCCGGTCACGAGATCACCACCACCGTGAGTATCGGGGTGAGTGTCTACCCGGATGACGGCACCGATACCGACGAGCTGCTCAAGAACGCCGACATCGCCATGTACAAGGCGAAAGAAGCCGGCAAAAACAACTGTCAGTTTTACGCCAAGGGCATGAGCGCCACGGCGGTCAACTACCTGCTACTGGAAAACGATCTGCGCCGGGCGGTGGAGCAGGAGCAGCTGATTCTGCACTATCAGCCCCAGATCGATCTGAAAACCGGCGAGCTGATGGGTGTGGAGGCGCTGGTGCGCTGGCAACACCCGGAACGCGGTCTGGTCTCCCCGGCTCATTTCATTCCCCTGGCCGAGGAAACCGGCCTGATCGCGCCCATTGGCGAGTGGGTGCTGCGCCAGGCCTGCTATCAGCAGAAACGCTGGTTGGACTCGGGCAAGAAAGTGGGCCGCATGGCGGTGAACCTGTCACCGCGCCAGTTCCGCCAGCGTAATTTCCCGGAGAAGGTGGAAAGCATTCTGCGGGAGACCGGCTTACCAGCGGAGTATCTGGAACTGGAGATCACCGAGAGCTGTGCCATGGAGCACGCGGGTGAGACCATCAATCAGCTCAAGCAGCTCAATCAAATGGGGCTGTATCTGGCGATTGATGATTTCGGCACCGGCTATTCGTCCCTGGCGTACCTGAAGCGCTTCCCGATTCAGAAGCTGAAGATCGACAGCAGTTTTATTCACGATATTCAGAGCGACCCGAACGATGCGGCCATTGCCAAGTCGATCATTGGTCTGGCGCACAACATGCAGCTGTCGGTGGTGGCAGAGGGGGTGGAGAAGCCCGCTCAGTCGGATTGGCTGTGTGATGAGGGCTGCGATCAGGGCCAGGGCTTCCTGTTCTCCAAGCCTCTCACCGCCCGGCAGTTCGAGGCACGCTTTGTGGGAAAGCACTTCGCCTTTGACGGCAATGTGGTGAAGTTGAACGCGTTGGCGTGATTTAGCGGTTGGGTAACGGCGGATGCGCTTCGCTTATCCGCCCTACGGCCGAGCGCAGCGGTATAAATGCGCGTAGGGCGGATAAGCGCGAAGCGCGCATCCGCCGTTCCCAAACTCAGTTTTCCAACGAATCATCCCATCCGATAAAGAACGGTTCTTCTTCCTGATCACTGAAATGCTCGTGGAAGCCCTGCACCTCGGAGGCGACCTTGCCGGTGCGGCGATGGAAATTCGCCAGGTGGTACAGCGCCTCGCCCTCGTGGACCAGCGGCAGGTGGGTCATGCCGATCACGATGGCCTCGGCGGGTGCCAGCACCGGGGATTCATTCAGCCCCAACGGGTCCGCGATCATCCCCAGCACATCGCCCTTCTTGACCCGCGCCCCCAACTGCACCCGCGAGCGCATCACACCACTGGTGGGCGCGCGCAGCCAGCGGCTGTCTGAGGCGACCACGGCCTGGGGGATTTTGGCCGGGCGTTTGCGCTGGGGCAGCATTTTCAGCTCGCGCATGACATTGATGATACCCCGGGCACCGGCACGGATGCTCAGCTCATCGAAGCGCAGAGCCTCCCCGGCTTCATACAACAACAGGGGAATGCCCATATCAGAGGCCGCCTCGCGCATTGAGCCGTCCCGCAGCTTGGCATCGAGCACTACCGGCACACCGAACTGCATGGCCAGATTGCGCGTCTCGTCCGAGCTCAGGTCGGCGCGAATTTGGGGCAGGTTACTGCGATGGCGGGCGCCGGTGTGCAGGTCGATACCGTGGGTGCAGTTTTTCAGGATATCGCCCACGAAAGTATTCGCCACCCGCCCCGCCAGGGAGCCCCGCTCACTGCCCGGAAAACTGCGATTCAGGTCCCGGCCGTCGGGCAGGTAGCGGGACTGGTTCAGAAAGCCGTGCACGTTGACCACGGGAATCGCGATCAGGGTACCGCGCAACTGGTTGAGCTGTTTGTAGTTGAGAAGCCGACGGATGATGTCCACACCATTGAGTTCATCGCCGTGAATGGCGGCGCTGACAAACAGGCAGGGACCGGGCCGGCGACCGTTGATGACGTGTACTGTCATCTCCACATCCGAGTGGGTGTACATGGCGGCCAGGGGGATATCCACCGACGTACGCTCCCCCGGGGCCACCTTGACGCCACCAATGTCCAGGGTGCGGTTTTTTTCCCGGGCGCGTCGGCCCGGGTCGGTTTTGGCGGCGGGTGAGGAGTTGGCCATAGACGTTACCCTTTACCGCCCCGGGTGCGGGTTTTGTTGGGCTTGGCGTTTTCCTCGACAAACTTGATGATCGCACCGGCCACATCTTTGTGCGTGGCCCCTTCTATACCTTCCAGACCCGGCGAAGAGTTCACCTCCATCAGCAGCGGGCCCCGGCTCGAGCGCAGCAGGTCAACACCGGCGATGGACAGCCCCATGGTCTGGGCGGCTTTGACCGCCGTCTGGCGCTCGGAGGGCGTCAGCTTGACCAGTTGAGCGCTACCGCCTCGGTGCAGGTTGGAGCGGAACTCCCCTTCCATGGCGGTGCGCTGCATGGCCGCCACCACCTTGGTGCCGATCACCAGGGCGCGGATATCGCTGCCCCCGGCTTCCTTGATGAACTCCTGCACCAGAAACTCGGCGCGCAGTTCGCGGAAGGCCTCAATCACACTCTCCGCCGCCTTGGCGGTTTCCGCCAGCACCACGCCACGGCCCTGGGTGCCTTCACACAGCTTGACCACCAGCGGCGCGCCGCCCACCAGCTTGATCAGGTCTTTGGTGTTGTGCACGTGGTAGGCGAAGCTGGTGCGCGGCATGCCCAGCCCTTTGCGGGAAAACAGCTGCATGGCCCGCAGCTTGTCCCGGGAGCGCCCCAGCGCGACCGACTCGGTCAGGCAGTAGACGCCCATCATTTCAAACTGACGGATCACCGCCAGGCCGTAGTGGGTCACCGAAGCGCCAATACGGGGGATGACCGCGTCGAACCCTTCGAGCTTCTCGCCGATGTACCAGATACTCGGGTTGGAGGGGGTGATATCCATGTAACACTTGAGGATATCCAGTACCCGCACCTCGTGGCCGCGTTCCTCGGCGGCTTCAATCAGACGTCGTGTGGAGTACAGTCGACGGTTGCGCGACAGAATGGCAATTTTCATAGACGGTCCAAAGGCTCAAATCAGGATAGGTTCAGTTCACCGGGGGGCTGGAATTTGGAGCCCCCCAGCAGAAAGGATTGGTCGCTATCGACCAGAAAGCGCGGCTTGAGCGCGCCGCGCCCTAGCAGCATTCGAAACAGCATATTCTCCCGGTCGGTCAGGGTCACCTCGGCATCAAACGCCTGATCCCCAAGCACCATAGTGGTGGCGATGACGTAGCGCATTTCGGCGTGACCGCCGGAGTCCGTGACCCGGCGCTGGTCAATCACCGGTGCCTCGCACTCGATCTGCACCTCGGTATCCTTCTGGCGAGGGTGTAACCCGAAGCGCACCCAGGGGCGACCATCCAGCTCAAAGGGCTCCACAAAGTAGGCGTGCAGCGCACTGGTGCGCGCTCCTGTGTCGATTTTTGCCTTGATTTCGGCCTGGCCCAGGGCGGGCATCCGCACCCATTCGCGCCAGCCGATCACGGTCTTGTCCTGGATATCCACTGATTTCCTCACTGCTCACTCAGGATCAGAAAAATTAGGGATGACGGCAAATTTTTTTTGCTTTGCCATCGGCACTCCCCGTGGTAAATAGCGCCACATGGCCTGGTGGTTAGCGGCATGAACCAACTGGCTCATGACACAACCCGCTTGTGCATTGTCATTTCTTACGCTGGAGATGTCCATGGCTGTGAACATTGATCATTCCGATGACGATACCGACTACATCAACGATATGCCCACCGAGGCCGAGAACGACGAGGAGCCGGTGAAACTGACAGGCCGCGAGGCCAACCAACATATTCTGGATATGCGCCGGAAGATCGAAGACCGGTTGGAACGGCGTCGGCTGAAGGAAGAGCTGGGCTGTGACGATCTATGGGAACTCGATTTCTAAGAGGATTGAGAGGGCGATAGCGCATCGCCCTCGACCAACACATCCAGCACTCGCTGCACACTGGGGCTGAACTCCTGCTCCGGTCGAAACGCCGCGTACAGGGGCCGGGTAAACTCGGGCGCCCCCCTTACCGGATACACCCCCTCGCCAGCCAACTCTTCCGGTAAGTAAGCGCTTGCCTTTCGCTCGCGAAAAGTCGCCAGCGCCACACTGGCCTGGTTGGTATGCAGGCTGGCCGTCACCTCGCCAAAGCGCTTCGCCTGAAACAGGGCAAAGGCCGCGCCCCAGTCCACCGAAACATACCCGTCGGCCAGTGCAGCCTTCACATCCAGATCCGGCTGACTGCTGAACAGAGCCAGGCGCACCTGACCAATACGGCGGGACTTCAGGGCGCCATCGCCCGGTAGGTCGTACAACAATGCAAGATCCAACTGCTCGGCCGACAACCGGTCGAGCAGCTCGTCGGGCGACCAGGCTTCGGCGCGCAAGGTCATATCGGGTAGTTCCCGCTGCAGGCGGGCGGGCAGGCCCGCGAGCAAGAACTGCCAGAGCCCCGGCGTGGCACCGAGGCGAAGGTGGCGGTCGGGTTCGGCCTCCCGGGCCAGCTCGCGTCGAGTGTCCGCCCAGGCCTCCAGCAGGTGGTGGGCGTGCGGCAACAGCCGCTCCCCTTCTGCGGTCATCTGGATATTGCCCCGGGTGCGGAAAAACAGCGTGACCCCCAGGGTCTGCTCCAGCTGACGAATACGGGCACTGACCGCCGCGGGCGTAATAAACAGTTTATCCGCAGCACGCCCGAAGTGTCGGGTCTGGGTCACCTCCAGAAAGGTTCTGAGCAATTCAATATCCACGGTCGCCCCCGGTCAGTGGTGTAGGGGAAATCTATCGGGGCGTTCTCACAAGTGCAAGGGAAACCCGACCTTCAGACACAAAAAAACCCGGCCAGGCCGGGTTTTTTTGACATCACCATCGTTTCTGTTTTTAGAAACGAACGGCACCGCCAATGGTGAAGACATTGCCAGCCGCATCGGAGTCGGTGAACGACAGACGACCGCTGATTTCGTTGGTGAAGAACTTTTCAGTGCGCAAGGTAAACTGATCATCACCCAAAAAGTCCGTATAACCGGCACCGACACTCCAAGTACGATCGAAATAGAAATCGGCACCCAGAGACAGGATATCATCATCGAAATCAGTATCCTGATACGTCCCTTCCAGGTTGACGAAGTTACCGCCACCCAGGCTGGTCACGTATTTGGCACTGATGTTGGCATCGTAGCCATCCTCAGAGAATTCTGTAGTAACCAACAGACCGTCGACCGGTGTCAGGCCCAGAGTGGCATAAGCGGTGGTTTCATCACCGGCCGCATTATCAACGCGGGTCACACGACCACCCACGTAAAACATGGTATCGGGAACATACAGTTCACCGCCCACGGTCAACGCATCAAAATCGTCATCCGCTGCAGCATAGACATTGGAAGAGCGCTCAAGGAAAGCGGCTTCCGCCAGCGGGTGATTGCGAGTCTGTACCGGAGAGAAGTGGAACTCGCCATACATGCCAAAAACGCCATCGCCGTTCTCGACATCAGTGTAACTAGCGCCGACTTCGGCTTGATAGCTGTTTGCCATCGCCAGGCCGGACGTCAGGGAAAAAGCGGTTGCCAGTGCCAGAGATTTGATTTTCATGAGTGCTCCTTTTGTGTACATCAATTGTCCAATCAGAAACGCATCGGGCGATGCGCGGGACGCATTCTAATTGGCGGCGCTCAGTTTGTCACACTCCCTGTGCAATTTTGGTGCACAGTTCACAAATTCTTTAACAGCGAGCAATCACAACGAAAAGTTTTCTGATCTTCCAAACGAATCGCGGTCAGCGAACCGCCCCAGACACAACCGGTATCCAGTGCGAACACATTGGGTGCGTCGGCCTTGCCTTCCAGGGCTGCCCAGTGACCGAACAGAATCCGTTCGTTGCGACACTTGTGTTTCGGGTGTGCAAACCAGGGAGCGAATCCGGGCGGATGAGAACCCGCCTCCCCCTTGTTATTCAAGTCCAGATCACCGTCGGCCGTGCAAAAACGCATGCGGGTGAAATAGTTGGTGATCATCCGCAGCCGATCCATACCATACAGCTTATGCTTCCATTGACTCGGTTCGTTGCCGTACATATGGGCCAGAAAGTCATCCAACTGACTACTCTGCAGAACCGCTTCAACTTCACGCGCGTGGGCCTTGGCCCGCTCAAGATGCCACTGTGGAGGAATGCCGGCATGAGTCATAACGAAATTCAATGTCGGATCGTGATGCAGCAACGGCATGTGACGCAGCCACTCGATCCATTCCGGATGCTCGTCGTGGCCGAGAATATCTTCGAGGGTATCTTTATTGTTCGGGGCGCGATGTCCTCGCGCCACCGCAATCAGGTGCAGATCGTGATTGCCCAGCACCACCGTCAGGCGGTCGCGCATCTGGTACAGAAAGCGCAGGGTTTCCTGCGAGCTCGGACCGCGGTTGATCAGATCGCCGGCAATCCACAACCGGTCTTCGGCGGGATCGAAGTTGACCTGATCCAACAACTGTCTCAACGGACCCAGACAGCCCTGAATGTCCCCGATGGCATAGGTACTCATGAACGCTCCGGTCAGTGAATCGCGTGGGGCGGTACCAGTGCGAAGGCAGGGATGGGCACATCAAACAGTTGGCCATCCTCGGTCTTCATCTGGTAGCTGCCCTCCATGATACCGGTCTCGGTATCCAGAATCACACCGCTGGTGTAAGTAAAGCGTTTGCCGGGCGGCAGGTGTGGCTGTTCACCGACCACCCCGATGCCACGCACTTCCTGTTTCTTTTCGTCGGCATCGCGTATGACCCAGTGCCGACCGATCAGTTGCGCAGGCACATCACCCTGATTGTCGATGGTGATGGTATAGGCGTACACGAAGCGGTGTTCAGCGGGTTGGGACTGCTGTTCAATGTAGGCGGGTTTTACGGATACCCGAATGTTGTGCGTCATAGGACCAGGCCACTCCAGAGTGCGGGCTCGCCAGGGCGACGCCCTTGAAGGCGGAAACTGCGTCTTACTGTGGGGGCTAAGACGCCGAATTCAAGGTGTCGATGGCGTTGGCCAGGCGAACGTAGTCTTCCAGTGACAGGGCTTCCGGACGCAAACTGGCATCCACCGGCAGCTGGTCCAACTGCTCAGGCTCCACCAGATTCTTCAGCGCGTTACGCAGGGTTTTGCGCCGCTGCTGAAAGGCGACATTGACCAGTTGGGAGAGGGTCTTCCGGTTGGTGGCGGTAAACGGGCGCCGGGCGTGGGGAGTCAGCCGAACGACGGCGGAGTCCACTTTCGGCGCCGGGTCGAAAGCACCGGGCGGTACTTCAAACAACGGTTCGACCTGGCAGTCGTACTGCACCATGATGCCCAGTCGGCCATAGGCTTTTTCACCCGGGCCGGCAGCCATTCGCTTGACCACCTCTTTCTGCAACATGAAGTGCATGTCTTTCACTTGCCCGGCGTAGCTGAGCAGATGGAAAATCAACGGCGTGGAAATATTGTACGGCAGATTGCCGACAATTCTCAGCGACTGCTCGTCATTCATCAAGGTAGTGAAATCAAACTTCAGCGCGTCGGCCTGGAACAGCTCAAAATCCGGGTGCTTTTCAAACTGCACTTTCAGCCAGGGCACCAGGTCCCGGTCCAACTCAATGACCCGTAAATGTTCGGCCTTGTCCGCCAGGCGCGCGGTCAGCGCGCCTTTACCGGGGCCAATTTCCACCAGCAGCTCGCCGGGTTGAGGGTTGATGGCCCCAACGATGCGATCGATGACGTTGCCATCCACCAGAAAATTCTGACCGAACCGTTTGCGGGCGCGGTGGGGGGCCTCGCCGTTGCCCATGCGTTGCTTGCCCGGCCGACTCATGAGCGACCTCCGAAGCGGGCCGCCGCCATGGTGCGCGCGTAATCCAGCGCGGTCTGCAGACTCCCGGAATCGATTCGGCCCGTGCCCGCGAGATCAAGCGCCGTGCCGTGGTCCACGGAGGTACGAATGATGGGCAGCCCCAGAGTGACGTTCACCGCCTGACCAAAGCCTTTGTACTTCAATACCGGCAGCCCCTGATCGTGATACATGGCCAATACCGCATCGGCCTGCTCCAGGTGCTTGGGCGTAAACAGGGTATCGGCGGGTAGCGGGCCGATCAGTGTCTGACCTTTGGCCCGCTGCTTCTCCAGTACGGGTTCGATCAGATCGATTTCTTCCCGCCCGAGGTGTCCGCCCTCGCCGGCATGGGGATTCAGGCCACACACCAGAATGCGCGGCTCGGCGATACCGAAATCCCGCTGCAGATCGCCATGCAGGATATCCAGCACTTCCGTAAGCAGCGTTTCGTTCAGGGCATCGGCAACATCGCGCAGGGGCAGGTGTGTGGTCGCCAGCGCCACTCGCAGCCCTTCGGTGGCGAGCATCATCACCACCCGGGGAGTACCGGTTTTGTCCGCCAGGTATTCGGTGTGACCGCTGAACGGAATACCCGCTTCATTGATCACCCCTTTGTGCACCGGGCCGGTAATCAGTCCCTGAAACGTCTCCGCCTGACAGCCGGCGATGGCAAAGTCCAGGGTCTGCAACACATAGGCGCTGTTGGCCGGGTTCAGTACGCCGGGCTCACAAGGCGCGCGCAGGGGCACAGGAGCGACGGTCAGCTCCCCTGGTCTCTGGGGTTGCGCCACATCGGCGGGATTGAATTCACGGACAGTCAGAGGCAGTCCCAGTTGCCGGGCCCGGTCCTGCAACAGTGCCGGGTCCGCGATCACCACAATTTCATCGGCGCGTTCGGTCTGGGCCAACTGGACCGCCAGATCCGGCCCGATCCCGGCCGGTTCGCCCGGCGTCAGCGCCAGGCGTAAAGGGTTACGAGCCTCGGTCACAACTTCTCTTCCACGTAAATCTCTTCCCGGATTTCCGCCAGCCAGGTCTGCAGCTCTTCGTCGAAGCGACGCTCGCGCAGCATGTTTGCGGCCTGATTGCGGATCATCTGTTCACTCATGTCCTGCTCGCGGCGATCTTCGACCGTCAGGATGTGCCAGCCAAACTGGCTCTTGAAAGGTTCACTGACCTCACCCACATCGGTCTCGTTCATGGTCTGATCAAAGGCGGGAACCATCTGGCCGGGCATGGTCCAGCCCAGATCGCCGCCCTGGAGCATGGAGCCGATGTCCTCGGAGTGCTCCCGGGCCAGGTCGGCAAAGCTCTCACCGTTGAGCACCCGCTCGCGCAACTCGGTGAGTTTCTGCTCGGCAGCGGCATCGTCGACAATTTCCGAGGTCTTGATCAGAATGTGTCGGGCCTTGGTCTGCTCCACCATGCTGTTGCCGGTGTTGCTGCGGGTCTCATGTACTTTCAGGATATGGAAGCCAGCACCACTGCGCACCGGCTCGGACACATCGCCCTCTTCCAGTCCCGCGACCACATCGGCAAACAGCTCCGGCAGTTGCTCCAGTTTGCGCCAGCCAATTTCACCGCCCTGCAGGGCGTTGGCGTCGTTGGAGTGGGTGATGGCCATCTGTTCAAAGTCGGCGCCGTCCACCAGTTCCTGACGGATGCGCTCCGCCTCTTCCTGCACCTCAGAGGCCTCTTCGTCACTGGCACTGCTGGGCACCGAGAGCAGGATATGACCCAGGCGGTAATTCGGGGAGGTGGCAAACTTGCCATCGGTGGAGGCCAGGAAGCTTTCAATATCCTGTTGGTTGACGTCGATCCGACTGTTCACCACCGCCTGCTGGATCTGGTTGACCCACATCTCCCGGCGAATCTGGTCCCGGAAGCCCTCCAGCGTCTGCCCCTGGCTTTCCAGGTCGGCGCGCAGCTGCGCTTCAGTCAGGTTGTTGGTCTGCATGATGCGCGCGATGGTCTGATCCAGTTGCTGATCGGACACTTCAATGCCGAACCGGCGCCCCATTTCCATCTGCAGACGCTCGAGAATCAACTGGTCCAGAATCTGGTCCCGCAATACGCTGTCCGGGGGCAGATTCTGATTGCTGTCCGATTGCTGAATACGCGCCTTGATGGACGCCAGCCGCTCTTCCAGCTCGCTTTCGAGCACCACGTCTTCTCCGACGATGGCCACTACGCGGTCGAGCATTTCGGTTTCTGCCAGCGCCAGAGGGCTGGCCAGCAACAACGCCAGAACAGCGGGAATCAGACGTTGGGTAATCCGGTTTGCTTGCATAACAGTCAGTTATCTCTAATGGTTAGCGGATCGAACCGTCCCGGACGCCGTAGCCCGGAATGGCTTTCTCAAGCAGATCATTGACCTTGCGGTTGATGCTGCCCAGACCCTTGAATTGAAAATCAAAAATGATGCTCTGGTCGTAATCGTCAGCGTCTACCCGCTCCAGAAAGTTCGGCGTGTAGTCGAAGTCCAGCCAGCGCCGGGCCAGCAGCCGGACCCGGTAACAGCAGTCGTTGTATTCGAGTCCGACGAAGGTATCGAGTTCCTTTTCATAGGTAAAGTCATAATTGGCGCGCCCGACCAGGCTCCACTGCGCCGCCACAGGCAGGTGGAAGGCAAAATCCACCTGGTCCAGGGCCCGCTCCTGCACCGCGGTCGGGTCTTCCAGGCCCGGAGAGGGCGGCCGGTGGGTGTAGCGGTAGCCCAGATGCATGATCCGGTCAGCCTGGTCCATGTAGCGGATACTGGCGTTGGCGCTGCCCAGACGGCTTTCAAACTCGTTATAGGCCACATTGGCGTTGACGTTGAGCCGGTCGCCCACCCGGGCGGTGAACTGACCGGCCAGCTCGGAGCGCTCGTAGGTCTCTTCGGGGCGCTCCGCGTCCGGATTCTCCTCGGGGTCATACTCAAGGTCCGGGGTGTTCAGACCGACCCGGCGGTCGGAAAAGTACAGAATCTGCCCCACGCTGAGACTCATCTGTTCCACCCCGGTCAGAGGGTCGATAAATCGGCTGGTCAGACCCACCGAAAGCTGATTGGCGTCCTCAATCCGGTCCCCGCCGGCAAAGCGGGAGGTACGATACAGCTGGTTGTACTGGAAAGTCAGCGGCTTGGCATCAAACAGCACCGGACGATTGTTCCGGCTCACGCCGAACAGGTCGCTGTGATCTTCAAAGTCACTGTAAAAATAGAACAGCCGGGGCTCGAGCGTCTGCAGGAACCCCTTGCCGAACAGCTGGCCATCCCGCTCGAAGTACAGCCCCATATCGAGTGTACCCTGGGGTACCACCAGACTGGGGTCGGGCTCAGCCCCTTCCGCCAATCGATCTTCGTCCAGTTGATAGCTCAGACTTTTGACAATCGCGCTCGGCTTGAAAAAGCCCCACACCCAGTCCTTGTCCCAGGTCAGGCTGTAATCGGTGCGGAACCGCTCACCCACCAGCAGGTTATCGATGAACTCCGGGTTATCATTCTCGAAGGTGCTGTTCACGTCAAAGTAGGTGTACTCATTGTTCAGCCCCAGAACCCAGTTGCCCCACTGGTAGCGACCGTCGGCATTGATCCGGGGCAGTTCCCGGTGCGGCCATTTGGCGGTGCTCAGCGCGCGCAGCTCCTCGCCCTTGATGCCCAGCAACCAGTGATCCCCCTGGTAGGCGGCCCGGGCCCGCTTGGCCACCTGGGCGGTCCGGTTCACGTCCAGGCCACTGCTGTTCAGGTCGCGCAGGTAGTCGTTGTCGCTGATTGCGGTGTAGTCGATTTCCGTACTCCAGCGCTGCCCCGCACCGCCCTGCTGCAGTATCTGATACTGCCAGCGCGACTCGCCGAAGTAGGGGTTGAGGTCATCGCCCTCTTCATCGCTCACATCCCGCTGCGCCCCGCTGTAGGGGTTCTCGTCTTCGTCCAGAAAACCGCCGCTCACCCGGGTTTCAAAGTGCCGGGACAGATGTCGGGTTTCCAGCCCCCAGAGCGTTCCGCGCTTGGACATGTACTCCGGCGTAATGGTCGCATCCAGGTTCGGGGCAATATTCCAGTAAAACGGAATCGAGGCCTCGAACCCGTTGCGCCGGCTCTCCCCCAGTGAAGGGAACAGAAACCCGGTCTGACGGTGATCGTCGATCGGAAAGCGCAGGTAGGGGGCGTAGAACACCGGCACATTGAACACTTCCATGCGGGCGTGCTTGGCCGTGCCATAGTGGCGCTCGGGATAAATGTTGATCGCCTGCCCTTTCAGGCTCCAGGCATCGCTGCCCGGCTCACAGGTGGTCAGAGCGCTGTCTTCCAGACCGATAAAATGATCGCCCAGTTTGGTCAGCCGATCGGCTTTCCCCCGCACCCGACTTTCGTAGAGCACAAAGCGGGCGTCGTCGAGCTCGGCATCACCGCTGTCGAGGTTCATCCGGGCCGACTCGCTGCGCAGCAGAACACCCGGCTCCCGGATCTGGATATCCCCGGACACCTGGGCATCGCGGGTGGTCTGGTCCACTTCCGCCCGATCCGCCCGCAGGCTGCGGGTTCCCTGGCTTACCCTGACATCACCCTCCAGGGTGTGGTGGGTCTGCCCGCGGGATTCGGAGCGATCCGCGCTCAGTCGGGTGGCCGCCTCATTCGGCGGTACCTGGGCGTCCGCATCGTCGCGCGCAGGCGCCATATAGACCCCACAGCAGCCGGTGGGCAGGGTCGCTTTCTGGGCCTCGGTCAACGCCTCGGCGGGCACCCAGTCAAGATCGCTGGCCTCTGCGTCACGCTCTTCGGTCTCCCGGGCTCCGTCAGCACCCGCCTGGGCAAGCACCTGAGGACTGGCCGCCAGCACCAGACAGCAAAGCCAGCGACGGCCCACCTCGGACCCTGCTGAGCGAAAAAGCGAATAGACTGAATCCATGTAGCTAACGATCTCGGTGTTGGGACTATCTGGATATTGACCTGGCCTTGATATCGACCTGGCTCGTTGCCTGGGTACCTCAGGCTGATGTGGGCCAGTGACAGGAACCGTGCGAAACGCCGGGAATTCTACTTGAATAAGCCCGGTCATGGAATGAAAGCCCGGGATTCAACCCTTTTTCCGGCTACCGGCTTTGACTTCTTGCGGTCAAACCGGGTTAGAATTCCAGTACGCAGTATCCACAATAACGAGGACGCCCCATGACCGACCCGCTCGCGGCTCGACAGGACCAACTGGAACACTGGGCCAGAGCCCAATTGGCCGAGCTGCACGCCCACAGCTCACCGGAATTGCTGCAGTTCACGCCCCTGAACGGTGATGCGGGCTTTCGCCGCTACTACCGCCTGAACACCGAGCCCTCGCTGCTGGCCGTCGACGCACCGCCTCCGCAGGAGAACGCTGGCCGCTTTGCCGAGCTGTCCCAGCACCTGCTCAACCACCACATCGCGGTTCCCAAGGTCGCCTCGGTAGACCCCGAAAACGGCTTTTTGTTGCTGGAAGATTTTGGCGACCGACTGCTGCACCGCGCCCTGCGCCAGCAGCCCGAGTCCGCCACCGCCCTGTACGGCGAGGCGCTGATGCAACTGCTCGCGTTGCAGCAGACTCCCGGCAGTGAGCATTTCCCGCCCTACGACCAGGCCTTCCTGCGCCGGGAACTCAATCTGTTTATCGAGTGGTTCCTCGAGGGCATGCTGGGGCTGGAATTGTCCTCCGAAGAGCAATCATTGCTGGACGATGTCTTTGACCGCCTGGAGCAGAGCGCTCTGGAGCAGCCCCAGGTGGCGGTACACCGGGACTACCACTCCCGAAATCTGCTGATCCGGCCCGACGGCTGTATGAGCATCGTGGACTTTCAGGATGCGGTCTGGGGCCCGATCACCTATGACCTGGTGTCCCTGCTGCGCGACTGTTACATCCGCTGGCCCGCCGATCAGATCCGCCAGTGGGCCCTGGGCTACGGCAATATGGCCTGCGGCATCGGGTTGCTGGAGGACGTCACGGAAAGCCAGTTCCTGCAGTGGTTCGACTGGATGGGGCTGCAGCGACATCTCAAAGTGCTGGGCATTTTCTCCCGCCTCGCCCTGCGCGACGACAAGCCCCAGTATCTGAAACACCTGCCCCTGGTCATTCGCTATGTGCTCGAAGTGGCCAGCCACTACCCCGAACTGGCCGATTTCCGCTATTGGTTTGAACACAAGGTGCTGCCCAAGGCCCAGAGCCAGTCGTGGTACGAGGACTATCGGCTGGCGGGCGAGACCACCCCGTGAAAGCCATGATCCTCGCTGCCGGGCTGGGCAAGCGCATGCGCCCGCTCACCGACCACACCCCCAAGCCCCTGCTGGCGGTGGGCGGCAAGCCACTGCTGCAGTACCACCTGGAGGCACTGGCACAAGCCGGCGTACGCGAGGTCATCATCAACACCGCCTACCTGGCCGAAAAAATCGAGCAGTTTGCCGGAGACGGCAACCGTTTTGGCCTGGCGATACACTATTCGCGCGAACCCGAGCCCCTGGAAACCGGCGGCGCCATCTACCGGGCCCTGCCCTTGCTGGGTGAGGCGCCCTTCCTGCTGATCAATGGCGATGTCTGGACCGACTTCCCGCTACCGACACTGACCGAGCCCACCCTGCCCGACTCCGCTCTGGGCCGGCTGCTGCTGGTCCCAAACCCGACATTTCACCCCCGAGGCGACTTCAGCCTGTCCGCCTCGCGGGTTGGCCTGGCGACAGACGCCGAGCGCTATACCTTTACCGGGGTCAGCCTTCTGCGCCCGGCGCTGGTGGCCCGCTACCCCGAGCGCCGGTCGGTGTTTCCGCTATTGGAAGCCCTGCGCCCCGCCATCGAGGCCGGACAACTGGAAGGTCGGGTGCACCACGGCCAATGGAGTGATGTGGGTACGCCCGAGCGCCTCTCCCAATTGGAGCAACAGCTGCAATCCACCACGGGGTAATCACTATGCTATGTATCGCACACCGGGGTGGGCCCGGGCCGGAAAACAGCCTGGAGGCCATCCGTCGCAGCCTGGCCATGGGCGCACCGGCGATTGAAATTGATGTGTGGCAGCTGCACGACGAGCTGTGGGTCACCCACGACCGCCGCCTGGGGCGTGAGATTGCCGGCTATCAGGTCCTGTCCGATCTGTCTCGGGATCACCTCGAAGCCCTGCGCCTGAGCAACGGGGAGCACCTGCCCCGGCTCAGCCAGGTACTGGAGTTGGTTGGTGAGCGCGCCCTGCTCAATATCGAACTGAAAGGCCCGGACTGCGTCGACGCCCTGGTACGCATTCTGACCGCTCACCGACAGAGCTCCGGGCAGAGCCCCAAATCCTGGATCGTCTCCAGCTTCGATCATTGCCAGTTGGCCCAGCTACAACAACGCCTGCCCGAGGTCCGGCGCGGACTGCTGCTCTACGGCGTACCGCTGGATCTGGCGCAGAGCGCGGATCGGATTGATGCGTACAGCGTGCACCTCAGTCAGGACTTCATGCCCGAAGTGCTGATCGAGGACATTCGACAGCGCGGCAGGAAAGTGTGGATCTACACCGCCAACCACCCGAAAGATTGGCGCCGCCTGATGGACGCCGGGGTAGACGGCATCTTCACCGACCACCCCGATGGCCTGATGCGTTATCTGGCCGAGAACTGACCGGCCCGCGCGATCAGAACTTCCACCCCACACGCACGCCGCCCATACGCGGCTTACCCCAGACACCGTAACCCCAATCGGAACCCAGGGTGTTCTGATAGGTGAAGTACTCTTCATCGGTCAGGTTGGTCACAAAGGCCGCCACCGTCCAGGTGCCCTCGGGGGACATCCAGCTCAGCTTGGCGTTGACCAGTCCGTAGGCCGACTGTTTCGAATAGGGATCATTTTCAATCTGCAGGAAATGGTCGTCCTGCCAACTGTAATCCACCTGATAGGTCAGCTCGCCGCGATCCCCCAGACCCTGGTAGTAACGGGCCACCAGGTTATAGGTCAGATTGGGAGCCGAGGGGAGTTCGTTGCCATCGAAGGTGTACTCATCCCCGGCCACGATGAAGATCTGCTCGGAATCAAACTCGGTATCGAGCCAACCCAACCCGGCGATCACTTCAAAGTTGTCGGTAACCTGCGCATTCAGCTCGACCTCGGCACCAGTGCCGGTCACATCGCCCGCATTGGTAATCACACTGCCATCGGCTACCGTCAAGAACACCTGAGCCTGATAACCTTCCACCTCATAGGTGAACACCGAGGCATTGAGCCGCACGCGGCCACCGGCCATGGTATTTTTGTAACCCAGTTCCAGGTTGGTAATGTCTTCCGCTTCCACCGGCCGGGTCGCTTCCAGGGAGGCGTTGTAGCTGCCCGAAAAGCCGCCGCTCTTGAAGCCGGTGGACACGCTGCCGTAAATCAGGGTATCCGGGTTCGGGCGCCAATCCAGACCCAGCTTGCCGGTTACCGAGTCCTCTTCCAGGCTGTCCCGAACATCGATCTCCTCATAGAAACTCGGGCCCGCATCCTGACGGAACTGACGCTTTTCTTCGGTATAGCGCACCCCGGCGATACCGGTGAGTTGCGAGGTAAAGTCATACTCATACTGACCGAATACCGCCCAGGACTGGCTGTCCAGTGACACATCCTCGCGATGGAAAAATTCATACCAGTCATCCGTTCGGGCGCTTTCGGTGGTGGGCGCCTCGGTCAGCAGATCGCGGTGATCATCGTAGTAATACAGCCCGGTGACCCACTTGGTTCGGGCGCTTCGGCCATTCAGACGGAACTCCTGAGTAAGCTGCTCAGCGTCCACCGAATACTGCTCATCAAAAAACACCACCGGCGTGCCATCGCCATCGTCCTGCATAAACTTGTCCAGGGTTTCCAGCGCACTGACCGAAGTGAAAGTCACACCCTCGGTGACCGGCAACTCCACGGTCAATGATGAGCCAAAGGTTTTGATGTCCGTGGTCAGGCCACCCGGCGAACTCGAAGCCACTTGGCCGGGATCGAAAATACCGCCAGCCGCTTCGCGCCCGGTCATGTCAAAAGTGGCGCTGGTGCACAGCCCCGACTGAATCCGAGCGATGCTACAGGTCGCCGCCGACTCATCCGCCGATTCCAGATAGCCCATGTGGGCAAAGCCCACGGATTGCTGGTCGGCCTGACTGCCATGAACGTTCAGCAACCACTGACCATCGTCACCGTAGTCGCGCAACAATTGCAGGCGGTAACCGAAACTGTTGGTGTCGTTCAGCTTCTGGCCATCCACCGCATTGACCTGCCAGCCGTCATTGTGAGTGCGCTTGATGGCGGCCCGCCCCATCAAACCATCTGCCAGCTGTCCCGACATCATGCCTTCGGCAATCACTTCAGCGTAGCGTCCGTAACTTACACTGGCCGAGGACTCAAAGGTTTCCGTGGGCCTTTTGGACACGTAGTGAACCAGGCCACCGGTGGTGTTGCGTCCGTACAGGGTGCCCTGGGGGCCACGCAAGACTTCCACCCGTTCAAGGTCAAACAGCTGAATCGCCGAACCGGCGGGATTGCCCCGATAAACGTCATCCACATAGAGTGCGACCGGCGATTCCCAGGAGTCGGAAAAATTCACCAGGCTGATACCGCGCAGACTGATCGACGGGCTGGACGCTTCGCCAAAGATGGCGAAGAAATTCATATTGGGTACTTGCTGGGTGATATCCAGGCCTTCTTCAAAGCCCATCTTTTCGATGGCCGCCCCGGAAAAAGCGGTGACGGCGACGGAGACATCCTGCATCGACTGCTCGCGTTTCTGGGCGGTCACCAGCACCTCTTCAATCACCGACTGAGAGGTGGCGGCAAAGACCGACGAACCGGCCCCCGTCAACAGCCCGGCCGTCAGAGCCAAAGCGATGCGGCGAGCGCGAAACGGCGAAGCGCCGTGGGTGAGACTGGACGTAATGAATTGGGTGGGTAACGTTCGCTGCATGCGCGTTCTCCTTTTATCCTTGCAGCACAAACCGGCAAACTCCTCGCCGAGCACTTCACATCGATGGCGTACCTCGAACTTGCCCCAAATGCCGTCGCCGACCGAAGGCCACGGCTGACCTAACCTTAGCATCCGCACTGCCCGGGTTCCACGCAGCGCGTCGGGTTGGCACATATGGGCGCATTGAGAGGGAATCAGATGCCGCCAATACAAAAAAAGGGCGCCTCAATGAGGCACCCTTTTCTCAGGTTTCAGGCCGGAAACGTGAGCTTATTCGATCGGAATGCTGAAGCCGACTACAAACTTCGGGCTATCCGGGTTCAGGCCGTCAACGTCATCGGCAACCAGACCCAAAGTGAAACTCAGGTTTTCATTGTAGGCATAGCCAAGATCGACGTGAGCGTATCCGTCCAGAGCGCCAGTGCCATCATGCGAGCCGTAAGTTACAGAGTAGTCTCCAAACGCCACACCCAGTGTGGTGTAAGAGTAGTCCTCGTTACCTTCTACGTCAGCATAGTGAGTCAGGGAGACCGGTCCGTATCCCAGGCCGATGACCGCTTCCACCAGATCGCCCGGCTCGGTAGGGGCCGTGGGATCTGTATTCGTCGGATACGAATAGGACCACAGGCTCACATCGAAGGAGAAGTCCCCGACCGAGCTACCGTAACCGGCGTAAAGATCATATTCGGTACCGAGGGCAGCATCACCGGAAGAAGCCCACATACCACCATAGAAACCGTTGCTGCTGACGTTGATATCACCCCAGACAGCCGGATCACCATTACCCAGATCCAGACCACGCCAGTAGTACATGTTGGCAGCACCCACCGAGGCGGAAACTTCGGCGTGAGCCACAGGAGCCAGAGCGGCGGAGGCCATTGCAGACGCGGCGACGGCACCAGCCAGGAATTTTTGCTTCATGTTCATGAGTACGTCCTCTAACGTTGGCTATCTTTGAGTTTTGACGCCACTGGCCCGTAATGAGCCAAGTGGCTTACCCGATTCTTGTACAGGTACGAAGGCTTTTGCGAAGACCGAGCCAACTTTTATTTTCCCTTTAAAATCATAAGGATAAGCCGCTTTGCTCACTATTTAACCAGCCCTTTCAAAATTGAAACGCACCATTATGGAACACTGGCGTGCACTCCTTTGCACCAGAACATTACACTCGCTCCACCTCCGGTGCCGCCATACGTCGACGCCACCAGCGGTCCACCCCCAGATCCAGATAGGCAAGCAGCGCCAGCAGCACCAGTGCCGCACCGCCCAGCAGCGAGGGGGATACCCGTTCGTTCGCCACCAGCGTCCCCAGCAGCAACGCCAGCACGGGGGTCATCAGGGTAATCAACGAAACCGCGCTGGGCGTCAATCGCTGCAGAACAAAATAGAACAGGGTAAAGCCCAACAGGGAGCCCAGGGTCGCCAGATACACCAGCCCGCTCAGGCTTTTGGTGGACAGGCTCTGCGGCACCTGGCCATCGAACAGCCACCAGCTCAGCAATAAACCCGGAAAGGCAAACAACAATGCCCCGGCGGTCTGCTCCAGCGGTCCCGTGCCCTGGTCCAGCCGCTTGAGGCTGACGCTGCTGAGGCTGAACAACCCGCAGGACAACAGTATGCCCCCGATGCCCAGCGCCGAGCGGGCATCGATATGGAGCTGATCCCAGAAAATGATGCACAGCCCGATCAGCGCCACCATAAGCGCGAGTACCCGGCGTGGGCTGAAGGGGTTTTCCCGAAGGATCAACCAGCTCAGTAACCCGGTCACAAATGGGGACAGAGCAAAAATCACCGCGATCAGCCCCGAGGGAATAAACTGCGCGGACCAATAGACCACCAGCATATTGGGGAAGATGCCAAAGGACGCGGCCAGGTAGACTTTCCACACCCCCGGCTGGGCGAACAGACGACGGCGCAGCACCGCCACAATCACCAGCGCCAGCGCGGCGGCCAGCCCCATCCGCATCAGCACCGCAGTGATAAACGAAACGCTGTCATTGCTCCACTGAATCGCCAGTGGCGTGGTCGACCAAATCAATACCACCAGGCCATAGGCCAGATACACCTGCACGGGTCACACTCCTTTTGTTGAGGCAGTAACGCCTGCGGCTCAAAACGAAAAAAGCCGCAGTGGTCGCTGCGGCTTTTTTGAAAACGGTAATGGCTGTACTCGTCAGGGTTGCCTCGTTTTCCGCCGCGCAATAGCTCGTGCACGCACCGCCCAACGCAGGGCGCGCGCCACCAGAATCACCACCGGCATACGGAAAACATTCATTGAATCACAGACCTCGGATAAAACAGGCAAACCTGCGGAAAACACATAACGAACCGATACATTAAGCGATGCTCACGCAAAGCACAACGAGCAAAGCCGATTTTTTTGTGCGAACATGATGCACCGTATAATTTTGTCGTTTATCTCCTTTTTGCAGTGAAGTCTCTATGGAAATTTATCTGGTGGGCGGCGCAGTGCGCGACAAGCGGCTCGGTTACCCCTACTCGGAAAAAGACTGGGTCGTGGTGGGCGCGCGCCCGGAAGACCTGCAGGCTCAGGGCTTTACGCCCGTGGGCAAGGATTTCCCGGTGTTTCTCCATCCGCAGACGGGAGAGGAGTACGCCCTGGCGCGCACCGAGCGAAAAACCGCACCCGGCTATACCGGTTTTCAGTTTCACACCGCCCCCGATGTCACTCTGGAGCAGGACCTGGCCCGGCGGGACCTGACCATCAATGCCATGGCGGAGAACGAGCGCGGCGAACTGGTGGACCCCTACGGCGGCGCCCGGGATTTAGAGGCACGTCTGCTCCGGCATGTCTCTCCGGCGTTCAGCGAAGATCCGGTCCGCATTTTACGCGTTGCCCGATTTGCGGCGCGCTATCACCATCTGGGTTTCACCGTCGCGGAGGATACCCTGGCGCTGATGCGCGACATGGTCGCCAGTGGCGAGGTGGATCACCTGGTTCCCGAGCGGGTCTGGAAAGAAATGGAACGGGCTCTGGGGGAGCGGGACCCGCAGGTATTTATTCAGTGCCTGCGCGACTGCGGCGCGCTCGCCCGGGTACTGCCGGAAGTGGATGCCCTGTTCGGTGTTCCCCAACGTCCGGAGCATCATCCGGAGGTGGATACCGGCGTGCACTGCCTGATGGTGCTGGAGCAGGCCGCACAGCTGACCGGAGATACCCGGGTCCGTTTTGCCGCGCTGATTCACGATCTGGGCAAGGGCGTGACGCCGAAGGAAGAGTGGCCCCGACACATAGGTCACGAGCAACGCAGCCTGCCCCTGGTGGATACCCTGTGCGAGCGCATCACCGCACCGAAAGACTACCGCCGCCTGGCCCGATTGGGGGCGGAATATCACACCCACAGTCATCGGGCGCTGGAATTGAAACCGGCCACGATACTGAAGTTGCTCAGGGCGGCGGATGCCTTTCGCAAACCGGCGCAGTTCGAGCAATTTCTGCTCTGTTGTGAAGCTGACGCCCGGGGACGCACCGGTTTTGAAGACCGGGATTACCCTCAAGCCGATTATCTGCGCGGCGCCCTGAAGGCCTGCCAGGCGATCGACAACCGCGAGATTGCGGCCCAGGGGCACACTGGAAAAGCCTTTGGTGAGGCGCTGGATCGGGAGCGGTTGGCGCGGCTTTCGGAGTTCAAGGCGAGCCGCGCGTCCTGACTGGGGGGGTGTCGGATGGTGTTGTCGGATTACGCGCGTTGCGCTAATCCGACCTACGCCGCTAATCTGACCTACGCGGCTGACGGGTATTGTCGGATTACGCGCTTTGTGTCATTCCACCTTTGCAGCATTCCATCAATGGTGGATGACGGCCTGCGGCCTCCGAGGCGTCGGACCGATCCACCCTACGGGTGCTGTCGGACTTGCCATATAGTGTTGTCATCCAGGTTGGCGGCATCTCTCAATTGCAGCTCACCGCTGGCCGCGTCGACGGACAGGTACTGATTTTCGTGCCAGCGGTTGCGCCAGCGAACTGAGTCGCCCTCGCGCTCGGGAAACCATTGGGCACTCAGCCAACCCGGTTCGATGGTCCCGACCGCCGGCCGCGCCTGCTCGGCATGAATGTACTGATCCGTCCCCGTCAAGCGAATCCGGTAGTAGCTCGGGCCCTCGGGCTCCAACTGCCAGGACGCGGCCAAAGGATCTTGCGTACCGTCCTCTCCCAAGGGTTGATCAATGCCGACATTGCGCAGAATCAACGCTTCACCCACGGGTGCGAAAAAGCCCGTGCACTCGTCCATCTGCGCGATCCAGTTTTCAATCAACCCGATCCCATGGTCATCCAGTACATGACTGCCCAGAGGCGGCATACGGTTGCCATCATTGGCCATCAAGCGCTGCCACAATAGCGAGCGCTCCGGCTCGCCCGGCGCCAGCAGGCGGGCGTCCTCAATGCCCAGATCGCTCTGCATTGGCCCCACATTACACAGGTTCATGGCCTCGGGCAGCGTATCGAAGCGCAGATCCATACTGGCCTGACTGGTCCCCCCGGGGCGGTGGCAGTTGGCGCAGTTGCTGTGCAAGTAGGCGCGGGCGCGCAAATCGAGTGGGTGCGACTCATCCCGGCTGTCCACCAGGGGGTTGGCTCTCTGCCGTTGAGTCAGCGGCTCGGTCAACACCCCGATGGCCGCCAGGGTATCCAGTTGATTGGCCGTGGTGCCGACGTAGTCGAAGTCGGTATTGAGCTGACGAACTTCCAGCCCGAGACTGTCTCCCGCCGCGCTGGTGTGACACTGGGAGCACTCGGCACTGCTCGGGTAGTGCCATAACTGGCCCTGGATCTCGACGTCCTCGGCCTCGATTACCCGGCGCGCATCGGTGCCCGTGCTGGTCCAGCGGTAACTGTGCCCGACCCACCCGGTCGCGGGCTGGTTGAGCATCAGCCTCGTTTCGATCAGCTCGTCGTGCCGATAGAACTGCTTGACCAATACCGACCCCACCGGCAGATCAAAATCACCCGTCTCATCCACGTCGATGGTGGCATCGTCAGGCAGTGCGAGATAGCGGGTTTTATCCGCCCCATCGGACCAGAAGGGCTCGCGGACGCCATAAGGGATCAGCCCGTCGCCCGGCTCAGCCGGGTTATCGGGATTCATACAGCCGGTTTCCGACAGCCACTCGGGAATCGGCTCCTGCCGGGAGTCCTGCGCCTCGGCCACCAACCGGGACACCTGGCCGCCCTCGTAGTCCACCAGTAGCAACTCGCCATCGAGTTCCTCCCCAAAGGACACCACCGAGCCGCCGGTATCGAGCAGTTGGCGGCGTTCAAGATCCCCCTCGGGGGTAGTGAACAGGCCCCAGAGCAGACCCGAGGCAAAATCGCTGAACAGATAGACCCCGTATAAGTTGTCGAGCTGCTCGCCGCGATAGACATAACCTCCGGTTACCGACCGGCCATCCCCCCGCTGGTAGGAAAACACCGGCGCCTCAAAGCCACTGGTATCGGAACAGGACTGCATGACGTCGGCGCCTTCCAGGCAGGGCCAACCATAATTGGCCCCGTTGACAATCCGGTTGATCTCTTCGGTCCGGCCCTGGCCGACATCACCGGCCCAGAGTTCGCCGGTCTCCCGGTCAAAACTCCACTGCCAGGGGTTGCGCAGGCCATAGGCAAACACTTCGGGCAGACCGCCCTCTACCTGATTGCCCGGTGCCGGTGCCCCCTCGTCGGTGAGCCGCAACAGAGTACCAAAGGGGTTGGTGGGATCCTGGGCATTGCGGTTGGGATCGCCACCCGGCCCACCGTCACCAAAGCTGACGTAAAGATAGTTGTCCGGGCCAAACGCCAGACGACCGTTGTTATGAATTTCGGTGGTCTGCTGGACATGGTAAATATCGGTACGCTCCAACTCGCCAGGCCCGGATTGCACCAGACTCATCCCTTCATCGTCAGAGCGAAACCGGGCGACATAGGATTCGGGCGCAACTTCGAATGCCTCTCCACCCTCGGTCAAAGACACATAGACAAAGCCGTTCTGCTCGAAATCCGGGTGGAACGCCATACTGAACAGACCGCACTCAAAACAGTGAGTGGGCTCAAACTGCACATCGGTGTAGTCCCTCAGGTCCACAAACAGCGCCGGCGTGGGGTTTGCCTCGGACAGGTCCAGGCGCCAGATGGTGCCCCGCTGCTCCAGTACATAAAGTACCTGCTCAAGACTCGGGTGGCTGACCGCCCCGACCGGCGCGGTGAAGGTACCTTCAGGCACCAGCGGCTTGAGCGCCACCGTCGAATCCTGAGTGAAACGGGTAGCCAGACAGGTCTGATTCTCCGGCCGCTCGCTCAGGCCAGACGGTCCCGAGGGCGCTCGGGCGTCGTCATCGCTCTGTCCGCCACCACAGGCGGCCAGCAGCAGTGCCAGCGCGACACTCACCCCAGTGTGAAGGCGACGGTGAAGCGGTACCATGAATGCACTCCGGACGGTTATTATTGGCTTATTCATCGTTTAATAGACCACCAGCGTACTACGTCGGACAGTTTATTCACAGATTCAAGAGGATTTTATGACTACTGACGCTCCCGTTGCCCTACTGACCGGCGCGGCCCGTCGCATCGGCGCGGTCACCGCAAAAACCCTGCATGCCTCCGGCTACCGGGTCGTCATCCACTACCGCGGCTCGCAGCAGGACGCCGAGGCACTCAGCCATGAGCTCAACGCGCTTCGTCCCGACAGCGCCGTGGCGCTGCAAGCGGATTTGAGTCAACTGAAAGACGTTCAACAACTGGCCGAGAACGCCTTGAAACAGTGGGGCCGCATGGACGCACTGATCAATAACGCGTCCAGCTTTTACCCCACTCCGGTGGGAGAGGCGAGTGAAGAACAGTGGAACGACCTGATGAGCAGCAACCTTAAAGCCCCCTTCTTTCTTGCCCAGGCTTTGGCGGACGCGCTGAAAGAAACAGAGGGTGCCATAATCACCATGGCCGACATCCATGCCGAGCGCCCACTGAAAAACCACCCCATTTATTGTGCCGCCAAAGCGGGCAACGTAATGCTGACCAAATCTTTGGCGCGAGAGTTGGCCCCTGAAGTGCGCGTCAACGGCATCGCCCCCGGCGCCATTCTGTGGCCGGAGCAGGAGGCGGAACTGGACGATGACGGGAAAGCGACCATTCTCGATCGGGTCCCGCTGAACCGCCCCGGTGATCCCCAGGATATTGCTGACACCATTCTTTTTCTTTTAACCAAAGCGCCCTATATAACCGGACAGATTATCGCTGTGGACGGCGGTCGATCGGTGAGCTGAAACAAGGGTTTTAACACCCATTTCTTGCGCTGGATCAATTGATAAAGGACGAAACAGGACCAATATAGGTAACGCAAACAGAGACAAGCTCTGGATGTTCAAAGGAGGTGTTCTTATGAACCTGATACCACGTAGTTCAGTATTTGATATTGATAGCCTGTTCGACAATTTCTGGGCACCGCTATCAAGAAGCTCTGCTTCGATGAACGCGGATGCGTTTTCGCCCAGAGTGGATATCACCGAGAAAATGGATCATTACGAATTGACCGCCGAGTTACCCGGCGTGGACAAGAAAGATATTGACGTGACCCTGGACAACGGCATGCTGACCATCAGCGCCGAATCCCGGTTTGAAAACAAGGAAGAAAAGGATGGACGCGTCATTCGTCAGGAGAGACGCTATGGCAAGTACACTCGAAGCTTCAACCTGGGAACGGACGTCAAGGAAAAGGATATCAAGGCGGAGTTCAACAACGGAGTGTTGAAATTGAACGTGCCCAAAGTGGAGCAGAAGACGCCGGTCAGTCATCGCATTGAAATTCACTGATGACCGAATGCTGACCCACTTGAAAGCCGGGCCTAATCGCCCGGCTTTTTCTGTTCTGCCCCGGACGCCCCGCGCAACAGCGAAATGAGTGTCGCACAGGTGAGAAACGCCAGAGCCAACAGCATCGCCTGACTGAAGGTGCGCAGCAGCGGCTCGGACAGGGTTTCGTTCAGCGGCTGGTTGCCCAGGTTCCAGTAAACGAACAGATTCACCAGACTCATACCCACCAGATTACCCACCACACGGGCGAGATTGAGCGTTGCCGCCGCGACGCCCACTTCACTGGAATGCGCCGACTGCATCACCACATGGTTATTCGGACTGGAGAAACAGCCGAAGCCCAGCCCCACCAGAAACAGCGCCAGGACAATAAAGCCCGGTGCCGTGGCGACGCCCAGCGTACTCAGCAACCCGTAACCGCAGAGGGTGCAGAAACAGCCCGCACTGGCCAGCCAGCGGGCCGGCAGATAGTCCGACAGGCGCCCCGCCAACGGCGCCACACAGGCCATGGTGAGCGCCTGCACCAGCAGGACATGACCGGCATCCGCCGCGCTGTAACCCCGCACATATTGCAGGTACAGGCTGAGCAGAAACCCGAGCGGATAACTGCTGGCGTACATGAACAGCGCCGTCATCAGGGAGAAGGAGAACAAGCGGGACTCGCGGAACATCTGTACGCGAATCAGCGGCTGCTCCCGGCGAGCCTGGCGGCGAATGAACACCACCAGTAAAACGAAAGAAAAGGCCAGTACCGCGCTCTGCCACAACCCGGGCAGCCCGGTCAGGCCGATAACCAGGGCAATGGCCCAGAGCGCAAAAGTCAGGGCGCCGCCCCAATCAAACCGGTTTTCGCGCTCGCCGAACCAGTCTCCGGACACCCGCCAGGCAATCAGTGACACCACCAACACCACAATCGGCAAAGGCAGCAGGAAGACAAACCGCCAGCCGAAGGCATCGGTCACCCAACCGCCCAAGGCCGGCGCCAAGGTCAGGCCGAAGTACACGCAGGCCGCATTGAGCCCCAGGGGTAAACCGCGCTTCTCCGGTGGAAACACCGAAATCAGCAGGGCCATGCTGGTGGCAAACATCATCGCCGCCCCCATCCCCTGAAAGAAGCGCAGCACCAGTACCATTTCAATGGAGTTGACGAAAAATGCCAGGGCACTGGCGCTACTGTTGAGCGCAATGCCCCAGAGAAAGACCCGTTTGCGGCCCACCTGGTCGGCCAGCTTGCCCGCCGGAAGCATGAAGATGATGTTGGCGATCAGGACAATGGTGGGCACCCAACTGACCAGCACCGCACTGGCGTTCAACTCCCTGGCCATAGTGGGCAAGGCGACATTCACCGAAGCCATTCCCAGAGGCGCGACAAAGGCCCCCAGGCACACAGCGATTAACACCCACCAGGGCGACACTGGCGCGGCGCGTTGCGGCTCGTTCACAGGCAACTCCACATAGAGGGCACGCCCTGCCCCGTGTCACAGGGGGCGGGCAGGGATCAAAATCAGGTCAGGACGCAGCGCGCGATACCGTCCGCCCCTGCCAGGTGAAATCCACCGGCCAGAGGTTCTGGCGCTGCTTATCGTAATCGGCCCACAGCCGGGCGTAGGTCTCGCCCTTGCTCGGGTGTAGATGGTTCGGGGCGATTTCCGCCATGGGCCAGAGTACAAAGGCGTTCTTGGTCAGCTCGTCCCGGGGCAATTGAACCCCGGCCTCCTCCCCCACGAAGTCACCGTAGGTGAGAATGTCGATATCCAGCGTTCGGGAACTGAATTTGGGGCCGGAACGACAGCGACCGTTGTCGTCTTCGATCTTTTTCAGCCGATCGGACAGCTCGGCGATGGGCTGATCGGTTCCCACCCCAACCACCAGATTGAGGAAGTTACTGCCATCAAAGCCCACCGCTTCGCTTTCGAATACGGACGAAATGGTCAACTCGCCGAAACACTCCGCCAGCGCATCCAGCGCGGCGGAGATGTGTCGATAGCGATCAATATTACTGCCCAGACTGAGGTACACCTCGGTCATGCCGGTTTTTCCCCTCGCTCGATAATCAGGCCCACATCCCGGGCACCGCGCAGGGCGCCGGGTTTGCTGAGTCGCAGGCGGACCCAGGGCACGTTGAACTCTTCCCGCACAATGGTGGCCACCTCTTCGGCCAGCGCCTCGACCAGCTGTGCATCCCGGTTTTCCAGGTGGGCGATCAGGCGCTTGGAAACCGCCTTGTAATTCAGAGCATACTGGATGTCGTCGGTTTGCGCCGCCCGGCGGATGTCCGCCGCCATTTCCAGGTCCAGACTGATGGTCTGGCGCACCTGACGCTCCCAATCATAGATACCGATGATGGTATCCACCTGCAGATCTCTGATGTAAACAATGTCCATTCCACTTCCTCGTTAAGCGCTCAGCGGCGGCAGGCTGTCCAGCGGCCAGCGGGCGCGCACGTTCACCGCCAGCGGCTCGGTCTGCCCGGCCAGCAGGCGCTGGCAGCCGGCGTAGGCAATCATGGCCCCGTTGTCGGTGCAGAACTCGTTGCGGGCATAGAACACCCGGGCGCCGATCTTCGCCAGCGCGGCCTCGAGCTCCTCGCGCAGACGCGTGTTGGCCGAGACCCCACCGGCAATCACCAGCGTTTTCTGCCCGGTCTGCTCCAGGGCACGCCGACACTTGATCACCAGGGTACCGACCACCGCCTCCTGAAAGGCATGAGCAATATCGGCACAGGTCTGCTCGTCCGGCAACCCGTCGGCCTGGGCATGCTCCGCCACCGTGTTGAGCGTATAGGTTTTCAGTCCACTGAAACTGAAGTCCAGGCCCGGTCTATCGACCATGGGCCGGGGGAAAGTAAACCGCCCTGCCCGGCCCCGCTCGGCCAGTTTGGCGATATGGGGCCCACCCGGGTAGTCCAGATCCAGCATTTTGGCGGCCTTGTCGAATGCCTCCCCGGCGGCGTCGTCGAGCGACTCCCCCAGCAGGCGGTATTCGCCAATGCCACGGACTTGTACGAGCTGAGTGTGCCCTCCGGACACCAGCAGGGCGATAAAAGGAAACTCGGGCGGGTTGTCTTCCAGCATCGGGGCCAACAGGTGGCCCTCCATATGATGAATACCCAGTGCGGGAATCCCCCACCCATAGGCCAGCGAACGCCCCACCGAGGCGCCCACCATCAGCGCGCCAATCAGCCCCGGGCCAGCGGTATAGGCCACCGCATCGATCTGCTCGGGCGAGGTTTCGGCCTCGGCCATCACCTGACGAATCAGCGGCAGCAATTTGCGCACGTGGTCCCGGGAAGCCAGCTCGGGCACCACACCACCGTATTCCGCGTGCACCGCAATCTGGCTGAACAGGGCGTGGCTGAGCAGGCCCCGCTCGCTGTCATACAGCGCCAGGCCGGTTTCGTCACAGGAGGTTTCAATACCCAAAACGCGCATAGAGAGCCTTCTAACTCGTACAGTGGGGCCAATCGAGGACCAACGGGAAAAACGAGCGCGTATCATATAGACCTGAAGCGGTAAGAACCAGTTGCAGTGCTGTCCATAACTGGTTAGAATCCACGCCCCTCGGATCCCGAAGCCACTTTTTGATCGCTTTCGGGGTGAATTAATTGAGTAAAGGTAACAGCATGCCTTCAGTAAAGATCAAAGACAACGAGCCGTTTGACGTTGCACTGCGTCGCTTCAAGCGCTCCTGTGAAAAGGCCGGCATTCTGGCCGAAGTTCGCAGCCGCGAAGCCTACGAGAAGCCCACAGCTGTCCGTAAGCGCAAGGCCGCTGCCGCTGTTAAGCGTCACGCCAAAAAAGTTCAGCGCGAAAACCGCAAGTTCCAGCGCCTGTACTAAGGCCGGAACCCGGCCTGGGCGCTTCGCGCCGGGCCCGCGCTGAATGGCACAAGCCAAGCGCTGAAGACAAGACAAACAGGAATACGCTGATGCCCCGTTCAGAATTGCAAACGCGCATCAACGACGCCCTGAAAACCGCCATGCGGGCCAGAGAAAAGGCCCGCGTGGCGGTTTTGCGTCTGGTGACCGCGGAATTCAAACGCATCGAGGTCGATGAGCGCATCGAACTCGACGACGCCCGTGTGCTGGCCATTCTGGACAAGATGGTCAAGCAGCGCCGGGACTCCGAACAGCAATACCGGGACGCCGGTCGCGCCGAACTGGCCGATCAGGAGCGCCTGGAAATTGATGTGATTCAGGAGTTTCTGCCCCAACCTCTGTCCGATGCCGAGCTGGATCAGCTGGTGGCCGACGCCATCGCCCAGTCCGGCGCCGAGGGCATGAAGGATATGGGCAAGGTCATGGGCATCCTCAAGCCCCAGGTGCAGGGGCGGGCCGATATGGCGGATGTGAGTAAGCGGTTGAAGGCGCGGTTGGGTTAAGCGTCACGTTTTGTTACGGAGGATGCGGCTCGATACCGCTGCGCTCGGCCCCTACACGACCTGCGGTGGTGTGCGTTGGGTAACGGCGGATGCGGGCTTCGCCCTTATCCGCCCTACACGACCTGCCGTGGTATGCGTAGGGCGGATAAGCGAAGCGCATCCGCCGTTACCCAAACCAAAATCCCGCTCCCCCACCCCAATTCCCCGCTACAATAAGGCGCTATGGCCGGACTGATTCCACAAAGCTTTATTGACGAGCTCCTCGACCGGGTTGACCTGGTGGAGATCGTGGACCATCGCGTCAAACTCAAGAAAACCGGCAAGAACTTCAGCGCCTGCTGCCCCTTCCACGACGAAAAAACCCCCTCGTTCACGGTCAGCCAGGACAAGCAGTTCTACTACTGCTTCGGCTGCGGCGCCAGCGGCAACGCCGTGGGATTTCTCATGGACTACGAGCGGCTCGGCTTTCCCGAAGCCGTCGAGCAGCTCGCCCATCACTGCGGCCTGGAAGTGCCCCGCGAGGAGCAGAGCCCGGCCCAGAAAGAGAAGGCCCAGGAGCGCAAGAGCATCTACAGCCTGCTGGAGCAGGCCGACCGCTACTACCGGCTGCAGCTGCGCCAGCACCCCAAGCGGATGGAAGCGGTGGACTACCTCAAGCGCCGGGGCCTGGACGGGCATATTGCCCGGGACTACGGTATTGGTTACGCCCCACCGGGCTGGGACAACCTGCTGAAAACCCTCGGCATTGGCGAACAGGAACGCCACCTGCTGACCGAGGGCGGCATGCTGATCCACCAGCCGGACCAGAACAAACGCTACGACCGCTTCCGCCACCGCATCATGTTTCCCATCCGGGACCTGCGCGGGCGGGTGATCGGCTTTGGCGGCCGGGTGCTGGGCGATGACAAACCCAAGTACCTGAACTCCCCGGAAACCCCGGTGTTCCACAAGGGACGGGAGCTGTATGGCCTGTACGAGGCCCGCCAGGCCTACCGCGAGCTGCCCCGTCTGTTGGTGGTGGAAGGCTATATGGACGTGGTGGCCCTGGCCCAGTTCGGCATCCGCTACGGCGTCGCCACCCTGGGCACTGCCTGCGGCGAGGACCACCTTGCTTTAGCGTTTAAACACACCCGGGAAGTGGTGTTCTGCTTTGACGGCGACAAGGCCGGGCGCAGCGCCGCCGAGCGCGCCCTGGCCGCCGCCCTGCCGGTGATGGAAGATGGCCGACAGGTGAAATTCCTGTTCCTGCCCGAAGGGGAGGACCCGGACACCCTGGTGCGCCAGATCGGCGCCGAAAAATTCAGCAACATGGTGGACATGGCGGTCCCGCTGGAAGATTACCTGTTCGATGCGCTCAGCGCCGACCTGAATCCGCGCAGCCTGGAGGGCCGGGCACTGCTCAGCAAGCGCGCCGCTCCCCTGCTCCACCAGTTGCCCCGGGGCGTCTTCCGGGAACTGATGTTCGACCGCCTCGCGCAGCGGACCGGCCTGAACCGGGACACCCTGATGGAGCTGGTGCACGAGCCGGTGGTGATCAAGGCCGAGCCAACCCGCGCCCCGGCCGCGCCGGTCGATATAGCGCCGGCGGACGATCGGCCGCCGCCCCCGGACTACGAAGAGCCCCCGGCCTACACCCAGGAGCCGGGCCCCACGGGGGAGGAGTACTTCGACAGCCCGGCGCCGGAGCCGGCGGCCGCCCCACCGGCACCGCCGAGCCTGTCCGGCAAGCGCTACCTGATGCCGCCGGCGCGCAAGGCCATCGGCCTGCTGCTGGCCAACCCGGCCCTGGCCGCCGAGGAGTCCCCGGAATTCTGGCTCGAACACAGCGAACCGGAGTTGCGGTCCCTGGGCCAACTGCTAAAGTTATTACGCGAGCGGCCGCACTATCAGCTACCTCACATTATCGGCCACTGGCGCGGCGTGTACGGCGCGAAGGAAGCGGAACAACTGGCGGCGATTGCCGGTCAGGATCTGCTGGTGGCCGCCGGCGCCCACGGCGCCAATCGGGCCATCAAGCCCTCCCGGGCCGACTACGACACCCGGGTGGCGTTCTGCGATTGCCTGAAGGGCGTTCATCGCCAATTGGCCGAACAGCAAAAAACCGAAGCACTCAGCCAACTGCGCCAAAAAAGCAGCGATTTTGCTGGATTAAGCCGCGAAGAGCGCGAAGCGCTGGTAAAAGCGGCTCTGGCGCACAAAACTCCACACTAAAACCGGGCGCGGGCGTTGATTTTATGGAATCAAGCCCAACATATGCGATATAATCCCGCGCTTTTCTTCCACACCTCAGGTTCGACAGGGTTCCGAATGGCAGACACCGCTCAACAGCAGCAACAATCTCGCATCAAAGAGCTGATCGCCCGCGGCAAAGAGCAGGGCTATCTCACCTATGCCGAGGTGAACGACCATCTTCCGGAGGATATTTCCGATCCGGATCAGGTGGAAGACATCATCCAGATGATCAACGACATGGGTATCCGTGTCTACGAGATCGCTCCGGATGCCGACACCCTGTTGATGACCGACGGCGATGCCTCGGCGGACGAAATTGCCGCCGCTGAAGCCGCCGCCGCACTCGCCGCAGTGGAAACCGAAGCTGGCCGCACCACCGACCCGGTGCGCATGTACATGCGCGAAATGGGCACCGTGGAGCTGCTCACCCGCGAAGGTGAGATTGCCATCGCCAAGCGCATCGAAGAGGGCGTGCGCGAGCTGATGTACTCCCTGGCCTACTGGCCCGGCGCGGCGCAGCGCGTTCTCGACGAATTCAAACTGGTTGAAGCGGAAGAGCGTCGCCTGCCGGATGTCATCATCGGCTGGCTCGACCCGTCCGACGACATCCCGTCCGTCACGGCCACCTCCAGCCAGCAGGCGGCCGCCGCTGCCGCGGATAAAAAGGAGAAAGGCAAAGACAAGGACGATGATGACGATGACGACAACAACGATCAGAACGACGAGGAAGAAACCACCTCCGGCGTCGATCCCGAAGAAGCCCGTCAGCGCTTCGACGCCCTGGCCAAGCAACTGACCAAGGCCGAGAAGACCGTCAGCAAGCACGGCCGCGACAGCAAGCAGGCCCAGAAAGAACTGGCCGAGCTGGGCGAGCTGTTCAAGTTCTTCAAGCTGCCGCCGCGTCAGTTCGACCCGATTTACAGCGAAGCCCGCACCGTACTGGATCGTGTTCGCCGGGAAGAGCGCGCCATCATGAGAATGTGCGTGCGCCAGTCCCGCATGCCCCGGAAAACCTTCATGAAGGAGTTCCCGGGCAACGAGACCAATGAAGACTGGATCCCGGGCATCATCAAGAAAAAGCGCGACTACTCCGACGCACTCAAGTCCGTCGAGGGCGAAATCGCCCGCGCCCAGCGCAAGCTGGCGCAACTGGAAGAAGAAGCGGGCCTGACCCTGGCCCAGATCAAGGAGATCAACCGGCGTATGTCCATCGGTGAGGCCCGCGCCCGCCGTGCCAAGAAGGAAATGGTCGAGGCCAACCTGCGCCTGGTGATCTCCATTGCCAAGAAGTACACCAACCGCGGCCTGCAGTTCCTGGACCTGATTCAGGAAGGCAACATCGGCCTGATGAAAGCCGTGGACAAGTTCGAGTACCGCCGCGGTTACAAGTTCTCCACCTACGCCACCTGGTGGATCCGGCAGGCCATCACCCGCTCCATCGCCGACCAGGCGCGCACCATCCGTATTCCGGTACACATGATTGAGACCATCAACAAGCTCAACCGTGTGTCCCGCCAGATGCTGCAGGAAATGGGCCGCGAACCCACCCCGGAAGAGCTGGGTGAGCGCATGGAAATGCCGGAAGACAAGGTTCGCAAGGTGTTGAAGATCGCCAAAGAGCCGATCTCCATGGAGACACCCATCGGTGATGATGAAGACTCGCACCTGGGTGACTTTATCGAGGACAACACTATTGTTTCGCCGGTGGACTCGGCCACCACAGAGGGCCTGACCGAGGCGACCCGCGAGGTGTTGGCCGGTCTGACCGCCCGGGAAGCGAAGGTGTTGCGGATGCGTTTTGGTATCGATATGAACACCGACCATACGCTGGAAGAGGTGGGCAAGCAGTTTGACGTAACCCGCGAGCGGATCCGTCAGATCGAAGCCAAGGCCCTGCGCAAGCTCCGCCATCCGTCCCGCTCAGACCACCTGCGCAGTTTCCTGGACGAGTAAATCAGACCTCGGCGGATCTAGTTAAGGTCCGCCAACGGAGAGGGTAAGTCTTTTCGAAAACGCGATGAATACATCCCTGTAGCTCCCTCTCTTCTTCCCTGAAGAGAGGGTTTCGAAAAGACTTACCCTCTCCGCTGGCTCCGCAGGATCATCAAGCAACCCGATCTGCTCACCCCTTGGGCCCCTCTTACCGCTACCACCTCTCAGCAAAAAACCATTCTGTGATGTATTATTCCATCCGGATTCCGTAAGAACCTCAGAGGGTCGGATTGCGGTGCTCTGTTCACAGACCGTAGAGCGGGGGACCCGCGATCCGAGCCTACAGGGATGTATTTACGGCGTGTCTGTGAACAGTGCACCGCAATCCGGCCCGGACGTGACGTCATCTACACACTCATAACCGAATTAAAAGGAATCAGACATGAACAGCAAAATGGAAACAAGAGCGTTTATCTGGCTATTGTTGCTGGTCTCGGTGGGTTTTCTGTGGGTGCTCAAGCCCTTCTTTGGCCCCATCTTCTGGGCCTGTGCCGTCGCCATCATCTTCTATCCCGTACAACAGCGGCTGCTGAACAAATTCAACCAACGCGAAAACATCGCCGCCCTCACCACCCTGCTGCTCTGCCTGGTCATCGTCATCCTGCCGGTGATCTTCATCATCACCTCCGTGGTCGCCGAGGGCGTCGGCATCTACCAGAAGCTGGATGAAGGTGACATCGATCTCGAACAATACATCGACCGGGTCCAGGAAAGCTTCCCGGTCATCCAGTCCGTGCTCGACCGCTTCAACATCAGTATTGATGAACTGCAGAGCCACGCGACCGACGCGGCCATGGCCACGGGCAAGTTCCTCGCGCAACACACCCTCGATATCGGACAGAATGCCTTCCGCTTCGTGCTCAATATCTGCCTGATGGTGTATCTCACCTTCTTCATGCTGCGCGACGGCTCGCGGCTGCTCGAGCTGCTGATCAAGGCGCTGCCGATTGGTGATGAGCGCGAACGGCTGCTGTTTCGCAAGTTTGCGGAAGTGACACGGGCCACGGTCAAAGGCAATATCGTGGTGGCAGCGGTTCAGGGGGGGCTCGGGGGCATCATCTTCTGGCTGTTGGACATTCCCGCCCCCATGCTCTGGGGCGTGGTCATGGCCTTTGCCTCCCTGATTCCCGCCGTCGGTGCCGCCATCATCTGGGCGCCGGTCGCCATCTACCTGCTCGCCACCGGCGACTACACCCAGGGCATTATCCTGGTAGCCTTCGGTGCGGGGGTGATCGGCCTGGTGGACAATATTCTGCGCCCCATTCTGGTTGGCCGGGACACCAAGCTGCCCGACTACGTCGTGCTGCTCTCCACCCTCGGGGGTATCGCCCTGTTCGGGATCAACGGTTTCGTCATGGGGCCCCTGGTAGCGGCCCTGTTTGTGGCCTTCTGGGGTATTTTCGTGCGCGAATTCAACTCCGAGAACACCCTGACCGGCGCCGACCGGGACTCGCTCGAGCACCAGAGCTAAGCCAACTCGCTGTGGTACACTCCCCCGCTTTCTGACCGGGCGCACTCCTTGAGAAATGCGCCCTTCACGCCTGCCAGACCGGATCGATTATGTGGTTTAAAAATCTACGCCTGTTTCAACTGACCGAACCCCTGAATGACAGCGCCGAAGCGCTCTCGGACAAGCTCAGCCAAGCGCCTTTCAAGCCTTGCGGAAGCCAGGATATGAGCCGTTTCGGCTGGGTACCGCCCGCCGGCCCAGACGCCCAGGACTACGTGCACGCCAGCAACGGCTACCTGATGGTATGCCTGAAGCGGCAGGAAAAAATCCTGCCTGCAGCGGTGATCAACGAGCATCTGGAAGAAAAGCTTGCGGACATCCGCGCCGAGGAAGGCCGCCCGGTGGGCCGCAAAGAGCGCCAGACCCTGAAAGACGAAATCATCTTCGACCTGCTCCCCAAGGCGTTCAGCAAGTCCGCCCGGGACTACGCCTTCATCGCCCCCCAGGAGCGTCTGATCCTAGTCAACTGCTCCTCCAGCAACCGCGCCGAAGAGCTGCTCAGCCAGTTGCGTGAAGCCCTGGGCAGCCTCAAAGCCATTCCCCTGACCCCGCAGCAGGCACCGGCCCAGTTGATGACCCACTGGCTGCGCGGCGAAGACCTGCCCACCGACTTTGTGTTGGGTGAAGAGTGCGAATTCCAGGCGGGCAAAGACAGCCGGGTGGTGCGCTGCAAGAACGTGGACCTGAGCGCGCCGGAAGTTTCCAGCCATCTGGAGGCCGGCATGTTCGCCAGCAAGCTGGCGCTGACCTGGAAAGAGGCGATCCATTTTGTGTTGGACGACCAGTTCGCGGTCAAGCGGTTGAAGTTTGAAGACCAGCTCCTGGAGCAGGCCAGCGACCGCAACCCGGAGACCGCCGCCGAGGCGTTTGATGCGGATTTCGCGGTGATGAGTATTGAATTGACGGCGTTGGTGAAGGCGTTGATTCAGGCCTTTGGCGGGGCGGTGGAGCCGGAGTCGGTGGTTTAGGTTTGGGGTTGGGTTACGGTGGGTGTGCGATTCGGGGTTAGGTTACGGCGGATGCGCGCTTCGCGCTTATCCGCCCTACGCATACCTGCGGAGGTTGTCGTGACGGTGGGTTACGGCGGATGCGCGCTTCGCGCTTATCCGCCCTACGCGTGTTTATACCGCTGCGCTCGGCCGTAGGGCGGATAAGGCCATAGGCCGCATCCGCCGTTACCGGACGTGACCACAAATCCAATACTTAATGCCCGCTACAACCGTCTTACGAAAATATCCACGTCGGACTGGCTGACTCTGGCCTCTCCGCCTGGCTGCCAGCCGCGTTTCTGGTAAAAGCCCTGCTGGTTGTCGGTAAACAGCCACAGCTCCGTTTCGCCCTGCTCATGGGCGTAGCGGCAGGCTTTATCCACCAACACACTGCCCAACCCTTGCCCTCTGAGCGCCTCCGGCACATACAGATTACTGAGCCATAACCGCTGCGCCCCGCCCGCACTCGCCTGATAGCGGACCAGACTGACACTGCCCAGAACTTCCGCTCCTTTACGGGCAATCAGCGTCACCGGGATGGCCTCGCGGGTGAGGTGGCGGTGCAACTGCTCCGCGCGGCGATCCAGCGAGGATTTCAGGCCGCGAGCCAGGCAATGTTCGTGGTGCCAGTGGGCGATGGTGTCGATAAAACCGCTGAGCCCCGCTGTGGAGGGCATCAGCGGTTCAATCACCAGAGAGGTGCCTGCCGCCACAGTGGCCTGTGGCGGGAAAGCGGTCGGTTGGGGGCTGGCCGTTTCGGCCATCTCGGCGCTTATTGTCCTGACGCCAGCAGCTCGTCAACCACACCCACGGCTTCCCCGTGGGCCTGTTTGTCGGCGTGGTAGCTGGAGCGCACCAGCGGGCCGCAGGCCGCGTGCTTGAAGCCCAGCTCGTGGGCAATGCGGGTGTACTCGGCAAACTCATCCGGGTGGACAAACCGATCCACCGGCAGATGGTCCCGGGACGGCTGCAGATACTGACCGATGGTGAGCATATCGATATCGTGCTCGCGCATATCCTTGAGCACCTCGATGATCTCTTCTTTGGTCTCCCCCAGGCCGACCATCAGGCCGGACTTGGTGAGCACGTCCGGACGGCGCTTCTTGTACTCTTTGAGCAGCTTCAGGGACCACTTGTAATTGGCACCGGGGCGCGCCTGACGATACAGACGGGGCACGGTTTCCAGGTTGTGGTTGAACACATCCGGCGCTTCCTGCTCGAGAATATCCAGGGCAATGTCCATCCGGCCCCGGAAATCCGGGGTGAGAATTTCCACCTGCAGATTCGGGCTGTGCACGCGGGACTCGCGGATGCAGTCGGCAAAATGCTGGGCACCGCCATCGCGCAGGTCATCCCGGTCCACCGAGGTGATCACCACGTACTTCAGGCGCATCTCGGCAATGGCCTTGGCCAGGTGCGCGGGCTCCTCTTCATCCAGCGGGTTGGGCTTGCCGTGGCCCACATCGCAGAAGGGGCAGCGGCGGGTGCAGATCTCGCCCATGATCATGAAAGTGGCGGTGCCGCCACTGAAACACTCGCCCAGGTTGGGGCAGTTGGCCTCTTCACACACCGAGGAGAGGTTGTTCTTGCGCAGGATCTGCTTGATCCGATCCACTTCCGGCGAAGCGGGTACCCGCACCCGAATCCAGTCCGGCTTGCGCTGCACCTCATCGGAGGCAATCACTTTCACCGGAATGCGCTCGACCTTGTCCGCATCGCGCAGCTTTTCACCCTGACGCAGGCGACGGGTGCGTTTGACGGGCTGTATTTCGGGGGTATCGGTCATGAAACTCTCTCGTCTCTCTATCTCTCGGCTCCGGGTAGAGCCGAGCGGCTAGTGCCTGAATGCTGTACGTACGGCCTTGTGGGCCTCCGCGATCAGCGCGGTGGGCCGGGCATTGTACACGAATAGCCTATTTTCTGTACAAAGTGCCCGACCAGGCGATCCTTGACCTCCGCCATATCCGGCGCCCTGGTCAATTGATCCGCCAATTGGGTCATCTGCAGCCCCTGATAGCCGCAGGGATTGATACGCCGAAACGGCTCCAGATCCATGGCCACGTTCAGGGCCAGGCCGTGAAAACTGCAGCCCCGGCGCACCCGCAACCCCAGAGACGCGACTTTGTCACCGGCGATATACACCCCCGGCGCATCGGGCCGGGGGTAGGCTTCAACGCCGTAACTGGCCAGCAGGCCCACCAGAGTCTCTTCCAGCGCGGTGACCAGGTCCCGCACCCCCATGCCCAGGCGGCGCAAGTCCAGCAGCGGGTAGGCCACCAGCTGGCCGGGGCCGTGGTAGGTCACCTGCCCGCCCCGGTCGGTCTGTACCACGGGAATATCCCCCGGCAGCAGCAGGTGCTCGGGCTTGCCCGCCTGTCCCTGGGTGAATACCGGGGGGTGTTCCACCAGCCAGAGCTGATCCTGGGTTTCCGCATCGCGCTCGTCGGTGAAAGCGCGCATGGCCTGCCAGACGGCGTCGTAGGGCCGACGACCGAGGTCGCTGACCTGCAGCGTCAGGGAATGCGGCGCGACAGCGGGCTTCACCGGCTCAAAGCACCATTTTGGTCACGGAGCTGGCCACCAGCTCCTGGTGAATGGTCTTCAACTGCTGTTCACCGGTGGCGGTAATCCAGACCGTCAGAGACTGGTAGGTACCATTGCGGCTGTCCTTGATCTTGATGCGCGTCTGGTCAAAACCCGGGGCGTGGCGCTCCATCACCTCAATGACCAGTTCGTGCAGCTCGCTACCCGCATCACCGAGTACCTTGATGGGGTAATCCTCGCAGGGGAACTCGATTTTGGGGGCGTCAGGGTTGGAAGCGGACATGGGGCCAGCGTGCCTCTCGAATAGCTTAAAACGCCGGCATTATAACAGGAGTGAGGGGGCTATGTCCGGGCCTCCCCCAAAGGAGGCAGGGCCCGGACAAGGCGGGGTATTACCCGAAGATTTTGAGGAAAAACAGCTTGATCGCGTCGATCAGGCGCTGGAAGAAGCCCGCTTCCTCCACCGGCTCCAGCGCCACCAGGGGCACATCCACCAGGCGCTCACCGTTGAGATCAATGGTCAGATTACCCAGCTCGTCGCCTGCGGCAATGGGGGCCTTGATGGTTTCATCGATATGCATCTGGGCTTCCAGGGCATCCTCTGCACCGCGGGGGATGGTCAGGCGGATGTCCTCGGCCACGCCCAGCACCACTTCCTCCTGCTTACCGTACCAGACGCGGTTACGCTGCAGTTCATCGCCCGCATCGTAGATAGACTGGGTCTGATAGTAGCGGAAGCCATAGGCCAGGAGCTTTTCGGTTTCAGCGGCCCGGGCATCTTCACTGCGAGTGCCCATCACCACGGAAATCAGGCGCATATCCCGCCGCACCGCCGAGGCCACCAGGCAGTAGCCCGCCTCTTCGGTGTGGCCGGTTTTCAGGCCGTCTACCGTCTCATCGCGGAACAGCAGGCGGTTGCGGTTGGCCTGATTGATGCCGTTGTAGGAAAAGTACTTCTCGCTGTACATGGCGTAGTGATCGGGGTGATCCTTGATCACCGCCCGGGCCAGAATGGCCATATCACGGGCGGTGGTCAGGTGCCCCTCGGCGGGCCAGCCGGTGGAGTTTTCGAAATGGGTGTTGGTCATGCCCAGTTTGGCGGCGGTCTGGTTCATGATGTCCACAAACCCTTCTTCGCTGCCTGCCACATGCTCCGCCAGAGCAATGCTGGCGTCGTTACCGGACTGGATGATGACGCCGCGCTTGAGGTCCTCCAGGCGCACCTGGGTACCCTCGCGAACAAACATTTTCGAGCCGCCTTTGCGCCAGGCCTTGACGCTGATGTTGACCATATCGTCTTCACTGATACGACCCTGCTCGATTTCCTCCGAGACGATGTAGCTGGTCATCATCTTGGTCAGGCTCGCCGGCGGCAGCACCATATCCGCCTCGTGCTCCACCAGGATCGTACCGGTATCGGCATCCATCAGCAGATAGGCGCTGGCCGCGAGGCTCGGGGGAGCGGGAATAATGACCTGCTGTGCCTGCACGGCCAGAGTCAACAACATCAAGACGGTGGCGGAGAAAAGTTTTCGCATCATCATGTAAAACCGTTTTTTAAAAAGAAAAGATCCTTATCGCACAGACTCACTTTGCGCTGGAATTCTAGCACTATTCCCGCACGATATGGGTTTGCTCAATCGCATTTCTGCGCAGCTGCTCACGCACCTGCACAACTTCTTCGTTACTGCTCAGAGGCCCGATTCGTACCCGGTGCAACACCGGTTGTTCATCGGCACTGTGCACCTCGACCGGGAAGTCCGTCAGGGCACTGACCCGCGTCTGCTGGGATTTGGCCGCATCCAGTGAGCCAAAAGCGCCCACCTGCAAAAACGTTTTTTGGCTGGTCTCCCCGCTATCGGAAGACGTGTCCGCTTCGGCCCGCAGAGGCGCGGGAGGCTGATTACCGGGTACGATAATTTCCACTTCCACCTGCGCGGTTCCCTGGCCGGCAAACCCCAGTCGTTGAGCGGCGGCGTAGCTCAGATCGATGATGCGGTTGCCGTGAAAGGGACCGCGATCATTGACCCGCACCACCACCTGACGATTGTTGGCCAGGTTGGTGACCCGCACATAACTCGGGATCGGCAGCGTCTTGTGCGCGGCGGTCATGCCGTACATATCGTAGGTTTCGCCGTTGGAGGTTTTGCGTCCGTGAAATTTCTGGCCGTACCAGGAGGCGATGCCCTGCTCCTTGTAGCCGGTCTCATCGTCCATCAGGTAATAGGTTTTGCCCAGCACCGTGTAGGGATTCTTGTTGCCCGCCAGGGTGCGCACCTCCGCCCTCGGCGTGGCATCCGGCACATGGGAGAGATCTACCGGCTTGTCCGGCCCGCGATCCTGTTCTTCAACGGGCCCCAGGGGAGCACAGGCAACCATGAGGGCCAGAGGCCCCAGTACCAGGGCGGCGCGAACCAGTGTCATTGTTCGGTCTCCATCGCGGTTTTTATCTCTTTACTCAGTTGTTCTACTGCCAGGGCGTATAGATGGCTGCGGTTGTAGCGGGTGATCACATAAAAATTGTGAAACGCCAGCCAGAACTCCTCGCCAAAATCGCCTGCCAGCGCCAGCGCATTGGCGGGCAGCTCGGCCGGCAGCGGAAAAATCGGTGTCAGGCCGCGCTCGGCCCAGTCCGCCACGGTCAGCTCCGGCGGGTGAATGCGGTTCCAGTCCGAGGCATCGCCCCGCGCCAGATCGTCCGAGGCCCGGGCCCGCAGCGCTACCGGCGCTCCGCGCTGCCAGCCGTGCTCGGCAAAATAGTTGGCCACACTGCCAATGGCATCGGTGGGGTTATTCCAGATATCGGCAAAGCCGTCCCCGTCGAAGTCGATCGCGTAGTGCCGGTAGCTCGAGGGCATGAACTGGCCGTACCCCATGGCTCCGGCATAGGACCCCTTAAAAGCCAAAGGGTTCTGTTCGTGTTCACGCATCAGAATAAAATACTGCGCCAGCTCCTTGCGAAAGAAAGGCGCGCGCGGCGGGTAGTCAAAGGCCAGAGTACTGAGGGCGTCGATCACCCGGTGCGAGCCGGTGGTCCGACCGTAATTGGTCTCCACCCCGATAATCGCCAGTACGACTTCCGGCGGTACCCCCAGTTCCCGCTCGGCTCGCGCCAATGCTTCGCGGTGCTCCCGCCAGAAGGCGATGCCCCGGGTCACGCGCAGCGGTTGAAGGAAGATGGGGCGGTACTCGGCCCAGGTGCGGGTGCGCTCCGCCGGCCGCGCGATGGCCTCAAGAATGCCATCCTGCCGCTTTGCCTCGCCCAGCCAACCCTCGAGTCGGGACGCCTGAAAGCCGTGCTCTTCGACCAGCTCACTCACAAAAGCCTGCGCCTCTGGATGCGCTCGATAATCGGCGCTACCACCGGCGCTGGCCAATACCCCGACCAACGCTATCCCCCACTGTCGCCACTGACTGATCACGGTTGCTGTTTACTCCTGACGGGTAACACGTCGACGCTCGGTGGCAATCGACATGAGAATGCCGAAGCCGGCCATCAGGGTGACAATGGCCGTCCCCCCTTGGCTGACCAGGGGCAAGGGGACGCCGACCACAGGCAAGAGGCCGGACACCATGCCCACGTTCACGAACATATACACAAAAAAGGTAAAAGTGATACTCGCCGCCAGCAGCCGGCTGAAGCTGTCCTGGGCGCGCAGGGCGATCAGCAGGCCCCGGGCAATGATCAGCACATACAGCCCGAGCAGCAACAGCACCCCCATCAACCCGAACTCTTCACCCAACACGGCGATAATGAAATCGGTATGCCCTTCGGGCAGAAAGTCGAGCTGGGACTGGGTACCCTGAAGCCACCCTTTCCCGGAGTAGCCGCCCGAGCCGATGGCGGTTTTGGACTGGATGATGTTCCACCCGGCCCCCAGGCTGTCCTGCTCCGGGTTGAACAGCGTCAGCACGCGTTGGCGCTGATACTCGTGCATACCGAACTTCCACAGCGGCCAGATACTTGCGAGCACCGCGACAAAGGCGGTGACGATATAGCGCCATGACAGCCCCGCGAAAAACAGGACCACCAGCCCCGAAGAGGCTACCAACAGTGACGTCCCCAGATCCGGCTGCTGAACAATCAGCAAAGCCGGCACTGCGACCAGAATCAGGGTCAGCAGAACATGCTTCAAGCGCGGCGGCAGCAGCCGCTGCCCCAGGTAGGCCGACACCATGATGGGGGTCGCCAGTTTCATGACCTCCGAGGGCTGAAAGCGGAATCCGCCAATGCCGAGCCAGCGCTGTGCCCCCATGGCGCCGATGCCCAGCACCAACACCAGTACCAGCAACAAAACACCGCCGCCGTACATCCAGGGCGCCAGGCGACGCAACAGATGGGGGGGCACCTGAGCGGTAACGAACATGGCGACGAAAGCCACCAGAAAATAGGCACCCTGGCGCTGAATGCCAGACATTGACTGGCCGTTGGCGCTGTAAAGTACCACCAGACCGTAGGCCGCTACGGCCAACAGCAGCAATAAGAGCGTAAAGTCCAGGTGCAGTCGCTGCTGCAGCCGATCCCGGCGGCGCAACCCCTGGCCCGCCTCGGGCAGGCGGCGTAGAAAATCCTGATGACTCATGGTGTGCGCGCCCCCAGCACAGGATCCGCCAGAGGGTAAATACCCCGCAGATAGGCATCAAACACTTTCCGTGCCACCGGCGCGGCAACCCCGGAGCCGGACTCGCCGTTCTCAACGATCACCGCCACGGCAATTTGCGGGTCATCCGCCGGGGCAAAACCCACGAACAGCGCGTGGTCGCGCTGACGTTCCTTCAGCGCCTCCGAGTCGTACTCTTCCCCCTGGGGAATGGCGACCACCTGGGCGGTACCGGTCTTACCGGCAATCTTATAGTCCGCCCCATAGGCCGAACGCCGGGCGGTTCCGCGCTCGCCGTGCATCACCCCCACCATCGCATTGATGATGTAATCCCAATCCTCCTCGGCCACCTCCATCTGCGCCTCTTCAATGACCGGCCGCTCCTGATTCCCCACTTTGGCCACCATCTGGGGGCGCAGACGACGTCCACGGCTGGCCATGGTGGCGGTCATCTGGGCCAGTTGCATGGGCGTGGCCAGGGCATAGCCCTGACCGATGGCAAGGTTAAGGTTGTCCCCCGGGAACCAGGGCAGACCGCGTTGATTGCGCTTCCACTCCCGGGACGGCCAGATACCGCTGCGCTCCGAGGGAATATCCACCTCCGTCCGCGACCCCAGGCCAAACTGCACACCAAACTCATGAATGGAGTCGACCCCCATTCGATGACCCAGGTCGTAATAGTAAACATCACAGGACTCGACCACCGCCTGTTCGAGATCCACCTTCAAACCGTGCCCGGTCCGTTTCCAGTCCCGATACAGGCGATCATCGCCCGGCAGCCGATACCAGCCCGGATCGCGCACGGTGTGCTCGGCATCCACCACGTCATAGTGCAGGCCGGCCAACCCGACCACCGGTTTGGTGGTGGAGCCCGGTGGATACTGCCCCTGCAAAAACCGGTTGAACAGCGGCAGATCCAGAGATTGGTTCAGGCTGCGATAGTCGCGAAAACTGATCCCGGTGACGAACAGGTTGGGGTCAAAACTGGGCATGGACACCGCCGCCAGCACGCCTCCGGTTTTGACATCCAGAGCAACGACCGCCCCACGGTAGTCATCCAGGGCGCTGACCGCGGTCGCCTGCAGGCGGGAATCGAGGTGCAGCTGCAGATCTTCGCCCGGTTTGGGGTCGGTGCGATCCAGCACGCGCAATACCCGGCCCCGGGCGTTGGTTTCCACGTTCTGACTGCCCACTTCGCCCAGCAGTTGGGCTTCATACTCACTTTCCAGGCCGGTCTTACCAATCGAGTGGGTGCCGCTGTAGCGCTGGTACTGGTCCTCATCAAACCGGGCCAGATCCGCCTGGCTGATCCGCCCCACGTAGCCCAGCACGTGGGCAAACAGGTCACTCTTGGGGTAGTGGCGCACCAACTGGGCGTTCACCTCAACCCCTTCCAGGCGATACTCGTTGACCGCCAGGCGGGCGATTTCCTCCTCGGTCAGGCGATAGCGCAGGGGAATGGCTTCAAAGGGACGGCGCCACTGTTGCAGTTGGTCGTAGAACTTTTCCAGGTCGCTCTGGGGAATATCCACCAGTTCCCGCAGCAGCTCGACCGTGGCGGTCATGTCGCTCACCCGCTCGCGAATGACCGACAGGGTATAGCTGGGTCGGTTATCGGCGAGCAGTTCGCCATTGCGGTCGTAGATCAGCCCACGGGTCGGAGGCACCGGCTGCACGTGCACCCGGTTGCGGTCCGAGCGGGTGGCATAGTCCTGGTGATGGGTGACCTGCAGGCTGTAGTACCGCGCCACCAGCACGGCAACCAGAGCGGCCATGATCACAGAGGTGGTGATCACCCGGCTGAGAAAAACGCGGGCTTCCCGGTGGTGATCTTTAAAACGCTGGGCTTCAGACATGAATGAACGGTAACCCGTCGCGACCTTTACTTATGGTATGGGTGATTGTGCAGTATCGAGTAAGCCCGGTACAGCTGTTCAATGACCAGAATCCGCACCAGCGGGTGCGGCAGGGTCAGGGCCGAGAGCGACCACTTGGCTTCAGCCAGAGCGAGACATTCCGGGGCCAGTCCGTCCGGCCCGCCAATCAGTAAACTGTAATTGGCCCCGCTCATGCGCCACTCATCCAGGTTCCGGGCCAGTTGCTCGGTGCTCCAGGCCTTGCCTTTCACATCCAGGGCGATGACCCGGTCCCCTTTGCCGATGGCGGCCATCATGGACTGGCCTTCGCGCTCCATGGCCACGGCGGTGGAGCTGCTTTTACCCCGCGGGCCCAGCGGCAGTTCCACCAGTTCCACGGTGCAGTCCCGGGGCAGGCGTTTGGCGTATTCGCCGTAGCCCTGCTCCACCCAGTCGGGCATTTTGGTGCCCACCGCAATCAGGCGAATGCGCATGGGTTAGTGCTCCGTACGATTACCCGGTTCCATGGACCAGAGTTTTTCCAGGTCGTAGAAGCCCCGGGTTTCCTCCTGCATCACATGCACCACGATATCGCCGAAGTCCACCAGCACCCAATCACCGGAATCCACACCCTCGACACCCAGCGGCTGATGGCCGGCGTGCTTGGCATCCTCTACCACGTTGTTGGCCAGGGACTTCACGTGGCGACTGGAGGTGCCGCTGGCGATGATCAGGGTATCCATCACATCACTCAACTCCCGGACATCCAGTTGCACGATATTTTTCCCCTTCAGGTCTTCCAGGGATTCGACAATAAGCTCATTTAACGCTGCGGACATTCGCCACCTGTTTCAGTCATGTATAAAAAGAGTAAGGCCCGCTCAAGCACAGGCCCGATAAAGGTTGTTGTCCCGAATATACTGCCAGACCGCGTCGGGCAGTAAAAATTGCGGAGAGTGCCCGGCCTGGATCAGGGACCGGATTTCCGTGGCCGAGATCGGCAGCAGACGCAGGGCCTGCACGCCAATGGCGCCCGCCGGAGACGCGGTCAGCGCTTCGGGGGCCACCTGATGCTCGCTCAGCCACTCGGCCAGCGGCCCCCGGGAGGGCAGCTCCCAGCCGGGTCGGGCGATCACCAGCAGATGCCCCCAGTCGAGCAGCTCCCGCCAGCCGTGCCACTGCTCCAGCCCGAGAAAGGCATCGCAACCCAGAATCCAGATCAACGGCACCGCCGGCCCCAGCTCCGCGCGGAGGCTTTTCAGGGTATCCAGGGTGTAGGAGGGGCCATCGCGGTGCAGCTCGCGATCGTCCAGAACCAGGCTCGGACAATCGGCCAAGGCCAGGCGCAACATCTCGGTGCGCTCGACGCTGCTCACATCCGGCGTCGCCCGATGCGGCGGCTGGTGGCACGGCAGCAGCCGTACCTCATCCAGCGCCAGGGTTTCCCCGGCTTCCAGTGCCATGCGCAAGTGCCCGAGATGAATGGGGTCAAAGGTGCCGCCCAGCAGCCCGATCGCCTGAGTCATAAATCAGTTACGGATGTGTCCGTCGCCCAGCACAATCCATTTCTGGGACGTCAGCCCTTCCAGGCCCACCGGGCCCCGGGCGTGGATCTTGTCGGTGGAAATACCGATCTCTGCCCCCAGACCGTACTCGAACCCATCGGCAAAACGGGTGGAGGCATTGACCATCACCGAGCTGGAATCCACCTCGTGCAGGAAGCGGCGCGCCCGGGTGTAATCCTCGGTCACGATCGCCTCGGTGTGCTGGGAGCTGTATTGGGCAATGTGGTCCATGGCCTCATCCAGCCCGTCCACAACGCGGATCGCCAACACCGGGGCCAGGTATTCGGTGGCCCAATCTTCCTCGGTGGCCGTCTGCGCCTCAATCAGCGCCCGAGTGCGCTCACAACCGCGCAGCTCCACGCCCTTCTCGGCATAGGCATCCGCCAGGCGGGGCAGAATTTCGGCGGCCACGGTCTGATCCACCAGCAGGGTCTCCATGGCGTTGCACACACCGTAGCGGTGGGTCTTGGCGTTCAGGGCAATATTGAAAGCTTTATCCAGATCCGCTTTGGCATCAATGAACACATGGCAGATGCCGTCCAGGTGCTTGATCACCGGCACCCGCGCATCGCGGCTGATCCGTTCGATCAGGCCTTTACCACCCCGGGGCACGATCACGTCAACGTACTCGGGCATGGCGATCAGCTCGCCCACGGCGGCCCGATCGGTGGTTTCCACCACCTGCACGGCGGTTTCCGGCAATCCGGCCTCGGCCAGGCCTTTTTTCAGGCAGGCGGCAATGGCGCGGTTGGAATGAATCGCCTCGCTGCCGCCGCGCAGAATCGCGGCATTGCCGGACTTCAGACACAGGCTGGCGGCATCGATGGTCACATTGGGGCGGGATTCATAGATGATCCCCACTACGCCCAGAGGCACACGCATCTTGCCCACCTGAATACCGCTGGGCCGGAAGTTCATATCGGTGATCGCGCCGCAGGGATCCGGCAGTGCCGCGACCTGGCGCAGCCCTTCAATCATGCCGTCGATGGTCGCCGGCTTGAGCGCCAGGCGGTCCAGCATGGCCGCGTCGAGGCCATTGGCCTCGCCGGCTTCCAGGTCCTTGCGGTTTTCCTCGGCCAGCGTCGGGCGCGCCGCTTCCAGGGCTTCGGCCATGGCCAGCAGGGCCCGGTTTTTGGTGCCGGCACTGGCAGCAGCCACCACACGGGCGGCACGACGGGCATTGCGGCCCAGATCGGCCATATACTCGATGACGTTGCTCGAATCACTCATAGGGTCGGGAGGCTCTCACATCCTCAAAGTTGCGGTTTCAGAACACTTTCTCAACACAATGGCCGCGATTATACCCTGTTTGGCGGCGCTTTTTGGGGCTTTCAGCTCCCGTTCAGCCAGTTTCTCTTACGCTTGGGACAAGGTAAGCTACGTGGGTCACTGTATGGGGCTCCTGAATATGACACAACACCGGGGAACACTGATGGGCCGAGGCCTGCTGATCGCACTGCTGATGCTCGCTGGCGCACCGCTGTCGCAGACCGTCAGCGCCGCGCCTCAGTCCGCCCAGATCCTGCCGATCGCCCAGGCGGAAAGCCGGGTCAGTGCCTCCCGTGCCGCCGCCATCGTGCAGAAACGCTACGGCGGCAAGGTGTTGAAAGTCGATACCCAGAATCGCGGCGGCCGCGTGGTACACCGGATCAAAATCCTGCAGGACAACGGCCGCATCAGCACCGTCATGGTCGACGGCCAGTCCGGACAGATTCTCAAGCGCTAAAACAGGTGACAGGAGACCCGCCATGCGTCTGTTAGTGGTAGAAGATGACCCCGCCCTGCGCACCCAGATTCAGCAGCAACTGCACGCCGAGGGCTTTGCCATCGACCTGGCCCCGGACGGCCGAGAAGGCCTGTTTCTGGGGCAGGAGCATCCCTACGACCTGGCCATTATCGACCTGGGCCTGCCGGACCTGGACGGCGTCAGCCTGATCCGCACCCTGCGCGCCGAAGGCCACAGCTACCCCATCCTGATCCTGACCGCCCGCAGCGCCTGGCAGGACAAGGTGGAAGGCCTGGAGGCCGGCGCCGACGACTACCTCACCAAACCCTTCCACCCGGAAGAGCTGCGCGCCCGGCTCAATGCCCTGCTGCGCCGGGCCAGCGGCCTGGCCTCCAGCGTGATCGAGGGCGGCCCCATTGCCATTGATACCATCGCCCGCCGGGTGACCCTGAATGGCGAACCGGTCACCCTGACCGGCTACGAATACCAGGCGTTGGCCTATATGGCGCTGAACAACGGCAAAGTGGTGTCCAAAACCGAGTTGACCGAGCATCTGTACGATCAGGACTTCGACCGGGACAGCAATGTGATCGAAGTCTTTATCGGTCGCCTGCGCCGCAAACTGGACCCGGACGGCTCGCTCAAGCTGATCACCACCCAGCGCGGACTGGGCTATTGCCTGAACCTGCCCCAGGGGTCGGCCGATTCGTGAGTCAGCGCCCACTGTCACTGAATGCGCGCTTATTACTGGCCTCACTGCTGGTACTGCCCCTGTTTCTGGGGCTGACCGGGCTGGTTCTGGAGCGGGCCTTTGACCGCAGCCTGACCACCGCCGCCCGGGAACAGTTGCAGGGCCAGATCTACCTGCTATTTAGCGTGGCGGAAATGCAGGGCACCGGCGAGCAGGCCCAACTGGAAATGCCTCCGGCACTGCTGGAACCCAACTTCGAGCGTCTGAATTCCGGCCTCTATGGCTACCTTTCAACCCGGGCAGGACGCACCGTCTGGCATTCCAACTCGGCACAACTGCGCCCGGAGCTGCCCTCCACCGGGGAGTTCCCACAGCCGGGCGACTTGCTGCTCGACCAGATCGAGCTGGATGGCCAACCCCACTGGCGCGCCCGTTACGCGGTGATCTGGGAGGATGACGCCGGGCAGGATCACGACTATCTGGTGACCTTGTTGCGTGATCAGACGCCCTACCGGGCCGAGCTGGCCAGCTTTCGGCGCCAGCTCTGGCGCTGGCTGGGCGCCGCCGCCCTGCTCCTGGTGATTGCCCAAAGCGCGAGCCTGCGCTGGGGGCTGCGCCCGCTGGGCCGACTCGCCCGGGCGCTGGATGCCATGCGCGAAGGCTCCCGCCCGCACCTGGAAGGCCGCCACCCGGCGGAGCTGCAACCGGTGGTGGACAACCTCAACCAGGTGCTGGACCGGGAGCAATCCCTGCGCAAACGCTACCGGGACAGTCTGAGCAACCTGGCCCACAGCCTGAAAACGCCCCTGACCGTGCTGCGCAACCAGGCCAGCGATAGCGCACCGGATAAGGAAGCCCGAAGTGTGATCGCCGAGCAGGTGGCCCGTATGGATCAGGTGGTGAGTTACCAGTTGCGCCGGGCGGTGTCGGAGCAGCAACAGGGCAGCCACCGGCAGACCCCCATTCAGCCCGCCGCTCGGCGCATGGTGAACACCCTGGAAAAAGTCTACCGGGAGCAGGCACCGCAGTTTGAACTGGCCATTCCGGACGGGCTGGCCTTCCCCGGCGATGAGCAGGACCTGCTGGAGCTGCTCGGCAACCTGCTGGACAACGCCTGCAAGTATGGGCGGGGGCGCATACGCGTCAGTGCCCACGGCGATAGTGAGCATTTACATCTGACCGTGGAGGACAATGGCCCCGGTATTCCCGAGGACCAGCGCGAACAGGTAATCCGGCGCGGCCAGCGGTTGGATACCCTGCAGGCCGGGCAAGGGATCGGCCTGGCCGTGGCGGCGGATATTGTGGGGAGTTATGGGGGGCGGTTGACCATTGGTAAGTCCGAGATGGGCGGAGCGATAATAAAAATCCAGTTTCCAAACCACGCGTAGGGCGGGATAAGGCCGGAGGCCGCATCCGCCGTAACCCACGTTGCCGCATCCGCCGTAACCACAATTCGCGTCACCCCCTTCGCTCGCCCCACCAAAATCCGCAACCCTGTGCGCCAAATCGCACAAAACGTGCTGCTATCGCCGCACAAGCTCCATGGGTAATCCCCTATCCCCCCGGAACGTGAAAACACGCACACTGGCCGTGTTCAAATAAACCCCGGAGGGATAACCATGAACGCGCGTACCTGTATCGCAGTGGACTCCACCTGCGACCTGCCCGCCCAATTTATTCGGGACAACAACATTGAAGTACTGCCGATCTACATCCACCACGCTGGCGGTCGGCAACTGGACTACCGCAACCCGGCCAACACCCTGCGGTTCTATCAGTCCCACACCCGGGAGAAATACGGCCTGGCCCAGTCCGAGCCCCTCTCGGTGGAAGACATGACCCAGCTCCTGCAACGCAAACTGCTGCCCAACTACGACCTGGTTCAGGTAATCACCACCAACAGCAAGAAGAGCGAGGTGTTCAAGCGGGTGTCCGAGGCGGCCATGGTCAACGAGCCCAAGTTCCGGGCCATGGAGCGCCCCAACCGGCCGCCCTTCCGCATTCGCCTGTACGACAGCATGACCATGTTTACCGGCCATGGATTGTTGGTGTATGAACTGGTCAAGCGCCTAAAGGAGGAGAAAACCCCGATCAACCGCTCCATCCGGGCCATCGACCATATGCGCGAGGAGGTCTACGGTTACATCATTCCCAATGACCTAGCCTACATGCGCGAGCGCCGGCACATGCGCAAGTCCGACCACAAAATTTCCTGGGTGAACTTCAAGTTGGCCAGCGTACTGAACCGGCGGCCGATCATTCAGATCCACAAAGGCGACACCGCCAAAATGACCACCGGCAAGGGCTTCTGGGGCAGCCTGGAGGTATTGTTCGACCATGTGCGCAAGCAGATGGAGCAGGGCCTGACCTGTGATGCCATTACCATGAGTTACGGTGGCTGCCTGGATGAAATCAAGGATCATCCGACCCTGGTGCAGTTCCGGAAGGATTGTCAGAAAGCGGGGGTGAAAACCCTGCTCTCGATGATGAGCATGACCGGCACCGTCAACGTCGGCCCCGGGGCCTTCGCGTTGGCGTTTGCGACGGATAAGGCGTTGGTTTGAGGTTGGGTTAGGTTCGATACAGCGGGTACCGAGATATGCGTAGGGCGGATAAGCGCGAAGCGCGCATCCGCCGTAACCACACGTTGCGACATTCGCCGTTACCCAAATTCGACATTGGATGCCGAATCCCCCAAACGTCGGATTACGCGCTGCGCGCTAATCCGACCTACGGGCAAATCAAACGGCCATAAACCCAACGTACACGACGTAACCGGCCAACAACACCCCGGCTTCAACGCGATTCAACCGCTTCCCGGTCAACAGAAACGCCACCAACGCCAGGGCGGCCGCCAACATCACCCACTGATCAATGGCCAACAACCGCCCTGCCAGAGGCAATGGCTGGATGACGGCCGACACCCCGAGAATCCCCAGCAGGTTGAAGATATTACTGCCCAGAATATTCCCCACCGCCACATCCGCCTGGCGTCGCAATACCGCGATCAGGGACACCGCCAGCTCGGGCAGGGACGTCCCCACCGCCACTAACGTCAGGCCGATCAGCGCTTCCGGGATACCCAGCCACTCACCGATACCCACGGCACCGCGCAGAAACAGGCGGGCGCCGACAATCAGCAGCACCAGGCCACCCAGAGTCATTGCGACGGACAACCAGAGCGCCTGGGGGCGATGGGTGACTGAGGCGGCCTCGGCTTTGTGCAGCTCCGCTTCAGGCCCAAGGGGGTCCACCCGCTCGGTGCGATAAGACCAGATAAGGTACACGGCCAACGCCACCAGAAACATCACCCCATCGGTAAACCCGAGAGCGCCGTCGCGCATGATCAGCAGCGCGAACACCGTCGCCGCCACCATCGCCAGACCGTCCCGTTTGAGGGCATTGGTGTGCACGGTCAGGGGCAGTACCAACCCACAGAGGCCCAGAATCAGCAGGATATTGGCGATATTGCTGCCGATCACGTTGCCCAGAGCGATATCCGGGGTGTTTTCCAGCGCCGCCTGCAGGCATACCACCAGCTCCGGGGAGGAGGTGCCGAAACCGACGATCACCAACCCGGCCAGTAGTGGCGACACGCCCCAGCGGGTTGCCAGGGCCACGGCGCCGCGCACCAAAGTGTCGCCACCGCCGGTTAGCAAGGCCAATCCCAACAGTAGCCAGACAAAATCCATCAACACCCCCGTTGTTTTAACGATTCGTTATGGTGGATGCGGCAACGATTGGATACGGATAGCACGGAGTCCGCGTAGGGCGGATAAGCGCGCAGCGCGCATCCGCCGTAACCCAACCCCGACGCAACCCCCAAAACCTCAATACCCCTCCGGATTCTGCGACTGCCACCGCCACGCATCCACCATCATCCGCTCCAACCCGAACTCTGCCTGCCAACCCAACTCCCGCTTGGCCAAATCCGCATTGGCGTAACAACTGGCGATATCCCCGGGCCGACGCGGCGCGATGCGGTAAGGCACATTCCGGCCACTGGCTTTCTCAAACGCCTCGACCATCTGCAATACCGAATAGCCCACCCCGGTCCCCAGGTTATAGGCCCGACAGCCGGGGCCGGTTTTACTCAGAGCTTCCAGCGCGGCGACATGGCCTTTCGCCAGGTCCACCACATGGATGTAATCGCGCACCCCGGTGCCATCCACGGTGTCGTAATCATCGCCGAACACACTCAGCTCCTTGAGCTTGCCGATGGCCACCTGGGCCACATAGGGCAGCAGGTTATTGGGGATTCCGGCGGGATCTTCGCCGATCTGGCCGCTTTCGTGGGCGCCTACGGGGTTAAAATAGCGCAACAGGGTGATATTCCAGGGCGCTCTTCGGTGTTCCTCCGGCGCCGCCGCCACATCCCGCAGGATTTCCTCGATGATCAGCTTACTGCGCCCGTAGGGATTGGTGGCGCTGGTGGCGAAGCTCTCGTCAATGGGCACCGACACCGGGTCGCCGTATACCGTGGCGGAGGAGCTGAAAATCAGGTTGCCCTGACCGTAGGCTTCCATCACCTCGCACAGGGTCAGGGTGCCGCCGACATTCTCGCGGTAATAGGTCAGGGGAATCTGGCTGGACTCGCCCACCGCCTTGAGCCCGGCAAAGTGCATCACCGCACCAAAAGCGTGCTTCTCGAACACCGCCTCCAGGGCGGGCCGATCGTTCAGGTCCAGCTCGTAAAATACCGGCGCCTCGCCGCAGATGCTCGCCACCCGGTCGATCACTTCGCGCTTGCTGTTGCTCAGGTTGTCCACTACCACGGGGCGGTAACCGGCTTTTACCAACTCCACGCACACATGGCTGCCGATGTACCCCGCCCCGCCGGTCACCAGAATGTCCGGGCGGGCGCTGCGGTCTGTTGAGGGTGAGTGCATACTTAAGTCCTTCTTGTTCCGTCAATTTCAAGGGGCCGGGAGCGCGGCGTCACACCCCGGAAAGCTGGCTGCATTATGGCACATTCCGGTGTTCCAAAGGCGCTTTCAGCACGTATATACCGGAACCTGACGCGGTTTATCCGAGTCAAAGCAGAGCCAGAAAAACGACCTTTTCCTGACATCAACATGCAACAGATTCATACCGGCAGGCTTGGCACTGTTTTTCCATGGTTTTTCATGGAAAAGGCCGAATGCGTCAAAAAATTTCCTTGTAAAGACGCTGCCTGAATGACGGTTTTGGGACTATGCTTATCAATGACAGTGGTTAGCTGGCTGCTAAAGACTGTAATGCATTTAACGCAGGGGTGGATCGATGACGATTTTCAACCATTACCGCGAACGTTACATTTCAACCCAACAGGAAGAGTTGAGCATTCAGGAGTACCTGGACCTGTGTAAACAGGACCGCAGCGTTTACGCCACCGCCGCCGAACGGATGCTCATGGCCATTGGCGAACCCGAGCTGGTGGACACCTCCCTGGACCCACGGCTGAGCCGCATTTTTTCCAACAAAGTCATCAAGCGCTACGAAGCCTTCCATGAGTTCTACGGCATGGAAGAGTGCATCGAGCAGATCGTCTCCTTCTTCAAGCACGCTGCTCAGGGGCTGGAAGAAAAGAAACAGATTCTGTACCTGCTCGGCCCGGTCGGGGGCGGCAAGTCCTCCCTGGCCGAAAAGCTCAAAGCCCTGATGCAACAGATGCCCATCTACTGCCTCAAAGGCTCCCCGGTGTTCGAATCGCCGCTGGGGTTATTTAACCCCGACGAAGACGGCCAGATTCTGGAGGAAGACTACGGCATTCCCCAGCGCTACCTGAAAACCATCATGTCCCCCTGGGCGGTGAAACGCCTGCACGAGTACGAGGGCGACATCAGCCAGTTCAAGGTGGTGAAAGTCTTCCCGTCGATTCTGGACCAGATTGCCGTCTCCAAAACCGAGCCCGGCGATGAAAACAACCAGGACATTTCCTCCCTGGTGGGCAAGGTGGATATCCGCAAGCTGGAGGACTATCCCCAGAACGACCCGGACGCCTACAGCTTCTCCGGCGGCCTGTGCCGGGCCAACCAGGGGCTGATGGAATTTGTGGAAATGTTCAAGGCACCCATCAAGGTGCTGCACCCGCTGCTGACCGCCACTCAGGAGGGCAACTACAACAGCACCGAGGGTTTGAGCGCCATTCCCTTCGAGGGCATCATTCTCGCCCACTCCAACGAATCCGAGTGGCAGGCGTTCAAGAACAACAAGAACAACGAGGCCTTTCTGGACCGGGTGTACATCGTCAAGGTGCCCTACTGCCTGCGCGTGTCCGAAGAGGTGAAAATTTACGAGAAGCTGCTGGAAAACAGCTCCCTGAACAACGCCCACTGCGCCCCGGACACCCTGCGGATGCTGGCCAAGTTCGTGGTGCTCTCGCGCCTGAAGGAGCCGGAAAACTCCAACATCTATTCGAAGATGCGCATCTACGATGGCGAGAGCCTGAAAGACACCGACCCGAAAGCCAAGTCCATCCAGGAATACCGGGACGCCGCCGGCGTGGATGAGGGCATGACCGGGCTATCCACCCGCTTTGCGTTCAAGATCCTCTCCAAGGTGTTCAATTTCGACCCCACCGAAGTGGCCGCCAACCCGGTGCACCTGCTGTACGTGCTGGAGCAACAGATCGAGCGCGAACAGTTCCCCGCGGAAACCCGCGAGCGCTACCTGGGCTTTATCAAGGAGTACCTGGCACCGCGCTACGTGGACTTTATCGGCAAGGAAATCCAGACCGCGTATCTGGAATCCTACACCGAGTACGGGCAGAACATATTCGACCGTTACGTCACCTTTGCCGACTTCTGGATCCAGGACCAGGAATACCGGGACCCGGACACCGGGGAAATCCTCGACCGGGGCGCCCTCAACCAGGAGCTGGAAAAAATCGAGAAGCCGGCGGGCATCAGCAACCCGAAGGACTTCCGCAACGAGATCGTCAACTTCGTGCTGCGCGCCCGGGCCAACAACAACGGCCGCAACCCGGCCTGGAACAGCTACGAGAAGTTGCGCTCGGTGATCGAGCAGAAAATGTTCTCCAACACCGAGGACCTGTTGCCCGTCATTTCCTTCAATGCCAAGGCCTCCGCCGCGGACCAGAAAAAACACCAGGACTTTGTGGCGCGCATGATCGAGCGCGGTTATACGGAGAAGCAGGTCCGGCTGCTGTCGGAGTGGTATCTGCGGGTCCGTAAGTCCCAGTAAAGCCGGCACCCCACCCGGGGTGCCGAGGGTGGTTTTTCGAGGTTAGCGTATGAGTCATATTGTCGACCGTCGCCTGAACGCCAAAAACAAAAGTGCCGTCAACCGGCAGCGCTTCCTGCGTCGCTATAAAGAGCACATCAAAAAAGCCGTGTCCGGTGCGGTCAGCCGTCGCTCCATTACCGATATCGAGCAGGGCGAGAAAATCAGCATTCCCACCCGGGACATTCACGAACCGGTATTCCACCACGGCCAGGGCGGCCACCGGGAAAACGTGCTGCCCGGCAACAAGGAATTCACCCGGGGCGATCGCATTGCCCGCCCGCCCAGCGGCGGCGGTGGCGGCAGCGGCTCTGGAGCCAGCGACTCCGGCGAGGGCGAAGACGAATTTGTTTTTCAGATATCCCAGAGCGAGTTTCTGGATTTCATGTTTGACGACCTGGCGCTACCCAACCTGGTCAAACGCCAATTGATCGGCGACACCGACTTTCAGCGCCACCGGGCCGGCATCAGTAACGAGGGCAACCCCGGGCAACTGAACGTGGTGCGCTCCATGCGCTCCGCCCACGCCCGGCGCATTGCCCTGACCGCCAAAAAGCGCCGCCGCCTCAAGGAGCTGAAAGCCCAGCTCGAAGAGGAGCAGGCCAAGCAGGACATCCTGTACGACGCGCGCAAGGTCAAAGCCCTGGAAGAGGAAATCGTCGAGCTGGAGGCGAAGATCAAGCGCATCCCCTGGCTGGACACCTTCGACCTGAAATACAACCTCCACGTCAAACACCCGATACCGCGCAGCAAAGCGGTGATGTTCTGCCTGATGGACGTGTCCGGCTCCATGACCCAGTCCACCAAGGACATGGCCAAGCGCTTTTTCATCCTGCTGTACCTGTTCCTGCAGCGCAACTACGAACACACCGAAGTGGTGTTCATCCGCCACCACACCAGCGCCAAGGAAGTGGACGAGGAGGAGTTTTTCTACTCCCGGGAGACCGGCGGCACCATCGTCTCCAGCGCCCTGAAACTGATGCACAGCATCATGGAAGCACGCTACCCCACCAGCGAGTGGAACATCTACGGCGCCCAGGCCTCGGACGGGGACAACTGGAACGAAGACTCCAGCGTGTGCCAACAGGTGCTGTGTGAAGACATACTGCCCCACGTGCAATACTTCTCCTACATTGAAATCACCCAGCGGGAGCATCAGGCGCTCTGGCACGAGTACGAGGAGGTGCAGGAGCGCTTTCCGCACATCTTCGCCATGGAGCAGATCACCGACGTGCGCGACATCTACCCGGTGTTTCGCGAGCTGTTCCATAAAGACACGCACCGGCAGGCGGGTTAAGTCATGAGTGAGCGCAAACCCATATCCACCGGCGCCGACTGGACCTTCGAGCTGGTCGAGGAATACGACCGGGCCATCGCCGGCATTGCCAACGAGTTCGGACTGGACACCTACCCCAACCAGATCGAGATCATCAGCTCCGAACAGATGATGGACGCCTACTCCGCGGCGGGCATGCCCCTGGGCTACCACCACTGGTCCTACGGCAAACAGTTCCTCTCGGTAGAGAACGCCTACAGCCGGGGGCAGATGGGGTTGGCCTATGAAATTGTGATCAATTCCAACCCCTGCATCGCCTACCTGATGGAGGAGAACACCATCACCATGCAGGCGCTGGTGATCGCCCACGCCTGCTACGGCCACAACTCCTTCTTCAAAGGTAATTACCTGTTCCGCACCTGGACCGATGCCGGCTCCATCATCGACTACCTGGTGTTCGCCAAGAACTACATCGCCCAGTGCGAAGAGCGCTACGGCATCAGCGCCGTGGAAGAAACCCTGGACTCTTGCCACGCCCTGATGAACTACGGCGTAGACCGCTACAAACGCCCCTCCCCCATCTCCGCCTGGGACGAACGGGAGCGCCAGAAAGAGCGCGAAGAATACCTGCAGCGGCAGGTGAACGACCTGTGGCGAACCATCCCCCGGATGACCCCGGAGGCGGAAGACCCCGCCCCGAAACAGCGCTACCCCAGCGAACCCCAGGAAAACCTGCTGTACTTCATCGAGAAGAACGCCCCCCTGCTGGAACCCTGGCAGCGCGAAGTGGTGCGCATCGTGCGCAAAATCGCCCAGTACTTCTACCCCCAGCGGCAGACCCAGGTAATGAACGAAGGCTGGGCCTGCTTCTGGCACTACACCCTGCTCAACGAGATGTATGACCGGGGCCTGGTCACCGACGCCTTCATGATGGAGTTTCTGCAGTCCCACTCCAGCGTGATTTACCAGCCGCCCTACGACAGCCCCCACTATAGCGGCATCAACCCCTACACCCTGGGGTTCAACATGATGATGGACATCCGCCGCATCTGCGAGCGCCCCACCGAGGAAGACCGCTACTGGTTCCCGGACATCGCCGGCAGCGACTGGAATGAAACCCTGCACTTCGCCATGCGCAACTTCAAAGACGAGAGCTTCATCCTGCAGTTCCTATCGCCCAAAATCATCCGCGACCTGAAACTGTTCACCGTGGTGGACGACGATCGCGAACCCCATATCGAAGTCAACGCCATCCACGACGAAGAAGGCTACCGCGCCGTACGCCAGTCCCTCGCGGGCCTGTACAACCTGGGCAACCGCGAGCCCAACATCCAGGTGCACAGCGTGGATATCCGGGGTGACCGCTCGCTGACCCTGCACCACACCCGGCACTCCCGCAAGCCGCTGGATAACTCGGCCGAGGAGGTGCTGCGGCATGTGCATAGGCTGTGGGGGTTTGATGTGCATTTACATTCTATGGAGGGGGATAAGATTGCGCAGAGTTTTCATTGTCCGCCGGTGGCTGAAGCGTAAACAATAAACAGCCTTCGCCTGCAAGCATGGCGACGTAAAATTTTAGGGTTGTCAGCCTACGTATTATGTGGCAATTTACGACATAGGATGTCAGCCGACTAGGTCGGCTTTCTTATCAAGTGCGCGAATTGCGGCGAGGGATTGCTCGTTTGTAGCCCCTCCTCAGAAAAATTTCCGCTGAAACAACCAGTTACCTGATTCGGGTGGAAGGATATCGCGGAGTGATATCGAGCATGCGGGTATACATCCGAAGAAACATGCACCAGATCAATCTGAAAAACCGATATCTCAGTAACTTACGAAATCTTTCGAGAGTTTTTATCGGTTTGATATCGTGCATGCGGGATATACCAATGTTAACCAGAGGGCAAAATGTCAGACGAAAGAGAAGAAAAGGACGTCGAACAAGAGGTGGAATACCAGCCAATCTCCGAGTTTTTGGAGAGTTCGCCGCCCAACAGATTGGCTCATATTTCGGATTTAGCTGGGCCGAAGCGATACCCAGGAGGCGGTTTTAGACGTAACGTCCTCAATACTCCCGAATTGCAGCTTCACTGTCCGAGCGACGCTTGCAACGGAACTCGTTTTTTTCGCTGCATTTCTCAGCACATACCTCAACTGAAAGAAACGTACGAGCACCTCTACATTACGTATCGCTGCTCCAATTGCCAGGAACATCGGAAAACGTATGCGCTTGCCGCAAAAATAGATCGCGATGAGAGCAAGACAGGTGAACTGTACAAATTCGGTGAAATGCCAACCTTTGGGCCTCCGACGCCGCCGAGACTTGTAAAGCTGATTGGCCCCGATAGAACAATATTCCTTAAAGGTCGCCGCTGTGAAAACCAAGGGTTGGGTATTGGTGCGTTCATTTACTACCGAAGAGTGGTAGAAAATCAGAAAAACAGAATTTTCAGCGAAATTTTGAAAGTTGCCGAAAAGCTCAGCGCCTCGCCCGAAAGCCTCAAAATACTTCGATCCGCGATCGAGGAGACTCAGTTCAGGAAAGCCCTTGAGATTGCCAAAGACGCTATTCCAGAGTCTTTGTTGATTAATGGCCACAACCCAGTCGAACTATTGCACGGGGCTTTGAGCGAAGGTGTGCATGAACTTTCCGACGAGGATTGCCTTGAATTAGCAAGTAGTGTTCGGGTTGTACTTGGTGAGTTATCTGAACGTTTGGCTCAAGCCCTTAAGGACGAGGCAGAACTTTCGAAGGCTTTGTCTACATTGATGCACCGAAAAAATGGTTAACAAAGTGGTCAACGGGACGGCAACTACGCTGCGCTCCGTTGGCGCCCATTACCACTGGCGTTAAATTCTTATGGCACATAGAGACATAATCATAAACTCAAAGAAAGTCAGCCCTCATAAAGCATATGTCGGCCCAAAATTCAATGAGAAAACTATTTTGGTGGAGAGCCATTTTGAATTTATTGAAATGTGGCTTCAAAGGAATGGCAACGAAGACAGTCGCATATACTGGGATCAAGCAAAAAACTTCTATCATGCTGCAGCCAATACGGATGTTACTTCAAAGCCGCTAGTTGCCTACTACTGCATGCTGAACGCCTCTAAAAGCCTTTTGGCTTTAAAGGGGGTCGGGGTAAGCCCGTACCATGGCTTGGCTGGATCGCCAGCGGCGAATAAGGCGATGCTAGTGAACGAACTGATCGAAGTAAAAGCTAATGGAGTATTTGTCGCGCTATCTAACTATTTTGGTGCATCACTAGCCGGAAAGAAAGTCAACCTAAAGGACGTTTTATATAACATCCCATATATTCACCGAGCCTTTACCACCACTCATCCAGGTATGCAGGATCTTTTTATCCCCATCTCTGATCCGCATTTTGTTAGAAACATGAAGTCCGACGAAAGTTGGTTCTGCGCCACGGTGCGAGATTCTCAATATCAAAAAGAAAATATTTTTAAAAAGCAACGAGGATGGGAGATAGACGCATCTGAACACGGGTTTGTCATTCGCAGGAACAAACGATTCAGTTGGTCAACGAAAAGAGGGACATCGAAGTCCGACAGAATTAATGAGCTAAAGGACTATCATTCTAAAATCCGAAGAGATATTAAGTATATACACAGTCATCAGCGCCTTTGGTACTACAAAAGAAATGACAGAGGGGGATCTGTATTGCCCTGGCCAACTCCGTCTCTTATATACATGGGCATGCATCGATTAAGCGAGTTATGTCGGTATGAGCCATCCCGTCTAGCAAGGCATTTTAAAGCACAGCACAACTGGCTTCTGACGGAATTTATCAATCATTCACTTTCCAATTTTGTTGACCAGATAGCTTGTGAAATATGCGGATTAGAACTTATGAGCCCAAAAATCCGATGAATTTAACAAATAAGCTCACGGCGACAGCTTTTCCGCTGCGGCTGTCACATCCACTTCAAAGCTGCGCTTGCTTTGGACGTCAAGCCCCTACAAGGAGATAACATGGCTGCTAAGAAAAAATCAGTAGAGGTTGTTCCTCTAGTCGATGAAGAAGGGAACGCTCCTCGCCCTCGTCTTCATAAACTTCAGATCAACAACTTCAGATCAATTGGGACTGAGACCGTTGAGATCGAGCTTGACGACATCGTTGTTCTTGTCGGGCCTAATAATGTCGGTAAAAGCAGTATTTTGAGGGCATATGAAACAGTAATGTCCCACGGCTCCAAGGATGGAAAACTGACAATAAACGATTTCCCCAATGGGCAAGTTGACCCAGAAAATCTGCCCACAATTGAATTACATACAATCGTGTTTGATGATGCACCGGGTGAAAGATGGCTTGAGCCCACTGCAGATAACGAGTGGTTAATACGTGAAAAATGGGTTTGGGAAAGCCCAAATAAAGATCCTAAGAGACAAGGGTTCGATACCCAAAAAAATGACTGGGATGATCAAGTTCCTTGGGGAGCACCGAACGTTGCTAACTCTCGACGCCCCCTTCCACATAGGATAGATGCTTTCGCAACACCAGAAAAGCAAGCAGCTGAAATAACCAGGCTAATAACCAGCATACTAAAGGAAAAAATATCTGAAATTAAGTCAGATCCTGAGCAAGAAAAATCCGACTATGAGCTGATACTAGATAAAATCCGGAATCTTCAGACAAAAGTCGTACAAGCGACCGAGGATGAAGTAAAATTGATTGAAAGTGAAGTATCCGAATATTTGAGAAAATTATTTCCTAAGCATCAAATAAAGTTCGATGCAAAGCCAGAAGCTGATCTTGAAGGAGCATATCAACCCTTCAAAGGTAATGCAGATCTTCTTATGGGGCCAGAAGACGGCTACTTTAGTACTATTGAGCATCAAGGGAGCGGTGCAAGGAGAACGCTGTTATGGGCAACATTAAAATACTTATCTGAATCTCAGGATAAAAAGGGTTCTCGCCCGCATGTGCTATTGCTGGATGAACCTGAAATATGCCTGCACCCTTCCGCTATTCGGGAAGCCAGGTCGGTCCTTTATGATCTACCGGACAGCGGCAATTGGCAGGTTATGATTACATCGCATTCTCCAATATTTATAGATTTGTCGAAAGACAACACCACCATAATCAGAGTATTTCGGGACGAAGACAGTGAGGTCAAGAGTACAACATTATATCGTCCTGAAAGAGCCAAGCTGGACGAAGATGATAAAAGGAATTTGAAGTTGATGAATGTCTGTGATCCTTATGTTCATGAGTTTTTCTTTGGCGGAAGACAAATCATTGTTGAGGGTGATACTGAATATACAGCTTTCTCGATGTTAAAAGAGTTCTACCCAGAGGAATATGGTGATGTACAGATCATCAGGGCAAGGGGAAAAGGAATTATTCCGTCGGTAGCCAAAGTGCTCAAGCAATTCTCTAAGTCATTCTGCATTCTTCACGATACTGACGAGGAGCATACGACTAATGGGAACAAAAATCCCGCCTGGAGCATGAATAGAACTATCGCAGATTTACAGGAAAAAGATGGAAGTGTAAATCTCGTTGCTTGCAAGACCTGTTTTGAAACGGCTCTTTTCGGGGAAGAGGTAAAAAATGAGAAGCCATATAATGCGCTAGTGAAGATTAGAGAGGATGAAAATGTTCGCGCAAAAGTAAAAGCTTTGCTCGATTACCTGATTGGCGTGGAAGGTTCGGTACTACCCGATAACTGCATACACTGGGAGGCCGTTGAGGAGCTGGCTTAACAATAGGCTGAACGTCGACCGATTTTCCAACGCTCTGCGGCTCCAAACCGGCGCATGAGTCGGCGTTAGTGGACCGTGTTACCCACAATTGGTGGACGCCATTACTCGATCAGTAGAGATCGGCCACAGCTGCATCAAGCGTAGCAATATCAATCTTCTTCATCGTCATCATCGCTTCGAAAGCGCGCTGCGCCTCGGCCCGATCATCACTCGATATCAGGTCAAGCAGCCGCTGGGGCGTGATCTGCCACGCAAAGCCCCACCGGTCCTTACACCAGCCACAGTCGACCTCCACGCCGCCGTTGTTGATGATGGTATTCCAGTAGTGGTCCGTCTCCTCCTGGTTTTCGGTGACCACCATAAAGCTGACGGACTCATTTGGCGTAACATTCGGGCCACCGTTTAGGCCGAGGAAAGACCGGCCGAGCACGGTGAATTCGACGGTCAGCTCAATCCCTTCCTGACCGCCGGGAAAGTCGCCGGGGGCGGTGTTGATCCGGTCGACGGAGCTGTCGGGAAAAGTCGCGGCATAGAACTCGGCCGCCTTGCGGGCTTCGCCGTGATCGAACCACAGGCAGGTAATGAAGTTGGTCATATCGGCTCCTATTGTGTCAGCTATTTTCTTGCGCCCACCAGCGAGAACATGGCCCCCTGTGGATCGACTCCTTTGACCATGAATTCTCCACCGGGAATTTCTTCGGGCCCGAGCGTGATCTGTCCGCCGTTGTCGGTGACGGCTTTACAGGCGAGGTCAATGTCGGCGCAACGGAAGTAGTAATGCCACATCGGCGTGGGCATGTCTTCCGGTTTGGGCATAATGGCGCCAATCACCCCGTTGTGGCGGATAAATTCGTACGAGCCCATGGGGCCCATGTCCATTTCGCCGTCTTTGGTCCAGCCAAATGCCTTGAAGTAGAAGGCCTTGGCGGCTTCCGGGTCTGTGGTAATCAGTTCGTTCCAGGCACAGTGGCCCACGCGGGGTTTGTCGAAGGCGAAAGCCAGGCTGACTTCATCGCTGCTGCCTTTCATGACATAAAAGGGGGTGCCTTGCGGGTCGCTGACCATGGCCAATCGGCCGACGTCGGGAATATCGGTCGGGGGCATCTGCACACTGCCTCCCATCTCGGTGATGTTGGCCACCGCCTGATCGACATCCTCCACGGCGATATAGCCCAGCCACACGGGCTTGGCACCGCCCTGGCACATCTCTTCGGTCAGTTGCATCAGGCCGCCGACCTCTCGCTGGTCTCCCGTGTCCTCGTCCCGGGCGCTGAGAATGCGGTAGTCCATAGTGGGTTGCCCGCTGTCGGTGGCCTGCCAGCCCAGAATCGCGCCATAGAAGGCGAGCGCCGCATTGCTGTCGGTGGTGAGCAGTTCGTACCAGATAAATTCGCCGTGTCGGTTGGGCATGGTTTTCTCCTTGGGATCATAAGATGGGTCGTTCACTGACTGGTCGATGCCCGGCCGGTGATATCGACAGGATCACCATAGAAATTAATGATCGACCGACCCGTATCGATAGCCTTGACGCAAGTCTTCAAGTGCGACGGATAAATGTCGGGCAAGACGATAGGCCGCTACGGGCGTCTTCCAGACGTTGATCGAGCGTCAATCTATTTGCCGGGGCGTACGGAGTAGGATAGACCCTACGCGCCGAGAGCGCCTATTCAAGATCCGTGGTAGGCTTTTACGTTCGTTGGGCGCCAAAACGTCATCGCTACGCTTTGGGGGGCTATCCAGCGACCTGATTCAAACAATAAAAGGCAATGGAGACTCTTGAATGAGAAAAACTAACGGTCAATCCTCACTCCTTCCCCTAACTATCTCGGCAATGCTTATGTTCTGGAGCCTGAACGCGGCGGCTGAACCCGTCGGCCAATTCGAACACCACACCGATATCGGTCCGGTGAAGCATGCTGGCGGCCTGGAATACGCACCGGACAGCCAGAATTACGTCATCTCCGGCTCGGGTGCCAATATGTGGTCCGATCAGGATGAGCTGCACTACGCGTGGAACCAGATGGAGGGCGACTTTATTGTGCGCGCCCGAGTGGCGTTTATCGGCGAGGGGGTGGACCCACACCGAAAGGTGGGCTGGCACGTGCGCGAGGGTCTTGAACCGGACTCGGCCAATGTCCACGCCACGGTGCATGGCGATGGCCTGACGTCGCTGCAGTTCCGCTCCGCCAAAGGGGCGCAGACCGAGGAATACCGTCTGAAGGTTCAAGGGCCTGAAGTGATTCAGCTGGAGCGCCGGGGCGATACGTTCATCATGTCTGCGGCAAAATTCGGGGAGCCCTTCCAGGTCACCCAGGTGTCCCATCTGGATTTTTCCGATGAAGTCTATGTGGGGCTCGCCCTGTCCGCCCACGACGCCGATGAAGTCGAGAGCGCACAGGTATCCAACGTTCGCATTATCCGGCCAGCGGCGGACGACTTTGTGCCTTATCAGGACTATATCGGTAGCAACCTCGAAGTGATGGACATGGAGACCGGGAATCGGCGTATTCTTCACCGCTCGCCGGTCTCCCTCCAGGCTCCCAACTGGACCCACGACGGTCAGTATCTGATCTACAACTCGGAGGGCCTGCTTTACAGGTACGACCTGGAAACCGGCCAGATTAGCGAACTGAATACCGGCTTTGCCAATCAGAACAACAACGATCATGTACTGTCCTGGAGCGGCAAGGAGATTGCGATCAGCCATCACGCCGAATCCGAAGACGGGCGATCAACGATATATACCCTGCCCCTGACCGGCAGTGACCAGCCCCGACAGATCACCCAAAAAGGCGTCGGGCATTCGTACCTGCACGGTTATTCACCGGACGACAAGACACTGGTGTTTACCGGTCACCGAAAGGACAAGTACGACATCTATACCGTCGATATTGCCACCGGCGAGGAAACCCAACTGACCGACACGGCAACGCTGGACGACGGCCCGGAGTACAGCCCGGATGGACAACACATTTACTTCAACTCCAACCGCACCGGTACCATGCAACTGTGGCGAATGAACGCGGACGGGTCCAATCAGGAGCAGTTGACCTTCGATCGGTACAACGACTGGTTTCCGCACGTCTCGCCCGACGGTAAAAGCCTGGTGTTTCTGTCCTACCACGATGACGTGGACTCGGCGGACCACCCCTTCTACCGCCACGTTTACCTGCGCCAGATGCCGATCGAGGGCGGCGAGCCGACGATTATCGCTTACGTCTACGGTGGTCAGGGCACCATCAATGTGCCCAGTTGGTCCCCGGATGGTAAGCGCATCGGGTTTATCAGCAACACCAGGCTTCCGGGGGGCCAATAGGCTCGGCGGGGAGGTCCTATGCAACGCACTCTACTGATCATCGGCATTCTGTTGATTCTGGTCGCTCTGGCCTGGCCCTGGTTGAAACACCTGCCGTTAGGCCGGTTGCCGGGCGATATTGTGATTGAGCGCCCCGGCTATACCTTCTTCTTTCCCATTACCACGATGATTCTGGTGAGCCTGGTCCTGTCGCTTATCGCGATGTTCTTCCGCCGTTGACCGGCCGTTAATCCACTGGCCGGGAATTTCAGGACGGTTCGATCCTCTTGCGTGGATCCCCCGTGTTGCCACTATGCCCTCGGGGGAACTTTCACAGCACCTGCCAGTCCGTGAAGGACCGACCATCATGCAAGTCGTTTTATGGATCAAGATCTACCGGTAAAGGATTTTTGCCCTCTGCATCTGGCTTCCCTGGCCCAGGCTGGCACTTTAAGCGAGGATAAACCTGCGCGCCAAGGCGCCAGAAAGACTCTGTGGTTGACCTTACTGGCCTCCCTGCTGGTCCACGCCATTCTGCTGACACTATGGACGCCCCAGCCAAAAGATGTGAAATCGATAGCTCCCGCGCCGAACCTGCGCATCACTGTCAGCACCGCCGTGACAGACACTGCAACGGCAGAAACCGCGCCGGAGCATGAGTCGCCGGCGGTCGAAGAGCCCATCACATCAGGGCTGCCCCCACCCCCTGAAAACACAACCATGGCAGCAACAGAAAACGTTACCAGGGAAAAACCCCGGATTGACCTTCACGCTCTGGAGATACCGTCGCACCCCCTACCTGCTACCAGCGAGTCATCCACCGGCAATGTGTTTCACCCGGGCCTCAGGAGGCAAATCAGAGACGCCCGGACCAGACGCGAACGCTTGCGCAACACCGGGAAGTCCGAGCTCCACAGTTGGCAGGATGCCTCTGGCAGAACCTGGGTAGACCTTGGAGATGGCAAGTGTATGCGTAGCGCAGGTGACACGTGGGGAGCAACAGGCTGGGAATTGCCGACCCGATGCAAAGGTCAACTGACCGAAGGAGAGGGTATGCTGCGCTCTATGCAAGAGAGTCTGGATCGCCAATAATTGTGAAGTGCCTGCCAGGAATGCTTGGGGGCGGCGTTCAGGAATCGCACCTGGGGCAGTCCCGCTTGTCCCCGATTAGAACCTATAACCCAATGTTTAATTGGCAGTGCTGGGCGAGCAGGCCGGACTGACCAAAGGCTTGGAAGGCCCGGCGGGAGCGAGCGGGTGCCTCGGAACGTCCGGTATCTTCCCGTGCGAAACCAAGAAGGTATATTGGACCAGCCCGGAAAACCAGGAAATGAGGCGGGTGGAGGGCACGCGAGAGAGCCGTTTTCGACAGTGATGATCATTCATGGCTATCGAAAACGGTTCCTTCACTGCGTGTTTGGCGCCAACATTCCCGTAGGCCTCTCTACTTCCGGCATTATGTCAATCTTCGCTCGATATGACTGCGCCCTCCCTACCAAAACGATACCGTGAGCACGTAGCTTTTCAAATCCCCACAGGCAGATAGCTACTGCAGCACAGGCAAGGACAATGCCGCCGCTACCCAGGACAAATCGCTCGTTGACGCACGTCCAGACTAGCTGCCCCACGCATAGTGCAGCCACTACCAACAACGTCGGAGTTCGGCCAATCAGACCGACTATGAAAACGCCGAGAGGAGCACCCAACGCGACAACCGGGGCTGCAGCTAGCCAATTTTCATACACACCGGGCTGCCAGGAGTTGCTGAGTGTTTTCACCAAAACGCCCAGTACGGAGGCGAACGCCATGATGACAACTGAAGTGGGGATAGCGATTTTCAGATCCGCCCGGCAGAGAAGCACCAGAACAGCGTAGATCACCATATCGACCCCCACTCCCGTCACGCCCACTGCGAGTGCACAGGCCACGACACCGAGAATGAAGCCGACTTTTTGATCCCACTTTTCGTCAAACTCGGTCATGCCGGAGTGGCTGGCAATTTCCCGAATCCGATAGAGGTGGAGAATTCCAAAGCTCCCCCATATCACGGCGAATGTCATCTTTATCCACAAGTCCGGAATAAGCGGTGCCAATACCAGTATGCCTAGCGGCGTGCCCAGCAAGGCCCCCAACATGGCACCCTTGAGCATCGCCCCCGCCAAAGGTTGCCGGCGGACCAGGATAAAGATACTGGCACTCACCATGCCGATCGATTGCACCGCAAAGCTGAAATCCCGACCTAAACTCGCTGGCAGATCGAAAAACAAAACCAGGACCGGAAATCCCACCGTACCGCCCCCCATCGGGGTGGAGCCCGCCGCGTAACTACCAACAGCCATTGCCGTGGCTATAGGCCAGTGGGATTTGACCGCTTCCCACGCGCCATCTTGCTGAACCAAAAGCAGCCAAACCGCATAAAATACAAACATCGATAAGAACCACATCCAAAGCGGTCTTTTGCCGAAATATGATCCTGAGTCTTTGGCCACGGCTTTGAGCGTATCAGAGATCATAGTTGGCCACCTGCCCTTGCATTCTGGCGAGTTCAGAGTTCACAGCCCGTGCCTTTAGAAGACGTCCTTTCAGGTCATACATCACCTTTTTGAGAAGCAGCCCGTACATGCGCTTCTTGGGGTAAGCAATTGGGAAGGATTCCAGGAACTTTCTTGCCGCCTCCGGTTTTGCATGGGGTCCGTTGAGCCGGTACTGAGCAGAAAACTGCGTGCCAAACCACATTTTAAGGTACATTTTCCTATCCTTGAAAAAGGAAGGGATCTCAGGTTTACAACCCACCAGATCAGCCAAAGAATCAATGTAGGTGTTATAGTTCACAAGGGAGGAAACGTGGGGGGTCAAATGGTACTCATCCTCCCAAGACATGCGGTCCTTCTTCGCCTGCCGATCCCGCTCAGACTGACTGGGAAGCTCGCGTTTATCACTGCACAACAATGCGAAGTATCGGCTTTGCATCTCAGAAAGAGAGGGAATACCGCCCTGATGAGGCCTTGCAAAACCGATAAAGGCCAGCGTCTTATCAAAATCCCGGTGAAACATCTGCTTATAAAGATCTCTGGTATTTTGGATCTTTACGTCCATAAACGGGAAGGTGGTCTTGAACCCTGTGCAAAACATTATCGCATCAATCTTCTCGCTAATCCCATCCTTGAAAATTACGGAGTCTTTTGTGATCTGTTCGATACCACTGAAGTTCGCTTCCACCTCGCCATCGACGATGTGGGTGAATAACCGCTCATTTTTTGTAATCACTTGGTGGACCGGAGAACCTGAAGCTTTAGTCCACTCCGTGCGCCGAACCATGGCGGGGTTTCTACTCACCAAGGACTTACTCAAAAACTTATCCACCAGATTCCTGTGTTCTTTGTGCGGAAGGTGATGAATGACCCGGGAGGTGAAAACGGACGTATCGATGGTAAAAAACGGGTCCTTCTGAAAAGGAATAACACGAGGCGCCACTGCGGGGTATCGGCGCAAGGATAGAATACATTTATCACTGACCGTTGAAATCTCAGATGTTATGTCGGAAGAGCTCTCTCCTAGCCCAACGCATAACACTTTCTTGCCCTCGAAGGCCTCCTTGAAGACATAGTCTTTTGAGTGAAAGACACTGCCTTCAAAGCTATCGAGGCCATCAACATCAGGGATTTTCGGTTCCTGAAACATTCCCGAGCAGACGGCTACCGCATCGAACGTGTGTCTTTCAACGCCTGCACCGTCCTTCTGAGTTTTGACAACCCACTGCTCCCCTTTCTGCTCAATTGATAACACCACGGTGTTCAGCTGAATGCATGGGAAAATATCATTCTTGGCCATGTATCGGTTCAGATAGTCCCGATAGTTTTTCGCCGTCCAGAACTTGATCCGCTCCTCTGTTGGCACATAGTCTGAGAACGCCATAAAATAGTTGGTAACAGTGAGATTCAATGATTCATAAGAAAACCCATCCAGAGAGAACACGCCACCAAAACTGCTGTTTTTCTCGAAGCACGTCACCTCGTGGCCCTCCTCCTTTAGCTCCTTAACCGCTGCTATTCCGGAGAGCCCTGCACCTATAACTGCTACTTTTCGCTTCATACAATGTTCCTTTCAAAGAGTTTCGCATCCTTCATTGAAAAGGATGGCAGTGTCTGAGATAAGCAGTTAGCTCCGTGTATATCGTCCACAATGACATCGATATACTCGTCCAAGCCTTGATCTTCGTCGTTCCAAATGAAGGGTTTATCCGACGAGAATGGAACTTTCAGAAGGTTCATCGCAGCCTCATAGAATGACCGTGTGGACTCCGAAAGATACTGCCGGGGATCGTAAGTAGAGAACTTCTGGTGACTCCTAAGGTCCACCGCCTGCAAGCCGAATATGAGACATATCGCCACATAACGCTCCATCAGATATAGACTCTCCTTTGCCAGTGCGGCCGACCCCATGCTCAAGCTGTTGATATTCTGGTTAAACATCTCTGCGTGAGAGGGGAATTTGTCGGCGAGCGACTGCCCATAGAACCCGATCATGGGCATTATGGAGTTGCCACATATTTGCAGGCCATTCAACCCCATATTGGTAATCGCCATATTGCCTTTCAATCCCGGTGGGAGCCCGTTACTGAATGCAGGTGTCACCAATAGCGAAATCTGGACGTCCATATACTTCGCAACGACACCCAGGTTATATCTCAGCCTATCCATAGCCACACTGGGATACTGACCCAGGAAATTTCCACAGTGGTATGTGGTACCTGAATCCGCATCTATAAGGGGATTGTCTGTTACTGAATTTGCCTCAACAAGGATCTGGCGCTCCCCCGTGTCCATCTCCTCCACTATAGGGCCGAAATACTGCGGGTAGCACCGAAGTGAATAGCGATCCTGTATTAACTTTCCTTCCTCGTGAACGTGTTCCCCATCACGCTCTGTTCGACACAACTGGGACCCCTCAAGAAGAGAAGCCATGTGTCTGGCGGAGAACACCTGCCCTTGATGAGGCTTGTACAGGTGAACGAACGCGTTCATCGACTCACGACTTGCCTCCAAACCCTGATAAAACAGTGCATTGTTCCCTAAGGTTAGGGTCAGTAGTGTCTTAGCCCGACTGAGGCAGTTTGCTGCAACCCCTGTGTGTACTGAAGTACCATTGACGATCGCCAATGTCTCCTTAGGCATAAAATCGATGGGTTCAACATCCAGCCGCTCCAGCGCCTCTTTGCAGCTGATTAGCTCTCCCTTGAATGAAGCCTTATAGTTGGGTAGCCCCCGGAGTAGGCCCGCGAGATAAGACAAGGGAACCAGGTCACCACTGGCCCCGATTGACCCCAAGCTGAACATTGTCGGGCATACATCTTCATTCAGAAAAAGTATGATTCTTTCGATCAATTTCTTTCTGACACCTGAAACACCATGAGTTAACGATGTGGCCCTTAAAAGCATGCCAGCACGAACATCGGCGTTTGACAGCCTTTTTCCGGTACCCACCTTTTTATCCAGAAATATTTTGTTCTGAAAGGCAGCCAGCTGGTCCTTGGGTATCGACAAATCCGCCATGGCGCCGACACTTGAGGTAACGCCATATATAGACTCACCTCTTTCAGCAGCTTCCTGAATAAACCGATGGGATTCCGATATTCTCTTCAGAACTTCCGGATCATCAGTGAGACGGACTTTTCGGTGTTCGACAGCGACGGCCCTTATGGCCTCAAGGGTTAGCGGTTCTCCGACAACAACACATTCTTTTATCTTCATATCCATAGCGTTGACTCTCACTTCCTGTATTAAATGTTTGAAATATCAGACTGAAAGCGCCTGTTCCCTTGAACGAGACCTAGCGGCCAAACCCAGAAATGCAAACCCAACATGGTTAGAACTTCCCTCAAGTCATGCTCCCCTTTCAGGTAACATACGGTATCTTTGGCAACGGGTTTGGATCCAACGCCGTGCAAACGATAGTGAGCGCCATTGACAGCGCCCGTGAGCACTCGCCACAACAGCACAGGAGACGCTAACAGCCTCCATGGATCGGGCCTGCAGCCGATTAGCGTGGCGAGCTTATCCATGTAGGGGATCCAGCTGACCACCACATTTTTCTCCGGTGAACCTGGAAACCTTTCACGGTTCTGTCTTCTCTCACATTCAATGTGCTGCTTCCACTCTTCAATCGCCGGGAGCATAAGCCTTCCGGACACCACTCGGGCAAAGAGCCTCGCCTGAAGCTCACCAACAGGGGGAATTGCGCCCAAGGCAGGCCGCGCGAAACCACAAAATGCCAAACGACTACCCACATCGGGGTCAAACATATTCAGGTACATCTCGCTCGGGTGCTTCGCAGATTTTCCCCCTGGCAACTCCAAGAACGGAAAAGCGGGGACGTATCCGTGCGCAAACAACACGATGTCTGCCGACTCTCTTCTTCCATCAGAAAAAATCACTCCGTTTTCATCAAACCTGACAATATCACGCTCAATATCGAGCTTACCTTCCAGGATTGCCTTGATAAAATCATCGCTTTTGGTTGCGGTTTGCGTATTTGGCCCCGTATTCGAGACTTGCAGAAGCTTGGCCCTCACTGCTGAGCCAGGCGTGTGATTGCCCATATACTGACAGAGGCGGCGCTTCACAGACATAAAGCCGTTTTTAAGGAAAATCGGAGCGGCATTTCGTATTCTGTTGGTGTCATAATCGTTAGCTTTTCCGGTCAAAGGATTTATGCGGGGTATAACAAACTTCCCCCGTTTAACACTGACCGTTACCTTTTTTGAAAACTTACTGAGTTCGTAAGCAATGTCTGCCCCGGACTCACCCAACCCGGCAATAACAACTTTCTTATCTTTAAAATCTTCCGGCCCTTTGTACTGGGAAACGTGCCTAACGTCGCCTTTAAAGCCTTCAAGTCCGGGCAAAGAAATGGGCTTGGGCGTTTGGTGCGTACCGGTGCAGATAGATATATTGTCACAATCGACAACTTCTACACTGCCCGTGCCCAAATCACGCACCGAGACTCTCCAGCCACAACCGAGCGGCTCCACTTTTTCTACCTGGCAACCAAATCGGATACTTGAACTCAAATCAAAATGATCGGCATAGTCTTCCAGGTAGTCGACGTATTGCTCGTGGTTATGATGAATAGAAGAGGGACTTGAAGGCGGGAAATCCGAAAATGCCGTCACCCAGGGCGAAGAGGTCAATCGAGCACTCTTCCAAACACCACTGGGCTTGTTTTCGTCGTAACGATAAACACCTCCGACTCCGGGCTTACTCTCAAAGCAGGTTACCTTTATCCCGAGCTCGCGACACTCTTTGACGACAGCCAAGCCGACTGGTCCAGCGCCGATCACCACCACGGTTCCGGACTTTGGCTTTCGATCTTCAACAGGCCTCATCAGATGAGGCTTCTTGGAGATTAATCGAAGCTGGTACGCTAGAAAAGCAATTACCCAGACGAAAAACACTGATGCAAGAAGGTTAATCAGCGACGTTGAATTCCCACTGACCACCAGAGCCGGAAGAATGGCCAGCAATGCAAACGGTAAAAGCCCTACCACTGTGAGCAATGAATTTATAAACCTCGCTGCCATGCTCTGTGTCCAGTGGCGATTCTTACCGGTTGACATAGCAGCTTCCTTTATCGCAAAGGGGTCACCCTTAACAGGATCTTCAGAAAACGCCAATTCCCCGTGATCAACCGAAGATAATGATTGTTCTTCAAAACCAGCCGTATTCATATAAGTACGTCCTTTCCCAAGATATTTGATAAGTCAATTATCACCGCTTATATAGTGTTCTTAGAATTTCCCTGAAACTGGATACCGCACGCAAAACGATCCCCTGAACGCGCAAATACGCGACATCGCAGTTATCAGATTTAATAGTAAAAGAAGTTACCGATAGGTATCTCGACGGGATGACTGTGCTGTCATTCCTTGCCAAAGCCATCGGGATATTTTAGGCCACCATTCCTTTTCTGAATCATTTTTAGCGCTTATCGGCGCATTACCGACCAAATCCTCTTTAGGGAGGAACCATTCGTTCATATGGTTAGTGAGTAGGGGGACATCTTCAAGAAGACAGTGGCAATAGACATAGCCGTCTGGCCTGATCACATAAACATGCGGCTTGTCATAGCTACCATAGCTGGACTTGAAGCGCTCTCCAGCCTGTACTTTGTAGACGTTGGCGTTTCTTCCAAAATTCTCTGATAGTGAGCTGGCAACCGAAGCGGTTTCGGCCGGATCACTTTCCCCATCCTGCACGATCAGAAAAGACATTCGTGGGTGACGCAGAAGGTCGAACAACCACCTTTCTCCCTCAACTTTTACATTTGGAGCTCTCGTGCCGGGTGGAATGCCGTTGGGTAATCGAAGTTCCGGCGGCAGCGACATTGCTTCACAGTAGTTGTGGCTCAACCCCGAGATACGCATCACCGTGCTTTCGTGCCACCCCTTTGCTTGGGTAAGCTTCAGGCGGTCCTCCATTCCCTGGCCATGCGCCATGATGATGTCATGCATCGCGTCAGTACCTTCAAGAACCTGCTCTCCCACTGGCGAGCGCTCTGACGCATACGTGTCCAGCAAGCTGGAGGAAGCTTGATTGAGTGCCACGAGCGCCAGCTTCCAACCGAGATTGTAAGCGTCCTGCATACTGACATTCATGCCCTGCCCCCCGGACGGAGAGTGCACGTGGGCGGCGTCGCCCGCCAGAAACACGTTTCCAATGCGATATTTCTCGGCAATACGTCGTCGCACCTCCCACCGCCTCTCGAGCTTGGGCGTGGCCAGAGTGACTCCTTCAAGATGTTCATCTAAAAGGTTCTGGAAGCGCTCTCTTTGGGTAAGCCTTTGATCATCGGCCCGATTGACGCTCACCCCACTCACTCCAATCCGGTGGTGACCATCCGGCAGCTTGGTGATAAGTACAAAGTTGTCTTTTGAGATATAGTAATGGACAAGCTCGTCCTCTCCATTGAATCCATCGAGCTTTGTATCCATCATTTCCATGATCATTCCATCGTATTTACTGCCACTGTCGTCCAACCCCACCGACTTCCTTACAAAGCTATGAACGCCATCACATCCCACAATCCAGGTTGGCTCCACAGCTTCCTTGGCCCCTGTCTTCCCATGAGTCAAAACCGCTTTGCACTTATCTTTACCCTGCTCCAGGCCGACGATTTCGGTTGACCATTCAGGGCGAATGTCGTACGTCGACTCCAGGTGCTCTCTGAGGTGTTTGTCGGTCCAACCTTGATCGTAGATTAGGACGTAGGGATAGGTTGAATCCATTTTCGAAAAGTCCAGCGATGGGCGAACATCTTTTCCTTTGAAATTGAAGCTGAACCCCCTGCTTTTAATTCCGCCCTTAAGAAAATGGTGAACAACTCCCATATGCTCAAGCATCTCCATTGTTCGCGCATGTAGCGTGAATGCTCGCGGCATCATGGTTGGTCCGTCACGTTTATCAATCAAGCGAAACCTAACTCCTCGACGCGCCAGCTCAATTGCTAAAACCAGCCCAGTCGGACCGCACCCCACTATCAATATCTCATCCCTTCTTGAGTCCTTCATTCTCGTTTCTCCAAGTCAAAAATATAGACGTGTGCAAGACTGAGTAAACATTAAAAATATCGACGAAGATCCAGCTGAAAGTAATCATCCGCTCTGAAGGCGTAAATTGGGTCCTCTCTGCTAACATTGCTGAACATCCTTACTTCTGCTTCAAGGGACCAGCTGTCATTTAGCCTACGACTTCCTTCAAAAGAGAAAAAGCGTGAACCGTTATCAAGGTCTACACTGACCAAGGCCAGAAACTCTGTACTCTTGAAATCATTCAGCATCCACCGCGTTCCCAGCGCCAGATCGTTTTGATTGACCGTTTCACGAAGCCCCCTGCGATCGTCAAACTGGTACTCGAGTAAGACGCCAAGGTCTGAGGATGAACCACCGACCCCAAAAAAGCTGTATTCAAAGCCTCCTACCGCCGCAGTGTTTCGCTGCGCGTCTTTTTCCTTCAAGCTAATGGCTTCCAACTTCCAGAGCCATGCCCCTTTGGTCATTTGCAAGTCAAACCCGGTCTGCTCTACGAGCGGATAATATGGCGTTAAGGCTACAACGTCCCCTGCGGAGCCAACCGGGAGCAGTATTGGGTCTCTGGAAGTTCCGGAAAAATGAGAAGCGCCCACGTCCCAGTCACCCAGGACTTTGCTCCAACGCACTGCGAAGTCAATGTGGTCATCGCCCTCCTCCGCTTGATACTGCGCTTTGTCACCATCCACTACGACTGGCGTTCTGGGCCGCCCCTCACTTCCGGGAAACGTCCTCTCCCGAAATCCCAAAAGGGCGTACAACTCAAGCGTCCCCCAGCGGCGTTGCGTTAAGGCGCTGATCATCGGCTGACCGAGTTTGTCTTCGCCATCAATGTTTTCCACCAGATCATCCTGGTTAATCACATCGACCAAATGCACGGATTCCGTGACGCCCCAAAATACCTGACGAGCCCCCACATATAGCTCTGCACTATCGAACTTACGCCACCAATAAAACTGACGTATATCAGCGTGGGTTCGCTCCTCATCGCTACTATCAGCCCGCGCGAAACCAGAAACGACCATGCGCTGACGGTAGTCATCCCAGTCCCGATAGTACTCAATGTCCGAGGCAACTGAGATAGACGCATCGGACTGATCGGGGTGAAGGGCCTCCTCGGGGAAGAGCCTGGTTTCCAGGCTCAAAAACCCGGTGAAATCACTTGCCACTGTGGGCGTAGCGGCCAGACAGGTCATAATCACCAGAACTGAAAAGGTTGGCCCAAAGAAAGAGCTCTTAACGGAAGAAGACATATCCTTTAACACGTTTTACTGAGTCCTTACCTGGCCCGCCGCAAGCTATTCTTGTTGAAGTCCTGTTCGGAAAATCCGTTGTCGAATTGCCAATCGTTAAAGTGCAGGTCGGTGCTTTTCCCCGTCTGGTGATTGACCATCATGAACTGTCGGGCCCTCCAGTACTGATCCAGGAATAGTTTGTAATCCGATGCTGAGAGGGTTTTCAGAAGTTCGCCTTTCCGATCGTAAAAATCGATCTTCCAAACACGGTAGTGATCCTTGTCAAGCCAAACCTCCTGACGAGAGTACCCGGATTTTGGATCGACAGGAACACGCTCTATTACGAAGTGATCTCTCTCCTCCAGGATCTCATCCCGCAAGTACTTGTATGTGTACTTCTCAACCTCTTGGGAAGAAAGGTCTTCAAATGCAAACTCGCTTCCCATAAATGGGCCAGACTTGTTACTCGAAGAAATGCGTTTGACCCGCTTAAGTGCCGGAAGGTATAGCCATTGATCATCCGGCCCCGATTTGTGGGTAAACGAAAGGAAAGCGGTACCTTTTACATCTCGAGGGTTGTCGAACACGATTAGGGTTTTATCGCCATCATTCTCTTGTTCTAACGTTTTACTGCGCATTCTTCGCTCTGTTTCCTCCCCATGCCGATTGCGAAGAACCATCTCCATGCTGTTTCTAGAATCACCAAAGCCAGAGTCGCGCTTATCAGCCTCAACAGCGATCTCCAGACCTCTTTCTTGTGCTTGTGGATCAACAGGTTCCGCGAGGGCGGTACTACTACAAAGGGCGACTACAGCCAACGCTGCTAAAACAATCGATTGAAGTTTTTCAGGCAGGATTATGTACATAATCTTCGTCCTCGCTATCGCTGATCAATGCGGTTTTAGTGTCCTGTTGTTCACGCCTATGGTCGAGCAACAACAATGAAGGAAGCAATGAGAATACGGCTACCAACGCGAAAAATATGGTAATTGCGGTCAGAATGGCCATATTGGCGTTCATTCCGAACGTCGATTGCGCAAGCACAGTAAATCCAGAAATGAGAATGATGGATGTAACCAGTATGGCAACACCGACGGAGGAGAATGCGTACCGAATGGCGCCCTCAATATCGAGACTTCTTTCTCTGCGCGCCCGCTGGTACTTGCTAAGAAAGTGAACCGTGTCATCCACTACGATACCCAGCGCCATACCTGCCACCATTGACACTGCGACATTCACTTCTCCGACCAGAAGTCCCCATAGACCGAATGATAGTCCGGCCGGCAGTAACGTGGGGATCAGGCTAAGCGCACCCAATCGAACGCTCCTCAGTGCGATTGTAATCAGCAACGCAATGACGATGACCGCCAGAAATGTACCCATCAACATGTTTTTAATATTTCTCTCTGCGATGTAGGCAAACATGATTGCTGGGCCGACACCGTGCGCAACTATGTCCGCATTCTGCTCAAGCCACTGCGTTCCCCTCTCTGCAAAGTCGCGTAGTTGTGCAGAGGGCATATCCTTAAGGGTCACGACCAACTGGGTAGAGGACTTACTGACATTGAGCTGGTTATTCAGATCCAGGCCGTATGGAAGAGAGAGCTCATATAACAGTAGATACTGCGCCGCCAGCTCTGGGTTTTCGGGAAGGCGGTAGTATGCGGGGTCGTCGGCGTGCAGGTTTTTATTCAAACGCTGAAAGGTGTCGCTGATCGTATTGACATGACGCACTTCAGGCTGCTGTCTCAACCAACTAGAAAAACCCTCTACCTTTTCGAGAAAAGCTGGGTCGCTGACACCGTTATTGGTTTCTGAGTCCAGCGAATACTGTACCTGATAGATACCCGATAGATTGTCATTAATAAAGTCAGTATCTTGCCGAAATGACGTGGATTCATCGAAATAGGTGACAAAATTGTCATCCAGTGTGTTCAGCGGGATGAGGGCCAACAGCGTGACCGAAACCAGCATTACAGCCACCAACACTGGCCGATGGCGTAATACCACAAAGTCGCCCAAGCGGTTAATAGCCCGATCGACAGCGGTTTCGCTTTTTTTATCACGCGCTTTCACTGGCAGGACAGCCATCAGCGCAGGCAGAAGCCCCACTGAGAAGAAGAACGCCGCCATTACACCTATAGCGGTTATATTCCCAAGATCTCGAAATGGAAGTGCGTCGCTGAAGTTCATCGAAAGAAAGCCAACGGCCGTGGTCAGAGACGTCAAAAATACCGGACCAAAATTGACCCGAATGCTTTCCCTTAACGCCTCAATCTTGCCGAGCCCTTGACGCATTCCACCGAACATGGTGACCAGGATATGGATTGAATCAGCAACCGCGAGGGTCATAATGATCGTCGTCGCCGCTGAAGAGGGGGGAGTCAGCTGTATACCAATGTGGCCCGCCGCGCCCATAGCGGTTAGCGTAGAGAATACGATTACGGCTGTCGTTACGAAGGTGGCCGTCACTGAGCGAAGCAGAAGAAAGGTAATCAGAAGGATGACAAGGTACATCATCGGAACCAGTGTGCCCATGTCCTTCATGGACGACTCGAAGAAGGCGTTGAACAACATGACCGTGCCGGTCGCACGCACTTGTACACCGTATTTTTCTTCAATATCGGCTATCATTTCTCGCGCAGCGGCTACCGCCTCTGGTCCTGCGTCCATGGACTTTTCTGGAAGCTGGAATGTCACGTTGACGCCGGCAATTGACCCTTCAGCGTTAACCAACTTTCCTGACAGCGCCGGCTCATTCAACGCAACCTGTTTAACTCTGGCCAACTCCTTCTGACTGAGGTCTTCGGCGCCCTCCACCAAGTCCTGTACCACCAGGTTGTCACCCTCGGCATAGGTATGCTGGAAGTTTGTTAACGAGTCCACCCGTAAAGAGTACGGCAATTGCCAAGATCGGTCCGTCAATTCCTCGACCGCCGCCAGCGAATTTTCTGAGAACGCGTCACCCTCTGCCGGTACTACGGCGAACAGAATATTATCCACCTTAGTGTACGTTCTCTGCACCTGCTCGAATTCCTGAAGCTGGGGATTGTCTTCACTGAAAAAGACTTTGTAGTCGTTGTTCATTTGAAGAAACCGACCGCCAGATGCTGCCATGATTGTCAGAACCACTGACGCGAACAGCACCAGCCAGCGCCAGCGAATCACCCAGTCAGCGAAACGCCCGGCCCATTCATTTCTATCGTTTTTGGAGTGCATTCACCCTCTCCCCAAGATGTAGAAGTATCGATTGATGTTCAATTTCCTGACATATCAGCCAGAGTCTGGATTACTCAAATCCTCACGAGCCTGAAGCTCCCGGAATAAGATGGATTTCTAATGAGCGCCCCGAACGGGGTAGTTATTGTCTGGATTGAGAATGAATTTCAGCCCCATCAACACTGAGGCTGGTTCGGGACGGGCAAAGGGAGCGTTGGATATATCAATGACTTGCAGGTCGCCCTGAGCGTTGACGACGAACAATGCGGGCTCAGCATAAGGCCGGTCGGTTTCAGACGACGAAACAGGGCTGGAAATGTAGAGACCTAACTCCCTCATTTGATTGACGCTCAAGTCGGACCCCACCTCGAAATCAGGGCTAACCTTTTCCATGTGGACTTTCGCTTTGTCTGCCGTATCGGCAGAAATGGCAACGACATCGACTCCAATTTGTCGGAACTCAGGAAGAAACTCATTCAATTTCGTCAAGTAACTTGTGCAAATGGGGCAGTGTTTGCCCCGATAAACCACTATCAATCGACACTTGAAGGAGTTAGCAGGCGTCGGCAGGTGGATTTCTCCACCGCCCAATTTCGCAACAGCAATATCAGGCAGAGCCTTCCCTGCCGCCAGTTTGGTAGAACTCACTGTCTTTCCTCCTGTCTAATTTTGTAACGATCGATATTTAATTAGATAAAGAAGAAAAGGTCAACAGTAATGAAGCGCATTCATTAAATTTTCAACATTTCGGAAATGACGTATTTATCGTATTAAATCATCGCCAAGAGCGCGTACAGCGTGCTAAAAAGTGCAAAAACTTGGTTTTATGTGACAAACAGTATAAAATTTGCACAGTTAAAACTTTAACGGGATTTGTATCGAATGACACAAAAAAGAGCTGGTAGACCGCTCTCCTTCAACCGAAATGAAGCGCTTTTGGCGTCAATGCATGTGTTTTGGGCGAAAGGCTACGAAGGAGCATCGATCAAAGATCTGACTTCTGCGATGGGAATTAATAGTCCAAGCCTATACGCCGCGTTTGGGGATAAGCACAGGCTTTACCTCGAGGCAATTGACTATTACGCCTCGAACGACGCTTGTGCGCCACTGGTTGTGTTTGAGACCGAACCAGATATTACTCAGGCCGTACGTTCTTTCTTGAAAACCGTTATCGACTACAGCACCGAAAACGCTAGCGGAGTGCGGGGCTGCTTTCTGAGCTCGTGCGTTTCAACCAGCGCTGGGGAAGTGGAGGGTGCGCAAGAACGACTGCAAAACGCCATTGTGGATACTGACGCACGAATTGCGAGGCGGTTTGAGCTCGAGAAGGCCAGGGGTGAGCTACCCGAGGACCTTCCTTCGCTGGAGCGGGCGAGACTTATGCTAGACCTTCGGCAGGGTTATGTATTTCGGTGTCGGGCCGGGTTAGATCCCGATAGCATGAGAGCCGACATTGAGTTCAGGGTACAGATGATCTTGGCTCCACCGTATAAAGGGTAAAGACCCTGGGTCATTGAACGATGCGATTAGCGGGGGTGTAGTGTTTTCATTAAGGCGCAAAGGCGATTACCGTCTGCAGTTTACTCGTGCGTTGAAGCGGCCGGGGAAGTACAGAGTCGAGCTCTATCTGTTTACGCCCTATGACGAGCGATTTTCTGAGTGGACGCTGTCTGAGCAGCAATTCTTTTTCAAGGCGCTGGAACATCGTTTTCGCCTTCTGGGGCACCCGGACAGCAGCCGAGCGGGAAAGTCCGGCAGCTCGTTCACGCTGCTGTCACCACACTATGAGATTCAATATGGGTCCTGGCTGTTTCAGTATCGAGCGTCCATCGACCACCTGCGCCAACAAATTCTGACCTCGGAGCTGGCGGACGAGCCGGTCAAGCGCGCACTTCGGCTGATCCAGAACTTCGCCCGGCGGCTAAGAAAATCCAACCCGGAGCAAGACAGCCATCATCGTTACTTTCGGCTGGTGGACGTTTATTTTTCCTGGCACGCGGAACAGTTCCTACTGGAGTGTATGGCGATGGACGGGTTTTCGGATCTGGACCATGAGCTGACGCAGTCCATCAGGGCGTTTCTGGAGCAGGAGTACCGCTACCGGCGCGAGGTGAAGTACGAGCCGGACTTCCGGGGCAGCCCGACACGCCTCTGGAACCGGATGAGTCTGTACCTGAGGTTGCTGGAGTTCCCGGTCGTGCTGCGCTCCAAGGTGAGCGAGCTGGGCTCCGGTACACGAAAGCTGGTGAAAGCCATCACGACGATGCTGGTCATGTCGTTGTTCACCTATTTTCTGTTCAATACCCGCGCCAACAGTCAGCAGCTTTCGCTGGCGCTGCTGCTCGCCATTGCGCTGACCTATGCGCTCCGGGACTTGCTGCGCGATGACATGATCGCGCGCCTCACCGGTTGGTTGCGAAAAGGCAGGCCTCGCTGGAAAATTCGCCTGCTGATGCCCTACACCAACAAGCTGCTCGCCTTGCAGAATGTATGGTTGGACTATCGCAAACGACCCGACTTGCCGCAGTCGATTATGGACGCTACGAGTACATGGGCCGCCAATGAAGAGCGCCAAATCATCTGTTTCCGGTCAATGTTGAACCTGGATAAGGCCGCGCTGGTTGAGAATCAGATTCAGGAGCGGCTCAGCGTGGACTGCGAAGAGCTCTGCTCGTTGATCCAGGCGACCCGAAACAAGGTGTTCACCTGGGCAGACACGGATGACCCAGCCTCCGGTGTTGAGGCTCACCCCATCGATAAGCAGCATGACTACGACCTGTTGCTGGTGACTACGGAACTCAGCCAAGGCTACTCCGCCGCTCAGCGGTGGCGCCTTCGCCTTGGGACGTCCGGCATCGTCAAGTGCGAAACCAGGAAGGTCGACTGGCCTAGTCCGGAGGAGCAGGAACCAAGGGGGATGATGAGAAGGCTGAGGAACCGTTTTCGAAAGCGCTGATCGTTCATGGCAAACGTGTAGTAGTCCAGACTTTACCCGACGTAAGAAAAAACCGGTAATTGTCAAATAAAGTCTGGACTATAACACCTTACTTCAGGAGCAGGGCCCCCCAACTACGTCCCCATCAGGGCATTGCTCGATAGTAACTCGCCCGGATTGAGTGGGCAAAAAATACCCGAAATCTATTATGAAATCGTTTATCTCCCTCGCCCTGTCAGCATCATTTAAATAGTAAGCCGTTGAACCCAAGTTTGTGACATCAAGCTCAATTTCATTGTTATCCTGATCAAATGCTTCGAGAACTTCTAAAGAAAACTCTGTATCAGCTCGTAATGTTAACTCAATAACAATATAGCCGCCGGCTTCCAGATCAAGTCTATATGTTCTAGGCAACTCATCTCTAATCAAATGAAACTCTGCGACCAGATCTGCGATTGTTTGTGAAACCCGCTCTTTGTGGTAACCAAATTTACCCTCTAGCCATTCGTGAACTCTGTCTTTGCAGTAGCCACAGCCCACAAATTCCCATGCATCTTCAATAACATCATCGGGCACAGTCATACTAAGTACCGTACCTCTAAAGTCATTCAAACTATGCTTTAGCTCATCCAGAAGACTCGCCACTTTTACGTCGGTTTCCGTTTGTCTTGCTATTACATGAAACTGCCTTGAGGCCCCAGGCGTATAAAAACCGTCCTCTTTCCACACTTTATATGTTGAAGCTTTTGCACCCTTTAGGTTTAGAATTGTAATGAGGGGCGGATCATACATATCAACGTATGGCTTGGGGATGTATGGCGCATTAATTTCGCCCCAGCTCAATGCCTTCGAATGCCGCTGTTCACTTGTGCATTCATAACATTCAATAACCACACTCTCCGCTGTCGTATTAAGGGAAAACGCCAAAGAGAGAAATATAAACACGCTTCTTATTAATTTCACCAATCCACTCCTGTTCGCTAGTAACCATTCCCTATCACTCTGATCCCAGTGATATAATGAGCCTTCGATGGCCTGTGGTGTTCAGGCTTTAGAAAAATACATCTTGGCCGGGCATCTGTACACCATAGGAGACCCTCTTTTACACTTGTTACAATAGGTACTCTATTTTTCATCCATTTTCGAATGCGCTGAGCTTTCCGCTATTGCAAACGGTTGGCAAAGCGCTCTACCGCGTCTACCACCTGTTTGGCGCCTTCCTGAATTTCCACAATCACGGCGCCCGCCTGGTTCGCCAGATCCAGGCCCTGTTCGGCCTCCTCCCGGGAACTGAACATCTGGCGCTTGACCTCATCTGAGAGCGTCTGGTTATTCTCGACGACGCTCACAATTTCTTCTGTGGCGTTGCTGGTGCGAGCCGCCAACTGCCGTACCTCGTCGGCCACCACGGCAAACCCACGCCCCTGCTCTCCGGCCCTGGCGGCCTCAATAGCGGCGTTCAACGCCAACAGGTTGGTCTGGTCCGCAATGCCGCCGATGGTTTGCACGATGGCGTTGATTTGCAGGGACTGTTCACCCAGCGCCTCAATGCTTTCGGTCGCCGCCTGCATTTGTGCGGCTATCTGCTGCATGGTTTCAACGGTCTTCTTGACGACGGCAGTGCCTCTTTGGGCGCTCACATCGGTCTCCTGTGAAACGTCATAGGCAACGCTTGCGCCCTCTCGGACCTGGGCTTCCCGCGCCACCTCGTCAGTGACCACATTGGCAAATTTCACGACTTTTGAAAGGTTGCCCTCGGCGTCGTAAACCGGATTGTAGGTGGCTTCAAGCCACACCTCAGAGCCACGGCTATCGATCCGCTTAAAGCGATCCGCGACGTACTGCCCGCTATTAAGCTTTTCCCAGAATGCAACGTATTCGGGCGAGCCGGCCTCCTCCGGGGTACAGAATATCCGGTGGTGCTGGCCAACGATTTGCTCAAGCCGGTAGCCCATGGCCTGCAGAAATTGCTGGTTTGCGGTGATAATGATGCCATCCAGATTGAACTGAATGACAGCGGTCGAGCGAATCAGCGCATCAATGAAAGCCTCGCTTTCTTTAGCCCCTTCCACGGACTTGGTGACATCGCGGGCATAGCCCTGCACATAGGCGAGCGTGCCGTCCTCCCCTCGTACCGGAAACCATTGAACGTTCAGCCAGACCAAAGGGCCACCATCGCCCCGCAAGTAACGGTAGTCATCACTGACGGGCTCGAACCTGGCAACGGCCTGATTAAAGTTACGGAAACAGGCCAGCTTTGGCACATAGGGTGGCACAATCTCCGACATCGGCCGCCCCAGCAGCTGATCTTTCCGGTAGCCGAGCGCATCGGCAAAGCCCTGGTTTACGGCCGAGATGCAGAAGTCCGCATCCAGCGTGATGGACAGCATGCCCCGGTCCATCTGCTCGGTCAGTTGCCGCAGCATTGCCAACTCTGCGCGCTGCGCTTCGAATTCCTGTTTCAGGCGGCGATTGAACATCAAGTAGCTCCATTAGACGGTAGTCCAACGCTATCGGCACACCAACGCAGCTCTTGAGTCCATAAGCAAAGGCAACCGTCTTGAGGTATTGCCCATCCGGAACAACACTTGTAATATTTTGGTTTTCCTTCCCCACTTAAAGGTATTAGTCCAATGCGTCATTGATGCCGCCGTCCTCAAGACGGCCAGTCTCCACCAGCCCCCAGTCGCCGGGGGAGTTCTTGGCATCCATGGAATATCGCATGACTACAACCTATCTCACACTGAAAGGTGTCTCCCAGGTTCTGCCGGATGGCAGAGCGCTATTCGCCGATCTGAATGAAACCTTCGATATGCAGCCGACGGGGCTGGTAGGCCGCAATGGCGTCGGCAAAACGGTCCTGGCGCGCATTCTGGCGGGGCAACTGCAGCCAAGCGCCGGAGACTGCCTGTGCTCCGGCCTGGTGCATTACCTGGCCCAACAAGTAACCTTCCCGGAGGGCGCCACCGTCGGTGACCTGGCGGGCGTTCAGCCTGCGCTGGATGCGCTGGCGCGCATTGAGTTGGGCAGTACGGCACCGGAGGATTTCGATGCCGTGGGCGAGCGCTGGGACATTCGCCAGCGACTGCGCCATGAACTTGAGCGCGGTGGCCTTGGCCACCTTGAGGCAACCGCCCCTGCCCGTCTACTCAGCGGTGGGGAGACCATGCGCGTCGCCCTGATTGGCGCCCTGCTCTCGGACGCCGACTTTCTGATTCTCGATGAACCCAGCAACCACCTCGACCGACCAAACCGACAGGCCTTGATCGAACATCTCAAGCGCTGGCCGGGTGGCTTGATCGTGGTCAGCCACGACCGGCAACTGCTGGACGCCATGGAGCACATCGTCGAACTGACCCCGCAGGGACTGCACCGCTACGGAGGCAACTACACCTTCTATGCCGAACGCAGGGCCGAGGAGCGACAGAACGCCCTGGATCAGCTTAATCAGCGCAAGCTCGAACGCCAGCGCGAGGAGCGGGCAATGCGCCAGCAGCGGGAACGTCAGGAACGTCGACGGGCCCGCGGCAATCGACAGGGCAAGGAGTCCAATCAGGCCAAAATTCTTCTGGACCGCCAGAAAGAGCGCAGCGAACACTCGACAGGCGCCTTACACCAGAAACACGCCACTGCTCGAGCCGAGCTGAACCAACAGGTACGCGAGGCGGCGCAACAGATCAATCATGAAGCCGAGATCACCCTGCATGCCATACCCATTTGGCAGGCACCAAAACGTCGGGTGGCGGAACTGGAGGCCGTGGAGCTGCCCTTTGTTGAGGGCCCTACGCGCACTATCAGCCTGACCCTGAGTGGGCAGCAGCGCATCGGCGTGGTCGGCCCGAACGGCTGTGGGAAGTCGACTCTGCTCCGCGTGCTCGCAGCCCAGCTCGCGCCCTTGTCGGGCACCTGCAAGGTGACGCCGCACTGCGCCTATCTTGATCAGCGGCTGGGCAACCTTGACCCTGAGAAAACGGTGCTCGAGCAGTTACAACTGGCGAACCGCACCACCCCCGAAGGGGACTTACGGATGCGGCTGGCACAACTGGGCCTGGACGCACCCAAAGTCGAGATGCCGAGTAGAAGGCTCAGCGGAGGCGAGCGCCTGAAAGGATCACTGGCGTGTATCCTCTATGCCGACCCGCCCCCGGAGCTGCTGCTATTGGATGAACCGAACAACCATCTCGACCTGCCTTCCACGGAGGCGCTGGAGGCTATGTTGCGCCATTACCCGGGGGCGTTGCTCGTGGTATCGCATGACGACCGATTTCTGAATAACCTCGGATTGACGGGTCGGCTGGTAGCTAACAAAAAAGGTTGGAATTTGGAGCCATTGTGACAACTGGGCTGTCGATTCTGTCGTGGTTCAACCGACCAGTTGAACAGAAGCAACGAGGTTCGGGCTCCAACCCCCCGGATTTTCTGCTTTACTTCAGCAACGGCCCCTGTGATGGGCTCACTGTTCAACTTTTGGAGGATTAATATGTCAGCCAACACCGGCACCGTCCGCCTGCACCGCGTCCTGCGCGCCCCCGCCGAGCGGGTGTACAAGGCCTTTACCAGTAGAGACGGCCTGGAATACTGGATCGCGCCCTACGGTTTTACCGGCAAAGTCCATGAAATAGACGCCAAGGTGGGTGGCGGCTACCGGATGTCATTTACCAACTTTGGCACTGGTAACAGCCACTCGTTTACCGTCGAATATGTGGAGCTGGTGCCCAATGAGCGCATCCGGCATACCGACCGCTTTGATGATGAGAACCTGCCCGGGGAGATGATGGTGACCGTCGACCTGAAAGCGGTCTCTTGCGGCACCGAGATTCACATTGTTCAGGAGGGCATCCCCTCGGTGATTCCGGAGGAGATGTGCTATCTGGGGTGGCAGGAATCGCTGGAACAGCTGGCCAAGCTGGTGGAACCGGAGATTCCCGATAACGGTTAACAAGTCTTACCATAGCCTCTGTAAAACCTGCTAACCAGACAGTGAGGTTATGCCACAACAGTCTTAGTTCCGGCCCCAGGAATCGCCTATTCTTGGGGTACCGGACAGCCCCTTCTGTTCGGTCAAAGGAGGTGACTTATGCGTACCCATGCAGGTGTCTGGATTGACCACCGCAGTGCTATTGTGGTGATTCTGGCCGATGGCAAATCGTCCACCGCAACCATTGCGTCCCAAACCGAAAAACCCTCAAGAACGTCCGGTGGCTCGCACCAGCGTGAGCCCTGGGCACATCAATCGGTGGTTGCCGAAGATCACCGGGACCGGGAGTACCGGCATGCACTCACCCGCTTTTACGAGGCGGTGGGTAAAGCGATCGCTCGCGCCGACGATCTGTACCTGGTCGGGTCGGGGGAAGCCCGAAAAGAGCTGCTGCATTATCTGGAAGAACACGACCGGTTTACCGGCCGGGTCAGGGAATCCAAGCCCGCTCAGGAAATGACCGAAGCGGAGATGGTTGCGGAAACCCGCCGTTTCTATCACTTGCCGATGCAGGAAGCGAGCTGAGTCGGCTCGATTGAACGCGGTGTGGCTGGAACTCCTTTTCCAGCGGTCCATCAACTACTGAGTAATCTGATCGCGCAGTTCCCCATTGGGAAAGGCATCACTGTGCACGTTCACATAGTGACCTTCGTCAAGCATGATGCCGATCAGTTCATCGGTGAGTACCGTTTCGGCGGGCACCTGGTAGCCGTTTTCCGTCGCGTCGAGCGCCAGAACCACGTCCCCGTTTTCACCGGCCGGGGCCTGATGAATATGGGCAGCAGTGCTGTCAATATCGCTCATAGTGAAGGCGCCGCGGAGGCTGCCGGTGACCGATTGCAGGGTAAAAGCCCCTTCGCCAGATGCAATGGTCTCGACTGGCGGCACTTCGTTATCGCCGGAAAGCATCAACGGGAACATGACGTGGTCCGTAGTCAGTACCTGGCCGCGGATTTCACCACCGGGATTGGCGGGGGTGTGGACGTTCACGTAGTGACCGGCATCCAGAAATTCGGCCAGAGTGGCTTCGTCCAGAGCCGTATCAGCGGGCAGACGCCAGGTGGCCACATCACTCTCGTCCTGCTCGAGTCCGACCACAACATCACCATTGGTGCCGGCAATACCGGCGTGGATGTGGGCGGCCGAGGCCGTATCCAGGTTGCGGGTGTTGACCACCAGCATCAGGTCACCGGAGTCGGTGTTGACCAGCGCGTAACCATCACCCTCGGCCTCGGTGATGACCGACGGAACTTCCTGCGTACCGCTCAGAGCGAAGGCGAGTACGTCCCAGGCTCCCGGGGTAATCTGGCCGCGAATCTCCCCATTCGGGAAATTATCGGAGTGCATATTGACGTAGTGGCCTCCGGAGAGCAGCAGGTCCTGAGTCTCCGCATCCAGGGCGGTATTCTCCGGTGTCTGCCAGAGGCCTTCGTTATCCATGTTCTCTTCCAGTCCAATCACCACATCGCCGTTCTCCCCGATGTTGGCCTGGTGGATATGGGCGGCGTTGGTGTCCATATTCATGGACCAGGCATTCAGGCGCAGACCACCCGACTCCGTATTGAGTGTGGCGTAACCGAGGCCACTGGCATTCGAGTCCGCTCGGGGTACCTCCTGTCCAGGAGACAGATCGAACAACACCAGAGCATAGTCGTCCGGCAAAATCTGCCCGCGAATTTCTCCGCCAGGATTGGCTTCGGTATGGACGTTGACGTACAGATTTGCCATTTCCAGAGCCGAGACTTCATCGGTGCCCAAGACAGTGTTTTCCGGCAACTGCCAGAGCCCTTCGGCATCAGCACTCTGTTCGAGCCCGACGATGACATCGCCATTGGTGCCCGCTTCGGCCTGGTGGATGTGAGCGGCGGTCGCGGTTAGGTCCCACGTCCAGGCATTGAGAGTCAAAGCGCCATTGCTGCTGTCATACAGCAGGTAGCCCTGACCGTAGGCCTCTGTTTGTACCGCTGGCACTTCCTGATCACCGGAAAGGCCAAAGACGTGAACGCTCTGGGTATCGGTCACAATCTGCCCGCGCAATTCACCGTCCGGATAGCTGTCGGTGTGTACATTGACGTACCAGCCGCCCGCGAGCAGCGCCTCATGCTCCTCTTGGGTGATGTCTTCACCCTCTATCTCCCAGACGCCATCTTCATCCGCGTCGGAAAATCCAAAGGCCACCGGCCCGTTGGTCCCGACCTCACCCGCGTGGATATGAGCGCCGGCCACTTCCTCAACGTCGGTCAAGTCAACTTCGCCCATAACCATCATATCGGTTTCATTGATGGTGACGGTTGCCACAGCGGACTGTTCTGTCTCCACCATGGGAACTTCCTGCCTCCCCTCTAGCGGCACATTGTAGCTTTGAAGCTCGGGTTCAGGTTCGGGGGAGTCAGGTATGGGGTCATCGCTATCGCTGCCGCAACCGGCGAGACCGGCCACCGCAGCAAGCACCAGAAAATGGGGCGTCGTCAGCCAATGATTCGACTTGGTGGTTAACATATCTGAAATTCCTTTGCTTTTTGACTTATGGATTTTGCGACTCTTCAGCATTCTGTCCGCCGAGACTGCCAGCCGCCATCGAAGAGTTTGTTGCGAAACGCAACCGGACCAGAAACGTCCGCTTTTACTCATTCGTCAAAGGCTTACTCTGAACGACAACAGGCAGATCATTTGCAGGGGGGGAATCGGCTGGAACGTCTTTCGATCTTGTGACTTGGTGCACAAAGCCGAGCGTAGGCGCCCTTCCCAAGCGCACCCATCTCACACCAACAGCCCAAAGGGCCGGCCCTTGGCTTTTTATGAGGAGTGCGATAATCTCGGTTTTCATATAAAACAACCTTGTTCACTTATGATAAATGAGCGCAATACTAATGACGCTCTGCCCCATAGCTTTCTAACAATAAAAGTGCCGAAGGAGATTCCCGATGCTGAACCTCAAGCCCGTACTGGCAGCCTTGCTGCTTTCCCTATTTTCGCTGAGCGCTTTAGCGGATGTCGCCCCTCTCACCACAAAAGGCAATCAGGTGCTGATCGGCGGCTCCACCGGCAGCATCGCCGGGCCCAGCCTGTTCTGGAGTAACGACGGCTGGGGCGGGGACAAGTTCTATACCGCGGGCGCGGTTAAGACGGTGGCTGAAGACTGGAACGCCGAGCTGGTTCGCGCCGCCATGGGCATAGAAACCCCCGGTGGTTATCTGGAGTCACCTGAGAGTAACCTGACCAAGATTCGCACAGTGGTGGACGCGGCCATTGCCAATGACCTCTACGTCGTCATCGACTGGCACAGCCACCACGCCGAAGATCACCCGGACAGCGCGGTGGCTTTCTTCACGCAAATGGCCGAGGAATACGGCGAGCATCCGAACGTCATTTACGAAATCTACAACGAGCCGCTGGATGTCTCCTGGACCGATACCCTCAAGCCCTATGCGGTGCAAGTCATTGAAGCCATCCGCGCTATCGACCCGGACAACCTGATTGTGGTGGGCACGCCCAACTGGTCACAGGATGTGGACGTCGCGGCCGAAAGCCCCATTACCGGTTTTCAGAACCTCGCCTATGCCCTGCACTTCTACGCGGGTACCCACACCGATTCTCTGCGGGACAAAGCCCGCGACGCCCTTGATAAAGGGTTGCCCCTGTTCGCGACAGAGTGGGGCACCGTAAATGCCAACGGCGATGGTGATGTTGCGACAGCGCAAACCGAAATCTGGATGGACTTCTTCAAGGAACACAATATCAGTCACGCCAACTGGGCACTGAACGACAAAGAGGAAGGTGCATCCGCGCTGGTCGTCGGCGCCAGCCCCGAGGGCAACTGGTCCGAGAAGGACTACACCGCCTCTGGCCGGTATGCTCGGGACATTATTCGCCAATGGGAGGCACGCGAACCTCAATAAACAACAAAGTTACGGTCTTTTTCCGGTCACTTCGGAAGTCAGCCAGAGGCTACAGCTCGGTCACAGCAACGGCACCAACCACTCAACAATGTCGCTGCTCAGATCCTTCAGGCATCTTTGGGTGGCCGAACAGACGGTGTAGGCGGTCCCCATGTCCAGCACGTTGCTGCTGGGTGTGAAATCCCTGAGCGAGGCAAAGCCGCAGCTGTGGCTGGCCGTAACCACGCTGTTGGGCGCGGTGGCGTGAATCAGCGCCGTAGTGACCTTTACCGCGGGCAGCTTGGAGTTGGATTTCATGCCAAAGGTGAATTCCTCGCTGCCCAACGTCAGGCCCTCGATGTCGATTGCCAACACGGGGACATCGCCAGTTTTAATTTTATCGGCGGTGCTGACGGCCTGCATGACCAGGCCCTGCTTCTCGGCCCGTTCAAGAATACTGCTTACCAGACTTTGCTCGATCTCACAGGGCAGCTCATCCTGGGCGTAGTTATAGCCCTCGATATTAAACCCCAGGTTTTCGTTCAGGTAAATCTGGGCCGGACGCTCATCGGCCGACACGGCCGCCGACATGGCACCCAAACACACCAGTGCCAAGAGACTTAAAGGTTTCATGGTCAATCTCCTCAAATTGGGATCATCAGCGCCGGCCTGTGTCCTGCCCGCCACATCTTCACTATAGCGCTTTAGGGCAAATTTTCCGCAGTATCAATCTAGTGACTCAAAAACCACGGTTTTAGATTCTCCGGGCTGATCTATTGTCAAAGGCCTAGCGGTGTAGCGCAAGAGGTTTAGGCGCATCAGTACTGGCGCGCGCGAGATACAATAATCGGGGGACGGGAAATCGAATATAACGGGGAGAAAACTGGAAGTCCTTTTCCAGTTTATTGCGTTTAGCGGTTCAGGTACTCCATCAACCACTGCATGGCCGGGCGCTGTTGACCACTACTGGTCATCAGGCCGGTGCCTTCACGCCAGGTGGCACCCACGATATAACCCCACAGGGTAATACCAACCACATTGGGATGGTTGTAGAAGATCGGGAAGTGCGTCTGCATGTACTCGAGCTGCAACTGGTCGTTGGACTCCTGAATGTCGTACTCGGAGATATACAGCGGCAGACCCAACTCAGAAATCTGATCCAGCTTGGCTTCAATCTCCGGACCGGTCCAGACGCGCGGGTTGTACAGACCGTGGGCTTGCAGACCCAGCGCATCCACATAACCGGAGTTCACGGCTGGGCGGATCATATCGATGATCGCGTCGGTGTCCCAGGTCATGAAGTTGAAGTCGTTATAGATCAGAACCGCGTTCGGGCAGTGCTCACGGGCAAGGCGGAACGATTCAGTGATCCAGTCACTGCCAAAGGCGCTCTCGGCGTAGTTGGCCGGTGCGTGCGAGGGCAGCGCTTCGTTCACCACGTCGATCATTTCGGTATCGGGGTAGCGGTCACAGTAGTCGCTGATCCACTCTTCGATTTCCGCGCGTTGTTCCGCCGGGCTCAGGCTATCGATCCAGCCGGGACGCTGACTGCCCCACACCAGTACGTGAGCTTTGACCGGAATGCCATTGGCGCGAGCAAAGTCATAGATGGCATCGAGCGGACCCCAGTTGTACTGATCACGCGTCCCTTCGACCGAGCCCCACTTGCCTTCGTTTTCCGGGGTGATCTGATCCCAGTACTGCATGAAGTCGGAGCGGACCTGGCCGCTGGTGGTGATGTTGCCCACGTGGAAGGGCGGGAAGTCCGGGTTGCCCGGATTCGGGTTGCTGCTGGAGCTGGAGGAGCTGCTGGAGCTGGAAGACGAACTGCTGCCATCAAACGGGTTGCCGAAGCCGATGGAACCGCTGCAGTGGAGCATTTCCGAATAGGAACCCGCACCGCACTCTCCGTCCCAGGCGCCGGTGTTGTCCTGTTGATCTTCCGCCTGGTAGGTGACGCCGTTGACGATCACATAGTCCACCTGCACGTCACGATCACCTTCATCATTGGTAAAGGCCACGCGAAGCTCTCCGGTGGCGTTGGTGCTCACGGTGTAATCCAGCATGCCGACACTCAACGTCCAGGTTTCGATCGTCTGGCCACCAATTTCGAGGCTGACGCTTTCGTCGCCGGTCACGCCACTCATGCGCACGGTCACGCTGTTGTCACCGCCGGCATCGGAGCTGCTGGAACTGCTTGAACTACTGGAGCTGTCGGAGCTGGAGCTGCTGCTCGATCCATCGCCCCCTGCCACATCAAGGGAGGCCAACTCCGCAATGCTGCCACCGTTGGCGCAGAAGCCGAAGCCGGTGCTGTTACCCGCTTGAATGGTGGCGTTATGAGCAGCGGGAGTCACTGAGGTTCCGCTCAGGTTGCCGTTCCAGAGGTTGTTGATGCTACTGCCATTAAGATCCAGGCCGACGGTCCAGTCCGTGATGGCACTACCGCCATTATTGTCGATGGTGACGCTGGCACAGTAGCCAGAGCCCCACTGGTTATCGACATTCAAGGTGGCCTCAGCGGAGCCGGAAGTTATGGCCTGCGCCGCCTGGGCGGATACAAATAACGCCGCCCCCAACATCAGTTTTCTGTGTAGTAAGTGGGTCATTTTCGAACTCCTGTTTCAAGTCATTATTGGCATGTGGAGTGTTGCAAATGAATGCAAGAAAACGCCTGCTCACCGACGGAGGTTCGACTCAATAACAACTTAAGTGAATAGCGCTGATTGTTGATTATTAGAACGGGTTATCAAGCGCTATTGGGTACCGCCGATCCGTAGGCGTCTTCTGGAGTTAACTACCGCACCTACATATTGTCAAATTGAACTTAAGGGGTTGGCGCCTGATCCTTTTATTGTTTCTCCGGTTTGTGCCACGCATCACGAAATCTGCCAATTTCCCCGTTCGCACTGCCCAATAAGTCACAGTCAAGGCTATTGACATACTTGTATACATGTCTTACTTTAAGACTTAGAGATCGGATGACTATAAGTTGACCGGTCTTACTTCGCCCTCCCACTTCTCGGGCGAAATGAATAATGCGCCAATTTTCATAACGATAAGCCAGCTTGGAGATTGTTCATCATGAAAACCCCAACCTTCCGCCTCAGCAAACTGGGTTTGCTGGGCCTTGCCATCGGTGCCGCCAGTTTTGCTCAGGCTCAGGAGGCCAATGAAGAGGCCGCCCCGGCCACCACCGGCCTTGAAGAGGTGGTCGTCACGGGCTACCGCGGATCACTGCTCAACTCGACCAACGCCAAACGGGACTCCAACGGATTCTCGGATGTGATTTTCGCCGATGATATCGGCAACATGCCCAGCCAGAACCTGGCCGAGTCCCTGGCCCGAATTCCCGGCGTTAAGATCAACCGTGAAGTGACCGGTGAAGGCCAGCAGATTTCTGTGCGGGGTCTGGGACCGAGCTTTACCAAAATTGCCCTCAACGGCAATGCCATGGCGGTGGCCTCTACCGGCAGCCTGACCTCCGGTAACCGCAACCGCGAAGTGGACCTGGACCTGTTCCCCACCGAGCTGTTCAGCAGCCTGGCGGTATCCAAAACCGCAACGGCCGGCCAGCTCGAAGGCGGGGTATCCGGTTATGTGAACATGCGCACGGCGCGCCCTTCCGACTTTGATGGCCAGCATTTCAGTTACTCCCTGGAAGGGGCCTATAGCGAGCTGAGCGAGGATGTCAGCCCCAAGTATTCGTTCATGTATAGCAACTCCAACGAACAGTTTGGCGTGCTGTTTGGTCTGGCCGGTGAGCAGAAAAGCTCCCGGGTGGACGGCTATGAAGCGGTTGCGCTCTACACCGACGGCTGTGTGGCCGAGTGGAGTAACCCCGAGCGCACCAACTCGGCCTGTGTCGAAGGCAGCGAAGGCTTCAACCACTTTTTCTGGAGCCCTGAAGCCACACCGGACTACGCGGCGGCCAAAGACGGCGTGGCAGTGGGTGACCCGGTCGATCCGGTAGCCACCTCTGGTCTGGACGCCGAGACACTGGACACCGCCCTGCTGCCCTATCTCGGCCGTCCGATGACCGCCGTGGGCGACCGCGACCGGATGACCGGCTTGCTCTCGCTGGAGTTCCGTCCCAATGACGATATGGAGTTCGTCCTGGACACCATGTATGCCCAGGCCGATCGTGACTTCACCCGTACCGAAGCCATGCTGTGGGGACGGCGCAACTACCTGCATCAAGGGGCGGCCATCATCCCCGAAGATGTCACGGTTGAGAACGGTTATGTCACCGACGCAACCTTTTACAACGCCCACATCTGGGTAGGCTCGCATCAGTACACCGAAGACCTGAACTTTGTCAGTTTCATGCCCAGCATGGCCTGGCAGATCAGCGATGACTTCAAGGCCGACATCTCGGCGAGCTATACCAAGTCAGAATTCGATCGCGATGAGCCTTATGTGCTGTATATGTCCCCCGGTGCGACCATGCAGTACACCGTGTCCGGCACTCTGCCCTCGTTCAACTTCAGTCTCGACCCGGCCAGCCCCGATATTGGCTGGACTTGGCAACAGGAGTTTGACCAGAATGAAGACGGTGTCATTCAGGACAATGAGAAGTTCGGCGACCGGTTCCGTATCCAGCGCAACCGCCGGGTAACCGAAACCAACGGTTTCCATGCGGACTTCGCCTGGGGCGAAAATGCCGACGTCAGCGGCATCAAGTTCGGCCTGGCCTGGGATGAGAATTCCAGCAACATGGACGCCTGGGGCGGCACGCAGGAGTTTCAGGAAAATTTTGTGGACGGCTCCGATGCCGACCTGAATTTCTCTGACTACCTCGGCCCATCACTGGTTGACGACCTGGGCAGCAACATCAGTGGCTATAACGGGTACTCCGGTATCGCCCAGGTGGACTGGGCGCGCATCAAGGAGGCCACCAACTATGACGACTTCGAGCCGATCAAAACCAGTGGCGACCAGTTTGGCCAGACCGTCGGTAACATCAGTGAAGAAATGCTGGGCCTGTATGTGGAAGGCAACGTTGAGCAGCAGGTGAATGATCGGCCGCTGCGCATCAACGCCGGTATTCGCTGGGTGGATACCGAACAGACGGTGAGCACCGACCAGAGCGAAACCAAGGCGGATTACAGCAAAGTGTTGCCCTCCTTCAGTATGGTGTACGACCTGCGGGACGATATCAAAGTGCGCATGAGCGGTTCGCGCAGCCTGACCCGTGCCAACCCGGCGGACATGTTCCCCAACTCAGCCTGGGGCAGCTCCGGTATCGAATCGGTGCGTGCCGGCAACCCCTTCCTGACACCGTTCGAAGCCACCAACTTCGACATTGGCGGTGAATGGTATTTTGAAAATACCGGCTATGTCGGTTTCACTCACTTCATCAAGGAAGTGACCGGGTTCACCCGCTCCGACACCCTGACCGTGGACTGGCTGGACCTGCCCAACTACGGCATGGACATCAACAACATCGGCGAGGACCGGGAGCAGGCACTGGCCGAGTGTGGCGGCCCGACCGTGTGTACGACTCAGGTGAGTACCCGCAGTAATGTGGATGGCTATACCACGCTATCTGGCTATGAAGCCATCTGGGTAATGCCGCTCGACTTTATTGTGGAAGGCCTGGGCTTTGACACCAGTGCCACCCACATTAACCAGAGCGCCAGTGACGAGGATGCCATTGTGACCGGCATTTCCGACTGGACCTACAACTTCACCGCCTTCTACGAAACCGACCGTCTGCAGGCTCGTATGACCTACTACCATCAGGATGGATCGGTGTCCGGGTACACCAATGGGTTCGAGCTCAAGTCCATGGACCGCTCCCAGGTGGACTTCTCCGGCAGCTATCGCCTACCGGTGCTTGAAGAGCAGAACCTGACCATCACCTTCGATGCCTACAACATCACCGACGAACCGGTCGGCACCTGGCATCAATACGAAGGCATTACCTTTGACGCCTTCTACCCCGGCGCCACCTATACCTTTGGTATTCGCGGCTCCTTTTAGCGCGGTGCGATGCTGAGACCTCCTGCCCAGGGATGGGAACACAACACTTTGGTCGGTGAATTCGTTCACTGGCCTTTTTTATATAAGAACTTTGTTTTTACATAATAAATTTGGCATCATTCCCACCCGGTACGATAAATCATAAACAAACGAGGCACCCCTCCAATGCGTTGGACCCAACCTTTGCTCTATATCGGATTGGCCACTGTGGTCATGACCGGCTGTAACAGCCAGCCCAACACCCCCAACCACTCCGACCGGGAAGAATGGATCGACCTGTTCAACGGCCAGGATCTGGACGACTGGATCATCAAGATTGCCGGCTCTCCTCCGGGCGAAAACACCCTGAACACCTTCCGCCTGGAGGACGGCAAGATCGTGGTCAGTTATGACCAGTACGATGAACTGAACGGTCGCTGGGGCCACATTTTTTACAAGGAGCCCTTCTCCCACTACCGCATCGAGGTGGAATACCGCTTTGTGGGCGAACAGGTCGCCGGTGCGCCAGAGTGGGCCATTCGCAACAACGGCATCATGTATCACGCCCAATCCCCGTATGAAATGGCAATCGACCAGGGCTACCCCGCCTGCATGGAGGTGCAACTGCTCGGTGGCAACGGCACCGATGAGCGCCACACCTCCAATCTGGTAACGCCGGGTACTCATGCGGTTTATGAGGGCGAGCTGCGCGAGGATCACATCATCGAGTCGACCAGCAAGACCTATCACGGCGATCAGTGGGTCACCGCTGAAGTGGAAGTGCACGGCAATGACCTGGCGATTCACCGGGTGGAAGGTGAAGAGGTCATCCGGTACAGCGGCATGCAACTGGATGACGGTACGCTACTGCACGAGGGCTATATCGCACTGCAGGCGGAAAGCGCCCCTATCGAATTCCGCTCGGTGCGCCTGCTCAACCTGAAGGGCTGCATGGACGACAGTGCCAGCAACTACAAGTCCTATTTTGTAGCAAACGACCCGGACGCCTGCACTTACTGATGATGCACCGGGGTGAGTGACCGGCCATCCCTCATTGACCATCTCGCTTGAGCCGCCGTCCGAGTCCGGGCGACGGCTTTTTTATTGGCGTTGGTCAGATATACTAGCCACCCGTATACTGGACCCCTTGTTTCACCATCGGAGCTTTTCATGCTGGAAGCCGTCTGGATCGCATTTGCCTTCACCCTGGGATTTCTGGTTCACCGGATGGGCCTGCCCAACCTGATCGGCTACCTGGCCGCCGGCTTTGCCATCAGTGCGGTCGCCCCGGCACTGAACCTCCCCGAAGAGAATGGTGAAATACTGGATCATATCGCCCACCTGGGTGTGCTGTTGCTGCTGTTTACAGTGGGCTTGAAGTTGCGCTTGCGCAACCTGGTGCGCCCGGAGGTGATCGGCGGCGGGCTGCTGCATTTTACCGTGTCCTGTCTGGTGCTCGCCCCGGCGTTTTATCTGTTTATGGATATCTCGCCCTACACCGCCGGCATGCTGGCGGTGGCGCTGGCCTTCTCCAGCACCGTGCTGGCGGCCAAGGTGCTCGACAGCAAGCGAGAGTTGCGCGCCTTTCACGGACGGGTGGCCATCGGCATTCTGATTGTGCAGGACCTGATCGCCCTGGTGGTCATGGCCTTTGCCAACGGTGAGACGCCCTCCTGGTGGGCGCTGCTGATTTTCGCTCTGCCGCTGTTGCGTCCGGTGTTCTATCGCCTGCTCGACATGAGTGGCCACGACGAGTTGCTGATGTTGCTGGGGTTGCTGTTGGCACTGGCCGTAGGTGGCCAGGGGTTCGAGTCTGTGGGACTCAGCTCCGAACTGGGAGCGCTGGCCTTTGGCGCCCTGCTGGCCAATCACCCGCGCGCGACCGAGCTGTCCAATTCGCTGTGGAGCGTCAAAGAGCTGTTTCTGGTGGGTTTCTTTCTGCAGATCGGCATGGAGGGGTTACCTGACGCCGACATGCTGATTTTTGCCGCCATCATGACGCTGGTGCTACCCCTCAAGGGGCTGCTGTTCTTCGTGTTGCTGCTGGCTTTCAAGCTCCGCGCCCGCAGTGCCTTTCTGACTGGTCTGAGCCTGAGTAACTACAGCGAGTTTGGCCTGATCGTCGCCAGTGTTGCGCTGCCGGAGTGGCTGGTGCCGATTGCCATTACCCTGGCGTTTTCCTTTGTGCTCTCCGCACCGCTCAACCACATCGCCCATCCGCTCTACGAGAAGCTGGCCAACCGCCTGCAGAAGCTGGAACGGGATAGCTGGCATCCGGACGAGCAGCCGATCTCCCTGGGTGATGCCGAGGTGGTGGTGATGGGTATGGGCCGCACCGGTGCCGCCGCCTACGAGCGCCTGCAGAAGCAGGGCTATAAATTGATTGCCCTGGACTCGGACCCCGGCAAGGTGGACAAACACCGTAAGGCGGGACGCAATATTCTGTTCGCCGACGCTGAGGATCAGGCCTTCTGGCAGGGGTTGGACATGACCCAGATCAAGGCGGTGGTCCTGAGCATGAGCGACTCGGAAGCGAAAATCATTTCCGCCAAAAAACTGCGCAGCAATGGCTTTGAGGGCTATATCGTGTCTCATAGCCTGTACGAGGATGAAGCCAACCGCATCGACGCCGCTGGCGCCAACCGGACTTACCTGACGATGAATGAGGCGGGCACCAGCCTGGCCGAGCACATCTGTCAGTACATGCAGACCGGCCGGGCCGAGCACTGATCAGGCGACGGCCTGCTCAAGGAACCGGCGCATCCACTGGCCAACACGCTCACCCTGGTGAGGAACCGAGTAGCTTTCAAGCACCCGGGCCAGGTGGTCTGGCGTCAGTTCCTGTTTGCGGTACTGCAACAGGGCCTGAGCGTAGTCCACGCTGAATTCCGGATGGCCCTGAATGGCCAGAACCCGACCGGGGATATGGAAGGCCGCATTCGGACAGAAGTCGTTACTGAGCAGACGTTCGGCGTCGGGCGGTAAGCGGGTCACCTGGTCGCGGTGGCTGATGATCAACGAAACCGATTCGGCATCATCCACAAACGGTGGCTTGGTCAGCAACGGATAGGTCATCACCCCCAGGCCCCAACCGGTGTCCGCGCGCCCGGCCTCTCCACCCAGCGCGTGCGCCAGCAGTTGATGGCCAAAACAGACACCCACCATCGGTTTACCCGCCTCGAACAGCGCCCGGACATACTCACGCAGTCGGCGAATCCAGGGCTCATCGGAAAAGGCATCGTACTGGCTGCCGGTGATCAGGTAGGCATCATACTGATCCATGTCCGACGGATAGTCGCCCTCAATGACCCTGAAAATGTCCATCTCCCAATCGAGCTGTTGACGCTCGAACAGCGCCTCAAACATTCGGCCGTAGCTGTGGTACTTAGGCTGCAACGCCTCTCTCAGAATATCCGCATCCAGAATGGCCAATCGCATGCACTGACTCCCGTCTTGTTGATCAACTGCCGCCCAGCTTAACCCACCTTCCGCCGGATTCCACCACTTCGAAGCGCGCCCACTGCCGGAATTCTTCCCGCTGACAAATGCCGGTCTCATAGGCGTTGGCGCCGGCGACGTTTTTATAGATCACCTGATCCCGGCGCTGTTCCGCGGCGTCCGCCGCATCAACGACTTGCCTCACACACCAGCGATTTCCCAACTCTCCGTTACTGTAGAAACGACCGGCATCAATTCGCTGCGGGTGCTCGACCTGCTGCTCGGCGTGTTCGCGTGCCAGCTGCGTCAGCTCCACCAGCTCTTCCGTTGTAATGTCGACGTAGGAATTCAGCTGCTCCATGGCGGCCGCCAGATCTTCCTGACTGAGGGTGATGGAGCCGACTTTGGGCGGCGCGTGTCTGGTATGGTCCAGGCGGCGACTCCAGTGGGCCGGATAGCGGCGCCACGCGAAAAAGCTGTTGAACACCACCGCCGTGGCCACCAGGGTGAGCGCATTCAGGGCCACCGGGGTGATCACATAGTGGTAACCCATGGAATGTACACTGGACCCACCGATGACCGCCACCAGAGCGGTGGCACCGCCCGGCGGATGAATGCAGCGCAGGTAATGCATGGCGGCCACCGCCAGTCCAACAGCCAGGGCCGGTGTCCAGAGCGTACCGGGGAACAACTTTTGGCAACTGACCCCGACTATTGCGGAGACCAGATGGCCGCCAATCACCGCCCAGGGTTGGGACAATGCCCCGTGCGGTACGGCAAACAGCAGTACCGCCGAAGCGCCCATGGAGGCGAGCATCAACAGGGCACCGACGTCGGCCAGATACCAGTGGGAGAAACCATAGACCGCCAGAATGCCCACGAAGGCACCCAGTGCCGATAGCAGCTTTTCGCTGTGACGGGTCCGGTTGCGCTCAATGCCAAGATAGGCAAGAATTTCTCGCCAGAGAGAGGAGATAGACACCAAACTGTCCTTATGCACCAAAAAAGTGCGCATAGTATCATTAGCCGGACCACCATGCGTCGGTTATGCTGGCGCTCAGCATAGGAATTCACGTCGGGAGCACTTGATGAACACAGCCACTCAGGCTCTGAAGGGCCGCTTGCAGACGGTGGGCGAAGAAGCCGCCAATACCATCAGCCACGGGATCGGCCTGATTGCCGCCATTATTGCCACACCGTTCATGGTGGCCCGGGCCATTCGCCTGGAGGACCCGGCTTTTGTGGTGGGCGTCAGCATCTTCTGCGCGACCATGATCGTGCTGTACCTGGCCTCCTCCGTGTACCACATGCTGCCGCAGGGACGGGCCAAACGGATTTGCAAGGACATCGATCACTCGGCCATTTACCTGCTGATTGCCGGCACTTACACCCCCTTTACACTGGGCGCCTTGAGCGGCCCCTGGGGTTGGACGCTGTTTGGCATCATCTGGGCGCTGGCGGCTTTTGGGGTGTTGATGAAGAGTCTGAGGAAGCTGCACCACCCGGTACTCTCGGTGGGGCTGTACCTGGTCATGGGCTGGATGGTGTTGGTAGCCATGCACCCGCTGACCCGCGAGGTACCGGCCGCCGGTATCGCCTGGTTAGTGGCGGGTGGCGCATCTTATACGCTGGGTGTGGTGTTCTATGTGATGGACTCGAAGGTCAAGTTCGCCCACTTTGTCTGGCACCTGTTCGTGCTGGGCGGCACCCTCTGCCACTTTGTCGCGGTGTTTGGTTATGCCCACTGAGGTGGGTCAAGCGACTTGAAACAGACGATCAAAAAATCCAGGCGATCATCAGCCAGAAAATCACAAAAAACAGGAAGAAGCCCAGCAGCATAAACTGCAACTCCCCCAACAGGCCGTCGCCGGAAGCCACGGCGAAGACCAGAAACAGCACGACGGTGACAAAGAAGGAGACAATGGCGGCGGTTTTCAGCCCCATGCCGGGTTCCAGATAGGACGCGGAGAATTCGGCCAGGGAGGGCAAAAGCAACATCGCCGCCACGCCCACCAACACCACCAGCGACACCAGGACAATGGCGATCTTGCGGGATTCGTTTTTATCCTTGCGATCTTCTTCCCCCACCATTACCGGGCGCCTCCGTTCTGGCGGGCCTTGATCAATTCACGCACCCGGTTGGGGTCAGGCATGCCCTTGGCTTCGATTTCCGGTTGGTCGCCGGCGGTAAAAATCTGGATGGTGCCAACACCAAAAATGCGATTGAAAAAGCTCTGATTGACCCGAACGGTGCGGATGCCTGAAATACTGAACTCGGCCCGGTTTTTACTGAGCAGCCCCTGTTCGTACAGGATGTCGTGTTCTTTCACCGTCAGCAGTGAGCCCTTGCACTGCAGGTACCACCAGAGCAGGATCAACAAGCCGACCCCGAAAACCGGAATCAGCAACAGGCTGACGATAAAACCGATGGGGTTGTTCTTGAACATGGCGGGGTGTTCGGAGTACAGGGGTTCGCTCATAGCCGGCTCCTTATTCTTGGGTCAATGAGCTTGATGATAGCACTCCCTTGCGCCCCCTGCAGCCGGGGTGGTTCACACCCCGGACGATTCACTGAACCTCAGCGTGCCTTGAGTGGCAGCTCCCGGTAGCGGTTCTTGCCGGAGCCACCGTCGGCGCCGCCGTCATAGACGTAGCCATAAGCCGCTAAAGCTTCATCCCGTTTGACCAGCGCACCGCGCACCCACTGCACCGATTCATCGTCGACCAACAACCGGGCTTCACTCCAGTCGCCCTCACCACGGTGTTCGGTGTGGTAGAGGTGGCCGGTATCCTCCTCAATAAACAGCACCTGGACACTGTTGCCATAGGCGATGACGTCGGCTCCGGTCTGATCGGCGTCAACGGCGTTCTGGACCACGGTGCGATCGCTCACCTGAACCGGGTCACTCCAGTTGCCCTCGGCGTCGAGCCGCCGCTCCCAGAGATAGCCGTCCGCCCGCCGATAAATCATCACGACCGTTTCGGACTCCGGCTGATACACCAGGGGCAGAATGGAGCCGATATCTTCACTATCGGTGCCGAGTCCCTCAGCAATGGTTTGCCGCTCGGTCAGTTCATCATTGGGTAGTAATTGACGGTAGAACGCCCTGCCGTCATCGCCGGTGTAAGCCAGGTGCACCACACCATGCTTGCCGAGCACCAGCGCCGGGCCTGACAGAGCCGGACCGATGTCGGCATCAATCACGGTTTCCTCGCTCCAGTCACCCTCGGGTGAGCGGGTGCGGGAGTGAATTTTATCGGGGCCACCGTATACCGCCACCACGCTACCATCGGAGCGCACCGCCATATCGGCCACCTGGGTAGGTGGCTCTTCGGGGGAGGCCAGTCGTTCGTCCCGAATGGCCCAGGTATCCGGTTGCTCGGGGTGATCTGAGGTGCGGAACACGTGATAGAACACATGATCGGAGGTCTGGTGCAGCATATGGATCCTGTCGTCCACCCGAACCGAGGCGAAGCCTTCCAGGTCGCCGGTTTTGGGTCGGTGTGCGCCATCCACTTCGTACCAGCTCTCTCCACCATTGGTGGACTTGACAGTCATCAGGGCATTCCAGGTTTCCGCCGGTTCCATCAGAAAGTAAAGATCGCCATTGCTCGCCTCCCAGGGGCCGATGCGCATGGGCGTTTCCACAAAGGTACCTCCCAGGTGACCATCGGCGACTTCAAGCGTTACCGAGGCCAGCGCCTCCGACGCCAGTGGCTCTCCCGTCTGATCCACCAGCCGATACTCGAAACGGTCACCGGACTCGTTGAGGGCGGCTTCGTCGGAAAAGCGGCGAATCACGATGGGAAATTCCCATTCACTGTGCCCGCCCTCAGGTGACCAGACCGGTGTACGATCCGCGAAGCTGACGCCGGCACCACCGGTGAACGGTAGCAGGGAGACGCTCAACAGATCCCGGGTTGGGGCACCGTGCCCGAACGATGCGCTGGCCATAATACTGGTGCGAGGCGAGCGAGGTTGGCCTTCCACTACCAAGGCCCGCACGTCCGCCCTACTTCCTTGCGGCACATACAGTCCGGCGACGGAAGGGGGAATGTCCCGTTTGAGGTTTTCCGTAAAGACCAGTGCCTCATCATGGTATTCCACGATCAGGTTCTGGCCCGCCAGGATCAGTTTCAGCTCAAACCACTGTCCGGGTTTGATGTCGAACGGGTGAGTGGCGAGTGTGGACTCCCTACCTTCACTGACGCGGACCACCTGCACGGCGTCACCGGCTTTTACGTCCACGCGCAAATAGTTTTCAGCATCCTCATAACCGAACACGACGCCTGCCTGGGCATCCACCTCTGGCAGGCGCAGATCAACCGCAAACTCCAGAGGCTCCCAATGGGTTTCATAGCGACCCAGGGCAAACAGGGCCTCATCGTCAGCCTGAAGCGTCAGATGTCCTTCATCGCCATTCGCCGTCCAGGACAGCGCCGAGGCGTCGCCGCTGATGAGGTGCCAGAGCTCGTCCATCGCGTCACTGGGCTGACGCTCGAAATCGAGTTCGTACACTTTGGCGGGCTGCGGGAAATTTTCGGCCCCCAGGGGCTCCCACTCGCCATTATTGCGGCGTACGTCAAGCCGGTAACGACGCGCGGTGTTATCCGCTTCGGTGGCTTCGACTTCAAAGCGAATCCGGAAGGGATCATCGGCGAACACGGTGGCCGGCTCGTTGGTGTCGCTGGCCCAACCACCATCGTCATTCAACGGCAAACCGAACTCCGAGCGCACTCGAAACGCGGTTTGCCGATCGATTTCCGTTTGGGCTACGGGTTGATTTTGTTTAGGTCCGGTATTGTTGCAACCCAGTAAAAGCAACGCGCTCAGCGCACCGGCCAACAGCGGGACTATGACGCGAGGCTGGCGCGCCACAGAGCCCATAGTCGGCGCAACATTCATGATGTGGTTCATGGTTTTCCTTAGGACGTACATTTGTTTATTTCGACATGGATTCAGGCTGACAGTGTCCGGTGAAGATACCGACGGTCAATTCAGTCGGAAGTACACCGGCAGCGTCCAGGTCATGCGGCTCTGGGCGATGTCATCGGGCATCTTGGGCAAGGGGTTGGCCTTTTCGAGCATTTCTTCAACCGCTTCGTCCAGGCTGTTGTGCCCGGTCGGACGCATCAGTTCGTAATCGAGGATGTTGCCGTCCCGGTCGAAGGTGAATGACACCATGGCCATGCCCTGCTCGGCTTTGCGACGGGCCCTCATGGGATACTCTTTGTGGCGTTCCAACCAGGCGCTGACCTGGGTGCGGTAATCCGGCGGCGCATCCTGAATGCCGCCCGTCGCACCGGCCTGCTGCCGATCCGCGGTGCGTTTGGCCTCCTGATCGCTGTGCTCATCAGCGGACTCGGTCGACTCGTCCGTCTCTACGATCTGTTCCGGCTCGGGTTGAACCTCGGGTTCAGGCTCCGGTTCGGGTTTTGGCTCCGGCTCAGGTTCTGGTTCCGGCTCCGGTTGTGGTTCCGGCTCCGGTTGTGGTTCTGGCTCCTCCTCGGGTTCCGGCGTTTTGACCGGAGATTCCAGAGGCTCGGGCTCAGGTTCCGGCTGCGGCTGAGGTTCGGGCTCGGGGGCCGGCGTCGGCTGAGCTGGCTTGGGTGGCGGTGCCAGCGCGATGGTGATCGACTGGGCCCCGGGATCTTCCGCGCGGTGCACGGTTTCCCGGTCTGAATCCAGACGCACCATGGCCAGGGTGTGCACAGCAAACGCCAGGGATAGGGCCAACAGCCAGTGGATGGGTCGCGGTTGTTGAATCATTCGCTTTCAGTCAGTAGTTGAATCTGGGCAACACCGCCGGCACGCAACTCGGCCAACAGTTCGGTCAGGACGCGGGCTTCCAGTCGGCGATCAGCGCGCACCTGCAAGGGAGCCTCAGGCTGCTCGCGCTGGGCAAGACGTTCCGCCAATCCGGCCGGCTCTATGGCCTCGCCCATCCAGGCCAAGCGCCCATCGGCACCAATGGCCAGGTATTCCGGCTGGCTGTCCAGTGCCTCAGCGTGACGGGTGGTTGCAGGGGTCACGGCAAACGGTGGTTCCTGGATCAGGGTGCCGCTGACCATAAAAAAGATCAGCAACAGAAACACCACATTGATCAGCGGCAGGACATTGTCCTCCGCATTGGTGGTTCGCCGGGGAATGGGCGGCAGGGAGAAATCGGTCTGTTTCAACATAGCGAGGTTTCGGTTACAGCGGTGGACAGATCAATCAGCGGTTTCGCCCAGCGCCAACGCCTGAATACCGGCATGGCCCAACTGGTCGAAGCTGTCGATCAATTCATGGAGCCTGACGCCATCCTCAGCGCGCAGTATCACCGAAGAAATACGCTCAGCCTCCAGGTCCCGAGTCAGTTGCTCTGCCAGTGCCTGGAGCGGATACGTTTGCTCGTCATAACGAAATTCTCCGTCGCCCAACAAATAGATATCGGCTGCGGGAATATCGTCATTGCTGGCCGTTTCACTACCGGTCGCCAACTCCAGGCCACTCCATTGGGCGAGGCTGGAGGCAAGCATAAAAAACAGCAGCAGGTTGAACACCACATCAATCAGTGGTGTCAGGCTGACGCTACGCTTACGACGGGGAGCGACTTCAATTTGCACCGGCCAGGGCCCCTTCCAACGAAGCGGACTTGGTGCGTTGTCCGGCTTTCGACGAGTTGCGCTCGCTCACCGATGGTTCGGTGCTATCAGCGGTGACGCGGTTGAAAACCCGACTGGTAAACACGCGACCCAGCGCATCCTGCATATCTTCGTGTAGGCGCTCGACACTGCGCTCCAGAAAGTTCAGAGCCGCCACCGTCGGAATCGCCACCACCAGACCCACGGCGGTGGTCAGCAGCGCTTCCCAGATACCGCCGGAGAGGACCGACGGATCCACCTGACTGCCGGCCGCTTCCAACTGGTTGAACGCGGCAATCATGCCAATCACCGTGCCCAGCAAGCCCAGCAACGGGGCGATATTGCCGATCACTTCCAACGGACGAAAATGCCGACGTAGGACATTGATGTCCCGGGCTGCGGTGCGGGCCACTTCTTCCCGCAGGCTGTCTTCGGGAATGCCCGCTTCACTGCCCTTGACCACCAGGTTCATGGCCTGGGCAATGGGGTTGGGCTGGCCTTTCAGACATTCGCCGGCTTTGTGAGTGTCACCCTTGCCCCAGGCGTCTATGGCCGGATCGATAAAACGGCGCTCGCCGAGACGGATGGTGCGGAATTGCCATAACTTCAGTACGACGATCGCCAAGGCGTAAATTGACATCAGCATCAGAACCATCACCACTGGACCACCCAGCTCCAATAATTCCGCTAACGTTGCCAAACTGAAACCGTTCATAATGACCTCTAATTCACTTTCGGTGTTGGTGGATGGCGGCCTTTGGCCTTATCCACCCGACATGGACTTGGTGATCATCGGCGTCGACGTGATTAACCGGCGTCTACAAAAAATGGGCCGCGCAGCTCGTAAATTCGGCCGTCGGTGTGATCGCCCGTGTAACCTTTCTGAGAGCTGAAGTACAGACGCTCGCCATCGGGACTGAATGCCGGACCACAGATTTCCGAGTCACGCTGACCGACCACATTCACCAGTTCAAACGGCGTGATATCGGCACCGACCACCACCAGACGCATTTCGCTACCATCTTCAGCCACCAGCACGTCACCACCGGCGGACACCACCAGATTGTCCACATCGTCAATGCCGGGATTGAAGGCCTGGTCGGACTGTTTGTCGTAAATCAGATCCAGCGTATTGGCGTTGGTATCCAGCGCCCACACTCGGTTATCACCTTTGGTGGTGAAGTACACCATGCCTTCGTGATACCAGCAGCCTTCCCCACCATCAAACCGTTCGGCATCGGCTACCTGTTTCCGGGTGGGCCGTTCGCGGCGTTCGGGATCTTCACCGCCCAGACGGGGAACCGGATTGGGCACTGTGTGCCACTGCACGGGACGGGTCTGCAGCGGATCGTCACCGGTCACGACTGCCACTTCCAGCCGCCCTTTGCTCAGATCGGCACGCCCACCCTCAGGGTAGTACTCGGGCACAAAGCGATAGAAGTTGCCGTCCTCGGTATCTTCAGTAAGGTAGATATGACGATGAACCGGGTCCACGGCTGCGGCCTCGTGTTTGAACACACCCAAGAGCGGTGCAGGCACGGCGAGCTGACGACCGGTGGGGTCGCACTCGTAAACCAGGCCTTCATCAATTTCTTCGCAGGTCAGCCAGGTTCCCCAGGGCGTGGGGCCACCGGCGCAATTGTTCGTGGTGCCGGTACAGATGGCGTAACTGTCGACCACCTCGCCTTGCGCGTTAAAGCGCAGTGCACCCACGCCGCCCTGGCGCCAGGCTCCCACTTCGGAGTTGGATACATACACCCAGCCGCCATCGTCCATCGGGAAGGTGGCGCCACCGTCGGGCAGTGCATGCCAAACATAATCAGAACCGGCATAGGCCCGCTGTCCCGTGCGCGCCACTTCGCGAACGGAGAAACCACGAGGCACCATCATTCGGGTGTTCGGATCATTCTCAACCACGACTTCGTGCAAGGTGCCGGCGAGGTTGGGAATGTTGCTGACTTTCTTTTTCAGCGCCAAGGGCTTGGCGGATCGGGGAGAACCCTGGGTGGTGCAACCCCACAGGCCCGGACCGACCGCGAGCACCCCCGAAGCAATCAGACTTCTCTGCAACAGGCGGCGGCGCTGTTCATTGACGAGGCCTTCGCGGTTCCCGGTCGCTTTGCATTCTACGTTTTTCATAACAGGCTCAGAAATCAAATGGTTTTTACAGATCACAATAAAGCGCCCTGACGCACTCTACCCTGAATGCATCGTTGCGCGCTCTGCATCGATTTTGATGAGCTTGAGTGTGCTCCCGGTATGTGACCCTGGCGTGACTGAACGGTGAACTTAAGGTGACAGTTGAGTGACAGCTCCGACCACACGCCTGTCATGAAAGCTTAACCTGCTGTTCAAATGACTGTCGCCCGACTGTCATATGAACCCGCTAGCGTGACGTCCTCTACCACAAAATCCGAGCCACTCCGGAAGAACAGGATGTTCTTCCGGAGATGGTTATTTCTTATGTTCAGGGGATAGCTCAATGTACACGATGAAAGTAAAACACCTCTTGCGAGGTCTGTTCGGTCTCTGGCTGGTTGCGCTCTGCGCAGCCGTCCAGGCCCAATCCACAGGGGCCATCAGCGGCCACGTGACCGACGCCACCGGCGAGTTCACCTTTCCCGATGCGGAAGTCCGTATTGAAGGCCAACGCCGCCGGGAAGTGACCGGTCGCGATGGCAGCTTCCGTTTTAACAATGTGCCGGAAGGCCAGTACGAACTGGTGTCAGAGTACGGCGGTGCCATGCCAGAGCGAGTGGCCGTGACGGTCATCGCCGGCGAAACTGCCGAGGTCAGCATCCGCATCGGTGGTGGCAGCGAGCAGGACAATGCCAATCAGTTGAAAGGTCTGCTGATCGACAGCCAGGCGGCGGGTCAGGCCGCGGCGATCAACCGTCGTCGTCGGGCGCCCTCGGTAATCGACGTGCTGTCGTCAGACTCGGTGGGCAACTTCCCGGACCAGAACGTCGCCGAAGCTCTGCAACGCGCCCCCGGCCTGTCCGTTCAGCGCGACCAGGGTGAAGGCCGTTTTGTGGTCATTCGCGGCATTGATCCGAGCTTCAACTCCACCACCATTAACGGCATGCGTATTCCGGGGCCGGAAGCCGACTCGCGCGCGGTAAACCTCGATGCGATTTCCTCGGATCTGGTGGAATCGGTCGAGATTACCAAGGCCATTACGCCGGATATGGACGGCGACGCCGTCGGCGGTAACATCGAAGTGAAAACCCTGACCGCCTTTGATCTGGGTGGCCGCAGCGGCAGCGTCACGGTGGGTGGCAGCTACAACACCACCAATGAAGAAACCAGCCCGGACATCTCGGCGTCTTACACCGACCTGTTCAGCATTGGCGATGGTGAAGATAACCTGGGGATTGCATTTGCCGTCAGCCAGTTTGATCGCGATACCGTCTCCGACGGCATCGAAGGGGCTCCCTGGGAAATGACCGAAACGCCGGAAGGCAATGAGGTCAACGCTCTGCTGGAAGGTGAACAGCGGGACTACGTTCTGACCCGCAAGCGCACCAGCGTCGCATTGAACTTTGACTATCGCCCGACCGATACCGACGAGTACTATCTGCGCACCATGTACAGCGAGTTCGATGACGCTGAAACCAAAGAAGAGAATATCTTCAAATTTGAGGAAGGCGACATTGAAGGTCTGGATGCGGACAGCGGCGAATTCGTTGGGGCTGAATACGAAAAAGCGCATTCCGACAGCAATAAAATTGTCGAAATCACCAGCTACAGCCTGGGCGGTAAGAACGAGCGCAATAACTGGACCTTTGATTACAACCTGGGTTATGCCACGGCCGGTGAAGCGGGCGACCTGGAAATTACCGGTGAGACTCTGGCGGAAGATGTCGCCATGGGTTACGACAAGTCCGGTGATGCCCAGCAGCCGCTGCTGTACGTTATTGGCGATCAGGGCAGCAACGCCAGCGACTTCATTCTCGAGTCCGCCGAAGGTGAAAGCGTGTTCAACGAAGAGCGCGAACTGGCGGTTGCCTTCAACGCCCAGCGCGATGTGATGTTCGGTGAAGTGCCGGGCTTCATCAAGTTCGGTGCCAAGACCCGTCAGCGCGAAAAAGAAAACAATATCGACATCAGCATTTACGAAGATTTTGGTGATACCTACAGTATTGCCGACTTTGCCCAGGACTCGCCCGTGGACTATCCGCCCCGGGGCGATTTTGGCCCGGCGGTGGATCGTGACAAGTATCGCGACTTCTTCTACGGTAACCGCGATAACTTCGAACTGAATGCCGAAGACAGCCTGATCGATAGCGCGGCCGAGGACTACGATATCGAAGAAGACATCAACGCCGCCTATGTCATGGCCCAAGCCGAGTTCAAGCGCCTGACCGTGATTGGTGGTGTGCGTGTGGAAGAAACCGACTACGCGGCCCGGGGCACCCAGGTGACGATCGACGAAAACGTCAATGACGGCGAACCCCAGTTGAACGCTTTCTCAGACAGCAAAAGCTACTCGCATGTACTGCCCAGCCTGCACCTGAACTACGCGCTGCAGGACAACATGGCCGTGCGGGCCGCGCTGACCAGCACCATCGCCCGTCCGGGATTTGAAGCCGCCGGTCCCTGGCAGATCATCGAAATCGAAGGCTCCGGTGATGATATCGAGCGGGTCGCTGAAACGGGTAACCCGGACCTGGAGCCACTGGAGTCCACCAACTTTGACCTGCGCTGGGAATACTACCCCACTGGGGTAAGCCTGATGTCCGCCGGTTTCTTCTACAAGGACATCAGCAACTACTTCCTGACCGCCAATGTCGCCGGTGAAGCCCCGTTTGAAGCCTTTGATGAGGTGACTCAGACCATCAATGGCGGGGATGCCGAGCTCTACGGTATCGAGTTGGCCTATATCCGTCAGTTCGATTTCCTGCCGGGACCCTGGGACGGTCTGCTGCTGGATGCCAGCTACACCTTCACTGACAGTGAATCCGACCTGCCCGAGCGCGACAGCGGTATCCCCCTGCCCGGCCAGTCTGACCACATTGCCAGCTTTGCTCTGGGCTATGAGAAGCACGGCTTCAACATTCGCGTCGCCGCGGCCTACCGCAGCGAGTTTTTCGAAGAAACCGATGACGCTTCCGATCCGATGTTTGACCGCTACCAGGACAACCACCTGCAAGTGGACATCACCAGTAAGTACCGGATCAACGACATGGCCCAGGTGTATCTGAACCTGGTCAACATCAATGACGAGCCGCTGTACGCTTACTGGGGCAGCTCTGAATTCAACTCCCAGTACGAAGAATACGGCCCCACCATTGAAGCCGGCGTGCGTCTGGACTTCTAAGCGCCGAATTTCAGGGGCCCATAGGCCCTTGACGTCAGCCCCCCGGTGCGCCGGGGGGCTTTTTTTTGTCTCCCCACTCTCCCGACCGCATCCCATGTCCCATGGGTGTACACTGGTCCCATAATCTCCCTTGGCCTGTCACCAGACCGGTTCTGGAGTCTCTTGCTATGGTGGTACTCGAACAGATTCTGAACGTTGCCCTGACCGCTGCGCCCTGGCTGCTGGCCGGCCTCTTGGCCGCAGCATTGATCAAAGCCCTGATTCCTGAGGCTGCCCTCTTGCGCTGGGTGGGAGGTCAGGGACTGGCCAGCGTCAGCCGCGCTGCGGTAATGGGTGCGCCACTGCCTCTTTGCTCCTGCGGCGCGATTCCCACCGCCTTTGCCCTACACCGGGGCGGCGCGGGGCGGGGGCCCACCACCGCTTTTCTGATCGGCACACCGGGGATTGGTGTGGACTCTATTGCCATCACCTATGCCCTGTTGGGTCCCTTCATGCTGGTCGCCCGAGCCACTGGCGCCGTCGTTACCGCCATTGCCACCGGCCTGTTGGTGACCCTGGCGGACCACGCCCCCCGGACGAGGTCCGCCACGTCAGGACACCATGAGCCCAAAAGGCACGTCGGCGACGAGGCAGGCTGCTGCCAGAGCAACACCTGTGGCACCCGCCCGGTTGCAGCGGGGTCGAATGCCGAGACCACACAGACCTCCTTGTCCCGTCGACTGCGGGACGGGTTGCGCTATGCGTTTGCCGACCTGCTGGATGATATCAGCCGCTGGTTGGCGGCCGGTCTGGTGATCGCTGGCATTCTGATGGCGCTGGTGCCGCCTCAGGCCATGGCCGAGCACGGCAGCGGCCTTCCCGCCATGTTTCTGATGGCGATTGTCGGTATACCGTTGTATTTGTGTGCCACCGCTGCCACCCCCATCGCTGCAGGCATGCTGGTGGCAGGCGTCTCGCCCGGAACCGCCCTGGTGTTTCTCCTCGCGGCCCCCATTACCAGCATGGCCACCCTGGCCGTCATGCGCAAAGAAATGGGCGCCGCCGTCATGGCGCTGTATCTGCTGGGGATTCTGGTATCGACGGTTCTTGTCGGACTGGTGGCGGATCAGACCGTGCAGTGGTTGGGTATCGCCCCTGAGGCCCAGGTTGGTGCCACCGGAGAACTTCTGCCAACCTGGTTCGAGGCGGTCGCGCTGGCGGTGCTTGCCGCGCTGGCAATAACGCCATTGCGAAGACGAGTGCTGTTCTGAATACGGTTACATGTTGTCGGTCAGCTTATATCAATTCGCAATATCGGGCGTTTATTTTGGCGACAAACCACGGATTTCGACATCCGCTTTTCAGATAACCTGACGATCGGCCGGATACCGCCTCCAAGTCGTTCCACAACTGCTTTTGGCAAAAATTTCAGCGCCGCTCCCTGTCAGTCTTCCGACCACAGCTTGTTATAGTCTTTCTGAATATATAGGCATGAAACAACCTTTTTACATTTATGGTTAATTTGACTTTAAGTTGTCTCGAGTCAACACTTCCCGACACTGATTCAACCTCAGATCACACTGAGGATTAAAAAGGACCTACTCGGGCCTGACGGGTGCATGCTAACCAACAATAATCATAACGCGCCCCCAGCCCATGAGTCAGTGATGTACTGTCAAACCTGACAAGGCCTCTAACGTGGCGGGCGTTCACAGTGACGAAAGCCTGTTTCGTCGATTACGGCGGATAGCCCGTGACGAAAAAAATAACTCAATCACGAGGATCAAAGTATGCCTTTATTTGAAACCAACGCCGGGGCGAGAAGCTGGATAAAATCTCTCTCTACCGCCCTGCTCACCTGCTCGGCCGTGCTGGGTATCTCGGCGGCCAATGCTCAGACCATCTGTGACAACCAGACCGGCACCAACGGTGGCTACTACTACACTCACTGGACCGATGGCGGCGGCTCCGCCTGCATGACGCTTGGCTCCGAAGGCAACTACGGCTACGAGTGGTCCAACACCGGCAACTTTGTTGGCGGCAAGGGCTGGAGCACCGGGGCGTCCAACCGGATCATCGGCTACAACGCCGGCAACTACTCACCTTCAGGCAACTCGTATCTCACCCTCTATGGCTGGAGTACCAACCCTCTGGTGGAATACTACGTGGTGGATAGCTGGGGCAGCTGGCGGCCACCGGGTGGTACTTCGGTAGGCACTGTGTCCACCGACGGTGGCACCTATGACCTGTATCGCACCCAGCGGGTCAATCAGCCTTCCATCGAAGGCAACACAACCTTCTATCAGTACTGGAGCGTCCGGACTTCCAAGCGTCCACAGGGCAACAACAACACCATCACGTTCCAGAATCACGTTGACGCCTGGGCCAACCAGGGCTGGTACCTGGGAACCCACAATTATCAGGTCATGGCGACAGAAGGTTACCAGAGCAGCGGCAGCGCCAATGTGTCGGTCTGGGAATCCGGCACTGGTGGTGGCGGTGGCGGCGGTAATGCCGGCGGCGGCAGCACCGGGGGCAACGAGATCGTGGTGCGCGCGCGCGGCACAAATGGCGATGAACAAATCAGCCTGCGCGTTGATAACAACACCGTGGCCACCTGGACCCTGTCCACCAACATGAGCAACTATACCTGGAACGGAAGCGCGACCGGCGGCATCACTGTGGAGTATGGCAACGACGCCAGCGGTCGGGATGTGCAGGTAGATTACATTCAGGTCAACGGCGCCACCCGTCAGTCTGAGAATCAGAGCTACAACACCGGAGTCTGGCAAAACAACCAGTGCGGTGGCTCCAATAGTGAATGGCTGCACTGCAACGGTGCCATCGGCTACGGCAACCTGTAACTCACTTACTGACCACCAGGTCGTTCTACCGGGGAGTGTGTCTTGCACTCCCCTTTTTGATGAGTCACCGGCTATGAATCGACTACACCTATCAATTTTCACGCTAACGCTGATCAGCGCCAGTTCATTGGTTGTTGCACAAGTGGATATTTACCAAAGCGATGCGTATTCCGTCGAAGAGATGTGTGCCAGGGAGGCCCAGCAGAGTGTAGAAACGGACTATAGTCAGGCATACGAACAGTGCATCGACAAAAATCAGGATAACGAGCTGTATCAGTCACGAGACGGCAACCCCAGCGCTGAGCAAGAGACAACACCCGAACATCATCAGGAAACCTGAAGCGCTACATTCACCCAGGCCTCACTCGTCCTGAAAATACTCCGGATGCTCGCGCGGGATGAGCGTCAGCACCTTGTACACATCCTGCATATGCACCGACATGGCCTTGCGGGCCGCCTCGGGGTCGTGATTTATTACCGCAGTGAGAATATCGCGATGCTGATCGAGCACCCGGTGGTACTGACCACTCATGTGCAGACTGAGGTTGCGCACTCGGTCCATATGGGCTTTTTCGGATTCGATCAATTGCGTAACACGATGATACCCGGTGCGCCCCGACAGCGTCTGGTGGAAGTTATCGTCCAGCTTCTGGAACGCCAGGGCGTTATCGTTTTCCGCCGCAATGCGCTGCTCCTCCAGAATGGCTTCACACTCTGCTACCAACTCATCGTCCGCATGCTCGGCCACGTGGGCAATGACGGCCAGTTCCAGCGCCTCGCGAATAAAACGGGCCTCCAGAATGTTCTCCATGCTGAACTTCGAGACGTAGGTGCCCCGCTGGGGGAGTACATCAACAAAACCGATATTGGCCAGCTTGATCAGCGCTTCGCGCACCGGCGTGCGGCTGACACCAAACTGTTCGGCCAGCGCCGTTTCGGGAATCATCTGCCCGGGCTGAAACTCCATGCTGACGATGGCATCCCGGATGAATTCAAAAATCTGAGCGGACACCGACCGGTTGCCAGCGATTCGGCGTTTTTTGGAGGAAGGAATGCTCGCTGCTGACTTTGCCACTATCGCCTCGTCTGGTCAGTTCTTGTCATCGTTTTCCGAGTATACCCCAGAAGAAGCCGGGCCCGACACTCCGTATCGGGCCCGACGGGTTCACCTCTCAATCAATAGTCGACCCGCCGGTCGTTGCCCTTCGGGTGCCAGGGGTCGGGCACGTAGAAGGTGTGCTCCAGCTTTTTATAATGCTCCAGATCGTGCTCCGGCTCCGGCGACCCTTCCGGCAGGGGCAGACCACTGAGGCTCTGGAAGTAACTCACGCAGGAGTCGCGCCAGCGAATGGCGTCGCGCAGCTGTACCTCCAGTAGCGCTTTGACATGCTCGTAGCGCTCCCGGTCGATCAGCCCCTGCACTTTCTCCCATTCGGCCTGCATGTTCCGCACCTGCTGCACGCCCTCGTCGTATTTCAGCACCAGTTCCTCCCAGAGAGTACGGCCGGAGTTCATTTTGTAGTCCCAGCCCACATGGTGGAACCACAACAGGTAATCTTCGTCGATCTGATCCAGAGTGCCGAAATGCTCCCGCACCGGTCCATGGTACTGCTCGATGGCGTTGGAGCCGGATTCGGTACGATCGAAACCGATGCCGTCTTCGTCCGCCCGATGGTAGTACCAGGCGGTCCAGTCCATCCGCTCGGCTTCGTCATACCAGGGCGCCGGACCATAGTGGTGGCCCTGGGCAAAAAGATGGGTCAGACCCAGCGGGTTGCGGTAGTTGACCCCCGCCTCGCGGGAGTACGCCATCACCTCACCAATGGGGTCGAGAAAGCGGCGGTCGTTGGTGAAGGTCATGCGCATCCACTCTTCGGCGATCGCCTCGGAGCTGAGCTCATAGTCCCAGGCCATGCGACCAAAGGCATACCAACTGGACTGAACGAAGGGGTGACCGGTCCAGTTGCGATCGGTTCCGGGGTTGATCACCGCCGCCATGCCGGTCTGTTCGTATTCAAAGACCTCACCTCCGAGAATTTTGCCGACGGTGCTGCCCTCGCCTTTAGCGTGGGTGTCGGCATCCAGCACTTCTTCAAACAGCGGGCCCTGGTAGGCCAGGTGATTGGAGAATCCAAAGTACTCCTGGGTGACCTGCAGCTCCATCATGATATTGGTGTCTTCCAGCGCGCCAAACAGGGGTGAGAAAGGTTCGCGCGGCTGGAAGTCGATGGGGCCGTTTTTGATCTGAACGATTACATTGTCCCGAAACTTTCCATCAAGCGGTTTGAACTCGTCATAGGCCTCACGGAAGCGGTCGCCCTGCTCCGGCGAGTAAACGAAAGCGCGCCAGAAAATCACCCCGCCGTAGGGTGCGACGGCATCGGCCAGGATGTTGGCCCCGTCGGCATGGTTGCGTCCATAACCCTGGGGGCCGGGCTGCCCCTCGGAGTCAGCTTTTACCAGAAAGCCCCCCAGATCCGGAATGTGCTTGTAGATTTGCTTGGCCTTGTCCTTCCACCACTGCTGTACTCGCGGGTCGAGCGGATCGGCGGTATCCAGATCACCGAAGGCCCGGGGCGAGTCATAATTGATGGACAGGTAGGTTTTGATCCCGTACTGGCGAAACACCTCGTTGAGCGCGGCCACTTTCTCCAGGAACTGATCCGTGAGAATACGCGGGTCGGCGTTGACGTTATTGATGGCGGTGCCGTTGATCCCCAGCGAGGCGTTGATCCGCGCATAATCCCGGTAGCGCGGGTTTTCATTGTACTCGGGCAGGGTGCCCCACTCCCAGAGTGACAGGCCGGCATAGCCGCGCTCCACCAGTCGGTTGAGATTGTCCCAGTGGTTTACCACGCGGTGCTGGACCTTGGGCGCCTCGGCGATGGCAAGCTCCTCAATGGCCTGTTGGGTCTGCAGCAAGCGAAGCAGATGAAAAGCCCCGTAGAGCACACCGCGGTCACCCTCAGAGGCGATCACGGTCACATCGCGACGTCCAATCCGGGTGGTTTCCAGCAGGAACCCCTCCGGCCCCTGTTGCGCCAAGCGGTCTTCCCAGCCCAGGCTGGCAATCAGCTCGGAGGTTTCGGGGGTACCTATGACCAGCGAGCCGCGCCGGGCCAGTGAGTCGCTGCGCTCCAGAGGCCTGTCGAGTAGGCCAGAAATGCCCCGTTGCAGCTCCTGCGCGGCCGACTCGATGACGGCCGGGCCGTCGGGAGCCACCAGGGTTCCCAGTTGTTTGCGGTAGTCCTTGACCAGGGAACTATCGCTCAGGGGCTGGTAACGCAGCCACATGTCGTAACCGTCTTCAGCGTGGGTAGCCAGGGCACTCAGGGTGCAGGCCAGGGCCAGACCGATCGCCAGGAGCTTTTTCATAGATAAGACCTACTCTCTTTGCGGGTTTCTTGGGTTATTGGGTACCAGACCGCATGATATAGTCATTTTTACTTTTATGGAAGTCTACTAGTATACAAGAAGCCGATGCAGCCCACGCCGCTATGCGCAACCGGAACGGTTACGCCAACGGCTGCCCCAGGCGCTGGATCAGGGTCTCGATGTCTTCCAGCGCCTGCGGGGAGGCGTCGATGATATTGAAGCCTGACCAGTGTTTGCCATTATGGTCGGCGTTGCGGGTCCAGAGGCAGTCCACTCCCAGGTGGATGCTGTTGCGACCATTGAGGGTTTCCGGCAGGTGCAGATCCAGTTTGTACAGCTTGTCCTCATCCAGAGGCTGATCCCCCATGATCATCAGACCGTGGGCGTTGATGTTGACCAGGCGCCCGAGATACAGGTCCCGCAGGTTGTCATAGACATCCACCGCTTCATCAATTGCATAGCGCGCCCATTGCCGCTGATGATCAATCATTCTGTGCTTCCTCCTGGGAGTGACCACCGACTTTGGCATTAAGCTGCTGGTAGATGTTTTCCAGGGCACGCTCAAAGAAGGGCTTGGTGCTTCCGGCAATAATCCGGGCCCGACCGGCGATCATATCGCGGGCCAACTGCAACCCGGAGTTCATCGCCACTTTGCGCCCCTGCTGATCCACCAGCATGTAGTGCAGGGTGCGCTTATTGTACCAGGCGACTTTCAGGCGTCGGCCACCCTCATACTCGAACCAGGTACCAAATTCGATCATTTTAAGATTGTCGACAATCTTCTGCTCTTCTTCGGTCACCGGTTCGTTCGCCACCCGACTATGTCCGGCCTTTTCGGCGGCGATACTCTCCAGCTTGGAGCGCATGGGTGCCGGGGCGGGCTCGGGACGACGACTCTGCAGCGCCATTTTCTGCAGCGAGGCGACCGCTTCGAGCAGTTTCTTGCCCTTGCCCTGATCGTAGCCGATGGTGTCAAAGCCGGATTGCAGCGCCCGGATGACCTGATCCTGAATATCCAGTTGGCGGGTTTTATCCGCCTCCAGGGTCTTGGGCTCCAGGGTCCAGAGCAGCTCGTCCATCACCTTCAGGCACTGCCGCCAGCTATCGGCATTTTCGCCGTAGCGAAGAATCACAAACGACAGGTAATCGGACCAGGGCTGCAGCAGCAACAGCAGCACCGCCGAGGGCAGTTCACGATTGTCGGTGCGCTTGCGCACTTCGTCGTTGACCCGCTGTTTGGCTTCGCGCAGCTTTTCCTCGCCCTGGACTTTCTCCAGCGCGCGGCGCTCCATCAGTTCCTGACGGCGCGCCAGGTTATGGGTATAGGCATTGAATTCGAGCAGCACCTCAGCAAACAGACGAACGTCGTTCTTGAACTCGGCCAACAACCGGAACACCGTGGTTTTGATCTTGTTGTACATGTCGTACTGGCTGGTGCCATCGTTGCTGACCCAGCGGGCCCCCGCCTCGGCGAGGCTGTTGAGCAATACCCGCGCCGGATGATCAGTCTGCTCAAAAAAGTCCTTATCGATAAAGGCCATTTTGAGAAACGGGGTGTGTAGGTAGCTGAGCAGCGCCTTGACCGAATCCGGCAGATTGTCATCCGAGAGCATGTATTCGAACAGCAGGCCTACCAGGTCGATCGTGTCCAGATCGCTGGGGTCGACGGTTCCGGGCTCATCGCTCTCGGCCGCCACCTGGGCCAGCATCTGCTGGCTGACCGTCTGAATCGATTGCGGCGTGGTGACCAGCCCGGCCTCGTTCTGGGACGCGGCCGCCTGGGTCTGGCTGAGTGCTTCGGCCTGCAGACTCTGCAGAACCCCCACCAGTTGTTGGCTGCTGTAGGGCTTGCCCCCTCCGCTCGGGTAGGGGGTGGCGCCCACGGCTGGCTCGCCGGCGGGACCTGACCCGCCGGGGGCTCCTCCGGTCGGGGCCACCTGGTGGGCGATATGGTTCTGCAACAGCCGGATGGCGTTGTAGAGCCCCGCCTGGTACTGGGTGTCGGCGGGAGTGGCGGTTCCACTGAGAAGACGGTCCGAGGCGCGCCGCTGGGGCACGCCGTCCTTCATGGGCACCTCTTCCCCGGCGTCGGGCTGTTCACTGGGCTCGGCGCCCTGGGGCGAGTCATCCACCAGAGCGGTATAGCGCAGGTTGGGAAGCAGGTTTTCCTCGATAAAGTACTTATTGAGCTCCTCATAGAGCTCATCCAGGGCGCCAATGACCTCTTTATCAAAGGTTTTGTAGCCAATGATTTTGGTTTTGTTATCGAGCGTGATATTGAGCAGGGCTTTGCGCAGCGCCTCGCAGAACTGCACCGGGCTGACCGGGTTGCTGCGCTCGTCGATTTTTTCCCCGCCATTCAACAAGGCCAGACGCTGCTGCAGCGCCCAGAGCTGACCGGCAAAAAAGCTGTCGGCCCGATGGGTAATGGAGGTGATCGCGATGGTCTCCTCGAGATCCGAATGCTCCACCAGAGCGAGCATGTCGCCGCTGAAGCGCTCCTCGCCGGTGAGGGTATTGAGCATCCGGTTTTTGAATTTGACGAACCCATTGCTGAGGCGTTGGCCAATATCCTCTTCCAGCTCGTGCTGGGAGGCCTCGATCATCCGCTTGTATTCGTACAGGGCCATCTGCTCCTTGTTGGAGCGCGCCCGTTCGGCATAGTCCTCCAGCCGAGCGCACCACTCGCGCCAGAATACGGGCAGCACCCGCTGGGCATAATCCATCATCAGGCTGCGGGCGTGCTTGAGGTGCTGCACCACCTGGGGGTCGTTCAGGCTATCCGGCGCCGATGCTCCGGCTCCGCTGTGTCGGGGGTCAGTCATGTTTTCTCCAGTGGTCGTTTCCGTGATCGTCACTGTTATTGTCCTCATCGGCAGATCATCCGGGATCCCGTGTCGTACCTACCCTGGATCGCCCTGGCATCAGGACGCTACCGCTTGCGGCGCAAGTCGGTTCTGGGACTTGCCCAAGCCCCACGAAAGAGGCTTCCCATAAGCATAGGTAGGGACTTGCCAATGTGCCACAGCGTGCGACATTTGTCACATTTTTCAGGCCGTTGGCCGCAAGGTGGCGCGCGCGGGATGAGCCGGAGGGCGAAGGGAGGTAAAAAAAGCCCGGTCAAGACCGGGCGAAAGGGCTAGCTCGCAGATTAACGGGGGTAACCCGTCAGACTCTGGAGGCGGGACGCTCAGAGTGCCGGGATTACCCGGAGAAGCGAGACAGGGTGCATGCCGATCTCCTATACTCTGTGATAGCGCTTGTGTCTTCAAATACGGGCGATTTCGCCCCCCGGATCACCGGTTCGGGGATTTTGTGTTCCAGGCAATGATCCGGACTCCGCGCACCTCCGTATATGGGTTTATTCCGTTGTTCTGCCCCCCACTGGCGGAGCCCCGGCCGAATCCGAAAAGAATAGAGGACGAGCGAGGCGCTGTATGTTGCGGACTAAGGCACAATCAATGAGTAAAACAGGCCCCGGTAACGGGGAGGGCCCCGATTGGGGGGAACTGCTGGGTCGGGTCGCCCACCATGGCGACACTGCCGCGTTTCGCAAGGTGTATGACCACTTCGCGCCCAGAATCAAGGCCTATGCCATCAATCAGGGGATGAACCAGCAGGCCGAGGAGCTCGTTCAGGAAGTCATGACCAGCGTGTGGCGAAATGCCGACAAGTACCGCGACTCTCTGGCATCCGCCTCGACCTGGATTTTCACCATTACCCGGAATCAGCGCATTGATCTGCTCCGTAAGAAGGGCCGTACCAAGGCTGAAATGACGGTGGATACGGAAGAGTTGTGGCAGATCCCCACAGAGGACACCACGATCCGGTCCATCGAGGCGGGCTCGACAGAGAAGAAGATGAAGGAATCCATCCTTGAGCTGCCGGAAGATCAGATGATTGCGGTGCGCAAAGTCTATTATGAAGGTAAGACCCACCAAGAGGTGGCGGAAGAGTTGAACGTCCCCCTGGGAACACTGAAAGGCCGCCTGCGGCTTTCCATGAAAAAGTTAAGAGTGATGTTAGAGGCGACAGAACTATGAGTGCACATCATCCCGACGACCTGACCCTGCTGGAGTACTCCGCCGGCAGCCTGGGGCTAGCACAGGCACTCGCGGTGTCCGTACACCTTGGGTATTGTCTGCAATGCCAGAGCCAGCTGCGCAAGCTGAACGCGCTCGGCGGCGTATTGTTGTCGGAAACCCGCCCCGCCAGTGTGGGGGCCAATGATGACCAGATTCCGGAGCGCAGCGATGTGCAGAACGAGTCTCTGGACAAGGGCTTCGAGCAGTTGATGGCACGCATCGGTTCTGAAGAGCCGCGCGCGGAAGCGCCAACCGGCACGTCAGTCTCCAAGCGCTACCATAACCCCCTGGAACGCTACCTGCCGTCCTCGCTGGATGAGCTTGACTGGCAGCAGCAGACCCGCGAGATTGCCAAGTACGATCTGACCAATGTGGTGGATATGGGCAGCGCCCGGATCACCCTGCAGCGCATCAAAGCCGGCGCCAAGGTGCCCGTGCACACGCACCGGGGCAACGAGTTGACTGTGGTCCTGAAAGGCGGGTTTTCCGATGAGCTCGGCGTGTATCATGCCGGGGACTATATCGCGCGGGACCCGAGCCACCACCACAGCCCGACGGCGCTGCAGAATGAGGATTGCATCTGTCTGACGGTGTTGGATGCGCCGATGCGGTTTACCGGGCCGTTGATGCGGTGGTTGAATCCTTTGTTGGCTTGGAAGGCGTAGGTGTATTGGTGACGGCGGATGCGGCGTTTTACCGCTGCGCTCGGCCCCTACACGACCTTTTAAGCATCGCCGTCCATAAAAAAACCCGCCGATTGGCGGGTTTTTTTATGGGTAACTCACCGGGAGGGTTACTCCTCGGTGGTTTCCTCGCTGGAGGCCGGAGCGTCCGCTTGCGCGTCGGCGTTGGCTTCCTTGATAGACAGTTTGATGCGGCCGCGCTGGTCGACGTCCAGACACTTGACCTTCACCATCTGACCTTCTTTCAGGTAGTCGCTGACCGCATTCACGCGCTCATCGGCGATCTGGGAGATGTGTACCAGACCGTCTTTACCCGGCAGGAAGTTGACGAACGCACCGAAGTCGACAATACGGACCACTTTGCCTTCGTAGATCGCGCCAATTTCCGCCTCGGCGGTAATTTCTTCGATCTTGGCCACAGCCGCCTTCAGCGCGGTGCCATCGTCGGCGTACACTTTCACGGTGCCGTCATCGTCGATGTCGATGGACGCACCGGTCTCTTCGGTGATGGAGCGAATGGTCGCACCGCCTTTACCGATGATGTCGCGGATCTTGTCCGGATGCACTTTCAGGGTTTCAAAGCGCGGCGCATTGTCGCTCACGGTTTCGCGGGACTTGCCCAGCACCTTGTTCATTTCACCCAGAATGTGCAGGCGGGCGCTCAGGGCCTGCTCCAGAGCGATTTCCATGATCTGCTCGGTAATGCCCTGGATTTTGATATCCATCTGCAGCGCGGTGATACCACTGGTGGTACCGGCCACTTTAAAGTCCATGTCACCCAGGTGGTCTTCATCACCCAGGATATCGGTCAGAACGGCGAAACCGTCATCGTCTTTCACCAGACCCATGGCAATACCCGCCACCGGCGCCTTCAGCGGCACACCGGCATCCATCAGCGCCAGACTGGCGCCACAGACGGAGGCCATGGAGCTGGAACCGTTGGACTCGGTGATTTCACTGACCACACGCAGGGTGTAGGGAAATTCGTCTTCTTTGGGCAGAACCGCGCCCACACCGCGACGGGCCAGACGGCCGTGACCGATCTCACGACGACCGGTACCGCCCATACGACCACACTCGCCTACTGAGTAGGGCGGGAAGTTGTAGTGCAGCATGAAGGGGTCTTTGCGCTCGCCTTCCAGAGCATCGATGATCTGGGAGTCGCGGGCGTTACCGAGGGTGGCCACGACCAAAGCCTGGGTCTCACCACGGGTAAACAAGGCCGAGCCGTGGGCCTTGGGCAGGACACCCACTTCCACTTCAATCGGGCGAACGGTGGCGCTGTCGCGGCCGTCGATACGGGGCTCACCGGCGATGATGCGCGAGCGCACCAGCTGCTTTTCCACGCTGGCGAACAGACCTTCGATTTCGCTGGCGCTGACACCGGACTCCTCGGTGGCCAGTTGTTCTACCGCCTGGGAGCGCAGCTCGGACAGCTTGGCATAGCGCTCGGCCTTGTCGGTAATGCGGTAGGCTTCGCCGATACCGTCTTTGAAACCGGCTTCGACTTTTGCCTTGAGTTCGGCATTCTGCTGGACCGGAGTCCAGTCCCAACGGGGCTTGCCACCGTCACGGGCCAGCTCTTCACAGGCCTGAATCACCACCTGCATTTCCTGGTGAGCGTACAGAACCGCACCCAGCATGATGTCTTCCGGCAGCTCTTTGGCTTCGGATTCGACCATCAGAACCGCGTCTTTGGTACCGGCAACCACCATGTCCAGCTCAGAGCCTTTCAGAGCAGCGTAGTTGGGGTTGAGCAGGTAGCCATTGTCCTGGGTGTAGCCCACACGAGCGGCGCCGATCGGGCCGTCGAACGGAATGCCCGACACGGCCAGACAGGCGGAGGTGCCGATCATGGCCGGGATATCCGGATCCACTTCCTTACAGGTAGACATGACGGTGCACACGACCTGCACTTCGTTCATGAAACCTTTGGGGAACAGCGGACGGATCGGGCGATCGATCAGGCGGGAGGTCAGGGTTTCTTTCTCGGAGGGACGACCCTCGCGCTTGAAGAAACCGCCGGGAATTTTACCGGCCGCGTAGGCGCGTTCCTGATAGTGCACGGACAGCGGGAAAAACGGTTGGTCCGGCTTGGCCTCTTTGGCCCCTACCACGGTACACAGAACCGAGGTGTCACCCATGGTGACCATGACGGCGCCGGTTGCCTGGCGGGCAACACGCCCGGTCTCCAGGGTGACGGTTTCGCCGCCGTACTGAAATTTCTTGATGATCGGATTCACTCTTCTATCCTTCTCTTCTTCACTTTCGTTCAATTGTGTGCGGTCACGACTCGGAATAATTCAAAGCAAATACTTCAACATAGCCTGGAAACAATTCGAGTTGTCGTGCAAGCGACTGGTGGCTCGCGGGGGATACAGTATTCGCCGGAGCCGGTTTTACAGCCCTCCGGCCCACCGGGGCCGAAGAGCGGAAAAAAATGTGCCCGCAAAGCGGGCACAGAACTCTTACCGACGCAGACCCAGTTTCTGAATCAGGTCAGCATAACGCTTGGTGCTCTTACCCTTCAGGTAGTCCAGCAGCTTACGACGCTGGTTAACCATGCGGATAAGACCGCGGCGCGAGTGGTGATCCTGTTTGTGATCTGCGAAGTGCTCCTGCAGCTTGTTGATGTTGATGGTCAACAACGCTACCTGAACTTCCGGAGAACCGGTATCACCTTCAGCCTGCTGGTACTCTTTAACCACTTCAGCTTTTTCTGCAGCACTCAGTGCCATAATCATTTCCTCTTGTAATATGCCGTAAAAAGAAACAGCCGCACCCGCGCATATTTACAGGTGGGTTGTGTACCCGAAGCCGAGGCTCCGGGGTTGCCGGCTTGCGCCGGCGAACGCTGTCATTCGCCGAGAGTCACTGGGGCACGCTGGCGGCCACCAGCCGCTTGGGCGCCACCCGACCCTCGTCGTCCAGCTCGCCAAGGCCCAGAAATCGGGGTTCTTCCGAGCTCGCGGTGCTTTCACCGAAGACCCGCACCATATCACCTTCATCGCCCAGACGGTAGACCTGGGGGTCCATCACCGGGTTGCCCTGGCGGAAGTAGTAGGCACTGTCGGCGGGCAGTACCAGTGCCGGCAGGGCCGCGACCGGGGTGTCCGCCGGGAGCAGGTGGTGGTCCAGCAGCTCCGCCATGCCCTCGCCCCGCTCCGCCTCCAGCGCTTCCAGGCTGACGGCGTTGGCCACATCGAAGGGCCCGCTGCGAGTGCGGTGCAGCCGCTCCACCCGGGCGCCGCAGTCCAGTGCCTGGCCCACGTCTTCCGCGAGGGTACGAATATAAGTGCCCTTGGTGCAGAGGACTTCGACGTCAATCTCCGCCTGGGGGCCCGGCCGAAAGTCCAGCAGGTCGATCCGGTGAATGGTCACCGGCCGGGGCTTGCGCTCGACCTCTTTACCTTCCCGGGCCAGTTTGTACAGCGGCTGGCCGTTGAGTTTGAGCGCCGAGAACATGGGCGGAACCTGCTCAATATCCCCAACAAACTGCTCCAGCGCCCGCTCTACCTGTTCGCGGGTCACGCCCGAGGCATCGGACTCGTGCAGCACCTCACCCTCGGCATCACCGGTGCTGGTGACCACACCCAGGCGAAACGTGCTCTGGTAACCCTTCTCCGCATCCAGCAGAAACTGGGAAAATTTGGTGGCCTCACCAAAGCACAGCGGTAACAGCCCGGTGGCCAGGGGATCAAGACTGCCGGTATGCCCCGCCTTGGCGGCGAAAAACAGCCTTTTGGCCCGCTGTAATGCATGGTTGGAGGACATCCCGGCAGTTTTGTTCAGCAGCAGTACGCCGTCAATCGGACGACCTTTGCGACGACGCGCCATCAGGCCTCCCCGTCGGACTCATCGTGGTGACGGGCCTTGTCATCCGCCACGGCCCGATCGATCAGGTTGGACAGCTCCTGACCACGAATGGCCGTCTTGTCGTACAGAAACTGCAGGCGCGGAACCGTGCGCATGTTCATTTCTTTGGCCAGCAGGGTGCGCAGGAAGCCCGCGGCACCGTTCAGACGCTTGGCGCCTTCCACGCCCTGCTCGTCGCTGTCATTGCCTACGAAGGTGACGTACACCTTGGCGAAGGCCATATCACGGGTCACGGTGACATCGTTGATGTTTACCATCCCGATGCGTGGGTCGCGGATTTCCTGGGGAATCAACTGTGCCAGGAGCCGCTGGATCGCATCGGACACCCGGTCCGAGCGGGTAAATTCTCTGGGCATTGCCAGCTCACCTCATATCTGATCGTGTTGCGCTATAAGACAGGAATGCCCCGGCGACTCTCATCACCGGGGCATGCGCTATCGAGCGGTGGGTGAATTACAGTTGACGGGCAACTTCCTTCACTTCGAACACTTCGATCTGATCACCGACCTTCACGTCGTAGTTCTTCACGCCAATACCGCACTCCATGCCGTTACGCACTTCGTTGACATCGTCTTTGTAACGACGCAGGGATTCAAGCTCCCCTTCGAAGATCACCACGTTATCGCGCAGAACGCGAATCGGCTTGTTCCGGTACACGGTGCCTTCGGTCACCATACAACCGGCGACTTGGCCGAACTTGGGCGAGCTGAACACTTCGCGTACATCGGCAATACCGACGATGGTTTCGACACGCTCCGGCTCGAGCATACCGCTCAGGGCGCTCTTCACGTCATCCAGCAGCTGATAAATGATGCTGTAATAGCGAATCTCGACGCCTTCGTTCTCAGCCAGACGACGGGTACCGGCCGGCGCCCGGACGTTGAAACCAAAGACAATGGCACCGGAGGTCAACGCCAGGTTGACATCGTTTTCGGTAATGCCGCCGACACCGGAGGATACGATGTTGACCTGCACTTCCTCGTTGCCGATTTCCATGAGCGAAGACTGGATGGCTTCCAGCGAGCCGCGCACGTCCGCCTTGACCACGACCGGCAGAATTTTCTTCTGGTCGCTTTCCATATTGGCAAACATGTTTTCCAGCTTGGCCGCCTGCTGACGCTGCAGCTTTTCCTTACGCTCTTTGTCAGCGCGGAACTCGGCAACTTCACGAGCCTTACGCTCGTCTTCCAGCACGGCGAAGTCATCACCGGCACTAGGGGCATTATCGAGGCCCAGGATCTCAACCGGCGAGGACGGCCCGACGGACTTGACCTGCTGGCCCAGCTCGTTGGTCATGGCGCGCACACGGCCATAGCTCTGTCCAGCCAGCACCAGGTCGCCGTGGTTCAGGGTGCCCTGCTGTACCAGCAGAGTCGCCACGACACCGCGGCCCTTCTCAACGCGCGATTCAACCACCACGCCCTGAGCCGGCGCATCTTCTACCGCTTTGAGCTCCAGAATTTCGGCTTGCAGAGACACGGCTTCCAGCAGCTCATCGATACCGGCGCCGGTGTGGGCCGAGACTTCGATGAACTGGGTATCACCGCCCCACTCTTCCGGAATCACTTCCTTCGCGGCCAGCTCGTTCTTCACCCGCTCGGGGTCGGCGTTTTCCTTGTCGCACTTGTTGATGGCAACCACGATGGGTACACCGGCGGCCTTGGAGTGCTGAATCGCCTCTTCGGTCTGGGGCATCACGCCATCGTCGGCGGCCACCACCAGAATCACCACGTCAGTACACTGGGCACCGCGGGCACGCATGGCGGTAAACGCGGCGTGGCCGGGGGTATCCAGGAAGGCGACTTCGCCCTGGCTGGTTTTCACCCGGTAGGCACCAATGTGCTGGGTGATACCACCGGCTTCGCCGGAGGCCACCTTGGTTTTACGAATGTAGTCCAGGAGCGAGGTCTTGCCGTGGTCGACGTGACCCATCACGGTCACCACCGGGGCGCGCGGCTTACCTTCGCCCTGCACCTTCACTTCCAGCTCTTCCTCGAGCTTGTGCTCGATTTCGTCTTCGCTCTTGAGCACCGCGTTGTGGCCGTACTCTTCGACCAGCAACTGGGCGGTATCCTGCTCCAGTGGCTGGTTGATGGTGGCCATAACGCCCATTTTCATCAATTGCTTGATCACTTCGCCCGACTTGACGCTCATCCGCTGGGCCAGTTCGCCCACAGTGATGGTCTCGGGAATTTCTACGTCGCGAATAATCTTACCTGTCGGTTTTTTGAATGCGTGTTTATTAGAGGCTTTGTGGGCCGCGCGAACACTGCGGCGACGAGCCAGAACCTCTTCGGATTCCGTTTCATCTTCCACCATCGCATAAATATCGGCCTTGGAGTTCTTCTTCGGGCCCATGGAACGCTTGCCCTTGCCGCCAGCGCGCTTGCGATGCTTGTTACCTTCTTCCTCATCAAACGGCTTACTGTGACGCTTTTCTTTCTTGCCGTGTTTGGTGTCTTCCTTTTCGGCCGGCGGCGCCACCGGTGCTGCCGCAGCCCGCTCTGCACGAGCTTCTTCCTGGGCACGACGCACTTCTTCAAGCGCTTTCAGCTCGGCTTCGCGCTTGGCTTCTTCCGCTTTGCGACGCTCCTGAGCGCGAATACGGATTTCTTCCGCGTCGTCGACAAAGGACGGACGCGTCGGCTCCGCCGGGGTCTCTTCGGACTTAGCCTCTTCGGTCTTGGCCTCGTCTGCAGGCGCTTCCGCGCTGCTCTCGGCCTGTTCGGCACGAGCTTTGGCTTCCGCTTCTTCCGCGGCTTTCGCTTCGGCCGCTGCTTTCTCTTCAGCCAACTTGCGTGCGCGAGCTTCTTCGGCCGCCGCATTTTCCGCCGCTATCTTCTCGGCCTCCAACGCCTCTTCCTCGGCCTGCACTTCTTGAGGATCGCGCTTGACGTAGGTGCGCTTCTTGCGCACTTCCACGTTTACCGTCTTGCGCGCCGCGCCACTACCGGTTTTCAGGGTAGTGGTGGTTTTGCGCTTGAGCGTAATCTTCTTGGGCCCGTCCGAAGACTCCCCATGGCTGGTCTTGAGGTAGGTCAGCAACGTTTGCTTTTCCTCGTCAGACACCAGTGCGTCTTCGGTTTTCTGGCTCAAGCCGGCCTCTTGCATCTGCTTCAGCAGACGCTCGACCGGTGCGCCCACAGATTTGGCGAGTTCGCTAACTGTTACTTCTGCCATTGTGTATCCTCAGTGTTGTTCGTTGCCCGCGGTACTCGACCTGAATCAATTTAACCGTTCAGGAATCAGGCAAACCAGGGCTCGCGCGCCTTCATGATCAGCGCCGCTGCGCGCTCTTCATCCATGCCGTCGATGTCCAGCAGGTCATCAATAGCCTGTTCAGCCAGGTCTTCCATTGTGACGATACCGCGGCCCGCCAGCGTTTTCGCCAGGGCCTCATCCATACCTTCCATATTGAGCAGGTCATCCGCCGGCTCTGAGCTTTCTTCCGAGGCCAGGGCCTGAGTCAGCAGCGCGTCTTTGGCACGCGCACGCAACTCTTCGGCAATGTCTTCATCAAAACCTTCAATGGCGAGCATTTCATCCAGCGGTACATAGGCCACTTCTTCCAGGGAGGTGAAGCCCTCTTCCACCAGAACGCCAGCCACATCTTCGTCGACATCCAACGCATTCATGAACAGCTCAATATAGCTGCCGGATTCCTCTTCCTGCTTGGACTGCCACTCTTCCACGCTCATCACGTTGATGTCCCAGCCGGTCAGCTCACTGGCCAGGCGGACGTTCTGACCACCGCGACCAATGGCCATGGCAAGATTGTCTTCCCCGACCGCCAGGTCCATGGAGCCAGTGTCTTCATCCACCACGATGGACTCAATTTCGGCCGGCGACATGGCGTTGATCACGAACTGCGCGGGGTTGTCGTCCCACAGCACGATGTCCACCCGCTCGTTGCCCAGCTCGTTGGACACGGCCTGAACGCGGGAACCGCGCATGCCCACACAGGCACCGACCGGGTCGATGCGGCCATCGTTGGTGTTGACGGCGATCTTGGCGCGCAGGCCGGGATCCCGTGCGGCGCCCTTGATCTCGATGACTTCTTCGGCAATTTCCGGCACCTCGATCTTGAACAGCTCGATCAGCATTTCCGGGCAGGAACGGCTCAAGAACAGCTGCGGCCCCCGCGTTTCATTGCGGACATCCTGCAGCAGAGCGCGCACGCGATCACCGACCCGGAAGATCTCCCGACCGACCAGTTGGTCCCGTGGCAACAGGCCTTCGGCATTATTGCCGAGGTCCACAATGATACTATCGCGCGTCACTTTTTTCACGGTGCCGCTGACCAGCTCACCGACCTGGTCGCGATACTCTTCCACCATCTGGGCGCGCTCGGCTTCCCGAACTTTCTGTACGATCACCTGCTTGGCAGTCTGGGCGGCAATCCGGCCAAACTCGACGTTTTCGATTTTCTCGCGGCAGATATCACCCACCTTGAGGTCGGGATCTTTTTCAGCCGCCTCTTCAGTGGTCAACTGGGTGCCCAGCTCGGCCACCACATCATCACTGACCACCTCCCAGGTACGGAAGGTTTCATAGTCGCCGGTGGCACGATCGATCAGAACTTCAATATTCGAGTCCTCATCAAAACGCTTTTTGGTTGCCGTGGCCAGCGCAGTTTCGATGGCCTGGAAAATAATTTCTTTTTCCACACCTTTTTCATTTGACACCGCATCGGCGACCAACAAAATTTCTTTGTTCATGAGCTTGCCTCGTTAAACTCCTTCACCGCACTTAATTAAAAGCGTGGGACCAAATTCGCTTTTTCAATCGACCCGATCGACAGCGTGTGCTCCGCACCATCCACTATCAAGACTACCGAGTCCCCCTCAACCGCCTGTAATTGACCTTTGAACTTGCGCCGACCCGCGACCGGGGCCCGGGTCTTCAATGAAATCACTTCACCGATATAGTGCGCATATTGTTCGGGCGTAAACAGTGGCCGATCCATTCCCGGCGATGACACCTCGAGGGTGTAGCGGTTGGTAATGGGATCTTCCACATCCATAAGGCTGCTCACCTGACGACTGACCCGTTCGCAGTCTTCCAGATTAACGCCTTCCTCACCCGGGCGATCAATATAGATGCGCAGCGTGGAGTAACGCCCCTGGGTCAGATACTCCAACCCCCAGAGTTCACACTCCAGCGCTTCAACAACGGGCGCGATCAGCGCGTGCAGCTGTTCCTGTTTGGACGCCATGAAATCGGTTCACCTGTGTGGCGGGGTGCCGCCCTGAAAAATAAACGCCGGGAGCGATGTAAACGCGTCCGGCGCGGGCCCGCAGAGCAACTGCCACGAAGGGCAGTTACAAAAAATGGGCCAGAGGCCCATTTTCGAAACTGCGGCCACAGGCCTCTGTGGCGGGGGTGCACCCCTTTTTACAAATACAAAAAAGCCCCATGACAGGGGCTTATTCGAGCGCCGGCTTCTTTTCGGACCGACTGGGAAAGCTGAACACCGTATAAAGGTCACTCATCAACTTTCCAAAATAAGTGGTAGCGGGGGCTGGATTTGAACCAACGACCTTCGGGTTATGAGCCCGACGAGCTACCAGACTGCTCCACCCCGCACCTTCAACTCGGTGGCACTGCCTAACCGAGGTGGCGAATTATAGGCATACACCCAGGGTGGGTCAACCCCAATTTCAACTTATTTCAAATACTTGCGCCATTAAGCTTCTTTACACTTGAGCATCCGGCCACGGTATCGAGCCGTATCCTTAACACCTATAATGACGCCATCAGGTTTCATTCCCATGACCCAATGCACGGAGGTTTTCGATGACACATCTACTACGCACTTTACTGGGCACCGCCACCCTTGCCCTGGCGGCGCTTTCCGCCCAGGCCGACAGTCCCAGCGCCTATATCATTTCCCCGAGCGATGGCGCTACGGTCACCAGCCCGGTCACCGTGAAATTCGGCCTCAAGGGCATGGGCGTGGCCCCGGCGGGCGTTGAGCGGGACAATACCGGGCACCATCACCTGTTGATTGACCTGGAGACACTGCCCGACCTGGACATGCCGATTCCGGCGGACGATCAACACGTCCACTTCGGCGGCGGCCAGACCGAGACGACGGTGGAGCTGGAGCCCGGCGAGCACACGCTGCAGCTCCTGCTGGGGGACCACCTGCACCGTCCTCACGACGAGCCGGTGGTATCCGAGAAGATCACCATTACGGTCAGCGAGTAACGTGCACGCAACCGGCGCCCCACCAGGGCGCGCCGGTTGCGTCACTCAGACCACGCCCTGAATACGGGCAATCATAAAACTCACCCCGCTGAGCATCGTCAGCACCAGCAAAATCACTCCCAGTAACGTCCAGAGCCGGAACGGCTTGCGCTCGACACTATTCACACCCCGACGGGTAACCGCATCAACGCGCGCCTGATCTTCCGGGGTCAATTGAGGGTTATGCACTGCCTGCCTCCACGAGTACATCATTCAACTGGAGCACCGACTCGGCGGCACCAAGGCAGACAGTATAGAACGGGAAACGGGCCGGCAAAAGCGGTGGTACGACGGGACTTAAATACGCTGATCCAGGCGATTACCGGATTTATCCTCACTGGTCAGGCCGCTGAGACCGACCAACTGAATGTAAGTGTTGATATTGCGCTGACGGGCATCCTCAACCAGCTCGCTGCGGCGGTTTTCCCGCTCCGCCTCTTCACGCTCACGTTCCGTGCTGAGCTCATCGCGCCGCGCACTGGATTCGCCCTCCTCATCCGGAGATGCGCGCTTTTCTTCAGCCTCTCGCGTTTCCATCTGGCGCAATTCGGCGCGCGCCTGAGCTTCCATTTGCGCCGCCTCTGCAGCCACCCGCCGATCAGTATCGGAGGGCTCGGCTGGCGCATAGGCCGCGCGCCGGATCTGTTGCGCTTTTTCAATGGTCGCCTGGGGGTCGTTCGGTATCCGGCTGGTATCGATGGGGACTTCCCCCGACACCGCATAGGAGACACCATCGGGGCCGCGCACGAAGTCATACTGAGGGGCACCGGCATAACGACCGCCGAGGGCCGCATGAGCCTGCTCGTGCTGACGAACCTCACGATCCCGAGCGGCCAGCTCGCGGATTTCGGCCTGGGTCTCCAACGCCTGCTGCCTCTCCCGGCTCTCGCGGAAAGCGCTGCGAGGATCATCGGATGAGGCGCTGGCCGGCGACACCTCGCCTGGATCAGCCGTCGACTCTGCGCCCTGAGCCCCAGAAGACTGTCCGGCACTCGCCTCGGACGCCAGGGCCGCCTGCCCGGAAGCGGACAGTGTGACCCGGTCGCTGCGATTGGTTTCAACGGGAGGCGGCTGATCGGTCTCTGGAGCGCTGGAGCGAATACGCGGGTCGCGGCTTTCCTGCTGTTGCCACTGCTGATCCGTTTCTCCGGGGCGCTGATCGGGGGAGCGGAAGTTCTCGCTTCGGGCGGTTTCGGCCGACTCCTCCAGCGGCTGAAGGCTGGAACCTCTGAGATCCTCGGTTTCCTGTCCCACAGGCGCACGTCCGGCGGGCACAAAGGGCGCCACGGCGTTGGCAAAATTGGAGGGGATGACCGAGGCCATGATTGAAGGTGGCTATCAGGCCATGGTATCAATCAGCCGACCGACATTTTCATCGGCGGCTTCAAGCACCCGGGCGTTACTGTCAAACACCTGCTGCTGGGCCTCGATATTGATCAGAGGCTCCACGATCTGCAGGCTGGAGGCCGATTCGGTCGCGGGCACGGTGCCCGACTGGACGATCTGCTGCGCCGAGCTGGTCATTTCAGACTGACTGCGCTGCATACCGATCAAGGCCTGATTGACGGCAGAACCAATTTCCATCGTGTACCCCCTTTCACTGCGGCCCGAGAGGCCGATCTGAGAACTCTGACCTTGCTAGTTTAGCGCGCCAACTGACCAAAAAACAATCAAGACCGGCAATTTATCAGAGTTTTTTGCAGTAAAACGGCCATTTATAGAACCGAACGAACTAACCGATCAGGGGGTCCAGGTTCAGGTGCTCGGCAACGGCAGCGGGGGTCGGCGAAGACAGTGTCGGTACCCAGCCAAGAAACGGCGCTCGCAGGCGTTGCCCAAGCGCGTCCACATTCTCCCGCAGACGCGGCATATCCGGGTCCAGCACGTTGGCTACCCAGCCGGCCAACGGCAAGCCATCGCGGGCAATCGCCTCGGCGGTCAACAGCGCGTGATTCAGGCAACCCAGGCGCACCCCCACCACCAGAATGACCGGCAAGTTGAGCTGTCGGGCCAGATCCGCCAGGGTTTCAGCCGGATTGAGCGGCACTCGCCAGCCCCCGGCGCCCTCGACGACGGTAAAGTCCGCCTGCCCCAGAACACCGCGGCAATAGCCTGCCAGACGATCGGTCGACAGGGGCCGCCGGGCTTCCAGCGCGGCAATGTGGGGCGCGATGGCCGGCTCGAGGGCCACGGGGTTGACCTGCTCGTAATCGAGGGGCGGATTGACCACCGACTGCAACAACAGGGCATCCTCGTTGCGCAATCCGTCCGGGGTCCGCTCACAGCCCGCGGCCACCGGCTTGAGCGCCGCCGTGGTCAGGCCCCGACTGTTGGCGGCCTGAAGCAGGCCGGCTGCGATACAGGTTTTACCCACACCGGTGTCCGTGCCGGTGACAAAAAACGCGTGTTTTGCCATGGTGTATTGATCTCTTGCAGAGTCTGGTTAATGAGGCTTGCGCGCTGCGGCGTAGTACACCTCGTAACTGGCGGGCAGAAGTCCGTCCTCTCGGAACGGCTCGTAGGCTGCCTTGAGCGCCTGAATTTTCTGCCGCCCGGTGAGCCCTTCCGGCTGCCCCCGGTTGACATTGTGCGCCCCGAGCGCCTTGAGCTCCCGGGTCAAGTCGGCCAGCGCCTCGTAGCGCAGCACCCGTTCCTCCCGCAGCCACTCGGTGCTCTGAAACCCCGCCTGGCGCAGCGCCTCGTCGACCGCGCGCTGGGGAGGAAAGCGGTTGACGTGAACGTAGCCGTCTACCCGCTGCCAGGCGCTTTTCAGCTCCCAGAGCGTGCGCGGCCCCAGGGTGGAAAACAGCAGCCGCCCGCCCGGTTTCAGCACCCGCTGCAATTCGCCGAACAGGCTCGGCAGGTGTTCACACCACTGGACCGACAGGCTGGAAAAAACCAGATCCACGCTGGAATCGGCCAAAGGTAACTCCTCGGCATCACCACACAGCCACAGGGCCGGAATATCGCGCTCCTGACGGGCAAAGCGGAGCATACCCTCGGCAATATCCAACCCGATCAGTTGCGCATCGGGGAGCCGGTGAGCCAGCCGCTCGCCGAAGTAGCCGGTGCCGCAGCCCAGATCCACCAGGGTTTCCACCACGCCAAGGTCCTGCCCTCCCAGCTGATTCAACAGCGTCTCTCCCACCGCGCGCTGCAGCCGCGCAACACTGTCATAACTGTTGGCCGCCCGACTGAATGAGTGAGCGACCCGGCGTTTATCCAGTTGCCCGGTGGTCAGATTCAGAAAATGCAGCACGGCCTCTCCCACCCGCTCTGGCTCACTCCAGTGCATGGCGTGCCCCGCTCCAGCCACCACGGACACCCGCTGGCGCTGGTTGAGTGCCGGTAGCTGACCCGCGGCGGCCAAGGGAACCAGAGCGTCGTGCTCGGCATACAGGTGCAGACCGGGTTGACGCAGTTGCTCGAAGGCACGGGCATTATCCAGATCGGACAACAGCGTCAGCGCCTGGCCCCATTGAGGCCGAACCTGTTCGGGCTCCGGCTGAAGGTTTGCCAGCGCTGCGCGCACCTCCCGCTCGCGCTGATCACCATGGGCAACCAGGCCAAGAAACCGCTTCAGCCCCTTGACGGGGGCGCGCTCGAAATCGCGCTTGAACCGCTCGTTGGTGGCCGGAGCCATGGCCTCTGGCCAGCTCGCATCCGCCACAAAGCGCAGATTGCTGGCAAGGGTGATCACGCGGGTGATGCGCTCCGGCCTCCGGGCGGCCAATGCCACCGCGAGCATGCCGCCAAGTGACCACCCCACCAGAGTGGCCTGCGCTGGCAGGCTCTGATCAATGGCATTGAGTACGCTATCGAGCGAGAAATCGGCACCGGCCGGACTGTCGCCAAAGCCCGGCAGGTCCAGTGCAATGACATCGCTGTACTGACGCAACCAGGGCAGCAGGGGTTCCCAGCTGCGGCTGTCAAAACCCCAGCCGTGAAGTAGCACAAGGGGCTCGGCCGAGGTCGATACGAGCGCGGGAAAGTGATGGGCGGCCAGTGGAGCATCGAGCTCCCGGGGCGCACTCAGGGGAATCATCGGGTCTGTCACGGCGCCTCCACCGACGCAAATTCATGGAGACTGTCCGCCAGCGCGGACAGCAGCCCGGCCACCTGTGCCCGGGAGTGGCTGGCACTCAGGGTCACTCTCAGTCGGGCACTGCCTTTAGGTACGGTGGGTGGGCGAATAGCGACCACCCAGTAGCCTTTCTGCTCCAGGGCGGAGGCCAGGGCGAGTGCCCGGCGGTCATCCCCAATCAGCACCGGCTGGACCGCCGTGCGGGAGTCCATCAGGGTAAGCCCGAGGGCGCGCGCGCCATCCCGGAACTGTGCAATGCGCTCATTGAGCTCCGTCCGACGCCAGGCCTCCTCCTGAACCAGCCGCAGGCTCGCCCGGGTCGCCGCCGCGACCGCCGGTGGCAACGCGGTGGTGTAGATGTAGCTACGGGCAAACTGGATCAGCGTTTCAATAAGGGCCTCGCTGCCCGCCACAAACGCTCCGGCGGTGCCCAGTGCCTTGCCCAGAGTCGCCATATAAATCGGCACCTGCGCTTCGGCCACGCCCTGAGCGTCCAGGGTGCCCGCGCCGCGCTCGCCCAAGCAGCCGAAGCCGTGGGCATCATCCACCATCAGCCAGCCGTCGTGCGCATTGGCGACCCGGGCGAGATCGACAAGTGGGGCGCAGTCACCGTCCATGCTGAACACGCCGTCCACGGCCACCAGGCGACGCCTGGCATCAGAGCCCGCGAGGCGGCGCTCCAGGTGTTCCGGGTCATTGTGGGAAAAGCGCTGGAAACGGGCCCCGCTCAGCAGCCCGGCATCGAGCAGTGAGGCGTGGTTCAGGCGGTCTTCAAAAATGCCGTCGCCCTTGCCCACCAGGGCAGTCACCGTGCCCAGGTTGGCCATGTAGCCGGTGGAAAACAGCAATGCCCGCTCGCGGCCACAGAACGCCGCCAGTTCCTCTTCCAGGGCATGGTGCTCGCGGGAGTGGCCGCAGACCAGGTGAGAGGCTCCACTGCCCACCCCCAGATCATCGGCGCCGGCTCTGAATGCCTTGATGACATCCGGGTGGTTGGCCAGGCCCAGATAGTCGTTGCTGCAGAAACCGACCAGGTGGCGGCCATCGACCACCACCTCGGGGCCCTGCGGGGAGGCCAGCGTCCGACGCTGGCGATATAGAGACTGGGCCCGACGAGCCGTCAGTGCGGGCCCGAGCGCCGCATCCAGAGAGGCGTGGGGCACGGCTTACTTGGCGGCGTTGTAGAAGTATTGGTCGTTGCGCGCCTCTTCCAGCGCCCCGGCCAGCTCGACCTCATCCTGCTCGGCTTCGTCGATATGCACTTCGCGCTGCTCGGGCTGAATCCCCAGGCGCTTGAACAACTGCATGTCCTTATTGGCTTCCGGGTTAGCCGTCGTGAGCAGTTTTTCGCCGTAGAAAATCGAGTTGGCGCCGGCCAGGAAGGCCATGGCCTGCATCTGGTCGTTCATCTCCTCGCGTCCGGCGGACAGACGGACATGCGACTGAGGCATCAGAATCCGGGCCACCGCAATGGTGCGGATAAACTCGAAGGGGTCCAGGTCTTCCTCTTCCGCAAAGGGTGTGCCGGCCACTTTCACCAGCATGTTGATGGGTACCGACTCCGGGTGGTCCGGCATGGTCGCCAGTTGCTGCAACAGACCCGCGCGGTCGGTCTTTTCTTCGCCCATACCGACAATACCGCCACAACAGACTTTCATGCCGGCCTTGCGAACGTTGTCCAGGGTTTCCAGACGATCCTGATAGGTACGGGTGGTGATCACCTCGCCGTAATACTCGGGAGAAGTATCCAGGTTGTGGTTGTAGTAATCCAGGCCCGCCTCGGCAAGGGTTTTTGCCTGCCCTTCGTCGAGCATCCCCAGCGTCATGCAGGTTTCCAGGCCCAGGGACTTGACCCCTTTGACCATGTCCGTGACGTAGTTAAGGTCCCGGTTCTTGGGGCTGCGCCAGGCGGCACCCATGCAAAAGCGGGTGGCGCCGCTGGCCTTGGCGGCCCGGGCTTCTTCCAGCACTTTCTCTACCGCCATCAAACGCTCGCGCTCCAGACCGGTGTCGTAGCGGGCACTCTGGGGGCAGTATTTGCAATCTTCCGGGCAGGCGCCGGTTTTGATCGAGCACAGGGTGCTGACCTGCACTTGATTGGGATCGAAGTGGGCGCGGTGCACGGTCTGTGCCTGAAACATGAGGTCGCTGAACGGCAGGTCAAACAGGGCGAGAATCTCGTCCCGGGTCCAGTCGTGGCGAATCGGCGGTTGTGCGGTGGCGTTCATGGTTCGATCCCGGTGTGTTTGAGGTCCAAAAGCCCTCTATAGTAGCGGCCCACAGGCCGCTGTCAACCAAAATGCCCTGATCGGGTTTACAGCGCCCTCGCCCACAGGGTCGCACCTCCGGCGGCCTGAGCCTTCGGGGCTGGACGTCAGCGGCCCGAGAAGTCATGATCTACCTGCAAGCCACCAACCAAAGGACTACCCCCCATGTGGAATGGATTGAAGTGGAATGGACTCAAGGGCCTCATGGCCACCCTGCCCCGGCTGCCCCGATCCTGTCTGCTGTGCTCGCAACCCGGTGCCGACCTGCTGTGCCCGGGGTGCGAATTCGATCTACCCTACCTCGCCCGCCACGACCATCAATGCCTTACCTGCGCCCTGCCGCTGTCGGTGGATAGCCGCTACTGTGGGTATTGCCTGCAGGCACCACCAGACTTTGAACGCTGCCGGGTCCTGGGAATCTACGACTACCCTCTGGACCACCTGGTCCACGCCTTCAAGTACCGCCACAAACTGGCATCGGGCCGGGCCTTGAGCGGATTGCTGGCCGGGCTGCTCAGGGCGGAGCGGGAGGAAGAGGGTGAAGAGACCTGGCCGGAGCTGCTGGTCCCGGTCCCCATGCACTGGACCCGTCGGCTAAAGCGCGGTTTCAACCAGACGGAACTGTTGGCCCACGACCTGGGCCGGGCGCTGAGTCTACCGGTGCTCAGCCGGGTGGCGCGAAGGCCGCAGCCGACCCGCGCACAACAGGGGCTGACCCGAACCGCCCGCATCCATAACCTGAGCCACGCCTTTTCCTTGAATCCCCGCACCGAAAAGCGCCTTGCGGGACGGCGGGTTGCCTTGATTGACGATGTGGTGACCACTACCAGCACCGTGCGGGCACTGAGCCGGCTTATACGGGAGGCGGGAGCCCGTTCAGTGGAAGTCTGGGCACTGGCCCGGACGCCGGAGTCGCCCCAGGCCCATCAAAGCACCCGATGTACCCGATAGCCTCGATCTATTTGTATTACCATATTACATCATGGTAGTTTGTTGAGCGTAAGTTCAATAAATACAACCTGGCGGGCGAACATCGCTTGTGGCGCTCCGCCTGATATCGCGAGGCAAAATACCATGACATCACGCAATACCAAGACCCCGGGGCTCCCCTTTCCGACCGCGGTCAGCGCGCTGGCCCTGAGTCTGTTCCTGACCGCCTGCGGCGGCGGTTCCGGTGGTGGCGAAACCCCGACGAATTCCGACGGCCCCGGTCAGGAGGCGCCTGAGAACAACGATAGTCCGGATCAGGAAACGCCAGAGGATGGCGGCCAGGACAGCCCTCAGGGATCGGTCAGTCCAACCTTTACCAACATCGCGGTCCACGACCCCTCGGTGACCAAGGTGGGCAGCGACTACTATGTGATTGGCTCGCACCTCTCCATGGCCAAAACGGATGACATGATGAATTGGGAGCGGGTCGCCGATGGCGTTACCCCCGCCAACCCCCTGTTTGACGACGTCACCGAAGAGCTGGCCGATGCCCTTGGCTGGGCCGATGCCGACACCCTTTGGGCGGCCGACATTATTCAACTGAGCGACGGCCGCTTCTACATGTATTACAACGCCTGTCGGGGCGATGCGCCCCAGTCGGCCATGGGGGTTGCCGTCGCCGACAATATCGAAGGTCCTTATGAGAATGTCGAAATCTTCCTGCGCTCGGGCTGGGAAGCGGACAGTGCACTCGAACCCGGTGCGGTGACCGAAGGCTATATCGCCGAGAATTACGACCCCCGTATTCATCCTAATGTGATCGATCCGCACACGTTCTACGATCATCAGGGCAACCTCTGGATGACCTACGGCTCATACTCCGGCGGTCTCTACATTATGGAAATGAACCCGGATACCGGCCTGCCCATGCCCGGTCAGAGTTATGGCAAGCATCTGATCGGCGGCAATCACAGCCGGATCGAAGCCCCCTACGTGCTGTACAGCCCCGAATCCGAGTACTACTACCTGTTCAGTTCCTTTGGCGGGCTGGACGCCGGAGGGGCCTACAATATCCGTGTCGCCCGCTCGCTATCCCCGGACGGCCCTTATCTCGACTACGAAGATAATGACGTGGCCGAGGTGAAGTCCGACCCGAGCTTGCCTCTGTTTGATGACGCCTCGATCGAAGACGGTGCAGTGAAACTGATGGGCAACTTCCAGTTTGCCGATGGCGGCAATGGCTACGTCTCCCCGGGACATAACTCGGCCTATTACGACGAAGGCCTAGGCAAACACCTGATGTTCTTCCACACTCGTTTCCCCGGACGCGGTGAACAGCACGAAGTCCGTGTGCACGAACTGTTCATCAATGCCGATGGCTGGCCGGTGGTGGCACCGCATCGCTATGTGCCCACGTCTGAGACGGACGAGACCATCGAGTCAAGCATCAGCGAAGCCGACGTACCGGGCACCTACGAGCTGGTCAACCACGGCCTGGACATCACCGCCCAGATCAAAAGCTCCGTGACCATCGAGCTGGAAGACGGTGGTCAAATCTCCGGCGAGGCCAGCGGTGACTGGATCCTCGGGGCGGACAACGCCATCACTGTAACCCTGGATGACGAAGGCACCTTCGAGGGCGTGGCCGCGCGCCTGTGGAGCCCGTCGGAACAGGAGTTTGTGGTGACCTTCAGTGCACTGTCGGTGGACGGTGTGGCCATCTGGGGCAGCCGCTCGCTCGACTGATCTCCCATCCGCCCTCCCATAACCGGTACAATGCCGGTTTGGGAGGGCACTATGAGCACATCCGCACATCCTTATGAAGCGCTCTCGCCGGATCTGGTCCTGGATGCGGTGGAAAGTAGCGGCTACCTGAGTGACATGCGCATTCTGGCGCTCAACAGCTATGAGAACCGGGTGTATCAGGTGGGCATGGAAGAGGGTCCGCCGTTGATCGCCAAGTTCTACCGCCCGGAGCGTTGGAGCGACGCGCAGATTCAGGAAGAACACGACTTTACCCGGGACCTGCTGGACCTGGAAGTGTCCGTCGTGCCCCCTTTACCCGATGTCGAAGGACACACCCTGCGCGAATACCAGGGCTTTCGTTTCGCCCTTTACCCCCGTCAGGGCGGCCACGCCCCGAATCTCGATGACTTCGACCAATTGCTGACGCTGGGCCGGGTACTGGGACGCATTCATGCCCTGGGCGAGGCCCGTCCGTTTGCGCATCGCCCGACCCTGGACGTCCAGAGCTTTGCGGTGGACAGTTACGAATTTCTGCTATCCGAGTCATTCATTCCCGAAAGTCTGCGCCCCTCCTATGAAACGCTGGGGGCGGATCTGATCCATCGCCTTGAGCGCATTTTTGCCGACGCCGAATACACCCCCATTCGCCTGCACGGGGACTGCCATCCGGGCAACATTCTGTGGCGGGATGATGCGCCGCACTTTGTCGACTTTGACGATGCCCGCAACGGGCCGGCGGTACAGGATCTGTGGATGCTGCTGTCGGGGGAAAGGGAGCAACAGACCGCACAACTGTCGGAAATCGTGGAGGGTTATCAGGAGTTCTGTGATTTCAATTTTGCGGAACTGAACCTGATTGAGGCGCTGCGCAGTTTGCGCATCATGAATTACAGCGCCTGGCTGGCGCGTCGCTGGCAGGACCCGGCATTTCCCAAAAGCTTCCCCTGGTTCAATACCGAACGCTATTGGGGCGAACACATTCTGGAGTTGCGGGAACAGTTGGCGGCTCTGGACGAGCCGCCACTGGCACTTTTCTAGAACTCTTCCAGAAAAACAGGCGGGCTCGCTTAACGCTCCTTGCTTTCCAGATAGCGGAAGAAGTCTGAGTCCGCCCGAATCATCAGTGTGGTGTTATCGCCCAGCGCCGAGTAGGTTTCCAGAGTGCGCAGGAACGCGTAAAACTCCGGATCCGCCCCAAAGGCTTCACCGTAAATTTTGATCGCTTCGGCATCGGCGTTACCGCGAATTTCCTCCGCGGTACGCGCCGCCTCGGAATTGATTCGGCGCAGCTCGCGCTCCATTTCACCGGTAATTTCCAGGCTGCGCCCCTGCCCCTCGGCACGGAAACGCTCGGCGATGGCCTGGCGCTCGGAAATCATGCGATTCTCCACTTGGCGGCGCACCGAATCGATGTAGTTCAGGCGCTTGATACGCACATCGATCAGTTCTATCCCCAGACTCGGGGTCATCTTGGCGGCGCTTTTGAGAATTTCCGCCTCGAGTTTTTCCCGCCCCAGTTTCGGCCGCTTGGTCAGGGCCACATCGTCCCGATCCTGTTCGACTTCGTCGAGGTCATCCACGTCCACATTCCAGTCACCGGAGCGGACAATCTCTTCGAGCTCGGTACCCGAGACAATATCCCGCACCACCGAATCGACAATATCATCCAGGCGGTTTCGACCGCCACGCTCGTCGCGCACGCTACGCAGGAACTGTAACGGATCAGTGATGCGCCAGCGGGCCGTGGTATCGACCTGAATGAATTCCCGTCCAAGGGTCGGAATCTGGGTGACGTCGCCGTCCCAGATCAACAGCCGCCGATCGAACCGGCGCACCTCCTGGATGAAGGGCAGTTTCCAGTGCAGGCCGGGCTCGCTGACCACGTCGCCCTGGGGCTCACCGAACTGGACAATGATGGCCTGCTCGGCCTCATCCACCACGTAGGCCGACGAAAATACGGTAACGGCAACCGCCGCCAGAATGATTGCAAAAATTCCACCTTTCATTATTTGGCCTCCTGGCGCGCATCGCGAATGTTCATCAGGGGCAAGGGGCCGACCTGATCGTCCTGAACCATCAATACCTGGCCGACCTTAGGCAACAAGCCGCCCATGGCTTCCAGATACAGACGCGAGCGGGTGACTTCGGGCACGTTCTGGTATTCCTCCAGCATGGCGCGGAAGCGGGCGGTTTCCCCGTAGGCTCGGTTGACCCGCTCGGTGGCATAGCCTTCAGCCTCAGCGATCAGACGCTGCGCTTCACCTTCGGCGCGGGGAATCTGCTGGTTGGCGCGCTTGGTGGCTTCGTTGATCATCCGCTCGCGCTCCTGTCGGGCTTCGTTCACTTCGTTAAATGCGGGGCGCACTGCCTGGGGCGGCACAACGTCTTGAAGCTCGACGGTAATGATGTGTAAGCCGGAGTTATAGCGATCCATGACCTGCTGAATTTCTTCACGCGCCAGTTGGGCGATTTCCACCCGCCCAACGGTCAGCACTTCCGAGCCGAGGCGGTTACCCACCACCCGACGCATGACGGATTCGGAAATGTCCCGCAGCGTGGTGTCGGGCTCGCGCTGCTGGTAAAGATACTTGATCGGATCCTGAATGCGATACTGCACCACCCACTCGACGTTGATCACATTGAGATCACCGGTCAGCATCGCCGACTCGCCGGTAAAATCCTGACTGGAATAACGACTGGCCTCATTGCCCCGCTGGCCGACAGTACGAAAGCCGAACTCCTGCTTGAGCACCCGGGCCGAGGCGACACGTTGTACTCTGTCGATTCCAAAGGGAAGTTTGAAGTGCAGGCCCGGATCGGTGATCGCCACCACTGCACCAAAGCGCTTGACCACTGCCTGCTGCTCAGGCTGAACAGTGTAAAAACTGGTAAAGCCGCCCCAGAGGATGAGGAGGGCGAGGGGAATCAGCAGGCCCAATCCGATTCCCGGAAGGCGAGGGAGATGCCGGGTGAGTTCGGCAAAATCATCCTTCAGATTCCTGTGTGAATTATTCATTGTCTGCTCCTTTCATGACCCGACGCAGTAAGCGCGCCGAGGCGGAACCTTAACAGAAGCGGTGGTCAGTGTCCCGCTTTGGGCGGGTCAGTCACTCATCCAGGGCGATAGTTGGTCAGCACCTCATCGACCCCGGACTCCAGCGCCCAATCGACCTCCCGCCCACTCTCCGGAAGAAATGCCAGCACCCGCCCTTGTCGGCGACGATAACGCTCCACCATGGCCGGGCGTAACAGGCGCACACCAGCCAGTCGGGGCGGTAGCGAGTAAGTGGCACCGGGCTGAATACCCGCCAGAGGCGGCAGCCCCGCCGCGCAGGCCAGTCCGGCGCGTCGACACTCGGGCATGGGCGCCATGCACTCGATCTCGGGCTGTTCGTCCAACAGCAGTTGCTGCTGACGAGGATCCCAGAACAGGAATCGGGCCCGTCCACTCAATAGCGCCTCACCTTCGCCTTGCCAGTGCTTTAGCAACAGCGCCAGGGTCCGCTCTCCGTATTCGGGCTTTATGTCGAGAATCCAGCGGTGCTGTCCGAATTCCTCCAGCCACTGGTCGAAAAACAACAGTGGCTCCCCTCCCGTCAGGCGAACCTGCTCAAGCTCGTGGCGGGTCGCTTCGGTCACTTTCAGTGGAAGCCCGGCAACCCGGCTCAGGTCTTCATCGTGGGCAAGCACCAGGTGCCCGTCCGCGGTGCTGCGCAGGTCGGTTTCCAGATGCGAAAACCCGGCATCCAACGCCGCCCGAAAGGCATTGGCCGTGTTTTCCGTGGCCCGGTCACACAGGCCACGGTGACTGATCCAGAGGGGGGCGGACATCAATCATTTCCTCCTGTTGTTCCGGGCAGGCCAATGGCGCCCAGGCGTGTCATTTTATTCTGCGGCCAATGCGGTAGCATAGGCACAGGACAGTATACCCCCGGACGCCCAACGGACCGCCTATGCTCTATTGGATAATTGCGCTTTTCCATCTGGTCGTGATGCCCATCGCCGCCGTGCACGCCCTGATTTACAAGCGGGATCACCGCGCGGCTCTGGGCTGGATCGGGGTCATTCTGCTTTTCCCCGTCGCCGGGCCGCTGCTCTACTTCCTCTTCGGGATCAACCGGTTGCGCACCAAAGCCCAGGTATTCACCGGCCACCACCTGCCGGTCATGTTCTTTGGTTACGACCGCACCAGCCCGCCCCTGCTGCTCAACCCCGATCCGCTGATCGACACTTTACCCAACCCGGATCTGGCCCGGGTGGGGAGCCGGGCAACCGGACAGCCCCTGCTGCCGGGCAACCAGGCCAACATTCTGATCAATGGTGAAGCCTTCTTCCCCGAGCTACTTCGGTCAATCGAAGAGGCCCGTCACTGGATTCTGCTGTCCACCTATCTGTTCGGACACCGGGGTGAGGCCAGGGAGGTGATTGATTCCCTGATCCGGGCCAAGGCCCGGGGTGTTGCCGTCTATGTGCTCGCGGACGGGGTCGGCACCAGCTATTCGTGGCGTATCGCCATTCGCGCGCTGCGCCGGGCCGATGTGAGCGTGGCCCTGTTCACGCCGCCCTCGCTGCTGCCACCGTCGCTGGATATCAACCTGCGCAATCACCGCAAAATTGCGGTTGTGGATCAGCAGGTCGGCTTTTTCGGTGGCATCAACATCGATGATCGGCATATGGTGGCCAACCCCGACAACCGCCACCCCACCGAGGATGTCCACTTCCGGGTGAACGGGCCTCTGGTGGCCGAGTTGACCCACCTGTTCTGCCACGACTGGGATCTGGTGACCGGCCGGAAGCCCGCGCTCACCGAGCTGCCCTGTCCCACGGCGGGCCGCAGCGTCTGCCGCCTGATTGATGACGGCCCCCACGACAACCTCAATCACCTGTCGATGACCCTGATCGGGGTATTTACGGCGGCCCGGGAGCGCATCCGGATCATGGTGCCCTACTTTCTTCCCAACCACGAAATGGTGGCCGCATTGCAGGCCGCGGTGTTGCGGGGGGTCAAAGTGGAGGTCATTCTGCCCGAGCGCAGCAACCTGCGCTTTGTCGACTGGGCGACCCGGAACATGCTCTGGGAGCTGTTGCTCTGGGATATGGACGTCTTTTACAAAGCGGCGCCGTTCGCCCACAGCAAACTGATTCTGGTCGACGATGCTTACGCCATGACCGGTTCCGCCAACCTCGACGCCCGCAGCCTACGCCTGAATTTTGAGCTGGGCGTAGAGTGGTTTGATGCGGACCTCACCCGACAACTGCACGCCCACCTCGACGAGGCCACCGCGCGAAGCCGGCGGATCACCCTGGCCGAGCTGGATCAACGCCCCCTCTGGCAGCGATTGCGCGATGCGTTTTTCTGGCTGTTTTCGAGCTATCTTTGACGTATGATTGAGGCACTTTCACGAGGTCCCTTCTGACAATGACTGCACATAACTGGCTGAACCTGTTGGCCGTCACCTGGTTTTTTGCCGTGTGGATTGGCTACGCCAGTTTCGCCCGACACCGTGCCCGGGTGTCCTACAGCCTGTCATCCGTACTGCAGATCTACCGCAAACGCTGGATGCATTCGATGCTGCGTCGGGACAACCGCATTGGCGATACCGCGCTGATCGCGGGATTGGAACGACAGACCACGTTTCTTGCCTCGACCTCGATTTTTGTGATCGCCGGTCTGATTACGGTTCTGGCGTCCATCGAACAGGTTCACGAAACCCTGACCGCACTGCCGTTTTTTAACCGGGAGATGACTTCCCGACAACTGCAGTTCAAGATCCTGTTATTACTGGCCATCTATGTGTACGCGTTTTTCACCCTGACCTGGGCCGTGCGCCAATACGGCTTCAGCTCCATTCTGCTGGGGGCCGCGCCACTGGCGAACGACACCGACATCACCGAGGAAGAGCGGGCCCGCTATGCCACCACCAGTGCGAAAGTCATTGATCAGGCGGGGCACAGTTACAACTACGGCCTGCGCGCCTATTACTTTTCGCTTTCGGTGCTGCCCTGGCTGTTCAATACCTGGCTGTTCATTCTGGCGGCGACGCTGACCGTGGCCGTTCTTTATCGGCGAGAGTTTCACTCCCGGCCGCTGCAGACGCTGGCCAACGAGGTGCGGGCGTCCGCCGATAGCGCCCACCGGTAATCCGCCTCAATGCTGCCGGGCATCGGTGCCGTGGCTGCCCACCGGCTCGATATGGACGGTCGCCACCACCCCCAACTCCGCCAGTCGGTGCTCCGCCGCATCGGCCAGGTCGTGGGCCCGGCGCACGGTCCAGTCGCCGGGCACCTGCAGGTCCACTTCGGCGAACTGCTGGGCGCCAGAGGCCCGGGTGCGCAGCCGGTGAAAGCCACAACTTTCCGGGGTCATGGTTTGCAGTGCTTGCTCAAGCTTCGTCAGGGTTCCGGGGCTCAGGGCCCGATCCATCAACCCGTTGGCGGACTTGGCCAGCAGCTGCCAGCCCTCATGAAGAATATGCAGCGCCACAGCAATCGCCACGACGGGGTCGAGCCACAGCAAGCCAGTCCACTTGGCCAGCCCGACGCCCAGCACCACCCCGACAGTCGTCCAGACGTCGGTCATCAAATGCCGTCCGTCACCTTCAAGCGCCGGCGAACGCAGTGCGCGACCGTAGCGTAGCAGCAGGCGGGCCACCGCCAGGTTGATCAGCGCGGCTCCCACCGACAGTCCCGTACCCAGATTAAGAGCCTGTAGAGTCTCTGGGTTCAGAAGTCGCTCGCCCGCCGCCACCAGAATGGCCAGCGCGGCCAGGAAAATCATGCCCCCTTCGAAGGCCGCTGCGAAATACTCGGCCTTGCCATGCCCAAAAGGGTGACCGTCATCCGGCGGGCGACGCGCGTATTGAAACATCGTCAGTGCAAACCCGGCCCCCAGAAGGTTGACCACAGACTCCAGCGCGTCTGACAGGTAACCCACCGAGCCGGTCAGTTGCCACGCCAGGGACTTCAGCCCCATGGTCGCCAGCGCCGCCGCCAGCGAGAGCCAGAGAATATGGTGAGCGTGCCATTTGCCCATTGTGTCCTTCCTGCCTTAATTTGCATTAACTGTATGGTAGCGGGGGTGGAAATCTCCGCGCCCAAGCCCAATAATGACCCAACAATACTCTGCAATGCACCCGAAACTCTACAGGATGGCCCATGACCGCCCAACTCGCCCCCGTCAGCAGTGACCCCGTATGGGAAGACATTCGCCGACAGACCCGCGCCCAAGCGGAGTCCGAACCGGTACTGGCGAGCTTTCTGCACACCACCATCCTCAACCACGACACCCTGGAAGCGGCCTTGAGTTTCCACTTGGCCAACAAGCTGGACAGCCCGGCCATGCCGGCCATGCTGATGCGCGAGGTCATTGAGCGGGCACTGGCGGACGACCCGGGTATTGGCGAGGCGGTGCGGGCCGACCTTCTGGCCATCAACGAACGGGACTCCGCCTGCGACTCATCCAGCACCCCCTTTTTGTACTTCAAAGGTTTTCATGCGCTTCAGGCCTACCGGGTCGCGCACTGGCTCTGGCAGCACGGCCGGGAAGCCCTGGCGCTGTTCCTGCAGAACCGTATTTCCGTGGTTTTCGCAGTCGATATTCACCCGGCGGCCCGCATCGGTCGGGGCATCATGTTTGACCACGCCACGGGCATCGTCATCGGCGAAACGGCGGTGGTGGAGGACAATGTCTCCATCATGCAGTCGGTCACCCTCGGCGGCACTGGGAAAGAGAGCGGCGACCGCCATCCCAAGGTCCGCAGAGGCGTGTTGATCGGTGCCGGGGCCAAGATTCTCGGCAATATCGAGATCGGCGAGTGCGCCACGGTCGGTGCGGGCAGCGTGGTGCTCAAGTCCGTTCCCTGTCGCAAAATCGCCGCCGGTGTGCCGGCCCAGATCATCGGTGACAGCCGCTGCCAGCAGCCGTCACGCACTATGGACCACCGACTGGATGACTGACATGTTCAAACACATAGCCGGCGCCTTCGCCCTGACGCTCGCCCTGACCGGTTGCGGAGAGTCTCCGGAGACAGAATCGAGCGCCAGCTCCGACAGCACCTCGGTCGCGCAGGATTCCGCTGCAACGACTGGGCTGACGGTCTACAAAAGCCCGACCTGCGGCTGCTGTGAAGACTGGATCACCCACATGGAGGGTGGGGGCTTTGAGGCGGCCATTGAGCATCCGAGCCGGATGGCGACCATCAAGGCACAATTGGGCATCGCTCCCGAGTACGCCTCCTGCCATACCGGTGTCTCTGAGGAGGGCTATATTTTCGAGGGCCACGTTCCGGCCAAGCTGGTCCGCCAGTTTCTGAACAGCCCACCGAAAAACGCTCTGGGGCTGGCCGTGCCCCGCATGCCGGTAGGCAGTCCGGGCATGGAGATGGGCGAGCGTTTTGACCCGTACGATGTGTTGTTGCTGAAGACCGACGGCAGCAGCGAGATTTATGCCCGGATTGAAACGCCCGAGCAGCAATACTGAACTGCCTGCACCATTTTAATGCACTGCACTGAATAATGATGCAAGGTGGTTCGTCGCGCCCGGCCCGGTGCGGGGTGAACCATTCCAAGACACGCCGTAAACCCATCCCTGGGGGCTCGGATCGCGGGTCCCCCGCTCTACGATCTTGGAATGGTTCACCCCGCACCGGGCCTCCGTGCCAGCATTAGCCATTGGGGCGTAGCAGGCCCATTTTTGGCTCATAGGGCCCTGAAGAAAAAGCCCTTTTAAGACACGCAGCAACCGTTAACCGACGGTAACGGCGGATGCGGCCTTTGGCCTTATCCGCCCTACGCAACTGCGTGCTATACAAAAACCCATGTGCCACTAGGTGGCACGGAGGTCCTCGGAGGAGGAAGCCCTTCCAGGACCGTAGAGCGGGGGACCCGCGATCCGAGCCCCGTGGACGCCCCACATGGATGTGGGAAGTGTCCCGAAGCGCCGGGAGCGCGAAGGGGACCGTATGTACGGCGTGTCCTGGAAGGGCTTCCTCCTCCGAGGACCGGACTTTCCCAAAAGCACCAAAACCCTAAAACACCAAAACCAAAGCAGTAAAAGCCCCACCATGGCCAGCTTTTTGCAGCATTCCTGATCGCCCCACACGTCACTACGACCGGAGACCGGAATGCAGTACACCAAACCCATGATTGAACTGGTGTTTGAGATTCGCCGGCGCGTGCCCGCCGATCTGAAACCTTCCGTCAAACTCGCCAACCCGGAACTTCTGGACGAACTGGTCAGCCACCATCGGCACAGCAAAGACGTCATATGTCAGACGCTTATCAAAGAACTGCTCCAACTGGCCGGAGACCCCTGGGACCACGCCCTGAACGATGCTCAACAGGACGCCGAGGAAGCCGAGGCCGCCGCCCGGCCGCGCAAGGTCACCAAAGTGTACCGAGGCCAGGTCACCCTGGAAGAAGCGCCTCCCAAAGAGAATCCCGACGCCCCACGAGAGCGCACCAAGCGGATGTATCGCGGGCAGGAGATTATCGACTGAGCCGGAATAGGGCCTTTTTGATCTATCGCAATGCTCTGACTATCACCTTTTATTACCCCCTGCTAATATGGCGCTTTGCCCCATTTGAGTGAGCGCCTCACTTGCCGTTTGACCACCTTCCCCCGATTCTCCGACGCCACTGGCTGGCCGCTACCATCACCCTGCTCTGGCTGGGTGTGACCGCCTATGGGTTTTGGTATTTCGAGTGGCAGTGGCAACGGCGCTTTGAAAATCAGCACGCCAGCTTTGACCTGACAGGTCGGCCTCCGCCCTCCGGCCTTCTGTCGCTGGAGGCTCCGCTAGTGGTGCACTTTGTGGATGCCGACTGCCCCTGCACCCGCTTTGCGGAGCCGCACATCGAAGCTGTCGACGCCCACCTTGATCCAGAGGTGCGCACAATGCGTATTTATGTGACAGATCCGCAAGCGGGGGCATTCGACTGGATTCCCGCCAGCCCTGCCGTTGCCATCTGGGACAGGCACGGTGAGCTGGCCTATGTTGGCCCGCACAGTGAGGGCGCGTTCTGCGGCCAAGGGGACGATCTGGTCGCGCGGGTCATGGGACATCTGCAAACCGGTAATAACCCCCGTTGGCTGAACCGCGAAGCTATCGGATGCTTCTGCACCTGGGAACTCTGATCTAACAGGCCCTCTTTTTTCGAGCTTGATCATCTCCTCCACCACTGAGCCCAACAACACCATGCCCATCACCTCAGACGATCTGCTGCACGAACACTACCAGCAAGCCGACCGGATCATGTTCCGCCTCGGTGCGATGCTGTTTGTCGCCAGCCTGATCATTGCGCTGTGGTATGACACCTGGGGCGCCGCACTGGTCATAGGAGGCAGCACGCTGGTGGCGACCTTCCTGCTGGTCCGGCTCGCCGCCGGGCAGGTGGTGACCCGGATCGCCCTGGGGGCCAGCCTGATGGTCTACTCAGCACTGCATATTCACCAGGCCCACGGCATGATCGAGTTCCATTTCGGGATTTTTGCCTTTATGGCTGCGCTGCTCTATTACCGGGACTGGATACCGATTGTGGCCGCTGCGCTCACAATCGCCGTACACCACCTGGGCCTGTTCGCGCTCCAGGACCGGGGCGCGACCGTCTGGGTCCTCCCCGATGCCGACGGACAGTGGTGGGTCATCTGGCTGCACGCGCTCTACGTGGTTCTGGAAGCGGCGGCCCTGATCTGGCTCTCGCTGCACGCTCGCCGCGATGCGGCCCAGGGGCTGGAGCTGGTTCGCTCGATCCGCCGCGCCACCCAGGCCGGGCATATCGACCTGAGAGAGGCGACCTCGGGGGAAGGAGAAACCCTGGAGCGTTATAACGGTTTTATCGACACTTTGCGTCAGCTGGTTGAACAGAGCCGCACGGTCAGTGAGCAGCTGTACCACCACGGGCAACAACTGAACGAGAGCACCATGGCCATCAGCGGTGAGCTGAACCAGCAGCGCGAACAGATCAACGATGTGGCCAGCGCCACCGAGGAGCTCTCCCAGACCGCCGGAGCCCTGACCGCCAGCGCCGAAAACGGCCTGGATACCACCGCGCAGGTGGCCGACGACTCGGCCCAGGCGCTGCAGGCCAGCGAGCGCAATGCCCAGGCCTTTGCCGCCCTGAGCGATGAAATCCGCGAAGCGGTAACGGTGATCAACTCGCTCAATGACGAATCCCGGGATATCGGCCGAGTTCTCGACGTCATTCAGGCGGTGGCGGAGCAGACCAACCTGCTTGCGCTCAATGCCGCTATTGAAGCCGCCCGTGCCGGCGAGCATGGTCGGGGCTTTGCCGTGGTTGCCGATGAGGTACGTACCCTGGCCAAGCAGACCCATGACTCGACCCGTGAAATTGGTCAGATCATTGAACAGTTGCAGCGCCGCAGTGAGCAGGCGGTGACGGCGATTGAAAGCAGCGAGGAGCAGTTGGCCCAGTGCCTTTCCAACAACTCGAATGTCCTGGCGGTGATACGCCGGACCGAGGCGGCTACCGAGTCACTGCAGACGATCAACCGGGGCATAGTGACCGCCACCCAGGATCAGGGGCGGGCCGCTGAGCAGATCAATCGGGCCATTGAAGAAATACTGTCCGCTGCGGAACGCAGCACACAGCGCAGTCAGGACGCGGCCAACGCCGGTCAGTCCCTGGAGCTGTTGTCCGAGCAGTTGCGGGACCTGCTGACCCGCTTTCGATGACCCCTTGGGTTCTGGGGTTCAGGACTTCAGGAGTCCAGACCGGCCCAGTCCCGGCGACGGGAAAACTGGGGCCGCAGAAACTCCATCTGATCACCCCGAATCCGGTCGCTGTTGATCAGCGCCAGGTACTCGGCGGTGTTGGGGCAGAATGGCAGGGCGAGCAGCTCCATACCGATTTCGGACAGCAGGTGGTTGCCTTTGTGTTGATTGCAGCGCTTGCAGGCGGTGACCACGTTATTCCAGCGGTCCCGGCCACCGCGGCTGATTGGGTGGACATGATCCCGGGAGAGGTGTTCCGCGGTAAACCAGCGGCCACAGTAGAGGCACTGGTGATGGTCTCGAGCAAAGAGGGCCGCATTGGTCAGCGGTGGGACGAGGCGCATGCGGGCGAGGCGGTTGCCGCCACAGGCGATGATGGCCGGCAGGTCAATCTGGGTACGCAACCCGGTCAGTCGGGAATGGCCGCCATAGACACGCCGGACGTGCCCGCCCAGGGTCCACTGCACCAGATCACGCGCATACAGGCACACCGCGTCTTTCCAGTGCAGCCACTCGATAGGCTGGCCGGCGATATTCAGTCGCAAAATACGCGCTTCCATCGACACCTCCAGGGGTCGCTCGGTGCGCTCTGGGCGGCCGACTGACTGCGGCAAAAAAGCCGCCAGCGTCCGGGGCGTACCGGCGATTGACGTCGTACCGATACCGTATAGCCTTACTATGACGCCATTATGTCAAAACTTCCACACTTTTTATTGACGCCGGATCAGGCTGCCCGGTTTGTGTAGCCCACTAAAAGAAACCCCCGCGATAAGGGGGTTATCGCGGGGGCTGCCAGCTACTTACAGGATGGGGCCCGTCCCGGGCCTGGTGGCGCGCTTCCTTTCAGTTCCGTGCCTTGCGTCCAGTGCCTGTATCCGTTAAAAGAGATTATGCGCCACCTGCCGGTCGAGCAATAGTGGCGAATGTCGGAAAGGTTTGTGCGAGATATCTCACAAACCGCAGGATCAGAAAATTTCCTCGGGCTCCAGATCAAACAGATAGTCAGGCGAAATATCCATATCCCGGGTGATGTTTTCCCCCTGATCCTGCAACAGTTCCCGCTCCTCGTCGTCCAGCTCCTGCTCCAGCCCCTGGCGGATCACCACCTCGACCCGTCGGTTCCTGGCCCGGTTGTCCGGGTTGTCATTCGGCGCCAGGGGCCGGGTGTCGGCAAAGCCGGTCACCTCGAAGCGATCCTCATCGATATAGTCGCCGCGCATCAGTTGGTGCGCCACGGATACCGCCCGAGCCGACGAAAGCTCCCAGTTGGAACGGAAGCGGGCCGAATTGATGGGAATATTGTCGGTGTGCCCCTGAACCTTGATACGCCCCGGCTGGAGCATCAGTACCGCCTGAATTTCGTCCAGAACATCAAAGTAATCTTCCGCCAACTCCGCCGACCCGGAGCGAAAAGACCCCTGCTCCCGAATCCGGATGATGATCTGACGCCCACGGGTTTCGATTTCAATCTGCCCGGAGGTGATCTGCGGCTGCAGACGCGCCGCCAGGGCCATGGCATCCTGCTCGGTTTCCCGGATCAGTTCCTCCAGCCGCTGCTTCAACTGCTCGCGCGCCGAGTCTTCGTATTCCGGCTCGCCCTGCTGGATATCAAACTCCTCGGCGCAGTAGACTTCCAGACTCATCTGGGTGGTGTCATCGGTGCTCTGGAAAATTTCGTTGATTGGAGTCGGCTCAGGCTTCCCCGGGCTGAACTCCTGGGCGATGATGCTGGTGCCTTTGGGCACCTCGTTGACCTGGAGCTCGGTCTGAACCCCGAACGCCTGCGCCAACGAGCCGGCCAGGCGCTTGAACTTCATGGCGTCCATTTCGGAAAACGAGAGCAGCAGTACAAAGAAGCACAACAAGAGCGCCATCAAATCGGCAAAGGTCGCCATCCAGGCAGGGAGGCCTGCGGCCTGACGTTTTTTACGGGGCGTATCGTCATCCATATCCTACTCCCCCTCAGGCGGCATCCGTGTCCGCGACGTCCCGCTTCCGCTCGGGCAAGTAGGTGCGCAACATGGAATCGATCACCCGCGGGTTCTGGCCGCTCTGAATGGCCAGCAGGGCATCGATGATCAGGCTCTGCACCAGTACCTCCTCATCCGCGCGCAACTTGAGCTTATCGGAAATGGGCAGGAACACGGCGTTGGCGAGCAGAGAACCGTACAGAGTGGTCAGCAGAGCGATGGCCATCGCCGGACCGATGGCTTTGGGGTCTTCCATATTCGACAGCATCGCCACCAGACCAATCAGGGTACCGATCATGCCCATGGCCGGCGCCACATCCCCGAGTGCGCTGAAAATGGACGCGCCCTTCAAATGGCGATCCTCCGCCAGGTAGCGATCCTTGGACATCATCGCCTTGACCACCTCCGGGTCGTGGCCGTCCACCAGCAACTGAATGCCTTTCTGCAGAAAGTCGCTGCTGACCTCCTTACCTTCCAGGGATAAGAGACCGCCTTTGCGCGCTGCGTCGGCCAGTTCGACAATCTCCTCGATCAGTTCCGCCGGGTCCGTGCTTCGATAGACAAAGCTCTTGGCGGCCACCTTGGTGGCACCGAAGAACTGCCCCAGACTGAACTTGGCCATTACGGCGAATACGGTGCCCCCGACCACAATCAACAGGGACGGCGCATTGACGAATATCATCAGGTCGCCGGACAGCACCATGGAGGCGACGATCAGACCAATTGCGCCGATGATCCCTACGAGGGTTGCTAAATCCACTGGTGGCTCCTCACACTAGGCTGAAACGGCGGATACGCCGTGTTGAATCTGCGGTAAAACCTGCATCTTAGCAGCAGTCGGTTTATAATTGCGCCCTTTATCACCACAGACATCCCGCCAGGAGTCTATCGGCCAATGCCGGAAAATCTTCACCTCGACCCTGGCCCAAACGACAGGTGCCCCATGCCCACGAAAAAGAAGTCCGTGGACTTTGAACAGTCACTGAGCGACCTGGAAGCGCTGGTGAACCAAATGGAGCAAGGCGAGCTCTCTCTGGAAGAATCCCTGAAAGCCTTTGAGCGCGGGATTCAGTTGACCCGGGATTGCCAGGAGCGCCTGAGCGCGGCGGAACAGCAGGTTCAGGTACTGATGGAACAGCAGGGTCAGATCAGCGTTCAGCCGATGACGCCCGGCGGCGAGGATGACGGTGAATGAGCACCGACTTCGACGCCTTCGCCGGCCCGTGGCGTGAACGCTTCAACCGGGGTTTGACCCGATTTCTCCCGCAACCCGATGCTCAGCGCCCACAGCTGGCCGAAGCCATGGCCTACAGCCTGGCCAATGGCGGCAAGCGGGTCCGCCCCATGCTGGTCTACAGCACGGGCGCGGCGCTGCGCTACGAACCCGACCAGGCCCTGGATACGGTCGCGGTTGCCCTGGAATGCTTACACGCGTACAGCCTCATTCATGACGATTTGCCCGCCATGGACGATGATGACCTGCGCCGCGGCCAGCCCAGCTGCCACATTGCCTTCGACGAGGCGACGGCCATTCTGGCCGGAGATGCCCTGCAGACGCTCGCCTTTGAGGTGCTCGCCCGGTGCGACCGCCTGTCGGCGGAGCAGCGCGTGGCGCTGATTGCCGACCTGGCTCAGGCCGCCGGCGCACAGGGGATGGTACTGGGTCAGGCCATCGATCTCGGCGCCGTTCACCAAAGCCCGGACATCGCCCAACTGGAGCGCATGCACCAACACAAAACTGGCGCCCTGATTCGCGCCAGTGTCGCCATGGCGGCCCGCGCCTGCGGCGCCTCGACCGGTGAACGCGAGGCCCTGAGCGACTACGCCGGCGCCATCGGCCTGGCCTTTCAGGTGCAGGACGATATTCTGGATGTCATCGCCGATACCAGCACGCTGGGCAAGCCCCAGGGAGCCGACAACGCGCGGGACAAGCCCACCTATGTGTCCCTGCTCGGGCTCGACGGCGCACAATCCAAAGCCCGGGAACTGCTCACTCAGGCCCTCGACAGCCTGAGCGGGTTCGACGACAGCGCCACAGCGCTGCGCAGCCTCGCGCATTACATTATTGAGCGCGGGCACTGACGCCCCGCTAGGCAGACGGGCTTCTGGCCCCTACAATGGCCCCTTTCCAATAACGACGTGACTCATGTTTGACGAAATTCCCACAGACCGCCCGGAAACGCCCCTGCTCGACCAGATTGACTCGCCAGAGCAACTGCGGGCGCTGAATGAGCGGGACCTGGAGCCGCTGGCCGAGGAGCTGCGCGCCTACCTGCTGTACAGCGTGGGACAGAGCGGTGGACACTTTGGCGCCGGACTGGGGGTCGTGGAGCTGACAGTGGCCCTGCACTACGTCTATCACACCCCGGATGACCGCCTGGTATGGGACGTGGGCCACCAGACCTATCCCCACAAAATCCTCACCGGCCGCCGCGAACGCATGAGCAGTATTCGTCAGGGGGGCGGCCTGTCCGGCTTTCCCAAGCGGGGCGAAAGCGAATACGATACTTTCGGGGTGGGCCATTCAAGCACGTCCCTCAGCGCCGCCCAGGGCATGGCTCTGGCCAGTGCCATGACCGGTAGCGAGCGCAAGTGTGCCGCCATTATCGGCGACGGCGCCATGACCGCCGGAATGGCGTTCGAGGCGCTCAACCACATTGCCCACACGGACACCGACCTGCTGGTCATCCTGAACGACAACAACATGTCGATCTCCCCCAATGTGGGTGGGCTGGCCACCTACCTGTCCAAGGTATGGGGCAGCAAGTTCTACAACTCCCTGCGCGAAGGAAGTAAACAGGTACTCACCAAGATTCCCTCCGCCTGGGAGTTCGCCCGGCGCACCGAAGAACACTTCAAGGGCTTCATGTCCCCGGGCACCCTGTTTGAGGAAATGGGCTTCAACTACGTCGGCCCCATCGATGGCCATGACCTGGGCAGCCTGGTGCGCTACCTGCGCAATCTTCGCGAAGTCAAAGGCCCCAAGCTGCTGCACATCATCACCCGCAAGGGCAAAGGGTTTGGCCCGGCGGAGGACGACCCCGTGGGCTACCATGCGCTGAACAAGCTGGAGCCCAAACCGGCCCCCCGCAAACCCAGCGGCCCCAAGTACCAGAAGGTGTTTGGCGACTGGCTGTGCGATATGGCAGCGCGGGATGAGCGGTTGATTGGTATTACCCCCGCCATGTGTGAGGGCTCCGGCATGGTGGATTTCGCCCAGCGTTTCCCGGAGCGCTTCTACGATGTGGCCATTGCCGAGCAACACGCCGTCACATTGGCCGCTGGACTCGCCTGTGAGGGCCAGAAGCCGGTGGTCGCCATTTACTCCACCTTCCTCCAGCGCGCCTACGATCAACTGATCCACGATGTGGCACTACAGAACCTGGACGTCACCTTCGCCATCGACCGGGCCGGACTGGTCGGCGAAGACGGGCCCACCCACGGCGGCTCCTTTGATCTGACCTACCTGCGCTGCATTCCCAATATGGTGATCGCCGCCCCCAGCGACGAAAACGAGTGTCGCCAACTGCTGTACACCGCCTGGAAACATGAGGGACCGGCGGCGGTACGCTACCCACGAGGCACCGGCCCGGGAACGGATATTGAGCAGGCGATGAACGAACTGCCCATCGGTCAGGGACGGGAGCTGCGCCAGGGGCGCGAGGTGGTCATTCTGAACTTTGGCGCTTCACTCGCCACAGCCCTCACCGTGGCGGAGCGGATCGACGCCAGCGTCTGTGACATGCGCTTTGTCAAACCCCTGGATACCGCTCTGATTGAGCGCATGGCCGAGAGTCACACCCTGATTGTCACGGTTGAGGAAAACGCCATCGCCGGCGGCGCCGGCAGTGCGGTGGGAGAGCACCTTGCCAGCCGGGCTATCGCGACCCCCTGGCTGCCCCTCGGGTTTCGCGACGAGTTCGCCGAACACGACAGTCAGAAAAAACAGCTGGCCAGCCAGGGCCTGGACGCGGACGGGATTGAGAGGGCTATCCGTAACCACCTCGGACATTAACCCGCCTCTGGTGAGCATTCAAAATCTGAATACTCGAAAGCCCTACCATTCACTTTTCGACTAATAATGGACTTGTTTAGTCCAGAAAATCTTTCTATCCTGACTGTAATCGGTTACAAGAATTTTGAAGTGACATTCAGTAAGCGCGGCCACTCGCGCCTGAAAGCCGAATAAGAAACTTGAACTCCGTCTGCGAACGAGCCAAGACAACTTCTATTTATTGGCCTCAAAACAAACGACGCAAGACCTTCGACCTCAATTAAACAAACCATCCATAGCTCAAACCAGGAGGACCATATAGCCCAAAATGTAACCGGTTACTTTTAATCAAAACTGATAATAATGAGGACTCAAGAATGACTGCATTCACTCGAACCATCGCAACCACCCTGCTGACACTGGCGGCGCTGTCAGTCCAAGCCGACCTGTCTGTCTCAGGCACACAGTTACTCGACGGAAACGGCAACGCCTTTGTAATGCGTGGCGTCAATGTGCCTCACGCCTGGTTCAGCGGACAAACCGATCAGTCTTTGCAGGATATTGCCACCCTCGGGGCCAATACCGTGAGGATCGTACTGAGCAATGGCGCCCAGTGGAACCGTACCCCGGCCTCTGAAGTGGCCAGTATCATAAGCCGGGCCAAATCAGAAGAGCTTATTACGGTGCTGGAGGTCCACGACACAACCGGCTACGGTGAAGCGGGCAGCGCGGCGACAGTGTCCCAAGCGGTCGATTACTGGCTGGACATTCAGAACGTTCTGCAGGGTGAAGAGGACTATGTGATCATCAATATCGCCAACGAACCCTTCGGCAACGGACCATCGGCGAGTGACTGGGTCAGCGCTCACACCCAGGCGATCAGCCGACTGCGCAATGCCGGCCTGAATCATACCCTGATGGTCGACGCCGCCAACTGGGGGCAGGACTGGCAGGGCATTATGCGCGACAACGCGCAGCAGGTTCTGGCCAGCGACCCTCAAAGTAACGTCATATTCAGCGTTCACATGTATGAAGTGTATGACAGTGACAACGCCGTCAACAGCTACCTGTCCAGCTTCAACAATCAGGGCCTCGCTCTGGTCATAGGCGAGTTTGCTGCCGATCACTACGGAAGCTACGTCGCCGCCGATGCCATCATGGCACGGGCCGAGCAGTACGGTTATGGCTACCTGGGTTGGTCCTGGTCCGGAAACAGCTCCGACCTGTCCTCTCTGGATATTGTCAACAATTTCAACGGCAGCAGCCTGACCAGCTGGGGCAATCAGCTGTTTTATGCCACCAATGGCATCGCCAATACGAGCAACTCCGCCAGCATCTTTGGTGGCAGCAGTGGTGACGGCAACAGCTGTGGCACTGCCTCCAATGGCTACCCCTATTGCTGTGACTCCAGCTCTGATACCGGCGGCGGCTGGGGATGGGAAAACGGAGAGAGCTGTGTCATGCCCGATGGCGGCTCCTCAGGCTCGGGCCCCAGCACCTGCAACTGGTACGGAAGCATTTACCCGGTTTGCCAGAACCAGAGCACTGGCTGGGGATGGGAAAATGACCAGAGCTGCATAGGCCAGAGCACCTGCGATAACCAATAACCCACCGGCGGTCCGCATCATGCGGGCCGCGCCCCCTGGCAATAAAGTCACAAAGACCGTAAGGTACAGAGCTGGTTATCTGAACAACGGTCCTGTCATGATGCACGCCCCTAAACTCGAACCTTCTCCGGTGACTGAATGGCACAATGTCACCCCAAAGCAGTTTATCACCGAGATCGCACCCCGATTCGAACCGGCGATTCTGCGCGGTTATACCCAGGACTGGCCCGCTGTCACTCACGCCCTCAAGTCGCAACAGGCGTTGCGCGAGTATCTTGTCGGCTTCAGCCGGGGCGAGCCGATCGAGCTGTTTTTGGGCGCACCCGAGATTGGAGGACGCTTTTCCTACGACGAGCACCTGCAGGGCTTCAATTTTGTTCGTCGTAAAGATCACTTTGAAACCGCCCTGCAGCGCCTCCAGCGCATGGAAGACGATGCCAATCCGCCGGCGTTTTATATCGGTGCCACCGCCATCCCACACACCCTGCCGGGACTGGAGCGTGACAACACCATGAACCTGGTGGACGAGCGGGTTCCCCCCAATATCTGGATTGGCAATCGCACCACCATCCCCACCCATTATGATGTTTCGGACAACCTCGCCTGCGTCGTGGCCGGGCGACGGCGCTTTACCCTGTTTCCGCCCGAACAGGTCCGCAACCTGTACGTCGGCCCCATCGACTTTACCCCCGCTGGTCAGCCCATCAGTCTGGTAGACCCCTACCAGCCGGACCTTGAGCGCTTCCCGAAGTTTGCCGAGGCCATGCCCACGGCGCGCGTCGCCGAACTTGAGCCCGGTGATGTGCTCTACATTCCGTCCCTGTGGTGGCACCAGGTGGAATCTCTGGCGAGGTTCAATGTGCTGATCAATTATTGGTGGGAGACCGGCGTACCAAACACCGGCTCACCCTTTGAGGCTCTGGTGCACGGTCTGTTGACGGTTCGTCAATTGCCGTTGGAAAAACGCCGGGCCTGGCAGACGTTTTTCGATCACTACCTGTTCAGCGAAACCGACCCGGCGGAGCACTTATCACCGGAACAACGACGGGCGTTGGGGGAAATGACGCCGGAGCTGGCTGACTACCTGAAGGGCTTTTTGCGCAACGCCCTGGACCGGCGCTGATCACGCTCCCAAAAAAGAAAGGGGCCCTCGAAGGGCCCCTTTCTATTCAGCGTCAAACGCTCTGATCTGCGATCCGATCAGGCACCACCGGTACCCGGCTCACCCCGATCCAGTTTGACGGCACGGTAGCCACCGCGCTTGCGATCGTAGATGAACATGCCGGCGAAGAAGGCAGCCACGATCAACGCAATAGGCGCAACCCAACGGAACGCCATACGGCCACCGTAGTTGTCGGCCGGACGCAACACCGCACCCGCTTCAGCCTGCAGATCGGCAGCCGCCGGAATGCCCGAGTCCAGCAAGGCACGCAGGGCATTACCGGTCAGAGGGCCGTTGAGTTCACCATCAGCGCGATAGTCCGACAGCGCGATCTCGTTCCGCTCGATCACGGTCTCGACGTCAGCGGGCAGATAGCCGAGCTCGGAGAGTGCGTCCAGATCGCCCGAGGCCTGCTCGGCGCGCTCCAGATACAGCGGGAAGGTTTCTTCCACCTCTTCAAGAATGGCGACTGTGCGCTGCTCATCCAGTGCCTCGGGCATATAGCGGTCGGCGACCACGCCCATCTGACCCTGCAGCGTACCGGAGACCCCCATACCCGCACCGATCATCAGCACGATACCGACCGAGCCGGCCTTGGGGAAACGCTCGCTCATCAAGCCCACCATGGTGGGGAAGAAGAAGGCCACACCAAAGGCAAACACGGTAGCGGCGAACAGCAGCTTGACCATACCGGTTTCAAAGATCGAGAACAGGATCAGACCGGTGCCGGTCAGAATCGCGGCGCAGAACAGCATGCCGGTCGGCGCCAGGCGCTCAACCACCGGGCCGGCGAACAGGCGCAGAACCGCCATCAAACCGGTCAACCAGGCAAATACCAACATGCCGTGCATGCCCGCATTTTCCAGTACATCCGGAATCCAACGCATGGGGCCCAGCTCCAGCGAGAGGGTGATCATCTTGATGACGATCAGCAGCAGCACGATGGGGTGGGTGATGGTATAGAGCAGCACTTCCTTGACCGGCACACCGGCTTCGGCGGTTTCGGTCTTGGGGAACTTGAGCGGCAGCAGCATGGCGCCGTAGATGAAAATCGGGATGTACATGACGCCGATGTGAACGGTCCAGTGGCCCAGGTCGATGGCACCAAGATCACCGATCTGCGACATGAAGAAACCCAACAGAGCACCAACCACCATACCGCCGGGGAAAAAGGCGTGGAAGTGGTTGAGCTTGACCGTTTTGCGCTCCGGGTACAGCGCCGCCGTCATTGGGTTACCGGTGGCCTCAATCAGGCCATTGCCAATCCCCATGACGATCGCGCCCAGGAACAGGACCCAATAACCGCTCGGCGAGCCGGATACGAAGTAGGCCGACAGCACCAGACTGACACCGATCAGGTGACTGAAAAACGCCCCTGTCGCCGCGACCCGCAGGCCGATTTTTTCCAGAAAGGGTGCAACAAAAATCAGGGAGAGTGCCATCCCCCACAGCACGGCGCCGCCGATCATACCGATATCGGCGTTGGTCAGAATAAACTCGGTTTTCAACTGACCGAGAATACCGCCCACCAGGGCGAAGGAAAACGCGGTGGGGAACAGGGCAATACACGCCCCGACAAATAACCGCTTACGATTGATGCCATTGGCATCGACAGTGGCTGTACTCATAACTCACATCCTCATTATTTTTATCAACGCACCCGCCAGCGGTTGCCGGCGGGTGCGTGACCGTTTCGGGCACTATCGCCCGTCTTTGGTTACTGCTTTACAGAACGTCAGGAAACCAGCGGCGTCCAGCGGCCATCGGCCTCGGACGAGTTCAGCACCGCTTCAATAAACCGCATGCCCAGCACACCGGTTTCAATACCGGGTATCCAGGATTCGATCGGGTGCTGTTCGCCCTTGCGCTTGGCCACCAGAACATCGGCCACGTCGGTGTAGAGCGTAGCAAACGCCTCCAGGTAGCCCTCCGGGTGCCCAAACGGAATGCGAATACCGCGGGTCGCAATATCACTGTCGATATTGTCGTCCCGACGGGTAATCCGCTGGTGATGTCCGGCCAGCGGCGTCAGCCAGAGCTCATTGGGTTTTTCCTGAGCCCACTCCAGCCCCGCTTTGTCACCAAAGATGCGGATCTTCAGACCATTCTCACAACCGGGCGCGATCTGACTGGTCCAGAGCATGCCTTTGGCACCGCCTTTGAAGCGCATCATAGCGTGGACGTTATCGTCCACCGCCCGACCCGGAACAAAGGCGGTGAGGTCCGCACTGACCGAATCCAGCTCAAGCTGAGAAATAAAGGTGGCCAACTGGAAGGCGTGGGTGCCGATGTCGCCCAGGCAGCCCGCTTTACCGGAACGCTTGGGATCCGTGCGCCAGGCCGCCTGCTTGTTGTCTTCCTCCGGAGCCTGGGTCAACCACTCCTGGGGGTATTCCACCTGCACCAGGCGAACCTGACCCAAATCGCCCCGCTCGACCATTTCGCGGGCGTAGCGCACCAGCGGGTAGGCACTGTAGTTGTGGGTCAGCGCAAAGAACGCATCGCTCTTGGCGCAGATCTGCTCCAGCTCCAGAGCTTCTTCCAGCGTGCGGGTGACCGGCTTGTCGCAGATCACGTTGATGCCGGCTTCCAGGGCGGCCTTGGCCACCGGGAAGTGCATGTGGTTGGGCGTGACAATGGCCACCGCCTCAATCCCGTCCTCACGCTTGGCCTCAGCGGCGAACATCTCCTCGTAGGAGGCGTAGGAACGATCTGGCGCAATGTGCAGCTCATCGGCGGAGGCTTTGGCCACGTCCGGCTTGGAGGACAGGGCCCCGGCGACCAGTTCATAGCGATCATCAATGCGCGCGGCAATACGGTGAACACCGCCAATAAAGGCGCCCTGTCCACCACCGACCATGCCTAGGCGAACTCGTGCATCAGCCATTACTTACCTCCCAAACCCAGAATGCGGCGGTTACTTTCTTCATCGGCGTCTCCTCCTGCAAAATCGTCAAAAGCCTTCTCCGTTACACGGATGATATGGTCATTGACGAATTTCACGCCTTCTTCCGCCCCTGCTTCGGGATGTTTCAGCGCGCACTCCCACTCAATCACGGCCCAACCGTCGAAACCGTTGGCGGTCAGAATCGAGAAGATGCGCTTGAAGTCGGTCTGCCCATCGCCCAGCGAACGGAAGCGACCGGCACGCTCGACCCAACCCTCGTAACCGCCATAAACGCCCTGTCGGGCGCTGGGATTGAACTCGGCGTCCTTGACGTGAAACATTTTGATGCGATCAATGTAGCGCTCGAGGAAACCGATATAGTCGAGATTCTGCAGGACCAGGTGGCTGGGATCGTACAGAATGTTGGCGCGCGGGTGGTTGTCCACTTCCTTCAGGAAGCGTTCGAAGGTAGCGCCATCGTGCAGGTCTTCACCCGGGTGAATTTCGTAGCACAGGTCCACACCCGCCTCGTCAAAGGCGTCCAGAATCGGCAGCCAGCGCTTGGCCAGCTCTTTGAAACCGGTGTCCACCAGGCCCGCCGGGCGCTGGGGCCAGGGGTACATGAAGGGCCACAACAGGGCGCCGGAGAAGGTGCCGTGGGTTTTCAGACCCAGGTTCTTGCTGGCCTTGGCCGCCAGCATCAGCTGGTTGACCGCCCACTTCTGGCGCTCATCGGGCTTGCCGTGCAGCTCCGGCGGAGCAAAGCCATCAAACATCTCGTCGTACACCGGGTGTACAGCTACCAACTGACCCTGCAGGTGGGTCGACAGGTCGGTAAGCTCCAGGCCGTAGCGCGCCAGGGTATCTTTCACTTCCTGGCAGTAATCGAGACTCTCCGCGGCCTTTTCGAGATCGAACAGGCGCTTGTCCCAGGACGGAATCTGGATGCCTTTGAAGCCCAGGCCACCGGCCCACTTGGATACGTTTTCCAGGCTGTTGAACGGCGCTTCGTCGCCGGCGAACTGGGCCAGGAATAGCGCGGGCCCTTTCATCGTCTTCATTATTGTCTCCCCCATCGGTTTGGTGGATTATCAACCGGGTACCGGCAAACCACTTCTCGCGAAGCGGGACCGAGCCAGTACCCACAATAGATTGCCGTGTCGTCATCGCTTCACGACAGCGCTGTCAGCAAATGCGGTTGGGCGATTATGGCATCACCGGCGCCATATCTCTACCGCGGAACCCGAGCTGCGCCCGTAAAGATACGATAATAAACGGGTTAATGTCGATTCGACCACTAAAGAGCGAGTTTTTCAACAGAGAATTACTTTTTATATAGTAAAACCCGGAAATAAAGGGTTGCGGCGGGACGAGCAAAGGGGGCAGGAAGTACGGAAGTGCTATATGTGTCGGGTTACGCGCTGCACGCTAACCCGACCTACGGGTGGGTCGCGTAGGGCGGATAAGCCGAAGGCGCATCCGCCGTTACCCCAACCTCTCACGGGTTAGCGCGCAGCGCTTAACCCGACACAGGTTTCAGCATCAGATTTTCATATCACCAAAGAAGTTCTTCATACCGTCAAACCAGCTGCTCTGCCGGGGCGAGTTCTTTCCGCCTTTCATGGTGGCCTGAAACTCCTTCAGCAGCTCTTTTTGCTTGCCGGTCAGATCCACCGGCGTCTCGACCACGACACGACACATCAGGTCGCCACGGGCACCGCCGCGCACCGGGGTCACCCCCTTGCTCCGCAGCCGGAACAACTTGCCGGTCTGGGTTTCAGCGGGCACCTTGAGCTTCACCCGACCATCGAGGGTGGGCACTTCCAGCTCTCCACCGAGCGCCGCATCGACAAAATCCACGGGGACTTCGCAGTACAGATCGGCCCCGTCGCGCTGGAAAATCTCGTGCGGTTTGACGTGCACTTCGACGTACAGATCGCCCGCTGGACCACCTTCGGCCCCGGCTTCGCCCTCACCGGACAGGCGGATGCGGTCTCCCGTATCGACACCGGCGGGCACCTTGACCGACAGTTTCTTGGTCTGCTCGACCCGGCCCTGACCGTGACAGCTGCCGCAGGGGTCGGTGATTATACTGCCCTTGCCACGACAGGTCGGACAGGCCTGCTGCACCGAGAAAAAGCCCTGCTGCATACGCACCTGGCCGATGCCGCCACAGGTGGTACAGGTTTTGGGCGAGGTGCCCTTTTTGGCGCCGCTGCCATCACAGGTGTCACAGGCCACCAGGGTCGGCACCTTGATCTGGACATTGGTGCCTCTGACGGCATCCTCCAGACTCAACTCAAGGTTATAGCGCAGGTCGGCGCCTCGACTCGGGCCGCCGCGGCCGCGACCACCCCCGCCAAAAATATCGCCGAACACATCGCCGAAAATATCACTGAAGCTGCCGAAACCACCGGCTCCGGCGCCACCGCCCATGCCGGCACTCTGGTCGACACCGGCATGGCCAAATTGATCGTAGGCAGAACGCTTCTGCGCGTCGGACAGGACCTCGTAGGCCTCACTCGCCTCTTTGAACTTGTTCTCCGCCTCTTCGTCCCCCGGATTGCGGTCCGGGTGATGCTTCATCGCCACTCGACGATAGGCTTTTTTCAAATCAGCGGCGGACACGTCCCGGGAGACGCCCAGCACTTCGTAATAGTCGCGTTTTGCCATGCTACAGTCGCTTTTTGGTCAGTTACTACAGACACAACAAATGCGGGCATGCCCGCATTTGTTGCTACCGTCTTTCAAGGATTGGAGAAGCGGAATTACTTCTTCTCGTCATCCTTCACTTCTTCGAACTCGGCATCCACGGCGCCGTCGTCGTCTTTCGGAGCCTCCTGCTGGTCCGCACCAGCTTCCGCGCCGCCTTGGCCCTGCTGCTCGGCATAGAGCTTCTGCGCCAGAGAGCTGGAGGCTTCGGTCAGCTTGTTGGTCGCCGCTTCCATCGCGTCCTTGTCTTCGCCCTTGACGGCTTCTTCAGCCTCGGCGATCGCCGCCTCAATGGCCGACTTCTCTTCGTCAGTCGCCTTGTCACCGGCGTCTTTCAGGGTTTTCTGGGTGGCGTGAATCAGCCCTTCCAGCGTGTTGCGCGCGGTGACGGTCTCGGCAAACTTCTTGTCCGCTTCCGCATTGGCTTCGGCGTCTTTCACCATCTTCTCGATCTCGTCATCCGACAGACCGGAAGAGGCCTTGATCACGATGGACTGCTCTTTGCCAGTGGCCTTGTCTTTGGCGCTCACGTTCAAGATACCGTTGGCATCCAGATCAAAGGTCACTTCAATTTGCGGAACACCCCGGGTTGCCGGCGGAATGTCAGCCAGGTCAAAACGACCCAGCGACTTGTTCTGCGCCGCCTGCTTGCGCTCGCCCTGAACCACATGAATGGTCACAGCCGTCTGGTTGTCTTCGGCGGTTGAGAAGATCTGCGATTTCTTGGTCGGAATCGTGGTGTTTTTCTCAATCAGCGGCGTGGCCACACCGCCCATGGTTTCAATACCCAGGGTCAGCGGCGTCACGTCGAGCAGCAGCACGTCTTTCACGTCACCGGCCAGTACCGCACCCTGAATGGCCGCGCCGACCGCTACCGCTTCGTCCGGGTTCACATCTTTGCGCGGATCCTTACCGAAGAAGTCGGCCACCGCTTTCTGCACCATCGGCATACGGGTCTGGCCACCGACCAGAATTACATCGCTGATGTCGCTGACGGATACGCCGGCGTCTTTGATGGCCATCTTCACCGGCTCGAGTGAGCGGGTGACCAGCTCTTCCACCAGAGATTCAAGCTTGGCCCGGGTGAGCTTCACTACCAGGTGCTTGGGACCGGTGTTGTCGGCGGTAATGTACGGCAGGTTCACTTCGGTCTGCTGGCTGGAAGACAGCTCAATCTTGGCTTTCTCGGCCGCCTCTTTCAGGCGCTGCAGGGCCAGCGGATCATTGTGCAGATCAATGCCCTGCTCTTTCTTGAACTCATCGGCCAGGTAGTCGATCAGGCGCAGGTCAAAGTCCTCACCACCGAGGAAGGTGTCACCGTTGGTGGACAGCACTTCAAACTGGTGTTCGCCATCCACGTCGGCGATCTCGATGATGGAGATATCAAAGGTACCGCCACCGAGGTCGTATACCGCGATGGTGCGGTCGCCCTTCTGCTGGTCCATACCATAGGCCAGCGCCGCCGCAGTCGGCTCGTTGATGATGCGCTTCACGTCCAGGCCAGCAATCTTGCCGGCGTCTTTGGTCGCCTGACGCTGGGAGTCGTTGAAGTAGGCCGGAACGGTAATCACCGCTTCGGTGACCTTCTCGCCCAGGTAATCCTCGGCGGTTTTCTTCATCTTCTTCAGCACTTCAGCGGAAATCTGCGGCGGTGCTTTCTTTTCGTCCTTCACTTCAACCCAGGCGTCACCATTATCGGCGGCGACGATCTTGTAAGGCACCATTTTGATGTCTTTCTGAACCACATCATCCTTGAACTTGCGGCCGATCAGGCGCTTGACCGCATACAGGGTGTTGTGGGGGTTGGTCACGGCCTGGCGCTTGGCGCTCTGGCCAACGAGGATTTCGCCATCATTGGTAAAGGCCACGATGGACGGGGTTGTGCGATCACCCTCGGCGTTTTCGATTACCTTGGGCTTGCCGCCTTCCATTACGGATACACAGGAGTTGGTGGTACCCAGGTCAATACCGATGATCTTACTCATGAAAATCTCCTAAAGATGTTCTGTCGAAACGCGAAAGATCAGCTCGCGCGCCTCGGTGTGTGTCTGCGGCTCCGACCCCGGAGTCCGCTTTCGCAATCAGTTACTTCCTATATTGGCCCTGTTCGATACTTTTCAAGGCCTTTATGCCGGCAATTTAAGGCTGCCGGCGATCCATCACGCATCCGCCGCCTTGGACACCACCACCATCGCCGGACGGACCAGGCGACCGTGCAGGGTATAACCCTTCTGGAACACGTCGATCACGGTGTTGGGCTCGACATCGGGGTTGGCCACCATGGTCATGGCCTGATGCAGTTCCGGATCAAAGGGTTCGCCCTGCGGATTGACGGGCACCACCTGGTGCTTGGCCAACACATCGATAAACGACTTGTGCGTCAGTTGAATACCCTCGACCACCGCCTTCAGCTCGGGATTGTCGGTATCCATGGTCGAGAGCGCCCGCTCCAGGTTGTCCACCACCGGCAAGAGGTCCTGCAGCAGCTTCTCCTGGCCGAACTTGTGTGCCTTCTCGACATCCTGCTCGGCCCGACGACGGGCATTCTGGGCTTCGGCCTGGGAGCGCAGCACCTGTTCTTTGGCCGAGTCCATAGCGGCGCTCAGGGATTCCACCTTGGCCTGCAGGGCCTCGACAGACGCCTCCTCAGCCCCCTCATCCTGAGCGGCATGGGTGTCGGCATCGGCCGACCCGGTTTCTGCCGCCACCTCTTCATACTCTTGAGCGTCGCGATTTTCTTCGTTAGCCACACTGATCTCCGTTGTCATTTACCTTGGCAGCCGGGAGCTGCAGAATAAGAACGTGGAGCCTATATGGGGCTTTGGCGGAAGGATTCAAGGGGCCCAAACAGGGCCCGATAAGATTTTCCTGCTGGCCCTCTGGCCGAACCCTGTGTTTTACTGTATAAAAACACAGATTATTTTCTCTCGCTCCGTGAGGGTCACCATGCTTACGCATCTCAGCATTCGCCATTTCACCCTGGTAGACCAGCTGGATCTGGATCTCAGGCCCGGCATGACCGCCATCACCGGGGAAACCGGTGCCGGTAAATCCATCGTTCTGGACGCGCTCGGACAGACGCTGGGCGACCGGGCGGACGGACAGCGGGTCCGGGCCGGGGCCCGCAAGGCGGATATCCACGCCACCTTCGATACCCAGCGGATACCGGCTGCCCGCCAGTGGCTGGAAGCCCAGGAGCTTCTCCAGGAAGACGCCCCCAGTGAGTGCCTGCTGCGACGGGTGATTACCGCCGAGGGCCGCTCCAAGGCCTTTATCAACGGCCACCCAGTCACTCTGCAGCAACTGAGAACCCTCGGGGAGATGCTGATCGATATCCACAGTCAGCACGAGCATCAGTCCCTACTGCGCAAAGAAACCCACCGGCACCTGCTGGATGAATACGCCGGCCAGAGCGAGCTGGCGGGAAAGGTGCGCCAGGCGTACCGACACTGGCAGACTTGCAAGCGCGACTTTGAAGCCCTGCGCGATAACGCCGAAGAGGTCAGCGCCCGCTATCAGCTATTGAGCTATCAGGTGCAGGAGTTGGAGCAACTGGACCTGAAAGAGGGCGAGCTGGACGAGCTGGAAGCGGAGCAGCGCAGTCTCGCCCACGCTGAGGATATATTGCGTGCCAGCCACGAACTGTCGGCCCTGTGCGGCGATGATGACCAGGGGTTGAGTGTCCTGATGCACCGGGCCTTGCACCTGCTGCGGGACATGCCCGAGAAGTCCGCCGCCCTGCAGGAGGCGGAACAGCTGCTCACCAGCGCCCAGATTCAGGTCGACGAGGCCCAGCGTGAGGTGGAGCATCATATCGATGGTTTCAATCTCGACCCGGAGCGGCTACGCGAGGTCGAGGAGCGCTTGAGCGCGATTTATGACGTCGCCCGCAAGCACCGTATCGGGCCCGAACAGTTGCCCCAGCTGTTCGCTGACCTGGGCGATGAGTTGGCTCAGCTTCAGGGCGGCGACGAGCGGCTCGATGAGCTGGAGCAGCAGATGCAGGCCGCCGAAGCCGACTATCGCAAGGCCGCCAGTTCCCTGTCCAAAGCCCGGCAGAGCGCCAGCAGCAAACTGGCCAAAGCGGTCAATCAGCAGCTGAGTGATCTGGCCATGCCAAATGCCCGCCTGGAGGTCAGTCTGGCGCCGCTGGAGGACAAGCCCGGCCCTCAGGGTCTGGAAGAGGTGGAGTTCATCATCAGCACCAACCCGGGTCAGCCGGCCCGCTCGCTGAACAAAGTCGCCTCCGGCGGCGAACTGTCTCGGGTCAGCCTGGCCATTCAGGTGGTAACCGCCCGCACCTCGGCCATTCCGACACTGGTGTTCGACGAAGTGGATGTCGGTATCGGGGGGGCGACCGGGGATGTGGTGGGTCGCCTGCTACGGCAACTCGGCGAGGGCGGTCAGGTGCTCTGCGTCACCCACCTGGCGCAGGTAGCCAGCAAGAGCCACCAGCACCTCCAGGTCACCAAGACTGCGAAAAAGCAGTCGGCGGAGTCCACGCTGGTGACTCTGGAAGGAGAGCAGAAAATCGAAGAGATTGCCCGCATGCTGGGCGGCATGAAGGTGACCGAACAGTCGTTGGCTCACGCCAGGGAGATGGTGACCGAGGGAGCGGCCTGAGAGGACCGGAACAGGCGGCACCACATGGGTGCCGCCACCGGCAATACGGCCACTTTATGGCCGAGGACTACTTCTTGGGCTTTACGTACAACACCAGGTTGTGATCGACCAATTCATAGCCGTGCTGCTCGGCGATCTGCCGCTGCAGGCGCTCGATTTCTTCGTTATGGAACTCAATGACCTCGCCTGAGTCCATACAGACCATGTGATCGTGATGCTCACCGCGAGCAATTTCAAACACTGAGTGGCCACCATCAAAGTTGTGGCGCTCCACCAGACCGGCACTCTCAAATTGCGTCAGTACCCGATACACGGTGGCCAGGCCCACATCGTCACCCGCCTCCATCAGTGCCTTGTAGACATCTTCGGCGCTCATATGATGGTTTTCGGACGACTCCAGCATTTGCAGAATCTTCACCCGGGGCAGGGTGACTTTCAGCCCCGCTTTGCGCAGTTCCTGATTTTCTTCGGCCATTTAACCCCCAAACCCTTCTCAGTATTCGCGTCAATCGGGTATTATCCCCGTTCATTTTGCCAAGTGGAAGCCCTTATATGAAAATAGCCAGCAAACTCTCACTGGTCGCCGTCTTGTTCGCCAGCTTGACAGGTTGCTCCTATTTCCAATTTCCCGGCGTGCACAAAATCTATGTGCAGCAAGGACACATCATCACCCAGGAGATGATCGACCAACTCGAAACCGGCATGACCAAGCGTCAGGTGCGCTTTGTGCTGGGCACGCCGCTGCTTGAAGATGGTTTCAACCAGGATCGCTGGGATTATCACTACAGCCTGAGTCGCGGCGACGAGAACCTGCGCGAGCGCCATCTGACGGTCTACTTCGAAAATGATCAGATGACCCGCTATGAAGGCAGCGCGGTCCGCCCCGAAGAAAGCAGCGACGAGGACGAGACACCGCTGGTACCGACCAATATCGAGGGCGACCCCCTGCCGACACCGGGTGAAGACGTCAATGATGACACCGAGGCGACGCCACTACCCACCAACACCATGTGATCCTCGGCCACCCCCGCCCATCAATACCACCGGGGCCTCACCAACGAGGCTCCGTGCGATCAGGATTCCGCCTGTTTCTTCTGCGCCCTTTTGCGACGCACCTCTTTCGGATCTGAAATCAGCGGTCGATAGATCTCGACCCGATCCCCGGGCTGCAACTCGTGCTCCCGTGGCGGCTTAAGCCCCTTGGTTCCGAGCGCCTGACCAAAGATGCCCATCTTGGCGCTGTCCAGATCAATCTCCGGAAACACTTTCACAATACCCGAGCGCTCAGCCGCCTGATACGCCGTGGTACCCGGCTCCACCAACAGCTCTATGATCTTCTGTTGGTCCGGCCGGGCATAGGCCACTTCTACGGTAATCAAATCACCATCCGCCATGTTTGCAGCCCCTTAAACACCATAGATCTGTCGGGCACGGCTGCACAGTGCATCCACCTGCTGACTTGCCGCCGACTCGAAAAACTTACCCACCGCCAGGCTCAGCAGGCGGTTCTGCATATCAAACTCCAGCTCCAGGCGCACTCGGCAGCCCTCGCCCACCGGCTCAAAGGTCCACTTACCCTCCAGGCGGGAAAAGGGGCCATCCACCAGACTCATGGTCATGCTCTCCGGCGTCTTCAGCACGTTATGCGTGACAAAGCTCTGGCTGATACCCGCCTTCTGCAGCTCCAGGCGCGCCTCCAGCCAGTCGTCACCCCGGCGCAACACCTCGGCACCGACGCAGTCACTCATGTACTCCGGATAGGCCTCGATATCGTTTACCAGTTCAAACATCTGCGCGGGTGAATAGTTCACCAGCGCACTGCGTTCTACTCGATGGGTCAAGAAAACATCTCCCGTTGATTCGCGGCCATCAGGCCCAGAAGCCGCCGATCAGAATCAGCAATAACGCCGGCGGACAAAGGTATTTGAGGAGCGTCAACCAGAGCTCAAACTGGCGCTCGCTCTCCTGGCGCAGCTCATGGCGCAACAGCTCCCGACGGGCCACCCAGCCGACAAACAGCGCCATGGCCAGACCGCCCAGCGGCAACATCACCCGCTGGGTGACAAAATCCAGAAAACCAAACACGTTCATACCGAACAGTCCGGTGAAGTCGGCCCAGTGGTTGAACGACAGAACCGAGCCGATGCCCAGCAGCCAGGCACTGCCGGCAATCAATCCGTTCGCCGTGTACCGCTTGAGCCCAAAACGCTCAGTGATATAGGCCACACAGGGCTCGAGCAGTGAAATGGTGGAGCTCCAGGCGGCCAGGGTCACCAGCACAAAGAAGGCCGCCCCGAAGACGACCCCGCCGGGCATGCTGCCGAAGGCGACCGGCAGACTGACAAACATCAGGCCGGGACCGTCGCCGGGGGAAATGCCCGGGGTGGCAAACACGATCGGAAACATCGCCAGCCCCGCCACCAGCGCCACCAACGTATCCAGTACCGCCACCGTCAGAACCATCTTCCCGATTGAGGCCTTGCCGGGCATATAGGAGCCGTAAGCCATGATCGCACCCATGGCCAGACTCAAGGTAAAGAATGCGTGCCCGAGGGCAATAGAGGCGCCCTGCCAGGACAGGTCCGACACGTTGAAGTCAAACATGAAATGCAGTCCCTGAGCGAAATCTCCCGCCACGACGGCGTAGCCCAACAACAACAACAGGAGCACAAACAGCAGCGGCATCAAGACCCGAACTGCCGTTTCCAGGCCCCGGGTCACCCCGAAAGCGACCACCAGCACCGTCAAGCCGATAAACACCGTCTGCCAGAGCATCAGGCGCGTCGGATCCGCGAGCAGAGCGTCAAAAGCGGCGCTGGCCGACTCTCCATTCCAACCACTGAAGCCACCCTGCACCGCCGTACTCATATAATCCAGCGCCCAGCCGGCCACCACACTGTAGAACGACAGAATCAGAAACGCGGTCAATACCCCCAGGGCCCCGATCAGATTCCAATGCGGCGACACCCGGCTCTGCTGCGCCATTTTTCTGACCGAATCCACCGGGTTGGCGCGACCATGGCGCCCGAGCACCACCTCGGCAATCATCACCGGCACGCCGATCATGGCAATAAACACCAGGTACATAAGCACAAACGCCCCACCGCCGTTTTCGCCGGTGATGTAGGGAAACTTCCAGATGTTGCCCAGCCCCACCGCGGAACCGGTGGCGGCCAGGACAAAGGTGCCTTTATGTCCCCAAATCGCGTGTTGTTTGATGCGTTCCACGGCTAGCTCCGGGCTAAAGTCGGTTTGCGCCGCTCTGGCGCGCGCGGCCGACCCGCTGTTGCGGGCACAAAGGCGGCATTGTAACGGCAATTGTCGGGAATGTGCAGGGTTCGCCCCCGAATCCGGGCAGACAGAGAGGCCTTCAAGCCTTTATAATGCCCGCCGCACATTCACGCCCCGAGCAAGGTTGATCATTTCGATGAGTAAGAAGAAGGGTAAGAAACCCAGCGGCAATACCATTGCCCTGAACAAGAAGGCCAAGTTTGATTTCGCGCTGCAGGATCGCGTGGAGGCGGGCCTGTCGCTGCAGGGTTGGGAGGTGAAGAGCCTGCGCCAGGGTAAGGTGCAGCTGACGGATACCTATGTGCTGTTCAAAAACGGCGAGGCGTGGTTGCTCGGCGCCCACATATCACCGCTGCCCACGGCGTCGACTCATTTTGTGACCGATCCGACCCGCACTCGCAAACTGCTGCTCAAGCGCAAGGAGATTGCGAAGCTGCAGGCGGCGGCGGAGCAGAAGGGCTACACGGTGGTGGCAACGGCGCTGTATTGGAAGAAGCACTTGGTGAAGTGCGAGGTGGCGCTGGGTAAAGGTAAGCAGGAGCACGATAAGCGCGAGACGGAGAAGGAGCGCGATTGGAATCGTCAGAAGCGGGCGATCATGAAGGATGTGAATAGGTAGTTCTTTTTACCATTTTTCCCCTCCAGAGAGCCTGGCCCCTCCAGAGCCTCCGAGCCCTTTAGCGGGGTTCCTCTCTCTCCAGAAAACCCGGGCTCGCTATCAGGTGGGCTGTTTCGGAAACGCGATGAATACGTCCCTGTAGCTCCCTCGCTTCATCCCTGAAGCGAGGGTTCCGAAACAGCCCACCTGACATCGAGCCCTCTGGAGTAGAAGGCCGGTTCAGTGGGTATAGATAATTACACCAGAACGTGAATTCACCTCGGAGGGCACGGTATCGGGTGACCTGTTTTCAAACCCTCGCTTCAGGGATGAAGCGAGGGAGCCCCATGGATGGGTTCATGTGTTTTGAAAACAGGTCACCCGGTAGCGGGCCCGGACGCTCTGGAGAGAACGAAGCGCGACCGGGCGACGGAGGGGCTAGGCGGAGAAGGGGTGGCGCAGGACGATGGTTTCGATGCGGTCTGGGCCGGTGGAGATGATGTCTACCGGCGTCTTCAGAATCTCTTCCAGACGGCGGATATAAGCGCGGGCGTTTTCCGGCAGCTCATCCAGAGACTTGGCACCAACGGTCGACTCCTGCCAACCCGGCAGCTCCTCATACACCGGCTCAATCGCCTCCCAGCCCTCGGCATCGAACGGAATCCCTACCGGATTCCCCTGGGCATCGCGGTACTCAACACAGATTTTCACCGTGTCCAGACCGTCCAGCACATCCAGCTTGGTCAGACACAGGCCGGTGACGCTGTTGATCCGGTTGACGTGATGCAGAGCCACCGCATCAAACCAGCCACAGCGACGCTTGCGGCCCGTGGTCGCGCCAAACTCGTGTCCTTTCTCACCCAGGTGCTGACCCACACCGCAGTCAAGCTCGGTGGGGAATGGGCCGGAGCCGACACGAGTGGTGTACGCCTTGGTGATGCCCAGAACATAATCAAGGTACATGGGGCCAAAACCGGAGCCAGTCGCGGTGCCGCCAGCGGTGGTGTTGGAGGAGGTCACAAACGGATAGGTACCGTGGTCAATATCCAGCAGAGAGCCCTGGGCCCCCTCGAACAGAATGCCTTCGCCGCGCTCGCGGGCGCTGTGCAGCGCCTCGGTCACGTCGGTGATCATCGGGCGCAGCTCTTCGGCCCAGGCGGTGCAGGTGTCCAGCACCTGTTGGTAATCCACTGCATCCACGCCGTAATAACTGGTCAGCATGAAGTTGTGGTAATCCAGCACTTCTTTTAACTTGGTCGCAAAACGGTCCATATGCAACAGATCGCCCAGGCGCAGGCCCCGGCGGGCCACTTTGTCTTCGTAGGCCGGACCAATACCCCGGCCGGTGGTGCCAATCTTTGCGTTGCCACGGGCCGCCTCGCGCGCCTGGTCCAGGGCAATGTGGTAGGGCAGAATCAGCGGGCAGGCCGGCGACAGGCGCAGGCGCTTGCGCACGGGAACGCTCTTAGCTTCCAGCTCGGCAATTTCCTTGAACAGGGCCTCGGGAGACAGCACCACGCCGTTGCCGATCAGGCAAGTGACATCTTCACGCAAAATGCCGGAGGGGATCAGGTGAAGAACGGTCTTCTCACCGTCGATCACCAGTGTATGGCCGGCATTGTGGCCGCCCTGGAAGCGGGCCACCAGCGATACCTGATCGGTCAGCAGGTCGACGATCTTACCCTTGCCTTCGTCACCCCACTGGGTGCCCAAAATCACGACGTTCTTACCCATGTTTGTGCAACTCATTTTGTAACATTAAATGTGCTCCCCGGCCGATCAGGCCAGAGGAATAACCTGGTAGTGTCCGTCCTTCAGGACCAGTTGGCGGTCACAGCCCGCTTCCTCGGGCGGTGTTGGCTCTGCGCCGAAGACCACCCGCTCCCCTTTTGCCCGCAACGCCTGTACGGCCTGCCACTGCTCGGGCATGGCCTGATCGGCGGCCCAGATTCCCCTGGGGGCCTGGCGCTCGATCAACCCCAATTTACTGATCGCGGAAATATCCACCGCGAACCCGGTCGCGGGCCGAGCCCGGCCGAAGACTTCACCAATATGATCGTACCGGCCGCCACTGGCGATCGGGTTGCCATAACCGGGCGCAAAGGCCGCGAACACCAGGCCGGTCAGGTAGTGGTAACCGCGGACCTCGCCGAGGTCGAAGTAAAGTTCCGCCGCCGGGTAGCGCTCAGCCACCACGTCGGCGACCTGCTCCAGTTGATCCACAGCCGCCAGTACGGCAGGCGGGCACTGGGCAAAACAGTCCCGCGCCCGATCCAGCACGGACCGATCGCCGGCCAGCCCGGGCAGCGCGAGGAACACATCGGCCAGGGGCGAACCATTCAGGTTGTCCGCTACCCAGGCGCGAATTTCGGTGACGGCCTTGCGCTGAAGCAGGTCGAAAAAGATATCTTCCTGTGTCTGGCTCAGATCGGCGGCATCGGCAAGAGCTCGATAAATACCGACATGCCCCAAGTCTATGTGCTGGCGCGGAAGCCCCGCCAGGGCAAGGGATTCGAGCAGTAGCGACACCACTTCGATATCGGCCCGAGTGCCCGGCTCACCAAAGAATTCGACCCCGGCCTGGATGGGGGTACGGGTGGCAAGGGGGTTCTTGGGCTTGGCGTGAACCACATGGCCGGCGTAGCAGAGGCGATTGGCGCCGGGCAGCGTAAAGCTGTGGGCATCCATACGGGCGGTCTGCGGCGTAATGTCAGCGCGGATACCCAAGGTGCGGCCCGAGAGCTGATCGGTCACTTTGAAGGTGAGCAGATCTACATCGCGGCCCAGGCCGGTCAGCAAGGAGTCGGTGTACTCCAGCAACGGCGGAATCACCAGGTCGTAACCCCAGGTGCGGTAGAGGTCTACCAGGCGACGGCGCAGTTGCTCAATGGCCTCGGCCTCGGCAGGCAGAATTTCCTCAACACCGTCGGGCAACAGCCAGCGGTCAGCATAGGTCATAACAGACTCGAACAGTTGTTGGATTCAGCGTACGCAATGGTCCCGGCCGGGAGACAACGTCTAACGAAGCCACAGCAGCAGGCCGGCCCCGATAAGCATACTTACCAGACCCATGGTGCGCAGTCGGCGATCATCTACCCTGGCCAGCGTTGCCACGGCCTGGCGCCAGCGCTGGGGGTACAGAAACGGAAGTATGCCCTCGATCACCAGCATCAGGCAGAAGGCGCGCGCGAGGTCTTCCCACATGGCGGCCACTCCCAAACCGGACACAAAAAACCGGGCGCTTCACGCGCCCGGCGGCAGGATTTTAGCACTTTTTGCGGGCAAATGGTGCCCATTGCCCGGCTATTTTTGGCCTTCGGCGTTCTTCAGGTACTGGAAAAACTCGCTCGACGGGTCCACCACCAGAAGGTCATCACTGCCGTTGAAGGCATTCCTGTAGGCATTCAGGCTGCGCACAAAGGCATAGAAATCCGGGTTCTGGTTGAACGCCGCGGCGTAAATGGCCGCCGCCCTGGCATCGCCATCACCACGCAGAAGTTCAGCATCGCGATAGGCGTTGGCCTCGAGCACCGCGCGCTGGCGATCGGCATCCGCCCGAATCACTTCCGCCTGCTCGCGACCGGTGGCACGGTACTCGCGGGCCTCCTTCTCGCGGTCAGCGGCCATCCGGTCAAAAACCGACTCACTGACATCGTCAGGCAGATCGATCCGCTTTACGCGGATATCAATCACTTCAACCCCCAGCAGCTCCATGGCGGTTTCGTTCATCTGAGCGGTCAGATCTTCCATCAGCTTGTCCCGCTCACCCGAGACCACTTCATGCAGGGTGCGCCGACCGACCTCGTTACGCAGACCGTCCGCCACACGGGAGGCGAGACGGGCATCAGCCACATCTTCCTGACCACCGGTGGCCTTGTAGTAGGCCTCGACGTTCTTGACCCGCCACTTGGCATAGGAGTCGACGATCAAGCGCTTGTTCTCCACCGTGTAAAAACTCTCGGGACGGGCGTCAGCGGTCAATATCCGACCATCGAATTTACGGACACGGTCAGCGAAGGGAAGCTTGATGTGTACGCCGGGCTGTACATCCGCGTTCACCAGAGCACCAAAACGAAGCACAACGGCGCGCTCGTATTCATTCACAATGAATACCGTATTGGCGCCAACCAGAACCAGGACACCCAGTAGGACCAGGGTAAAGATACCTTTATTGGACATCAGCGAATATCCCCCCGAGTGTTGGTTCGCGTGGCGCTGGATGGGCGACGATTGAGCTCGCGGGTCACCTGCTCAGTGACATCCCGCAGCGCGTCGGCCGACATACCGGTCTGGCCGGCGTTGCCCGACGCCCCATCGCTCTGACGGTTCTGCAGACGGTCCAGCGGCAGATACATCATGTTGTTGCCATCTTCCACATCGACCATGACTTTGCTGGCCTTGGAAAACACTTCCTCAACCGCGTCGATATAAAGGCGACGCCGGGTCACCTCGGGGGCCTTGTCGAATTCGGCCATCAGCAGCTCAAAGCGGCGGGACTCACCTTCCGCCTCGGCCACGACGCGAGCCCGGTAGGCCTCCGCCTCCTCGATCATGCGCTGGGCCTGACCGCGGGCCTGAGGGATCACCGAGTTGGCGTACGCCTGGGCTTCGTTCTTGAGGCGCTCTTCGTCCTCTTTGGCCTTGATCACATCATCAAAAGCGTCGCGCACCTCTTCCGGTGGGCGAGCCTCCTGGATGTTCACTTCACGCACGGCGATACCCGCGCCGTAGCTGTCCAGATAATTCTGCAGGCGTTGCTGCACTTCATCCGCAATCAGCTGACGCCCCCCGGAGAGCACCTGATTGATCTCACTTGAACCCACCACATGACGCAGCGCACTGTCAGCGGCTTGGCGTAGGCTGTTTTCCGGGTCGCGGACGTTCAGCACAAACGCCTTCACGTCATTGACGTTGTACTGCACGGTAATCGGCAGCTCGACGATGCTTTCGTCCTGCGTCAACATCAGCCCACGGGAAGGGTACTGCCGCTCCTCAGTTACGTTCTCCACAAAGACAGTCGTGATCAGCGGCGCATTCCAGCGCAGCCCGGCATCCTTGATTTCCTGGAATGCACCGAACTGCAGCACCACCGCGCGCTCTTTGGCATCGACCACATAGAAACCGAGCACGAAGTAAATGGCGGCCGCAACCAGCAGCACAATACCCACCAGAGGTGCGGCACTGCCGGCATTGCCGCCACTACCGGAGCCACCGCCCGATCCGCCGAACAGGCCATTCAGCCGATCGCGAAATTTCTTCCAGGCTTCATCCAAATCCGGCGGGCCGCTGTTATTGCCGCCTCCCCAGGGGTCCTTACCCCCGCCTCCCGGTTCATTCCAGGCCATATTGACTCTCCGTCGATTAACGTCTTTCCCCAGCGACAGGCACTGCGGAATGGATATTCGGGTACCGTCAAGCAGATCGCTCCGGCAAGAGCGAGATTCTAGCAAAGTCGGGCGCCGCTCTAACAGGCAATTCGGCCGGAATCGTCTCCGTCGGCCCAGTGCAATTCGTCATAGCGCAGGTTTTCAGCGCTCAGCAAACGCATCAGATCACTTTTGGGCAGCCGTATCTCCAGTAACACCGAGCCGTCCTCGCCGTGCTGTTCGTCGGCCACCGCCTGCTGTTGATAGAGCTTGGCCCGCAGGCGCCCCTGCTCGGGCTTGAGCTGCAGCCGCCCGGCAACCATCTCCCGCCCCAGGGCATCGGAGATGGCTTCCATCAGCAACTCGACCCCCTGCCCGGTCTGTGCAGACAGCCACACGGCGATCGGCTTGCCGTGGTCATCACGATCGATACGGGGCTCCATACCGAGCAGATCAATCTTGTTGTAGACACGCAATTCCGGCAGTTCAGCCGCGCCGATTTCTGCCAGCACCTCCTCGACCTGCTCGATATTGTGCAGCCGCTCCTCCGCCGCCGCATCGATCACGTGGAGCAGCAGGCTGGAATTACTGGCCTCCTCTAGGGTCGCCCGGAAGGCCTGCACCAGCTTGTGCGGCAAATGGCTGATGAAGCCCACCGTATCGGCCAGAATCAGCGCGCCGACATCGGGCACTTCGAGCCGACGCATGGTCGGATCCAGGGTGGCGAACAGTTGGTTCTCCGCGAACACCTTGGCATCGGTAATCTGGTTGAACAGCGTGGATTTGCCGGCGTTGGTGTAGCCCACCAGGGACACCGTTGGAATGTCCGCTCGCTGGCGGGAACGGCGCCCCTGATTACGCTGGGTGCGCACCTTGGCCAGCCGCTTCTCGATGGCGGTAATCCGCCCGCGCAGCAGTCGACGGTCGGTTTCGAGCTGGGTTTCACCCGGGCCCCGCAGGCCGATACCGCCCTTCTGGCGCTCCAAGTGGGTCCAGCCGCGCACCAGGCGCGTGGCCATATGACGCAGCTGCGCCAACTCCACCTGCAATTTGCCCTCAAAGGTGCGGGCGCGCTGGGCAAAAATATCCAGAATCAGGCCGGTACGATCCAGAACCCGGCACTCGAGTGCCTGCTCCAGGTTACGCTCCTGACTGGGAGAGAGTGTGTGGTTGAAGATGACCAGCTCCGCACCATTTTCCTTCACCACCGCCTGCAGCTCTTCGAGCTTGCCGGTGCCGACAAAGTATTTGGCATGGGGAGCCGCGCGCTGACCACCCACCAGAGCGATCGGGTCGCCACCGGCAGACAATACCAGCTCTTCAAATTCTCGGGGGTCTTCCGGCGCCTGGCCGTGGGAGAGATCCAGGTGAACCAGCACCGCCAGTTCACCGGAGTCGGGACGATCAAAAAACAAGTAGTTACCTCAGCGGCAGATTACTCGGCCGGTGCTTCCTCGCCTTCGCCTTCCGCCGGATTCAGCAGAGGAACACGCACAGCGCGAGAGGGCACAACCGTGGAAATGGCATGCTTGTAGACCATCTGGCTGACAGTGTTCTTCAGCAGCACAACAAACTGGTCGAACGATTCAACCTGACCCTGCAACTTGATGCCGTTTACCAGGTAAATGGATACCGGTACACGCTCTTTGCGCAGTACGTTCAGGTAAGGGTCTTGTAAACTATGCCCTTTTGACATGGTTATTCTCCTTATCGAGATAGAAATTTATCCGCCTAAGTCCTCCCCACTGGAGCTGGAAAGGGGGCGGCCAGAAAAACATGAAAAACTGACTAGGATTCTCACACCGCTATTATATGGTCGTAGTACCCATAGAATTCAAGGTGTTCTTAACAATTTCTTGCAAGTTGAGATCTGAACCGGACTCGTCCTGCGTGTAAATCCACGAGAGTGAAGGCCAACCCCGCAGCCACGTCACCTGGCGCTTGGCCAGCTGGCGCGTCGCCACCACCCCCCGCTCACAGAGCTCGCTTCGGCTCATGGTCGGCCCCGGCCCTTCCTCAGCGTCCAGGTACTCCCAGACTTGACGGTAGCCTACCGCCCGTATCGCCGGCAGGCTGGGCTGGAGATCGCCGCGGGCACGCAGAGTTTTGACCTCATCGATCAGTCCCTGTTCCAACATCTGCTCAAACCGGGTCTGTATACGCTGATGCAGCACCTTGCGATCACGGGGAGATATGGCCAACTGGGTGACATCAAAGCGCTCGGTAAACGCCGGGCCCGCCTGGGCCTGCTGCTCGCGGCGCAGCTCGGTCATGGTTTTGCCGCTGACCCGGTAGACTTCCAGGGCACGACTGAGGCGCTGGGAGTGGTTGGGGTGAATCTCGGCCGCCATTTCGGGGTCCACCTCGGCCAATTGCGCGTGAATATGGGGCCAGCCGTGCTCGGCGGCCTCACGCTCAATGGCTTCGCGTACCGCCGGATCCGCCTCGGGCATGGGCGCCAGGCCGTCCAGCAGGGCTTTAAAATAGAGCATGGTGCCGCCCACCAGCAGCGGGATACGGCCAGCGGCGTGAATATCGGCGATTTCCCGCTCGGCGTCGGCCCGAAAATCCGCCACCGAGTAGGGATCGGCCGGGTCGCGGATATCAATCAAGCGGTGCGGCGCCCGAGCGAGCTCCTCGGCGGTGGGTTTGGCGGTGCCAATATCCATGCCCCGGTAGACCAGGGTGGAGTCGACACTGATCAGCTCCACCGGCAGGTGCTCGCGCAGGGCCATGGCCAGGGCGGTTTTGCCGGAGGCGGTGGGGCCCATCAGGAAGATGACTTTTTGGCGGTTGGTCATGGTTTATAGCGCCGTGTTTTAGTACTTCGTAGAGAGTCCGGTCCGGATTGGGGTAGACCCTTCCCGGACACGCCGTAAACCCATCCCTGGGGCTCGCATCGCGGGTCCCCCGCTCCACGGTCCGGGAAGGGTCTACCCCAATCCGGACCTCCTAGGTCGCCGCGTGCTTTGGTGGCTGCGTATTTCCAAAACGCAACAAATCTATCCATGGAGCTCCCTCACTTCATCCATGAAGTGAGGGTTTGGGAATGGTTTGCCCGATGGCGGGCCCTCAGAAGCAGCATCGTGGTTCGCGTAGGGCGGATAAGCGCAACGCGCGCATCCGTCGTAAATACCCTTACAACCCACGGATAAAAATCGGGGATTGGGTAACGGCGGATGCGGGCTGCGCCCTTATCCGCCCTACGCCACCTAAGTTGGACATGGCACTGAGGTCAGGGGTGGGGTATGGCATTCCGGGACCGTGGAGCGGGGGACCCGCGATGCGAGCCCCCAGGGGCCGCTCTGTGGCATCCATGCCATCGCGGCATTAGTGCATCCATGCACTTCATGGGTTCACGGCGTGTCCCGGAATGCCATACCCCACCTGACCGGACAATACTAAATCCACCCAAGCGCTCTACTGCCCACGCATAAAGAGCTTGTCGAGTTCGTCCAGGGACTGCAGGGCCCAGGTGGGGCGGCCGTGGTTGCACTGGCCGCTGCGCTCGGTGGCCTCCATATCCCGCAACAGGGCATTCATCTCCGGGATGGTCAGGCGGCGGTTGGCGCGCACTGAGCCGTGACAGGCCATGGTCGAAAGCAGCTCGTTGATCCGCTGCTGAATCCGCTCACTGCTGCCGTACTCGATCAGATCCGAGAGCACATCCCGCACCAACTGCGCCACCGGGGCGCGGTTGAGCAGTGCCGGCACTTGGCGGACCAGAAGCGTTTCCGGGCCGGCGCGCTGTAACTCAAAGCCCAACTGAGTGAAGGTATCGGCGTGCTCCTCGGCACAGTCCGCCTCCTTCTGGCTCACCGCAATGCTCTCCGGCACCAACAGCGGTTGGGTCTGCAGGCCACCTTGGCCAAACGCGGACTTCATCCGCTCGTAAGTGATGCGTTCATGGGCCGCGTGCATATCGACGATGATCAGCCCCTGGGCGTTCTCCGCCAGAATATAAATGCCCTTGAGCTGGGCAATGGCATAACCCAGCGGCGGCACCTCGCCATCCTCAGACTCCGGCATCGGTGTAGTCGCCGAAGGAGCCGCTGCCCCACCGTACTGGCCCTGGTAGCCGGCACCGCCATTAAACGGCTGATGCAGGCTGCCGTACTGGCGCATCTGCTCCGCGACCGCGCCCGGGGCGGGCGCACCGGGGGGCTGATACCCGCCGGCCGGGTGACTGGCGGCGGCCAGGCCCATGGGCGCCTGGCGAAATTCGCCTGCGGCGGCTCCGCTCAGGGCTGGTTCGGGCGCCTCGGTCTCCGACTCCAGACGATCCCCCGGGCGGACCTGAGCCAGGGCATGATGCAGGCTGCTGAAAATGAAGTCGTGCACCCGGCGGTTGTCCCGGAAGCGCACTTCGTGCTTGGTCGGGTGGACGTTGACATCCACGGTGGACGGGTCCACTTCCAGGTACAGCACAAACGCCGGGTGGCGTCCGTGATAGAGCACGTCCTGGTAAGCCTGACGGACTGCGTGCCCGACCAGCTTGTCACGAATGGCCCGACCGTTGACGTAAAAATGCTGCAGGTCCGCCTGGCTGCGATTGAAGCTCGGCTGCGCCACCCACCCCCACAGGCGCAGTCCGGAGCGCTCGATATCAATGTGCAGCGCCTGCTCCATAAACGCCGGGCCGCACACCTGAGCCACCCGGCGCTCGCGCTCAATCTGGGTGCTGGCTTCACGCCAGCTGTAAACCGCACGGTTATTGTTGCGCAAGGTGAAGGCGACATCGAACCGGGACAGGGCCTGGCGCTTGATGACATCGTCCAGATGGTTGTATTCGGTCTTTTCCGTGCGCAGGAATTTGCGCCGGGCCGGGGTATTGAAAAACAGATCCCGCACTTCCACCGTGGTGCCTTTGGGGTGGGCAGCCGGCGCCAGCTCGGCCTGCATATCCCGCCCTTCGGCGGTGACCTGCCAACCGGCGCTCTCGTCGCTGGTATTACTGGTCAGGGTCAGGCGCGCCACGGAACTGATACTGGCCAGGGCCTCACCGCGGAACCCCAGGGTGGCCACCGCCTCAAGGTCATCCAGCTCGCGAATCTTGCTGGTGGCGTGGCGACTCAGGGCCAGGGGCAGATCGGATTTGTCGATACCACCGCCGTTGTCGCGCACTCGCATCAACTTGATGCCACCGTCCTCAACGTCCACTTCAACGCGGGTCGCGCCCGCGTCCAGACTATTTTCCAGCAGCTCCTTGATCACCGATGACGGGCGCTCCACCACCTCGCCGGCGGCGATCTGGTTGGCGAGGCGCGGGTTGAGCAATTGAATTCTAGACATGCATTCTCAATAGGGTTAAAGGCTGGCGTAGGCCAGCCGCGAGCCTCAGCTCGATGGAATTTTCAGTACCTGTCCGACTTGGATCACGTGACCGTTGAGGCCGTTTTCCCGCCGGATGGCATCCACACTGACGTTGTGCTGGCGGGCAATGGCGCTCAGGGTGTCTCCGCGACTGATGGTGTACTCCCGCGCATCTCCACCGCCCTGACGGCGGCTGGCCAGATAGGTGCCGGCCGGTGGCTGGCGTTCGAAGTAACGGCGTACCCCCTGCCCGATACGGTCCGCCATCTGCTGGCGATACTGGGCCGTGGCCAGTTTGCGCGCCTCACCGGGATTGGAGATAAAACCGGTCTCCACCAGAATGGACGGCACATCGGGCGATTTGAGCACGGCGAAGCCGGCCTGCTCGACCCGGGGTTTGTGCAACCGGGAGATGCCGCCCATAGACTCAAGCACCTCCTTACCTACCGTCAGACTCGAGTTGAGCGTCGCGGTCATGGACAGGTCCACCAGTACACCGGCCAGCACTTCGTCTTTGTCTTCCAGGCTGACACTGCCCACCCCGCCAATCAGGTCGGCCTCGTTTTCGCGTTCGGCCAGAAACCGGGCGGTCTCACTGGTGGCGCCGCTGCGCGACAGGGCGAACACCGAGCTGCCATTGGCCGACGGGTGGGTAAAGGCATCGGCGTGAATCGATACAAACAGGTCCGCCTGCATCTTACGGGCGATATTGCGTCGCTCCCGCAAGGGCACATAATAGTCGCCGGTGCGCACCAGTTTGGCCTCATAGCCGGGAATCCCATTGAGCTCCCGGACCAGCCGCTTGGCGATATCAAACACCACGTTTTTCTCGTACAGTTTGCCGGGGCCAATTGCCCCCGGATCCTCGCCCCCGTGGCCGGCATCCACGGCAATCACCACGTTCCGATCGCCGCTGGTTGTGGCAGGGGTTTTATCCGCGAGCGCTTCCGCCCGACTTTTTCCCTGATCGTGCAGATCGATTACCAGCCGGTCATTGGTGCCGGCGTGGCGCTTGAGCAGGAAACTCTTGGGGCGCACGGATTCTTTCAGGTCGAACACCACCCGCAGAGTGCCATCGCTGCGATGCGCACTGCGTACCCGCCGGATCGGGGTATCGTCCAGCGCGAGATCATCCAGGCTGGCCTTGAGCCGGGTATCGGCAACGTCGACGACCACCCGGCTGGGCGAACTCAGGGAGAACAGCTTGTGGTCCACCGGGCCGCTGAGATCGAACACCAACCGCGTGTGGTCCGGTGCGCGCCACAGACGGACACTATCCACATCCGCAGCGCTGAGCGGAAAGGACCCACTACCCATCAGGAGCACCACCAGGGCCCACCGAGTCGCTTGTTGTCTCCAGGCTGTTTTCAAAGCGCTTTTCCCGACACGATTGTAGATTCCATAACGGACGGTCCGTCCCTCACACTATCGATTAATGGGGTCATTGATCACCCCGCTGGCGCTAGGTTCCCGCTCCGGGCATTTCGAGACCCGAAAAGTCGGCCCAGTGCTTCAGCCACTGCTCACCGAGCGATGTTCCACCCTGCAAGCGCGCGCGCCGGCCGCTTCCATCGACCGTCACTGTAACCCGCAGATCCGGTTCCGGCAAAACCCCGGCGCCCCGCTCTGGCCACTCGATGACGCACACGTCCCCGGCCTTAAAATAATCCCGGATCCCCATATATTCCAGCTCTTCGGGATCCCCGAGGCGATAGAGGTCAAAGTGATTCAGCGTCCGCCCGCCCAACTCATAGGGCTCCACCAGGGTATAGGTGGGACTCTTAACCGCACCTGAATGCCCCAGTCCGCGAAGGAGCCCGCGGCACAGCGTGGTTTTGCCCGCGCCGAGATTGCCCTCGAGAAACACCACCAGCCCGTTCGGCCACTCACGCAGCGCCTCTGCCAGGGAGGCACCCAGATCCAGCGTGGCGCTCTCATCGGCCAGGTAAACCGAACGATGGATCGGCTCAGACATGGCCCGGCTCCGCCTGCAACAATTGGCATAGTGCAGGGATCAGATCCGTGGCCAGCAGGCTGCGCTCGCCCCAGTCACCTACCGCCAGATCCGCCGCTTCCGCGTGCAGTCCCGCACCCAATGCTGCCGCCCGATCCACACTCAACCCCTGCGCCAGAAGGCCGCCCAGGATGCCGCTCAGTACATCCCCCATACCGCCGGAGGCCATGCCGGGGTTACCGGCACTGATCACTTCGAGCGGGCCCTCGGGTGTCGCCACCAGCGATCCTGACCCCTTGAGGATGACGGCGCCGCCGAAACGCTTTTGTAAGGCGGCGACGGCCGCAAAGCGATCGCGTTGCACCTCGCTGGTGACGCTCTGCAACAAGCGCGCCGCCTCTCCGGGGTGCGGCGTCAAAACCCAGTTATCCCGAGCCTCGGCCACGGCGGGCCGCTGCGCCGCCAGCAGATTGAGGGCATCGGCATCAAGGACGAGCGGCAGACCGGATTGGAGAGCCTGCTGCAACATCTGTTCTGACCAGGGCGACTGCCCCAGGCCTGGGCCGACCACCAGCACGGTGGGTCGCGCCAACCAGGGTTCCAGTTCCTGCCCCGAAGTCACCCCGCAGACCATGATTTCCGGACAACGGGTCAGCGCGGGTGCCACATGTTCGGGACGAGTCGCCAGACTGACCAGACCGGCACCGGTTCGAGCCGCCGCCTCGGCGGCCATAATGGCCGCGCCGCCATAGCCGGTGTCACCGCCAATAATCATGACGTGGCCGAAATCGCCCTTGTGGGCATCCACAGCGCGGGCCGGCAGGGCAGCCAGCGCCTCGGCCAGCTCAAACCGGTGGCACTCACCGGGCACCTCCGCGTATACGGCCTCGGGTACCCCCAGGCCGGCAAACACCAACTCCCCGCACAGAGCGAGCCCACGCCCCGTCAGCAGGCCTCGTTTGGCGCCGATGAAGGTCACCGTCAGGGCCGCGCGCACCGCCGTTCCCATTTCCGTTCCGGTATCCGCGTTGAGCCCCGAGGGAACATCCACCGCCAGTACCGGCAAAGCGGATTGATTGATCTGCGCAATCGCCTCGGCATAGGTCGGTCGCACCTCACCGCTGATACCCGTGCCCAGCAGCGCATCGACAATAACGCCCTCCTCGGGCCCGCGTTCTGGTAGGGCATTGACGTCTACGCCTTCCTGCAACGCATAATCCCGTGCCTCGGCCGCTTCTCCGGTGAGTTTTTGCGGATCACCCACGGCGATCACCCGAACCGGAATGCGACGCTGGGCGGCCAGGCCGGCGATGACATAGCCGTCCCCGGCATTGTTTCCGCCGCCGCAGTAAACCGTGATGGCGGCGGGACCAGGAAAGCGTTGCAGCAGTTGCCCAAAGGCGGCTCGCCCGGCCCGTTTCATCAACTGAGCACCCGGAATACCACTGGCAATGGCCCGCTTATCCAGCTGCCGGGTTTGTTCAGAGGTGTACAGAGTGCGGGGAAATTCTGGCGCGTCGACCGACGTCAATTTCATAGAATCCTCAATTTGGTCGCGATATCTGGCAGAATTATACGCGAACTCACCGGAATCCCGTAACGATCTATGCCGCACTCCGTGGACTTTCAACAACTCGCCGACGACATCAAACTGTGGGGGCGGGAGCTGGGCTTTCAGCAGGTGGGCATTACCGATACCCACCTGCAGGAGAGTGAGGCGCGACTGAAGCAGTGGCTCGAGCGCGGCTACCACGGCACCATGAACTGGTTTACCGCCCACGGCGACAAACGCTCCCGGCCACCGGAGCTGCACCCCGGCACCATCCGGGTCATTTCGGTGCGGATGGATTACCTCCCGGCCGATACCGATCAGATCAAGATCCTGAAAGACCCCACCAAAGCCTACATTTCCCGCTACGCGCTGGGTCGGGATTACCACAAACTGATTCGCAAACGCCTGGCGACCCTGGCCAAGAAAATCGAGGCCGCCCTCCCCCCGGAAATGATGGAAGGTCAACAGCGGCCCTTTGTGGACAGCGCCCCGGTGATGGAGAAACCGCTGGCGGACAAGGCCGGACTGGGTTGGACGGGAAAGCACACCCTGATCCTGAACAGCGAGGCGGGCAGCTGGTTTTTCCTCGGAGAACTATTCACCTACCTGCCACTACCGGTGGATCGATCCGAGCAACCCAACCAGTGCGGCACCTGCAGCGCCTGCCTGCAGGTGTGCCCCACCGACGCCTTCCCCGAGCCCTACACCCTGGACGCCCGCCGCTGCATTTCGTACCTCACCATTGAACAGAAGGGACCGATTCCCGAGGAATTTCGCGAGCCCATGGGCAACCGGGTGTTCGGCTGTGATGACTGCCAGGCGGTGTGCCCCTGGAACCGCTATGCCCAACACACCCGGGAACGGGATTTCTCCCCCCGGCACGATCTGGACCGGCAGGACCTGTTGACACTGTTTCAGTGGACCGAAGAGGAGTTTCTGACCCGCACCGAGGGCTCGGCCATCCGCCGAACCGGCTACGAGGGCTGGCTGCGCAACCTGGCGGTAGGCCTGGGCAATGCGCCCTCCGATCCGGACATCATCGCGGCGCTAGAGGCCAGGCGGCCCCTGGCCAGCCCGATGGTCCAGGAGCATATTGACTGGGCCCTTCAGCAGCAGGCTCGACCCAACCGCCGCCGCAAGCGGAAAATTCGCCGAAAGCGCGAATCATAGGTAAAAACAGCGTTATAACAGGGATTTAGATTATAACTATTAGCGCTATTGACCCGATCACCCTGTTAATTTGAGTGATAAACGTGAATAATACGCACCCTTTTTTGAAAACATCGACGATAAAGCGCGTACCGACGTCCGGGCGCCAATAATGACCATCACCCACATCAACCCGAGAGACAGGTAGCAGACTCTATGAAAGAGAAATCCGATATCGGCCTGGTTGGCCTCGCCGTGATGGGCGAGAACCTGATTCTGAACATGGCCAGCAAAGGCTATACCGTGACCGCGTACAACCGCTCCACCGACAAGGTGGAAAAGTTCGTCAATGGCCGCGCCAAAGGCAAAACCATTCGCGGCGCCTCCTCGGTTGAAGAGCTGGTGCAGTCCCTGGCCAAGCCGCGCAAAATCATGTTGATGGTCAAGGCCGGACAGGCGGTAGACGACTTTATCGAGCAGTTGATCCCGCACCTGGACAAGGGCGACATCATCATCGACGGCGGTAACACCCACTACCCGGACACCAACCGTCGCACCGAATACCTGGAAAGCAAAGGCCTGCTGTTTATCGGTACCGGCGTTTCCGGTGGCGAAGAGGGTGCCCTGACCGGCCCGTCCATCATGCCCGGTGGTTCTCCGGCGGCCTGGGAGCACGTCAAGCCCATCTTCCAGGACATCGCCGCCAAAGTGGACGATGGCAGCCCCTGCTGCGACTGGGTCGGCGAAGCCGGCGCCGGCCACTTTGTGAAAATGGTCCACAACGGCATCGAATACGGTGACATGCAGCTGATCTGCGAAGCCTATCAGTTGATGAAAGACCTGGTGGGCATGACCCACGATGAAATGCACGAGGTGTTCGCCGAGTGGAACGAGGGTGAGCTGAACAGCTACCTGGTAGAAATTACCCGCGACATCCTCGCCTATAAAGAAGACGGCGAGCCGCTGGTTGAAAAGATTCTGGACAAAGCCGGCCAGAAAGGCACCGGCAAGTGGACCGGCATCATCGCCCTGGACATGGGTATTCCCCTGACCCTGATCGGTGAAGCGGTCTTTGCCCGTTGCCTGTCCGCCCAGAAAGACGAGCGCGTGGAAGCGTCCAAAGTGCTGAATGGCCCGAAAGTGAAGTTCGAGGGCGACAAGAAAGCCTTTGTGGACGACCTGCGTCAGGCACTGCTGGCGGCCAAGATGATTTCCTACGCCCAAGGTTACGCCCTGATGCGCGAAGCGGCGAAGGAATTCGGCTGGCATCTGAACTACGGTGGCATCGCCCTGATGTGGCGCGGTGGCTGCATCATCCGCTCCGGATTCCTGGACAACATCAAGCACGCCTTCGACAAGAATGGCGATCTGAAGAACCTGCTGATGGATGACTACTTCAACGGTAAAATTGATGCCGCTCAGGACGGCTGGCGCCGCGTGGCCGCTACCGCGATCACCAGCGGTATTCCGGCCCCGGCCATTACCGCCGCCCTGAACTACTTCGACGGCTACCGCTGTGAGCGTCTGCCAGCGAACCTGCTTCAGGCCCAGCGGGACTACTTCGGTGCCCACACCTACGAGCGGGTCGACAAGCCCCGGGGTGAGCACTTCCACACCAACTGGACCGGGCGTGGTGGGGATACGGCTTCTTCCACCTATAACGTTTAAGTCCCGTTTGGGTTACGGCGGATGCGGCCTTTGGCCTTATCCGCCCTACACGACCCTCTAAGCTATGCGTAGGGCGGGTAAGCGCGAAGCGCGCACCCGCCGTTACCGCACTTCATTCCACCACTCAACTCAACCCTCACTCCATCCGAAAAAACGTCTCCCGGTAATGCTTTAACTCCTCAATCGAGTCCTTGATATCGTCCAGGGCCAGATGTGCCCCACTCTTCTTGACCCCCTCGGCCACCTCCGGCCGCCAGCGCCGGGCCAGCTCCTTCACCGTCGACACATCCAGATTCCGGTAGTGAAAATAACGCTCCAGCCTGGGCATACCGCGCACCAGAAAGCGCCGGTCCTGGCAGATGGAATTACCGCACATGGGCGACTTGCCCGCCGGTACCCATTGCTCCAGAAAGGCGATGGTCTGGGCCTGGGCCTCTTCCAGAGAAATGTTGCTGTCTTTCACCCGCTGGGTCAGGCCGGACTGGCCGTGCTGCCTAGTGTTCCAGTCGTCCATGGCCGCCAGTGCCGAATCCGGCTGGTGAATGGCGTACACCGGCCCCTCGGCCAGTACATTCAGATGGGCATCGGTCACAATGGTCGCAATTTCGATGATCACATCCGAATCCGGGTCCAGCCCGGTCATCTCCAGATCGATCCAGATCAGGTTGTTTTCATTGGGTGTGGCAGCATTTGACATACAATCGGTTCCTAGAGCGTGTTTGACGCGAGACTTTATCCAGACAGATAGGGCACAATGCCCGTAATCGCCACCAAGATTAACCCGCAGGCCCGCCGGGAACAACCGGCCGCCTCATTACCGCGCGGAGAACACACGCCCTGCATGAGTAAACGCAAACTGACCCGTCGCCAGAACTGGCGCATCCAGAAGATCCAGGAAGAACGCCAGGCCCGTGCCCAACGCAAGCAGTCGGGCCCCGTGGAGGATCTGGATGAAAACGCCCTGGGGGCGGAACAGGAAGGGTTGGTGGTGACTCACTTCGGTACTCTGGTGCTGGTTGAGGCCAACGGCGAGCGCAAACGCTGCCACTTTCGCAGCAACCTGGGCTCTCTGGTGACGGGCGACCAGGTCGTCTGGCGCGACGGTTCACCCTACGGTGTGGTGGAAGCGGTCATGCCGCGACGCTCCGAGCTGTGCCGCCCGGATCCCTACGGTGACCTGAAAACCGTCGCCGCCAATATAGACCGGGCGCTGATCGTGATTGCACCCTACCCCGAGCCCCACTTCAGTCTTGTGGATCGCTACCTGGTGGCCGCCGAAGCCAGCGATATCACCCCGGCGCTGGTGATCAACAAGTGCGATGCGATTGATGCCCGTATTGTCGACAAGATCAAACGGATGGAATCCCTCTATCGCAGCCTGGGGTATTGGGTCGTGCGAGTCTCCGCCGAGACCGGCGAGGGTATGGACGCGCTGGCCGACTACCTCAAGGACTTCACCAGCGTATTTGTCGGCCAGTCCGGGGTTGGCAAGTCTTCACTGACCAACTACCTGTTGCCGGACGCCGACCTGCGTGTGGGCGAACTCTCCGAGCGTCAGACCGGCAGTCACACCACCACCAATGCCGAGCTGTTCCATTTTCCCGGGGGCGGCCAGTTGATTGATTCCCCGGGGGTGCGGGAGTTCGGGCTCTGGCATATGAGTCGCGATCAGGTACTGGAAAACTTCATCGAGTTTCGTCCTCACCTGGGGCACTGTAAATTCCGCGATTGCGCCCATCAGGGCGAGCCGGGCTGCGCCCTGGAGAAAGCCCTTGAATCCGGCGAGATCAGCCCTCAACGAATGAGTAGTTGTGAACAGATTCTCGACAGTTTGAACTCACCACGCGGCTGAATGCGACAAAGTCCGCATTTTACTATTGAGTCCCGCGTATTCGGCGTTATGCTAACTGAAGACCATGCAGTAACCCGATGCAGTAACCAAAGGAATTTCACTATGGCCGACCTGCCACTGATCATCGAACCCGCTGACCTCGCTCAGCTGCTGAAACAACCGCCGGAAAACCTGCGCATTGTGGATCTGTGCAGCGAACCGAGCTATCAGCACGGTCACGTCGAAGGGGCCCTGCACATTCCACCGCAAATGCTGTTGAGCAATATCCCGCCCGCCCCGGGGCGCATCGCCAGCGTGGAGCAGCTCAATCGGCTGTTTTCCTACCTGGGTCTGACCCCCGATACGCACTTTGTCGTCTACGACGATGAAGGCGGCGGTTGGGCCGGACGCTTTATCTGGACCCTGGACGCCATCGGGCACAAGCATTACTCCTATCTCAATGGAGGGCTGCAGGCCTGGAAGAGCGATGAGCTGCCCCTGAGCCGGGAGATTCCGCAACCGCCCTTTACCGAAGCCCACGTCAGTCTCGACCCGAGCGTTGTGGTGGAAATTCCGGATATCCTCGAGGCGCTGGAAGATCCAAATTTTGTCGTCTGGGATGCCCGGGGACCGTCTGAATACCGGGGCGAAAAAGTGCTCGCCCAAAAGGGGGGGCATATCCCCGGCGCCGTGAATGTGGAGTGGACTCAGTTGATGGACCATCGCAACGGCCTGCGTATCCGCCCCGACGCCGAAGCCTTTCTGGCCAAACAGGGGCTGACCAAAGACAAACGCATTGTCACCCACTGCCAGAGCCATCATCGCTCGGGCTTTACTTATCTGGTCGGCAAGTCGCTCGGCTTTGACATCAAGGGCTATCACGGCTCCTGGTCCGAGTGGGGCAACCATCCCGACACCCCTGTGGAAATCTGATTGAATGTCACGACTGCTCATTGTTGTTGAGTCCGCCCAGGACTGGGCACCCTACTTCCCCAGTGAGCAGGTAATCACCTTTGATGATTACCTGCAGCTGCCGCCGGCGAAAACCAATCGCACCCGGGTCATCAACCTGTGTCGCAAATTCAGCTACCTGAGCAAAGGCTATTACTGCTCGCTGCTGGCGGAAGCCCGGGGGCACTCGGTGATTCCGTCGGTGAAAACCCTGAACGATCTGCGCAATCACAGCAGTTTTTCAGTGATTGCCGAGCAGCTCCACAGCCAGGCCGACAAGTTTCTCACCAAGCTGGCCAATCGCGAGACGAGTACCTTCGAGTTCTGGGTGTTCTTCGGAGAAAGCAGCGTGCCGGAACTGAAAAAGCTTGCCCGGGAACTGTTTGAGCAACAGCCCTGCCCGATTCTCAAGGTCGAACTGAACTGGCGCGGCGGTTGGCGCATCAACAGCCTCAAGGTGGCGCCGGTGCATACCCTGACCGAGCCGGAGCAGGAAGCCTTTGCCAACGCCCTGGATCGTTTCAGTGCGCAACTGTGGCGCAAACCCAAAGCCCAGAAGGTCAGCCGTTACGAAATGGCCATTCTGGTCAACCCGGATGAGAAGCTGCCTCCCAGCGACGACAAAGCGCTGAAGAAATTTGTGAAAGCGGGTAACCGGCAGGGTATCAATGTCGACTTCATCGGCCGCAAGGACATCCGCAAGCTACCCGAATACGACATGCTGTTTATTCGGGAAACCACCAATATTGACCACCACACCTTTCAGTTCGCCTGCCGGGCCGAGGCCGAGGGGCTCGCGGTGATTGACGATCCGCAGTCCATCATCCGTTGTACCAACAAGGTGTACCTGGCCGATCTGTTCAACGCCCGCAAGGTGGATACCCCCACCACCCGACTGATTTCCACCCGCTCCAAAGCCGCGCTCGATAAAGTCGCCGCCGAGCTGGGCTTCCCCATGATCGTCAAAATCCCGGACGGGTCATTCTCCCGGGGCATGGTCAAGGTGGAAGACCGGGAAGGATTGGACCGGGCCGTTACCGAGCTGTTGAAACAGTCCGCCCTTCTGCTGGCTCAGGAGTTCATGTACACCGATTATGACTGGCGCGTCGGGGTGCTGAACGGCAAGCCGCTGTACGCCTGTAAATACTACATGGCCGGCGGTCACTGGCAGATTTACGATCACAACAACACCGTAGATCCCTCCGGGGGCTATCAGACCATGCCCACCTATGAGGTGCCGCGCAAAGTCATCGACACCGCGATCAAGGCGGCGGGGCTGATCGGCAAGGGACTCTACGGCGTGGATCTGAAGCAGAGCGGCAAGCGGGTGGTGGTGATTGAGGTGAACGACAACCCGAGTATCGATGCCGGGGTGGAGGATGAATTTATCGGCGATGAACTCTACAACCTGATCATGCAGGAGTTCATCAATCGGGTGCAGACCATCCGCCGCTTGCGTGAGGCTCTGTAAGCGCCCCAGGTCAACGTTAAGGCAGGATGAGGGTCAGGGTCTCGTCGGCGATCAGTTGGCCGTCAATGGCCAGGGTAATGCGCCAGGGGCCCTGCTTGTTCTCTACCGGCTTCCAGATGGTATCGCCGATAAAGAAATCCCAGTCGTTCTGTTTGATATACACCTCACCGTCGAAGGGTGGCAGGGGGTTGCCGTCTTCATCGGGAATATTCGGGTGGTAGATGCAATACTGCAGCTTGCGGTTTTTGGCTTTTTTGATATTGACGATGTAGCCGAATTCGATATCCAGCTCGCAGGGGATGTCCCGCGTCATTTTGATCAGCTGCGGCAGCTCCTTGGAGTTGGGATCCAGCGGGGTATAGACGCCCCAACTGCGCAGTTTGACTTCCGGTTTTTTCTTGGCCATGGCACCCGAGTAATGGTTGGTTCAAAACCCGAATTGTACCATGGGTGGTTTCAGGGTTTTCGGTTCGTTATTGGGCCTCTGTATCATCACGCCCGGTCAGGCGAGGGGAAGCCCTTCCAAGACACGCCGTAAATACGGTCCCCTTCGCGCTCCCGGCGCTTCGGGACACTTCCCACATCCATGTGGGGCGTCCATGTAGGCTCGAATCGCGGGTCCCCCGCTCCACGGTCTTGGAAGGGCTTCCCCTCACCTGACCTCATCAGGAGAACGACCTTGGGCAAAGGTACCTTAGGGAGGAGTAAGGCAACGGCGGATGCGCTGCGCTTATCCGCCCTACGCAACCTGCACTGCTATCCGTAGGGCGGATAAGGTCGAAGACCGCATCCGCCGTTACCCAGCCGCAGCACTCCGATACGAAGCTCCACAACGACTCAACCCAACACCAACAACCGGTCCCCGGCATTAACGGACTGACCTTCGGCGCGGGAGAGAGAATCCACAACCCCCGCCTCCGGCGCTGCCACCTCAATCTCCATTTTCATCGACTCGAGAATGCACACCACATCTCCGGCCTTCACCTTATCGCCAGGTTTGACCATAAACTGCCAGATATTCCCGGCCACATGACTTTCCACCGCCGTGGCGCCCTCGGGCAACGCGTCCACCTGTTCTTCGGCCGCCTCCTGACCACTGGTGTCGAAATTCATCTGACCGTTATCGATCCAGCGCTGAAGCTCCTCGTTGAACGCACCATTGCGCTTCTTGACGAAGGCATCAATCTCCGACTGGTGCTGCTCGATGAATGCCTCGTAGTCGCTCAGCTTGAAAGTGGTTTCTTCAATGCGCAGCGGGTATTGGCCCTTCGGGAAGTCCCTGCGAATCTGTTGCAGCTCTTCATGGCTGACTTCATAGAAGCGAATCTGGTCGAAGAAGCGCAGCAGCCAGGGGTTGGTGAACTCCCGGGTTTTTCGGTAGCGGTTCCACATCTGCAGCGTGCGGCCGACGAACTGATAACCGCCCGGCCCTTCCATGCCGTAAACGCACAGGTAGGATCCGCCGATGCCCACCGAGTTTTCTGCGGTCCAGGTGCGCGCGGGGTTGTACTTGGTGGTCACCAAACGGTGCCGTGGGTCCAGGGGTGTGGCCACGGGCGCGCCCAAATAGACATCACCCAGCCCCATGACCACATAGCTGGCCTCGAACAGAATCTTCTTCACTTCATCGATGGAGTCCAGACCGTTGATGCGCCGGATAAACTCAATGTTGTCCGGGCACCAGGGGGCGTCCTTGCGCACCGACTGCATGTACTTTTCCGCTGCCTGACGACAGGCCGGGTCATCCCAGCTCAGGGGCAGATGAACAATGCGCGAAGGCACTTCCAACTCGTCGATGTTCTGTAACTTGTGTTCGGCTTTTTCCAGCAGGTCGAGCAGCCGGTCTGTCGACAACTGCTGGCTTTCATAGTGGATCTGCAAAGAGCGGATGCCCGGAGTCATTTCCATAATGCCGTCAACGCCCTGCTCCTGCAGAAAGAGCATCAATGCGTGCGCCCGGAAGCGCAGACGGATATCCAGCTGCAGAGGCCCGTATTCCACCAGCAGATATTTGTCGCCGGACGGTCGATAGACCACCGGCACGCCGGTCTCGTCACCGGAGAGGGTTTTGAGCACCGGAGTGCGGGCAATCAGCTCGTCGATGGCCAAAGGCTGCGCCGGTTCACTCTCGGTCGAGTCCAGTTGCGCCAGTTGGGTCTGTTGTTCCCGCTCCAGGCGATTGGCATCGGCCAGACTCACCGGGACGAACTGCAATTTGTCTCCCGCTTTCAGCTGACCGAGTTTCCACAGGTCGGCCGCGATCACGGTCACCGGACAGACAAAGCCACCCAGGGACGGACCATCGGGGCCCAGGATCACCGGCATGTCCCCGGTGAAATCCACCGTGCCGATGGCGTAGGCGTTGTCGTGAATATTGGACGGGTGGAGCCCGGCTTCACCGCCGTCGGAGCGGGCCCACTCGGGTTTGGGACCGATCAGGCGGATGCCCGTGCGACTGGAGTTGTAATGCACTTCCCAGCGATGCTGGAAAAAGGTGCGCATATCCTGTTCGGTAAAGAAATCCGGGGCGCCGTGAGGCCCGTAGATGACCCGCAACTGCCAGTTGCCGTCAATATCCGGGCGCAGGGCCTCCGGTGCCCTGGAGCTCTGCTCCGACAGTGGTTGCTCCACCAGATGCAACACATCGCCGGTGCGCAAAGCCCGTCCGGCAAATCCGCCAAACTGCCCGAGGGTAAAGGTGGACTTCGACCCCAGGTAATCCGCACACTGAATGCCTCCGGCCACCATCAGATAAGCGCGCGCGCCGCTGGCGACGACTTTTCCGATGGTCAATACCTGCCCCGGCTCGGCGCGCACCACCTGGCAAAACAGAACCGGTTGATCGTCCAGGGTCGCGTGCAAGGCCGCACCTGCGAGAACAAAATCCGTGGCGGTATTGAACTTCAGAGTCGGGCCGTTGAGGGTAATCTCCAGGCCGGCGGTGCCTTCGGGGTTACCCAGCAGACGGTTACCCAGGCGCAGTGAATAATTGTCGAAAGGACCCGAGGGCGGCACCCCGATATCCCAGTAGCCGACCCGTCCTGGAAAATCCTGCACAGTGGTCATGGTGCCCGGTGCCAGTACGTCCATCGTGTGCGGCTGATACGCCAGATCATTCAGAAACCGGGTGTGCACTTCACCGGCGTGGAACTCGGGCGTCGCGATAATACGGCGCACGTAATCGCCATTGGTTTCGATGCCCTCCAGGGTGGTTTGGGCCAATACCTGGTCCAGCGCATCGATGGCCCGGGCGCGATCGTCCTGCCAGACGATCACCTTGGCGAGCATGGGGTCGAAGTACGGCGAAACCGTCAGGCCCGCTTCCACCCAGGTATCGATCCGCAGCGCCTGGCCATCCGCCGGGGGAAAGTCCACGGCGCTCAGCAAGCCTGCGCTGGGCTGGAAATTTTTGTTGGCGTCTTCGGCGTAGAGGCGCGCCTGCAGCGCATGCCCCCGGGGCTTCAGAGAGGCTCCCAGTGGCTTGATATCTCCCAGCTCTCCGGCGGCCTGGCGCAGCATCCAGGCCACCAGGTCCACGTCATAGACCTGCTCGGTCACGCCGTGCTCTACCTGCAGGCGAGTGTTCACTTCCAGAAAGTAGAAGGTGTTTTCACCGGCGTCGTAAATGAACTCCACGGTGCCCGCGTTGCGGTAGTGCACGGCTTCGGCCAGGCGCACGGCGGTGTCGTGCAGCTGTTTGCGCACGGTGTCGGGAATGTTCGGCGCGGGGCACTCTTCGACCACTTTCTGGTTGCGGCGCTGGGAAGAGCAGTCTCGTTCGCCCAGGGCGACGGCGTTACCTTGACCGTCGCCAAATACCTGCACTTCGATATGGCGGGCGGTTTCAATGTATTTTTCGACAAACAGACCATCGTTGGAAAAGTTGTTGGCGCTCAGGCGTTTGACGCTGTCGAAGGCTTTGCGCAGCTCGGCTTCGCTGTAGCAGGTCTGCATTCCGATGCCGCCACCGCCGGCGGTACTTTTCAGGATGACCGGGTAGCCGATGTGCTCCGCCGAGGTGACGGCTTCTTCCAGGTCTTTGAGCAGGCCGGTGCCCGGTAGCAGGGGAACCTTGTTTTCTTCGGCCAGGGCGCGGGCGGTGTGTTTGAGGCCGAAGGCGTTCATCTGTTCGGGGGTGGGTCCGACGAAGGCGACACCGCGCTGTTCGCAGGCACGGACGAAGTCGGGGTTTTCGCTGAGGAAGCCGTAGCCGGGGTGCACGGCCTGGGCCCCACTCTGCTCGATGACGGCGAAGAGTTTTTCCTGGTTGAGGTAGGTCTCGGTGGCGGCGCCTTCGCCTAACGAGTAGGCGTCGTCTGCCAGGGTGACGTGGAGTGAGTCGGCGTCGGCTTCGGCGTAGACGGCGACGGAGCCGATGCCGAGTTCTTTGAGGGTGCGGATGATGCGCACGGCGATGGCGCCGCGATTGGCGATCAGGACTTTGTTGAACATCGCATGGTCTCTCGATGTCGGTGCGGGTCGTCCCGCTTGATTCGTTGCCCTACCGGGTCGTCCCGATGAGGCTATATACAGGTCTGGAGGCTTTCAGTTGAGTCCGGTCTGGAGCGGGTACAACGATTCAAGACACGCCGTAAATACATCCCTGTAGGCTCGGATCGCCGGTCCCCGGCTCCACGGTCTTGAATCGTTGTACCCGCTCCAGACCTCCGTGCCAGCGGAAGTTTGCGTAGGGCGGATAAGCCGCAGGCGCATCCGCCGTAACCCAACGCCCCCCCTAATCCCAAACCAACACCTCAATCGGCGTCGGATCATACCCATTACACGGGTTATTCAACTGCGGACAATTGGAAATCAACACAATGGTGTCCATCTGGGCTTTCAACTCCACGTATTTTCCGGGCGCCGAGATGCCATCTTCGAACGTCAATCCACCGTCCGGGGTGATGGGCACGTTCATGAAGAAGTTGATGTTGTGGGTGATGTCCCGTTTGCTCAGGCCCAGTTCTTCGTGTTCGGCGATGGCGAGCATCCAGCTGTCGCGGCAGGCGTGCATGTGGCGTTTGTCGAGGTCGTAGCGCACGGTGTTGCTTTCGGTGGCACAGGCGCCGCCAAGGGTGTCGTGGCGGCCGCAGGTGTCGGCGACGATGTCGAGCATGACGCGGTTGTAGTTGGAGCGCAGGCGGGTGCCGGCACTCAGGTAGGCGTTGCCCTGTTCGCGGATGGTGTCCATGGCGCTGTAGCGCTCGGTGGGATCATCGGCGCTGTAGAACAGGGTGTCTGCGGCCTGGTTTCCTTCAAGGTCGAGGATGCGCAGGGTCTGGCCGGCCTTGATCACTTTCAGGTAGTAGTCGCCCGCGCCGACGGTGTCGCGGACGCTGGCGTCTTCGGATTTGAGTGTGCTTTCTTTGATCATGGGTGTTCTCCTCTGCCCTGACTCATGCGCCCAGGTAATAGAGACGGTTATTTTCAAAGCCGCGGCGGTTTTCCGGGCGGAAGTTTTTGCAGTAGTCGTCATCGGTCACCGGATCGGCCTGCAGCAGGCGGATGCCCACGGGCTTGCGTGGGTATTCAAGCTCGCGGTTCATTGGGTGCGGGCAGGAGTGAAGCACCACCAATGTGTCCATTTCAAAGCGCAGCAGGACGCGGCTGCCCGCGCTCGAGTGGTTCTCAGCCAATGCCAGGTTGCCTTCGGCATCCGGGGCGACTTTGCTGAACCAGTTGAGGTTGGCGGCCAGGTCTTTCGGGCCCAGTCCGTATTTTTCCAGCTCCACCAGAAAGCTACTGGTGCCGTCCTGATGCCATTGGTTCTGATCATTCTGATAATCGCGCTTGCCCCACTGCTCGGCCACTTGTTGCGCGTTACTGGTGCCGCAGACGGTTTCATGCCAGCCCAGGCTGTCGTCCACGATGGAGGCGAAAATTCGTCCCATGTCTGAATAAAGGCAGTGGCCGCGCGTAAGCTTGAAGGTATGCTGACACTTCAGCGTGTCTGGCGCGTTATAGCGTTCGAGCAGATTTTCCGGGTTATAAAACAACATGCCGACGTTGGCGCCGCCTTCGAGGTCGGTCAGCTCCATGGCCGTGCCGCGCCGCAGGCGCAGGGACCAGTGGCTGGCCGGTGGCAGGGTGTATTCGTACAGAGCTTCATTGGCCATGGTGAAGCGTCTCCTTTTTCTGTTCAGTTTGATTCAGGTTGTCGTCAATGGTTTTCAGTAGGGCTTCATCTGTCTCTCCCACCGGTAGGTCATAGGTTATCCGCGCACCGTAAGCTTCAGGCTCGTGCGGATCGATCCGGTCTTTGTCGAATACCCAGAGGCGGGTGCCAAGGTAAAAGCCCTCTTGAATGTCGTGAGTGATCATAAACACCGTCAGATTCAGTTCCCGCCAGAGTTTGATCACCAGTTCATGCATATCCTTCCTGATTCCGGGGTCCAGGGCTCCGAACGGTTCATCCAATAACAGGATGCGCGGTTGTTTGATCAACGACTGGGCAATGGCCAGTCGCTGCTGCATGCCCCCGGACAATTCATGGGGGTATTTTTGCAGGGCATGGCTCAGCCCTACCGCCTCCAGCATTTCCTCCGCCTTCTTCCGAGCCTGCCGGCGGGCACCCCCAAAAAGACGCGCCATCAGCGGGCTGCGCTCAAACTCCATGGATAGCATCACGTTTTCCAGCGCGGTCATATGTGGGAACACCGAGTAGCGCTGAAACACGATTCCCCGATCTTCACCGGGCTCCGCCACCAGCGGTTTTCCATCGAGTTCGATCATTCCCTGAGAAGGGGACTCGGTGCCCAACAACAATTTCAGAAAGGTGGTCTTGCCGCATCCGGAGGCACCGACAATGGTAATGAACTCACCGCGCTCCACGGTTTTGTTCAGGTTTTCCAGCACCACGGTGTCTCCATAGCGCTTCCACAGTTTGTCAATTTTGATGTAACTCATAACACCTCAGTGGCCGCTGCCAGTTTGTGCGTGGAACCAGGGGAAGCAACGGCGCGATAGCAACCGCAACAAGAGGTCGATGACAAAGGCGAGAATCGTGATCCAGACCACGTAAGGCAATATGACATCCATGGACAAGTACCGACGCACCAGAAAGATCCGATAGCCGAGCCCGTCAGTCGAGGCGATCGCCTCGGCGGCAATCAGAAATAGCCAAGCCGACCCCAGAGACAGGCGCACACTGGCGAGCAGGCGGGGCAGTATCTGGGGCAGAATCACCCGCTGGATGATCTGCCAACTGCTAGCGCCCAGTGTTTGCGCCTTGATGATCTGCTCGGCGGGAATTTCCTGCACTCGCTGCTGCATATCGCGACACAAAAACGGCGCCGTGCCAATGATAATCAACATGACTTTGGACAACTCCCCCAGGCCAAACACAATAAAAAGAATGGGCAATATGGCCATGGGCGGCACCAGAGAGACGGCCGTCATCAAAGGCGACAGGTTGGCGCTTACATAGGGAATGGCACCGCTGAGCACCCCGAATACCAGAGCGAACACGGCGCTGATGGTCACGCCAATAGCCAGGCGTTGGAGGCTGCTTTGGGTGTCTTGCCAGAACAGGTACTCGCCCGTTCGGGCGCTGGGTTCGAACGCCAGTCTTTCGATTGCCGCGCCAAAGCTGTCAAAAGAAGGTAACAACTTGTCGTTGGGATTTTCCGCCAGACGCGCGTTGGACGCCCCCACATAGAGGGCCAACAACAGCAGAAATGGCAGCAGTCCCAACAGCCAGCGGGCAACGCGATTGGGTTGTTGGTTGATCAGTCGCTTCATGCTTACCTCAGCGTGGATGAATTGGCTCTGGACCGGTATTCAATTACCGGCTGCCAGCAGCGGGAAGGGTTCGGGCGAGGCGACAAAAAAAGGTGACAAGGAAAAACCCGGAGGTTTTTACCTTGCCACAACAGTGGGTCGGAGAGGGAGAGTGATACGATGTGGTGCCTGACACGGTAAACCTCCAGCGGTTACACGGTTTCATGAACGAGGATTCAATGGCGACAGCGCCATCGCGAACCTCCCGGGCTTTTGTCCCGCCGTGTAACCTTGCACTGAAAATTCCCGTGTAAGGTCGGCTGCTCTCGGACCAGACACGCGAACCTGAACCTGTTCAAGTCATCACGCCGGAACCCTAGCGGCCTATTCAGCACTGCATCATCCGCCGCAGCGCCTTGGTCAAATTGTCTTTACTGAGTTGCTTCAACGGGGTGGTCCCATTGAATCCTCTGTGTACTAAAGAGTGAGCAATATGAATGCCAACCTTAAGAGGCGCCCAAATAGCGCTTTTACACCGTTTACGCAGGACAGGAACACCTCCTTCCGCACCAAGAAAGTGCAATTCTGCGTAAGGAGGCACCAGAACGAGGCTTGACTGAGTGACACCTGGAGGACAAGTAGGATGGTATGGAGGGGGGGGGGGGGGGAGCGCGCCCTCGAGCCACCGTAGTGACCCGAGGCGCTTACTGCTACAGTGACGACTTACTCAACGGCATCTTTTGCGTCATCTGCCGCATCGTCCATTGCATCACCGGCATCATCCACCGCATCATCGATCTTCTCGCCTGCCTCTTCTGCAGGTCCTTGATCACAGCCGGTCAGGAAAGCACCGCCGGAGAGAACCAGAAACATTGCCAGGGCCAGTGAACGGACGCGCTTGGTCAGAAGGTTTTCTTCATTCATGGTGTTGACTCCTTCATTCGATAAAAGAGGGCTTATTGCTGCCCCATGAGCCGTATGTTTGCAATTTTGGCGCAAGATGCATTAATAAAAGCCATTTTCCGCCAAAACCCTACGGTAATGTTTATCTTAGGCCAAGATTGCGGAATTCAACAGCGGCGGCATGAACAAGGCGCCAAATGAGACTTCATTCACAACTTTCACCGTAGAATGCAACTTTCCTCGATCGTTACGTCCAATCCTGTGAAGGCCGCGTTTTTGGCTATACTCACAGAACCTGCATCGTCAAAGGAGTCTGCTTATGTTCAGCTGGGCGTTTCTATTTCTGATTATCGCCATTATTGCCGGAGTACTGGGATTGAGCGGCATTGCTGGCGCCGCAACCAACATTGCCTGGATTCTTTTTGTGGTCGGCGTGGTGCTGGCGATCGTGTTCGCCGTTGTCGGACGAAAACCGCCGTTATAACGATCAGTGATCCCAGAGCATTGAAGAGTGAGCGCGTCGTAATCGTAAACGGCGCGCTCACATTGTCAGTGCTATCACGCCAATGCGTAATAACCAAAAATAACCGAAGCGATAACAATCCCCACAATCACCGGAGACTGATACCAGGGAAGCGTGATGGGCCGCTTGCCGCTTTTGTCCTTGCGGCGCTTACGCATCGCGTCAAGCTGCTCACGGGTCGCAAACAGCTTCTCCGGCAAAACAAAGCAGAGGATGCCGTATACGGCCAAAGGCACACTCAACAGATAATCGCCTAACACCAGAAACAGAATTGCCAGCCCCAGGCAAATGGCACCCACGGTGCGAGACTCTCGATGCTTCATATCAACGCGCTCCTCAATCAGATTATTGTTGGTCTGTCATCAAGGGCCCCATCCCTGGGGTTCTGACACGATTATTGCTTTTTATCCCCTCGCCACTGCATCCGGTACAGGTCGTGCCGACGATCTTTCAGGTTCTGCACGGTGCCGCTGTTGCGAGCCATGATCAATGACTCGGGACGCAAGTCGGCAAACGCCACGGTTTCCACATTGGGCGTGGTATCCGCGGCGATACCATCCCGCGCGAAGGGGAAGTCACAGGGCGTCAGAATGCAGCTCTGCGCGTATTGAATGTCCATATTGGAGACGTTGGGCAGGTTACCCACGTTACCGGACATGACCACGTACATCTGGTTTTCCACCGCACGGGCCTGACAACAGTAGCGCACGCGCAGATAGCTTTGCCGCTCATCGGTGCAGAAAGGTACAAACAGAATCTGAACCCCCTGATCCGCCAGGTGACGCCCCAACTCCGGGAACTCCGAGTCGTAGCAGATCAATACGCCAATCGGCCCGCAGTCGGTATCGATGGCGGTCAGACTGCTGCCACCTTCAATATCCCACCAGTAGCGTTCATTCGGCGTGGGGTGGATTTTGGGCTGCTCGAAAATCCGACCGTCGCGCAGAAAAATATAGGAAATATTTTCAATCCGGCCGTTCTCTACCCGAGTGGGGTGGGAGCCGGCGATAATGTTGACGTTGTAACTCAGTGCCATGTCCCGAAACGCATCTTTTAGCCGCGGCGTGTACTTGGTCAGCGCCTCGATCGACTCGAAGGGAGAGAGCTCCTGATCTTCAATCGACAACAACTGCAGCGTCAATAGTTCCGGAAAGACCACAAAGTCGCTTTTGTAATCCGCCACGACGTCGACAAAATATTCAATGTATTTCAGGAACTCGGCGAACGACGTGACCCGCCGCTGCATATATTGCACGGTGGCGATGCGCACGACGTCGGGCATCCGCACGCCGTATTTTTTCACCGGCTTTTCATCTTCCTGAGGCACTTTCGGGTTGTACCAGACCAGGTGGGCGGCGTAGTTCAGCGATTCGGTATCATCGTCGAGATAATTGGGAATGACCCCGATCACCTCAAAGCCATTGCGCAGTTGGAACGACAGGACCGGGTCCTTGATCTGCTTGTGCACCACCTGATCGATATAGTTTTCTACCGAGCCGACTTTTTTCAGGCGCTTGTGCAGGTTGGGCATTCGCCCGGCGAACACCACGCCTTTCAGACCCAGGGACTGACACAGCTTTTTCCGCTCGTTGTACAGGCGCTGACCGATGCGATAGCCGCGATAGGCGTTATCGATACAGACTTCCATACCGTACAGCCAGTCGCCATGGATGTCGTGACGGGACGCAAAGCCGTTACCGGTAATTTCATTCCAGGTGTGCGGCTTCAGCGCCACATCACCGGAGATGCGGAAGGTGGCGCAGTAACCCACCAGGGCATCCCCCACCATGACCACGATCTGCCCCTGGCGGAAGTTATTGATCTGCCCGACGATCGCCGCGCGCGGATAGGTCTCCATTTTGAGCGGACCATATACTCGGTCGGCGAGCGCCACAATGGCGGGCACATCCGCCAGGGTGGCATTGCGCACGGTCAGGTGAGCACCGGGCTGCTGCAGTTTGTTTTCCTCTTTCTTCGCCATACTGTTAACTGCCTCTACAACAGGGGAACAGCGGTTCAGCCGCTGATCTCTTTCAAATTGAGTCCATACAGGGCGGCGATCAGGGATATCCCGCCCAGCATTGCAATCACACCCGCGACACCGATCCACGTGGTCAGCAGCCCTACGCTACCGAGGGCGAGCAGTGCCAGCCCGATCAGCGTGTTGCTGACCGCCACATATTGCGCGCGGGTCTGCGCGGTGGCCATATCGACAAGATAGACCTTGCGGGCCAAGCGTGCCCCGCCGTGACAGATACTGATACCAAAGAACAGCAACGCATGCACCCAGGGCGAGGCGAGCAGCGTCAGTTCCAGCCACGCCAGCATCGCCGTAACGGCACACAGTGTTGCGCCCCCGAAGGCCGCCAGCGCCATGGTCCAACGGCTGGAGCGGTCACTCAGTCGGCCCCACACCGGCGAGCTCAGACTGGCCGCCAGGCCACTGGCAATGATCATCAGCCCCAGCCCCGCCGCGCTGCTGCCGGCGTGCTCCTGAGCGAGCAACACAAAAAACGGCGGAACCAGCGCGATACTCAGCAACAGCCCCCGGGCGAGCACAAAGCGCCGAAAGTCCCGGTCGGTCAACACAATACCCAGACTGCGTAGGGCAACGCTGGCCGCATTTCCGCCGCCCTCCGTCGCCCCCGGCGCTTCCTGAATCTGGCTGAACGCGAGCAGAGACAGCAACCATAACGCCGCCGCGCCTCCGAGAAACAGGGTCAGATTGACCGGCTCGGCCCCCGTACCAAATTCCGCATACAGGCCCACCAGCAAGGTGGCCACCCCGGCCACGCTGGCCGAGTAGCCCATCAGCGCACCGCGCCGGGTTTTCGAGACAGTTTTTCCGAGCACATCTTTGGCGGCAACCGAGCAGAGTCCCCTAGCCAGGCTGTACACCACCAGGGCGCCGACGACGGCCCAGCCCACCTCGGAGCCCTGCAGCGTCCCGGCGGCCAGGGCCATGGCCGCCAGCGCCAGCATGGACAGAAAAGCACCCAACAGCCAGACCACTTTGCGCCGGGCCAGGCGCCGGATAAAAGCCGCGACCATCAGCTGCGGAATCAACACCCCCGCCTCGCGGATCGGCACCAGAAAGCCGGCGAACCCCGATGAGGCCCCGGCCGCGCCGAGCAGCCAGGGCAGGATCAGTCGGGCACTGGAGAGCTCATCCGCCACTTTACTGAAGGTGTTGGCGACCAGGTAGGCAAAAAAGTTGCGCGGTTGATGTCGGCAGGCGTCCTCGGGAATATCCTTACAGACCCGTGCATCCTCATCGTCGTTCAATTGTTCGTAAACCCGGCTCAAGCGGGGGTAATCGGGGTACAGAACCTCGGGCTTGGCAGGCTGATGGTCACTCACAGGCACTTTCTCTCCGGTCTGGTGTAGGCCGCCGCTCAGTATCGGTGCTTATCCGAATGATGTAAACCACAGCCTGTTATACTCCCGAGACGATGAACGACCAAGGATCTTTCCATGGCAACCGGACACTGGCTGACCCGGGGCTCACTGGTGACGCTCATACTGATCGTCATTGGCTGCAGCGCGATCGGTCACCAACTGTGGAACCAACGCTATGGCGCCCCCACCCCGCGGGAGCCACTGCGCAATGCGTCGGAGGACGACCGGTTCCAGGCGCATATCAAACCGCTGATTGAGCACCGCTGTACCGTCTGTCACGGCTGTTACGACGCGCCCTGTCAGCTGAAAATGGAAGCCCGGGAAGGCCTGTTCCGGGGCGCCCACGAGGACAAGGTGTACGACGGTACCCGCCTGCTCGGTGCCGAGCTCACCCGGCTGTTTGAAGATGCGGACAGCACCGCGCAGTGGCGCGAGAAAGGCTTCTTCCCGGTCATCAACGAGCGCGCCGACAGTGCCCAAGCCAATCTCCAGGGTAGCGTGCTCGCGCGCATGCTCCAGCTCAAGCGGCAGCACCCCTTGCCCACCCAGCCCGTCCTGCCCGACAGTTTCGATTTTTCCCTTAACCGCGACTGGCACTGCCCCAAGGCCGAGACCTTCGACAACTATGCCGAGGACTACCCGCTGTGGGGCATGCCCTACGGACTACCGGGGCTGTCCGAGCGCGAGCACAACCGCCTGATCCACTGGCTGGAAGACGGCGCCCCCGCCGGGGCCCCCAACCCCATTGGCCCCGAGCTGCAACAGACCGTTCAGCAGTGGGAGCAATTTTTTAACGCCGACTCCCTCAAAGCCCGGCTGACCAACCGTTACCTGTACGAGCACCTGTTTCTGGCCAATCTGCATTTTGAGCCGAACCCGAAGGTGTTTTTCAAACTGGTCCGCTCCAGCACGCCCCCCGGTGAGCCCATTGAGCGCATCAGCACTCGCCGCCCCTTCGATGACCCGGGGGTTGACCGGGTGTACTACCGCCTCTGGCGGGACCCGAGCAGCATTGTGGCGAAGAACCACCTGCCCTACGCCCTGACGCCTGAGCGCATGACCCTCTGGCGAGAATGGTTTCTGAACGCGGATTACGCGGTCACCGAACTGCCGGGTTACCAGCCCGAACAGGCGGCCAATCCCTTTGCGACCTTTGTGGATCTGCCAGTAAAGGCCCGCTACCAGTTTTTGCTGGATGAAGCCGAGTTCACCATCATGAATTTCATCAAGGGCCCGGTGTGTCGGGGTCAGGTGGCGCTCAATGTGATTCAGGATCACTTCTGGGTGAGCTTTGTCGACCCGGCGTTTACCGCCGATAAATGGGATGGCGAGTTTCTGGCCAACAACAGCGAGCACCTGAAACTGCCTGCCGGAGTCGGCAACACCCTGCTGCCAATGACCAACTGGCGGCGCTACTCACAGCTGCAGAAAAATTACCTGGCCGCCAAAGCCACCCACCTGTCCAATAAGTTTGGCGAGCGTGAACCGCTCAACATGGAAATGATCTGGGATGGCGAAGGCCAGAACACCAACGCCGCGCTGACCATTTTCCGACACACCGACAGTGCCAGCGTGCACCGCGGTTTTATCGGGCCCGAGCCGAAAACCAGCTGGGTGATCGACTACCCCCTGTTGGAGCGGATTCACTACCTGCTGGTGGCGGGCTTTGATGTCTACGGCAATACCTCCCACCAACTGCTGAGCCGGCTGTATATGGACTTCCTGCGCATGGAAGGCGAGATGAACTTCATCAACTTCCTGCCCGAGCCAGTCCAGGAGCCGACCATTGCCCACTGGTATCGGGACGCCGAAGAAGACCTCAAGGAATACCTGGACGTTTACCAGAACAACCTCCAGGTAGAGACCGCCCTGGAATACCCGTCGGGCCAGGACCACCAACGGCGACTCTACCAGTTGTTGAGCAGGCGGCTTCAGCCGGTCCTCTCCGGCGAGCACCAGTTGGACGAACTGACGCTGAATGAGCGCACCAGAGAAGCGCTGCAGACACTGCACTCATTGGAGGGAGAGGCCCTGCGGGTACTGCCTCCGACAACGGTCATCTATGTGCCCGACAGCGCGCTGTTCACACTGATTCACCACAACGCCTACAGCAACCTGTCATCGCTGTTTATGGAGCAGGAGCGGCGCCTGCCGCAGGAAGACACACTGAGTGTGGCGGCGGGCATCATCGGGAGTTACCCGAACAGCTTTATGATGATGGATGAGCAGGACATTCCGGCCTTCGTGAATCAGGTGCGTGCCATGAGCGAAGAGCGGGATTACCGGAAACTGAAGGATCGCTACGGGGTGCGCCGGAGCGATCCAAACTTCTGGGCGATCAGTGACGACATCCACGCGCTATATCGTAAGCGCGCGGGGGTACGGGCAGGACTACTGGATTACAACCGGTTGGAAAACCGATAGGGCATCAGTCATCCACCGGACGATAGTGCTCACACCAGGCAGCAAACTGCCGACCCGGTAAGGCGGGCGTAAAGAAAAACCCCTGCACCTGATCGCAACCCATCGACCGGAGCAGCCGGTACTGCTCGGCATTTTCAACCCCCTCGGCGGTGACCACCAGGTCGAGGGCGTGCCCCATATCCACCAGGCTGGCCATCAGTTTGCGGGAGCGTTCCTGGCTCTCCAAAGGTTGAACAAACGCCCGGTCAATCTTGATCCCGGTGATCGGTAGGTGCTGCAGGTACTCAAACGAGGCAAAGCCGGTACCGAAGTCATCGATACTGACTGAAAATCCCATGGCTCTGAGCCGCTCAATTGCAACCCGAGCCGCTTGCAGATTCTGAATCAGAGCGCTTTCGGTTACCTCGACTTCAATGTGCGCCGGCGCCACCCCCAGGCGACGGACCTGCTGCTCGAGATAAGCCGGCATGCGCTCATCCATCAGATTACGGGCAGAAAAATTGATGCTGACCGGGTGGGACTGCCAGGCCACAAATTCACAGGCCGCCCGGCTGACAAATTCGGTCACCGGCGCAATCAGGGTCGTATCCTCCACCTTGGGCATAAACTGGCCGGGGGGAATCAATTGACGTTCGCTGTCACGCCAGCGGATCAGCGCTTCACTGCCCACCAGCGCACCGTCACGCAGACGTACCTTGGGCTGGTAGTGCAGCTCGAACTCGCCGCGTTCCAGCCCGCGCCGGACGTTGGAAATCAGAGTAATATGGGACAGCTTTTTCTTGGACAAGTCGGAATCGTAAGGGCAGTAGCTCACGCCTTTACGAATGGCCGAGAAGAGTGCAATCCTCGCTTCACTGATCAGCTCATCCGTCGCCGACCCCAGCCCCGATTTGAAAGCACTGCCCAGGACCAGCTGCACCCGGACCGGCACCGATTGAACGACCAGGTTATCTTCCCCGGCCTCGATGATGCGCCGGGCCATTGCCTGAAGTAACACCTCATCGGCCCCGGGCAACAGCACAATGAGCTCCGAAACACTGAACCGGTACACACTGGAGTCACCACCAACCAGGTGGCGCAGACGCTCGCCCACGAGCCCCGCCAGCTCATCCGACGCATCCGCCCCCATGGCCTCCAGCACGTCGGTAATGTCGGTCAGGCGAACAATGATCAGCCCAACGGGTGCCTCTCGCCACCCCTCACTGTTCTTCCAGGCGTGAAGATCCTGATCGAGGGCCACCTGATTGGGCAGGCCCGAGCGAGGATCGGTGCGCACCAGCGCCTCCCGTTCGCGATAGGCGCCCCGCAGGCTTTGAAACAGGCCGCCGGCGACGCCGCCCAGAAAAAGGTACAGCCCCATGCGCAGCAGCCAGTTGACCGGCTCCTGCATCACCGCCTGCTCCACATTCAGCGGCATCACCGCCATCAGGGAGCTGGCCAGCAGCGCAGCGAAAAGTCCGCCGGCGAGCCCGTACCAGGCCGAGGCGAACAAAACAGGGATCAACATCAGGTAGGGGTAGGCGTACGCGGTACCGCCGGTCTGATAGACCGTCAAAGTCCCGAGCGCCAGCAGCGCCAGGATAAAAAGAAGACAGTATAAGTGACGTATGGCCTGCGGACCGGCCAGAATATTGACCGTCGCCAGATGGCTGCGCTTCCGTAAACCCTCTGCAATATCCATTCTCTCCCCTCCCAAGTCCGCCCCCTGGCGGGAGACGGATGACCATCCACTACAAGCTTAGAACAAAAAAGCGTTATGAGATTTCTGGCCGCATAAAAGCCGAACGAGTGGGCCGTTCAAGGGAGAGTGTAGTATCTACTATTCAGATATACAAATAGGGAGGGAAGTCCCGGTCAGTTACTCCTCTTCATCCACCGGGGCCAGGTCGTGTCTTGCCAGGTGTGCTTCAAAGCGGCGTATCAAGGTGCGCAGACTGACCCCGAACACCCGACACAAGTCCAGTAGCTGGATCAGGTCGAGGCGACGAACACCGCGCTCCACATCACTTATGAAAGACTGAGGTCGACCCAGTGCCTGTGAACATTGTGTCTGTGTCAAGCCAGCCTCAGAGCGCAATTCTCTCAGCACTTCCAGCAACACTTTTGTTTCCGTTCTGTACAGCGATTTAGACATGGTTTCCTACCAAACTCGTGAGCAAGACTGCAATTTATCGTCACAGAGCTGATATCTGATTAATAGATACAAATCAGATGAAACTTTTAGCCATTCAAAACCCGTCTACTATCAACTGTAGCAGTTATAACGGAAAGCAGACGTCAAAATATTGTCAGAAAACGGAGGCTCGACGGGTCAGCGGACCCACAGAAAAGGGTCCAGATGGAACAACTGTTTTAACTCACGGTACACCAGGGGATAGGCGTAATACAAAGTCTCCGGACGCACGAAAAATGTTTCGCAGATCACCGAGAAAAACTCTTCCGGATTGGTTGCGGCGTATGAATCAATCATTCGCGCCGATTCAGAGTTCGACTGACTCACATCATCGAAGGCCGCGGACATGATGTCGGCCCATCGCTGAACACTCTGGGGATCGCGCAACGGTGGCGTACCGTCCATCACGCCGTCGTAACCATCCAACTGATGGGCGTATTCGTGAATCACCAGGCAGTGGCTGTCTTCGCCGCGCAGGTCCTGTTCGATGTCCGCCCAGGAGAGCACCACCTTGCCCTGCTCCCAGGACTCCCCCAGCAGCTCCTGACGCTCATAGGCGACCAGTCCCAACTCATCGGCCACCTCACCCTCGCGCACGAACGCCTCGGGATACAGCAGCACCACCGGAAACCCGGACCACTGCATGCGACCTTCACCGGCGTTCATCAGCGCTGCTTGAGCGAGGGTCAGCACGCGCATGGGTTCGGTCACGGTAAGGCCATTACAGCCGTAAAAACGGGTATGGGCGAGCATCACCTGCAACTGACGATGCAGGTTGAGGCGCACCGGCTCGGGAAGGTAGGGGTACAACCACCAGCGGTCCTGCAGCCACTGCTGCCAACTGGCCGGCAGGGGTTGCTCGGCCAGTGCACGGCTATGTCGATAGCGACGAATCGGGGCGTACACCAGCGCCGCCACCAGAACCCCGGTGAGTAAAAACAGCCAGAACAGTGCCACCACACGCCTCCCGATCAGTACTGGGAAGCATTGTACACGGATTGGCTCAGATCACTTTCGAATAGCGAATCTGGTTGCCAGTATCCAGGTATTGATCGAAGACCATGCACACGCGACGAATCAAAAGCCGCCCCTTGTTCAGCACGGTAATACCGGCCGGGGTAACCTCGATCAATCCGTCTTCCACCATGGGCGCCAACTGGGCCAGCTCATCCCGAAAATACTGATTGGGGTTGATGCCAAAGCGTTCGTAGAGTTGGCCAAAGCTGAGCTTGAAGTGACAGATCAACTGGTTGATCACCGCGCGGCGCAAATGATCTTCGGGCTGCAGGCGCACGCCTTTGATCAACGCGGGGCGCCCTTCATCGATGCGCGTCTGATACTCCTCCACTTTCTTGGCATTCTGGATGTAGGTGCTACCGTAATAACTGATCGCCGACACGCCAAAGGCGATCAGATCACACTCGGCGTGAGTCGAGTAACCCTGAAAGTTGCGTTGCAGTCGGCCTTCCTGCTGCGCCTTGACCAGGCTGTCGTCCGGCTTGGCGAAGTGATCCATGCCAATATACACATAACCCGCCGACTGCAGACGCTCAATGGCTTCGTGCAGAATGGCGAGTTTGTCCTGAGGCGAAGGCAGGTCCGATTCGTGAATCAGACGCTGGCTTTTGAACAGGTGCGGCAAGTGGGCATAGTTGAACAGGGACAACCGATCCGGGCCCAGGTCAATCACCTGATCCAGGGTTTCTTTTACACTGGCACGGGTCTGCAGCGGCAGGCCGTAAATCAGATCCATGCTGATGGACTGGTAGCCCTGATCCCGCGCCACATCCACCAGCTCGCGTACCTGCTCGACGCTGTTATAACGGTTGACCGCGCGCTGCACCTCGGGATTGAAATCCTGCACCCCCATGCTGACCCGGTTGAACCCCAACTGACGCATGTGAACCAGCTTACCCACCGACATACGCCCCGGGTGTACCTCCACGGAGTACTCCCCTTCGTCGTTATCCAGCAGTTGAAAGTGCCGACGGGTCGCATCCATCAGCCAGGTCATCTCGTCTTCACTGATGTAGGTAGGTGTGCCACCGCCCCAGTGCAACTGGCTCACCGGGCGATCGGTATCGAACACCTCGGCCTGCAGGGCCATCTCCCGATCCACGCGCTCCAGGTAGGGCATGGCCCGGCTGCGCTTGTGGGTCACGATTTTGTTGCAGGCGCAGTAAAAGCAGAGGGTGTCGCAGAAGGGAATATGAAAATACAGGGATAGCGGCTTGCCGCTGCGGTTGCTGCGCGCCACGGCCTCGAGCCATTGTTGACGGGAGAAGTCGTCCCGGAACTGGGGCGCGGTGGGGTAGGAGGTGTAGCGCGGTCCGCTCAGGTCGTAGCGGTCGATGACGGACTGATCCCAGGCGAGAGGCTCTTGGTATAAGGACATGGTGTGGCTCGGTTTGTTGACGTGGGCGTTAGTCTAGGGCGGCGGGATCGACGTTGCGTTGACCTTGGTCAAGCCGGTGTCATTACGTCACCTCCGGTTACGGCGGATGCGGCCTTTGGCCTTATCCGCCCTACGCGAACCACGGCAGTATCCGTAGGGCGGATAAGCGAAGCGCATCCGCCGCAACCAACACACAACCCCGCCGCTCCCATACCCCCAATCTACTGCCCAAGGACCGGCCAAACCATACCGCTCTTGGGGTATACCATTGGTTCATTGGTGGATAAGGCCCGAAAGGCCGTCATCCACCATCACGCTTTATAACTGCGCCAAGGCCCAATCAAACACACACTGATCCTCGGCATCCACCTGTCCCTGCATCTGCTTGAGGCTGTCCATCAAGGCCTCCACATTGGGTCGGTGCAGATTCACATGCCCCACCTTGCGCCCGGGGCGAATTTCCTTCGCGTACCAATGCACATGGGTACCGGTCACCCCGAGCCACTCGGTGCGCCAATCCCGCCCGAGCAGGTTGTACATCATGGTGACTCCGTACACTTCCGGAGTGATCAGCGGCAGGTCTGCCACGGCCCGCAAATGCAGCTCAAACTGGCTGATATCCGCCCCGGCCTGGGTCCAGTGGCCGGAGTTATGTACCCGGGGCGCCAGTTCGTTGACCAGCAGGTGTCCTTCTTCCACAAAGCACTCCATGGCCATCACACCGACATAGCCCTGATCATCCATAATACGACCGAGCCATTCCTCGGCCAGTTGCTGCTGCTCGGCGGGCACATCCAGATTGCCCACGCTCGCCCGCAATATGCCGCTCTCGTGCCAATTACGGGTGAGCGGATAGAAAACCTTCTCTCCAGCACGATTGCGCGCGCCCACCAGAGAAACCTCGTGGCTGAAGGGAATCATCGCCTCGGCGATACACTCATTGGCCCACTCGGCCAGCACCGGCTCGCCCGGCTGCCAGCGCCATTGGCCACGACCGTCGTAGCCTCCGCGGCGACGCTTGATCACCGCCGGGCAGCCCAGTTCATCGAGCTGTGCGGCCATGCCCGCCTCGTCCCCCAGGGACACCCAGGGGGCGGTGGGCACATTGAGTCGATCCAGCAGGCTTTTCTGCCGCTCCCGGTCGATCACCGAGTGCAGTGCCGTGGCGTTGAGAAAATTCGGGTGGTCTTTCAGTTGCACACCGCGCGGAGAGTCCGGCCAATGCTCCAGCTCGACGGTAATCACATCGCTGTCGCGCAGCTCCAGCCGGTCATCACTGGTGGGATTGACCGGCATCACTTCGATCTGCATGGGCGCGGCGGCCTGCTGCAGCATTTGGCCCAACTGACCGTTACCGGCCACGATAATACGCGGAACACTCATGAGGCTTATTCGCTCCTCGGATCGGGATTGTCCAGTACGGTCTGCGACTGCTGCTGGCGCCAGGCGGCGATGCGTCCGGCCAGCTCGGCATCGTCGGTCGCCAGAATCTGGGCCGCCATCAGGCCGGCATTGAATGCACCGGCACCGCCGATGGCCAGGGTACCCACCGCAACGCCTCGGGGCATCTGCACAATGGACAGCAGGCTGTCCTGACCATTGAGCGCCTTACTCTGCACCGGCACACCCAGCACCGGCAGAATGGTCTTGGCGGCGATCATGCCCGGCAGATGGGCGGCGCCGCCGGCACCGGCCACAATCACCTTGTAGCCCTGGTCCGCCGCGGTTTCGGCAAACTGGAACATTTTGTCCGGCGTGCGGTGGGCCGAGACCACTTCGGCGTGGTATGCCACCCCCAGAGTATCCAGAATCTGGGCCGCTTCGGCCATGGTGGGCCAGTCGGACTTTGAGCCCATCACAATGGCCACTTTCGTTGCCGTTACCGCTTTGTCTGCCATAGCGCTCTCCAATAAACGCCGCCGGACGGTGGTCAAGCCACCCCCGGCGAGGGGTCCCGGCACAGACCGGGAAATGGAAAAAGGGCGGGATTATAGCAAGGGATCCCCGAAATTGCCTGTTTTTCCGCCCAACGGGGCGCCTATTTAGGCAATGTGTTATCGTCCTCGTGTCATGCCATTTTGAGGAGTTCGCGATGGACGACAGAGACAGCCTGCTGCAGGCGCTGGACGACACCCACCATCGGATGCACGAATTGGTGGAGGCCCTGGGCAATGACCGCCTTCAGGTGCCCTACCGCCCCGGCGTCAATCCGCCGCTGTGGGAGTTCGGTCACTGCGCCTTCTTTTACGAAGTCTTTGTGCGCAAGGCGCTGGACGGAGTGGCCTCTTACGACCCCTCAATGGACGAAATCTGGGACTCCTTCCACCTGGACCACGAAGACCGCTGGCGGGCCGACCTGTTTCCCGGCAAGGCGGACACCCTGCGCTACGTGGACGCCATTCACCAGGCCATACGTCAACGTATCCTGGAGCAGCCCCTCACGGATCAGGCCCACTACCTGACCAAATACGCCATCTTCCACCAGAATATGCATCTGGAGTCGATGATCTGGTGCCGTCAGACCGAGGGTTACCCGGTGCCACCGGGCAGCCGCCCCGAACCGACCGCGAGCGCTGATCCCGCCGCTCTGGGCGATGCGGACATCCCTGCCGGGCGCTACACCATCGGTATGCCGGCCCATTCCCCGGAGTACGCCCGGCGCGACTTTGCCTTCGATAATGAAAAGCCCGGCTTTGAAGTGCACGTCCCGGCCTTTCGTATTGCCCGAACCCTGGTCAGCAACGGCGACTTCCGACGTTTTGTCGAGGACGGAGGCTACCAGCGGCCCGAGCTCTGGACCCAGGGCGGGCGCAAATGGCTGACCACCGAACAGGATCTGAACTTTGGCAGCGGCGCCCCTCAACGCGGTACGCCAACCCATCCCTATTATTGGCGCAAGACCGACAGGGGCTGGGAGGAGCGGCATTTCGACCAGTGGCGCCCTCTCCATGACGACTACCCGGTCAAGCATGTGACCTACTGGGAGGCCGAGGCCTACTGCCGCTGGGCGGGCCGCCGTCTGCCCAGCGAAGTCGAATGGGAAGTGGCCGCCCTGGGCAACCGTCCCGGCGAGCCGCATCGGCGCTACCCCTGGGGGGATACGCTGGATTCAAGCCGGGTGGATATGGACGGTACCGGTCTGGCCAGCCAGCCAGTCACCGCCCTGCCCGGGGGTGACAGCCCCTTCGGCTGCCGCCAGATGCTGGGCACCCTCTGGGAGTGGACCCGCGACCAGTTTTTCCCCTACGACGGCTTCGCCATCGACATGTACCCCTTTATGTCCACCCTGCAGTTTGGCGACCACAAAGTCACCAAAGGCGGCTCCTGCGGCACCTCATCGCGGTTGATCCGGGGCAGCTACCGCCAGGCCTACCTGCCCAACCGACACGATGTGTTTGTGGGCTTTCGCACCTGCGCCCTTGATGAGTAACCCATGACCGACAATCCTTACGAGACCGACGAACTGCTCGGCCAATACCTGGATTTCCACTACGGCCCCGGTCACTTTGACGTGCCTAACTACCCGAAGGCCTGTATCGAGCAGGCCCTGGCCCACCACACCGGCACAACCGGGCGGGCCCTTGACCTGGGTTGCGCCGTGGGCCGCAGCAGCTTTGAACTGGCCCGTCGGTTCGACGAAGTCATCGGCATCGACCTGTCCCGACGCTTTATCGACAGCGCCACCCGATTGGCCGAGCAGGGCCAACTTCAATATCAGGTCACCCTCGAGGGTGAGCTTATCGAACGCCGAACGGCAGATCTCGCGGCACTGGAACTGAGCAACACCGCCGGGCGCACCCGCTTTCAGGTCGGCGATGCCTGCGCACTGGATGACACTCTGGGCCGCTTCGATCTGATCTTCGCCGGCAACCTGATCGACCGGCTGCCCGATCCCGCCGCGTTTCTCGCCCAGTTGCCTGCACTAGTCCGCCCCGGCGGCCTGCTGATGATCACCTCCCCCTACACCCTGCTACCGGAGTTCACGCCCCGGGAACGCTGGATCGGCGGGTTCGAGAGAAACGGGCAACCGGTCCGCATGCTCGACGGCCTGCGCCACCACCTGGAGCCGGACTTTGTGCTGCTGGAACCCACCCGGGATATTCCCTTTGTGATCCGGGAAACCACCCGCAAGTACCAACACACGGTAGCCGAAGCAAGCCTGTGGAGAAGAGCTTGAGTGCTCTCAGTCGACCGATACACCTGCCCCTAAAGTCACGCTTGAGAGGCAACTACCAAGAATTTCTTAGTAGTTCGCCAACAGCGACGACCGCTAGTGCACCCCATCCCCACCGGACAGATCGATGCCCAGCGCCCTGAGCTGCCGCTCCAGGCGGTGGTCCCGACTCTGGCGCCAACGCTGGTAGAGCTGCAGCACATCCGCCGCATCAAACACCCGTTGGCGGGAGCAGGCGTCGGCGATCAACGCCAGCATGCGGGCGAAAGCCGCCGCCAGCTCCGAAAAGATATGCCGATTCTGAGGGGCATTTTCGGACAGGTAATCGTAAGCGCCGCCGCCCATGCCGATAAAGTAATCCTGATGAATACCCCGACGGGCATAGTTCTCCGGAAACAGCGCCCCCATGAAGAGCGCCAGATCGCCGAGCTGGCGCAGAATCAGGCAACGCTCCCGAGCGGAGCCCGCCTCGTGGGCGTCCTTGTACAACATCGCCAGCGGGCGAATGGTCATGGCCCCACCCTCGTAGCTGTACAACTGATCGGTATCGCCAAAGCGGGCCAGCATGCCGCCCACATACCAAAGAGTATCCTCGTGGGGCGGCGGGTCCAACTGCTCGGAAGAGACATGCAAACGCTCGCGGAAATAATCGGCCAGGGTCACATTGTCGGTTTGGGTCAGTAACACCATACATCAGTCTCCCAATCGTTCTTTCACTCTTATTAGATAGAATAATTTATAGCTAAATTCCATTTATTGCAGCGGACTTTTAAGAAGAAAAAGTCATAAAAAATATCTCTTCACGCCTCTTGAAAACCGTAAAACGGCTCCTATTTTGCGAATCAGGAGGGTTGGCAACCACCGCCCTCCGACCTTCTTATTTCATATCGGTTTCGATGCCTTATTCAGGTTTGTACGGAGGACATTCAATGAGTATCAAACCGTTATACGACCGAGTGGTGGTCAAGCGCCTGGCCGCGGAAACCACCAGCAAAGGTGGCATTGTCATCCCCGACAAGGCCGCGGAAAAATCCACCCAGGGCGAAGTGGTCGCCGTGGGTGACGGCGCCCTGCTTGACAACGGCCAACTGCGTCCGCTGTCGATCAAGGTGGGCGACCGTATTGTGTTTGGCCAGTACGCCGGATCTGAAATCAAAATGGAGGGAGACACCTACCTGATCATCAAGGAGTCCGACATTCTGGCTGTGGTTGAACAACCCCGTGCACAGGAGAAAGCCGCATGAGTGCCAAAACCGTCAAATTCTCCACCGACGCCCGCGAGCGGATGCTCAGTGGCGTGAACATTCTGGCCAACGCCGTCAAAGCCACCCTCGGCCCGAAAGGTCGCAACGTGGTGCTGGAAAAAAGTTTCGGCGCCCCCCGGGTGACCAAAGACGGCGTTTCCGTCGCCAAGGAAATCGAGCTGAAAGACAAGTTCGAAAACATGGGCGCCCAGATGGTCAAGGAAGTGGCCTCCAAGACCGCCGATGTCGCCGGTGACGGTACCACCACCGCCACCGTTCTGGCCCAGGCCCTGGTGCGCGAGGGCCACAAAGCCATCTCTGCCGGCATGAGCCCCATGGACCTCAAGCGCGGTATCGACGCCGCCGTCAAGGCCGCCGTGGAAGAGCTGGGCAAACTGGCCAAACCCTGCGATGACAACAAATCCATCGGTCAGGTGGCCACCGTCTCCGCCAACTGGAATACCGACATTGGCGACATTCTGGCCAAGGCCATGGACAAGGTCGGCCGGGACGGCGTGATCACAGTCGAGGAAGGCAAGTCCCTGGAGAATGAACTGGATGTGGTCGAGGGTATGCAGTTTGATCGCGGCTACCTCTCGCCCTACTTCATCACCAACCAGGAGAAAATGCAGGTCGAGCTGGACAACCCCTACGTGCTGCTGTTCGACAAAAAGATCAGCAACATCCGCGACCTGCTCCCGGTACTGGAAGCCGTGGCGAAGGCCAACCGCCCGCTGTTGCTGATTGCCGAGGACGTGGAAGGCGAAGCCCTGGCGACCCTGGTGGTCAACAACCTGCGCGGCATCCTCAAGGCCGCCGCCGTCAAAGCCCCGGGCTTCGGCGATCGGCGCAAGGCCATGCTGCAGGACATCGCCATCCTCACCGGTGGTACCGTCATCTCCGAGGAAGTGGGCCTGAGCCTGGAGAAAGTGGAACTGGAACAGCTCGGCAGCGCCAAGCGCGTGGTGATCAACAAGGAGAACACCACCATCGTCGACGGCGCCGGCAAGAAGGCCGACCTGGACGCCCGCGTCCAGCAACTGCGTAAGGAAATCGACAACAGCACCTCGGACTACGACCGCGATAAACTCCAGGAGCGGGTGGCCAAACTGGCCGGCGGCGTAGCGGTGATCAAGGTCGGGGCCGCCACCGAAGTGGAAATGAAGGAGAAGAAGGACCTGGTGGACGACGCCTTCCACGCCACCCGTGCCGCCGTGGAAGAAGGCATCGTCCCCGGCGGCGGCGTCAGCCTGATTCGGGTCGCCGACGCCATTCGGAAGTCCGGCCTCAAGGGCGCCAACGAAGACCAGAACACCGGCATTCGCATCGCCCTGCGCGCCATGGAAGAACCCTTCCGGCAGATCGTCGCCAATGCCGGCGTCGAGAGCAGTGTCGTCCTGGAAGGTGTGCGCAAAAACGACAGCACCACCTGGGGCTACAACGCCCAGACCGGCGAGTACGTCGACATGATCGAGCAGGGCATCATCGACCCGGCCAAGGTCACCCGCTCGGCGCTGCAGAACGCCGGCTCGGTCGCGGGCCTGATCCTCACCACCGAAGTGATGGTGGCGGACAGCCCGAAGGACGAGAAGTCCGCGGGGGCACACGCGCACGACTTCGAGTGATTCGTTCCTTCAACACTCATCGCATTGGGGCCGAAAGGCCCCTTTTTTTGTTTACACCACCCTTAGATGAGTGAGCACTCAGCATAGTGTATGCTGGAGGTCTTTGACCCCGTTTCAGCGAACCGAGGCCCGCTCATGCATCAACCCGAACAACCCATCCTGCGCGATATCGTGTTAATTGGCGGTGGCCACAGTCATGTGGGGGTACTCAAACGCTTCGCCATGAAACCCGAGCCCGGGGTGCGGCTGACGGTGATCTGCCGGGATACGCACACGCCCTACTCCGGCATGCTGCCCGGCTATATTGCCGGACACTACAGCTACGATGAAGTGCACATTGATCTGCGCCGACTGGCGGAGTTTGCCGGCGCGCGGTTTTTCAGTGATGAAGCGGTCAATATTGATCGGGCCAATCAGAAAGTCATCTGCCGCGGTCGGCCGCCGGTGCCCTACGATCTGCTCTCCATCAATATCGGTTCCACCCCTCAGGTCAGCCGGGTGCCCGGCGCGGAGCAGCACGCGGTACCGGTCAAACCCATCTATCAGTTCAATGACAGCTGGCAACAGTTGCTCGACCGGGTGACCCATCATCCCGGCATCACCCGGGTGGCCGTCGTGGGCGGTGGCGCGGGCGGCGTGGAGCTGGTGCTTGCCATGCAATATCGCCTGACCCGCGAGCTTCAGGCCATGGGGCGCGATCCCGAAGAACTGGTATTCGACCTTTACACCCGCGATGAAAAAATTCTGCCCACCCACAACCAGAAGGTGCGCAATCACTTTCATCAGGCACTGGCGATGGGCGAGATCAACCTCTACACCAACGCCGAAGTCACCGCCGTGGACGCCGGGCGACTGCACACCGAAGACGGCTATTGGCACGAGGCGGACGAAGTGGTCTGGGTAACCAGTGCCGGCGGCGCCGCCTGGCTGAAGGAGACCGGCCTGGAACTGGATGACAACGGCTTTATTCAGGTGCGCGACACCCTGCAATCCATGAATGATCCGAAGATTTTTGCCGCCGGGGATATTGCCACTCAGGTAAATCATCCCCGCGAGAAAGCTGGCGTGTTTGCTGTGCGTCAGGGACGCCCGATGGCGGACAACCTGCGCCGGGCCGTGCTGGGCCAACCGCTCAAACCCTATCGCCCCCAGAAAAAATGGCTGGCCCTGATTAGCACCGGCAATCAGCACGCGGTGGCATCCCGGGGCGGCTTTTACGCCGCCGGGGATTGGGTGTGGCGCTGGAAGGATTCGATTGACCGGCGCTTCATGGCCAAGTTTAACGAACTGCCGCCGATAGACGAGCAGGCCATGGCACCGACCAAGCCGAGCCGCGTACCACTGGAAAAAGACGAACAGGACCAGGCCATCTCCGCCATCGCCATGCGCTGCGGCGGCTGCGGAGCCAAGGTGGGGGCGACGGTGCTGTCCCGCGCCCTCTCCACCCTCAAGCCCGTGGAGCGGGACGAAGTGCTGGTGGGCCTGCACGCGCCCGACGATGCCGCCGTGGTGAAAATTCCCGCCGGCAAAGCGGCGGTCCACACCATCGATTTTTTCCGCGCCTTTATTGACGACCCCTATGTGTTCGGCAAAATTGCCGCCAATCACGCCCTGGGGGATGTGTTCGCCATGGGCGCCGAAGCCCAGACCGCCACCGCCGTGGCCACGGTGCCTCAAGGGCTGGAATCGAAAGTGGAAGACACGGTGTACCAGATGATGACTGGCGCGCTGGAGGTGTTGAACGATGCCAACTGTACCTTGGTGGGCGGTCACACCGGCGAGGGCAAAGAGCTGGCGTTGGGTTTTGCGGTCAACGGACTGATTGATGAAAACGACACGGCGCTGACCAAGGGCGGCCTTCAGCCCGGCCAGGTGCTGTTGCTCACCAAACCCATCGGCACCGGCACCCTGTTTGCCGCCCTGCCGCAACTGAAAATCAAAGGCCGCTGGATCGACGCAGCGCTCGCCAGCATGTGCGTTTCCAACCGACTGGCGGCGCAATGCCTGCGCGAGTATGGCTCAACGGCCTGCACCGACCTGACCGGCTTCGGCCTGCTGGGCCACCTGGTGGAAATGACCCGCGCCTCAGGCGTGGATGCCGAACTGAAGTTGGAGGTACTGCCGCTGCTGGAAGGCGCCGAAGAGACCGTCGCCGCTGGCGTACTCAGCTCCCTGCAACCGGCCAACGTCCGCCTGCGCCGCGCCATCAAGGATCAGGACCAGTGGGTCGACCACCCCCGCTATCCGCTACTGTTCGACCCCCAAACTGCCGGCGGCCTGCTCGCCTCCATTCCCGCCGATCAGGCGGACGCCTGCGTAGCGGCGCTACATTCTCTGGGCTACCCTCACACCCGGATCATCGGCCGGATTCTGCCCGAAGGCGATGCGCTGGAGCCGGTTCATTTGCGGTAGTCGCCGACGCGGCACGAATCGTAGGGTGGCATAAGGCCAAAGGCCGTCATCCACCGTTACCCTAAGGGTCAAAACTTGACCTCTCAACGGGTTCAAGGCTACCCTGGCCGATAACACGGTCCCCGCCTCTTGGTTTCCAGCGAAACCTACGCGGGGATTCTTATTTCCGGGCTTCGCTAGCTCAGCAACACCGACAGTGCGCCCGTGGTCATCAGAACGATGGCGACCAGCATCAAAAAAACGAGCAGTACCAACTCGACATAGCAAAGCGCCACCAAAAATCTGCTCAGTGGCAGTGTTTCATTGAACCCCTTAAATCGTTTCCACTTGGCCATCTTAGGAACGACTACCAACATCATGTAACCCATCGTTTTGACCACGGTAAATGGCCATATTGTCAGAACCGTCAATTCTTTCCTGTGAAAGTAAGGCTCTTGAAAGAGAAGCGGGTCGAGCCGGGTTATCAGCATGTTGTGGAGTACCAAACCAATGACGATAGCCGCTGGCGTGATCACCAGCGTCGGAAAGATAGAGTAATACCCTACTGTACTCACTACATCCAAAATCGTTTGCATCAACCAACCTTCCCTGAAGCGCTTCTTTCCCCTACGGTAAGCACAGGTATGCTCCTCTAGCTTAGAAGTACAGACAATGCCCCTGTGGTTATCATGACGATGGCAACCAGCATCAACAGAACGAGCAGCATCAGCTCGATATAGCACAGCGCCACCAAAAACCAAGCCAGCGGCAGAGCTTCCTTGAACCCTTTGAATCGCTTCCATTTGGCCATTTTCGGGCACGTCACCAGAAGAATGTATGCCATCGTTTTCAACCAAGTCAGTGGCCATACGACATAGATTCTCAGCTCTTTTTGGTGGAAGTATGGCTCCTTGAAGAGAATTGGATCCAAACGGCTTGCCAATGTGTTGTGAAGCACCAATCCGACGGCCACCGACAATACAATCAGCGGAACCGCCGGGATTACGGAGTACACGCCGATGGTGTTGATGAGCTCAAGTGCGTTCTGCATTGTGGAATGGACTCCCGTTATTATCAAAGTCGCATCGAGAGGCCTGGCGCGACGATTCGCCCTCGCGTCGAACTCTCTTTCTTAGCGCACAGCATGCTCACACCGGTCGCGGTGGTAAGGTCAATGGGGGTTCCCAGCGAATCATACATATTGCGTGCTGCTCGACCTGAGCCGTAGCTGACGGCTGCCACACCCGCTGCAATAACCAGGGATGCCACCCAGCCCACCGGAGTGGATGCAAAGGCAACCGCGATCGAAACACCGGCGGCTGCGCCCAGCCCAACCGCTGTTGCGGTAATCGTCTCGACCAGAATACCGCTTTTCTCTGCTTTGGATTCCGCTTCAGCGATCTGATCACACGCCATTTTGAGAGACACGGCCGTCAACACAATTCCACCCGCCGAAGCTAGCTTTGATGCACTCACCAGCTTTCGCGCCTGCTGCTTTAACGGCGCGACCGATTCGGCTCCGGCCTTGCGGGTGATCCTCAATACCTCGGATAGATCGGAGGTGCCGTTGAGTAGCCATTGGGTGGGGCCGAGCTTTTGGCTGAGTTGACTCACCAGCTTGCGTCGGCGGTAGTCGTACTGGCCTTTGGTGAGGTCGCCCGCCTTGTAGCTCTCGTAATTCTCAACCATTTCCCGCAATAGCGGGGCATTGTTCTTGAAGGTGCGATCCAGCGCGGCCAACTTGGCGCTGGAGCCACCCATGATCAGCGGTGTCAGCAGCGAGGTGACTTCCCGCTCCGCCGGGGAGGCGCTGGCCCAATGATTGTTCAAGGTGATAAACCAATCGTCCGACGCGCTGAGGTGATGGGGAAATCCCTTAGGCGCGGCGCAATATTGCCGTGGGACATCCAGCTTTAGTAGCTGACCGGCGTAAATGGTGTTGGCGTTCTTAGCGGAACGGTTATTGGCCACGATACGCTGAATCCAATCTTGCTGTTGCTGTGGGTTCATCGGACCGTAGTAGCGCTTAACGATGGCGCTTAGTGTATCACCGGGTTGGATCTGGTAGACGATAACATCCGTTTCTGACGATATGGCGGGATGGTTCATAGCGGCTCCTTGTCAGGCTATCCTTACGACGTTAGCTGCGGCTAAATTACCAAAGGGTAACCGGGCTCGCAAGCCATTTTGTTTTTTGTCAATTTCCTTTCAAAAGGACGCTGAAAAGGGTGATAAACATCACACTTTTCAGCGTGAAAAGAAGGCCAATTGCTTGTTAATAATTCAAAGCCCCTCTCCCCATGCTGTCAGCCAGTTAAGTTTAGCGCTTCGCCAGCTTCGATTGACGGGCTCTCTGTTGATTGCACATGGCCTGAATGATGCATTTGGTGCAGATATCGCGCTCGGACAATACCTTTTTGTTCATGGGCTCATTCCCGCAATTTCAGGCGACGTGGTGACTGTACCTTAAAGTTGTGTGGAGTTCACGGGAGGTGGGTTATTACGGCGGATGCGCGGTCCGGGGCGTTGGGTTACGGCGGATGCGGCCTTTGGCCTTATGCCGCCCTACGCGGGTGTTGTGGCATGCGTCGGGCCGATCCACCGTTATTTGCAAGGTTACTTGCCGTCGAGGCCTTCCAGCAGGCCGGCCATGTCGTCGGCGTGCTCTTCTTCCTGGGCGAGGATGTCTTCAATGATACGGCGGGAGGTGGGGTCCTGGTCGCCGAGGTAGGCGGCGATTTCCCGGTAGCTGTCGATGGCGATGCGTTCGGCCACCAGGTCTTCCACGACCATTTCCCGCAGGGTATCGCCTTCCACAAATTCCGCATGTGAGCGGGTCTGCAGCCCTTCCGGGGAAAAGTTCGGTTTGCCGCCCAGTTGCACGATGCGCTCGGCGAGCCAGTCGGCGTGCTGCTCTTCCTGCTGGGCGTGTTCCAGAAACTCCTGGGCCGCCACTTCGGCGTTGATACCCTCGGCGCGATAATAGTGGCTCTTGTAGCGCAGGGTGCAGACGATCTCGGTGGCCAGGGCCTCGTTGAGAACCTTTATCACATTGTCCCGGTTGGCCTTGTAGCCCTCGGTGACAGCCCCCTGCTCAATGTGCTTTCTGGCGCGTTCGCGCAGGGTTTTCACATCGGTCAGAAACGGTTGATCGGTCATAACTACCTCTCTTTCAGAATGGATAGGTTCAGCATAGCAGCTCGGTCAAGCCGGCGTTTCCGAACCACCTACCCTCCTTACGACAACTCTGACCCGGCAGACGTGCCCTGATCGCCGGGGCGCGCAAATCCGTACCCATGGTCTACACTGTAACGATAACAAGCAGTACCGGTAATACCGTGGTTTCCAGACCTGTCCTCAGCGATACCCCTGCCGCGACTGGCGCTCCCTGCGCTGAGCGGTAGGCCAACGAAGGAGATGCAAGGTGATCAAACGCATAGCGGTCGGCATTGTCGGCTTAATCATCCTGGGTTTTATTGTTCTGTTATTGCTCGCTTGGGAGGGCAGTATCGAGCCCCAGTCGCCGCCCTCGGCGGATAGCTTCTCGCAGGAGCAGATTGACCGGGGCCAGGTCATGGCCGGCATCGGCAACTGCCAGAGCTGTCACACCACCGACCCCGATCAGCCCTACGCGGGCGGTCTTGCCTTCGAGACGGAGTTCGGCACCCTCTATTCCACCAACATCACTCCGGACCCGGAGTCCGGTATCGGTCAGTGGTCCCAGGAGGCGTTCAACCGGGCCATGCGCGAAGGGGTCTCCCGGGATGGATCGCACCTGTTCCCCGCCTTTCCCTATACCCACTTTGCCAATGTCAGCGACGCGGATCTGGAAGACCTCTACGCTTACATGATGACCCGCGAAGCGATCAACGCGGAGCCGCCGGAGAATACCCTGCGCTTCCCGTTCAGCATTCGCATGCTGCAGGCCGGCTGGAAGCTGCTCTACTTCGACGGCGCCACTCTCGAAGAGGATGCCAGCCGCGGAGAGTACCTGGCCGAAGGCCTGGGGCACTGCTCTGCCTGCCATACGCCGCGCAATTCGGTTGGCGCAGAGGCCGACGGGCAAGACTACGACGGGGCCTTCGTCAACGGCTGGTTCGCGCCGGCACTGAGCGACAACCACAGCACCCCGGTGGGTTGGACCGAAGACGAGCTGTTCCTGTACCTGCGCAACGGCGTATCCATCTACCACGGTGTCGCCGCCGGCTCCATGGCCGATGTGGTGCATCAGGGGCTGGTTGAGGCCAGCGATGACGACATTCGGGCCCTGGCCCGCTATTTCCATACGGTTACCGGTGGCAGCGACGCGGCCCAGGCGGGCAGCCAGGCCGCCCGGGCGATTCGCACCGCCCAGGAGCGCAGCGCCGGCACCCTGAGCCGGGGGGAGGAACTGTTCACCTACGGCTGCGCCAGTTGCCACTACAACAATCCGGATGAGCCCAGCATCATGCGCCCGGACATGAGCCTGAACAGCGCCGTGACCGCCGATGACCCGACCAACCTGATCCGCTTCACGCTGGAAGGCATCTCCGACGAGGCCGGTATTCAGGGCGTCGTGATGCCGGGCTACACGGACTGGAGCAATGACGATCTGGTGGCCCTGTTCACATTCCTGCGCGACACCCACACCGATCGCCCCGCCTGGGACAATCTCGAACAACGTATTCAAGCGCTGCGCGATAACGCCGGCAACGGGAAGGAGTAACAGACCATGAGCACCACATTCACCCTCAATGGGCAAAAGGTCACTCTGGAGGTGACCGACGACACCCCGCTGCTCTGGGGCATTCGCGATGACGCCGGCATGACCGGCACCAAGTTCGGCTGCGGCATCGGCCTGTGCGGCGCCTGCACCGTGCTGGTCAACGGCCGGGCCACCCGCTCCTGCATTACGCCGGTCAGCCAGGTGGCCGGGGCCGAGGTCACCACCATCGAGGGGCTGGACGAGAACGGCCAGCACCCCCTGCAGAAAGCCTGGGTGGAAACCCAGACGCCGCAATGCGGTTACTGCCAGTCCGGGCAGATCATGCAGGCCGCGGCCATGCTCAAGGACTTTCCCAACCCCACCGATGAGCAGATCGACCAGGTGATGAGCGGCAACCTGTGCCGCTGCATGGCCTATGTGCGCATCCGGGAAGCCATCAAAATCGCCGCCACCGAAATGCGCGGCGGTGTCCAGATCCAGGAGGGTGCCTCCAATGAATAAGCTATTTCGCTCCTTGCTCAACCCCGATGTGGGCGCGGTCAATCACGGCCCCAGCCTGAGCCGCCGCGGCTTTCTGATCGGCGCCGCCGGTGCCGGCATCACCCTCGCCTTTTACCGCCCCGGGTTGAGTTTTGCCCAGCCGGAAGAGGTGATTGAAAACCAGACCTTTGAGCCGACCATCTGGTATCAGATCGAAAATGACGGGCGCATCATCGTCAACATTGCCGAGGCTGAAATGGGCCAGCATGTGGGCACTGCCCTGGCCCGCATTGTCGCGGACGAACTGGAAGCCGACTGGTCCAAGGTCGAACTGCACCACGTCGACAGCGATCCCAAATGGGGCCTGATGGTCACCGGTGGCAGTTGGTCGGTTTGGCAAAACTTTATGCCCCTCAGTCGCGCCGGTGCCGCCGGTCGGCAAGTGTTAATTGAAGAGGGCGCCAAACTGCTCGGCGTCAACGTCAGTCAGTGCCGCGCGCGCAACAGCGAAGTGATCGCGGGCAACCGCTCCATCAGCTACGCCGAGATCGTTCAGCGTGGCAACATGTCCCGCTCCTTCAGCGAAGACGAACTGGAAAAAATCCAGGTCAAAAAACCCGAAGACCGCCGCCTGATCGGTCAGGAAGCCCAGGCACTGGATATCCCCGATAAAACCGATGGTTCCAGTGTGTACGGCATCGATGCCAACGTCGAAAACATGGTGTACGGTCGGCCTCTGATTCCGCCCACCCGCTACGGTGCGAAGATCAACAGCATCGATGACAGCGAGGCGAAAAACGTCGAGGGTTACCTGCAGACCATTCAACTGAATGACCCGACCGACACCGTGCCCGGTTGGGCGGTGGTCATTGCCACCTCGTTTTACGCGGCGAGCAAAGCGGCCAGTAAAATCAAAGTGGACTGGACGCCGGGGGAAACCGCCAACGTCAGCGAGCAGGATATTCTCGATCGCGGTTTGGAATTGATTGAGAAAGGCGATGGCGGTGCACTGGTGGTGAATGAAGAAGGCGTGGACGACGCCTTCAGCAACGCCGATTCGGTGCTGGAAGAAGATTACATCGCCCACACCGTGTTGCACTTTCAACTGGAGCCGGTCAATGCCCTCGCCTATCAGAAAGACGGTATCTGGGAAATTCACACCGGCAACCAGTGGCAGTCCCTGATTCTGCCGACGCTGGCCAACGCGCTGGATGTACCGGAAAACAAAGTCATCATGCGTACCTATATGCTCGGCGGTGGTTTTGGTCGCCGGCTCAATGGCGACTACGCGGTGCCCGCGGCTCTGGCCTCAAAAGCGCTGAACCGCCCGGTGAAGCTGGTGTTCACCCGGGAAGACGACGCGCGCTTTGACTCGGTGCGCTCCCCCGCCTACCAGCGGGTGCGCATGGCCTTTGATGCCGAGGGCAACCCCACCGGCATGGAGCACCACGCCACCGCCGGCTGGCCCACACAGGTGATGGTGCCGGGCTTTATGCCCGCGGCCACCAATGGTGAGAAGTACGACCCCTTCGCCATTCAGGGCGCCGCTCACTGGTATTCGGTGGGGGCGCATCGGTTGCGGGCCATTTCCAACGACCTGGCCAACAAAACCTTTCGCCCCGGCTGGCTGCGCTCGGTGGGCTCGGGCTGGGTAAATTGGGCCCTGGAGTCTTTTATGGACCAGGCGGCCCGCAAGGCCGGGAAAGACCCGGTTGAGTTCCGTCTGGCCCTGCTGAAAGCGGAAGGCAAAAACGCCGGCGAAGCCCCCAACTCGGTGGGCGGCGCCAGCCGTCAGGCGAATGTGCTACGCCGGGTGCGGGAAATTTCCGAGTGGGGCCAGGAGATGCCGGCGGATACCGGCCTCGGTGTGGCCACCACTTACGGCCAGGAGCGCAACATGCCGACCTGGACGGCTTGCGTCGCCAAGGTGCATGTGGATCGCAATACCGGCAAGGTGACGCTGCAGAAACTGACGCTGGTGACCGATGCTGGCACGGTGGTGCATCCGGATGGTGCCCGGGCGCAGGTGGAAGGCGCGGCTTTGTGGGGTGCCAGTATGGCGCTGCATGAGGGGACGGTGTTTGAGAAGGGTGAGGTGAAGGATCAGAACCTGAATACTTATTCACCGATGCGGATTCGCGATGTGCCGGAGATTGAGATGGAGTTTGTGGACAGTACGGAGTTGTCGGTAGGCTTGGGTGAACCGGCAACCACGGTGGTCGGTCCGGCGATTGGCAACGCGATTTTCGCGGCGGTCGGAGTACGGATGACGGAGATTCCGATTCGACGCGAAGCGGTGTTGGCGGCTTTGAAAGCTTAGCTTGCCGACTTTTTAGTCCGATAGTCCGGTACGGGAAGGGGGACGTTGTTTCCAGACACGCCGTGAATACATCCATGTAGGCTCGGATCGCGGGTCCCCCGCTCTACGGTCTGGAAACAACGTCCCCCTTCCCGCACCTCAGTGCTTCGTAATAACGTCTCGCAGGGCACATGGCTCCTTTCGAAAAAACCGGAAGATAAAATGCATTCGCGTGGGAATTACCTCGGAGGTCGGAGGAGGGCACACCCTTTCAAGACCGTAAGCGGAGGGACTCCGCGCGTCGAGCCCCCAGGGATGGGTTTACGGCGTGTCTTGAAAGGGTGTGCCCTCCTCCGACCGGACGTTACAGAACACTCAAATCTTCAGGCCGATCCACGTCCCGCAACACCCCCACATCCGAAACAGGAATCAGACGGCAGGCGCTGTGGTGTTTTCTGATGATGGTGCGTGCACCCAGATCACCGTGGAGGTTGGCCAGCTCGGGCCAGAAGTCGCGGCCGAATAGTACCGGGTGGCCCGCATTGCCGTCGTAGACCGGGCGGATGATCGTGTCTTCCGTTGCGTGGCTCAACAACTCGCTGAACGCATCCGGTTTGATCCAGGGCATATCACCGAGAAGAACCGCCGCTGCAGTGGCGTCTTTGTTATCTACCTGTAGGTGCTGAAACGCGGCGGCGATGCTGGTGCCCAGACCAATGGGTTCTTCGGGAGCATAAATGACCGGCTCCGTCCCCAGCCCAAGATCGCGCTCTTCATCGTCGGAGCGGAGTACCACATAAAACGCTTCAAACACTGATCGGGTCATGGCAACCGTTGCCTGAAGTAGTGTCTGGCCTTCCGTGAGCTGGGCTCGACGTTTGTCCGCGCCGAACCGGGTGGAGTAGCCGGCGGCCATTATCAGGCCGACGACATCGTTGGAGGGGGTGAGGCTAGAGGGCATGGCGCGGTCGGCCCCGGTGCACTCGGATGATGTCGGCCATGACGGCCAGGGCGATTTCGGCGGGGGTTTTACTGCCTATCGCCAGGCCGATGGGCATGTGCAGGCGCTCGATATCCGCGTCGTTCAGTCCACCGGAGCGGCGCAGGCGTTCGGCGCGGTTAGCGGAGGTTTTGCGCGAGCCCATGACGCCGATGTAAAACGCCTCGGTGCGCACCGCTTCCATCATCGCCAGGTCGTCGATTCTCGGATCGTGGGTCAGAGCCACTACCGCCGTGGCGGCATGGGCGTGCTGCTCAATGTAGAGCGATGGCAGGACCGCCTCGACATTGACCCCCGGCACGTTAAAGGTGGCCACTTCGTCATCGCGTGGATCGCACACAATCACATCAAACCCCAGCGCTTGGGCAAACTCGGCGCAGGCAGCGGACACCGGGCTGATGCCGGCGATGATCAAGCGCAGCGTGGGGCCGACCCGGATGCGCACGGCCTGTTCATCACGCTCCACTCGCGGGCCGAGGGCCGAGCCCTCGACGAAGGTCGACTCACCATTGTCGAGCAGCACTGAGCGGATCAACGACTGCTGGCCCCGCATGGCCTCTCGCAACGTCTGAAGATGCGCGCGGTGTTCTTCCGTCGGGGTCAGTCGTTCAATCAGAACGTCGAGCACCCCACCGCAGGGAAGCGTGACCTTTGGGCCGGAGACTTCATCGTTGCCATAGCGGATCTGGGACAGCGGCTGATGAAAATCACCGGCGCGCAGTCGGGCCAGAAAATCTTCCTCGACGCACCCTCCGGACAGTGAGCCCACGTGTTGGCCGTCCGAGCGGGCCACCATCATGGAGCCGGGTTCACGCGGCGAGGAGCCAAAGGTGGCGAGAACGGTACACAGCCAGATGGGTTGGTCATTGTCCAGCCATTGTAGGGCCCGTTCGATGACTTGCAGGTCGAGGTGTTGCATGGTTTTTTCGCTTTGTTTCGGGTTTGGTTACAGCATAGCGGAGTTGTGTCGTATTGTCGTGGTTGTGGCGAGTGTCGGCAGGGTTGGGAACGGCGGATGCGCTTCGCTCCGAGACGTCGGACCGATCCGCCCTACGCGTACCACGGCAGTCTGCGTAGGGCGGATAAGCCAAAGGCGCATCCGCCGTAACCCAAGCCGCAGAGTGTTATTCGCTGGCGCCATACTTTAAGATGACTCATTCAATTAACGCAATTTATTCACCCTATGCCCTCATCCCTACCCCTGGTTTTTCACCCGGCCTACAGCTTCCCCTTCCCGGAGCGGCACCGGTTTCCCATGGCGAAGTTTGGTCTGTTGGCCGAGCACCTGCGCCGCATCGGTCTGCTGCGCCCGGAGAACAGCTTTCGGCCCGGGCCCTGCAAGCCGCTGTGGTTGGAGCAGACCCACTGCCCGGACTACCTGCAGCGCTTTATCTCTCGGGCCCAGTCACCTCGGGAACTTCGGCAGATGAACCTGCCCTGGAGCGAGGGGTTGGTCAAGCGCACGCTGATTGCGCCCTCGGGCACAGTGCTGGCCGCGCAGCTGGCACTTCATACCGGTCTGGCCTGCCATCTGGCCGGCGGCACTCACCACGCACACTATGACTACGCCTCGGGCTTCTGCATTCTGAACGATCTGGCGATAGCCACAAAGGTGCTGATTCGCCAGAGCGGTGTCGGGCGGGTGCTGATTTTTGACTGCGACGTCCATCAGGGGGACGGCACCGCCGCACTGCTGGCGGATGAGCCCCACGCCTTTACCTGTTCGCTGCACTGCGACAATAACTTTCCGTTCGACAAACAGCGCAGTGATCTCGATGTGCCGCTGCCCGATGGCATGGGGGATGAGGATTATCTGCGGGTGGTGATGGACACTCTCGAACAGGTACTTACGGATTTTCAGCCCGATATCGTCCTCTATGATGCGGGGGTAGACGTCTATGCCGGAGACCCGCTCGGGAGGCTGAACATCACGGAGGCGGGCATTCGTGAGCGGGATCGGCGGGTGTTGAGTGAATTGCTTAAACGGGATATTCCGGTGGCGACAGTGATTGGGGGCGGATACGATGATGACCGACATGCGTTAGCACGCCGACACGCGATTGTGGTGGAGGAGGCGGCGAAGTTACGGGGATGATGTTGTTGCAGTGAGTCGGTTGCGGCGGACGCGGGAACGTGAGGGAACGGCGGATGCGCTTCGCTTATCCGCCCTACGGATAGCACAGCAGTCGGCGTAGGGCGGATAAGCGAAGCGCATCCGCCGTTACCCAAACGCCCAAAAACACAAAGTACGCGTAGGGCGGATCGGTCCGACGTTTCGGAGCGAAGCGCATCCGCCGTTACCCAAGTTTGCAAAACACCAATGGTTTACAATAATACGTCAAACCAAAAAACAATGAACTGAGAGAGAGAAGTCAACCATGAAGATCGGATACCGTATCGTTGTATTTTTTATGCTATCACTGCTGGCGACCCTGCCTGTGCGGGCGGATATCGTCTATGAGATGACCGTTGCCCAGGACGGCAGCGGTGATTACGACACCATTCAGGCCGCGATCGATAACACCAAGGCCTTTCCCGACAAGCGCATCACCATCCACATCAAGAACGGCACTTATCGGGAGAAGGTCCGTGTGTATGAGTGGAACCCGATGGTGTCGCTGATTGGCGAGGACGCCGGCAAGACCATCATCACCTGGGGCGATCACTTCAAGCAGATCGACAAGGGCCGCAATAGCACCTTCCACACCGCCACCCTGCAGGTAGATGGCGATGACTTCCACGGTGAAAATCTGACCATTGAAAATACCGCCGGCCCGGTGGGCCAGGCGGTCGCTCTGGCGGTCAATGCCGATCGGGTAAGTTTTTACAACAGCCGCTTTCTCGGCCATCAGGATACGCTCTATCTGACCGGGGAAGGCAAACGGCAGTACTTCCGGAACTGTTATGTCGAAGGCACCACGGATTTTATTTTCGGTCGCGCCACGGCGGTGTTTGACCAGTGCCAGATCCACTCGAAAAGTGATTCTTATATCACGGCGGCTTCAACGCCGGAGGGCATTCCCCACGGTTTTGTGTTTCTGAACGCTACGCTCACTGCCGACAAGGATGTGGATGAAGTCTACCTCGGACGTCCCTGGCGAGACTTTGCCCGCACGGTGTTCATTAACACCGACATGGGGGCGCACATCAAGCCCGAGGGCTGGCATAACTGGTCCAAGCCGGACGCGGAGCACACCGTACTTTACGGTGAGTACGACAGCCGCGGACCAGGCGCGCAGCCCGACAAGCGGGTGAAATGGCAAACCACCTTGAGTGACGAACAGGCCGGCGATTACACGCTGGAAACGATTCTCGGTGAGGATGGCTGGTATCGCGCTCGATAAGCCGACGATCCGAAGTTGTGCTTAGGCGTTCGCAAGCACCGCTCGGCCGCGTCGCTGCGGGCCCCAGAGGCAGGTGACCAGCAGAATAAGCCCGGCCACGGTGGCGATCATGCCAGCGGCGCTCAGCGACATATCCAGCCCCAGCGCGATCAGGCCGTAGCCCGCCAACCAGTAGCCCACGACGGCGGATATCAGGGCAAAGAGCTGACTCCAGGCGAGCTGTTTGCCCAAGTGATTGGTCATCAGGCGGGCTGCCGCCGCCGGGCAGATGAACATGGCGATCACGATAATGGAGCCCACCGCTTCAAAGGCCGCGATGGCCGCCACCGCCACCATGGTGACCAGCAGAAGATCCACCAGCGCCGGGCGGGCGCGGATGCTGGCGGCGAATTCCGAATCAAAACTTCCCAGAATCAAGTGACGGCGGAACACCACCACGAACACCAGTACCACCAGTGCCACCACCCCGACACGAGCCAGTTGCGGTGGCAGAGTGGCCAGCGCCGCCGGATCAACCAGGGATGAAAGACCGACGCCTTCAAACCAGATCAGACTCTCCAGATTTCCGTATAGGGCGTGCTGCACATCAATGTGTACGCCGCTGGCCTGACTCACTTCCAGCAACAGCACTCCCAGGGCAAACAGGCTGGTAAAGGTCACCCCCATGGCCGCACTGATTTCCACTCGCCCGAACCGGCGTATGGCGTCGATCATGGCCACCGTCACCAGTGCCGAGACCCCGGCACCCAGCATCATGGCCGTGGAGGCAATGGTGCCGGTAAGCAGAAAGCTGGCCACGATGCCCGGCAGGGCGACGTGACTGATGGCATCGCTGATCAGACTCTGCCGGCGCAATACCAGGAAGTTGCCCAACAGCGCACAGGTCATGCTGATAATGATGGCCACGGTCATGGGCACCAGGCTGAACATCATGAAATCGCTCATGCCCTCCCCCCGCTCGCGAGCAACCGCTGTTCAAGCTCATCAATGGCATCCGGCGGCAAGACCCGTGCAATCGGATCCAGACCCGCATGCTCGCGGTGCAGGGCGTCGCCGGGATAGAGCCGCCGGTACAGGGCCCAGAGCCGCTCTTCATGCTCCGCCTCCCGGGCCGCCGCCCGCCCCTGGGCCGTGGCGACCCCATCGCGCCGGATGTGGCCCGCCCGACGTAACAACCGCAACGTGAGGCCATCAAAAATTGGCTCGTTGCGTGACATCGACAGCAGCCCCTGGCGCAAATGAACCCGCCGACGAAACCGCTGGTGGGCGAGCAAAGAGGCGAACACACCGCGACGCGGCGCGGCGAGGAACGACATCAGAAAAATCGCAAACGCCGACAAGACAATCAATGAGCCGGTGGGAAGACTCGCGCGCGCGCTCGACAGGGTAACGCCCAGATAAGCCGCCAAGGCGCCCAGCACCGCCGCCAGCGCCACCATGCGCGGCGGCCGGTTGGTCCAGAAGCGAGCACTTACCGGCGGGGTGATGGTGAGTGCCACCACCAGAATCAACCCGGTCACCTTCAGGCCGATGACCACCACCGCCATCAACAACAGCAGCAGTAACAGGTCTACCCGCCCGGTATTGACCCCCTGGGTTTGCGCAAACTCCGGATCAAAGCAGACCAACAAAAATTCCCGGCGCAAAATAAAGACCGCCAAGAGCAGCCCGAGCGCACAGGAGGCTATCAGCTTGGCCTCGACGGCCAACATTCCGGCAGTAGAACCCACCAGGTAGCCGGTCAGGCCCGATTGGCCGGTGACGTTCATGGATTGAATGACCGTAATGAGGACCACACCGAAGGCAAAAAACGTGGACAGGACCGCCCCAATCGCTGCGTCTTCACCCAGGCGGGTACGAGCACTGATCCACTGCACCAGCCAGAGCCCCAGGGCGGCACTCAGCGCGGCGCCCAATAGCAGTCCGGGCAGCCAGCGGCCATCGCCCTGAATCGCACCAATCAGTACAAAGGCCATCGCCAACCCGGGGAGGGTGGCATGGGTGATGGCGTCGCTGACCAGGGAGCGTTTGCGCAACAGGACAAACGCACCGATCATGCCCGCCCCGGCGCCCAACAGCATGGCTCCCAGAGTCACCAGCGTGGTGTTATAGCCCGCCGAGAAAATCAGTGCCGGCCACCAGGCGTCCATCATGGCTCCTCCGAGACCGCCGGCACCAACCGCTCCAACTGCACCGGATTGAGGCGCCCGCCATAGGTGGCCTGAAGGTTCTCCGCCGTGAATACCTGATCGACCGGACCGGCGGCCACGCGCCGCACATTGAGCAGCAACACGTCATCGAAGTAATCTCGCACCGTGGACAGGTCGTGGTGAACACACAAGAGGGTTTTCCCCTCTTCGCGCAACTGTTTCAAGACCTCGACAATGGCCCGCTCGGTGGCCGCGTCCACCCCGGCGAAGGGTTCATCGAGAATGGTCAGCGCCGCGTTCTGGACCAACGCCCGCGCCAGAAAGACCCGCTGCTGCTGACCACCAGACAGTTCACCGATCTGCCGATCCGCGAAGGCTTCCATCCCCACCCGCGTGAGACTTTCCATGGCCTTGTCGGTATGGCTGCGGCGGGTCAGCTGCCACCAGCGCAGTTTGCGAAACAACCCCATAGTGACCACATCGAGCACGGTGGCCGGGAAGTCCCAATCGACGCTGTTGCGTTGCGGCACGTAGGCAATGTCTTCGGTCATCTGCGCCAGCGGTCGGCCAAAAACCCTTACATCCCCGGTCAGGCTGCGGGTGATACTGAGCGCGGCTTTGAGCAGGGTTGACTTGCCCGCGCCATTGGGGCCAACAATCGCGGTCATACGGCCTGGCTTCAGCAACAGGTCCACGGAGTAAACCACGGGCCGGTGGTCATAACTGACGGTCAGCCCCTGAATCGATAATGGACTGGCGGTCACGGCTTCACTGAGTTGCCCTTTGGCGTTCATTCCCTGGCCCCGGCGTGTTTCAGTTTCCCGAGCCGGCCACCGGACGGGACTTCACCGCCCAACGCACGGGCAATGGTACTGACGTTGTGATCGATCATTCCCAGCCAGGTACCTTCGTAGGTGCCGGCGGGCCCCATGGCATCGGAGTACAGCTCACCGCCAATGCGCACCGAGTGACCGCGCGCGGCGGCGCCCTCAATCAACGCCCGGACGTTCCGATCCGACACCGATGATTCGACAAAAATCGCCCCGATTTCGCGCTCGACCAACAGATCAACCAGCGCTTCGATTCGCGACAGACCGGCCTCGCTTTCCGTCGAGAAGCCCTGAATCCCCAGCACCTCGAATCCGTAGGCATCCCCAAAGTAGCCGAAGGCATCGTGAGCGGTGACCAACACCCGCTTACCTTCCGGGACACTGCCCAACACCTGACGCGCGTAGTCATTGAGTGTTTCCAGCTCGCTCAGATAGGATTCAGCGCGCTGGTCAAAGTAGGCTTTCTGCTCCGGGCGGAGCTCCACCAATGCGCTGCGCACCGCTTCAACCCCATAGCGCCAGCGACCCGGGTCCATCCAGACGTGTGGATCCGACTGGTTCCGGTATTCTTCATCCGACAGACGCAAGCGCTCGGGCACTCCTTCCGCTACCGCGAAGACCGGACGACGCTGGGCCAGACGTTCCAGGAACTCTTCCAACTGGGCCTCCAGGTAGAGGCCGTTCCAGAAAACGGCATCGGCCCGGCTGAGCGCGGTAATATCGCGGCGGGTCTGGCGGTACAGGTGCGGGTCCACCCCCGGCCCCATCAGCCCTTCGACACGCACGTGATCTCCCCCGACCTCACGCACCACATCCGCCACCATGCCGGTGGTCGCCACCACCTGTAGTCGTGACTCCGCCGCAACGGACAGCATTCCGCCAAACAGGCCGGTGATTAACAGTGCCGCCGAAAGGGCAACACGCTTGGTCAGCGTCACAAAAACTCCTCAGATCGTTCAATCAATAACAACAGACTATTCCTTTCACAGCCATTTGTTAATTTATCATACTTTATAGATACCATAGCTCAGGCAGAGGTGACCCGTTCAATGATCTGCCCCAGAGCGCGCTGCTCCGCCTCGGGCTGAAACAGGGGAGCTCGAGCCATCACCTGGTCCCTGAGCCGGCGCCGCCAGACCGGGTCTCGTTCGATACGCAACAGACACTCCCGCAGGGCGACGGTGTTGCCCATCGGGTAATAGCCCACGTAGTCCTCCCCGAGCAACCCACGGTTGCCGGCAATATCCGACGCAATGATTGGTAACCCGGCGACACAGGCCTCGCTGACCACATTGGCACCGCCCTCCACTCGGGAGCTGATGACCATGGCCCGCGCCCGCCCCATCCACTGCCTGACCCGCCAACGGGGCTGATCCCCCAGCCAGCGATAGCGCGGATTACGTCGCGCCTCATCTTCGGCGACCTCGGCCCAGTCCTCCGAGAGCGCACCGCCCAACTGCACGACTCTCAGCCGGGAATCCAGAGGAAGATCCCGCACGGCCATGGCCGCCCGCAGGGAGTCCTTCTCTTCCCGCAGGTGCCCCGCGACAAGAATGTCCACCGTGCGCCGAACCGCTTGAGGGACTCCGGGCGGCAGCGGCTCGGCGGACTGATGCACCACATGCAACTTCGGCCAGTAACGCTCGGGCAGGTCCTCCTCCAGACAGTCGTGCAAGCCGATCAGAGCATCCGCCGCATCCAGGCTGGCGTAAACTGTCTCGGGCTCGCTGACCTGAAACCGGTACACGTCCGTTCCGGTCAGCACCACAACCAGCGGAGAGTCCGGATGGGCCCGCCTCCAGGCAAGGACGGCAGCGTGACTGCGCCAGGCGTGCAGGGCCAGAATCAGGTCCGGCGCACGGCCTGTCGGCGCATCCTCCGACAAATGAATCGAGACCCGATAGCCCAGGGGCCTCAACAATCCAGCCCAGCGGCTCGCCGTCGCACGGTTGCCGGCCCTGGAGCCCGGCGCCGCGGGCGTAATCAATGCGATGTGCCCCCGTTGTTTCACAATCACCACCTTTTGAACGATTTGCTGGCCGAAGATTAACACGACAGTCCAGCGCATATTCCGTTCATACGCCGCCGCGCGCCCCTCGGACGCGTCTGTTTACCCGGTATTCACGTATCGCGTAGTGGATCGGCCGGCACACTATACTCATCAGAGCACCCCGGACAGATCATCGGGATTCCGGTACCATACCGATTGAATGCCCATTCAGTTTTACTCACACCAGAGGATTTGACCATGTTAGGACGCAACCTCCTTCGCTTTGCCTTCACCGCTGTGGTGCTGGGCTTGACCTCCTTGGGTGCCAGTGCCCAGACCTTTGTGTTCACCGCCATTCCCGATGAGGATGAAACCCGGCTTCAGGAGCGATTTCAGGCCGTGGCGGACTATCTGGAAGAGGAACTTGGGGTCGACGTGCGCTTTGTACCGGTCAAGTCTTACGCGGCAGCCGTGAGCGCCTTCCGCAACGACCAAGTACAACTGGCCTGGTTCGGTGCGCTTTCCGGGGTCCAGGCCCGGGAACGGGTACCCGGCTCCCAGGCTTTAGCCCAAGGGACCGAAGATCAGGCGTTTTACACCTATATTGTGGCCCACAAAAGCACCGGGCTTGAACCCAACTCTGGGCTGACCGAGGCCATGCGGGGCATGACCTTCACCTTTGGCTCCAAAGGCTCCACCTCCGGCCGCCTGGTGCCCGAGTATTATATTCGCGAGGCCTTTGGCGAGGCGCCCGATGAGGTGTTCTCACGGGTCGGCTACAGCGGTAATCACAGTCGCACCGCTTCCATGGTGGCCTCTGGCGCTTATCAGTTGGGCGCCGTGAATTACACCGTGTGGGAAACCGAAATTGAAGCGGGTAATGTCGATCCGGACGAGGCTCACGTGGTGTATAAAACCCCCAGCTACCCCAACTACCAGTGGAGCATTCGCGGTGACGTAGACGAACGCTTTGGCGAGGGTTTTACTGAGAAAGTACGGGCGGCGCTGATTGGCATGGACGACCCGGCGATGCTGGAAAGCTTTCCCCGCTCTGCGTTCGTGCCCGCGAGTAATGACAATTACGCGGTCATCCGTGAGGTAGCCAAAGAAATCGGTCTGCTGGATTGATGACGGCGCTGTCCCTGACCGATGTGGTCGCCGACTACGGCGACCTGCGCGTACTCGGCCCTCTCAGCCTTGATGTGGTGCGCGGTCAGACTGTGGCCCTGGTGGGCAAGAGCGGCGCAGGCAAGTCCACGCTGCTCAGTCTGATGTACCAGCAGTGGCGCCCCCTGGGCGCGGCGTTGATGCCCCAGGACCTCGGGCTGGTTCCGGCCCTGAGCGTGTTTCACAACGTCTACATGGGCGGGCTGAAGCGGCACTCCACCACCCACAATCTGTTGTCTCTGCTGCGCCCGTTCAAACGGGATATCGAGCAGATTCGTCCAGTCCTGAAAACCCTTGATATCGACCACAAATGCTGGACTGCAGCCGGGGAGCTTTCCGGTGGTCAGCGCCAGCGCGTGGCGGCGGCGCGGGTCATTCACCAGAAAGGGGAAGTCCTGTTGGCGGATGAGCCGGCCTCGGCCCTCGATGGCCCCATGGCGGAACGGGTCCTGGCGGCACTCACCGACGCCTACCCCACGTCAGTACTCGCCATGCATGATGTCGAGCTGGCCCTGCACTTTGCCGACCGGGTGGTGGGCATCGCCGACGGCGGCATTGCCCTGGACGAACCCCGCGATCGACTGCAGGCCAGTGACCTGCTGACACTGTACTGAGTCGGGTAACGGGCTGTTTATGTGGCGATCCGCAAGTGTAAGAACCAGCCTGGCCTTTGTCGCGCTGGCCCTGGCCTGCCTGTTTGTCGCCGACCTGAGCATCAGTGCCCACGACCCCTGGGGCGAGCTGGGCCGGCTGTTTTCCGGGCTGATTCGCCCCGACTTCACCCAGATTGATTACCTCGGCGAGGCGCTGCTCCGAACCCTCGCCTTTGCCTTTGTCGGCGTGGGGCTGGGCGCGACCGCCGGGCTGCTATTGGCCCTGGTATTCGGCTCAAAAATCGTGCGCACCTTTTGCGCCTTTATTCGGGCCATTCACGAACTCTTCTGGGCACTGATCTTTCTGCAGTTTTTCGGCCTGCACCCGCTGACCGGGGTGCTTGCCATTGCCATCCCCTATGCGGGCGTGTTCGGCAAGGTTTATGCTGAAATACTGGAGGAGACCGACCCTCTACCGCACACCACTCTGCCCTTCGGTACGGGATCGGTGGTGGCCCTGGTGTACACCCGGTTCAGCCAGGCCTGGCCCCACCTGGTCACCTACACCGCCTACCGGCTGGAGTGCGGCATCCGCTCCAGTGCGGTGCTGGGTTTTGTCGGAATGCCCACACTGGGGTTTTATCTGGAATCGGCCTTTGCTCAAGGACACTACTCGGTGGTAGGCGCGTTACTGCTATTGTTCTACGTGTTAATCGGTACTCTGCGCCTGTGGGCCCGTCCTAAACTGATCCCGCTGTATCTGGTCGCCGCCCCCTTTCTGCTCGGCAGCGGCTTGCCGATTCGCTGGCAGAACGTCACCCGTTTTTTCACCGAGGACATAGTGCCCGCGCCCCTGCGCAACGGAGAGGGGCTGGAAGGGTTATGGGTTTGGCTGGCGGAGCTGTTCAGCACCCAGGCGCTGCCGGGCATCTGGAACACTCTGGTGCTGACCCAGATCGCCCTGGTACTGACCGGCATTCTGACCTTGCTGCTGTATCCGCTCGCCTCACGGCACTTTACCAATCGCCTGACCGGCCCTATCGGCCATACGGTGCTGGTGGTGCTGCGTTCAACCCCGGAATACCTGCTGGCATTTATTCTGTTGCAGCTCTGGGGCCCCTCCATGCTGCCAGCGGTGATCGCCCTGGCGGTGCATAACAGCGGTATCATTGGCCACCTGATCGGCCGGCGCACCAACGAAATCACCCTGCGCCCGGACGCCCCCCGAGGGGTCGAGCGCTACGGTTATGAACTGACGCCACGGATTTATGGCCCCTTCCTGGCATTCCTGTTTTACCGCTGGGAAATCATCATGCGCGAGACCGCGATTCTCGGGATTCTGGGTATTGCGACTCTCGGCTTTTATGTGGACAGCGCGATTCAGGAAATCCGCTTCGACCGGGCGATGGTGTTGATTTTGATTACCGCGTTGTTGAATATCGGGGTGGATATCCTGGCCCGGTGGTTGCGGGCCAGGTTGCGGTTAAGGCATACCGCGCAGAGTGAGCCTTGAGGTTTGCACCCGACCTACTGCATCAACGGCGAACCATCCACCTGGAGATCGTACCCCTCGATTTTCGCCTCCGCGATCAATACCTGAATGTACTGGGCAATCGCCTTGCGCCGGACTTTTTCATTCAGGTACTCGGCGATTTTTTCCCGGGCTTGCTCGAAGGTCAAAGGCTTCCCCGAAATCTTGCGCTCGATGTACACCAGATGAAACCCGTAGCGGGATTCCACCGGGCGGGGCATCAGGCCCGGCTCGGCGACGAACACCTGACGTTCGAACTCTGGAACGGTCTGCCCTCTGCTAAGCTGACCGAGGCTGCCACCGGTTTCTTTGGAGGGGCAGGAAGATTCCCGCTTGGCCAATTTACCAAAATCGGCACCGCCCTTGAGGATGTCCAATAGGGCATCGGCACGCATTTTGGCTTCGGCCCGTCCGGCGTCGTCTTCTTTCGGCACCGCCAGCAGAATGTGTTTTACCTCCAGCAGTGGCGAGGTTTCGAATTTGCCCGGGTTGGCCTCGAAGTACTGCCGGCAATCTTCCTCTGAAGCATCGGGTATGGCCACTTCCTGCTCGATCAGGGCTTCGATGAAATCTTCATCGGAGCTTTCCACGGTGTCATCACTGACCGGAATGCCGAGCGTTTTGGCGCGCTGTCGAAACAGCTCACCGATGATCAGGGATTCGGCCGCTTTGAACATGGCCTCCCGCCGGGATTCCGCCGGGTGGTATTGCATTTCCGCGAGGACTTTGTCTTCGGGGATTTGGGTTTGGTTGACGGTGATCATGGTGTGAGTCCGTTTTAAGGTGGAGTCGGGGTTTTGGGTTTGGTAGAAAGATCGCGTTTGGGTTACGGCCGAGCGCAGCGGTATAGACCCGCGTAGGGCGGATAAGCGAAGCGCATCCGCCGTAACCACACGTGATCTACATCGACGCTCTCGCCCGACGGCGAACCACCTGATAATTCCGGCCCAAATACTTCACCGGCACACTCAACAGATGCACCAGACGGGTAAAGGGGAACAACAGGAAGATGGTCAGCCCCAACACCAGGTGCGCTTTGAAGATCCAGTGCACACCGACAATGTATTCCGCACCACTCAACCCGCGCAGCAGGAAGATGCTCTGAGCCCAGTGCATCAGTTGCAGCATTACCGCGCCGTCCAGATGACCAACGGAGATGAAGATGGAAGCCAGGCCGAGCAACAACTGCGCCAACAGCAGGAACAACACCACGATATCCATGGGCTTGCTGTTGGGACGGATGCGCGGATGGAACAGGCGGCGCAGCGTCAATACCACCAGACCGAACAGACACAGCACCCCGAACAGGCCACCGGCCACCACGGCCAGGATCTGCTTGGCGCTGGCACTCACGCCCAACAGGTGCCACACCTCCACCGGGGTCAACAGCCCCACCAGATGACCAAAGAAAATGCCGATGATCCCGATGTGAAACGGAATGCTACCGATGCGCAGCCACTTCTTCTCCAGCAACTGACTGGAGCTGGCCTTCCAGGTGTACTGCTCCCGGTCGTACCGGATCCAGGTACCGATAAACATCACCGCCAGCGCAATATAGGGGTAGATGCCAAACGCGAATAGATGAAAAGTGGACATCATGCCTCCTGACGATTTTTTACTGGTTGAGGTTCCATCAGGTTCAGTATCTGCTCCTGATCCCGACGCTGGCCGGACTCCGGCCGGTATTGAACATTGCAGCCTTCAGCCTGGGCGTCCGGGCCGAAGGTTACGGCTTCTTCTTCCCACACCTTGTCCAGCGCCTCGGGGGTATCGTCCCGGGCTTCACCGGCCACCTGCTCCCGGATCTGCTCGATGTTGACCCGATCGCCACACCAATGCAGCAACGCTTCGAACAGCGCTGCGTAGTTGGAATCGCGCTCTTTCAGGCGAGCGGCGAGCAGCCCGAGAATATGCTCCACTTCCTGCAGCCCCGCGCGGGCATTGTCCGGCCCTTGGGTAGACAGAAACTCGAGATACAGCGGCAGATAATCCGGCAGTTCGTTGGCGTCGATGGCCAGGCCCGCCTGCTGATACTGGTTCATCAGATCCACCATGGCCTGACCGCGATCCCGGGATTCTCCATGCACATGCTCGAACAACAGTAGCGACAGGGAACGACCGCGCTCAAACAGCGCATCGTACTCGGACTGCCAGTCCATCAGGTCACCACTGGTGCGCTGCTCGACAAAGGCCAACAGCGCATCGCGCTGCTTGCCCTTGAGGTTCATACTGGCGACCAGAGATTTGAGCTCGTCTTGAGCTTCCATCAACTCTGCCGTGGGGTACTCCATCAGCAGAGAAATAACGCGTAAACTTTTCATCGGTCTTTCTCCTAATCCTGCAGGATGGCAGGAATGATCTGGCGAACCCCGGCGCGATTGCCGCCGAACAGGCTGGTTTCGCTGGTGCCGTCCGCACAGCCATTACCGAAACTGAAACCGCAGTCGCCTTTCATGTCGTAGGCGTCTTCGGCGTAGGCCCGGTGACTGGTGGGAATCACGAAGCGATCTTCATAGTTGGCGATGGCCATATAGCGGTACATGTCTTCCACCTGGGCCACACTCAGACCGACCTGCTTGAGCACCTCGAGATCTTCCACGCCGTCCACATGCTGGGAGCGCTTGTAGGCGCGCATGGCGATCATCCGCTCCAGCGCTTCCACCACCGGCTGCTCTTCCCCGGCGGTCAACAGGTTGGCCAGGTAGCGAATCGGAATACGCAGGGATTTCAAGTCGGGAATTTCGCCATTCATGCCAACATGGCCGGCTTCGGCGGCGCTCTGAATCGGTGACAGTGGCGGCACGTACCAGACCATGGGCAGGGTGCGGTATTCCGGGTGCAGCGGCAGCGCCACTTTCCACTCAACCGCCATTTTGTAGGTGGGCGAGTTCTGAGCGGCGTCGATCCAGCCCTGGGGAATACCTTCGGCCTGAGCCGCGGCAATCACCGCCGGGTCGTTCGGGTCCAGGAAGATGTCCAGTTGCGCCTGGTACAGGTCCGCCTCGTTGGCCACACTGGCCGCCTCTTCGATGCGGTCCGCGTCGTACAGCAATACGCCCAGGTAGCGGATACGGCCCACACAGGTTTCCGAGCAGACAGTGGGTTGGCCCACTTCGATGCGCGGATAGCAGAAGGTGCATTTCTCGGATTTGCCACTCTTCCAGTTGTAGTAGATCTTCTTGTACGGACAGGCGGAGACACACATGCGCCAGCCGCGGCACTTGTCCTGATCAATGAGCACAATACCGTCTTCCTCGCGCTTGTAGATCGCACCCGAGGGACAAGAAGAAACACAGGCCGGGTTCAGGCAGTGCTCGCACAACCGGGGCAGATACATCATGAAGGTGTTTTCAAACTGCCCGTAGATATCGGCCTGTACCTGATCGAAGTTCACGTCCTTACGACGCTTTTCAAACTCGGTGCCGAGAATCTCCTCCCAGTTCGGACCCCACTCGATTTTCTCCATCCGCTGACCGGATACCAGCGAGCGCGGACGTGCGGTCGGCTGGTGCTTTTTGTCACCGGCTGTGTGCAGGGTCTGGTAGTCAAAATCGAACGGCTCGTAGTAGTCGTCAATCTCCGGCAGATCCGGATTGGCGAACAGGTTGGCCAGTACCCGCAGCTTGCCGCCGATGCGTGGCTTGATTTTGCCTTTCTTGTCGCGTTTCCAGCCACCGTTCCACTTGTTCTGGTTTTCCCACTCTTTGGGGTAACCGACACCGGGTTTGGTCTCCACGTTGTTAAACCAGGCGTACTCGACACCCTCGCGTGAGGTCCAGACGTTTTTACAGGTCACTGAACAGGTGTGGCAACCAATGCACTTGTCCAGGTTCAGCACCATGCCGATTTGCGCTCTTACTTTCATGCCTTACCTCACTTAGCCAGGCTGTCAGTGGTCTGCTCGTCTTCTTCGAGCCAATCCACTTTATCCATCTTGCGGACAATGACGAATTCGTCGCGGTTACAGCCTACGGTGCCGTAATAGTTGAAGCCGTAAGCCTGTTGGGCGTAGCCACCGATCATATGGGTGGGTTTCATCACCGCACGGGTCACGGAGTTGTGAATCCCGCCGCGGGTTTTGGTCAGGTTCGATCCGGGCGTATTGATGATCCGCTCCTGGGCGTGATACATCATGCTCATGCCCTCGGGCACCCGCTGGGAGACGACCGCACGACAGGCGATGGCGCCGTTGACGTTGAACACGTCGATCCAGTCGTTATCCTCAATACCCGCTTCCTTCGCGTCTTTCTCGCTCAGCCACACAATCGGGCCGCCGCGCGAGAGGGTCTGCATCAGCAGGTTGTCCGAGTAGGTGCTGTGTATGCCCCATTTCTGGTGTGGGGTAATCCAGTTGAGCACCAACTCTTTGTTGCCGTTGCTGCGCTGATTGAGAATCGGCTCGACGGTTTTCAGGTTTACCGGCGGTTTGTACAGGCAGTGCTGCTCACCGAAGTCGAGCATCCACTCGTGATCCTGATAGAACTGCTGACGACCGGTGATGGTGCGCCAGGGGATCAGTTCATGCACGTTGGTATAACCCGCGTTGTAGGACACATGCTCGTCTTCCAGCCCCGACCAGGTGGGCGAGGAAATGATCTTGCGCGGCTGGGCGACGATGTCGCGGAAGCGGATCTTTTCCTCTTCCTTGGGCAGCGCGAGATGCTTGTGATCCCGGCCGGTAATTTTGCCCAGAGCGTCCCAGGCTTTTACCGCCACATGGCCGTTGGTTTCAGGGGCCAGCGACAGAATCACTTCACAGGCATCAATGGCGGACTCGATCCGCGGGCGGCCCTGATTGGCGCCCTCTTCGTGATGCACGCGGTTGAGCTTACCGAGGAATTCAACCTCCTCTTTGGTATCCCAGTTGATGCCCTTGCCGCCATTGCCCAATTTGTCCATCAAGGGGCCGAGCGAAGTGAAGCGGTGATAGGTGTTGGGGTAGTCCCGCTCCACCACGTTGATGTTGGGCATGGTCACGCCGGGCACAGCCTCGCACTCGCCTTTCCACCAGGCTTTCACACCGTAAGGCTGAGCCATTTCTCCCGGGGAATCGTGCATGATGGGTGTGGTCACCACATCCTGTTCCACTCCCAGATGGCCGTTGCTCAACGCGGAGAATTTTTTGGCGATGCCCTTGAAAATATCCCAATCGCTGCGCGATTCCCACACCGGGTCCACCGCTTCGGTGAGCGGGTGAATAAAGGGGTGCATATCCGAGGTGTTCATGTCGTCCTTTTCGTACCAGGTCGCGGTCGGCAGAACGATGTCGGAATACAGGCAGGTGGTGGACATACGGAAGTCCAGCGTCACCCACAGGTCCACCTTGCCCTCCGGTGCCTCGTCGCGCCAGGTGACATCTTCGGGCTTGGCCTCGCCGGTTTCGCCCAGGTCCTTGTTCATCAGGCCGTGCTTCGTGCCCAGCAGGTGGCGCAGCATGTACTCGTGGCCCTTGCCGCTGGAACCCAGGAGGTTGGAGCGCCAGATGAACATGTTGCGCGGGTAGTTCTTCGGGCTGTCCGGATCTTCACAGGCGAATTTCAGCTCGCCACTGACCAACTGATCGCGCACATAGTCTTTGACGTCTTTACCGGCCGCCTTGGCAGCTTGGGCCAGTTTCAGCGGGTTGGTCGCCAACTGCGGGGCAGACGGCAACCAGCCCATGCGCTCGGCGCGGGTGTTGTAATCCAGAATACTGGACTGCCATTTGTCCTTGTTCGCCAGGGGCGAAACCAGGTCGCTCATGTTCAGTTTTTCGTAGCGCCACTGATCGGAGTGGGCGTAGAAGAATGAGGTACCGTTCATCTGCCGGGGCGGACGCTGCCAGTCCAGACCAAAGGCCAGGGGCTGCCAGCCCGTCTGCGGGCGCAGCTTTTCCTGACCCACATAGTGCGCCCAGCCGCCGCCGCTCTGACCGACGCAGCCACACATCATCAACATGTTGATCAGGCCGCGGTAGTTCATGTCCATGTTGAACCAGTGGTTCATCCCGGCGCCGACAATGATCATGGAGCGGCCGCGGGTTTTATCGGCGGTGCGGGCAAACTCCCGGGCAACGCGGATCACATGTTCGGGTTTGACGCCGGTGATGCGCTCCTGCCACTTGGGTGTGTAGGGCTTGTCGTCATCAAAACTCCGGGCGCAGTTGGGATCGTCCAGACCATTGTCCACGCCATAGTTGGCCAGGGTCAGGTCGTACACGGTGGCGACCAACACCTCGCGGCCATCGGCCAGTTTGACGCGTTTGGCCGGCACCTTGCGCATCTGCACTTCGGCATGTTCGGTGTGCTGGAAATAACCATAGTCGTGTTCTTTACAACCGAAGTAGGGGAACGCGACTTCGGCCACTTCATCGCTGTTGCCTTTCAGGGACAGCTGCAGATCCACCTCTTCGCCGGTTTTGCCATCGCGGTTCTCCAGGTTCCACCGGCCTGTCTGGCCCTCAGGGCGGCCCCAGCGATAACCGATGGAGCCGTTGGGGCTGACCAGACGCTGATCGTCACTGTTGATGGCAATGGTCTTCCAGTCCGGGTTCGCTTCCTCGCCCAGGTTATCCACCAGATCCGCCGCGCGCAGGAAACGACCCTGCTGCAGGCGGCCTCCCTCCTCGTCGAGGATGACCAGGTTGGGCATATCGGTGTAGCGCTTCACGTAGTTAGTGAAGTACTCGCTCTGGGAGTCAACGTAGAACTCCTTCAGGATCACGTGACCGAAGGCCATGGCCAGGGCCGCATCGGTACCCTGGCGCGGTGCCAACCACTGGTCGGTCAGTTTGGCGACCTCGGAGTAGTCCGGCGTGATGCTGATGACCTTGGTGCCCTTGTAGCGTACTTCGGTCAGGAAGTGGGCATCCGGGGTCCGGGTCTGGGGCACGTTGGAACCCCAGCAGATGATGTAGGAGGAGTTGTACCAGTCGGCGGATTCCGGCACGTCAGTCTGCTCGCCCCAAACCTGCGGTGAAGCGGGAGGAAGGTCGCAGTACCAATCGTAAAAACTCAGGCAGTTGCCGCCAATCAGGGACAGATAACGGGCGCCGGAGGCGTAGGACACCATCGACATCGCGGGAATGGGTGAGAAGCCGGTGATCCGGTCCGGTCCGTAGGTTTTTGCGGTGTAGACGTTCGACGCGGCAATGATTTCATTCACCTCGTCCCAGTGTGCCCGCACAAAGCCACCGAGGCCGCGACGGGATTTGTAGCTTTTCGCCTTGGCCGGGTCTTCGACAATGGACGCCCAGGCGGCCACCGGGTCGGTGTGCTCCTGACGGGCTTCTCGCCAGAGCTTCATCAGAGACTGGCGCACCTTGGGGTATTTCAGGCGGTTGGCGCTGTAGATGTACCAGGAATAGCTGGCACCGCGCGGGCAGCCGCGAGGTTCGTGGTTGGGCAGATCGGGACGCGTGCGCGGATAATCAGTCTGCTGGGTTTCCCAGGTGACCAGACCGTTCTTCACGTAAATTTTCCAGCTGCAGGAACCGGTGCAGTTCACGCCATGGGTGGAGCGCACAATTTTGTCGTGCTGCCAGCGCTGGCGATAGCCGCGCTCCCATTGGCGATCTTCATCAGTGGTAACGCCGTGGCCTTCGGCAAAAGGTTCTCGCTGCGCCTGAAAGTAGCGCAGCTTGTCGAGAAGGTGACTCATTCGCGGACTCCTGAACAGAGGCTATGACAATGCCCGGATCAGGGCATCGCTCGGTATCAATTTCACCCGTTCATAGTGCGCAATAATCCGCGAACCCGCTACCGCCCCCAAAGCCCCTAAAATGCCCCCTTATACCCCCTTGGAGGTATCGCACCGAATCCCTAACCCATTGATTTCGTTGGCCTCATGGATTTCAACTGGCATCGAAACCACAACTTGGGTGCCCCTCAATTCATCGGTGGTATCCCGTAATAGACGTGGGGTTTTTGCGAGTCATTTTCATTCCTGAATGTGGTACAGTCTCCGCTCCCTTAAAACAACAATCCCGCGCCACCGGCGCCCTGTTTGGAGAACCGACCATGAAGCTGGAATCATTGGCCCTACACTGCGGTTATGAGCCCGAGCCCACCACGCACGCGGCCACCACCCCCATCTACCAGACCACCTCCTACACCTTTGATGACACCCAACACGGTGCCGACCTGTTCGACCTGAAAGTTCAGGGAAACATCTATACGCGCATCATGAACCCCACCAACGCGGTACTGGAAGCGCGGGTCGCGGCGATGGAAGGGGGTATCGGTGCCCTGGCGTTGGCCTCGGGTATGGCCGCGATTACCTACTCCATTCAATGCATCACCGATGCCGGCGACAATATCGTCAGCACCAGTCAGTTGTACGGTGGCACCTACAACCTGTTTGCCCACAGTTTCCCCCGTCAGGGCATCGATGTGCGCATGGCGTCTTTTGATGATCTGGAGAAAATGGAAAGCCTGATCGACGACAAAACCAAGGCGCTGTTCTGCGAGTCGATTGGCAACCCCGCCGGTAATATTGTAGACCTGCAGGCGCTTGCGGATATCGCCCACCGTCACGGCATTCCGCTGATTGTGGACAACACCGTCGCTACTCCCTTCTTGTGCAAACCCTTCGAGTTCGGCGCGGACATCGTGGTCCACTCGCTGACCAAATACATTGGCGGCCACGGCACCACCGTGGGCGGTGTTATTGTGGACTCGGGCAAATTCGATTGGGTCGCCAACAAAAAGCGCTTCCCGATGCTGAATGAGCCGGACCCCTCGTACCACAATGTGATTTACACCGAAGCCCTGGGCGAAGCCGCTTACATTGGCCGCTGCCGCGTGGTACCTCTGCGCAACACCGGTTCAGCCCTGGCACCGCACAGCGCCTTCCTGATCATGCAGGGCTTGGAGACGTTGGGCATTCGCATGGAGCGTCACTGCGAGAACGCATTGAAGGTCGCCCAACACCTGAAGCAGCATCCCAAAGTCAACTGGGTGAATTACGCCGCCCTGCCGGACAGCCCCTACAACGGCCTGTGCCAAAAAATCAGCGGCGGACGCGCCTCGGGCATTCTGAGCTTCGGCATCAAGGGCGGTAAAGAGGCCGGGGCGCAGTTCATCGACGCCCTGCAGATGATTCTGCGCCTGGTGAACATCGGCGATGCCAAGTCCCTGGCCTGCCATCCGGCCACCACCACCCACCGTCAGCTGAACGAGGAAGAGCTGAAATCCGCGGGTGTGTCGGCGGATCTGGTGCGACTGTCCATTGGTATTGAGCACATCGATGATATTATTGCCGATATCGATCAGGCCCTGGAGAAAGTCAGCGGCTGATCCCATCGGTCAAACGCCGGCCGGGGCTCAAGTCCCGGCCGGCCCGTTCAAACGGCACCGCTATGCGCACCCAATCCCTGGTTCTCAGTATCAAGCTCGCCCTCGCGGGCATCGTCGCTCTGGCCGCCCTGACCATGGCCGCGTCCTACTGGTTATCCGACCGGGCCGACAGTGACGCCCACGCCATCAACCTGGCCGGCTCCCTGCGCATGCACACTTACCACTTGTTGGCATTGGAAGAGAGCCCCGCCGCCAGCACCGAGCGCCGTGAACAGGTCCTCGGCCAACTGGAAAGCACCTGGAATCACCCCCTTTTTGAGCTGTTGCGTCACCGCAGCCCGGCGCTCGAACAGCGGCTGGAAACCACCGAAGCTCAGTGGCGACAGCTGCGCACGCAACTCAACAACCTGAGCGCCGACGAGCGCATTGCCGCCACCGAAGCCCTGGTCGACCAGATCGACGCCACGGTCGGTGAACTGCAACGTCACGCCGAAACCAATGCCTCGCTGCTGCGTCTGGTTCAGGTAATCGCCCTGTTTACCATTCTGGCCCTGGCCGCCGTGGTGGTGTACTGGCTTCACCTGCGGGTGGAACAGCCTTTGGCCGAATTGTTGGGGGTCACCCGCCGGGTCAGCCAGGGCGACTACCAGCACCGACTGGCGCCCCGCTATATGGATGAGCTCGGCGAAGTAGCCGAGTCGTTCAATCAGATGAGCCGCGCCATCGCCCATGCTCATGGAGAAATGGAGGCGCAGATTGAACAACAGACCCGGGAGCTGCAGCGCAGCAACACGACGCTGGAATTTCTGTACCAGACCGCTCAGGCAATCATTGCGCAAGAACCCGAGGGCATCGACTTTCAGCCGATTATCAACCGCGCTGCGGATGTCGCCCAAGTGGACGATCTGGAGCTGTGCCTGATTACTTCGGCAGGCGATCACCCCTACCGACAAGTCAAGCCTGAAGACAGCGACTACGACCTGTGTATGACCCGTAACTGTGGCGACTGCCTGAGCGGCGAGTTGCTGAGCAATGCTCAGGGCACCGGATTGCCGGACCCGGTCTATCGCTACAGCTTTCCCATGAACCGGGATCAACAGCACTACGGCGTATTGGTCTGCCGTATGGGGGAAGGCGGCAACCTCACCCCCTGGCAGCAACAATTGCTGCAGTCGGTGGCAGACCAGATCGCCATGGCACTGAGCCTGCAGGCGGAAGAAGACAACGCGCGGCGATTGTCCCTGGCCCACGAGCGTACGGTGATCGCCCGGGAACTGCACGACTCCCTGGCTCAGGCACTGTCCTACCTGAAAATCCAGGTCACCCGCTTGAACCGGGCGCTTGCCAAGGACGACAAGCAGACCCTGGAAGACGTCTCCAAAGAACTGCAGGAGGGGCTGAGCTCCGCCTACCGGCAACTGCGCGAACTGCTCACGACCTTCCGTCTCAAAGTGGACGGCCCGGGGCTGCTCGGCGCCCTGCAAACCAGCGTGCAGCAGCTCAGCGCCCAGACCGAAATGACCATTGAGCTGGATTACCAACTGGAGAGCCTGCCGCTGACGCCAAACGAAGAAATCCACCTGCTGCAGATTGTGCGCGAGGCGACCCAGAATGCCTTGCATCATAGCCAAGGCCAGCGCGTCGATATCCAGATCGAGCGCCGGCAAAACAAAGTGTCGGTCGTGATTGACGACGACGGGGTGGGTATTCCGGAGAATCCGGAAAAGTTGAACCATTACGGGATGGCAATCATGCAAGAGCGCAGTAAGAATCTCGGCGGTGATGTGACCATTGGCAACCGCACCGGAGGCGGCACCCGGGTCCAGTTCCTTTTCACACCGGATTGCCTGCGCCAGGCGAGCGTGTTTGCCCGCGAAGCCTAAACCCAACCACGGAGGATCGCTGTGCCCCAGGCGGACACCCCCACCACACGCCCGCGAGGCTCTGCTCGTGAAGTCTTTCTGGCGTTCCTCAAGCTCGGGCTGACTTCCTTCGGAGGCCCCGTCGCCCATCTGGGCTACTTCCGTGAAGAACTCATCAAACGCCGGCAGTGGCTGAGCGAACAGGGCTATGCCGACCTGATTGCGCTGTGCCAGTTTCTCCCTGGCCCGGCCAGCAGCCAGGTGGGTTTTGCCCTGGGCATGATACGCGGGGGGTTTATCGGCGCCCTGCTCGCCTGGGTCGCCTTTACCCTGCCCTCCGCCGCTCTGCTGTTCGGCTTCGCCTATCTCGCCGACGCCTTTGGCGGCCCCCTGGGGCAGAGTGCCATCGACGGCCTCAAGCTGGTGGCTGTCGCGGTGGTGGCCCACGCGGTCTGGGGCATGGCACGCAACCTCTGTCCGGACCGGACCCGTGCGCTGATTGCCCTGGGCGGCATTGCGGCGGTGGTTTTCATCCCGACCGCATTTGGACAGATTGGCGCCATCACCCTTGGGGCACTCGCCGGGTTGGTGTGGTGCCGAAACCTCCAACGCCCCGAGGCTGGACATATAGCGATGCCTTTGTCGCGCCGGGCCGGTAGCATGTTTCTGGTGGCCTTCTTCGCCCTACTGGGTGGCCTACCGCTGGCGGTAGCGCTCTGGCCCGCCCACGCACTGGCGCTATTCGAAGCCTTCTATCGCTCCGGCGCCCTGGTCTTTGGTGGCGGCCATGTGGTGCTGCCCCTGCTCGAATCCCGGGTAGTGGACACCGGCTGGGTCAGCGCCGATGCCTTCCTTTCGGGGTACGGCGCCGCCCAGGCGATTCCGGGCCCATTGTTCACCTTCTCGGCCTACCTGGGGGCGGTGGATGCCAACCTAGGCGGCCTGCTCGGGGCCAGCATTGCACTGCTGGGGATTTTCCTGCCCAGCATGCTTCTGCTGCTGGGCGTACTGCCCTTCTGGGATCAACTGCGCCAGAAGCGCTTCGCTTTTCCCCTGATGGCCGGCGCCAACGCCGCCGTGGTTGGGATACTGGCCGCCGCCCTCTACCAGCCGGTGTGGACCAGCGCAGTACGCGCACCCTCCGACTTTCTGATCGCCGCTGCGGGCTTTGTGTTGCTCTCGGTCTGGAAACTGTCACCGCTGACAGTGGTGACGGGCACAGTGCTGGCAAGCGTTTCCCTCGGACTCTTCTATTGATCTCCTCTACCGAACAAACACTTGGTAACCCCAGGGAGCCAGTGTAATACCGCTGCCAGCTTTCAGAGAAACGCGCTCACCCCCGAAAAGTGTTCTGTAGTCGCCATCGACAAGGCTTTCGGTAAACTCCACTTCCTGCTTCTTATTCGAGAAGTTGATGGCCACGACAACCTTATCCTGATGGTTCTCCCGCACAAAGCTGAACACTTCGTTGGGGGAGGTATTGCCCAGTTGTGTCATGGTGGCTCCCCAACGACCATGCCAGAGTGCGCTGTTGTTTTTCATGAGTGCCAGCAGGGTCTGATAAAGGTCGCCAATTTCATGCTCGCGCCATTCAATTGGATCTTTCTCGAAGAATTCCAGACGTTTCTTGTTACCAGCCTCTTGCCCGCTGTAGATCAACGGCATACCGTCACCGATAACGGATAGCACAATAGCGGCTTCCAGACCTTCGCCGAAGCGTTCAAACTGAGTGGCTTCCCAAGCGTTCAAATCGTGGTTGCTGACGTATGTCATGCGCATGGCATCTTTGGGGTAGGCGCCTTCGTTCCATGCGTAATAGGTGAACAGCTGGCCAAGGCCTTCGCCTTGAGTCGCCGCGTGCGCGGCATCATTCCAGCTCCAGGCGTACGTCATGTCAAACGCTTCGGCATGCAGGTCGCGCCAGTCCCACTCAGCCAGCATGAAGACGGGCTTTATTTCATCCAGCTCGCGTCGGGCATTATTCCAGAAGTCTAGCGGAACAAGGCCGGCTGCGTCCGCGCGATAGCCGTCCACATCAGCCTCTTCCACCCAGTATTTTAGGGCATCCGTCATGTACTCCCGTACTTCCGGGCGGCTGTAGTCCAGGTCGATAATGTCCGCCCAGTCAAACCAGGGTGTGGGGCGATATTGGCCTTTCCAGTCACGTTCAAACCAGTCCGGATTTTCGTCGACCATAACGTTATCCCATGCCGTGTGGTTTGCCACCCAGTCTAAAATCACATACATGTCCATATCATGAGCCTCATCAACGAATTCCTTGAGATCTTCAAGGGTACCAAACTCAGGATTTACGCTGTAAAAATCCTTTACCGCATAGGGGCTGCCCAATGTTCCTTTGCGATTCTTCTCTCCGATTTCATGAATCGGCATCAACCAGATAATGTCCGTTCCCAACGCTTTAAGACGAGGCAAATGTTCCCGGGCCGCATCAAACGTCCCCTCCTCAGTGAACTGACGGGTGTTGAGTTCATAAATGGCCGCGTTCTTGCTCCACTCCGGATGTTGAAGCTTGACGTAGGGTTCTGGCTGATAGGAATCGTCGGCCGGTTGGGTGCTGCAAGCGGCGAGCAACACAAGTAACAGCGCAATCAAACCTGGACGCATAGTGATTACCTCTATATTCGAAAGGCACCGAGTTTTACCGGGGAATGATCACCGGTCAAGCCGACGGCTGCTGAATACGTATGCAATAGGAGCGGCCCACTTTCCCCGCGCTTGGATAGCAATTGCGCCTATATTCCATCAACACCACTGGGCGATAGGTTGCAGTCGAGATTGCGCTGAAAATACCAGAGGGATAAGGAGGCGTCGGCCGTCTGAACCGATGACACCGCCGCTCTACTCCGACGCGGCGGCGCCTTAGCCGTGTTATCGTAATCACCTGATTTCAAGTAGGAGAGGATCACCATGAGTTCCATTGTCCGATGTGCCACTACCAGCCTATTATTGCTATGGGCCGTCAATTCTCTCGCCGGCGACTTGTCCGCCACCGCCGAGGCCCATGACTTTTACACACCGCGGGAGAACCTGGTGACCGGGGGCCAACCGTCGCGGGACGAGCTGGCCGCCCTCAAAGCGGCCGGGGTGACCAAAGTGATCAACCTGCGCGGACCGGAGGAAAAGGTCGCCTTTGCCCCCAGGGCGGAAGCCGAGGCACTGGGTATGGAGTATGTCTCACTGCCCATTTCCGGCGCCGGTGATGTGACCGCCGACAATGCGCGTAAACTGCACCAACTGCTGCAGCAAGAGGATGATGAACCGGTCTTCCTGCACTGCGCCTCAGGCAACCGGGTGGGCGCACTGCTGGCCATTGCCGCGCACCAGATTGAGGGACAACCGGTTGAAGAATCGCTGGCGTTAGGGCGCTCCGCCGGGCTTGGATCTCTGGAGGCAAAGGTGCGCTCGGTGCTCGACTCGACGTCTGCCTCCACTCAATAGAGGCCCTACGGGCCGATCCGGCCATCTTCGGACGCGACACCTGTTTTTTCGGGTGTCGACGTTCTTTCCATCCCAAAATCCCCCATATGGGGGATCTTTAGTGTCACTCAGCATGCTAATTTTGACGCCCTGGACAACAAAAACGACGAGGGCGGATCATGCACACTTCCTTTCAAACCATTGCATTATTGCTGGCAGCGAGCCTTTTCCTGAGTGCCTGTGGCAGCGACTCTGACGACGATTCTACGCCGGACACTCAAGACCCAACCCCTGAGCAGCCGACTCCCGAGCCGGAACCAGAGCCAGAACCTGAATTGCAGACCGGGGTGTTTATCGACAGCCCGGTTGGGGGCGTGCGCTTTACCACCAACCCGGGCGGGGAGGAAGGCATCACCGGCAGTGGTGGGGAGTACACCTACCGGGAAGGCGACACCGTACAATTCAGCATTGGCGGTATTCAACTGCCGGAAGTCACGGCCAAGCGCCAAGTCACCCCACTGGATATGGGGGGTGAAAATGCGGACTTTACGACCCCGGCGGTCATCAATGTGGCGCGGCTGCTGCAGACCCTGGACGATGACAGCGACCCCGAAAATGGCATTACCATCGCCGAGGCCACGGCCAGTGCACTGGTAGACACGGAACTTGATTTCACGGCCAGCACCTTCGAGACGGAAGCGACAGTCGCCGCGACACTGATCGAGCGCGCACTGGTGACTGAGGCGGATGCCATTGCTCACTTCCAGGGGTCGCTCAGAGACGGACTGACCGGTAGTTGGATGTTCGTGGAGGACAACGGCAACATCAACCTTCTGACATTCTTCCAAGACGGCCATTACGTGATTGCCCACTCGATGGCCGACGATGGCGACCAGCCCGCCGGTTCTGCTGAGTATGGCTATTACCAGTGGGACCCGGTTGACGGTTCTTTCTCGGTCGTTGAGGTGGTCCGGGAAACCGACGCCTCGGGCGGTCTGTACAACCGCGATGAACCCACCAACTCAGACAATATGACCTTTCTCCTGGAAGGAGACGTCCTGACAATGGTCATAGAAGACGAAGGGTCCTTCGAGTTCACCCGCGTATCGGACGACACCGATCGCCCACTGATCGGTACCTGGCGCTTCCGGGAACCCCGCGCAGACGATCCCGAAAGCAGCGATCTCCTGACCTTCTTCACCGCAACGGATTATGTATTTGTGCACCTATGGGACAGTGCTGCCAGCGGTAACATTTCCACCGAATGGGGCAGCTATGAGTGGACCTCTGACGGCGTCTTTACGGTCAGCGACCCCTTGGTGGAAACCGACGGCCCCGCCGGGCTCTACGATGTCAATGACACCGACCCGATGGAGCTGAGTGTCTCCGGCAACGGCGAACTGGCACTCGCAGAGGGCGGCTCAGCCGAGACCTGGGCACGCTTGGGTTCATACACCGTCGAGCTACGTGACTTTGAAGGTGATGTGGCCAGTGCCGTGGTGGAACGTGTCGAGGGGCAGTTCATCACTGACTCCACGCAAATATTCACCCTGGACGTCATTGCCGAGGGCACTGCGGGGCAATATGAAACCGCAATAGGCGAGCAACCGGTGGTGACGCTAGAGCCAGATGGTACCGGCACCATGATGTTTGGTGCAGACGTCAACACAATCACCGACTGGTCGAGATCTGACACGGGAGTGTTGACCATTTTGGAGTATGACGACGGTATCGACGATAACGCCATCTGGACACTCACACCCATTCGCAGCAAAACCGGCGACACAGTCCTGGTTCATCAATCTGACCTACAACTGAATTACATCGGCCGCGCCCATGCGGAGTAACACATTGGCCCCGCCGCAGCGGAGCGCTGCGGCTTGGTCTATAATCTGCCAGAGATAGACGAGTGGTCGGTCCTGAGGTGACCGATAGGACTCAATGAATAACATTACGGCTGTTTATGGGGCAATCAGGGCACGGAAGGATTCGCACCCCGATTGCCCCACCTTTTGTGAGCGAGACGCATGCACCAGACGCTTCAGAGAGACCCTCTGTTTTTCAACCCCGACTACCACGAACTGATTGGCCTGATTTACGACGGCATTTCAAGCCAAGAAGGTTTTCTTCCGTTTCTGAAACGATTTATTGAAGTTTTTAACGGCCACAGCGGAAGTTTTGCCATTTATGATACGCAGAGCAATACCCCCATCGGGGCCTGGATCATCAATATTCCGGAACACGCCCTGACTTTTTACATCGAACACGTCTCGCACCAGGACGCGCTCATTGAGACCGCCTTGTCCGTAAGAGAGCAGCACGGCCCACGCTTTGTCGCAAGCAACCTGGACATAGAGAACGTGGAAAACGTCAGGGAAACGACTCGAGCCCAGGAGTGGCTCGAAAGCTTTGGCGCCAATGAGGCCGCAGGAGCCATTGCCTATTCCAGTGGCAATTACCTCAATTTTTTCGGCATCCAGAGAGCCATTGGTCAACCGGACTTTACGCGGGAGGAACTGGCGATTTTTGACTTGTTCCTGCCCCATATCAATCGAGCGGTGGAACTTTACACTCGAATGAGTGACCTGAGCCTGAGCAATTTTCCCGAGCGTTCAGCGCTCGATCGAATGCAACAGGGCATCCTCATTTGCGACAGCGCGTTCAAGGTCGCGTTTAAAAACCACAAGGCGGAGGAGATCATTGCCAACAACCCCAGCCTTCATGTCAGCCCCGAAGGACTACTGAGCTGCCGCGACAAATCCTTTTCTCACGAACTCGTGTTGGGTATCTCCGCCGCCGTGAATAATGCGGCCAACACGGAGGCAAGCTCCGATAAAGTACTGTGCTACCGACAAGGCAAACAGAACCTGACCATCATCATTTCTCCACTGTCAGCCGAGTCTTCCGACAGTGACCAGAGCTCGCCACGGGGCGGCGCCATGATCAGTCTGTACGACTGGGCCAATCGCCCCCAAATTCGCCCCGAAGTCCTTCAGCGCTTTTTTGGCTTGTCTCGCTCCGAGTCTACCGTCTCAGCCCTGTTGCTCAGCGGCCAGAGCCCTGCCGATATTGCCGCCGAGCTCAACCGTTCGCGGGAGACCGTAAAGTCACACCTGCAATCCATCTATCGAAAAACCAATACCAACCGGCAGGGCGAGCTGGTGGCGCTACTCGCCGCCAGCGTGGGGCTCGCCTGACTATTCACCTTCTGTGGTATGGTATTACCATTGAAATACCACAGGAGGCACCATGAGTTTCAACACTGAATCCTACCCCGGTGTGGCCGACCAGGCCCCGGCGGAAACCGACGGCTTTCGCTTTAACCACACCATGCTGCGGGTCAAAGACCCGGAGCGCTCCCTGGCCTTTTACTCCCACGTGCTCGGCATGCGCGTGCTGCGCAGGCTGGACTTTGAGGAGATGGAGTTTTCCCTGTACTTCCTGGCCAAGCCCGATGCGGACGAGTCCCTGCCCGAAGACGTGCAAGAGCGCACCCGCTGGACCTTCAGCGAGCGCGGCATTCTGGAGCTGACCCACAACTGGGGCACCGAGAAAGACCCGGACTTTGAATACCACGACGGCAACAGCCAGCCCCAGGGCTTTGGCCATATCTGTTTTTCCGTGCCCAACCTGGAAAAGGCCGTCGCCTGGTTCGATGCCAATGATGTGAACTATGTAAAGCGTCCGGAAGACGGCAAAATGAAGCACATTGCCTTCATCAAGGACCCGGACGGCTACTGGATCGAAATTGTCCAGGCCGAGCGGATGGCGCCCTCCTGACGCCATCCCAACCCGCTAGCCTTTCTCCAGGGCTTTGATAAACGGCTGATCATACAGCCGTGTTCCCGTGGCCCGGTACAAGGCGTTAGCCAACGCCGGGAAGACCGGCGGAAACGGTGGTTCGCCCAGACCGGTGGGGTCTATGTCATTGTCGACAAAGTTCACATGGATCTGGCGAGGGATTTCGTTCATGCGGATTATCCGGTAGCGATCAAAATTACGCTTATCCGGCTTACCGTCAGTGAACGTCATCTCGCCGTACATGGCATTGCCGATGCCATCGATGACTGCACCCTCCACCATGTTGACCGCCGCATCGTGATTTACCACAACGCCACAATCCACCGCGCTGTGCACCTGGTCGACTTTGGGTAAGCTATCCCCCTCCTGGGTAACGGTTACCACCTGAGCCGCGTAGGAGTTATGACAGAAGTAGGCTGCTACGCCTTTCTTGACGTCCGAAGGCATGGAGTTCCAGCCCGACCGGTCGCGTACCAGTTTCAACACGCCCGCATAGCGACTCGGGTCGTAGTCATTGTTCTCGCCGACCGGATTGTTTTTCGCCCGCTCCAGCAAGCTCAAACGAAACGCAATCGGATCTTCTCCGGCCGCCTCGGCCACTTCATCCAGAAACGCCTGCTCGGCCAGCGCCATGAAGTTGGAGCGAGGTGCACGAAACGCCCCGGTGGTGATGTTGGAGGGAATCACCAAGCCCTCCGCCAGGTAGTGATCCACGGCCCCGGCGGGAAAGCGGTTTTCATGCACGCAATGCTCGGTCAACCCCACGCCGCGCACCTGATAAGCCACCAACTGGTTATTTTCATCCAGCGCTGCTTTGAGCTGAACGGTATAGGTGGGGCGATAGATCCCCATGGTCATGTCGTCTTCGCGGCTATAGATCAGTTTGACGGGCGCCTTGACCTGCTTCGAGATAACGGCCGCTTCCACCAGATAGTGGGAGTACGCGCGACGACCAAAGCCGCCTCCCATGCGGGTCATTTCAATGCGAACCTTATCGGTGGGCACATTGAGCCGGCTGGCCACAGTGCCTTCGATAAACGCCGGGGCCTGCAGCGGGCCCGCCACATGAACCTCGTCGTCGGTGACATGGGCAAAAAAGTTCATGGGCTCCAGTGTGTTGTGCGCGAGTAACGGTGCCCGGTATGTCCTCTCGATCACCGTTTCGGCCTGCTCGAACGCCGTTTTAGGGTCTCCGTCCCGGCGCAACACTTCCAGCTCGCCGTCCAGCGCATTGTCCATCGCCTTGCGGTGCCCGTCGGTACTCTCCAGACCGCCGGGCACCTTCACCTCAATGGCAGTGCCAAAGCGATCAATGGTCTCGGTCCGGGCAGGCATGGCCTTCCACTTCGCCGACAGGGCTTTTTTCGCCTTCATCACCTGCCAGGTTTTATGCCCGACTATGGCGATAAGGCTGGGGAAGGCGGTGGTATCAAAATAGTTCTTTTGGTAGTCCGGTCGCATGGACTCAAAGACAAAGGCATCCACAATGCCTTTCATTTTTTTGATCTCATCCAGATCTGCCGAGTCAACCGTCTGCCCAAAGGCCGGAGGGTGCTCGATCATCGCCACCAGCATACCTTCGGCCTGATAGTCGAGGCCAAACATCGGTTGGCCGGTCACAATCTTCAGGCCTTCCAGGTTTTTCCGGGACTGTCCGATCAACTCAAACGCACTCTTGTTTTTCAAGGGTACCTGCTTGGGCATCGGGATCATGGCCGCTTCGGACGCCATCTCTCCGTAAGTGCTGGTTTTTCCGGAGGCGGCGTGCGACAGAACACTTTTTTGAGTTGATACCTCTTCAACCGGAACATTCCACTTCTTAGCCGCCGCCTGACGCAACATGTGTCGGGCGCTGGCGCCGGCCATGCGTAAACTCTGCCAAGCGAGTCGGATAGACTGACTGCCCCCGGTAAACTGGCGCTGATAGTCCTCGGGTTCAAACTCGGCCTGTTTGGCCGTGACCTTTTCCCAGTCGGCGTCCAGCTCCTCCGCCAGAATCATGGGCATGGAGGTCATCAGGTTCTGACCAAACTCCGGATTGGGAACCATGGCCGTAATATCGCCCGAAGGCGCAATCCGAAGATAGGCATTCAGTTCAAAGGCCTGATCGGTCGCGGCTTCACCCGAGGCAGCCGCCGCGCCGCTCAGCCAGCTGAAGTTGATCAACAACCCGCCGCCAGCCGCCGCACTGGCCTTCAGGAAGGCCCGGCGGCCGATGGAGGTTTTCAACACAGTCGCTTCGCTTTCGGTTTCAGTGCTCATATCCCTACCTCCTTACGCCTTTGCGGCCGTTTTAATGGCTGTCTTGATCCGGCTATAGGTTCCACATCGGCACAAGTTACCGGACATGGCCTCCTCAATCGCCTCGTCATCCGGACTGGCATTACGGGCCAGTAAGGCGGCCGCCGACATGATCTGCCCCGCCTGGCAGTAGCCGCACTGGGCCACGTCGTGTTCCAGCCACGCCTGCTGAACCGGGTGGCTGCCGTCCTCGGAGAGCCCTTCAATGGTGGTAATTTTGGCATCACCGATTGCGGACACCGGGAACGAACAGGATCGAATGGCATTGCCGTTCATGTGCACGGTGCAGGCGCCACATTGGGCGATACCGCAGCCAAACTTGGTGCCCGAAAGGTTCAATTCGTCTCTCAGCACCCACAACAAAGGCGTGTCCTGATCGGCTTCGACTTCGTACTTCTGGTTGTTCACAGTAACGTTATAGGTAGGCATGGGACCCCCAGTTTGTGGTAACGCAAAGTTCAATGACCTGTACATCGAGTGGTTTGAATCAACGATCCCGGTAATGGCCGATATCCTTACTGGGCGCCCTTCCGAACATCCGGCTGTATTCACGACTGAACTGGGACACGCTGGCATAACCTACCCGGTGACAGGCCGTACTGATATCCACCGCCCGGGTCAGCAAGAGCTGCCTGGCCTCTTGTAACCTCATAGTCTTCTGAAACTGCAGAGGCGTCATCTTGGTTACCGACTTGAAGTGATGGTGGAACGATGACGAACTCATGTTGGCAAGCTCAGCCAAGTGGTCGATCTTGATCGGCTCCCGGAAATGTTCCTTGATCCAGGTGATTGCTTCGGCCACCTTGAAGGCGTGCGAGTCGGACAGGCCGATGTGCGCGATGGCCGCCCCGGCCGGACTGCGCAGCAGCCGGATAAGAATTTCGTCGATCATTAACGGAGCCAGAAGATCGGCATTGTCCTGGCTGAGAATCAGCTCAAGCATGCGAATGGCCGAGCGCACAATGTCGGGGTTCGCTTCATCGAGGTAGATGGCTTCGTTATGCCGAGTCATGGGCAAGCCGTTCGGGTATGCCCGGAAGATCAGTTCCGAGAGCTTTTTCCGATCGATATGCACCACCAGGCACAGATAGGGCTCCGCCTTGGACGCCTCAATGAATTTAACGCCAAGCGGCACTTCCGCCGCATACACCGCCATGCGGGACTCGTTGTACTCGTAACGTCTGTCGGCCAGGTACACGCACTTGGTTCCCTGAGCCACCAGACACAGCCCGGGCTTACTCAGCGTATGCTGCAATTCGGAGGACGGCGAGGACTGACGCAGGACATGAAGCCCCGGAACGGGCAGGTCAAAGCGGCCATCGTGCGGGGCGAATCGTTCGATGAGGCGCGCCAGAACACCCAGCTCCTGCGGGGCAGGCACTGATTGTTGCTTATCGGCCGACTTGTTCGACTCGACCGACTTGCCCGATTGGAAGGGAACGACATTTTGCTGCTCAGTCATAAAGAAGACCCACTGGCCGAAATGTGTACAGATCCGCTAAGTATATTCCCTGCTAACACCCACCACTTGCCCATAGCCACTAACCTTTTGCCTGATCCTGCAGGCGACCGGCGCCCTGCGCTATGCTTCCGGTACCGGTAAGCCCACCACCATCAGGCGCCCAAGCTCAACGGGACTAGTGTTCAATCTCGTGGGTGTCTCTCACGCTACTGAAAGTGAGATCGAGCATTTGCCAATCACCATCCAGCTTTTTATACACTTCAGTCACGGTAAATTCGTTGGAGACCTCGTTTCCACGCACCACCGCTACCAGTGTGATGCGGTTCCACGCGATGGCGGTGTCGCCGATCACCTCCACCGCCACATCATGAACCTCAGCGTCTTTGTACCAGATACTGCCGGACTCAATAATTTCCAGCTCCCGCTCTTTTTTCCAAGAGCCACTCATATGCACGAATTTGGACTGCTCATGGAAAAGCGCTTCCAGCTTTTCAACGTCTTTATCCGCCATCCACTGCCACTTGGCGGCGGAAATTTCCCGGATCTCACGTTCGCTCACGGAGCTATCGGCAAAACTCAGCTGTGATGCCAAAAGCAGTGCCAATAGGCCAAACAAGGATTGTCGTAAGGTCATAAGATCTCTCCTGCCGATTGATTCAGTCATTCGATAGTAGGAGAGCGAGAAGCGCTAAACAAGATCAAAAATCAGGATGCTTTATTGAATTTTATTCATCAATCAGCGGGAGCCGGCTCGCGCAACGCCTCAAGAACGACCGCAAAGGCGCCTGATGCCGGCTTTCGGCTTGGGTAATAAAGGTGGTAGCCGGTGTAGGGCTGACACCACTCATCCAATACTCTGATCAGCCGCCCAGCGGCCAAATGCTCGGTGGCCACATCCTCCGGCAGGTAGGCCAACCCCTGGCCAGCCAACGCCGCCCGAAGAATGGGGGAGACACTATTGAATATCCAGGAGCCGGTCACCTTGACGGTCAGTTCCCGCTTACCCTTCTCGAACTCCCAGGGCAGCAGCCCTCCATGGGTGGGCAGACGCAGGTTGATGCAGTTGTGCTCGGCCAGCTCATGGGGTGAACTGGGCTTAGGGTGGTGGGCGAAGTAATCGGGAGCCCCCACCACGGCAATGCGGGCATCCGGGCCGATGCGTACGGCGATCATGTCATTGGCCAGCTCTCCCCCGAGACGAACGCCCGCGTCGTAACGCTCAGCAACAATGTCGGTGCGAGCGTAGTTGACTGTGACCTCGACGGTGATATCCGGGTATTGGGGGAGCACCTTGGCCAGCTTGGGCCAAATCAGGGTGTTTGCGGCATGCTCGGCGGTGGTAATCCGAACCGTGCCAGCGGGCCGACTGCGCTGATCCCGCACGGCGGCCAGCTCGCTATCGATCCCCTCAAAGTGCGGGGCTATACGCTCAAACAGACGCTCCCCTGCCTCGGTGGTGGACACGCTGCGCGTGGTTCGAGTCAGAAGACGGACCTCCAGACGAGACTCCAGGGCCCGGATGGCATGACTGAGCGCAGAGGTCGAAATGCCCATCTGCGCCGCCGCCCGGGTAAAACTGCCCTCCCTCGCCACATGGATAAAGGCAAGCAGCTCGCTGTAACTGTTTCTGGCCATTATTGAGCTCTGTTCAACAAACCTTCCTGATTATAGAGGCTAATCATGGGAGTGTCCAAGCGGTAAGCTGGAACCTGCACTGGACGTCCCGCTTGAGACCAGAGGCAAGAACGAAGTCACTCAGAGCAGAGTAAGTACGACCAATGGCTCGCTCAAAACAGGCGTTTTCATGGCGTGGAGAATCAGGCAAACGTTCGACAAAATCTCGCATCCCTTGAGTCTCAGCGACGCCTACACTGAAGCTCGCGCTAAACGCCCCACGGCGACACTGATTAGAAATAGCCAAACGGTTAAGACCGGTAAGCCGGGCGATTAAACAGTCTCTATGAGGAATATTGACGATGACGACACATTCATCAGATCAGAGCTTGCCAAAAGACACCCAAGCAACGACGAAATCCAATCGCCAACGACTCCGGACATTATTTCATTCGAGCGTTCTCGCAACGACGTTCGCCATCTCGGGAGAAACTGCCGCTGCGGATTACAGAAACAACCCTTTCACATTGGTCTATGAGGGTGCCATCACCGAAAACGTCGAGGGCGAAGTCAATATCAACCCGGTTACCTATGACCTCAACGGCATCGACATTTCGGCGAATCTTTATACACCCGCGAACTACGATCCTGGCAATGAGTACCCCACAGTGGTGATTGCTCACCCCAATGGTGGGGTAAAAGAACAAGTGGCCGGTTTATACGCCCAGCGCCTGGCTGAACAGGGGTACATCACTATTGCGGCGGATGCGGCCCATCAGGGCGCCAGCGAGGGTACGCCTCGTCACGTGGACAAGCCAGCCAACCGCATTGAAGACATTCACGGCATGGCCGACTTTATCAGCCAGTACGCGGGTGCTGATTCTGAGCGTATCGGCCTTCTCGGTATCTGTGGCGGGGGCGGTTATGCCCTAAAGGCCGCCCAGACGGACAAACGGTTTCAGTCGATTGCCACCTTGAGCATGTTTAATTCAGGCCGAGTGAGGCGCAATGGCTACCGCGACTCCCAGCTTGACACCATCCAGCAACGGCTGAAGGAGGCCTCCGAGGCGCGAGCCCAGGAAGCCGCCGGTGGCGAAATTCTCTATGCGGCCGATCAAGAACTCACGGACGAGCAAATTGCTGCTCTGCCGTTTGCGCTGTACCGCGAAGGCTTTAAGTACTACGGTGACACTCACGCCCACCCCAACTCCACCTTCCGGTACACTAAAAGCAGCCTTCTGGCGCTAATGAACTTCGATGCAGCCACCAATATGGACCTGATTGATCAACCCTTGCTGATGATCGCTGGAAGCGAGGCGGGTTCGCTGTACATGAGCCAGGACGCTTTCAAGGAAGCCGACCAGGCAGAGAGCCGAGAGCTTATGCTCATTGACGGAGCGACCCACATCGAAACCTACTGGAATCCGGAGTACGTGAACCAGGCCGTTGACAAACTGACCCAGTTTTTCAACAAAACATTGAGATAGGAGGCAGCTATTGTAAACCGGGTTAAACCCTGGGAACGACCATCTGCTTCGCTCACAGCGGCCCCTATCTAGGCTGACCTTGCCGACAAGGGGCCGAACCAGGTGTTTTTATAGACATCACGTAACATATTCCAAGCTCAAGCATGCAACGGAGAACCACATGACCAGAACGCAACTGAAAGGTGCACTCATCTTGATGTTATTCACGGCTGGTGCACAGGCCAACAACGAGCAACCAGGCCAAACGATAGTCAAAGGGCAGGATCACGAGGTCAACCAAGCGCCCGCCAATCGCTTCTCAGGCGATGCCCATTTTTCACGCTTTCCGACTATGCCCTCCCCCGGTGACGTCGCGCCCGCCACGGTGACATTTGAGGCCGGAACCATCACCAACTGGCATATCCATCCCCACGGTCAGTACCTGATTGTGACTGACGGTGAAGGCCGAACCCAGGAGTGGGGAAAGCCCATACAGACACTGCAAGAAGGCGATGTGGTGATATGCCCGCCGGGCGTCAAGCATTGGCATGGTGCCAGTGAGCACCGTTCAATGACCCATATTGCCATCAGCCCGGTATCCCCGGACGGACAAGGCGTCACCTGGTTAGAGAAGGTGGAGCTCCCCGAGCCCAAATCAACGACACCCGACCAACCCGAAGCGCCCACCCCGGTGACGCTCACGGAAAAGCAACTGAGCCTGATCCCCATTGCGGCCTTCTCTGCGATCGGAGATACAGAGAAGCTCAAGCCAGCTCTCGTTCAAGGCCTGGAAAGTGGCTTGACCGTGAACGAAATCAAAGAGGCCTTTGCGCATCAATACGCCTATGCCGGCTTTCCGAGAGCCTTAACCGGCATGCTGACATTCAGAAGCCTACTGGAGGAGCGCAGAGAGAACGGTATTGAAGACGTTCAAGGTAAAGAGCCGAGCCAATTGCCCGATAGCACGGATTACTACCAGCTTGGTTCAGAAACCCTGGAGTACTTAACGGATCGAACCATGGAAGAAGCGTCACAACCGCTGTTTGGTAATTTCTCTCCCACCATGGACCATGCGCTGAAAGCCCATCTGTTCGGCTATTTGTTCAGCCGGGACAACTTAGGCTACCTTGAACGGGAACTCGTTGTGGTGGGTACGCTTTCAGCCATCGGGGATGTCAACGCTCAGCTCAACTCCCATTTGACCATTACGCAGGATCTGGTGGGTGATTCAGAGCAGATGGAAAGAGTCATGGCGACCCTGGAGAAGGAAGTCGGAAAAGACGTAGCCCGTAATGCTCGGGGTGTTTTGCGAGGCATTCAATAGCCCCCCCGAAGCATCATCAATCGCACCAAGGGAGACGTTTTCGTCTCCCTTGGTGCGAAAGAGTTGGTGACCCTAAGCGCTACAAAATTTCAATGCGTTCCAGCCAGTCGTGAACCTTGGATCGAACCTCATCCTTTCGCTCGCCCTCTATCGAGAGATAGATGCCGTCTCTTTCCAGACCACCTTTGACCGAGAAGCCCTCCAGAATAGTAGATTCCGAACAGAGCATCTCCACCGTCTCAAAACCGCTTCCGACACCATAGCCACCATGGGTATTGAACGGGATAACTCGCTTACCACTCAAATTGTTCTCATGCAGAAAGCTCTTCATTGGAGGCGGCATCTGCATATCCCAAGTTGGGAATCCCACAAATACTGTGTCGTATCCGTCGATGTTTTCGATCTCGGTTTTCAGCGGAGGGAGGTAACCAGTTTCATTTTCCTCATCAACCTGAGCGACAATCGCATCATAGTCTTCCGGGTAAGGGGTTTCGAGCTCCAGCGCGACACTATCTCCACCCACGGCCTCTTGGATGATATCCGCAACGGCTTTGGTGTTTTGCGTGCGACTCAGGTAAACAATCAGCACTTTATCACCCAACACCTCTCTCCCAACCTCTAGATCTTCGCTCGATACGTTTGAAGCAAAGCCAAGCAAAGCCGCCAAAAGTATGAGCCCCACCAAGACGGCTTTTATTGCTTCACTGGTCTCTTGAGTCATGGTAAAGCCTCTTCCGTTACATGCCTGGTCACAGGGTTCTGAAGGTTTACGACTATCGCCCTAAACACATTGACGATCTCGATAGCTACTGGTCTCTTTACTCGGCGAAGCACCAAATTATAGGTTTCAAACCTCTCGGCGTTTTGCCCATACAGAGCCAGCTTTTGCCCAATCCTTCTGGAGAGCATACCTCTTCACAAGAATAAGCGGTCCATTTGCCCCCCCTCATCGCGCAAAGTGCTATTTAATCATGCAGTTGCGCCCATCTCACTATTTCGCCATCCTATTGGTACACTCAAGCTCTAACTGGCTCGGTATACGCATGGTCTGACGGTGAAACGTCTCCTATACTGTGCCTAGTTTTTTAACACGTTTCACGCACCCGGAGACATACCATGAAGCTCACCATCAACGGCGAGACCAAAGAGGTCGACGTCGAGGACGATACCCCACTGCTGTGGGTGCTGCGCGAGCAGCTCGGCCTGACCGGCACCAAATACGGTTGCGGTATTGCCCTGTGCGGGGCCTGCACCGTCCATATTGACGGCGTGGCGCAGCGCTCCTGTGTGCTGCCGGTCAGCGCGGTGCGGGAGAATCAGAAGATCACCACCATCGAGGGCCTCGGGGTGCAGCAGTTTCACCCGGTACAGGAGGCCTGGGCGGAGATTGATGTGGCCCAGTGTGGTTACTGTCAGCCGGGCATGATCATGGCCGCCGCCTCGCTGCTGGCGCAGAACCCGGAGCCCACGGACGAGGAAATCCGGAGCGAGATCACCAACATCTGCCGCTGCGGGACTTATCCGAGGGTGCTGGAGGGCGTAAAGCGCGCCGCCCAGCGCATGGCGTCCACCCAGAAGGCCGGAGGTTCCAATGAACAAGCCTGAAGCTCAAGCGCCCGCTAATGGCGGCGTCAACCTGTCCCGCCGGGGTTTTCTCAAGGGTAGTGGCGCGGCCGCCGGCGCCTTTGTATTCGGTTTTTCCGTGCCCTTCAGCCCGTCCACCCTGGCGCAGTCCGACTCACCGGAAGTGAACGCCTGGGTGGTGGTTCAACCCGATGAGACGGTGCTGATCCGCATCGCCCGTCAGGAAATGGGCCAGGGCTCGTTGACCGGCCTGGCGCAGTTGGTGGCCGAGGATCTGGAATGTGACTGGGACAAGGTGGACTTCGAACTGGTCAAGCCGGGCCAGAACCGCGAGCGCGACAATGTCTGGGGGAGTCAATTCACTGCCGGCTCGACGGCGATTCGTGGCTCCCATGAGTATCTGCGTCAGGGCGGCGCCGCTGCCCGTATGATGCTGACTGAAGCTGCCGCCCGGCAGTGGCAGGTGCCCGCCAGTGAGTGCACCGTTTCCGAGGGGGTGATTACCCACGAGCCCAGCGGGCGCACCACCACCTTCGGCGCCGTGGCTCAGGCGGCCAATGACATCGAACCGCCCAAAACCGAGTCCATCCGCCTCAAGGACCCTAAAGACTGGCGTATTGCCGGTAAGGACAAGGCACGGCTGGACACCCTGGACAAGCTCGACGGCTCCCTGGTGTACGGCGCCGACTTCTCCATGCCCGGCATGCTGGTGGCGGTGCCCAAGGCCTGCCCAGTGCACGGCGGTAAGCTGAAAAGTTTTGACGCTGAGAAGGTCAAGAACATGCCCGGCGTCAAGCAGGTGGTGCGCGTCGACGATGAAACCGTCGCGGTGGTGGCCGATACCTTCTGGCGTGCCCAGAAAGCCTTGAAAGCCCTACCGATCGAATGGGATGAAGGCGAAAGCGCCAAGGTCTCCAGCGAAAGCATCGCCAAAAAACTGCGCGAAGGTTTGACCGCGGACACATCGTTTATCGGCAATCAGGCCGGGGATGCCAAAGACGCGCTGGCCAAGGCCGAGCGGGTCATCGAAGCCGACTACAGCTATCCCTATCAGAACCACGCCCAGATGGAGACGCTCGCCGCCACCGTGCGCTGGCGCAAGAACGGCTGTGAGATGTGGGGGCCGACTCAGGTGCCGGGAACGGCCCTGGAAGCCCTGGCCGAAGCGGCGGAATTGCCCCAGGACGTGTGCGAAATCCACACCATGCGCATCGGCGGCAGCTTTGGCCGCCGCGCGGCCACGGACTATATACGCCAGGCCACCTTGATCGCCAAACAGATTCCCGACACACCGATCAAACTGATGTGGACGCGGGAAGAGGACATGCTGCAGGGCCGCTTCCACCCTGTGACTCAGTGTCGTCTGCGCGCATCCCTGGACGATGAAGGCAATGTCCAGGCTCTGCATATGCGCATCTCCGGTCAGTCGATCATGGCCTACGCCATGCCCCAGGCGATGAGTGACAAGGGCGATCCGGTGGTGTACCAGGGGCTGGACCCCGAGGGCGATATGGCTCTGGGCTATTCGGTGCCGAATCTACTGGTGGACCACGCCATGTACAACCCTCACATCCGCCCGGGCTTCTGGCGCGGGGTCAACCTGAACCAGAACGCCCTGTACCTGGAAAGCTTTATTGACGAGCTGGCCCACGCCGCCGGCCAGGATCCACTGGCCTTTCGTCGCAAGCTGATGGCCAACCATCCAAAGCACCTGGCGGTGCTCGAAGCCGCCGCCGAAGGCATCGGCTGGAACACCAAGCCGCCGGAAGGCATCCATCGGGGCATCGCCCAGGTGAAGGGGTTTGGCAGTTACGTGGCAGCGGCGGCGGAAGTGTCAGTCACCGACGGCAAGGTCAAGATGCACCGCATCGTGGCCGCCACCGATCCGGGGCATGTCATCAACCCGCAACAGGTGGAGGCGCAGGTCGCCGGTTCATTCGTGTACGGCTTGTCGCCCCTGCTCTATAGCGAAGCGACGGTGAAAGACGGGCGCATTGAGCAGGAGAACTTCAACACCTACAAGGTGATGACGCTCCAGGATATGCCCAAGGTGGAGGTAATCACCATGCCCTCCGGCGGTTTTTGGGGCGGCGTGGGCGAGCCCACCATCGCGGTGGCCGCTCCGGCGGTGCTCAACGCCATTTTCGCCGCAACCGGCAAGCGTATCCGCGATATTCCCCTCAAAAACACGGACCTGACGGTCAGCTAGAAAACAATGTCTCCCCTTGAACGACAAGGGGAGACTTTGCATCAACAGGGCACCTCAGCTCCACGTCGGGCGTAGTACCACCAGGTTACGAACAGACAGCTCACGTAGAACACCACAAAGCCGGTCAGGGCCGCGGCGACACCGCCGGTCATATCGAATGAGGTACCGTAAGCTTTGGGGATAAAGAAACCGCCGTAGGCCGCGATGGCGGAGATGAAACCGAGTACCGCCGCCGCTTCCCTGTTGCCTTCCACCTGTGCCTGTTCGGTATCGCCCAGCGCGCGCTGGCGCAGGATCATAAACATCACCGGCACCATGCGGAATGTGGAGCCATTGAGAATACCCGAGGCGACAAACAGCACCAGGAACATTCCGAAGAAACCCCAGAAGTTACCGGCACTGTCTTCACCCGGCAGAAACTGCAGCACACCGACGACACCGGCAATCATCACCGCGAAAGTCCAGAGGGTCACGCGCGCACCGCCCAATTTGTCGGCAATCACCCCACCGGCCGGACGCGCCAAAGCACCGAGCAGGGGACCAATAAACGCGTATTTGGTCGGGTCCACATCCTTGAACAGCATGCCGGACAGCAGCGGGAAGCCCGCAGCAAAGCCGATGAAACTGCCAAAGGCACCCAGATACAACCAGCACATCAGCCAGGTGTGCTTGCGCTTGAAAATCACCGCCTGATCACTGAACGAGGATTTCGCCGAAGCAATATCGTTCATGCCAAACCAGGCTGCTATCGCCGCCACAATAATGAACGGTACCCAGAGCAGAGCGGCATTCTGAATCCACAGGTTCTCGCCCGCCAAGGCGCCGGACTGAATCACCATGGGGTCACCCCCGAACGGGCCCAACACACTGGCGGCGATCGCCAGCGGAGCGATCAGCTGCATGGCGGATACCCCGAGATTACCCAGGCCGGCATTCAACCCCATGGCACCCCCCTTCTCCGCTTTCGGGAAGAAGAAACTGATGTTGGCCATACTGGAGGCAAAGTTGCCGCCACCGAAACCGCACAGTAAGGCCAGAATCAACATCACCAGATAGGACGTATCGGTATTCTGCAGGGCGAAACCCAACCACAGGCAGGGCAGCAGCAACGAGGCGGTGGAAATCGCCGTCCAGCGGCGGCCGCCAAATATCGGCACCATAAAGCTGTAGAAAATACGCAGCGTCGCCCCGGACAGCGCCGGCAAAGCCGCCAACCAGAACAGCTGATTGGAGGTATAAGGGAAACCGAGCTGGGGCATTTTCACCACCAGAATAGACCAGATGGACCAGACCGCAAAGGCGAGAAACAGGTTGGGAATGGAGATCCACAAATTGCGTCGGCCGATTTTTTTGCCTTTCTCTTCCCAGAAGGTTTTATCTTCCGGACGCCAGTCCTCCAGCACAAAGGCATCGGGAGTGGAGAACTCCGGCAGGTCGGTGACGTCCCGCCCGGAACGCCACTCGTGCCGCTCCGCCAGGCGAATGGCGTAGTGCATCCAGGCCAGCGCCGCACCAGAAATCACAAACAGCAACATGAAGGCGCTCTGCCAGACACCGATTACGTCGTTGAGCATGCCGAAGGTCAGCGGCAGAAAGAAACCACCCAGGCCACCGATCATGCCGACGATACCGCCCACAACCCCAACGTGGGTCGGGTAGTACACCGGAATGTGTTTAAACACCGCTGCCTTACCGAGCGACATGAAGAAACCGAGAATGAACGTAAGCACCACAAAGGCGGGCAGAGTCAGTTCAAAGCTGAACTCCAGGGTGCGATCCACCCCCAGCACCCGGTATTCGGTGGGCGGATAGCTGAGCAGAAAACAGCAGATGACCGAGGCGATCAGGGTCCAGTACATCACCCGACGGGCGCCGTAACGATCGGACATCCAACCACCGAGAATCCGGAACAGCGAGGCGGGAATAGTATAGAGCGCGGTGAGAATACCGGCGGCGGCAATGCCCAACCCATAGACTTCCATCAGGTAGTGGGGAAGCCACAGCGCCAGGGCCACAAAGGCGCCGAACACAAAAAAGTAATAGAGCGCAAAGCGCCAGACCCGAAGGTCTCCCAGGGGCGCCAACTGCTGACTCAGCGAGGTGATGTTGGCACGACGTTTCGCCAGTCCGGGATCGGCCTTGGCGAACAGAATAAAGCCCACCCCCATCAGGGCAATCACCACCGCATACACCTGAGCCGTCACCTGCCATCCGAGCGCGAGCAACAGGAAGGGGGCACCGAAGTTGGTAATCGCCGAGCCCACATTACCGGCACCGAAAATTCCCAGCGCCGTGCCCTGCTTGCCCGCTGGATACCAGGCCGAGGTGTAGGCCACCCCGACAATAAACGAGCCGCCGGCCAGCCCCACACCGAGCGCGGCCAGCAACAGCAGATAATAATTCTGCGCCATGCTCACCAGCAGCACGGCCACACCGGTGGTGATCATCAACAGGCCAAACACCCAGCGGCCGTCGAACCGATCCGTGAGCACACCGAGGAACAGCCGACTGATCGACCCGGATAAGATCGGCGTTGCCATGAGCAGGCCAAGCTGGGTATCGCTCAGCCCCAACTCCTGCTTGATCTGGATCCCGAGAATGGAAAAAATCGTCCAGACCGCAAAGCACAGGGTGAACGCAAAGGTGGAAAGAAAAAGCGCACGCCGCTGGTCGCGGGGGGCAATGGCGCTGGCATCAAGCATGAGGCGTCTCCAGAGAACCGGGCCGATAAAAAACCCGACAATGTTTAGGGGTACTGCCTCATAGTAGAAACGATTGGCGCCCTTGCCTATTGAGCCGTTTAGGCACCACCTGCTACCTCTGAATGGGTAGGCGAAAGTTCTTTGGCATAAGGAGCAATTCGGCTTAGGGGTTATAGATGAACGCGTGGCGCCGCAGGTACAAGGCCCAGGCCGCCAACGCGCAGAGACCATAGAACAGCGCAAAGCCCAGAAATGCCTGATAGACGCCGTCCATTCCGCCGGCTCGATTCAGCGCCAGAGGGATATACACCATCCCCAGGGTCGCTACCGATACCAGCCACATTTGCGCCGGCTGTCGTCGGGTCGGGGGGAACACTTGGGGCAGTGCGCGCAGCAAGGCGGCGTAACCAATGCCCGAGGCCGCGAAAAGCAGCGCCATCGCGAGCAAATACGGCATAAGGTAGTCCAGAGGGAACTCGGACAAGGTCAGGGCACGCAAGCTCCAGAATACGGCCACCGCGCCCAGCGCCAGCCCGAGCATACTGACCGCCGCCACCCGTGCACCGCCCCAGCGCCCGGCCGCCCAACCGCCCAAGGGGCGAACCAGAATCGCCAACAGGGGAAACATCCAGGCATAAAGAAATACTCCGGAATACCCCTGCGTCTCACCGAACAGCTGACAGGTCACGATCGGGAACACCAGGGTCAGCCCCAGGAATGTACCCACACTGGCAAGCCACAACAGGCTCATCAACCAGAGGTGCCGGTGGGACAACAAACCGATCAACCGCTGACGCTGAGGCGCGGTGGAGAGCCCCGCAACCAGCAACACGCACAGGGCCAGCACACACATCAGCGTGAGCTCCACCGGCATCCAGACCGAGACGCCACCGAGCGAACGAGGTAAGGTCAACCAGCCGGCCAGCGCGGCCAGAAGTCCGCCGGCGAACAGCGCGGATACACCGCGACGCCAATCGCTCACCGCGAGGGACTGTCGCCAAGGCGCACGCAGGGACCAGAGCAGGAGAATGATCAGGGCGAAAATGGCCCAGAACAGACCGCTCCAGCCCAGCCAGATCGAAGTGTTTTCAGGCAGGCGCCCCAGAAAGTGACTGACGCTCAGATTGAGCCACTGGGGCTCACCCACCGGCAGCGGCACCGTAATAACCAGCGGTACCACCAACAAGCTGAGCACCACCCCCAGATGCCCCGCCAGCGAGGCCGCTTCCAGGCCGTAGCGCTGTGCCTCGTCTGAGGTTTCCGCCGGTCCGCCCAGGGCTGCCAGACCGCCACCGCCGAGCCCCACCAACAGAAACAGTGCCGGCAGCCAGGTCCGGCTCAGGGGCGCGCCACTGAGCATGAAGGTCAGCACCACCGCCACCAGCAGCAGAATCAACAATGTGCTGAGCACCAGACCGCGGCCATAGCTCAACAGCCAGAAGCCGAGCGTCAAGCGCAGGCAACTGGCCGATAAACCCGTCAACGCCAGCAGGGACAGTAAATCGGAATAGCTCAGATCGGTGCGGGTCGCCGCCAACAACACCACCCAGACCGACGGCAGCAGCCAGAGCCCGAAGCCGCAGACCAATACCGCCCCCACCCAACCGGGACCCGGACCGGTCGTGTCGGTCGATACCTTGGTCGGGGTAGACAAGTCACGCATAGGGAACGCACTGCTCGCAGGGTTGATCGTAATCCTCATCGCGCTACTATGGGCGCTGGGCAGAGGGCGCTCAATGCCCCCTTGGACATAGTGGCACTCGGGCGCCCCCCTCCAAAGGGCTACCCACACTGGACAGCTTGCGCCTCGCTCATCCTTGCGCTAAGGCCGCCCGCGACTTGCCAAAAAGAGGTAAGCCACTGACAATGCGGCGATATTGATTGATTTGGGAGACATCTTTATGAGCCACGACGCGGCCAGCATCATGCTGGTGGATGACCACCCCTTATTGCGCAAAGGGTTGCAGCAACTGATTGAACTGTCCGACGACCTGGAGCTGGTCGCGCAGGCCGGCAGCGGCGCCGAAGCCATCAAGCTCGGGGAAGAACTGGACCCGGACCTGATTCTGCTCGACCTGAACATGCAGGGCATGGACGGACTGGAAACCCTGGAAAAATTGCGCGGGGTGGGCGTGACTTCCCGCATCGTGATGCTCACCGTCTCCGACGCCGACGAAGATGTGATTGCCGCCATCTCCCGGGGCGCCGACGGTTATCTGCTCAAGGACATGGAACCGGACGAACTGCTCACCCAGATCGAGCGCGCCCTGCAGGGCAAGATGGTGATGAGCGAAGCCGTGACCCAGGCCCTGGCCACCGCCATCCGCAAGCCCCAGCCCAACAACGAAGCCAAGCTCGACAGCCTGACCGGGCGCGAGCTGGAAATTCTCAAACTGATCGCCAAGGGCCTGAGCAATAAACTGATCGCCCGGGAGCTGGACATTTCCGACGGCACGGTCAAAGTGCACGTCAAACATCTGCTGAAAAAGCTCGGCCTGCGCTCGCGGGTGGAAGCCGCCGTGTGGATGATCAACCAGGAAAAGAGTGACTGATGGCCTGCTGCGACGAACCCCAACTGATTCCGGTTCAGGACGCCATCGCCCGCATGCAAGTGGCGGTACAGGCAGTGACCGACACGGAAACCGTTCCCCTACCCGAGCTGCTCGACCGGGTCACCGCCGAGCCGGTACACGCCGGTTTTAATGTCCCCGGCTACGACAATTCGGCGATGGATGGCTACGCTCTGCGCGCCCAAGATGCCGGACAAGTGTTGACGCTGGTCGGACAATCATTGGCCGGGCATCACTTTGACGGCGAACTGAACGCGGGGCAATGCGTGCGCATTACCACCGGCGCCACGATTCCCGCCGGTGCCGATGCGGTGGTCATGCAAGAAAATACCGAGGTCGACGGCGATAGCATTCGCGTCATGAAAGCGCCTGCTGCGGGCGAGAACATTCGTCGCGCCGGCGAGGACATCACGCAAGGCCAGGAAGTGTTTCCCTCCTGCTATCGTTTCGGTCCCGTGGATATTGCCCTGCTCGCCTCGTTGGGTTTGGCCGAGGCCTCGGTCAAGCGACGCCTCAAAGTCGCGGTGCTGTCCACCGGCGATGAATTGACCCCACCGGGACAACCACTGAAAGATGGCCACATTTACGACAGCAACCGCTACGGTCTGATCGCCATTCTTCAACGCCTGAACGTCGAGGTGCTGGACCTGGGCCTGATTCCTGATCAGCCAGACCAGATCCGCGCCGCTTTCGAACGCGCGGGAGCAGAAGCCGACGCCATCATTTCCAGCGGCGGTGTATCGGTAGGCGATGCGGATTATGTCAAAGACATTCTCGGCGAATTGGGGGAGATCGGCTTCTGGAAAGTGGCCATCAAACCCGGCAAACCCTTTGCCTTTGGGCACCTTGGTAAGGCGGTATTCTTTGGCCTGCCCGGCAACCCGGTGTCCTCCATGGTCACCCTGCACCAGTTGGCACTGCCCATCCTGCGCACCATGGCCGGCGAAGCACCGGAACCGCCCTTGCAGCTGACCGCCAAGGCCGCCAGCGGCTACAAAAAACGCCCGGGCCGACAGGACTTCCAACGCGCGACTCTGCGCTGCGTCGATGGCGAAAACCAGATCGACAGCAACGGCGCCCAGGGCTCCGGTGTACTCACCTCCTTCCTCGGCGCCAATGCCTACGCCGTGCTCGAAGCCGAGCGAGGCAAAGTCGAAACCGGCGAGTCCGTCACCGTCATTCCCTTTGATCGGTTTATTACCTGACCAAAATTTTCCCATAGGGCATAACCGAGGCCCACGTAGGGCGGATAGCTCGATGGTCGCGTAGGGCGGATAAGTGCGAAGCACGCATCCGCCGCAACAAAACGGTACGCATCACCCAATGCTTCAAGCTTGGCAACGGCGGATGCGTGCGTTGCACTCCGAAACGTCGGACCGATCCGCCCTACGGATACTACCGGTTAGATAGGAGATCGTTTCGTTCATCACTCGGTAACAAAAAAGCCCGGGACAAGCCCGGGCAAAGCGCTAGGGTTTAGCCGATCAACTATCGCGCAGCGAGATCGGCATGGTTTTCCACCAATTGTTCAAACACTCCCTGCCATTGCTCACAATGCGTTTCATAGCCGTACAATGACACCGGCTGGGTAACCAACTCGTACCCCTCAGGGCGTTCGATGCCCTCACACACCTCAGCGACCTGGGCTACGGCTTCCGTAATTTTTTTATCTTCAATGATCAAGTCAAAGAGTGCGTCGGGCTCCTTGTTGCCAGGATAAATATTTACCCAATTGAAATCATCGGCCCAGACCGATATGGAATGGTGAGCCATCTCCAGCGCATCACGCTCCGGGTCTTGCACCGCCTCAAGCAAAAAATCGGCTCTCATTTTCTGGAAGATTACGGTGAATGTCCGTTTTTGTCGGTCACTCATAACAACGCCTGTTTGCAATGACCACGCTTGGAAATGACGCTCTAAATGCTTTTCCTGATAGAGGTAGGAATGCAAGTCGCTGGGCAGCTTGGCGAACAGACTTGCAAGCTCTTTCTCCCGCTCTTCCAAAAAGGGTAACTTGTCGCTATCCATAAACATCATCAAGCGGTTGGAAAGGTATTGTTCAGGCTCGGGATCAAACGCTATTTCCATTAGGCCTTCTCGACTGGCCCGAAACCCAAGCAGTGCGCTATAGCCTTCCGCGTCCTGACCAGTTAACACAGATTCAACAGCTTCTTTGCCCAACCACACCTGATAAAAGTCAGAGGTAGCCGCGAACGATCGAATGTGCCCCTGCTTGGGGTCATCATTATATGAAAAGAATTTCATCTTTCCCGCCAAGGCTCCATCACCGGAAAAGTCTTCCGATCCTACCTTGCGCGAGGTGACGAAATCCGGCATCTGCTCCCCCCGTCGAAGGGTCAAGAGCAGGCTGCCATCGTTCAAAGCGCGTAGAGAAAAAGGGCCGGCCTCCACTGACTCGCCTGGTTGATTTTGCAACGCTCGAATTGAACCGACGGGAACTTCCGCCTCCATTCGTCCCCCCTCATATGTCGCGAAACGAATTTTATCGGATTGATCAGACACCCGGGCGTCATGCTCTTCCAGTCGAACCAGTTTACCCTCCAGCGCCCGAAGGAAGTGCGCATAATGTTGCTCAAGCAACACCTGCCGCGCCTCCAACCACTCGTCCTCGTTGAGATGACTGAAGAACGGAGAACGCTCTTTGTCGCGATAAAGATCCTTCCACAACGCCGCTTTGAAGTGTCGAACGAACGCCGCCCGCTCCTGTTCCGACAGGGCCTGATAATCCGAGGTTGGCACCAGCGTGGTCACAAAGTGGGGCTCATCGTCGGCGTCTATCAACTGCGAACGAAAGGTGTCGATCAGGCTTTCCACCGAGGCATCGTCAAGGGTTTCAATGTCGGGGTATTGGTCCTCGGCTTGGGAGTGCATACTCAAGAACAACCCCAGCGCCACCAGCAGCAAGCTGGACACCAGCCCTTCAAACGGACGTGCGGTAGACGTCGCGGGCTCAAACAGTCGACGAATACGGGCGAGTAGGTGCGGGTGCTTTCCATTTATAGCCATGGTGAGTTCTCCATCATTGGAAGCCGAGCCGTCCATCTTCAGCGAGGAAAATCGGGCCAAGGTCTCGGCGTAAAAAATCCGGCTTTTACAACCGTCAGCGGCGATATCGTCGCAGGCATTTTCCCGCTCACGATCGATCTGCTCACTGATCCAAAGCACGGGCCAGTTAAAGAAGTACAGGGTTTTAATCAGGCTTTGGATCAGGCCGACCAGATAGTCGTTGCGACGGATATGGGCCAGCTCGTGTCGCAGGATCGCCTCCAGTTCATCGCGACTCATCTGGGTCAGGAGTGCAGCGGGCAACAGAACCACCGGCTTCAGATGACCGACAACACAAGGTCCTTCCAGGCGCTCGCTGAGTCTCAGCACCACGCCCCTGCCGATTCCGAGGCGGCTCCCCAGGGCATTGACCCGTGTCTGCCACGGCGACGATGCCGGATGACTCAGCCGGTTTTTCAGGCGATAGCAGTAAAGCAGCCCGCCGCAATATCGAGCCATAAAGAGTGCGAAGCCCAACATCCAGAGCAGCACGATGGCCGACATATGCCGGTTGATCCAGTCGGCCCACACCGCCGGCGAGAACAGCGAACCGGAGTCGGTCAGTACCGGCTCGGGGACGGCAGCGGCTTCTACCAACGCTACCTCCACTATCGCGTAGTAGCGGCTGTAGGTCAGTGCGCTCAGTACCATGACAACCCCCAGGGCCATCACCGCACTCAGGTAACGGGCATTGGCCGACCAGCGAGGTGTCACCGTCAACACCAGCGCCAAGCCGACGGCCACCAAGGCGCTCTGCCAAAGGGAGTGCAATAGGGTCCACCCCAGGGCGTAAACAAACGCCTCGCCCAGCCATTGGGTCAGCCAGTTCATGACTTGTCCTCCTCAATCCGATCGAGGTATTCCCGTATTTCGTCCAGTTCTTGACGGGACACGGTTTTATTGCCCAGCAGGTGCATCATCAGTTTGCTGGCGGAACCTGAAAAGGTGGTATCGATAAATGAGCTGAGCAGCGAGGCTTTGGTGTCCTGTTCTTCCACCAGGGGATAGTACACGTGGCTACGCCCTTCGCGCCGCCGCCCCAGAAGCCCTTTCTGGTGCATCAGCTGCATCATTTTGAGCGTGCCGGTGTAGCCCACCGAGCGCTCACCGCCCAGGGCGTCGTGAATGGTCTGGGCGGTGGCCTCACGACACTGCCAGAGCTGCTCCAGGATCTGCATTTCCGAGCGAGTTGGGGTTGAACGGGACGACTTGGGCATTGGGGTTCCTTAATTACGAAGCATTTCGTATTTATTCTACGAAATTTTTCGTAATTGGGAAGGAAGCGTTTTTAATAGCGGAGCAGATCGGCTATCAAGAATGGTTATAAGCGGGGCTGGCGTATGTTACGGCGGATGGGCTCGGCTGCGGACGGCTCGGAGGTCGCGTAGGGCGGGTAAGGCCAAAGGCCGCACCCGCCGCAACAAAACGGCACGCACCACCCAAACTTCAAGTTTGGCAGCGGCGGATGCGCGGTCTAACCGCTGCGCTCGGCCCCTACGGCAGGTTTTTAACCAGAAGTGCTGTGCTCGGATCGCAGTGAACCGGGAGTTGCAGGCGGACGCGGTGGCCCGAGCCGGGGGCGCGCACTATTGGGGTGCCGGTTTTATCCTGCAGTGCGGTTAGCTCAAACGGATGATTGCCCCCGGGCGTCAACAGGTACAACCGTTCGCCCACGGAGAAGCCATTTTTGGCCTCGACTTCGTACCAGTCCCCCACCCTCGCCTTGGGCTCGGCCACCCACTGCTGGGCACCGTTGTGGTGCGCACGCTCCAGGTTCTGCAGGGTTTCGGGGCGGGCGTGGCGGTCCAGCAGGCCGGCGGTGTAGCCTCGGTTGGCCAGGCCTTCCAGCTCAAACAGCAGGCTCGGATCAAAGGCTTTTCCGGCGACGGCATCGTCGATGGCGCGGCGGTAGACCTGGGCGGTGCGGGCCACATAGTAGGGCGACTTGGTGCGCCCCTCGATTTTGAGCGAGTGCACGCCCATCCGGGTCAGCTGCTCCACATACTCCACGGCACGCAGGTCTTTGGAGTTGAGGATGTAGCTGCCGTGTTCGTCTTCATCCATCGGCATCAGCTCACCGGGGCGGGTCTTGTCCTCGATCACCACGGGCTCCCACTGCCCTACCTCATCTTCCCGGGCGGGTTTGGCCTCGTATTTCCAGCGGCAGGCATTGGTGCAGGCGCCCTGATTCGGGTCGCGGTGGTTGAAGTAGCCCGAGAGCATGCAGCGCCCGGAATAGGCCATGCACAGGGCTCCGTGAACAAAGACCTCCAGCTCCATGTCCGGCACCTGCTCGCGGATTTCGCCGATCTCCTCGATGCCCAGTTCCCGGGACAGGATGATCCGCTCGACGCCCTGCTCCTGCCAGAATTTGACCGCCGCCCAGTTGACCGTATTGGCCTGGACCGATAAGTGCATGGGCATGCCGGGAAACTGCTGGCGGACCAGCCAGATGACGCCAGGATCGGAGACGATCAGGGCGTCCGGCCCCATATCCACTACCGGCGCCAGATGCTTGATCAGGGTGCGGACCTTGTTGTTGTGCGGCGCCACGTTGGTCACCGCATAAAAGCGCTTGCCCAGGGCATGCGCCTCGCTGATGCCCTGGGCCATGGCCTCGTGATCAAAGCTGTTATTGCGCACCCGCAGGCTCATGCGTGGCAGGCCGGCGTAGATCGCATCGGCACCGTAGGCAAAGGCCAGACGCATGGCGCGCAGGCTGCCGGCGGGGGACAGAAGTTCGGGGGCGAACAGGGGCATTGGGCAAAGATCCTCAGGAATTGGGCATCACAGCGGGCAAAAACCCGCGCATACTAACGGCACGCGCACGCTAAGTGGTTGATTTGACTCAAAACTGCCACCGAAAAGTGCCAACTACCCATGAGGAGGTAGGCGGGGTTATACCTCGGAGCCATAAACAAACCGCGCTGTTTTGCGCTAGACTTAACCATACACTCACACCGAGCCCATTGACCTAAGGCAACGCTAGGGTCCATGGGCCGTTACCCTCTCACCCAACCGGGTGAGCCGAGGTAACCGGGGCCGTTCGGGAAACCGGGCCGCCTCCCGCGCTTGGAAAGGTGTTTCTATGCTGACTGACTCTTTTGATCGGCGCTTCAGTTATTTGCGCCTGTCCGTTACCGAAGTGTGCAACTTTCGGTGCGACTACTGCCTGCCGGATGGGACCGATTGCGGCCCCGATGCCCGTGCTCAGGACCTGACCCTCGACGAAATCCGCCGTCTGGTGAATGCCTTTGCTCGCCTGGGCATGCGCAAGGTGCGCATTACCGGCGGCGAACCCTCCCTGCGCAAAGATCTGACCGAGATCATCCGACTGTGCAAGCAGACCCCCGGTATTGAAACCGTGGCCATGACCACCAATGGCTACCGTTTGACCAAGGACATCGACGCCTGGCACGCGGCGGGCCTGGATGCGCTCAACGTGAGCATCGACAGCCTGGATCACGCCAAGTTTGAGATGATCACCGGTCACAACAAACTGCAGGAAATTCTCAAGGGGCTGGAGCGTGCGGCCGAGTTGGGCATTCCCAACATCAAGGTCAACAGCGTGTTGATGAAGCATTACAATGACGATGCGCTAGATGACTTTCTCGACTTCGTCAAAACACGGCCGATCACCCTGCGCATGATCGAACTGATGCAGACCGGGGATAACGTCGAGTTTTTTGACCGCCACCATTTGAGCGGCGACCGGGTGATCGAGCGGATGCGCGCTCAGGGTTGGCAGGAGCGACTGCGCGGTCGGGACTCCGGCCCCGCCCGGGAATTCTGGCACCCGGATTACGCTGGCGGCATCGGCATGATCATGCCCTATAGCAAAGACTTCTGCGCCACCTGCAACCGTCTGCGCGTCTCCAGTCAGGGGCAGCTGTTCCTGTGCCTGTTTGTCGACGAGCACCAGAGCCTGCGCCACCTGTTGCAGTCCGATGATCCGGAGCCGGTGATGGCGTTTTTGCGGGAAGCCATCAAGGGCAAAGATTTCAGCCATCACCTGCACGAGCAGAACCCCGGCTCGACCCGGCAGTTGGCGATGATCGGCGGTTAAACTTTTACCTGACTCAATAGATTGTTACGGAGTAGCTGTTAATGGCACACGCCTTACCATCGGAAATGAAACCCCTGAACATTGCGGTTCTGACCGTTTCCGATACCCGCACCTTTGAGAACGACACCTCGGGTCAGTACCTGGTGGACGCTCTGCAGGAAGAGGGCCATACCCTCGCCGACCGCGCCTTATTGAAAGACGATATTTATCAGATTCGCGCCCAGGTGTCCGTCTGGATCGCCGATGCCAACGTGCATGTGGTCCTGATCACCGGTGGCACCGGATTTACCGACCGGGATTCGACCCCCGAGGCGATGAAGCCGTTGTTTGATAAAGAAGTGGAAGGGTTTGGGGAGATGTTCCGGCAGATTTCCTGGGGGGAGATTGGCACGTCGACCATTCAGTCTCGAGCGTTGGCGGGGTTGGCGAATCATACCTTGATTGCCTGTCTGCCCGGGTCGACCGGGGCCTGCCGCACAGGATGGACGAAGTTGTTGCAGCCGCAGTTGGATGCGCGGCAGGGGCCCTGTAATTTTGTGGGGCATTTGATGCGGTAGGAGAGTACGCTACTCCCCCGTCGCGATAATCCCCAACTCGCTATACACACTGCGCAACACATCGTAATGCTCCTGAATGGAGCACCCTTCCTGATTCCGCTTTTTGATGCCCTTGCGGGTAAGCTCAATATGCCACTTGGGCGTTACGCCGTGGCGGGCAAGGGAGTGCTTGACGCAGGCCAGGGCGCAGCCGTCGATGGCGCAGATATCGCGGCCGGATTTGGCGACCTTGACCAGACTCGGTACATCGCCGCCCACGCCCGCAATACAGGACATTTCAGCGTGGCCTTCCCGGTCCATAACCACGGCAATATCGTTCGCCAACTGGGCCACGTTGGAGCGGCCCGAGCAGGCGTAAACCAGCGGTTTCTGTGTGTCGTCCATAGTAAATTCCAAAGCTGACAACGTGTGAAGTTACTTTACGCTGACTGCACACATCCGCCTTGACGTAAATCAACTGAGCCTCAGTCGAGGCTCAGCCGCACTTGGACGCGCCGCAATTGAGGCAGGTTTTGCAACCATCCATGATGATCACTGCTTTGGTGTGGCACTTCAGACACAGGGTTGCGGTCGGCGGAAACTCATCACTGCCATGCTCGATGTGATGCTTCTGCTCGTACTCCACCTGCTTCTCCTTGAGCACCTCCCGCTGCGCTTCGGATAGCGCTTCATCCTGGATCAGGCCGATGCGCTTCATGTGGGTTTCGATGGCGTCGCCGATTTCCGCCACCAGCGAGGGCATAAAGCGGCCGCCGGATTTGAAGTAGCCGCCCTGTGGGTCAAACACCGCTTTCAGCTCTTCCACCAGGAAGGTCACATCACCACCCTTGCGGAACACCGCGGAGATGACGCGGGTCAGCGCCACCACCCACTGAAAATGCTCCAGGTTCTTCGAGTTGATGAAAATCTCGAAGGGGCGGCGCACTTCGTGGTCGGTGCCCGGGTTCAGCACCACATCGTTGATGGTGATGTACAGGGCGTGGTCGGACAGCGGTGTCTTGATCTTGTAAGTGCTGCCTTCGAGGGTTTCCGGGCGCTCGAACTTCTCGTGCATGCGCTCGATGTCCGGCTCTTTCTCGGGCTCCGGCTTTTTGATGGAGAAGCCGGTGATTTTCTTGTCAATAACTTTGGCGTTCATACAGACTGCTCCAATTAAAACTTGCCGTAATAACCTTCTTTCAAGGCCTCGTACAGATTGGCGGCGGTGTGCATTTCGCCGTCGTACTCCACCTCTTCGTTGCCCTTCAGTTCGAGCTTTTGACCGTCCTCCAGCTCAAACACATAGGTGGTATTTTCCAGATCCTGTTCTTTCACCAACACGCCCTGGAAAGCTTCCGGGTTGAAGCGGAAGGTGGTGCAGCCTTTCAGCCCTTTCTCGTAGGCGTACAGGTAAATGTCCTTGAACCGGTCGTAGGCGATTTCTGTGGGCACGTTGATGGTTTTGGAAATGGAGGAGTCAATCCATTTCTGCGCCGCGGCCTGCACATCCACATGCTGCTCCGGAGTGATCTGGTCGGATACCACAAAGTACTCTGGCAGACCGGTCTCCCCTGGCTGCGGGTAAGGTTTGGCCTTGGGCTCGACCAGCTGGCGATAGCGCAGCAGTTCGTAGGAGAACACATCCACTTTCTCCTTGGTTTTCTTGCCACTGCGGATCACATTGCGCGCGTAGTGGTGTGCAAAACTGGGCTCAATGCCATTACTGGCGTTATTCGCCAGGGACAGGGAAATGGTGCCCGTGGGCGCAATGGAGGAGTGGTGGGTAAAGCGGCCACCGGTATCCGCCAGCGCCGCCACCAGTGCCGGATCTTCCTCGGCCACCTGCTGCATATAGCGGCTGTACTTTGCCCAGAGCACTTTACCGGGCACCTGATCGCCCACCTTATACTCTCTGGCCAAATCGGGTTGCTTGGCCAGCATGATGGGCGTGACCTCAAAGGTTTCCGCCATGATGGGCGCCGGGCCTTTTTCTTTGGCCAGGTTCAACGACTCGCGCCAGCCGGCCAGCGCCAGCTCTTTACTCACCTGTTCGGTAAAGGCGATAGACGCGGGACTGCCATAGGGAATGGTGAGCATGGTCAGGGCCGAACCCAGCCCCAGAAAGCCCATGCCGTGGCGGCGCTTGCGCTCAATCTCCCGGCGCTGCTCCGCCAGTGCCAGCCCGTTGATTTCCACCACGTTATCCAGCATGCGGGTAAAAATGGACACCAGTTTGCGGAATTTCTCCCAATCAAATTCCGCCTGCTCGGTAAAGGGATGCTTTACGCACTGGGTCAGATTGACGGAGCCGAGCAGACAACTGCCATAGGGTGGCAGGGGTTGCTCACCGCATGGATTCGTAGCGCGAATGTCTTCACAGAACCAGTTGTTGTTCCACTGGTTGACCCGATCGATCAGGATAAAGCCGGGCTCAGCGAAGTCGTAGGTGGAACGCATGATCTGGTTCCACAGTTGCCGCGCCGGGACTTTCTTGTAGACCTTGCAGGCGATTTCACCGTCGTCGTTCCGCAGGTATTTGTCGGATACATGATCGAGGCGCCGCCAGACCACCTGTTCGGGGTCATCACCGTCCAGGCCCTCGCGCTTGAGGTCGTCCTCGGTGATGGGGAAACTCAGCGGCCAGGTGGCATCGGCTTTGACCGCTTGCACAAAGTCATCGGTAATCAGCAGCGACAGGTTGAACTGGCGCAGACGCCCGGCCTCGCGCTTGGCCCGGATGTATTCGCTGACATCCGGATGGTGCACATCAAAGGTGGCCATCTGGGCACCGCGCCGGCCGCCGGCCGAGGAAATGGTGAAGCACATCTTGTCGTAGATATCCATAAACGACAGCGGCCCGGAGGTATTGGCGCCGGCGCCGGCCACGTAGGCGCCTTTGGGGCGCAGGGTGGAGAACTCGTAACCGATGCCGCAGCCGGCTTTCAGCGTCAGGCCGGCCTCGAGGTTTTTGTGCAGAATATCTTCCATGGAGTCGCCGATGGTGCCGGAGACGGTGCAGTTGATGGTGGAGGTCGCCGGCTTGTAGGCCTGGGCCCCGGCATTGGAAATGATCCGGCCGGCCGGTATGGCGCCGTTGCGCAGGGCCCAGAGAAACTCTTCGCGCCAGTGGGCTTTGCGTTTGGGCTCGATTTCGGACAGCGCCTGCGCGACCCGCTCCCAGGTGGCGTCGATGGTCTGATCCACCGGTTGGTCCTGGTGGTCTTTCAGGCGGTATTTCTGGTCCCAGATGTCCTGGGAGGCGGGCTGAAGTTCGACCGCCGACTCGGTGATGTCCCTGGATTGCTCTGTCATTCGTCAGCCTCAATAAAGTCGTTGGAATTTGGGGGGCCGCGCTCAGGCGACCTGCACGATACCGGCCATCTTGTGCCAATAGCCGTTGACGTCCTGCGCGGCGCGCGCCTGGGCTTCGCCCCGGCTGGCGGCCCGGAACCGGGCGAGCCACTCCAGGGTGCCCTCGGGCTCCGGGCTGAGGCGCACCGCGTCCACCAGCCCGGCCATTTGCGGCACCTCGGTCACCAGATTGTACCGATCTCCGGACTGGGTCTGAATACCATTGAGCACGAACAGCCGCTCGCCTTCCTGATTGTAAACGGGACGACCCGACGGGTATTTGATGCAGCACAAGTCACATTGATCTTTGGGCCGATTTTCCGAGCGGGCGGTAAAGCAGCGCGCCGACCAGGCCAGGGGCAAGTGCCCAAAGCCAAACACCTCGACCTCAAAGCTGCTGCGGATATCCTCAATATCCGGTTGACTCAGTATCTCCGACAACCACTCCCGGGACAGTTCCACCGGCATCAACCAGCGCTGCATGCCGAACTGCACCAGTTGGCGCAGGGTCTGGGGGTTGTAACAATTGATCGCGGCCCCGGCGACGAAGGGCAGCCCCGCCTCGCGCAGCAGACCCACCGCGCCGATGTCGTTGGCCTCCAGCGCGAATTCACCGTTGTCGCAGTAGCGGCGCAGCTCGCGCAGGTCGGCAGGAGACTCCAGCAAGGTCATGGTGGATAACACCACTTCTTTGCCGGCCTCACGCAGCTGGTGCGCCTGGGCCATATAGTCCTCCAACTTCAGCTCCCGCCGCTTGGGACACACGGTTTCGCCCAGGTAGACGGCATCGGCGTCCGATTCGGCCACCGACGTGTAAAAACGCTGCACCTGCTCCCTGGGCCAGTAATACAGAATGGGTCCAATCGTCAGTTTTAACATTAACGCCAACTCCTGTGATAGGCCCCGATGGTGGTCTGATGCCCTTCGGACAGTCCCGCCAGGGTCTGGTCCCAATCCTGGTGCACCTGATACTGGGCCGGGTCTTCCAGCAACCGGTCGATGGCCTTACGCCACACCCGGGTAACCTGGCCGACATAGGCGGGACTACGCTGACGCCCCTCGATCTTCACCGCCTTGATGCCATCGCGGTACAGCTCGGGCAACAGGCTCAGGGTGTTGAGGCTGGTCGGTTCCTCCAGGGCGTGGTAGCGCTCACCGTCCACCTCGAAGCGACCTTTGCACAGGGTGGGATAACCGGCGTTCTCACCGCCAGCAAAGCGGTCAATCAGGTAGCCATTCAGGCGGGATTCCAGCACGCCGCGTTTCTCTTCCCAGCGGACGAACTTGGCGGGCGAGCAGGCGCCGGAGTTGTTGGGGGACTCGCCGGTCATGTAGGAGCTGAGATAACAGCGCCCCTCAGCCATTATGCACAGGCTGCCGAAGGCAAACACCTCCAGCTCGGTACTCACGGTGTGCGCCAGTGCCGATACCTGTTTCATGGACAGCACCCGCGGCAACACCACGCGACTGACGCCATAGGCCTGTTGGTAAAAATCAATGGCCGCCGCATTGGTGGCCGAGGCCTGCACCGACAGGTGCCGCTCCACCTCGGGGTAGCGTTCCGCCGCGTAGGCCAACACCGCCATATCGGCGATGATCAACACGTCCGCTCCGGCCTTGACGGCCTCATCCACTGCCTGTTGCCAACTGTCCCATTGTGTCGGGTGGGCAAAGGTGTTGATCGCCACGTGCAACCGCCGCCCCTGCCGATGGGTTTCCCGGGCGGCATCGCGCAGCCCCAGGGTGTCGAGATTGAGGCCGGCAAAGTGCCGGGCATTGGTATCACCGCGCAAGCCCACATAGACGGCATCGGCCCCCTCTTTCAGGGCGGTTTTCAGCGCGGGCAGGCTTCCTGCGGGACAAAGTAATTCCATCGGCGTTTACCTCTGTTTAAAGACTGTACCTATTTTGGGCGAGTGGCGACGCCACCCGGGTTTGCTAGCATGCCCGCTCAGGAGGTGCCCCACTATGACTACCATGCAATCCCATTCAGCATCATTTCGCCCATCGCTCCCCCGGCTCACTCAATGCGCCAAAGTGGCCCAGCCACTCATCCCCGAGACAATTCGCCGACACACTTTAGGCGTCGGCCTGAACCACACTTTTTCAAAGGCGCTGCGCCGGGGCGAGCTGGATTTTCTGCACGGCCGCCAGGCGCGGATCACCGTGCCGGACATCAACCTGGACTTCGCGGTGACGCTACTCGGCCAACGGCTGCAGGTTTCGCTCAAGCCTGTGGCATCCGACGTGACCTTTCGGGCCGATACCCGATCACTGCTGCAGATCATGGCCGGCCAGGTTGATCCCGACACCCTGTTCTTTCGCCGCAAGCTGGCCATTGAAGGCGATACCGAGCTGGGGCTGGAACTGAAAAATTTCCTCGACAGTCAGGACCCCGAAGGACTGATCCCCCCGCCCGCTTACCGGCTGATCACTAGCCTACTGCTATGACCGACCCCGCGATATTCCCCCATGGGTCTACCCCTTTAGAGGAATCACAGTTCACCCCGAAAGTGTGCACAATGGGCAGAACTCTCGTTTTACAACAATGGCCACATTGCTATGAGCACCTTTGAGCTGAACCACTTCGATGACTTTCTCACTATTGCCCGCTCTCAACCGGAACCACAAAAGCTGATTCTGGTTCTGGCGCGCCGAGAATTACCCACCGGCTATACCGAGCAGCAGGCGCGGGATTTTGAGGAGGGACACGGGGGCCACCTGGCGCCGCTGGCCGGTATCGACAAGCGCCCCGACGAACTGGCAGACTTCTCCAGCCTGGTCGAAGAAGCCAAGCAGGCGAGCGATACGTGGGATGCGGTTTTTGTTGCCGCCCTGCCCGGCACGGACAACAAACTACCCACCCCGAAAGCGGTGGACGACGCCATCGAAAAAGTCATTCACGCCATTCGCAACGGGATGATCAATAACTTGCTGGCATTCGACCGTTCCGGCGTCCCGATGCAGATCACCCACGGATAGCGCTCAACGAGTCGCGCCCCAGAAATCGAAAGGCGCGCCCAAGACCTGCGAAAGACGCCTCGATGCGTATAATGGTGATAGACCTCCGAAACCCGAGAGCCTCATCACTATGTGCGAACTCCTGGCCATGAGCGCCAACACCCCCACCGACCTGTGTTTCAGCTTTACCGGCCTGACCCGCCGTGGCGGCGAGACCGGGCCTCACAAAGATGGCTGGGGCGTGGCGTTTTACGAAGGCAAAGGGGTGCGCAATTTCCACGACGCCGATGCCAGCGCCTCCTCCCGTATCGCCGAAGTGGTGCAGACCCACCCGATCAAAAGCGAAGTGGCCATCTGCCATATCCGTCAGGCCAATGTGGGGGACATTTGCCTCGCCAATACCCACCCGTTCACCCGCGAGCTATGGGGCCGGTACTGGGTGTTTGCCCACAACGGCCAAATATCGGATTTCGCGCCCGAACCCGGTTTCTACGAACCGGTGGGCACGACGGACAGCGAGGCGCTGTTCTGCGATATGCTCAACCACTTGCGCCGACATTGCGATCGGCACACGCCGACCGCCGAGGTGGTGCAGCGGCTGGTGAGTCTGTCTGAAGACTACGCCCGTCAGGGGGTATTCAACCTGCTGTTGAGCAACGGCGACTGGTTGTTCACCTACTGCTCCACCAAAATGGCGAGCATCACCCGCCGGGCGCCCTTCGGCCCGGCCCGCCTGAAAGACGCCGACATGATGGTGGATTTCGAATCCGAAACCACGCCCGATGACATCGTCAGTGTGATCGTCACCGAGCCGCTCACCAGCGATGAGACCTGGGATATCTACCAACCCGGAGAGTGGCGCTTGTGGCGCAAGGGCGAAATTGCAATGCAAAAAACCGAATAGAACGCTCGCCTAAGCGAAGTCTAACGACATCTGTTTATCGCCAGGGGCACTTTGCTTAGGACACATCCGTCTAAGCAAAACGGCGGCGATACCTTGAGTTTTTGTTAGCCTGAGTCACTATCAAAGTCACAGGATCACGGAACCCGTGGGAGCCCGACTTCGCATGAACGCACCCTTGCCACCCTCACCGTTGAACGACGCTCAGCGCCAGCAAATCGACGCCCTACTCCGGGAATTGAACGAGCAGCAACTGGACTGGGTCCAGGGCTATCTGGCCGGCTACCGGGCCGCGCTGCAAGCCGGCGGCGAACCGTCCAGCGCAAGTTGTTCCGCCGTCACACTGACCATACTGTACGGTTCTCAGACCGGCAACGCGGAAACCCTGGCCGAACAGTTGGCGGAGCAGGCCCGCGCCCAGGGCTTAGACGTCGAGAGCCTGGATATGGACGAATTCCCCGTCCGGCAACTGAAAAAGACCGAGCGGCTCGCCCTCATCACCTCCACCCACGGCGAAGGCGATCCTCCGGATAATGCCCTTGGGTTGCACGAGTACCTGCACGGGCGCAAGGCACCGAAACTCGGTCAGCTGCGTTACGCCGTACTGTCGCTGGGGGATTCCAGCTACGAATACTTTTGCCAGACCGGGGTGGATTTTGATCAACGCCTGGCGGCGTTGGGCGCCGAGCGGATGATCGATCGCGCGGACTGCGATGTGGACTATGAGGAGGCGGCCGATCAGTGGATGACGCAACTGCTGTCGACACTCAAATCCGAGACCAAGAGCACGGCTGCCGTCGCTCCGACACCCACAGCATCTCCCTCCGCCACTGCGGGCCATGATCGAAAACACCCGTTTTCCGCCCCTCTGTTGGACAGGGTAACGCTGAACGGCCGGGGCTCCAGCAAGGCGGTGCACCACCTGGAGCTTTCCCTGGAAGATTCCGGGCTGCGCTACCAACCCGGCGACTCCCTGGGCGTTTACGTGCAGAACGATCCAACGCTGGTGGCCCGGATTCTCGAGCAGACCCAATTGGACGGCGAGCAACCCGTGACGCTCAAGGACGATTCCCTGACACTTCATCAGGCGTTGCAGCATCACCTTGAGTTGACGCGATTGACACCACCGACGGTGCAACAGTGGGCCAAACTGAGTGAGGCCAGCGAGCTTCAACAATTGACCAACGATAAACGGGGGCTGATCGACTGGCTGCACGGGCGCGATCTGTTGGATCTGCTCCAGGAATATCCCATTGGCGGACTGAGTGCCCAGACGCTGGTCGACCACATCCGTCGCCTGCCGCCCCGTCTCTACTCCATCGCCTCCAGCCAGGCGGCCGTGGATGACGAAGTGCACCTGACCGTGGCAGCGGTGCGCTACCAACAACGCGAGCGCCTGCGTGAAGGGGTGGGCTCAACCTGGCTGGCGGATCGCCTGGCGCTGGATGACACGGCACCGGTGTTTATCGACACCAATAAGAACTTCCGCCTCCCGAATGACCCCAACGCGCCGATTGTGATGATCGGCCCCGGCACCGGGGTAGCGCCGTTTCGTGCCTTCATGCAGGAGCGCGAGGCCGAAGCGCACTCAGGCAAGAACTGGCTGTTTTTTGGCGACCGGAATTTTCGCACCGATTTTCTCTACCAGCGCGAATGGCTCCAGTGGCGCAAGCAGGGGCTGCTCAGCCGACTGGATGTGGCCTTTTCCCGGGACGGGCCGGACAAAGTGTATGTGCAACACCGAATTCGTGAGGCGGGGGCAGAGCTCTGGCGCTGGATCGAGGACGGCGCGCACCTGTACGTGTGCGGCGATGCCAATGCCATGGCGCCGGACGTGCACGAAGCCCTGATCGACGTGGTCAGCACCCACGGACACAAAAGCCGCGACAGCGCCGAGCAATACCTGCGCGAGCTGACCCGAAGCAAACGCTACCAGAGAGATGTGTACTGATGAGCCATGACGATTTGCCTTTAGCCGAACAGATCAAGCGCGAGAGCCGGTATCTGCGGGGTACCCTGCGCGACTCCCTGGCGGATCATGCCACTGGCGCGCTGCGCGATGAAGACACGCACCTGAGCAAGTTTCACGGCCTCTACCAGCAGGACGACCGGGAGCTGCGCGAAGAGCGCCGTCAGCAGAAACTTGAACCGCACTTCCAGTTTATGCTGCGCTTGCGGCTACCCGGCGGGGTACTGACCCCGGACCAGTGGCTGGGACTTGATGAAGTCGCCGACCGCTTTGCCGACGGCAGCCTGCGCCTGACCACCCGACAGACGTTTCAGTTTCATCGGGTGTTCAAGGAAAACCTGCAACCGCTGATTCAAGATCTGGATTCGCTGGGGCTGGACAGCCGGGGCGCCTGCGGGGATGTCAACCGCAACGTGGTGACGAACGTCAACCCGCACCTTTCTGCCAATCACGCACGGGTCTATGACCATGCAGTGCAGATCAGCGAACGACTGATGTGGCGATCGCGGGCCTATGAAGAAACCTGGCTGAACGAAGCACCAAAAACGCGCGAAGGCGAAGAGGAAGAACCCTTCTACACCTACCGCTACCTGCCCCGAAAATTCAAGGTCGCCATCGCCTTGCCACCCCACAATGATTGCGATGTATTGGCCAACGACATCGGCCTGATCGCCATCGAAGCACACGGCGACATCATCGGCTACAACATCGCCGTGGGCGGCGGCATGGGTATGACCTACGGGGAAACCGGTACCTACCCGCGCCTTGCCAGCCCGGTCGGCTTTGTGCCGGCCGATCAGGTGGTGGATGCCTGCGAGGCCATTGCCGCCATTCAGCGCGATCACGGTTGCCGCACCGACCGGGCTCACGCCCGATTCAAATACACGCTCGATGATTACGGGCTGGACTGGTTCAAGGATCGGTTTGCCGAGGTGCACGGCACGCCGCTGGAACCATTGCGGGACTACACCCTAAAGGACAGTGGCGATCAGTTCGGCTGGACCGAGGACGACCTGGGTCGGCACCACCTGACGCTGTTTATCCCCAGCGGCCGCATTCGCGATTTCGAGCAACTGAAGTTGCGTACCGCGTTGCGCAGCATCGCCCAAATTCATTCAGGCGAATTTCGCATCACCTGCAACCAGAACCTGATCATCGCTGGCGTCAGCGAACAGGAGAAGTCAGCCATCCAGAAGCTGGTGGAGCACTACGGCCTGGATGATGGCAGCAACAGCTCACCGCTGGCACGCAACGCCATTTCCTGCGTGGCCTTCCCCACCTGCGGACTGGCCATGGCCGAATCCGAACGCTACCTGCCGGAGTTAAGTCAGAAAGTTCACCAGTTGATGAGTGAGGCGGGCATCGGTGACGAGGTGATTCAATTGCGCGTATCCGGCTGCCCCAACGGCTGCGCCCGCCCCTACCTGGGGGAGATTGCACTCACCGGAAAGGCCCCCGGAAAATACAACCTGTACCTGGGCGCCGATACCGGTGGCAATCGGTTGAACCGCCTATACCGGGAGAATATCGACGAGGCACAGATACTCGCCGATCTGAAACCGCTGTTCGAGCGTTTTGCCCGGGAGCGCGATGCCGATGAAGGGTTTGGAGATTTTCTCTACCGCAGCGGCATTATCCGTCCCTACAGCGGCCCCGAAGACTTTCATCAGCCATTGATCGCCCGCGGGTGAGGCCATCACTATACCGATGGGGTTTGCTCTGCGTGGTCCGCCGGCTCGCGGCGATCGCACTTTACGCAATTGAGCAGGGTTCCGAGCATGGAGGCTCGTCCCATTGCGGTGGTAACCCAAGGGCGCTCAACCCAGGGTGGGTTGTGACGCACATGCTGATTGTGGCCGCAGGCCAGGCGCGCTACCCAGTGGTCTTCTTCATCTTTGTGGTAGCCGATGATCGGTTGCTCCATATTTGTGTTTACGACCTCTCATCTGCGGCGCCATCGTCCGCATCAACGAGGGAGGACTTACGTTCATTGTCATCGAGCAACCGCTGAATGCGCTCTCGCATCAATGCTTCGTGCAACTCCATCTGGCGCTGCTCGTTCCGCAACGATTTGAGCAATGACGCGGCCATAAACACCATCAGCACCATAAACGGGAAGGCCGCAACAATGGAAATGGTCTGCAGTGCGGTCAGGCCACCGCTCAGCAGTAGTACGCCGGCCACCAATACCTGAATGACGCCCCAGGTCAGTCGCATGGGCCGGCTTGGAGAGAGCACCCCCCGGCTGGTGAACATGCCCAGCACAAAGGTGGCCGAGTTGGCCGAGGTGATGACAAACAGCACAATCAGGACCAATACCAAGGCACTGATCCAACCCACCGCGGGGAGGAATTCAAGCATCTGAAACAGCGCCGAACTCATCTCCCGGGTCACCGCGTCGCCCAGCGCTGCACCTTCAAACAGTTCGAAGTACAGCGATGAGCCGCCAAAGGTGGCAAACCAGAGGGTGCTCAGTAGCACCGGCATACCAATGACGCCAACCACGAACTCCCGAATCGTCCGACCTCTGGAAATACGGGCGATAAAGCTTCCCACGAAGGGCGCCCAGGACAGGCCCCAGGCCCAGTAAAAAATCGTCCAACGGGCTACCCAGTCCTCACCCGTGTAGGGCGACATCACCAGGCTCATACCGATCATGTTGGAAAAGTAATCACCAATGGCATTGGTCATGGCGGCGGTGATGAAGTCAGTGGGCCCGGCAAAGAAAACAAACACCAGAACGGCCGCAGCCAGCAGCATGTTGGCATCGCTAACATAACGCACGCCACTTTCCAGAGGCGCCAGTGAGCAGAGTAAGAACACAATGGCCACCCCGGCCAATATGGCAAGCTGGGGCGTAGTGCCGAATGCCATACCAAACACCGAGCCCATTCCACTGTTGATCTGAATAACACCCAAGCCCAGGGTGGTGGCCACCCCGAACACCGTAGACACTACGGCCAACACATTGATCGCGTGCCCCCAGCCACCATCCACCCGGTCGCCCAGACTGGCCCGGAAGGTCTCGCTGATCAAGCCCGGCCGCTGCTGACGGAAGCGGACGTAGGCAATCGCGAGCCCCACGACAGCAAAGTTGGCCCACTGATGAAATCCCCAGTGAAACAGCGAGTACTGCATGGCCAACTCAGCGGACTCGGCACTGCGCCCCTCGGCCATACCCAGGGGCGGATTGACGTAGTGCGTCATGGGCTCGGCGACACCCCAGAACACCAGGCCAACCCCCATCCCGGCCGAAAAAATCATCCCCAACCAGGTGGGATAGGAAAATTCCGGCGCTTCACCGTCGGCCCCCAACCGGATGTTGCCACTACGACCGGCCCCCAGAGCAATGCAGAACACCAGAAAACCGGTGGTGACAAACAGGTACAGCCAGCCGAAGTGGCTGGTAGTGAAGGCCAGCGCCTGCTCTGAACCACCTGCCAACTGCTCTGGCCAGAAAATGCCGAGCACAACAAACGCACTCAAGAGTGCAACCGATACGTAAAAAACCCAACCGGGTCTGTTCATGAGACGCTCTGCTTCAATATTTTAATGGTGAGCCAAGTGCTTGATATGTAGCGAAAAAGCCTAACACGGACCGCACCAGCGACAAATACATTGATAAATACGTTGACAGTCACCCTAAAGCCTGTAGGATGGCTCGGGTTAGGAAGTTCTGATTTATATTGTAAAAACCTGTTCGATCCCTGCCCGTAGCTAGCAACTCTGTCGCACGTCATCGTCCTGTCTTTTTAAGTAATAGAACCTTTTTAGCACCACCGGTCCATCAGGGCCACCATCAAATGATTTATAGGTACGATTATGTCAGTAGTTACTGGAACAGTTAAGTGGTTCAACGAAGCGAAGGGTTTTGGTTTTCTGGAGCAGGAATCCGGTCCGGACGTTTTTGCACACTTCAGCGCCATCGTTGGTTCAGGCTTCAAAACCCTGGCCGAAGGCCAAGCGGTCAGCTTTAACGTGACCCAAGGTCAGAAAGGCCCGCAAGCCGAGAACATTCAGGCGATCTAAATCGTCTGCTGACACAGCCCGTCGCCGACAACCGAAGGCCGACGGATTGTGTTCTTTCAGGGGTTACTCCTGAATCAAAAACGGCGCCCTGTGAGGGGCGCCGTTTTTTTGTGTTCAATTTTCAATGGCGCGGTTACGAATCAATAACAATCGATCGCTGGGTGCACGCTGATCCGCTTTCATCTTGTCGGTATCCATGGAGGGAATACCGTCTTCCACCCGCAAGAAATCCTTGAGGATATCCATACGGAAAGCACCGGTGATGATATCCAGGCGACCATTGCCGGTGATATCCACCAACTCCAGTGGCACCACACCACGGTAGTCATCGCTGATGGGCCGAGGCTGGAATGTCAGGTCGCCGGTATTTTCATACCAGATCAGGGACTGCCGTTTTTCATCGTCCCAGTAATTGGTCCAGCTACTGACCACGATATCCGGATCGCCGTCGCCATCCATGTCCGCCACCGCCGCATTCGCAGCGCCATAGAAACGGCCGATGTCGTGGGCGGCAAACTGCATATTGCCTTTGTTTTCGAGCCACTGAACGCCGTGGTAAGGCTTGGGATCGGTTTGGGTATCGAAAGCATCACCATTGGTGAAGATAATATCCGGTTTCCCGTCACGGTTCAGATCCTCAACGGTCATACTGGTGGCACCAAACAACGGATGCCCGGCACTGACCAGATCCACCCGCTCAAACTCACCTTCACCCTGGTTTACAAAAGCGACCATGGTTTCGTATTCCTGAGCGAGCAATGTGACCAGATCCATTTTGCCATCGCCATTGAGATCCGCAGGCGTGATATTGAGCGCACCACTCAACCCCAACAGGGGTCTCTTCTGGTAATCGCCGCCGCCCTGATTCTCCAGCCAGAACACCTCGCCAATGCCAGCGCCACCAAACACCGACACGGCGATATCCAGATCGCCATCGTCGTCCAGATCCAGCGCCTGCACATCGGTCACACGCCCGAGCTGATGAATCAATAGCTGTTTTTCGTAGCCGCCCCCCGGCGTCTGCTGTAACAGAAAAATTTTGCCCGCCAATACTCCACTTGGGGCGAACTCGCCGAGATCGGCCACCAGAATGTCCTGCCGGCCATCGCCGTTAAAGTCGACGACTCGGGCCGTGATCGGCAACTCAATCTCGGCAATGGTGGACTCCCGCCACTGAGGTTTTTCACCTCCATCGGTTTGCAGCAGACGCAACTCGCCGCGCTCGCCGTCGCTGACCAGAAAGTTGAACCGGGCATCATTGTCCATTTCCACCTGCTGGATATTGAGAATTTGCGGAATACCTACCCCATCACCCACCCGCTCGGAGGTCCAGCTCATTGCCGGATGAGGATCATCAATATAGGGGAGGCTGGCCAACTGTTCGGGGCTGGACCCGTAATACAGTGCCTTGATGTGGGGTACGGCCTCCGCCGGAATCACGTCCTGACCGGTGCGGTTTTTGGCCAACTCCACCATGGAATCGATCACCCGCGGCCAACTGTGCCGGGGCAGCAGCGAGGGTGAGGGCACCTGATGGCAGCCGCCGCAATAGCGCTGCGTCAGCGCCACCACTTGTTCGCGGGATAGCCGCTCTGCGGGCTGGGACGGGTCGGCTTGGGACTGGGCCTGTGCCTGAGCCAGCACCGGCGTCGACATTGCCGCGCCAAGCACCAGTAGGCCGACCCGCAAGCGTCGGAAGGTTGCGCTCCATTCACCGGTAAAAACACGGGGGGTCCTGAGAAGGGTTCGATGCATAACCGTAGTGCCGCTGTGTTTGTTGGGTCCCACAATGATAAGCGGCTCCGAAGGCCTCTCCGGCACCGTTTATCATTGTGGGACCCAGTGTACACCAGGCCGGGGCATGACTGAACGCGCCCAGACGCTCAATGCAGACTGTTTACGGCCTCAGTGACCGGTTGGTTCAGCCCCTCCCGGCGGTGGATGACCTCCCCGTCGGCGTTGAGCAGCGCAATCACGTTGCTGTGGTCGTAACCGCCACTGGGATTTTTCCGGTAGCGGATACCCAGCAGCGCCGCCAGGGTGCGCACATCCGCCACCGAGCCGGTGGCAAAGTGCCAGGGCGTCTCCGTGGCCCGGAAATTGTGGGCGTACTCATTGAGCACCTCGACGGTGTCATTTTCCGTATCGAAACTCACCAACAGTAAGGTCACGTTTTCGCGCTGCTCGGCGGACAACCCCTGATGGATGCGACGCACATCTTCCACCAGCACCGGACAGGCCGTCGTGCAACTGGCGTACATCATGGTCACAATCACCGACTGTCCCGCCAGATCACTCAGGCGCAGTGTCTCGCCCCGGTGGGTCTGCCACGTGGCATCGAACTGATGCAGCGAGCCCTCCGGGATGTCACTGGCCATTCCCAGAGGGGTATGGTGATCGTGGTGGCCGTGATGGTCGTGACCGCCGTGGTTCGCGTGGTCGCCGGCAAACGCCAGTCCAGCCAGCGCCCAGAGGCCCAGAGCTGCCAACCAATGCCAAGCCTTTGTGAAGCGGTTCATGTTCATTCAGGTATCCTCAATCAGGGGTAAACGCAACGGAAGCCGAGGTTGCTGGCGGTGGTTTCCGGAGCGTGGTTGCTGCGCATCTGGTAGCGCAGCAGGGTGGCGTAGTGAGCGCTGTCGTAGCGCAGTATGAGACGGCCGGTATCACCGCAGGAACCACCGCCAAAATCCACCCGATCGCCGTTGGCGAGCAGCAGCTGGTAGTCCTCCAACCACTCATTCACGGGCCCGATAAAGCCCGAGAGCCCCAACGCCCGATCCTCGAAGGCTGCCGGACGCTGCTCACCGTACCAGGCGAACACAGCATTGGCGTAGTCTTCATCCGACAGGCCATTCAAGCGCCGCCGAAGGTCCACCAGATACTCCCACTGCACCAGACTGGGCAGGGTGCCGCCCTGGGCCTCACAGTAGGCCCGGGCCGCGTACCAGGACACCTGAACCACCGGCGCCTCTGGCGCTCCATCCGGGGTGACATCCGAGGACCAGCCGCGCAGGTAGCCGCCATCGTGAAACAGCCCCGCGACCGCCGAGCGACGCCAGTGGGGATGAGCCTCCACAAACGCCGCATAGTCCTCGCGGTTGACCGGGCGGGCATCCACCCGGAAGCTTGCCACCCACTCGGTGCGGCGCTCCCGGTCGAGCAGCACCGGGTGTTCAAAATTGCCCTCCGGTACCACCACCGGCTCGGCCGCCAGGGCGGTGACGGTGCCGGCCAACAGGAGCCCGCCCCACAACCATTGTTTACACCACCCTGACATCTCGCTCTCCTCCTACTGTGCCGGTGCGGCAATCAAGGCGCCGGCGGCGCCGCGCTCGGCGTCGTGGAACTCGTGATCCACCAGTTTGTACAGCCCGTCTTCCGGAACGATGAACTCCATCACCGCACCGTTACTGGCCCCCAGAAGTACGGTCTGCATACCGCGCCACTCGTTCTCCAGATTGCCCTCGTACCAGACCCGATCAAAGATGGCACCGATCACGTGGAAGCTGGAGGTGCCGTTGGGTCCGGCGTTCAGCACGTAGAGGCGCACCCGGTCACCTTTTTTGGCGCGCAAGGGCTGATCCATCAGGGCGGACACATGACCGTTAAAGGTCACGTGGCTGGGGTTGTTGGCCATGGCAGCCTGGTGATCATAGATATAGGACTCGCCCACCTGCTGCAGATAGAACTCGGACTGGGTAATCACGTATTCGTGATCGGCTTCCGTGGGGTAGCCCTCTTTGGGGGAAACCACCACCGCGCCGTACTGCCCCATGGCGGTGTGCATCAACACACTGGATGTACCGCAGTGGTACATGTAGACACCGGGATAGTTGGCCACCCATTCGAACTGGACGGTTTCCCCCGGCGAGATGCTGCGCCACTTATCATCGGCCGCCACGGTGCCGCTGTGAAAGTCCATGGAGTGAGGCATGGGGGAAATGGCCGCCTCCGGCTTCTGGTAGGGGTTGTCCGACATCTGCCGGTAGAAAGGCGCGGCGCCCTTGCCGGGCTCGGACACCAGCACGGCCTCGTCGGAGCGGTTTTTCATGGTAAACACCACCCGGTCGCCCTCGCGCACGTGCAACACCGGACCAGGCACGCTGCCGCCAAAGGTCCAGGCGGTGTAACTCACGCCCGGGGCCACCTCCACTTTCTGGGACAGGGTGTCCAGCCGGACCTGATGGGTTTTGTTGCCGGCGTAGTCGAGCTTGGCCAAATGGGGGGACGCGGTCATGGTATCGCCCACCACCGCATCGCCCCGGTAATCCTCGCGGAACACTTCGGCCTTGGGCATGCCGTAGACCTTGCCCTCGATTTCAAACTCACCGGCGGTTGCCATGGGCCCGGCCTGAGAACAGCCTACTAACGCCGCCAAGGCACTCACGCTCGCTCCCAGGGCCATCATTTTCATCATCTGTTTCATTGTTAAGTTCTCTCTATCAATTAATAAAATGGGTACCGTTAACGCAATGCACTGATATTGGCTTCGGATAGGGTCAAGTCACTACTGCCGTTGAGATCCGAAAGGATGTAGGCCACCAAGTCGGCAATATCCGAATCACTGATGTGAGCCATGGACGGCATCACACTGTTGTAGGATTTTCCGTTCACTGTCAGCGGACCGGAAACGCCCTTGACGATGGCCTGCGCGATATAGTCGGGGTTGCCGGCCAGATTGGCGTTATCGGCCAGGGGAGGAAAGGCGCCGGGAATACCGGCACCGGCGGGCTGATGGCAGGCCTGACAATTCATCTGATAAACGGTTTTGCCGTTGGCCGGGTCGGCGGCGTGAAGGTTGAGGCTGAGGCTCGCCAGCGCCCCCAACAAACAGCGACCAAAGAAACCACGGCGGGACAAGGAAAAGGCGGGACACTTCATGTAAACACCTCGATCTGCTACCGGGGAAATCGTACCTGTTACGATTTCCCACACAGCTTCATCAGACCAGAAATTCAGGTGCCACACTATTGCGCCGATGGGTTATTCGGCGCCCCTCTGAAATGCCCTATTGGGGGTAGACGATGGGGATTGGGGAGTATTCCCGTAGGCTCAAGCGGGCAAGCGCCGTAACATGAAAGTAACAACCCATGAGAGCAGCAATCCTGAACAAACAATTCCCCCGGGAGGAGTTTCATGACTGATCACCGCCCGACCTACGACTGGAACCCTCGCAGCGACACGGTTCTGGACAACCCCGTCGCCAGTTTCGATGACATGCGCCAACGCTGCCCGGTGGCCCGCAGCAAGTACATGGGGTGGTCCGTGTTTCGCCACGAGGATGTGCTGGCGGTGGTGACCGATCATGAAACCTTCAGCAATCAAGTTTCAAAGCACCGATCCGTTCCCAATGGAATGGATCAGCCCGAACACACCCCGTATCGCACACTGATAGAGCCTTTTTTTACCGATCAGCGCATGGCGCTGTTTGAACCGGAGTGCCGCGACATTGCCGCCGAGCTGGCTCGAGCTATCGCCGGACGGAAGCAGGTAGATATTGTCGCCGAGCTGGCGGAGCCCTTCGCCTTGCAGATCCAGTGCGCCTTCCTCGGTTGGCCCGACAGTCTGCAGGAGCCGCTGCGCGAATGGGCCCACGAAAACCACGAGGCCACGCTGGCCGGCGATCGGGAGGCCATGGCGGAAATTGCCCAACGCTTCAGTCGTTATATTCACGAACTGCTCGAAACCCGACGTGAGCAAGGCAATTGGGTGCCGGAAGATCCCACCACGGAAATCATGCGCAGTACCATCGATGGTCAACCCATTCCCGAGAAAGATATCGTCAGCATTCTGCGCAACTGGACCGTGGGCGAAATCGGCACCATTGCCGCCTCGGTCGGCCTGTTGCTGAAATTTCTGGCCGACCATCCGTCGTTGCAGGCAACGCTGCGTGAGGATGTCGACCTAATTCCGGAAGCCGTGGACGAAATTCTGCGCATTCACGGCCCGCTGGTCACCAATCGGCGCAAAGCCACCGGCCCTGCCACGCTGCAAAGCCGCCAAATCGAAACCGGAGACCGGGTAACGGTCAACTGGATATCGGCCAACCGGGATGAAGGCGTGTTTCCACAGCCCGATCAGTTCCGCTGGGGCCGCGACCAGAGCCAGAACCTGCTCTACGGTGCGGGCCTGCACGTCTGCCCCGGCGCACCGCTGGCGCGGTTGGAGCTTCGGGTACTGATGGAGGCGTTATTACAGATCAGCGGCGCCTTTGCGCCGACGCCCGACAAGGCGCCGGTCAATGCGTACTATCCGGCCAGCGGTTACCAGCACCTGTGGTTGGATTTCGACGAAAGCTGACGCTGCGTGCTTCGTTATAACCGAACGCTATGGATTAGACGGAAAGGTCATTTTACGACCGCCGGTGCGACCTTTATCATCCCCTCTACTGACCGGTCGGTCAGGGCTTGTATTTGCCCGGTCCGGCCCCACTAACAATGATTCCATTCCATCATTTGTGTTCGATCCCGAAAGGAGGTCTCATGGCCCTGCGTATTGGTAGCACAGCACCCGACTTTACCGCCCAAACCACCGAAGGCGAAATCAACTTCCACGAGTGGATTGGCGACTCCTGGGCGATCCTGTTCTCTCACCCGAAAGACTTTACCCCGGTGTGCACCACCGAGCTGGGTTACATGGCCAAACTCAAGCCGGAATTCGACAAGCGCAACACCAAGATCATCGGTCTGTCGGTCGATCCGGTGGACAACCACGCCAAGTGGGCCAAGGACATTGAAGAAACCCAGGGCACCGCACCCAACTACCCGATGATTGGCGACACGGATCTGAACGTGGCCAAGCTGTACGACATGCTGCCGGAAGATGAAGGCGCTTCCTCAGACGGTCGCACCGCCGCCGACAACGCCACCGTGCGCGCGGTGTTCATCATCGGTCCGGACAAAAAGATCAAAGCCCAGTTGATCTACCCGATGACCAGCGGTCGCAACTTTGACGAGATTCTGCGTCTGTTGGAGTCCGTGCAGCTGACCAGCAAGCACACCGTCGCCACACCGGTGAACTGGAAAAATGGTGAAGACATCATCATTCCGCCGTCGGTCAGTGACGAAGACGCCAAAAAGAAATTCCCCGAAGGCTTCAAAACCCTCAAGCCCTACCTGAGAACGGCCAAGCAGCCGCAGTAAAAACGGTTACACCGGCCGAGGCTGACCGCCCCGGCCGGTGATCGGTCAGAACTGCCAGTTGATCTGGGCCGCCAGGATGTTGACCGAGCTGTCGAAGCTGCCGTCCAGAGTGTAGCTTCCGCCCAGAGGGGTGGGCTCAGTACGCTCCAGTTGAGCATCATCCACCAGCAGGTGAGCGTAACTCACATCCATGGTGACCGAATCGAATACCTGGAAGTTGGCGCCGACGGCCAGCCAGGTACGATCCTCATCCGGAATTCTCGGACTGACAAACTCCGGATCGGTTTGCGGCGCCTCGTCCTGCGCCACACCAAAACGCAAGGTGAAGGTATCCGTCAACGCCGCGCTGGCGCCCAACGCCAGGCGAAGCGTGTCATCGTAACGCAGGTCCAGTGTGGCCACGTTCTCACCGTTATCAACATTATCAACCGCAATGGTCTGAATGCTGCTCCAGCGGGTTTGCGCAATGTCCGCGTGCAGGGTCCACACATCATTCAACTGTTGCGAACCACTCAGGGTAATGGTATCCGGCAGCTCCGCCCCAGCATTGACCGGACCTTCCAGCCCGGTCAGCCCACTGGCACACAAGTCACCGGTCGTCGGATTGCCCTCTAGCGGAGTAGGCACACCCGCACCGGGAACGCAGGCTGCGTTAAAGTCGAAGGCCGCAGAGCCATCCAGCGTAAAGTCGCCCCCCTGACGCCAAGTCAAACCCAACTGTGTTCCCGGGGCCGGTGTCCACAACACGCTGGCATCGAATACGATATCGTCATCATCCCCTTCAATGCTCGCACTACTGTCGGTGGCGGGATCCGGGCTGGCACCCAAGGTGGAATCAAACTGGCTTTGCAGGGTGACATCGATCATCTGATAGTTGATCCCCAAACCAAAGGCGATCTGATCGTTGGGTGCCCAGGCGCTGGTGAGGTTCAGGTTGGTGACTTCCAGTTCACTGAAGGTGGCGTCGTAGCGCCCCGGCCACTCGGTACCAAAGTCACTGGAAAGGCCAAAGGGACCGCCCGCGCCCAGGCCCAGGGTGAACTGCTCGGATACCGGAACGACCCAATAGGCATTGGGAATAAATCCGGTTTCGTCGGTGGTCCCGCTGCCTTGCACACGCACGGTATTACCCTGAATGACGTAATTGCTGCCGTCGTTGACGAAGTCCGCTTCGGTGAGCACGACGTTTCCACCCAGGGTCAGGTTCTGACCGTCCAGACGTGCCATGCCCGCCGGATTGAAGTAGACCGTAGAGGCATCGGTAATATCCGACGCCGTACCGGCAAATGCCTTGCCCATGTGGGCCGGACTTTGCTCAAGCAGCTGGAATGAAGACGCCAGGGTTACCGACGGCAAACTCAGCAAGGACAGCGCAAAACAGGCGCGGAGCGCTTTTTGATCCATGGTATTCTCCTCCTGCGTACAGTGGTTATGTGTGTCAACGTCATCGAACTGTAGTGTAGCAGTTTCAAAACGCAAGCAACCGATCGTGAATGGAGGAATAATGAGCGAGCACTCGTACACCCCACCCAAAGTCTGGACGCCAGACACATCGGCCGGCGGTAAATTCAGTGGCATCAACCGCCCCACAGCGGGGGCCCGTTTCGAGCGAGCGCTACCGGTTGGTAAGCACCCTCTGCAGCTCTATTCACTCGCAACACCCAACGGCGTAAAAGCGACCATCATGCTCGAAGAGCTTCTCGCTCGCGGAATTTCGGGAGCGGAGTACGACGCACACTACATCGACATCATGGAGCAAGATCAGTTCTCCAGTGGTTTTGTGGCGGTTAATCCCAATTCAAAGATACCGGCCATGGTCGACCACAGTACCGATCCGGTCACACGGGTATTTGAGTCCGGTTCGATTCTGCTTTACCTGGCTGACAAGTTTCGCGCATTTATTCCCGACAGCATCGCGGGTCGCACCGAGTGTCTCAACTGGCTATTTTGGCAGATGGGCAGCGCACCCTTGTTGGGCGGCGGGTTTGGTCATTTTTACGCCTACGCGCCGGAGCCTTACGAGTACCCCATCAATCGTTTTACCATGGAAGTTAAACGTCAGCTGGATGTGCTCGATCGCGAACTGGCGGACAAAACCTATTTGGCGGGAGAGCAGTACAGCATTGCGGACATGGCCATCTGGCCGTGGTATGGCGAACTGGTGTTGGGGCGCCTGTACGATGCCGGCGAGTTTTTATCGGTGGATGAGTATCGACACCTGAAGCGGTGGGCGCAGGCCATCGATCAGAGGCCAGCCGTGCAGCGCGGGCGCAAAGTCAATCGCACCTGGGGCGAACCTCACGAGCAATTGCGCGAGCGCCACGACGCCGCGGATCTTGATGTGTAGGGATAACCGACCCTAGAAAAACATCCCCGTTTCCAACTGAGCTTCTTCACTCATCATCTCGCGCGTCCAGGGTGGATCAAACACCAACTGGACGTCGCTGGATTGGACGTGGGGCACTTCCGCCAGGCGTCGCTTGATATCATCCACCAGCACATCGCCCATTCCGCAGCCCGGTGCCGTCAGGGTCATCTCCACAAACACATGGCCGCGTGACTGATCCACATCCATTTTATACACCAGGCCCAGGCTGACGATATTCACCGGAATTTCCGGATCGTAAACCATGGATAGCGCCTTCCAGACCTGATCTTCATCGATGCGGCCGTCTTCACGCGCTTCGAACTCAAGCGCATTGGAGGTCAGGCCGATGGCGTCGGCATCTTTACCGTCGATACGAATCAGGTTGCCGTGGTACAGCAGCGTGTAGCTGGCCCCTAACGCCTGGGTAATGGCCGCCTCGGCCCCCTTGGGAATCATCAGATCATCACCGGAGGGCACCAGCTTGGCCGGACACTCGCGCTCAAACTCCACCTCACGCCCCTGGGCGCTCTGGGGCTTCTTGGCGTTGGGCGCGCGGATGGTGATCTGCTTTTGCTCGCCTTTGTCCTGCAGGCCGATTTCCAGCCCCTTCAGGTAGGGCAGGCTGCGCTTGTCGAGGTATAGCTTAAGGTCACCCTCGTACACTTCCAGATCGGTTTCCGACTCTTCGCCGGGCCGGCAGTACGCCAGGCAGGTTTCGGCCCGGGGGGTGCCGGCTTCCACCACAAAAATCCTGGCCGCATCCACACCCTGGCTACTCAGCAGCTCAATCAGGTAATCGCGGGCCGGCTCGGAGATATGAAAACTGGGTTGCATAAGATGCTCTCTGGATACACATTACCAATAGTGCCTATGCTACCACCAAAGTCGACAAAGCTAAATACCCGAGCATTTAACTCAACTATTATACACTAAACCAGTCGCGCACCGCCGGTCAGCCGGCGGGCGGCGCCGTTGACATTTATTTTCTTTGGGGTAACCTCAGGTCAACGTCATTTGAAAAGCACAGGATTTTCGTGAACAACGTACTGGCGCAATTTCTGATGTGGAGGCTCGCCCCCATCTTCCCCTCTTGACCGGGTGCTAATCCTCAGCACTCGGGCACACCTTATTCCGCTTTACCTTCATTCCGTATTCGCACCGTAGGTCATAAACCTGGGGTGTTTATTGCTGCACGCGAAAACCACTGGTTTCTCCGGAAGCGTGCGCCGTTGAACGTTCCGCTAATTTTCAGGGTCATTTTATGGCATCAAAACCCAAAATCACGTTAACCAAAGATGTGTATGAACGCTTGTGGAAACTGCTGGAATTGGTTCCCGAGGACACCATCACCAATCAGTTGGAAGAAGAGCTGGAGCGGGCAAAAATTGTGACGCCGGCCAAGCTTCCGGACGATGTGGTGACCATGCACTCGCAGGTGACTTTTACGGTTCAGTCGACCGGCAAGACGTTCACCTATACGTTGGTGTATCCCACCGAGCTGGATAACACGGAGAACAAACTGTCCATTTTGAGCCCCATTGGCAGCGCCATTATTGGCCTGAAACAAGGGCAGGAAATTGACTGGCCGATCAGTAAAACCCAGCGCACCACCGTGAAAGTGGACGCGGTCAGCCGAGCAGACTGACGACCGGTGCCGAGCACCGATCGTCAGCTCGTTTGGCAGACCTCAGATAACACCAAAGGCCAACATGGCATCCGCCACTCGCCGGAAGCTGGCTATGTTGGCGCCCGCCACATAGTTGCCATCCAGATCAAACTCCCGGGCGGTGTCGTAGCAGTCTCTATGGATGTTGGCCATGATCTGGCGCAGACGTTTTTCCGTGTGCTCAAACGTCCAGGAGTCACGACTGGCATTCTGCTGCATTTCCAGGGCCGATGTCGCCACGCCACCGGCGTTGGCCGCTTTGCCGGGGCCGTAGGCGACATTGTTTTCCATAAAGCAATCCACTGCCTCCGGCGTGCAGGGCATGTTGGCACCCTCGGCAACGGCCAGACAACCATTTTCGACCAGCGTCTGCGCGGCCTTCTCATCCAATTCATTCTGGGTGGCACAGGGGAACGCCAGGTCACAGGGAATATCCCAGATATTCCCTTTGTCCCGATAGTCAGCCTCGCCATGTTGAGCGACGTACGCTTTGATCCGGTCGCGCTGCACCTCCTTGATTTCCTTGACCGTCTCCAGATCGATGCCCCGCTCGTCGTAAATCACCCCGCCGGAATCAGAGCAAGCCACGACCTTGGCCCCCAACTGCTGCAACTTTTCAATTGCGTAAATCGCCACGTTGCCGGAGCCGGACACCACACAGACTTTTCCTTTCAGTGATTCGTTGCGCGCCTTGAGCATTTCCTCGGCAAAGTAAACCAGGCCGTAGCCGGTCGCCTCTTTACGAACCAGTGCGCCACCCCAGCTCGGGCTCTTGCCGGTCAGCACTCCGGACTCATAACAATTGGTAATGCGCTTGTACTGACCGAAGAGGAAGCCGATTTCACGGGCACCCACACCAATATCCCCGGCCGGCACGTCGGTCATCTCGCCGATATGCCGGTACAGCTCGGTCATGAAGCTCTGACAGAAGCGCATGATTTCGTTGTCGGATTTCCCCTTGGGATCAAAATCGGAGCCACCCTTACCACTGCCAATCGGCAGGCCGGTCAGGGCGTTTTTAAAGGTTTGCTCAAAGGCAAGGAACTTGATGGTCCCCAGCAGGACGCTGGGATGAAACCGCAGCCCACCTTTGTAGGGCCCCAGCGCGCTGTTGAAACCAACCCGGAAGCCGCGATTGATGTGGACTTCCCCGTCGTCATCCTGCCAGGGCACACGAAAAATGATCTGTCGTTCCGGTTCGCAGATACGCTCAATGATTTTCTGTTTGGCGTAATAGGGGCACTTTTCCAGCACGGGCGTCAACGTTTCAATGACTTCCCAGACCGCCTGATGAAATTCAGTTTCCCCGGGGTTTCGGTTCTTGACCACGTCATAGATAGTATCTATACGCTCTTTGGCATTGACCATTCACTTCTCCCAAACCGTTAAGACAAAAAGGGCGGGCTGAGCCCGCCCTCTGGACGTGAAACACCAGCGCGTCAAACCTGCGGCTATTTATCGCCGCCGCAATGTCCGCAGCACACGCTGTCCCCCCGATGCGCTTCAGCCATGGCCATATCGGACTCAGCATAGGCGGGGGCCCAGGCTTTTTCCAGTCGGCCGTCGACGACCTGATCGGGTGCGTCAGGGAAGAGTACGCCCTTGACCACCTGCCAGGTCACTGCCAGGGCGCCGACAATGAAAATCACATCGCCAATGGTGCGGACCCAACGCAGGGTTTCCAACAGCGGCGTCTGCATGAACGCTTCGCTGCGGGCATACCACAGGCCCTCAGAGGCACTGGCAACAAACTGGATGACGCCCACCGGCAACAGGCTGGTAAACAACATCAACACCAGACCACCGTTCATCCACCAGAAGGCGGTTTTCATCACGCGCTCGTTGAACGCCATGTTCGGGCGAATGTAGCGGAGAATCAGCAGGCAGAAGCCCAGCGCCAGGAAGCCGTACACCCCAAACAAGGCGGCGTGTGCGTGAGTGGGCGTGGTATTGAGCCCCTGAACGTAGTAGAGCGAGATGGGCGGGTTGATCATAAAGCCCAGCACTCCGGCGCCCAGCATGTTCCAGAACGCCACGGCGACAAAGAACAGCAGCGGCCACTTGATGTTCTGCATCCAGGGGGCGCGGAACTTGAGACGCCAGTTTTCCCAGGCTTCATATCCGAGCACTACCAGAGGAACGACTTCCAGCGCACTGAACGAGGCCCCTACCGCCATGACCGGTGTGGTGGTACCGGAGAAGTACAGGTGGTGGAAGGTTCCGGGCACGCCGCCGAGCATGAACAGTGACGCCGATGCCAGGGAGGCGGCGGTTGCCATGGGACGGGATACCAGCCCCATGCTGCAGAAAATGAAGGCAAGTGCGGCGGTGGCGAACACTTCAAAGAAGCCCTCTACCCACAGGTGCACAACCCACCAGCGCCAGTACTCCATGATGGAAATGTGGGTGCGCTCGCCGTAGGCCAGACCGGCACCGTAGAACAGACCGATGGCCACCACGGAGGCGGTCAACAACACCAACAGGTTCTTGTCGCCACCCTGCTTGAGGGCCGGCACGATGCCGCGCATCATCAGGAACAACCAGAAGGCGATACCGGCGACTTTGAGAATCTGCCAGAAACGGCCCAGGTCGACGTATTCATAACCCTGGTGGCCCAGCATAAAGCTCCACTCGGCGGGCATCAGTTGGTTGATCGCCAGGAAGTTACCGGCAAAGGAGCCCACCACCACGGCAATCAGCGCCCAGAACAGAATGTCCACGCCGAGCTTCTGATACTTCGGATCTTTGCCGCCGTTGATGACCGGCGCCAGGAACAGGCCCGCCGCCAGGAAGCCGGTGGCAATCCAGAACATGGCCGACTGAATGTGCCAGGTGCGCATCAGGGAGTAAGGAAGCCAGTCCGAGGTCTGGATACCGTAGAAGCCCTGCCCCTCAATGGTGTAGTGAGCCACGAACCCGCCCAGGAACACCTGCAGAGTGAACAGTCCCACCACCGCCAACAGGTATTTACCCAGGGCTTTCTGGGAAGGCATCAGCGCAAAAGTGGTGATCGGGTCCTGCTTGGGCGCCTGTGGCTCCTCTTCGTCCTCTTTGCGCAGGAACGCCCAACCCCAGACCAGGCCACCGACACCGGCGATCAAAAGCACCACACTGGCGATGGACCAGACGATGTTCTCGGCGGTGGGCTTATTGTCGATCAGCGGCTCGTGGGGCCAGTTGTTGGTGTAGGTCGCTTCACCGGGGTAGCGCTCGGTGGCGGCGGCCCAGGCGGTCCAGAAGAAGAAATTGGTCATCTGATCCCGGCGCTCTTCGCTCGGCAGCGTGACCTCTTTCATGGCGTAGCTTTCCCGAGTGGGCTGCAACTCCGGGGCACCGCCGAACAGACGGCTGTAGTAATCCGCTGTCTGCGCCATCGCCTGAGCGCGTCGATCGGACACCACCAGGGTGTCGGTCTCCGCATCCCAGGTGTTGGTACGATAGGCTTCCTTCAGCTCGTACTGAAGGGCATTCTGATCGCGCCCATCGAGCTCGTCATAACTGACACCGAAGTTGTCCTGAGCGGCCAACTCCAGCCAGGCCAGCAGCTCCCGGTGCAGCCAGTCGGCGGTCCAGTCCGGTGCCTGATAGGCGCCGTGCCCCCATATGGAGCCGAGCTGCATACCACCCACGGATTGCCAGGCAGTCTGACCGTCGAGAATGCTGGTTTCGGTCATCAATGTCTGACCACTTTCGGTGACCACCTGATCCGGAATCGGCGGCGCCTTGCGGTACACCTCGACCCCAAAGTACCCCAACAAACCGAAGGTAACCGCCAATGTGCCAATCAGCGTCCACCATAATCTTTTGTACTTACCCATGTGCCGCGGCCCCCTTTTCATCAACATTTGTAAACATAGTGTCGAACACTACCCCGGTGGCCCCGGGTAATTCCCGGGCAATATCTCCCACCGATTGTGTCAGCCAGTTCATAGGCAGCTCCCCTTGTGCGATAACCAGACAGGAATGAACCGGTTAAAAGGTTCATTTAAATTGCTTCTTTAACAAAGAATAACGACCCGAGATAAAGATGTAAAATAAATTCATCTTTTTGGGCACCATCTACCCCCTCAGGGATAGTCGGCCTCCCCTGAATGGCAGAGCGCACACCATTCACTCCTACTCAGGGGTGGGAGGGTTGATTGAATACCTCCGCAAAAAGATATATTGTTAATACATGTTTTATTGGCGTGAGTATCCGAGGGTTTCAATGAGTCCCACCTCGATTTGGCGACACCCGCAGCGACTACCCTGGCTGTCGGTAACCTGGAGCGGCGTTGCACTGGGCGCGCTGGGCGCCCTATTACCCCTGCTACCCACCACACCGTTTCTGATTCTGGCGGCCTGGGCCGCCCCCAAGGGCTCACCCCGGCTGCACCGCTGGCTTTGCCACCACCCGCACTTCGGGCCGGCGCTGGAGGCCTGGCGCACCCGGAGAGCCATTCCCCGCCGGGGAAAGTGGTTGGCCTGCACGATGCTGACCGCCAGCCTGGTCTGGCTAATCATTTCCGGCGCAGCACCGACCGTGCTACTGGCGTTGACAGTACTGTTCTGCGCCATTGCCACCTTTTTATGGAGCCGGCCCGACGCCTGATCCGTCGGCTCAGCGAACGAGGAAATCTGATCATGTCGCAACCATCGGCCCTCTTTTCTTATGCGTTCCGGCCATTTTTCATTTTGGCGGGGGTGTACGCCATCGCCATCATCCTGGCGTGGATTGGTTTTCTCTTTGGCGGCTGGCCCCTGCCTCTGGGCTGGTCCCCGCTGCAATGGCACAGCCACGAGATGATCTACGGGTTCGTCAGCGCCCCCATTGCCGGGTTTCTGCTCACCGCCATGTGCAACTGGACCGGTGCCCCACCCCTGCGCGGCGCTGGTCTGGTAGCGCTGGTGTTACTCTGGCTCTCCGGGCGGGCGGTGTTCTGGTTCGCGGGCTGGTTGCCGGGCTGGCTGGTCGCGGTGGTCGATCTCGCCTTTTTGCCCGTGGTGGCGCTCTATGCCGGGCGAGTCCTGCTGCGCTACGGCAACAAGCGCAACCTGATTCTGGTCGCCGTGTTGGCGGCGCTGACGGCGGGCAACCTGCTGATGCACCTGGGCTTTATGAACGGTGGGGTGGGCCTACTCAAACTGGGCCAAGGTCTGGGCCTGGATGTGATTACTCTGATGATTGTGGTTATCGCCGGACGCATCACCCCGGCCTTCACCGCCAATTGGCTGAAGATGCATGGCGGGCGCCCGGAGCGGGTCACGCAGTCGGCGCGTGTCACTCAGTGGGCGCTGGCAAGTGTGTTGGCACTCACTCTGGTAGCCCTGCTGCCACTACCGCTCTGGGTAGAAGGCGCCGTGGCCCTGCTGGCCGCTACCGCCAACGGTGCGCGCCTTTACCAGTGGTCCGGCTGGCAGACCCGAAGCGAACCCCTGCTGTGGATTCTGCACCTGGCTTATGGCTGGATTGTGGTTGCCCTGGTGCTGCGCGGCCTGGGCGCCTTCCTGCCTGCGCTGTCGGACTCCCTGTGGCAACACGCCCTCGCCGTGGGCGGCATTGCCACCCTGATTCTCGGGGTAATGAGCCGGGTCGCCATGGGCCACACCGGGCGGCCTCTCACCCTGCGTCCCTTCGGCCGGCTGATGTACGCCGCGATCATAGCCTCCACGGTGTTTCGGCTGCTGGCCGCCAACCAGTGGCTGGACTACCGGATCGGGGTCACTCTGTCCGCTCTGGCCTGGATTCTGGCGTTTGCCTTGTTTGTGGTACTTTATGCGCCGATACTGTGGCAGCCCCGGGCCGACGGCCGCCCCGGCTAACGAGGTCAACCATGCATATTACCCGCTATACCGATTACTCCCTGCGCGTACTGATGTACGTTGCGCTGAAGGGCGACGAGCTGTCGACCATCCGGGAAATTGCCGAGAGTTACGACATTTCCAAGAACCACCTGATGAAGGTGGTGCAGGAGCTGAACAGCAAAGGCTACCTGCACGCCATTCGCGGTAAAAACGGCGGCCTTCGCCTGCGGGGCGATCCCAAAGACATCAATCTGGGTGAGCTGGTCCGCAGTACCGAGCAGGACCTGTCGCTGGTGGAGTGCTTCAGCGCCGGAAACCACTGCGTACTGACCCCGGCCTGTCGCCTGAAGGGCATCTTCGCCGAATCCCTGAATGCCTTTTTCAGCGTACTCGATGGCTATACCCTGGCCGATCTGGTCGATCCGGCCCAGATGCCGACCATGAAGCAGGTGTTACAGATCGCGTGACCCCCAAGGGTCCGGTGGGAAGTGCTAAACTGCGCTTCATGAGCTACGACATCGTCTTCAAACGCGTTTACGAACCCGTCGAGCGCACCGATGGTGCCCGCGTGCTGGTGGATCGCCTCTGGCCGCGAGGCAAACGCCGGGACGACCTGCAACTGACCGAGTGGTACCGCAACGCCTCCCCCTCTCCCGCCCTGCGGCGCGCCTGGCATCAGGGCGATATCGACCAGCAGCGCTTTGCCAAAGACTACCAGAGCGAGCTGGACGATGACCCGGACGCACTCACGCCACTGATGCTCCACGCCCGTCGGGGCCGCCTGAGCCTGTTGACCGCCACCCGCAATCCTGAGCAGTCTCACCTGCCCATTCTGCGCAAGGCCCTGCTGGACCAGTTGGCGCGGGAAGACGAACAGGCCGATGGCCGCGAGCCCAGCTCACCCACTTGCTATGAACGCTAGCAAGCACTTACCCACAAAGGCTGAATGATTTGATGACCGACGCCCCCGGCCGCGCCTACCACGACGGTTCACAACACGCTCTGGTCCAGCCCGCCCTGGCCGACGCCTTTCAGTTCCGGTGGTTTGATCCCGCCGCCTGGGGCGCTTCGGCCGAGCCGGTCGGCAGCGGTGGCCGGGGCGCCGCCTGGTTTCTCGACGGTGACCGGGGCCGGTGGGTCCTGCGGCATTATCGCCGCGGCGGTCTTCCCGGCAAACTGCTGGATGACCGCTACTGCTACCTCGGCTCGTCCCGGGTCCGCGCCCTCAGGGAGTTTTCCCTGCTCCAGTCACTCAGCGCCCAGGGGCTGCCCGTTCCCACCCCCATCGCCGCCTGGTACGAACGTAAAGGACTCACCTACCGGGCAGCCTTGATCATCGAGCGGCTGGAGAATACCCAATCGCTGCTTAGTCTCGACCAAACCGGGCACCTTCCTCTCTGGGAGGCGGCGGGACGCTGCATTCGGCGCTTTCATGACGCCGGGGTTTATCACGCCGACCTCAATGCCACCAATGTTCTGGTCCGCCCGAGCTCGGGCGAGGTCTTTCTGATCGATTTCGACCGGGGGGTTCAACACGCCAGCCATACCGCTAACGCGCCCTGGAAGGCCGCCAACCTGGCCCGCCTCGAGCGCGGCGTCCACAAGCATTGGAGTGCCGGGACCGACAACACGCCGGAACCCTTTCTCAAAGCGCTGAAGCAGGGCTATGCCTGACGGGGAGCGGTCATCTACACCATGATTCTGGCGGGCAGAGCCGCCTGTGCCGTGATAGAATGCCGCGGTTTTTTGATCCGAATGGCGCACCTTATGTTTGACGCACTCCGCCTCGCTTTTTATCGTCTGGCCGCCAAAGGCTGGGTCCCGGCCCGCTGGTTCGAGCCGGACCTGCCACCGGTGGCCGCGCGGACGGCGAAGACCGGGCCGCTGGACCTGGAGATTGTGAGCCACTGCTGGAATTACTCGCATTTTCTGGCCTATCAATTGAGCTCTCTGGTGCTGTTCCCGCCCACCAGACTGAACGTCACCATGACCGTGTTCTACGCCCCCGAGGACACCCGGACCGCGCAACTGCTTGAGTTCTTTTCCACTCAGTCGGTACCCGGTGTCATCTGGAACTGGCGGGCACTGCCACGGCAGGAACTGTTCCGCCGGGGCATAGGCCGCAACCGGGCGGCACTGGAAACCCGGGCCGACTGGGTGTGGTTCACCGACTGCGATCTGATGTTCCGCGACGACTGCCTGGATACCCTGGCCGAATTGCTTCAGGGGCGCCAAGACGCGCTGATCTTCCCCGAAGAGGAGCGCACCACGGATCTGCTGGCCGAAGATAACCCCATGCTCACCGCCGCCCATGAGCCCGCGGTGCTGGACATCGACACCGGCTCATTTACGGTCAAGCGCCCCTCCAAGGCGACCGGACCGCTGCAGATCGCCCACGGGGATGTCTGCCGGGCGGTCGGTTACTGTCGCCACATTGCCCTGTATCAGCAGCCCACCGAGCAGTTCGCCAAGTGCCACGAGGACCGCGCCTTTCGCTGGCTGGTGCAGAGTCAGGGCGAGCCGCTGCCCATTCCCGGCGTGTATCGTATTCGGCACATCAGCAAAGGGCGCTACACGGGCAGCAAGACCAACACCGGGGTACGCACCGCGCTGCGTCGCCTTCAGTCGCGCCTGAGGGACCACAACGGATGACGGCCGCCATCCCGTCCAACCCCATTCTGTTGACCCCGACCTGGGCCGGAGATCTGGAACACTTCCGTCTGCTCCGGGCCTCTCTGGCACGCTCCCCCCTGGCCGGGCTGAAGCACCACGTCGTGGTACAGACCGAAGATCGGTATCTCTTCGATGCCTACGCCGAGGAGCCCAATGTGGTGCTGCGAACCACCGCCGAGGTACTGCCGGCGGACGTAGAGCGCGAGCGCATCAAGGCGCGCCACATCAGTGCCCGCACCGGCCGCCACCTGACCCGCATCAGCGGCAGCCTGCGCCGGACCCTGGGCTGGCCGCGCTGGCCCGCCTATACCGGCTGGCACACGCAGCAGCTGTGCAAACTCGCGGTGGCCAGTGAAGCGGGCCACGACACCACCATCGTTCTGGATTCCGATGTAGTGGTCACTCCCTCGGCCCAGGTGGATGACTTTCAGACCACCGAAGCGGTGGTGTGCTTCGCCCAGTGGCAGCCACTGGGCGAGCTGAGCGGGAAAGTGCGCAAGTGGGTGGACAACGCCGCCAAACTGACCGGGCCTGGAAAACTGACCGAAGATCAGCCGGTCAATACCTATTTCGACACCCCTTTCGTATTCGACGGGACGGCCGTGAACGGCATGCTCCAACATCTGGAGCAACAGAGCGGCCGCCCCTGGTGGCAACACCTGCTGAACCAACCGCCCAGACGCTGGTCGGAATTCGGGTTATACAAACAGTATCTCGCTCGGCACGAGACGCGCCCCGTGCAGTGGCGGGCACCGGATTTGATGCACTATATCTTTGACACCCGCGATGCCACGGCAGTAGTGCAGCAAGTCAAGGCGCTGTTCGAGCGCCCTGACATTCACTATATTACCCTTCACTCCCAGAGCAGCGGCAAGCACGACTGGAATGCCCGCGACTTCACGGACCTGTTGCTAGAATGGATCACCACGCAATGACACCCAGTGCTCACGAGCAAACGACTTCCGGCTATCAGCGCCGCCTGCCGACCCTGTTTCTGATCTGGATTGCCCTGTCGGCCATCTCCCCTCACCCGGACCTTTTCAAGGCCTGGTTCCACTTGGCGCTCGGCTTACCGGTACTGTTTTTTTTCAGCATGGGGCGGCTCCGCATTGATACCGGTGATCAACTGTTGCGCCTGTGTGCCGGTTTTCTGCTCTACGTGACCGCCAGCTCATTGATTGTGAGTCAGGCCGACGGAGGGCAGCATCTCCATGCGGTGCGCTGGAGTTTTGAAACCTCCCTGCTGATCATGGTGCTCTTTGCCGCGTTACCGGCTCTATTGCCAAGGCCTTTGTTTCTCGGCCGCTTTATTCTGGGCAGCGTCGCACTTGGCGGACTGTCCGCACTGCTCATCTTTGGTGTATTCAACGGTTTCTCGGGACGGCTCTACGGGATTGGCGCCCTCTACCAACCCATTGAAGGCGTGTCGGTACTGATCATGTATCTGTGCATCGGAGCCTTTCTGTTCTGGCATCAGCGCCTCACCCTGACAGGGAAGGATATCGCGCTGCTGTTATTGGCACTGTTGATCACCTGCGCCTGCACGCTTCTGTCCGGCAGCCGGGGCCCCACCCTGGCGCTGGCGTTAGCGGTTGCCTACTGCTTTGTAGTCAGTGCCATCGCCTACCGACACTGGAAAATCCTGTCGCTGGCGATTGCCTGTTTGGTACTCGCGCTCGCCGGTGTGCTCTGGCTCTATGGTATTGAGGAGTTCATCCAGTTTATGGCCGAGCGCGGTACCTCATACCGCCTGTTACTCTGGACGGCTCACCTGGAGCATCCTCCCGAGTCGCTCCTGTTCGGCCACGGTGCCGCCACGGATCTGGAGCAAACCGCCGCAGGGCTGAAAATCTACTCCGAATCCGGCCTGGGCACCGCCCAACCGCACAACCTGTTTCTGGGCACTTTTGTCCAAACGGGGCTGATTGGCCTGGGCACTCTGATGGCCTTGTTGGGGCTGGTACTGAGCGGCATTTATCAGGCCAACACCAGCCGGATCGCCAAACTGTATCTGCTGGGGATTTTCGGCACTGTGATCATGCTGGTCACCACCAACACCTACACCCTGATCATCTCGGTCAAAACCATGTGGCTCTATACCTGGCTGCCGCTGATACTGGTGTGGTTGTGGTGCCGGCAAACCCACCCACGGGACGAGTCGTGAGCTCATGATTTTCTGTATCTTTTCCTTCAACCGGGGACCGTTTCTGCGCAACTGCGTGCGCTCCATTGAGCAGTGCCGGCCCGACGCCCGGATTCTGGTGTTTGACGACGATAGCTCAGATGCGGAAACCCTGGCTGTGTTGAAGGAGATAGAGAAAGCGCACCGGGTGGTCACACCCGACAAGGCCGGCTCGACCAAACACGGCGGCCTGTACGACAACATGCAGAGCGCCATTGAGATCTTGCGAGATGAACCGCTGGTGTGCTTTTTACAGGACGACACCCAGGTGGTGCGCCCCATTCTGGACCGGGAAATCGATTCACTACGACGGCTGTTTGCCGAAACTCCCACGCTGGGTTTCGTCCAGCCCTGCTTTCTGCGCGCCTCGGCAAAGAATCGTCGACCCTTCAAATCTACCGACGATCAATCGACCGAGCTGCTATATCGGGAGAATCGGGGGCAAAGCGCGGGCGTACATTACTCGGACCTGCTCATCACTTCGCCGGCACGCCTGCTCAAGTCGGGCTGGCAGTTCCAGTCCTCCGAGCCGGACAACGACCGACAGGCCAACAGCCTGTTCGGGCCCATGCCCTACCTGTACTCGCCCTTCGCGATGTGGCTACCCAATGTGCCCGCTTATCGAGGCAAACGAAAGACTTGGGCCCTCAAACGCGCCGAGGCGAAAATTCAGTGTGGGTTTTATCCGTATCGGATCTGGTCCGAGCAACAAAGCGAAGCGTTCCTGAACCGACCGGCGGGCGAACTGCCCATTGCGGAGGATTATCTGGCGTGTGACGCAGAGGCACCGCCCACTCCCTGGCGGTATACCCCTCTATCAGGGCAGCGGTGGTTGAAACACCTCAACAGCATCGAGCTGTTCTTCTTCCGGCACTTCGGGAAAAAGTAGACGGATCAGCGATCACACCTCGTCAGCGACAAGCGGCTTCAATCGGTTTGAGACAACTGCTCAATGCCGTGCTCGGTGCGCGTCAGCCTCTCTTTTTCACTGCGGACTCGCAACGCCTTGTTGGCTGCCACTTTGTCCGGGTCCTTGTAACCGCGAGGGTGGTCCAGGTGGATCACAATCGCGTTGTAGCGAACGTGTTTGGGACGAATCCCGGAGTTGATCAGGCGCACCCCGAACTCACGATCCAGCCCGCCCCAGGGCATACGCTCATCAAATCCGTTGACGGCCAGCGCATCGCGCTTCCAGACCGAGCCATTGGAGCCTTTGAAATTACAGGCGGTGGGGGTAATCCGGTTGAGCAGTTTCGCCTGCCCGGGAGTCGCGGTCAGCTTCAGGTTCTTGTGACTGCGTTTTAGCCCGTGTGCTTTTAACCACGCCAGATCAAAGCAGCGCCCGCTGATGATGTCGTCTTTGGTGATCTGCTCGCTGGTGGCCATGGGGAGCTTGTGATAGCCCCCCGACAGGTAGGTTCCGGGGCGGGCTTCCGCCAAATGTACGGCCAGAAAGTCGCGCCGGGGGATGCAATCCCCATCGGTGAATACCAGATAGTCTGAGTCCGCCTCGAGAATACATTTATTCAGGATCCGGCATTTGCGAAAGCCCTTGTCTTCCTGCCAGATGTGTCGAATCGCCAGCCCGGTCTGGGCTTTTACCCGCTCGATCACCTCGCGGGTTTCATCCGTTGAACCGTCGTCGCCAATCACGATCTCGAAATCCTTATGGGTCTGTACGCTGTACCCCCACAGGACCTTTTCCAACCACACCGGCGAGTTGTAGGTGGTCATGATGACAGAGACTTTCAAACGCTGTTCTCCAAACCTGGCAAATGAGGAGGCCATATTATCATTTCGGGCCATTCCGGGGGAGGCAAGGCCGGGACACTATTGATCGATGCGCCCGAGACAGACCCGGTTGCGCCCGGAATGCTTGGCTTCGTACATGGCCCGGTCCGCGCGCACCAGCAGGGTTTTCATGGTATCGCCCTTGCCCCACTCGGCCACGCCGATACTGATGGTGACCGGCTCGTCGAGACCAAATTCGGTGGCCAACACCAGGCGGCGCAGTCGTTCGGCAAAAATGGCGGCGTCATCAATGACGGTATTGGCGGCGAGCACCAGAAATTCCTCTCCGCCCCAACGCCCCAACTGGTCGCCCTCACGCAGCCCGTCGGTCAGCGAGTTGACCAGGGTTTTCAGGATCCGGTCACCGACATTGTGGCCGTAGGTATCATTGATCTGCTTGAAATGATCGAGATCAAACAGCAACAGGGAGAACGGCTGGCCGTAGCGTTCGGCGTTGGCCATGCTCATCTGTACCAGATGCTCAATCCGGTAGCGGTTCAGGGTGCCGGTCAGGGAGTCGGTGTTGGCCACTTTTTCCAGGTGCTGATTCGCCTCCGCGAGCGCCTTGCGTTCGCGCCGCAGGTATTCATTCAGCCGGGTAATTTCATGGGCGGCGGCAATGACCGCCAGATCATCGCCCAGATCCCGGGCGGCGTTGATTTCGGCCGGGTGCCAGGACGAGCTTTTGCCACTGACCTCTTCAACCCAGGATGCAAAGGACGTTCTCGGCGACAGAACCGTGCGTCCGTCGCGCACCTCGGCGACCTTCTCGGGTTTGCCCGCCCAGGGAATCATTTCAAACTGTTCTGGACGAAACAGCAGTAACCAGCCCCGGGCATCCATATCAATCAGCAGGGGCATGGCCAGCAGTCCGCAGCACCAGCTCTGTATCGCCTCCGCACTGGGGTAGCCCGAGGCGCTGAGCGAGGTGGTGGCCCAGGGCTCCGGCTCTTTGAGCTCAGCGTCCAGCCAGTTGGTCAGCTCGCGCACCTGATCCTCGTCGGGTGTCTTGCCGGAGCGGGTGATTTCGCCCAGATACACCAGCGCAATCCCCTCCACCCGGAACAGTTGCCGCCAGTGCTCGGCGTGCTGTTGCACCAAATCTCGCGGCGCGTGACGTTCCTGAACCCCGTGGGCGAGTTGAACCCGATTATCGTGGATCTGCTGCCGGTAGTGGGCGTCGGCCTCGGCTTTGAGCAGGAACAGGCGTTGGCTGGCCACTTCAACCAGAGTGGCAACGCTGTCCCGGGCAGACGGCGACAGGGACAGGGGCATCTGGCTGTGACAGCTGACCAACCCCCAGAGCCGGGAATCGGAATAGATGGCAACCGACAGAGACGATCGGACCCCCATGTTCTGCATATAGTCGCAGTGAATCGGTGATACCGCCCGCAAATAGCCCTGACTCAGATCCAGCGGGCTGCCGTTGGCCGGATTCATCGCCGGTACGAGCGGGGCGGCCTCAGCCTGAGCATCGGCAATGACTCGAATACGATTGTTGCCGTACATTGCACGAACCTGGGACGGAATATCCGAGGCGGGGAAATGCTGATTCATCAGTGCTGGCAACACCTCATCGCGGCTCTCGGCAAGCACCTTGCCATTCCAGTCGGCATCAAACGCATAAATCAGCGAGCGGTTGTAGCCGGTAATGGAGCGGACGGCATCGCACAGGCGATTGAGGACGTCATCCTCGGTGCGGGTTTCCACCAGCTTGGCAATCCAGTCGTTGACCAGGGACAACCAGCGATAGCGCGCCGAACTGTCCAGCGGTTCAAGCTCGACGATCACCGCATCGCCACTGCGGTAGGCGACCACGTGCAGCTTGCGACTGATGCCAGCCAGCTTGCGGGTAACGGTCATCGCCCCCGGCATACGATCGGTATTGGCCAGCCCTCGCCGGATCCTGCCCAGTAGGCTGCTGCCCAGAATGTCCGCAGCACTGGCCCCGAGGCACTCATTCACCGTCAACCCCAGGTGCTGGCGAACATTGGCGCTGACCTGCCAGACCCGCCGAATTGACGAATCAAAGCTCAACAGGACCCCGAAGCTCTGTACGGCGCCGGGTATATGGATGGGCTCGCGCGCGCACTCTTCTTGCGCTGCCTGAAGCTCGTCCGCAAAACACTTCGGGGTTTCAGCGGTCACTCAGTTGCCTCTGCCAATGATCGAAATGGGCCTTCAGCCCGGTAAAGGTTGCCTTGGCGCCGGTCAGGGCGCAATGCCAGGTGCCGTCCATAGGAATGGTTTCCAGCCAGGGACAAAGGCGAGCCCAACCATCCTGCGTGACATGGCGGTGGAAAAAGTCAGCGCCACTACCCTGCGTCAACCCCAGGGATCGATTGAGAGCCCTGGCGATAACACGCCCCCCTTGGCTGGCGCCCTCCAGCACATACAGCACACCAAGCGCTTCCTCTGGCGAGTGTAGCGGCTGTCGCTGACTCAGGCTCGCCTCGATATCGTGGTCATCCGGTAACTGCAACACTTGGCAATCTTGCTCCAGTGACGGTATGCGAGAGTGGTAGCGATAATCTGCGTCCGGGAAACGGACCCGCCGTTGACACTCAAGGGGCCAGAGCGCGGGCTCCAGGTCACGGTAGTATGCCCGCTGAGCACGCAGGATCTGACCATATTCGATGAGGGTGAGTTCCGGGGAGAGCAGTCGCTGCATGAGCGGTTGGGCCTCGAGTGCCTTATGCTCCGCACGAGTGGCCACGCGCAGCGCCTCTCGCAATGACTGATGATGGGACAAAGGCCGTCCTCTCGCTCCCGGTAAAGCATCAAATGTGGCGCTTATATTAACATAGTTCACAGGCACCCCCCGCGCCATCATACACGGTAGAATACCGCCTTTTGTGTGCTTCTGAGGATTTACCGAAATGCCGCGCGTCTCCCGCCAACTGTTTCACCCTCGCTACTGGCTGACCTGGGTCGGCTTTGGCCTGTGGTGGCTCATGGCCCTACTGCCCTACCGGGTACAGATGGCCATGGGGCGGGGGTTGGGGCGGCTTGCCTGGCGTCTGGCCAAAAGCCGCCGCCGCACGGCGCTGCGCAATCTGGCACTGTGCTTCCCGGAGAAGAGCGACGCCGAGCGCCTGGCTCTGGCACGGCGCAATTTCGAGTCGACCGCCCAGGCGTTTTTCGAAACGGGGATCTCCTGGTTTTGGCCCCGCTGGCGGATGTGCCGGCTGTATTCCGTGGAAGGATTGGAGTATTTGCAGGCGGCCCAACAGGCCGGCCAGGGCGTGGTCCTGTTGGGCATGCATTTCACCAACCTGGACTTGGGGGGCAAGTTGCTGTGTCAGAGCCACCCGGTAGGCGGACTGTACCGGCCGCACAACAATCCGGTGTATGACTATATGCAGCTGAAAGGGCGCGAGCATCTGGCCGAACCCGGCAGCATCATTTCCCGGGACGACATGCGCCAGATGGTGCGCCGACTGCGCCAGGGCGGGGTGGTCTGGTACGCACCGGACCAGGATTACGGCCCGCGCCGACCTCATGTGTTTGCGCCCTTCTTCGGCATTCCGGCGGCCACCATTACGGCCACCAGTCAGCTGATGCGTATGGGCCGGGCGCAACTGATTCCCTTCACCCATCACCGCCGGGCGGATGGTTCGGGGTATGACGTGAAGGTGTACCCGCCGCTGACGGAGTTACCCTCAGGCGATGAAACGGCGGATGCCCGCCGGATCAATCAGTTTATCGAAGAGAGAGTACGTGCCTGCCCGGAACAATACATGTGGGTACACCGGCGCTTTAAAACCCGCCCGGAAGGGGAACCGTCTCTTTACTAGGCACTATGTCGGATTACGCTTCGCTAATCCGACCTACGAATGGTTGGGGTGGGTAGGTCGGATTAGCGAAGCGTAATCCGACACCCTGGCCACCTCAAACCGCGATATCGGCCAGGTTGCCTTTGCTTTCCAGCCAGACGCGGCGATCCGAGGCGCGTTTTTTGCCGAGCAGCATGTCCATGATCTGCATCGTGCCTTCGATATCGTCGATACCCAACTGAACCAGCCGCCGGGTATCGCGGGCCATCGTGGTTTCGCGTAGTTGCAGGGGGTTCATTTCACCGAGCCCCTTGAAGCGCTGCACATTCACCTTGCCCTTTTTCTTTTCCGCCTCAATGCGGTCGAGGACGCCGTTCTTTTCACTCTCATCCAGCGCGTAGTACACCTCCTTGCCCACATCGATACGGTACAGCGGCGGCATGGCGACAAACACATGGCCGTTTTCCACCAGCGGGCGGAAATGCTGGACAAACAGCGCACACAGCAGCGTCGCAATATGCAGGCCGTCGGAGTCGGCGTCGGCGAGAATGCAGATTTTGTGGTAGCGCAGCTGGCTCAGATCCGCCGCGCCGGGGTCGACCCCCAGAGCCACGGAAATATCGTGTACTTCCTGGTTGGAGAAAATATCCCCGGCATCGACTTCCCAGGTGTTCAGAATTTTCCCGCGCAGCGGCATGATCGCCTGAAATTCCCGATCCCGTGCCTGCTTAGCCGAGCCGCCAGCGGAGTCACCCTCCACCAGAAACAGCTCGCTGCGAGAGGGATCCGAGCTGGAGCAGTCCGCCAGTTTCCCCGGTAGTGCTGGCCCCTGGGTCACTTTTTTGCGGGCGACTTTCTTGCTTGAGCGCACCCGACGCTGGGCATTGTTGACGCACAGCTCCGCCAGTTTATCGCCGTCTTCAGTGTGCTGATTGAGCCACAGGGCGAAGGCGTCTTTGGCAATACCGGAAACAAACGCCGCCGCCTCGCGGGACGACAGGCGCTCTTTGGTCTGGCCGGAAAACTGCGGGTCGGCCAATTTGGAGGAGAGCACATAGCTGCAGTTGGCCCAGACATCCTCCGGGGCCAGTTTGACGCCGCGGGGCAGCAGGTTGCGAAACTCGCAGTAATCGCGCAACGCATCGAGTAGACCGGTGCGCAGACCGTTCACATGGGTGCCGCCCTGGGCGGTGGGAATCAGGTTCACGTAACTTTCCTGAACCAGTTCGCCCCCTTCCGGCAGCCACTGGACCGCCCAGCTGACGCCCTCGGTTTTACCGGAGAACTCGCCGACAAAGGGCTGTTCGGGCAGGGTTTCCCAGCCCTGGGTTGCGCCCTGCAGGTAGTCCCGCAGACCGTCCTCGTAAAACCACTCATCGGTTTCGCCGGACTGCTCGTCTTTGAAGGTGACCGTCAGCCCCGGGCAGAGTACGGCCTTGGCGCGCAGATTATGGCGCAGGCGGCTGACCGAAAATTTGTGCGAGTCGAAATACTTCGGGTTGGGCAGAAAGCGGATGCTGGTACCGGTGTTGCGCTTACCGCAGGTATCGATCACTTCTAGATCGGTGGCTTTGTCGCCATCCTTGAAGCCCATGCGATGCACCTGACCATCGCGCTTGATGGTGATTTCCAGCATCTGGGAAAGCGCGTTCACCACCGACACCCCCACCCCGTGCAGGCCGCCGGAGAACTGGTAGTTCTTGTTGGAGAATTTGCCCCCGGCGTGAAGGGTGCTCAAAATCACTTCCACCCCGGGTTTACCCTGCTCGGGGTGCATATCCACCGGCATGCCCCGACCGTCGTCCGAGATGGAAATCGAATGATCTTTATGCAGCACCACCTGAATGCTTTTCGCGTGGCCGGCGAGGGCTTCGTCGACGCTATTGTCGATCACTTCCTGGGCCAGGTGGTTGGGCCGGGTGGTGTCGGTGTACATGCCCGGGCGCTTTTTGACGGGGTCTAGCCCGGTGAGTACTTCAATATCTTCCGAGGAGTAGTTCGCCATATCGGATTATTAACTCTGTAATCGGTCTTGTTGTTGGATTCGGGTTGTACCGCCTTGGGTCGCGGTTTTGAAAACGTCGCGTGCGGTAACGGCGGATGCGCTGCGCTTATCCGCCCTACGGGTAGTGCGGAGGTTGCGTAGGGCGGATAAGGGCGAAGCCCGCATCCGCCGTTACCGCCCTTCCAGAAACGCCATCGCTTCGGGGATATACCGTTCAAAGCCCTGAAAACCGTGGTCGCCGCCGGGCTCGATCGTCTGCCTCGCGCCCTGGTATTTGGCCACCGCCTGTCGATAATCCAGGGTTTCATCCCCAGTCTGAACCAACAGCCACAGATTCTCGGGGTGGTTCAGCGGCTCGACCTCATAGGCCCGGATTTCATCCACATGATGGGCGCTCAGGCGGTAGGTATCATCGGTGTGATAGCCCTTGAGGTCAACCTCCAGATAATCCGGCATGAATTGCCAGGGGCTGACCGCCGGGTTGATAAGTACCGCACGGGCAGCGTATCGCTCGGCCAGCCAGGTGGCCCAGAAGCCGCCCAGGGAACTGCCCATCAGGTACAGGGGGCCATCGGTATCGGCCAGGTTCGCCAGTTGCTCGGCCGCCAGGCGGGGGTAAGGAGGAAGGTGCGGACAACGGTAGTCGATGTCGGGGCGATGCTCGGCCAGCCAGGCCTGCATCTGCCGCGCCTTGAAGGAGGCCGGCGAGCTGAGAAAACCGTGGATATAAATCAGACGAGGCGCGGACAAGCCCAAACCGCCACCATCAATAGCCGGACGACTGATAGTCGATCTGGTACTTCTGGTCCTCTACCCGGGATACCCCAGTGTCCAGGCGGCCATCGTCGTGCAGGTCAAACCAGCGGTAACCGGGCATGGCCCGATCCACAGCAAACGACTCACTGCCCGGCTTGAACTGGATACAGGTGGCCGGCGTGGCAAACAGCTGCACCCCGTTGCGCTCGCCGTGATAGAACTGGTGCACATGCCCCCAGGAGACACCCTTCACCTGCGGGTGGGCATCAATGATGGCGAAGAAATCATCGGCATTTTTGAGGATGTATTCATCAATCCAGCGACTGCCTACCGGCACGGGCTGGTGGTGCAGCATGACGAGGGTTGGGCGGGGGCTGTTACTGGCGAGAGTCTGGGACAGGAAATCGAGCTCGCAGTCCGCCAGGTGGCCGTATACCTGTCCCGGCACGGCGGAATCGAGCAGAACCACCAACCACTCCCCGACACTCATGACCCGGGACTCGGGCACAAAGTCGCTTTCCAACTGGGCCATGATGGCCGCTGAATCGTGGTTGCCGGGCAACCATCCAAGGGGAACAGAAAAGTGATTGCGAACCGTGGTCACAAAGCGCCCGTAGCATTCTTCGTGGGCATCACTGGCAATATCGCCGGTACACACCATAGCATCCACGGACGTCTGCTCCCGGGCTACCAGGCGCAACACATCGTCCAGGCTCTGGTCGGTGTTCAACCCCAATAGCGAGGGGTCAGACAGCGGGCCCAAATGGCAGTCGGTAATTTGAATCAGGCGCACGAACGTCTCGATAATCCGGTTGATTCTGCTTCTGGCCACTAGACGGGAGTAGATTCAAGCGCCGCCGAATGGCTGAAGTTTTTTCGAGAATAACCACAAGTGGGAGGCGGTGCAAGACGCATGCGACCGGTGTCGGAACATTTATCAGAAAAATGTGATCTTCTACCAGACCGTTTCCAGAGAGTGGCCCTTCTCCAGGCATAAGCCCAGCCATTCCCCCAGAAACCGGTTCAACTGGGCTTTTTCGTCCTGGTGATACATGGCCTGGTTGGGGTACTCGTAGCGCGGCTGCAAACGGCGATGCCGCTCCCAGGCCAGAACCTCCGCCAGCTCGGCATCCTGGTAGAGGCGGACCGTCAATTGCGGCGCGCGCAACCACTCCGCTCCCGGCTCATCCGCCTGGACCTGATTCAACTGGACGGTCGTGGTGTAGCGGGAGCACTCAATGACCGTCACGCGTGTCTGCCAGTGCCGCTCGCCGCTGACCACCGCGAACTGCCACTGCGCACCCGGCGTGAGCGAGTCCTCGGGCAACAGCTTGCGCAGACGCCAGTAGTTGGCCTCGCACTCCGCCAGCTGGCGCGACAGGTTCACTTTGTAACGGCTTTTGACCATGCCCGGTCGGTCTCCGAGTGAGTTTGAGTTTTCTGCTACCTTGACGGTCCTCTACTACCTTGACGGCTCTGCCGACACCCACAATAAAAGCCCCTGAAGCGCATCGCTGAGAGGCGATGCACCCTGACACAATCATGGGTGGGGCGGCGGATCGACAAGCCCGCCGCAAAGGATCTAAAGCCCAGTCTACCAGAGTTTATCGATTCAGCCTTGCTTCAGCCGGGCGTGGTTGAGCTGCAACCACTGCAGACACAGCAATACCGCGGCGCTGTTAAAGCGTCCATCATACAGGTGGGCGAACACCTCCGAAGCGGCCAGAACGTGGACCTTGATGTCTTCGTGCTCTTCGTCCAGCCCGTGAATACCACCAGCCTGACTGAGATCCGCCAGGCCGCAGAGGATGTGCATTTTTTCATCGCTGCCACCGGGGCTGGGCAGGTAGTTGGCGATATATTCCATATGGTAGGGCTCAACACCGGCTTCCTCGATGGATTCCCGACGGGCAACATCTTCGCAGGTTTCGCCGTCTTCGATCATGCCGGCAACGATTTCCATGCACCAGGGTCCACCGGGTTCGGCCAGGGCGCCCGCCCGGAACTGTTCGATGAGGCCGACGGTGTCATGCTTGGGGTCGTAGAGCAGTACCCCGACGGCGGGGCCACGCAGGAACAGTTCCCGGGAGAGCTCTCCCGTCCAGCCGCCCTGAAAAAGTCGGTGTTTGAGGGTGACTTTGTCGACCCGGAAGAAGTCTTTGTAGAGCGTTTCCCGCTGGGTGATCTGGACGTCGTCACGGGTGAAAGGGGGTTTTTGCCAGTGGGTCATGAATGGCTCTCGTCTGAGTCTTGGTGCTTCGTAGACGGACCGGGTTCGCTATCCGGTGTGTGGTTTCGCAAACGCGATGAATCCATCCATGGAGCTCCCTCGCTTCATCCCTGAAGCGAGGGTTGCGAAACCACACACCGGACACCGAACCCTCCGAGGTATGATCATGCCTTCTATACTACGTAGCTCAAAACCATTCGACCACCTTTTGATGGGGCGGGGAGGTTAGGAACGGCGGATGCGCCTTCGGCTTATCCGCCCTACACGACCTGCCAAGCTACCGGCATCCGCCGCCCCATAACGTGACGCTACCCCGGAGGGGGCGATGCCGGGCACCCTGTTCTCAAACCTTCTGATACAACTCCGCGCCCTGCTCGCGAAACTCCCGGGCTTTGGCCTGCATCTCGGCCTCCACATCCACCATGCGGACAGCCTCCTCGACCACCTCATTGCCCTGAGCCGCGGCGTAATCCCGCACCTCCTGGGAGATTTTCATGGAACAGAACTTGGGCCCGCACATGGAACAGAAGTGGGCCACCTTGGCCGACTCCTTGGGGAGGGTTTCGTCGTGGAAAGCGCGGGCGGTGTCCGGGTCCAGGCCCAGGTTGAACTGGTCTTCCCATCGGAATTCGAAGCGCGCCTTGGACAGGGCGTTGTCGCGCAGTTGCGCTCCCGGATGGCCCTTGGCCAAGTCGGCAGCATGGGCGGCGATTTTGTAGGTGATGATGCCGGTTTTGACGTCGTCCTTGTTGGGCAGCCCGAGGTGCTCTTTCGGGGTGACGTAACAGAGCATGGCGCAGCCGTACCAGCCGATCATGGCGGCGCCGATGCCCGAAGTGATGTGGTCGTAGCCCGGCGCGATGTCGGTGGTCAGGGGGCCAAGGGTATAGAACGGGGCTTCGCCGCAGACCTCGATCTGCTTGTCCATGTTTTCCTTGATCATCTGCATGGGCACATGGCCGGGGCCCTCCACCATCACCTGCACGTCGTGCTCCCAGGCGCGGTGGGTCAACTCGCCCAGGGTTTCGAGCTCGCCGAACTGGGCTTCGTCGTTGGCGTCGGCCACCGAGCCGGGGCGCAGGCCATCGCCCAGGGAGAAGGCGACGTCGTAGGCCTTCATGATTTCGCAGATGTCGTCGAAGTGGGTGTACAGGAAGTTTTCCTGATGGTGGGCCAGGCACCACTTGGCCATGATTGAGCCGCCCCGGGATACGATGCCGGTCACCCGCTTGGCGGTCAGCGGCACATAGCGCAGGAGCACACCGGCGTGAATGGTGAAGTAATCCACACCCTGCTCCGCCTGCTCGATCAGGGTGTCCCGGAACACCTCCCAGGTCAGATCCTCGGCCACCCCATCGACTTTTTCCAGCGCCTGATAGATCGGCACCGTGCCAATAGGCACCGGGGCGTTGCGCAAGATCCACTCGCGGGTTTCGTGAATGTGTTTACCCGTGGACAGGTCCATCACGGTGTCTGCCCCCCAGCGAGTGCCCCAGGTGAGCTTGGCCACCTCCTCCTCAATGGAGGAACCCAGTGCGGAGTTGCCGATGTTGCCGTTGATCTTCACCAGAAAATTGCGCCCGATGATCATCGGCTCGGACTCGGGGTGGTTGATATTACAGGGGATGATGGCCCGTCCCCGGGCCACTTCCGAGCGCACAAACTCCGGGGTGATTTCATCGGGAATGGCCGCACCAAAGGCTTCCCCGGGATGCTGTACCTCGCCCCGCTCCCGCGCCTGGGCCAGTGCCATATTCTCCCGGATGGCGATGTACTCCATCTCCGGGGTGATGATGCCGCGGCGGGCGTAGTGCATCTGGGTGACATTGGCACCGGCCTTGGCCCGACGGGGCGGCCGGTGCAGATCAAAGCGCAGCGCTTCCAGCTCGGAATCATTCAGGCGCGCCTGGGTGTAGCGGGCACTGGCCCGCTCGAGCACCTCGGTATCGCCCCGCTCCTCGATCCACAGGCTGCGCAGCCCCGGCAGACCACGGCGCAGATCAATCTGTGCCTGGGGGTCCGAGTAGGGGCCGGAGGTATCGTAGACCCGTACGCTCGGATTGGCTTCCCCACCAAACTCCGTGGCGGTCTGGCTCAGCGCAATTTCCCGCATGGGTACCCGCAAATCCGGGCGGGAGCCCTGCACGTACACTTTGCTGGAGCCGGGGAGAGGCGCGACAGAATGGGGGTCCACCTGGGCCGAGCGGCTCAGCGGTGAAGGATTGGCGGTATGGCTCATAGCAGAGATTCTCCGTGAAGGTGACTGAAAGATACAGGGCGCGCCCCAGGGCCAGACGGGGCGCTGCGGGGGTCGGCCAAGGGCGCTACGCCATGATTCAACGGGCCCGAACCCCGGCCAAGCCGCCAGTGGGCGGCGCTGACCAGCGCCCGGTGCACGTAATCTTTGGCGGCCCGAACCGAATCGGTCAGGCTGAGCCCCGAAGCCAGGTAGGCGGTGATGGCCGCCGACAGGGTGCAGCCCGAGCCGTGGGAATTGCGCGTGTCGATCCGGGGGCGGCTGAACACTTCCGAAAAGTCCGGGCCCAGCAACAGATCCTGCGCCAGCGGCCCGCTGCCGTGCCCACCCTTGAGCAGCACCGCTTTGGTGCCCAGCGCCAATAGCCGCTCGGCCTGGCGCCAGAGGCCGGCAGGGTCCGAGGCCAGAGGCTCGTTCAGCAGAGCGGCCGCTTCCATCAGGTTGGGGGTCAACAGGTCAGTGCGAGGCAGCAACTCCTCACGCAGGGTGGCTTCGGCGTCCCGGTCCAGCAGGCGGTCACCACTGGTGGCCACCATTACCGGATCGACTATCAGCGGCGTGTCGGCGCAACGCGCCAACGCCGTCACCACGGCTCGAAGCGTGGCGGAGTCGGCCAGCATGCCGGTTTTGATGGCTCGCACCGAAAAATCGCACAGCACTGAATCCAATTGCGCGGTGACGAACGTCGAAGGAACTGAGTGCACCGATTGCACGCCGAGGGTGTTCTGCGCGGTCAGCGCGGTCAGCGCACTGCAACCGTACACACCGAGCGCGGCGAAGGTTTTCAGGTCGGCCTGAATACCCGCGCCACCGCCGCTGTCGCTACCGGCAATGGTCAGTGCCACCGCGGGTGCGGCGGGTCTGGATGGGTCCAAAAAATCGTTCACGCGTTCCACTCCCGAAGACAGTGGCGCGGGAAACGTCAGCTATAAGCCATGAGGAGATAGAACAATGGTGGCAGGCACCAGAGAGGCTGTTGCGCTTTCGTTCCCTACGCCGGTATTAACCGGATCAGGTTCTACGGGTAAGATCTCAGCCAGCCTTTCAAGGCGGGCACCCCGACGAATGCGCCACAGTCTAGGCGAGTCATCCAGCGCTGTAAAGCGAGCGTATCCTCGGCGCCCGATGACAAACCCGGTTTACACGTTTTACCCTTTTTTACAACTTCATTCATGCACAGGCTCGACCTGCCGCAGCCGAGTGAGTAAACTCGCAGACTGCCTACCATTCGACGGTGCCCCAACTCTGGATTGCAACGGACAGGAACTCACATGAAAACAACCCGATCCCTCTGGTTTCTCGGTCTGATGGCCCTGGTGCCCTTTACGGCCAGCGCCAACTCGCTGTTGGACATTTATGAACTGGCGCTGGAAAACGACGCGCAGTTGAAAGCCGACGAAGCGGCCTACGAGGCGGGACTGGAAAACCGAACGCTCGGCCGCTCCGGACTGTTGCCGCAGATTGATGCCCGGGTGTACTACTCCGACAGCAGTCAGGACACCACCGACAACATGGAAAACGTGACCCAGGAGACGGAGCGGGAAAACTCCGGCTGGGAAATTTCCCTGAGTCAGCCGCTGTTCAACATGGCAGCGTGGTACAACTACCAGCGCGGCGGCACCCTGAGCGAACTGGCGGAGGTACAGTTTGGCGCCGACCAGCAGGCGCTGATCGTTCGTGTTGCCGAAGCCTACTTCAACGTTCTACGCGCGGCGGACAATCTGGAAACCGCTCGGGCCGAAGAGAAAGCCCTGGAGCAACAGCTCGAACAGACCCGTCAGCGCTACGAAGTGGGGCTGACCGCCATTACCGAAGTCCATGAAGCCCAATCCGTGTACGACAGTGCCGCCGCCGCGGCTCTGCAGGCGCAGGGTAACCTGGGCATTGCCTATGAAGCGCTGGAAGTACTGACCGGCCAACCGCACGATGCGATTGCTCCCCTGTCAGACGACTTCCCGGTGGTGCGCCCGACGCCGTCCGACCGGCACGAGTGGGTCGAATTTGCCCTGAAAAACAACTACGACCTCAAGGCCGCCCAGCTCAACACCCGGGCCTCCGAGCAGACCGCCAAGGCCGCCAAGTCACAGCACCTGCCCACTCTGGGCGCCTCGGCGTCCTACAGCGATACCGCCACCGAGGGCTCCCAGTACTTTGGTGGCCAGATCGGCAGCATCCAGAGCGACACCGAAGCGGAAGGCAGCAGCATCACGATCAGCCTGAACGTACCGCTGTATTCCGGCGGCCGCACCTCCGCCGAGCGTCGCCAGGCCAGTTCCCAGTACCTGCAGGCTCGCGCCGAGCAGAACCGCGCCGAACGCACCGTGATCCAGTCGGCCCGCGCCCTGCACCTGTCGGTAGAAACCGGCGTGGCCCAGGTCAAGGCACGCCAGCAGGCCATTGTCTCCGCCCAGAGCGCCCTGGAAGCCACCCAGTCCGGCTACGAAGTGGGTACCCGGAACCTGGTGGAAGTACTGCTCGCCCAGCGCGCGGTGTACCAGGCCGAGCGGGATTACCAGAACGCACTGTACGACTACATCATCAACAGCTTTGAGCTGCGTCAGGTCGCTGGTATGTTGACCCCCGCCGATGTGCAGCAGATCGACCGTTCACTGAGCCACGCGGAAATGCTGCGGCGCAGCGATTTCGACATCAACTGATCCGTGGTCGAGCAACACACCCAACGCCCCACGCGGGTCCGGCTGATCGAAGTCGGCCCGCGTGACGGACTGCAGAACGAGCCCCACCCCGTACCACTCAGCGCCAAACACCAACTCCTCGAGGATCTGGCGGACGCCGGACTCGACTATCTGGAAGCCGGCAGCTTCGTCCACCCCCAGCGGGTACCGCAGATGGCAGACAGCGATGCGCTGTTCCAGGCCATGAACCGCCGTTGCGGCGTCACCTACGCCGCCCTCACCCCCAACATGAAAGGGCTGGAGCGGGCACTGGCCGTCGGCGCCGATGAAGTGGCTTTATTTGCCGCCTCCTCGGAAACCTTCAGCCAGAAGAACATCAACTGTTCCATCGCCGAGAGCCTTGAGCGGTTCGCGCCGGTGATTGCCGCCGCCACCAACGCGGGCCTCCCGGTGCGCGGCTACATTTCCTGTGTGCTGGGCTGCCCCTATGAGGGCGCCGTTACCCCCGGTGCCGTACTGACACTGACGCGAGAGCTACTGGCCATGGGCTGTCGGGAAGTCTCCCTGGGCGACACCATCGGTGTCGGCACCGCGGGCGATACCGAGCGGCTTCTGGCGCACCTGCTTCCGGAAGTCGGGCCGGAACGACTGGCCGTGCACTTTCACGACACCTACGGTCAAGCGCTGGCCAATATTCTGGTGGCGCTGAATGCCGGTATTGCCACCATCGACAGCGCCGTGGCCGGCCTGGGCGGCTGCCCATTCGCACCGGGGGCCGCCGGGAATGTGGCCACCGAGGATGTGGTCTACCTGCTCAACGGCCTGGGTATCGAGCACGGCGTGGACCTGGACAAGCTCATCCTGGCCGGAGAGCGCATCTGTTCCGTGCTGGAACGGGACAACGCCTCCCGCGCGGCCCGCGCCTATCTCAACCGTCGCACCTGACGGTTTTGTCTGAACCGACTGATCAAGACCCCCTTACATTATGACTGACGATTCTTTACCTCTGGAAGCGACCCTGAATCTGGAAACGGCCACCATTCCCTGGCGAGAGCTACAGCGTTTTTTCGCCGCCGGTCGGGCCATTGCGGTGGCCCCGGAGCTGGATCTGGTAAAAGTGGGCGCGGAGCTGTCCCGGGATAATGCCGATCAGTTCAAAGCCTGGATGGAGGAGGGCAAGGTGGATGCGGTGAGCGACACCCAAGCGCAGGCGTGGTTTGAGGCCGATGCCGAGGTTTGGGCTCTGGTGATCAAGCCTTATGTTTTGGTGCAGGGACACCAGTAGTCACGCCCGGCAATTTGGGTAATGGCGGATGCGGGCTCCGCCCTTATCCGCCCTACGGGTGGCTCCGAGGTCTGCGTAGGGCGGATAAGCGAAGCGCATCCGCCGTTACCCCGGCCAACCAGGCACCCAACTAACCCCGACGTTTGTGTTGGCGCTCCCAATTTTCTTGGCGTTTTCGTTCGCTCTTGCGCAGGAGAATATACGTTGCCCCACTGCCGCCGTGTTGGGGCTGGGCCGAGTGCATCGCCAATACCTCGTGCATCTGGGGCAACCAGTGCGCCACGCAGCTTTTCAGCAACGCCGGGGTTTCCCGTCCCACGCCCTTGCCGTGGGTGATCAGCCCGCAGCGAATATCCTGGGCCATGCAATCCTGCACAAACTGAAACACCGCCCGCCGCGACTCCTCCACCGTCATCCGGTGTAGGTCCAGACGGGCATCCACCGTGTATTTACCCAAGCGCAAATTCCGATACACCCCGTTCTGCACACCGTCACGCTTGAACGCCAGGTGATCGTGCGGGTCGACCGGAGGCACGTAATCCCCGGACAGGAAGTTACTCTCCGCCCCCACCACTTCGCGCACCGCCATCTCCCGGCGTTGCGCCAGGGTTTCGGCCGGTGCGTCCGACTTGTTCAGAGGGACTTTGGGCTCACTCTTGATCGGGCGCACATCGCGCATTTCCCGCTCAAACAGTGCCCACTCGTCACGTTCATCACTGCTCATAACCATTTCTCACTCTAATACACCGCGAGCTGATCACCAGCGCCGCACTGTGGCGCCTGCTACACTGTCTATAAACGACCTCGGACCCTGACAAGATCATGCTCAGTCGCTTCTCGCTGGCGCTACTCACCTTGTTGTTGACCGCACTGCTGGCGTTTGCCTGGGCACTGTTGCTGTTCTACACCAGCCCCTCGCTTCGCCCGGAGAATGTGGACTGGCCCCGCACCCTGCGGGACCTCAGCCTGTGCCTGGCCGCTTTTCTTCTGTTTGCCACGGCGGCGTACCTTCCAGTGCGTCGCACCATCGTCAGTAAACTCACCATCGGCTTCGGGCTTAACTTTGTCGGTGTCTGGCAGGCCCTGATCAACGACCTGGTGGAGCCGCACTGGTGGCCGGCCGAAGCCATCAGCTTCCTGTGTATTCCGGTCGGTCTGCTGATAGCGGCCCTCGGGTTGTATCAGCTCGGACGCGCCTATCGTATGAACCGGCTGATTCTCGGAAGCTACCAACAGATTGAGCGGGACTTGGCGACCGTCGACCAACTCACTCAACTCTACAACCGTCGCTATTTCTTTACCACCTGCGGACCGCTGTTTGAGCAGTCTCAGGACGATGGTCTGCAACCCGTGGTGATCGGCCTGCGGGTACTTAACCTGACCGAACTCAACCAGAGGCTCGGGCTGGAGGCCGGGGATGACATTCTGCAGCGCGTTGGTAAAGCCATACGCCGCTACCTGCGCCACGGACAGATCGCCGCCCGCATGGGCGGCCGACGGTTTGCCGTGTTTCTACCGGACAGCACGGAGCATGACGCCGATCACCTGGCCCGGCAGATTGTCGCGCGGCTGGAGCATGTGCTGATGACCGACGCCCGGGGCGAGGACCTGCTGGTGCAGGTTCAGATCAACTACCACGTCGGCGTGGCCCGGGAAGAGGACACGCTGGAGACGCTCGTCCGGCGCGTCGGTACGGACGATACCGACACCGTAAAAAACCCGGTGCTGTGAAGCCTCAGCGGAAGCACATCCCCAAACGACGTATTGTGGTAGACGACAATGGTAGATGACGGCCTTTGGCCTTATGCCACCCTACCGACCAACGTCGAGGGTGACATAAAGCCAGGTTTCGGGATCAGCCGGTGTTGCGCATGCCCGCGGCGATACCCGCCATGGTCACCTTGAGCGCCTTTTCCAGCTCTGGACTGATTTCCTTGCCGCTGCGATAGCGCTTGAGCAATTCAACCTGCAGATAGCTCAGCGGGTCCATGTAGGGTTTGCGTACCCGCAGGGCGCGCTGCAACATGGGCTCCTCGCTCAACAGCTCGTCCTGATGCTTGATCCGGTTGATCAGCACTTCCAGCGCACTCAGGTCCGCCCGCAGTTGCTGCCCCAGGCCGTGCAACTCGGAGGGCACCAGCTCTTTTTCGTAATAGCTGCAGATCGGCAGATCGGCCTTGCCCACCACCATTTCCAGCAGGTCCAGGAAACTGGAGAAGAACGACCAGTTTTCCAGCATATCCACCAGAGTGGATGGCGCATTCTCCAATGCGTATTCCAGCGCCTGGCGGGTACCGAGCCAGGAGGGCAGGTTCAGGCGCACCTGCATCCAGGCAAACACCCAGGGGATGGCCCGCAGGCTGTCCACCCCACCGGTGGCCTTGCGCTTGGCCGGGCGACTGCCCAGGGCCAGCAGGTTCAACTCCTGCTCCGGCGTCAGGCTGCGGAAATAGGGCACGAACTTCGGGTGGCCGCGCACCACATTGCGGTAGGCCTCCAGGCTGCTTTGAGCCATGCGCTCGATCAGGTCCCGCCACTCCTGGGACGGCCCCTTGTGCGGCATCAGGGTTGCCCGAAGAGTGGCCGACACATAGGTGGAGAAACTGCTGAACGCCACGCGGGACTGGCCGAACTTGTAGCGGATCATTTCGCCCTGTTCGGTCACCCGGATCTGCCCTTTCACCGAGCCCGGTGGCTGGGAGGCCATGGCCTTCTCCACCGGGCCGCCACCGCGACCGACGGTGCCGCCGCGGCCGTGGAACAGAACCAGCTTGACGTTCTGTTGCTCGGCAATGTTTACCAGCTTTTCCTGCGCCTTGTACTGGGCCCAGGTCGCGGCGAACTTGCCGGCGTCCTTGGCGGAGTCGGAGTAGCCGATCATCACAGTCTGGCGGGCGCCGGTGTATTCCTGGTACCAGGGAATCTGCCACAGCCGACCCATCACCTCCGGCGCCCGATCCAGGTCGTCCAGGGTTTCAAACAGGGGCACGATGGGCATATTCCAGGTCATGCCGCATTCGCGCAGCAGCAACGCCACCACCATCACGTCCGACGGTTGCTGGGCCATGGAAATCACGTAGTGGGACAGGGTCTCCCGGGGTTCCTGAGCGATCACCTTGCAGGTGGCCAGCACCTCTTCGGTTTCCTCGCTCATGGGCCAGTGCGCCGGCAACAGTGGGCGCTTGTTGTTGAGCTGCTCGAGCAGAAATTCCTGCCGCTGCTCTTCGCTCCACTCCAGGTAGCTGCCCAGCTCCAGATACTGGGTCAGCTCGTCCATCGCCTTCACGTGGCGCTCGCCATCCTGCCGGATATCCAGCGGCACCAGGTTGATACCAAAGCTCTGCACCCGGCGGATGTTGTCCAGTACCGGGCCGTTGGCGATGTGCGGGAAGCCCACCTCGCGCAGCGACTCGAAGCACATCAGCAGGGGCTCGAGCAGGTCTTTGCGCTCGGTGATCACCGCATCGTTCCACTCGGGAGAGCGGCCCTCCAGACGCGCCTCGGTCCACTCCAGAGTGGCCTGCAGACGCTGGCGCAACTCACCGAGCAGATCCCGATACGGCGTGACACTGCCCGGGAAGCGGGCACTCAGTTCGGCACCGGCCTCGTGCATGCTCAAATCGTTGCTCAGGCTCTGAATATCCTTCAGGTACAGGTCCGCGGCCATCCAGCGGCCGAGCAAAAGGACTTCGCGGGTCACGCGGTGGGTCACATTGGGGTTGCCGTCCCGGTCGCCGCCCATCCAGGAGTAAAAGCTGAACGGCTGCAGGTCGACCGGCAGGCAGTGGTCGAGATGACGGCAGCAGAGCCGGTCCAGGTGACGAATGAAGTCCGGCACCGCCTGCCACAGGCTGTTCTCGATAACCGCAAAGCCCCACTTGGCCTCATCCACCGCTGTGGGCCGCTCAGAGCGGATTTCATCGGTGCTCCAGATCTCTTCCACCAGCCGGTGCAGCCGGCCGCGGTGCTTGTCCTGCTCGTAGGTCAGCAGGTTGCCGCGCTGGCGGTCGCTCAGGGTGTGAACAATCTGGTCGTATTTGCGGATCAGGGTGCGCCGGGTCACTTCCGTGGGGTGCGCGGTGAGCACCAACTGGATATTCAGATCGCCGATGACTTCACTCAGGCGCTCCTGCCCGTAGGTGTCTTTCAGCTCGAGCAGCAGACTCTTCAGGCCGTCGTCGGGCTCCGCTTCGGCACTGGCGGAATACTCCTGATCGGCGATGTTGGCCAGATTCAGAAACTGATTGAAGGCGCGCACAATCGGCAGAATATCCCGATCGTTCAGCTCGCCCAGCCGCTCCACCAGAGGCGTGGAGTCCTCCTCTTCGGATTGTTGGATGGCTTTGCCCAGTTGGCGGATGTCTTCGATTTTCTGGAACAGGTCGTCGCCTTCGTGGTCGCGAACTGTATCTCCCAGTAATTCGCCCAACAGCCGAACATTTTCCCGTAAAGTCTCGGGCAGGGTTTCCATAAAGCTACCTCCAAATGGTCAGTTAGCGGGCCATTCTAACGTAATCTTGCGAAGTGAGCAGCGCCACACAAGATATCCACAGGCCAGGCGCTATCCACAGAATCTGTGCAAAAGGGTGTGAATGAATGCTGGGTAACTGACGCAGACCACGACCACTGAGGGGTTCAGCGATGGCGTTCAGTTTCTGCACAGGGCTCATAACCCTTGCTATTTTGCCCCAAGACATGAAAAATGCGCCATCCAGGCGAGCAGCTCACAGGCGCTCTCCTATGGGCCCGGATGCCTAATCCATTTGCCAGGGCGCCAATTCTGGCCAATGCTTGTTACAGTGGTCCCGACCTCCACCCATCCGAGCCACCGATTATCACGAGGACGTCTGCTTGCTGAGAGTGTCATTTGTTGTCGGGCTTTGTCTCAGCCTGCTCATGCTATGGACGCCACTGGCCGCCGCCGAGCCCCGCAGTCCTCTGCAACAGACCGGCCGCTGGATCGATTTACCCCCCGACAGTGACGTCTCACGAGCCGCACCACTCCGCCATCAACTGAACACGGTTTCCGTCCAACCCGCCGGCGGCGGTGTCCTCTGGTACGAACTGGAAGTGACTCTGGATGAGCCAGCAGAGCTGGTACTGGATTTCGCGAGCTCATCCACCCTCAATGAGTTTGTGCACCGCATCTACGACGGCGACAACCGCCTGCTCCTGACGCTCAGCGGTGGCCTGCAACAGGACCAGGATTACCAGTACTTCCTGCGCCACGGCCGATCGCTGAATCTGCCCGCAGGAGAGTACCGGATTCTCACCCGGATGGAGAGCCCGTTCTACCTGGCCCTGCCAGAGCCCCACCTGTTTGACCGTCAAGACTACGAGCGCCGCATTCCTCTGACCCAAAGCCTGACCCTGGTCGGCCTGGGTATTTTTTTCGCCCTGATGTTCTATTACGCCGTCATGGCGGTGTGGCGACAATCCCGCACAGACCTGCTGTACGCCCTGTTCATCCTCGGCAACCTGCTTTACAACGGCGCCGCCCTGTTGGTGTACAGCCAGTTGTTCGGCTGGACCTGGTTCTACCTGATCAGCACCCCCATTCTGTTTTCAAACGTCGTCTATATCGGGTTTGTCATGCGCCTGTTGCGCATTAGCCGAGACACCCACCCGGCGCTGTTCTGGCTGGGCATGACGGCGATCGGGGTGCTGGTCAGCTTCTGGCCCCTGGCGTTGTTCGCGCCCAACTGGTCGCTTGAATTCTGTCGGGTCGGCGTTGCGATTTTTGCGCTGTACGGGCTGACCTGCGGCGTGGCTCGCAGCCTTCAGGGGAGCAAGGTGGCCCGACTGTACCTGTTTGCCAACGCCGCCTTTGCGGTGCCGGCGCTACTGGCCATCTCCATGAAGAGCACCAGCAACCCGATCTTTCTGGTCGAGCACCTGGGCATGGTGGCGGTGTTGATCGAGGTACTGCTGCTCGCCCAGGTGGTCAGCTATCAGATCGGCCAGGTGTATAAGGCCCGGGCCGAGGGTGAGGCGACGTTGGAGCGGATTCAGCTGCTGGACAACCTGACAGCCCAAGCTCCGGGAGTCATATACCAGTTCGAAATGGCCCCGGACGGTCGCTTTCGTATGCCCTTTTCCAGTCGGCGTATTGAAGAGTACCTTGAAGTCACACCCACAGAGGCCAGCGAGGATATCCAATCTGTCTTCGATCGGGTACACCCGGAAGATTACAACGACCTGTTTGCCTCGATTATCCAATCCGCTCGCCACCTTACCACCTGGCATACCGAGTTCCGTGTGATACTGCCCGTTCAGGGAATGCACTGGCTTGAAGGGAATGCCCAGCCGGAACGGCTGGAGGACGGCACCACCCGGTGGTATGGGTTTATCAGCGATGTGACCGAGCGCAAACAGATTGAAGATCACATGCGCCACATGGCGCAGCACGACCCTCTCACCAACCTGCCCAATCGGGCCCTGTTCGCCGACCGGCTGGAACAGGCGCTGCGCAGCGCCCAACGCCACCGCACGCAACTGGCCCTGATGTTCATCGATCTGGATGATTTCAAAGTGGTGAACGATCACTATGGTCATGAGCTGGGTGACGAGTTGCTCAAGCAAGTGTCCCAGGCCATGACCGTCAATTTGCGTGCAGCGGACACCGTCGCCCGCATGGGCGGCGACGAGTTTGTGGTCCTGCTGGACGACATAACCGGCCCCGAGGAAGCCCACACGGTGGCAGAGAAAATCCGTCACGCCTGTGCCCAGGCGTTTCAGATCCGGCAGATCCCAATGCACATCGCCACCAGTATTGGCCTTGCGCTATACCCGCACGACGCCCTCACCGACGCCGACCTGATTCGCGCCGCTGACCAGGCGATGTACCGGGCCAAGGAAGCCGGCGGCAATCAGATCCGCGCGGCCTCCGAGAAATATCCCCTGGCATAAGCCTCAACCTGCGCCGCGCTCCGTATAGACGTCCTATGGGCAGGCCATCGAGTGCCTGTTATCATCCGGCACAACACGCCATTATCCGACCTGAGCCAAACCATGACACTGCTGATAGTCTACGTTCTGATCGCCCTGGGTATCTCGTTTCTATGCTCGGTGGCCGAAGCGGTACTGCTCAGCGTAACCACGGCCTACACCAGCCTGAAGCAGCAGGAGGGTAAGCGCTCCGGCCTGCTGTTGGCGGAGCTGAAAGCCACCATCGACCGCCCTCTGGCCGCCATTCTGACCCTTAACACCATCGCTCACACCGCTGGCGCCGCTGGGGCCGGTGCCCAGGCGACGGTCGTATTTGGTAGCGCCTATCTGGGCCTGTTCTCGGCGGTACTGACTCTGCTGATTCTGGTGTTGTCGGAAATCGTCCCCAAAACACTGGGCGCCTATTACTGGCGTTCACTCGCCCCCATGACGGCCTACGGCCTGCACTACCTGATCATTGTCCTCTACCCGTTTATCAAGATGTCCGAGTTCATTACCCGCCTGATCACCCGCGGTGGCAGTCAGTCATCCGGGCTCGATCGGCACGAGCTGACGGTCATGGCCGATCTCAGCTCAGAGGAGGGCCATTTGGACGAGCGCGAGTCGGGTATCCTCAAAAATCTGCTCCTGCTGCGCCACACGCCCATCAAGGATGCCATGACGCCGCGCACCGTTCTGTTCTCGGCGGACGAGGAGCAGAGCATTCACGACTTTCTGACCAGTCACCACTCGGTGCCCTTTTCCCGTATTCCGGTGTATGCCGGTGATCCGGACAATATCAACGGGATCGTGCTGCTGGATGACCTGCTATTGGCAGAGGCCCGGGGCGAAGGCGATCAGCTCTTGCGGCGTCACCGTCGTGCCATTCCCGCGCTACTCGACAGCATGCCGCTGACCCAGGCCCTTGAGGAGTTTCTGCGCGAGCAGACGCACATCATTCTGGTAGTGACGGAATACGGTTCGGTGGTGGGCATCATCACCCTTGAAGACGTGCTGGAAGCGCTACTCGGACTGGAAATCGTAGACGAGAAAGACAAAACCCGGGATATGCAGGAACTGGCCCGACGTCGCTGGCGCCGTCAGGCAGCCCGCCTGGGCGTGTCTACCACGCCAGACGACAATGAGTAATAGGCCTCACCAATCCAGGTAGACGTCCTTGGGATCAAATTTGTAGCTGACCGGAAACTGCTCGTGTGCGTCCCGCAGGGCATTGATACACCGCTGAGCCTCCAGGCACCACACGGGATGAACATCGTCACTCACCCGGTAACCCTGAGTTCGCAAAGCTGCGGCTATCGCCCGCCGGGCGCCATTGGCCTGATCCAGACAGTGATAGGGGCCCTGCTGCTGGGTTCTGGCTGGCCGGCGATGGTCCCCGGCAAAGGCAAACAGCGTGTAATGTCTCTGCTCATCCTGGCGTAGATGCATTTCCACCCGTTCGTGATCGCCTCGGGTCATGACCAGGGGCTGGTCGTTGGCGGTAATCGACTCGTCGTAAATAATCTGCATGACGGCCTACCTCACTGAATTGTCGTTGTGAGGGTGTCGTCCCGTCTGCACGCGCTTTTGTTTGTCTCAACGTGCAGCCCACAGGGAACTACCGGCACCTACTATTAAGCGTATCAGGTGCCGGCCGGTTCACAAGCTAATGTCGTCATAGTATGACGCTATGATGACAGCCCCCTGCGTTACAGACGATCGACGTCGAAGGCCAGGACGTCGGCAATATGGGACGCGCCGCTCAAGCACATCAGCAACCGATCCACCCCCAGAGCCACACCGGCGCTGTCCGGCAGGCCGGCAGCCATGGCGGCGAGCAGTTTGTCGTCCGAGGGGTAGACCGGTAAATCCAGGGCACGGCGCTTTTGCTGGTCGGCGAGGAAGCGACCGCGCAACTCGTCGGCATCGGTCAGCTCCCAATACCCATTGGCCAACTCCATCCCGCCGATAAACGCTTCAAAACGCCGGGCCACGGTCTGCCCTTGCTCGTCGGTCGCCAGGCGGGCCAGGGCGGCCTGACTGGCGGGATAGTCGTACACAAAGGTCAGGCCGTCACCGAGGGAGGCCTCCAGCTCATGGGTCACCAGCAGGTCGAGCCAGAAGTCCCGATCCTCGTCCTCCGCCTCGATATTGATCCGCGCTTTTGCCAGCGCCGCCAGCTCCGCCACCGAGGCAGTGTGCGGATCGATCTGCAGGTGCCGCTCAAACCACTGGCGATAGCTCAGGTAAGTCACTTCCAGGCCTGGCATCAGTAACTCGATGAGTGCCTGAACTTCCCCCATCAGCGCCCGGTCATCCCACCCGGTGCGATACCACTCAAGCAGAGTGAACTCCGGGTTGTGTTTGCGCCCCCGCTCACCGTTGCGAAACACTTTGCCCAGGGCGTAGATCGGCCCCGCACCCGCCGCCAGCAGGCGCTTCATGGCAAATTCCGGTGAGGTCTGCAGATAATAGGTACGGCCCGCGCACTGAGCGGTGACCGAGCCGATAAACGGGTCGGTCACCGCCGCGGCGCCCATCACCGGCGCTTCAATTTCCAGCACCTCGCGCTCGGCAAAAAATTGCCGGATACGCTGGTACACACTCGCACGCAGATGCACAAGCTCCAGTGAGGCGGAAGGTTGCCAATCAGTCATGGGCGGAACATCAGGGAGGAGAAAGGAAAGCACCACCCGACCGATGTCGGGTGGTGAAGGCGGGCATCAGTCTTTGGACGCACGCCCCAGGTATTCGCCGGTGCGGGTGTCCACACGGACCACATCGCCCACGTTCATGAACAGCGGTACCTTCACCACGGCGCCGGTGCTCAGGGTGGCCGGCTTGGTGCCGCCCTGGGCGGTGTCGCCCTTCAGGCCCGGATCGGTTTCGGTCACTTCCAGCTCCACGTGGTTGGGCGGGGTCACCGCCAGCGGCGCGCCGTTGAACAGGGTAATCACGCACTTGTCCTGCTCTTTGAGCCACTTGGCCGAATCGCCCACGGCGCTCTTGTCCGCCTGGTGTTGCTCAAAGGTGGTCGGCTCCATGAAGTGCCAGAACTCACCGTCGTTGTACAGGTATTCCATATCCAGGTCAGTCACATCAGCGCCTTCGAGGTTCTCGCTGCCACGGAAGGTACGCTCCCACACGCGCCCGGTTTTCAGGTTGCGCAGCTTGACCCGGTTAAAGGCCTGACCCTTGCCCGGCTTGACCAGCTCGTTCTCGACAATGTTACAGGGATCGCCATCGAGCATGACTTTCAGACCGACGCGGAAATCGTTGATAGAATAGGTGGCCATTACGCCCTCTCGCTTCTCTGGATTAAAAGGCGCACATGATACATCGAACCGCTGCCACTTGGCAGGCCCCTGCCGGCAAAAGTACCCCCCGCTGGCAAAACGAGCTCGCAGACCTGATTCGCTCGCCTAAGGAGTTGATCACCCTGCTGGAGCTGGACCCGGCCCAGTTGCCGGCGGCCCTCGCCGCCAGCCAGGATTTCGCCTTGCGGGTGCCCCGCGCTTTTGTCGAGCGAATGCGCAAAGGTGACCCGGACGACCCACTGCTGCGCCAGGTGCTGCCTCTGGGCGAGGAGCTTCAAGCGGCCCCGGGCTACAGCCAGGACCCGCTGGGCGAAGCCGACGCCAACCCCCATCCCGGGCTGATTCACAAATACCACGGGCGGGTGCTGCTGATCGTCTCCGGCGGCTGCGCGATCAACTGCCGCTACTGCTTTCGTCGCCACTTCCCCTACGCCGACAACAACCCCGGCCGGGCCCGCTGGCAGGAGGCGCTGGATTACATTGCCGCCGACCCGAGCATCACCGAAGTAATCTACAGCGGCGGCGACCCCCTCAACGCCCCGGACCGGCAACTGGCTTGGCTGACCGAGCGGGTGGCGGCCATCCCCCACGTCAAACGCCTGCGGGTCCACTCCCGCCTGCCAATCGTGCTGCCCAACCGGATTGACGATGACTGTCTGGACTGGCTCACCGGCCATGGCCTGCAGACCACGCTGGTGATTCACAGCAACCACCCCCGGGAGCTTGACGACAGCGTGGGGGCCGCACTGGGCCGGCTGCGCCGGGCGGGCATCACCCTACTCAACCAGGCGGTGCTGCTGCGCGGCATCAATGATCAGGCGTCCACGCTGGCCGCGTTGAGCGAAGGGCTGTTCGACCGGGGCGTCCTGCCCTATTACCTGCACCTGCTCGATCCGGTCGCCGGTGCCCACCACTTTGACGTTCCGGAGGCTGAAGCACGTGCTCTGATGGACCACCTGCGCGCCCGACTGCCCGGCTACCTGGTACCCCGGCTGGTGCGGGAAATCGCCGGGGAGCCGAACAAGACCCCCATAGCCTGAACTGCCCGATCTGCTACCGACGGAGCGATCTGCTATAGTCAGGACAACTCAAGCCGGACCGCCGCCCCCCAGTGCCGCGGCGGCCGCCTCAGACAGGATAGTGAATGACCGCCGACATGCCGCCGAACGAGCTGCTGAACCGTTTCAAAGTCCCGCCCCAGGACCTGGACACACTGTCGTTTTGTGCCCCCAAGGCCGCCAAAGTCGCCGACTGGGTGCGCGCCTTGCCCATGACCCGCATCAGCTTCGTGAGCAGCCTGCTGTATAAAGCACTGCCTGAAATCGGCCGGCTCAAAACCACCCCCCAGGTACGCCTGGACATGCTTGAGGCACTGCGCCCCGCCGTGCAACAGGCCATTCAGGGGCTGACCCCGCAGTTTCTCAATCAACCCCTGATTCTGCCCGAAACCGCCCGCAAAACCGCCACCGTCGCCCAGGCCCTGCAAAAGCACATGAGCAACGCCTATCTGGTGACGGTGCGCGAGCTCGGGCAAGCCACCAAAGGGGATGCCGAGGCCTTGCAGAACCAGCGCGCACTGGCGCTGCACCGGGCCATGACTGGCCTGGGTCTGCTGCTACTGCGCAGCTACCAACTGTACACCCCGGTTCCCAGCCGACTGTGGCTGGAAATTCATACCCTGTACCAATTGGCCGAGCAGTGGCAGGTCCACCGCCAAGCGGTGACCGAACCTCTGCCCGGCCATCAGCAGACCAACACCATCGAGCGCTGCTACCAGCGTCTGCTGCTGCTCGCCAGCGCCCGTCCTAACCAACTGCGGCAGACCGAAGTCAGCAACACCTACGACGCCCTGGAGCAACTGGCCCCACTGGCGCATATGGTGGCCTACGATCCCGCGCAGGAAGACAACCTGTTTGCGGTGGTGCTCGACAGCGACAGTGCGCCCTTATATAAGTCCCGTCTGCCCGAAGCCCCCGGCGGGGCCATCCGGGAGTTGGATACCGGACCGGTGGTCACCGCGCTGGAAGAGGCCCGGGCATCACTCGGCACTCGCCCGGGCGGTGGCCGGGACAACCTGGGGCTGACGCTCTCGCTCAACGAGCACCTGAGCCACTCCTGGCACCTGCTCGCCCAGCGCAGCTTTGAGCGGCGCGCCAGCGGCGGGCAGATGAATGTCACCATCGGCCTGTCCAACGTGCACTTCCAGATGGCCGGAGGACAACCCTTCAAGCTGTTCATGAACCAGGCCACCCATGTACACCGGGAGGAAAACGGTCTGTTTGGTGGGCGCCTGCCTACCGCCGCCACCGCCGAGCCGGACCCCTGGGGCTCCGCGTTCGATGCCGGCGGCGGCAAACTGGCCGGCGACCACCTGGCCACCTTCAACATTGAGAACAATATTCGTCAGCGCCAGCAGCAGGACTATCGGGGCGAGCACCCCACCTTTCAGGTACCTATCGTGGACGTCAGTCTGGGCGGTTACTGCCTGGAATGGCGCGAACAGGTACCCACACAGTTGAAAGCCGGTGAGCTGCTGGGCCTTCAGGAAGTGGGCCGACTTAAATGGAGCATCGGGGTGGTACGCTGGGTGCAGCAGTCCCGGGAGTCCACCCTGATTGGCGTTCAGACACTCGCCCCACAGGCGACGCCACTCGGCGCGGCGGTGATCTACAAGACCGGCGGTTTCTCGGAATTCCTGCGCGCTCTGGAAATTCCGCCCCTGAAGGCCATTAACCAGCCGGCCACCCTGATCACCAACGCCGTGACCTTTCACGAATACAGTAAGGTGCGCCTATACCGGCGCAACAGTGGTCAACAGGAAGACAACCATAGAACCCAGACCACCGTACAACTCACCCGGCGCCGTTTTTCCACCGGCGCCATAAGCCAATTCGAATTTCGTGAGCTGATGCCCGGCCAGAGCGATGCGGGTGAAAGCGACGATTTATAGCGTCGTCACCCCGAGAACAGAAGGCTGATTCACAAATATCGCCATCAATGAACGGTTGTTGGCGGATGTATCAACATTAGTATTGAGGGTATTTGTCAATCAGTTAATATAGCCGAAACGAACAGGATTAAAGGGATGACAACCCCTGTCCGACGCACGGAAGCATTCATCGACCGAGCGGCCTCACAGACACGGGTCAGGCTTGCAAGAGAGTGCAGTAACCTTTTATGGATCCCAACGAGACAATCCGCCTGCTGATTTTGAACGACTCCCGCTCAGAGGCCGAGCGGTTGACCAGCATGCTCCACAACGCCGGTCGCTCCAGTCGCGCCCAGCACGTCGACAGTGAGGAACGCCTGGGAAAGCTGCTACAAGAGCAGACCTGGGACCTGCTCATCGGTCATGACAAGACCACCAATGTCACTCCCGAGGCCGCCATCCGGCAGATCCGGCGCCTGAACCGCGATGTCGCCGTCGTTCTGCAAACCGACGATGAAAGCAGCGCGGCCGTGGTCGAGGGGATGAAGCTCGGCGCGGCCGATGTGGTGCGCCTGGACGAAGACCAACACCTGCTGCTGGTCATCCAGCGCGAAATGGACAACCGGGAGCAGCGCCAGCAACGGCGCATCGCCGACCGCCGTTTCCGCGAGGCCGAGCGCCGCAGCCAGGCCCTGCTCGATAGCTCCCGGGATGCCATCGCCTACGTCCAGGACGGCCTGTACCTCTACGCCAACGAATCCTTCGCCGAGCTGTTCGGCTATGAGGATCGCGATGATATCGACTGCCTGCCGATCATGGACATGGTGGCCGAGAAGGATCACAAACAGCTCAAGCAGTTCCTGAAAAACTTCACCCTCAAGGGCGATGACGCCGAGACCACCAAGGTCGAATTCGAAGGGGTCAAGCACAACGGCGAGGCCACCCATATCAGCCTGGAAGTCTCCCGGGCTACCTATGATGAAGAGCCTTGCATCCAGTTTCTGGCCCGCGCCGGCGTCGCCGAGACCAGCGAGGAGCTGGAAGCGCAGATCGCCCAGATCAAGTGGCAGGACCTGGCCACCGGACTGTACAACCGCCAGTACCTGGTGGATCGCCTGGAAAAGATGCTCACCAGCGAGGCGGGCAAGCAGCCGGCAGAAGCCAGCCTGATCTATATTGATATCGACCACTACGCCGAGCAGGTCCAGGCCGCCTTCGGTGTCGCCGGTGCCGACATGGCGCTGAGTGACATCGCCGCGCTGCTGCGCGAGCATGCCCAGGAGAATGACCTGCTGGCCCGTTTTGGTGACAGCGCCTTTATTATGCTCGCGCCCAACATCAAACCCGACGCCGCGGTCATGCGGGCGGAGAAAGTCTGCAAGGCCATCGAGGACCACATCGTCGATGTGGACGGCAAGACCATTCAGTTGACCGCCAGCATCGGCGTCTCCCTGATCAACGACACCAGCTCCAGCGCCGAGTCGGTGATTGAGCAGGCGGTCAGTGCGATGGAAAAAGTCCGCACGGAAAACCAGGGCAACGCCGCGCGCCTGTACGAGCCGGAAATGACCGCCGATGAACGCAAAGAGCGGGATGTGATGACCGAGGTGCAGCACGCTCTGGACAACGACCGGTTTCGCCTCCTGTTCCAGCCGATCATCAACCTGCGGGGCTCGGACGACGAATACTACGAGGTGTTGCTGCGCCTGCTCAACGCCGACGATGAGGAGGTTTCCCCCACGGAGTTCCTCGACGCCGCTGCGAAGATGAACGTGATTCACAAGATCGATCGCTGGGTGATTCTGGAGTCGATCAAGATGCTGTCCCAGCATCGCAACAAGGGCAACCACACCAAACTGATCATCAACCTGAGCGGCCAGTCTCTGTGCGATGACAGTCTGCCGCCCTGGCTGCGGGTCGCCTTCAAGGCCGCGAAACTGCCTACCGATGCCATTGTCTTCCAGGCCAGCGAGGTGGATATCACCAATCACTTGACCGCGGCCAAGGCGTTCGCCAAGCACTTGGAGAAATTCAACAGCTGCCTGAGCATCAGTGGGTTTGGCTGCTCACTCAACCCCTACAACGTCTTCAAACACGTGCCGCTGGGCTTTGTGAAGGTGGACGGCTCGTTCACCCAGGACATCCAGAACAACAATGAAAGTCCGGACACCCTGGTGGAGATGATCAAGAAATTGCACGAGGAAGACGTGACCACGGTGGTGCCCTTTGTGGAAAACGCCAGTGTGTTGGCGACCCTGTGGCAGGCCGGGGTGCATTACATTCAGGGCTATTACCTGCAGGAGCCGAGCAAGTCGATGGATTACGATTTCAATATGGAGAGTTGATTCGGGTAGCGGTAACGGCGGATGCGGATCTAAACCGCTGCGCTCGGCCGTAGGGCGGATAAGCCGAAGGCGCATCCGCCGTGACCGACCTATGACAAATCCCCATGCTCCCGATCGCGAAAACCCAACAAATACAAAATCGCATCCAACCCCAAGGTCGAAATCGCATGCTCCGCCGAGGCCTTCACCAACGGCTTGGCCCGAAACGCGATGCCCAATCCGGCGGCGTTCAACATGGGCAGATCATTGGCGCCATCACCCACGGCAATTACCTGCTCGGGGGTAATGCCCTCGCGCTCCGCCAACTGCTTGAGTAACTGCGCCTTGCGCGCGCCATCCACCACCGTGCCCGATACCTGTCCGGTCACCTTGCCGTCGACAATCTCCAGCTCGTTGGCGTAGACATAATCCACACCCAGACGCTGCTGCAGAAAGCGGCCAAAGTACTCAAAGCCTCCCGAGAGAATCGCGGTTTTGTAACCCAGCTTTTTCAACGTGGCGATCAACTTCTCCGCCCCTTCGGTCAGGCGCAGGTTGCGAGCAATACCCTCAAGCACCGACTCATCCAACCCTTTGAGCAGGCTCAGGCGCTTGGCGAAACTCTGCTGAAAGTCCAGCTCCCCGCGCATGGCCGCTTCGGTAATGGCAATCACCTCATCACCCACGCCGGCGGCTTTGGCGAGCTCATCGATCACCTCCGCCTCAATCAGGGTGGAGTCCATGTCGAAACACACCAGGCGGCGATTGCGCCGGTAGGGAGTATCCTTCTGAAACGCAATATCCACTTCCAGGCGGGTGGACAACTCCATCAGATCCGCCCGCAGTGCCTGAGTGTCCGCCGGCGCACCGCGCACCGAAAATTCCACACAGGCACTGCTGTGAGTATCCAGCGCATCCAGGGGTACCCGGCCGGACAGGCGGTTGATGTGGTCAATATTGAGCCCGTGGCGCACGGTCACCGCCGTCAGCTCGGCAATCTGCTCGGCCATTACCTGACGGGACAGCAGGGTCACAATATGCCGCGGCTTGCCCTGTTGCTCCACCCACTCCTGATAGCGTTGGTGATCGATATTCTCAAAGCGTACCCGCACCCCCAGATCGTCGGCGCGGGTGCGAATGGCGCTCTGCAACGTCTCGGCCGTGGCCCGGCCGGGCTCTAGCGCCACCAGCATGCCGAGCGCCAGATCATCGTGAATCACCGCCTGGCCGATATCCAGAATGCTGGCGCCGAAGCCGGACAGCTCGGCCGCGAGCGAGGAGGTCACCCCGGGTTTGTCATCCCCGAAAACGTTGATCAGTACGATGTCTTTCACGCGGACTCACTTGATTGGCAATAAGGAATGGAACGGGCGGCAATTATACCGGTTCCCCGGGGACAGATGCCATGTGTTGGTGTTTCTGTGGTCTTTATCAAATCCCCGGGCCAACGCGCTGGCATCCACAGGAACAACGCCCGTAAAATAGGCGACTTTGAAACGGGTGCCCCGCCCGGGCACCCACACTCAAGGATCTGCATGGCCCTCTACGCTCGACTCAAGTCCCACTGGCAACCGATTGCCGGCACCGCCCTGATTGTGCTGCTCGGCCTGTTAGCCGCCGGGTTACACGCCCGGGCGAGCCTGCACACCCAGAGTCAGCAACTGGACAGCTTCGGCCAGACCCTGGCCCGCAGCACCGCCCAGCGCGCCGTGGACGCCACCCTGAGCCAGGACATGATCAGCCTGCAGGTGGTCCTTCAGGAGCTGACCCGCCACCCGCAGGTGATCGGGGCCACCATCCACGATGTGGAAAACCACCTCCTGGTACAGAGCGGCTTCCCTCCCGGCGAGGCCGAGCCCGGTCAGTTCCGCCGCTACACCGCCACCATCGCCCTGGCCGACAACATCGCCGGGCACCTGCAGGTAGCGATGATTCCACCGGCCCTGAGCGGCGCCGACCGACAGTTTCTGCTCCTGTGGAGCCTGCTGGTCCTGGCGGCCGCCGCACTGCCCTGGCTGCCGGCGCTGCGCCGGCCACCGGTGATCGTTCAGGGCCAGTCAACGCCCGATGTGCAAAGCTCCCAGGTCCCGTCGGACGAATCGGCCGATGACGATGACGACAAGGCCGATACCCCGCCGCCGGCCCAATTGCGTCTGCGACTGAGACTGCTGAATATGGAGACCCTCAGTCGGCAACTGAACGAGGAAAGCTTCGCCCAGCAACTGAGCCAGTTCGAGCAACAACTGCGCAACATCCTGTCGCTGTACAGCGGCAAGCAGGTCGCCCTGTCGGGCGATACCCTGCTGATCGATTTCTTCGGCGAAAGCGACAGCGACTGCGCGTTCCGCGCTCTGTGTAGCGCCCAGTTGCTGGGGGAGCTATCCCATCTGAACCCGGGCCCGAAACTGAAACTCGCCGCGCGCATTCACCCACTACACCACCGCGACCTGACCGCCGCGTTCCAGGATCAGCAGAGCGCCGCAACGCCCGGCGCCAGCGGCATCGAGATCGCGCCGGAACTGATTGACGACGAGCTGCACCAGCACCTCGAGCTGGACGCCGATACCGGCGTGTTGATCGGGGTCAAAGCGCCCTACCGGCAATTGCTCGACAAGCAGCAGGCGCAGCTACAGCGGCTGATCGGCGCCGACCCTGACGGTCATTAATCCTTCATCGCTCCGTCACCGGAGCGTCACAGTTCGGCCCTAGCCTCGGCGGAAGAGTCCACCGAGGTCAGCCGTTCATGCTCAATATCGAAGAATCCCTCAACCACAAATTCCCGCGCTTCGCCCGCAGCGCCCCCATGTTGCGCAAACCCACTCTGGGCCTGCTGCGCAAACTGGTCCACGAGCGCGCCATCAACCAGTTTCTGGAGGAGCACCGGGGCGCCCGGGGCCTGGACTTCATAGAGCGGATCTTCGATTACTTCAACTTTACCTACAGCGTGCCCCAGCGCGAGCAGAACAATATCCCCGCCCAGGGGCGAGTGGTGATCATCGCCAACCACCCCATCGGCTCGCTGGACGGACTGGCCCTGATCCATCTGGTCAGCCGGGTGCGCCCCGATGTCAAAATCGTCGCCAACGACCTGCTAAGCGCCTTTGAACCGCTGCGCGAACTGCTGCTGCCGCTGGACAATATGACCGGCGGCGCCTATCGCCAGAGCTACAAGCGCATTCGCCAGGCCCTGGAGCAGGACCAGGCGGTGATCATCTTTCCCGCAGGAGAAGTCTCCCGCGCACGCCCCACCGGCATTCGCGACGGCGCCTGGCGCTCCGGGTTTCTGCACTTCGCCCGCAAGAGCGACGCGCCCCTGTTGCCGGTCCACATTCAGGCAAAAAATTCCTGGCTGTTTTACAGCGCGTCCGCCGTGTTCAAACCCCTGGCTACCGCCCTGCTGGCCCATGAGATGTTCAACAAACGCTCCGCGGAAATCCGCTTCCGGGTGGGCGAGCCCATTCCCGCCCACGCCCTGGAAGCCAAAAACCTTGCGGACAAGCCACTGATTCAACGCCTCAAAAAACACCTGTACAAACTCGGCCGGGGCAAGAAAACCCTGTTTGTCACCGAAAAGACCATCGCCCACCCGGAGCACCCACTGCAACTGCAACAGGAACTGTCCAGCGCCGAAAAACTCGGCCACACCCGGGACGGACAGACCATTGTGCTCTGCCAGTGGGACCAACACCCTACGGTCATGCGTGAACTGGGCCGCCTGAGGGAAATTGCCTTTCGCAAAGTGGGCGAAGGCACCGGCCGGCGCCGCGATCTGGACCGCCACGACCAGAGCTATCAACACCTCGTCCTTTGGGACCCGAACCGCCTCGCTATCGCCGGCGCCTATCGCATTGGCGTGACCGGCGAGTTGATGGCGAAAGCCGGACTGGAAGGACTCTACACCGCGGAGCTGTTCCATCTGCGGCCGGCGCTAAGGCCCTACCTGGAACAGGCGTTGGAACTGGGCCGCAGCTTCGTCAACCCGGACTACTGGGGCAAAGCCAGCCTTGACTACCTCTGGCAGGGCCTGGGCGCCTACCTGCGTCACCATCCGAACATCCGCTACCTGATCGGACCGGTCAGCCTGAGCGCCGACTACCCCAAACCCCTGCGCGACGCCCTGGTGGCCTACCACCAGCGCTACTACGCCATGCCCGCCGCCCTCGCCAGCGCCCGCCACCCGCACCTGATCGACCCGCAAAGCCGCATGGCCCTCAACCGCCTGTTCGTCCCCATGGACCGCGACGCCGCCTACGAGCACCTGAACACCAGCTTCAAAACCGCCGGACATCCCCTACCAGTGCTGTTCAAGCACTACCCCGCCCTGTTCGAGGAGGGCGGCTACCACCTGCTCGCCTTCAGCGTCGATTCGGATTTTGGGGAGTGCCTGGATGGCCTATTCCTCGCGGATTTGAGCAAGATGAAAGCGAATAAGCGCAAGCGGTACTTGGGATCTGATTGATACCGCACAGCCCCCTTCAGGCCCTCAGAATCCAGTGGGCCTAGCGACATTTCCGTATAACCTCCCACACGCGGAAGATTTTCGTATTTTATGCCAGCTTCGTTATAGCGATGCGTTCTAAGCGCGGAGTGACGGGGCTTTCCGGGCATGTTATAAAAGTAGCCAAATGTGATAGACGGAAAGTTTCCGGGTTTAAACCCGGAAACTTTCCGTCTAATAATATTGTTACATGAAAGGAGAGTGAGTTGGCCACTTGGAGCTTAAAAGAACTCCGGGAATCATTCGGAAGAATTAACAACAAAAATAGGTCGAAAATTGATCTAATAAATTCCGTCGGTAGAAGTGTTGCTATATTTCACTACCACCTGGAGCAGGCAAGGGATGCCATGAAAGACTTTCATAAAAATGGTGAGGCTTCCGATCCAGAACAATTCAAAGTCATGTTTAGTGATTCTGAGGACGGGGTCGAGTATGAAGTAGCTAAGTTAACAAACCAAGCTAACTCGATAGCATTAATTCTCACTGTAAGATCAATGTATGACATTTTCGCTCAGCTTATTAGAGCAATGCTTTTAGAGGATGAGCTAACTGAAAAGCAGTGCGAAATATCTCGAGTTGCAAAATGCCTTCCGGATTCAGATCTTAAAACTACATTAAATGAACTTTTGGATAGTTATAGTTTTAAGTACGTTAGAGCATTTTCTAATGTCACTAAACACCGGTTCTCAATAGAACAGTCGTCTACTATCGACTTTGAAGAAAATAGAGCAGGAATTCAGTTCAAGGGATTTTCTTATAATGACGAGAAATATCCAAAAATGTGGTCTGATGAGCTTTTAAGGTTAGTGTTGGAAGCAAAGAACCAAATTGTTAACTGCGGAAACGCACTAAACAACTTTCACTTCCAAGAAAACATGTAACAAACGGCTCCACGCAGACGCCCAAACCTACGCGGCTTTTGTGGGTTTCTCTGCGCTACACTTTACCACAAAAACCTCTCCGGTTTGGGCGCTGGTGAGCCGGGCGTTATGCAGTCAAAGGAATGGTAATGAGAAAAACGTTACTTTTGATGATCGTCACATTGTTCAGTGCGTCTGCATCCGGACGAGAATTCGTTCAAACCGGATCATCAATGGAGCCAACGATAAAAGACGGCCAAAAAATTGAAGTAGGCATCCTTTCTTCGTTCAGCTACGATCCTAAGCGTTGGGACTTAGTTGCATTGAAAAATCCTCAAGATTTCAATTTGTTAGTTTTTAGAATTATCGGTCTTCCTAACGAAACAATAAGGCTTGAAAAAGAGGGGATCCACATCAACGATGAAATGATAAAAATACCGATGGAGCTTGTCCAAGCTGGCGTATATTACTGGCCTGCGTCAGCTATCACAAACAATGAAAACTATTCTGACAACCTATATAGAACGAAAGAAGGAGAGTACTTTCTTCTAGGTGACAACACTTTAAATGCTAATGACAGTCGCTTTCAATTGGGTATTATCCATCGAGATTCAATACTCAATAAAGTTGAAGGCAGCTTATAGAAAATGCATAACCAAGCCATCAAATACGCTCCCCTCGGTCGCTGGACCTCGCTTCACTCAGCCGTTTATGGCGAGCGCTATGGGTACTAGTGCATGATCAGTTTTCGGTCAGTTCTAGCTGGGGTATTAGCAGTATCGCTTCTAGCCAATATTGCGCTTTTTATTTACGTTTCCTCGCTGCAAGAAACTAACTCAATGGTGCCAAGGTTAAAGAACGAACTGAAAACCATCACCAGCGTCATTCCAAAAGACCTTGCAATGGAGGAGGCAGCGGCGGCACTTCGTTCAGCTGGCTATGAAGTGCAAACCGACGGAGAATATTATTACGCCCCCAGACCAAACGAAACGCTGTCTGTAGGTACGACATACTTTGTATTTTCACCGAGTGGACGCTTAATGCAAATTTATAGTCTATCGGACTCCATGGATCCGATTTATGACCACCATAACCAAGCGCACCACTAGACCGCCGCGAGCGGTGGTGGGACGCTCCGAACCTGCACCACTTTCACACGCAAAGTGTCCGTGAGAGCGGTGCAGGATCACAGCCTCGTTATAGCAATGCGTTCTAAGCGTTGAGTGACGGAGCTTTCCGGGCATGGTATAAAAGCACCCAGATGCGGAAGACGGATAGTTTCCGTTTAATAATAGTGTCAAAGGTCAAGGGAATACTGTGAAAAAACTTCATATAGCCATATCAACTGACAAGATCGATGAAACCGTTGCGGATTACAGCCAACGACTGAATGCAGAGCCGAGTTTGGTCGTCCCTGGCGAGTACGCGTTGTGGCGAACAGCCACTCTGAACCTGTCTGTGCGCCAAGATGCTAACGCAGATCCGGGCTCTTTGCGTCACCTTGGCTGGGAAGACTCATCTTCAGAACAGTTCACGCAGGATGTGGATGTAAATGGCATTGTGTGGGAGCTGTTTAATGCCGACCTTCAAGCAAAGGAAATTAATGAGCTATGGCCTGATGCGGGTTATCAGCCATGAACTTTGACCGGACAAAGAGTTGCATTGCCTGCGGTCGCCGTCCCTTCGCAAGCCTTCGCCGCTGCGTTTGACGCTAGCAGTTCACTCACACATCTACGAAGGCGCCAAAAAGTGCCTCACGCGTAACAGGGAGAGACAAAATGGACAAGTTTTCCAAAGTGTGCTTTAGAAACAAAATGGGAATGGGGATCGCCACAGGAATAGCTGTTGGAGCAGGATTTGGCGCCGCCACAGGAAACATGGCACAAGCCATAGGTTTTGGTGCTGCGCTTGGTGTTGCACTTGGGGCCATTTGGACTCGCCGTGGCAATCGTCAAGCCCGCTAACAACAAGGAAGTAGCCCCAACGCTTTATACGTCTGAGTAGAATTGCATGAATTTCCGGGAAGCAGAACCAAAAGACGCGGAAGCAATTGGCCGGATAAGGGTCGCTGCTTGGAGAGCGGCCTATCAGCCGTTTATGCCAAAGGAGTTTCTCAAATCACTGAACGCCGCCAGCAAGCTATCTGAACTTAGAGCGCGGCTTGCCAATCAGAATTCTGACTTCACCCTATCCGTAGCGGAAGAGCAAGGAAAAGTCGTAGCGTTTTCCATCGTCGGAAAACCTCGCCATGATGCGGCGCCTAAAACAATAGAGCTCTGGGCCGTGAATGTTCTACCTGAACATTGGAGAATGGGCATCGGAACCAGCCTTGTAGAACGGGCAATCGCTTTTTCGTCCCGCTCAGGGTTCAATAGCATTGAGCTCTGGTGTATCAAGGGCAACACACCAGCTCAGGAGACGTATAAGAAACTTGGCTTTATCGAGTCGGGCCGAGAAAGGTCTTCATCCCGGCTGACGGGGATTACATTGCATGAATTGCATTATGCCAAAGCTCTCTAGAAAACCAGGCTAACATGCTATTAACAACACTAGCGCTACTCGACGTCGCATTGAGGGCGGCGACAATCGGACAGTTGGTTCTTCTGGTTGGCGTCGGGCTTAACCGTAAACCAATTCGTGAAGGAACGCTGTTACTACTGGCTGCCATAGCCTGCGGCATAGCCTATCTGTTGCTTACAGCGCCAGTGCCTGACGCTGCCTACGGCATGATCCGCAACATACTGCTGCTCCTGACCGATGCCTGGGCCTATGCGCTCTGGTTGGCCGCCATGTATTTTTTCCAGGAGGGGTTCTCCGTTCGTCATACCCCCATTTGGGTCCGCCCGTTTGTCATTGTGTGGATCGCCTGGCACCTTTACTTTTTTGGGTTCAGAGGTGGTGATGGCATCTATCACCAAATCAACCATGGCCTTTCCATTCTGATACTCGCGCACATCATATACACGGCCCTAACGGGACTGTCTGATGACCTGGTGGACAAACGCCGCCGTCTGCGGCTGATGCTCAGCGGTGCTTTGGCGGCGTATGGTGTAATGTTGGCCATCGACCAGCTTTGGCTGGGTCGACAGCTGCAGTCGGCGACACTCAGCCTGGCAAACGCCACCCTGGTCTTTGCCAGTGTTACGTGGTTTAGCGTGTACCTGCTTCGTACCAATAAGGGGTCGGTGATCCCGGAACCAGATAGCGGCTTCGACACACGTTCTCAAACGGCGCTTCCTCACGAGTACGTTAACCTGAAGCGCGCCCTGGACGACTTTATTGAGCGAGGCGACTACATGCAGCCTGAGTTAGATATAGCGTCCATGGCCTCCCAACTAGGCGATAAAGAGCACCGGCTACGCCGCCTGATCAACCGCCAACTCGGCTTTCAGAACTTCAGTGGTTTCCTCAATCAGCTACGAATTCAGAAGGCTCGTCAATGGCTCGCGTCGCCCCAACACGCCTCCACTCCCATAATGAATATCGCCCTTGATCTGGGGTACGGCTCTATCGGACCATTCAATCGCGCGTTCAAGCGCAGCACCGGGCTGACGCCGACGCAATACCGGGCCCAATTTCACAATCAGCCATAAGTTTTTGAAATCGGCAAGACTTTTTCCCATGTAAAACAGATAGTTACTCCCGTGCCTGAGAGCCCACACATACTGTTGACGCATGGAGATCGACAATGAAATTACTTCTGATAACCACGTTTTTACTGCTGCTGGCATCGCTGTCGTCGGCCCAAAGCTTTTACCCTGTACCGGACTATCGCGACTACGGCATTCCCGACTCGCAAGAGCAGACGCAAGAGGTTGACGCATTTATCCTCGAATTTCGAAAAGCATGGCGCAATCAAGACGCAGCCACCGTAGCCAGTTTACATACGCGGGATGTGGAGTGGATCAATGCGTTTGGCCGCACGTTTCGTGGACGGGACAATCTCCAGGTGTTTCTGGAGACCGTTCTTTTCCCCGGCTTTTCTCCTGCACAGTGGCAAGAGGCCATGGCCTCCTATCGTCCGGTATCCAGGCACTATTTGGGGGAGGTTGTTGTTATCAACAGTCAGTTGCACAGCTCGCCCGGATCTGCGGTCGACGGAGATCAGCGCCGGGTGTCCCTGAACTTTGTCCTGGTCAGGCAAGCCGGGCAGTGGCAGATAGCACAACAGATCATCTCGGACCTCAGGCCGCGCCGCACACCCGGTCAATAAGGAGCAACGGTACAATGCGTATACTGATAATCCTGACATGGCTATTGGCACTCCCCACAGATGCCAACGAACAGCGGGTAACCAATGGTTCAGGTCACTACACCTACTCATCTGGCGCTGGCCAGCAGCAAACCCGACTCAAGGTTTACTACCACCAGCCCGACTCTTTTGCGCCCTCCTCACCGGTACTCCTGGTGTTGCCCGGAGCCGGACGCAATGCATGGGACTACCGGGATGCCTGGAAAGCTGCATCCGAGAAATACGGAGTGCTGGTCATCTCTCCACACTACGCAGAGGAACGGTACCCGGAGTTCTGGAACTACAATATCGCGGGAATGCTTACCAATGTGACCATCAATGAAACCAGGACCGGGTTCGCGAGCTACGAGATCACCCAGGACCCACAGCAGTGGCTATTCAAGGATTTTGACGGTATTTTCCTGGATGCCCGCAAAAGGTTCGGAATCGATGCGGACCGCTACGATATGTTCGGGCACTCCGCAGGTGGCCAAATAATCCACCGGTTCGCCCTGTTTGGTACCAGCGTCCATGCGGATCGGTTAATTGCCGCCAACTCCGGGTGGTACACACTACCGGACTTCGACGTCAAGTTTCCCTTTGGTTTAAAAGGGAGTCCCTTATCGGAAAAGGCGCACCGTATAGCGTTCTCGAGAAATCTGGTGGTATTTCTCGGCGAGCTGGACAACGCCGATGAGACCCGGGGCCACCTTGCCCGGAACGATAAACTCGACGTGCAAGGGTTGCACCGTTTCTCGCGCGGCCAGTATTTTTACCGCGAATCAAAAGCCATTGCCGAGGATATAGACGCCGACTTTACGTGGCAAAAAATCCATGTACCAGGAGTGGGGCACGACTACCGTCGAATGAGCGAGAAAGCCGCTCAATACCTGTACACCCCAAGAAACCAACAACATTCACGACAGGAACCCCAATGAACCATAGTATCAAGAAGATGTTTCAACGCTATTTGTCCCAACTGGATACAATAGTCGCCAAGATCCCTCCGGAAACGTTCACATCGTCACTCGCTGACGACATGTTCAATCTGGAGACGAACGCCAAAATCGCGGCCAACTTTATACTTCGAGGGTATTGTCCGCTGATAAACAGGAAAGTCGCCTCCTTCACCAAGGAGGAATCAGGCAAAGCGGCTGTTCAAGCCCAGATAACGGAAACGGCAAATTACCTGGACGATCTTCCAGAAGCTCAACAGCTCGACGCTACCAGACACTTGAGGGATAAAGCCGGCTTCTCTGAAGTAGACCTTCCGGAGCCCGAGTTCATATACCATTATATTATTCCAAACTTTCTGTTTCACGCGAGTATGGTCTATGCAATAGCCCGGGCAAATGGTGTCAAGCTGAGCAAGGGAGATTACGACGGTATTCATTCATACCCTGCAGGATTCTGCTTTTTGTAACGGATTTGAATTACCACGAAAGTCACCACTCAGGGTCACTATAACCAGCGCCGCACTAACAGGCGATAGTCCTGATATTCGACTCCGTAGGCCCGACCCAATGCGACTTCTTCGCGGCGCGCCTGCAGTACGATCACGACGGCGCCCACCAGCAGACAAAGCAGGGTGAACACGCTGGGGAAGGTCAGAAACAATCCCAACTGACCGAGGATGATGCCGATGAACAGAGGATTTCGGGTAAGCCCATAGGGGCCCTGAGTCAGGAGCGGCTGACGTTTGTCCGGGTCGATACCGGAGCGCCAGTCATTGCGCATGTAGGCGTGGACGTAACTGACGATGCTGTAGGACACCAGCAGCATTGCCATGCCGGCCAGCAGCACCGGCGCCTGGTAGAGCGCGGGAAAGACGCCGAGCCAAGGATCGATGGGCCAGACGATACGAGCCAGGCACACCCCCAGAATGGCGGCACGGAAGAGGTTGAACGTTTGCCGGTACCACCAGGTGGCGGAGCCCCGGTTGCCGTAGCGAATGTGGCTGATTCCGGTACGCTTCCACAGGCCGACACTGGTGCTGGTGTAATGCAGGCCGATAAACAGGAAGTAGAGCCCGAGAAAGTGGCGGGAGAGCTGGTCAATATCGGGCATGCGGGTATTCCTGATCTTATCGGTGCTTCACTTGATACGGTTCACCGTCGATACTAGCGGATGGGGGCGCGGCGATGCCAGCCTGAATGTCATGATTGCGCCCATCTTTACACTTAACCCCTTCCAACTACCGGGAACTCCTTGATGCTATCGGTGGTCGATGCTCTGACATTGTGTGTGGTGATGATGGCGCTCGCGGCCACGCCGAGTACCAGTGTGGCTCTGGTGCTGGCCCGCTCGGCGGCCTCGGGGGTCGCGGCCGGTGCCGCCGTCGCGGTTGGGATTGTGCTGGGCGACCTGTTGTTTGTGTGTCTGGCGTTACTGGGTATGAGCGCCCTGGCGGAGTCACTGAGTGGTGCCTTCTACTGGGTGCGGCTCGCGTGCGGCGGCTACCTGATCTATCTGGGCTGGTGTTGCTGGCGTGCCGCGCCGCAATCCGCGAACCGCCCAATGGCCTCCACGCCGGTACGCCTGTGGCGCGATACGCTGACGGGACTGCTGATCACACTCGCGGATGTAAAGGCCATCGTGTTTTACGCCAGCCTGTTTCCGGCGTTTGTCGATCTGTCCCGGATGACCGTTCAGGGGCTGGGCGTGGTGGTGGCCATTACCATCCTGGCGGTGGGCGGCACCAAACTGGCTTATGCCTACGGCGCCCATCGGATTACGCAGGCAACATTGATGAAGCGGTTCGAGCGCCCGGCGCAGCGAATCGGCGGGACGTTGCTTGGCGTCATTGGTCTGTATCTGATCATTGGAGCCTGAGCGCGCTCTGCTACACTGACAGCGTGTTTCCGCAATGGCGGGTTCGCGGATCATTGATTCACCAAAACGGAGCGGTGACATGAAGTACCAAGCGGGACTCTTGTTCGTAATCCTGTTGTCTGGTTTGACCGGATGCGCGCAACTTGTGACGGACCAATACCTGGACCGCCACTGCGACAAATCTCATATCGACTGCCCGGGCCGGGAAACCGTCGAGCGCAAAGCGCAGAAAGCCGACATGGCGGCATTTCGGGCCATTGGCGAGCAGTTTGAAGACAAAGGCAACACGCCTGAACCCGCTCCACCCTATCGCGACCCCGCCGAGCCCCTCTGCCCTGACGGGCAGAAGAAGGTGTGCTCGGCCAGTGCCGGTTGCCGCTGCGAAGCGGACTGAGCCGGTTATTCTCCCAGAGTGAACTCGAACTCGGCGGTTTCACCGGGTAACAGCTCAATGGTCTGTTCGACTTGGCCATTGATCGTTACCTGATACTCGCCATAGAAACCGCGCTCGCTGAACTCCCCTTCGCCATTGGTGGCACCGGTAAAGTCGTTCCACCAGTCATTGAAAATGGCGTCTTTCCAGGCGACGGCGTTGGGTTTTTCCCGCCAGTCTTCGGTATACATGGCACCATCCGGCGTCCAGTGGGCGCCCGCCCAGAAGCCCCACTTCTGCACCCCGACGGTGGCCGGATGGCTGAACACGGCGGTAAGGAAATCCCGGGTGTAGTCCGCCTGCAGCGCCTCGTCCGTGGTATTGATGTCGAATTCGGTCACCCGGATGGTCAGCTCGGGAAAGGCCGCGTGAAAGCGATCCAGAATTTCCAGTACCCGGGGAATGGCCGTGGGTGACGGGCCAAAATGCCCCTGCATGCCAATGCCGTCAATCGGTGCGTTCTGGTCAACCAGATACTGGATGGTCTGCTGATAGTGATCCTGATGGGCGGCGTCGCGTCCACCGCCGGACAGAATGGAATAATCGTTGATGTAGAGTTTGTGGTGGGCCAGGTTCAGGCGCGCTCGCTCGAACCAGTCGACCATCACCTCATCGCCAAAGGCGTCCATCAGGTAGTGGTTGTCATAGGGCTCGTTGAGCACATCCCACTCATCCAACACATCCGCCGTGGCACTGGCGATATCGTCGATATGATCGAGGACGATCTGCTTTGCTTCCGGATCGGCGTTTTCCGGCTCACCTTCCGGCAGGTACTCCTGAATCAGGTTGGGCAGGTTGCGCTTGGACGGCCAGACCATGACGTGGCCTCGGGTGTAAAAGTCGTTATCCTTGAGCCACTGAAGCGCATCGATGGTGGTCTGCTGGCTAAAGTCCTGGCCCCACTCACCCGCCCAGGGCGCCCACTTCAGGTCATTTTCCGGGCCGCTCTGATTGAACAGTTCCAGCACCTTTTCCCGGTAGAGGTCGTTATCCTCGCCTTCGCCCATGAGGATGTGGCCGACGGTCACCGAGCCAAAGTGATAGGCATGGCGGGTCATTTCGACCGCCACGTCAGCGCCCTCAATCGGCTGACCTTCACCGTCCAGTACCCGCACGGTGAAATCCCCTTTGCGGTGCTCATCAATGCGCGCGGCGGCCTCGGCGCGCCAGTCGGCATCGGCCTCCCGACCGCCGTAGCTCAGCTCGGTTCGGGGCAGATCGTCCACCGCCAGGTTCTGCCCGAAATGCAGCACTTCCACGCCGCCGATATCGAAGCTCTGGGGGCGATCGCCGCCTCCAAAACCGATCTTCAGAATCAGGTCGTTGGCGGCCTCGGCCCCGGACATTTCCAGCGGAATGTCATAGGCCTGCCAGTCACCAGTACTGGTGATTTCCCGCTCGGCGTATTTGGTGTAGTCCGGTCCCGGGCCTTCCAGGAAGGCGGTGGCGAAGGTCGCACCGGTTTCATCGGTGGTACTGACCGAACGCATATAGAGGCGAATCAGCATCACATCGCCTTCGGCCGTGGCCCGGAGAATGGGGTACTGCAACTGACCATTGAAAAACGCGCCCGGGGGATTCTCGGCGTGAATGCGCACCGCCTGGGTGAATCCGGAGTGGTCTGCGGCCACGGTTTCCGCCCGGCCGACCGGCTCACCGTCGTTGTCGCCTTCCCAGAAGCTGTATTCGGTGGCGGGCGATGCGGTGATCACCAACTCACCCTGGTCCAGGGGGTCACCGTCAGGGTCGGGGTCGGGCTCAGGCTCTGGTTCGGGTTCAGGCTCTGGTTCCGGCTCGGGCTGCGGTTCTGGATTTTCGGTAGGTGGCGTCGAGCCGCCACCGGAGCCTCCACCGCAGGCGGTCAGTTGGACGGTAAAACCGAAAATCATCAAAAATATGAGCAGGGCGCGATACATGCGGAAAACTCCAAAAGTCACTCGTTATTGTTTATATGACTTTATGCTACCCCGTCTACGGCGTGATCACAATACATCCTCCGGCGCCATCTGAACGTACACCCTTTTTAGAACCCATCACTATCAAGGACTGGACATGACCCCGAACGCCATCCTGAAAGAGAGCACTGAATGACCCGCACCTCTGTCTTCACCCGGTATTTTGAAGCGCCCGTCGCTGTTCACGAGCCGCTATTCACCCTCGAGCCCCTGGCGCCCAAACACAACGACCTGGACTACGGCGCCTGGCAGTCCAGCGTAGAGGAGCTGCAGGGGATTTTTGGTCCGGGTCATGAATGGCCCAAAGCGGAGTACAGCAAGGCCCGGAACCTTGAGGACCTTCAGCGTCATTACCGGGAGTTCGAGCAGGGTGAAGCTTACGCCTACACCATTCTGAGCCCGGACCAAGGCCTGTGCATTGGCTGCGTTTATATTCAACCTCCGCTCGTGCACTCTTACGATACGCATGTCGACTTCTGGTTCAGGAACTCCCACAAGCACCTTGAGGCTCCCTTCATGGCCTGGCTCAAACAATGGCTGGCGTCAGACTGGGGGCTCAAAACCCCAGCCTTCCCGGGCCGGGAGCTGTCGTGGCAGGACTATCACCAACGCCGGGATAAAATGGCTGATAATCCCGGGGCGTAATCGGGCGGTATCAGCAGTCATAACATTAAACCCACATAGAGAAAGGAGGCCCCATGCGCTTACTTTTGTTGTTCTTTGCTCTGATCAGCCCGCCCCTCTGGGCCGACGACACGGCCGAGGCGATTTTTGCCGGCGGTTGCTTCTGGTGTATGGAGCCGCCGTACGATGAGGTGGAAGGCGTGAAGGAAACCATTTCCGGGTATATCGGTGGCACGGTCGCCAACCCCAGCTATGAGCAGGTGGTGGCCGGAGGCACGGGGCACACTGAGGCCGTCAAGATCGTTTACGACCCGTCCAAGGTGGACTATCAAGCGCTTCTGGAGATTTTCTGGCGCAATATTGATCCTCTGGATGCCGGTGGTCAGTTCTGCGACCGGGGTGACTCCTATCGGGCCGGGATCTTTTACCTGAACGATGAGCAGGAAGCCCTGGCCCGATCGACCAAAGCCGAGGTGGAGGCGCGCTTTGAAAAGCCGGTGGTCACCGAAATCACCGAGGCCACGGCGTTCTATAAAGCGGAGGGCTACCACCAGAATTACTACCAGAAAAATCCCGTGCGCTATAAATACTACCGCTACCGTTGCGGCCGGGACGCACGACTGGATGCACTGTGGAAATAGATTCGCAGCGGGCTGGCCCAACAAGCCTACTCCCGGACAGGCCGAACGCGTAAACTGTCGCTTTTGAACCGGACAAGCGACGCACTTATGCACATTCACATTCTCGGGATTTGCGGCACCTTCATGGGCAGCCTGGCGCTGCTGGCGCGGGAGCTGGGGCACACCGTCACCGGCAGTGACGCCAACGTCTACCCGCCCATGAGCACCCAGTTGGAAGCGGCGGGCATTAAGCTGCTGGAAGGCTACAGCCCCGAGCACCTTGAGCCCGCACCAGATTTGGTGGTGATCGGCAACGCCCTGAGCCGGGGCAACCCGGAGGTGGAGGCGGTGCTGGATAAGGGCCTGCCCTATACCTCCGGTCCGGAATGGCTACGTGAGCAGGTGCTTCCGGGCAAGTGGGTGCTGGCGGTCTCGGGCACCCACGGCAAAACCACCACCGCCAGTATGCTGGCCTGGATTCTGGAATACGCCCATATGGCGCCGGGTTTTCTGATTGGCGGGGTGACCCAGAATTTCCCCCAGTCCGCGCGCTTGGGCGAGACGCCGTTTTTTGTGGTGGAAGCGGACGAGTACGACAGCGCCTTTTTCGACAAGCGTTCCAAGTTCGTTCACTACCGCCCCCGCACGCTGGTCATCAATAACCTGGAGTACGACCACGCCGACATTTTCCCGGACCTGGCGGCGATTCAACGCCAGTTTCATCACTTGGTGCGCACGGTGCCGGGCTCGGGGCTGATTGTCAGTCCCGCCGGGGTCGAGGCCATTGAACAGACGTTAGATCAGGGCTGCTGGACGCCCCGGGAAACCCTGGGCGCCGAAGGTGACTGGCAGGTGAAACTGACCGCCGCCGACGGCAGCGCGTTTGAGGTATGGCACGAGGGCGCCGCCATTGCGACGGTGAACTGGGAGCATACCGGCGAGCACAATGTGATGAATGGCCTGGCGGCGCTGATCGCGGCCCGGCATGTGGGAGTAACGCCTGAAATCGGCGCTCAGGCGCTGGCGGCGTTCAAGGGAGTCAAGCGCCGGATGGAGTGCCTTGCGGACGTGCACGGTATTCGGGTGTACGACGATTTTGCCCATCACCCGACGGCGATCAAGACCACTCTGGCCGGGCTGCGGGCCAAGGTGGGGGATGAGAAGATCATCGCGCTGATTGAGCCGCGCTCGAATACCATGCGCCTGGGTGTGCACCGGGAGGCGCTGAAAAACTGTTTCAGTGATGCCGATGCGGTATTGTGGTATCAGCCCAGCCATAGTGATTGGGATCTCGATGAGCTGGTGAATCACAGTTCTGTGCCGGCGCAGTTGGAGCACACTATCGATGAGTTGATTCACGGGGCGCTGTCGTTGGCGGAGAGCGGCAGTCATATTGTGATTATGAGTAATGGCGGGTTTGATGGGATTCATCAGAAGTTGGTGGGTCAGTTGAATCGGCATGCGTTGTAATTTGTCGCGGAAAGTCCGGTAACGGCGGATAAGGGCGAAGCCCGCATCCGCCGTAACGATCAATGAAACGGGGACCCACTATGGACTACCAACGTACCGTCACCCTGGCCATGACCGGCGCTTCCGGGGCGCAATATGGTCTGCGGTTGTTGCAATGTCTGCTGGCGGCGGACTGTCGGGTGTATCTGCTGTTGTCGAGTGCGGCGGAGGTGGTGATTCGCACGGAGACCAATGTCGAGTTGCCCGGTGATCTGGAGGAGCAGCAGTTGATGCTCAGTCAGATGTTTGGCGCTGAGGATGAGCAGTTGCAGTTGTTTTCCCGGGAGGATTGGTTTTCGCCGGTGGCTTCGGGGTCGAGTTCTCCCAGTTCGATGGTGATCTGTCCGGCCAGTGGTGGGTCGTTGTCGGCCATCGCCCACGGCGCGAGTAACAATCTGGTTGAGCGGGCGGCGGATGTGGCGTTGAAGGAGCGGCGGCAGTTGATTCTGGTTCCGCGGGAGGCGCCCTATTCCGAGGTGCATCTGGAGAATATGTTGAAGTTGACCCGGATGGGCGCGGTGGTGGTGCCGGCCAGCCCGGGGTTTTATATGCAGCCGACCCGGATTGAGGAGTTGGTGGATTTTATTGTGGCGCGGGTGTTGGATCAGTTGGGGATTGAACAGGATTTGATGCCGCGTTGGGGAGAGGATTGACGGAGCTTCTTTGGTGAGTTCGGGCCGAGATGGGGAAGGTCTTTCAAGACACGCCGTGAACCCATCCCTGGGGGCTCGGATCGCGGGTCCCCCGCTCCACGGTCTTGAAAGACCTTCCCCACCTCGGTCCTACGTGCCACACATTTTGTAAGACCGCTACAAATACCGCCGAATCAACGTCAGGGTTTTCTCCAACGCTCCCCGGTTGGCTTCGGCCACTTCTCTGGCCGCCTGGCCCCGCACTGTGCGCAGCTCCTCGGTTTCAGTCAGGCTGATCACCTGCCCCGCCAGTTCCTCCGCGTTTTCAATGACCTGTAAGGCGCCCGCCTCTTTCAGCAGGTCCGACACTTCCGCAAAGTTGTACAGGCTCGGGCCACTCAGAATCGGCAGGCCCCAGGCGGCGGGTTCGATCAGGTTGTGGCCGCCGTTGTCGATCAGTGAGCCGCCCACAAAGGCGATGTCGCTGGCGCCATATAGGGTCAGCAGTTCGCCCATGACATCGCCCACCAGTACCTGAACATCCGCTCCCGGGGCCTCTCCGGTACTGCGCCGGGCGGTGACGAAACCGCGCTCGTTGCTCAATTCGGCCACCGAGTCAAAGCGCTCGGGGTGACGGGGCACCAACACCAGCAGTGGGTTGCTGGTGGTTTGCGCGCGCACTTGGGCAAACGCCTCCAGTAGGGGGCCGTCCTCGCCGTCGTGAGTGCTGGCGGCGATCCAGATGGGACGCGCCGGGTTGCCTTGCCACTGGGCCCGCAGCGCCGCTGCGCGTTCCCGGACGCTGTCATCCAGGGTCAGGTCAAATTTGATACTGCCGGTGATGTGGGTGGCATCCGGGCGCAGCCCCAGGTCCTGAAAGCGCTCGGCGTCCGCCCGGTTCTGGATGCCGGCCTCGGTCAGGCCCTGAAGCATGGGTCGGGTCAGGGCCGCAAAGCGCTGATAGCCCCGGGCGGACTTTTCCGAGAGCCGACCGTTGATCAGCACACCGGGAATTTCCCGCGCCCGGCAGGCGGCCAGGGTATTCGGCCAGAGTTCGGTTTCCATCATCAGATACAGACGGGGCTGCACCCGGTCCAGAAACCGGCGCACGCTGCCCGGCAGATCAAAGGGCGCATAAACGTGTTGAACCTGATCGCCAAACAGGGCCGCGACCCGGTCGGCACCGGTGGGCGTGGTGGTGGTCATCAGCAGTTGCAGACCGGGCTCCTGCAGCAGCGCGCGGGCCACCGGCGCGGCCGCCAACACTTCACCCACCGAGGCGGTGTGCAGCCACACCAGGGTACGGCCGGTCTCCTGAGGCGGGACCCGGCCAAACCGCTCCCCCCAGCGCAGCGCCCAGGCCGGGTTGCGCCGGGCGAGCAGGCGCAGCCGCAGCAGCAACAGGGGCGTGAGCAGATAGAGCAGCAGTGTGTACAACCAGCGCATGCGCAGCGTCATCCTTTCATGGGGCGGACGCACAGGATACCACTGCGCCCAAGCCCAGGCTAAGCCAGGTCTTTCAGCGACCGGGACAGGAGTTCGGACACCAGGCTGGGCATAAACTCCCGGGGCAGGGTGATGGCGAAGAAGTTCTCGAACAGGTTGGGCAGACGCTCGTAGCCGCGCAGGCGGCCCTGCTGCAACTCGTCTTTCACCACCACTTCGGGCAGCACGGTAACGGCTCCGGTGTCCCGGGCCAGCAGACGCAACATGGCCATATCATCCACTTCGGCGAGAATGTCCGGCTGGTACTGATGCAGGCTGCACAGGGCGTCGAACCCCCGGCGGATTTCGTGGTTGGCCCCCGGCAAGACCCAGCGCAGCCCCTGATACCCCGCCGGAAAGGCGGCGGCCGGATCGAGATCCGCCGGACCGATGATCGACAGCGGCTGACGCGCCAGCAACTGGCTCTGCCAGGCCACCGCCGGTGCCCCGGAGGGCTGTATCTGGGTGTTGGTCAGCACCACATCCAGCTCGTGTCGGGCCAGGCCGTTGAGCAGATTGGTCATCCCCATGGCGTGCAGGCTGAAACTCACATCGCGCTCATTGCGAGCCAGCAAGGGCTCGATGAAGGACTCAATGAAATTACGGGACATGGTCGAGAGCATGCCAATGCGAATTGTCTGCTGTTCCGGCTCGATGCCCCGGCTGATCAGGGACTCCAGCTCCTCACCTTTGGTGAAAATCACTTCGGCGTAGTTGAACACCTGACGCCCGGCCTCAGTGAGCACCAACTTACGGTTGCGCCGCTCGAACAGGGGCTTTCCCATGCGCTCTTCCAACTGGCGGATCTGGGCCGACAGGGCGCTCTGGGAAACGTGCTGCTGCTCGGCTACCCGCGTCAGTTTGCCCTCACTGGCCACTCGCCAGAAGTAGTACAGATGATGGTAGTTCAACCGGCTCATGCGTGGAGCGCCCCTTAACCGTTCGCTTTTATAGAACGCTTGATACATTTATATCTATTTTACTTAAATTACCACCAAAGGGATACTCCGCCTCAACCGTTTACGGACTCAAAGATGATGACTGTGGAGTCGATGCATGAACTGGAGTGAAGCCCTCCCCACCCTGCTACTGAGCGCCGTTCCCCTACTGCTGGCCCTGGGAGCGGCATTCAGTGCCCGCCAGGCAAGCCCCGACCCGGCCTGGCGCCTCGCCAAAGTTTCCACATCCAGCGCGCTGCTACTGGCCATCGGTCTGTTGGCCTGGGCGCTGGTTCCGGGCGCTGAGGCCGGATTCTGGCAGTCCGCCCCACTCAACCTGGTGATGCTGACGCTGGTGAGCTTCATCGGCTTTGTGGTGGTCCGTTACAGCGCCCAATATCTTCAGGGGGAGCCTCGCCAGACCCGCTTCGCCGCTCTGGTGCAGGCGGTGTTCGCCGCCGTCAGTGTCGCGGTGCTTAGTGACCACTTACTCCTGTTTCTGGCGGCCTGGCTGGGCATCAGCCTGGCCATGCACCAATTGCTGATGTTCTACCCCGAGCGCCCGCGCGCCGCGCTGGCGGCCCACAAGAAGTTCCTGTTTGCCCGGGCTGCCGAGCTGTGCGCCCTGAGTGCCTTTGCGCTGCTGTACCTGCACCACGGTACTGGGCACATCAGCACCATCGTCGCCGCCTATGCCGAGCCGGCATCCCTGACCCTGACCGAGCACTTGGCGGCCAGCCTGCTGGCGATGGCCGCGCTGATCAAATGCGCCCAGTTGCCGCTGCACGGCTGGCTGATTCAGGTGGTGGAAGCCCCCACCCCGGTGTCCGCCACTCTGCACGGCGGGGTCATCAATCTGGGTGGTTACCTGCTGTTGATGTTTGCCCCGCTGGTGCTTCAGTCCGCCCCGGCGCAGGCGCTGCTGTTGGTCGTGGCGGGTCTTAGCAGCGTGCTGGCCGCTCTGGTGATGATGACCCGCATCAGCATCAAGGTCCGCCTGGCCTGGTCCACCAGTGCCCAGATGGGCCTGATGCTGGTGGAAATCGCCCTGGGCCTGGTGGAGCTGGCGCTGCTGCACCTGCTGGCCCACTCCTGCTACAAAGCCTACGCCTTCCTCAGCTCTGGAGAGGCCGTCGTTCAGGACCGGCAGCGGCGGCTGGCCCCGGCCCGTACGCCTCCGATCGGCCAGTGGCTTGGCGCCGGGCTGTGCAGTGTTCTGCTGGTGGCCGGGCTGCTGTCTGCGGGTCACTATGGCCTCGGCCTGGCCTGGCCGGAGACCTTCAGCCCCTGGGTGCTGCTCGCCCTGGCACTGACCACCCTGATGGCCGAGCGCGACAGCCGGCTCAGCGCTGGCTCACTGCTGCGCTTCGCTGCCCTGGCGGTCGTGCTGGCCGCCGTCTACTTCGGTCTGAAAACCCTGTTTGGCCTGTTTTTCCCCGACTACCCTCGGGCCACCCCACTGTGGGCGGACCTGTGGATGAGCACCCTGTTCGCCGCGCTGTCCATGGCCTATGCGCTGCTGCGCCACGGTGCCCACCGGCCCGCAGTCCAGCGGCTGGCGGTAGCGCTTTACGCCGGTTTCTATCTGGATGAATGGGTCACCAAAACCACGCTCAAACTCTGGCCGCACCGGCTCCCGACCCGGGCGCGCCCCAAGCAGTTACACCCCATCTCTGAGGAGGGTTTGCTATGACCGCGTTCGAGAAGACGTCCGCCCCACTGACCCGGGAGCCCGACACCACCGAGCAAGCCCGACTGCTGACCACGGCGCAAGAGCAGGCTCTGGATCGCGCTTGTTCCAGCATCGCCCCCAACTGGCCGCTGGACCGCATGATTGCCGTCAACCCGCTGTGGGCCATGCGCGAGCAGCCCATCGACGAGGTGGCCGCGCGCCTGTCATCGCTGGCCTATATCCACTCCCTGATGCCCCCCAGCCATTATCTGCAGCGCTGGCAGAATGGTGACATCCAGGCGGAGCACCTGACCCGGGCGGCGGCCGAGCTGGACTATCCCGGCAACTACCAGAACCTGCTGAAAGTGGTGAAAACACTGAGTGAACTGCCCCACTGGCACAACATCAGTGACCTGGTGGACGCCGCCCGGGACCGGCAGCACAAGATGGCCTGGCGGGACGAGATCATCCATCAGATCAGCCAGTTCTGTGCCGCCCATTACCAGGAGGACGGCCCGTTCAACACCGAGCGGCTGAACCCGCAGGGCGAGCGCTCGTCCAATCCCACGCTCTACCAGCAGTGGCTGCGCATTACCCGCGTGGACCGGGGTATTGCCATTCTGATGGCGGAGCCGGGCCTGGGACGGTTTTTCGACACGCTGCCTGCGACCGATGAAGGGCTGTTCCAGGCGGCGGCCGCCGAACTCGGCGTCAACGCCACGCAGCTTGGCGACTACGCCCAGGCGCTGCTGCTGGACATCAACGGCTGGGCCGCCTGGGTGGCCTTTCGGGATTGGCAGCGCGAGCTGGGTGAGAACGACAGTGCGCCGGCCACGGAGATGCGCAGCCTGCTGGCCATTCGCCTGGCCTGGGAACTGGTCCTGTGGCGCTACCTGCACCGTCGCCACCCGGAGCAGGCGCAGAACCTGAGTTGGCTCTGGCGGCGCGAACTGGACAGCCTGCCCGAACTGTTCGAGCGTCACCGTCAGGCCCAGCGGCCCCTGTGGGTGTGGCAGCGGGCGGCCGAGCTGGCCTATCAACAGCCACTCAACCGGTCACTGACCCAGGCGGTGCGCGCGCCCCACACGGTGGCGGACACGCCCTCGCTGCAGGCCGTTTTCTGCATCGATGTGCGCTCGGAGCCTCTGCGTCGCGCCCTGGAGCAGCAGAACCCGGACATCCAGACACTGGGCTTCGCCGGTTTCTTTGGCTTGCCCCTGAGCGTCGTCACCCCCGGCTCGGCGCTGGCCCAACCGCACCTGCCCGGACTGCTGGCACCTCAGGTGGAAGTGCGCCTGGGCACCCCCGAGCAGGCCAACGCCCAGGCACGACAGCTCAACTGGAGCGCTCGCTTTCAGGAGTGGTCGCAAACCGCCGCAGCCACCTTCACCGCCGTGGAGGCCGGCGGCCTGCTGTACGCTGGCAAACTGTTGGGCCGCTCGCTGTTGCCGGGCAAAGCGCCCAAACGCCTTGAACTGAGTTCACTGCGTTGGCACTGGCGTGACTCCGGAAAGCCCTTGACCCAGGCCGACCAGGTCACCCTGTTGCGCAACGTACTGACCGCTATGGGGCTGACCGAGCGTTTCGCCTCACGGGTGCTGCTGGTCGGCCACGGCAGCCACACCCAGAACAACCCGCACGCCGCGGGTCTGGAGTGCGGCGCCTGTGGCGGTCAATCGGGGGAAGTCTCGGTACGCGCCCTGGCCCGCTTGCTGAACGATCCGTCGCTGCGCGCACCCCTGGCGGAGGCAGGCATCACCCTGCCCGACGACTGCCGCTTCGTGCCGGCCCTGCACCACACGGTGACCGACCGGATCGAGCTGCTCGAGGGCGAGGATTGGCTGAGCGCCGAGACCGCCGAGTGGTTGCGCCGGGCCAGCGCCGGAGCGCAGCGCGAACGCGCGGCCGCCCTGGGGTTGAGCCCCGATCAGGCCGACCTGGATCAACAACTGACACAGCGCAATAGCGACTGGTCCCAGACCCGCCCGGAATGGGGCCTGGCCAACAACGCCGCGTTTATCGCCGCGCCGCGCTCGGTGACCGCCCCGATCGATCTGCAGGGGCGGAGCTTTCTGCACGATTACAACTGGCGTACCGACCCGGAGTTCAGCCGCCTGGAGCTGATCATGACCGCCCCCCTGGTGGTGGCCCACTGGATCAACATGCAATACAACAGCTCCACGCTGGATAATCGGAAGTTCGGCAGCGGCAACAAAGTGTTGCACAACGTGGTCGGCGGCCACATCGGCGTGTTTGAAGGCAACGGCGGCGACCTGCGCATTGGCCTGCCCCTGCAATCGTTGCACGATGGCGAGCAGTGGCGGCACGAGCCCTTGCGTCTTAGCGCCTACCTGGCCGCACCGACCAGGGCGATTGACGCCATCATCGCCAAGCATCCGGTCCTGCAGGCGCTGACTGGCAATGGCTGGCTATACCTGTTCAGCCTCGACGATGAAACCGGAGCGGTGCAGGCCTATCACGACGGCCACTGGACCCGCACGACGGACTGAGCCTTCAGCGGCCAACTGACTCAGCGCCAAGGAAGGCACGTCCCACCCCAATGGCGGCGCGAGTCAAAAAGCCGGCGGTGAGTCGTGACGCCGCAGCCCCGGGGCTGCTACACTCTCGCTCCGACTAACCGCTTGCGAAGCGCCAAATCACCATGAGCACCCCGGATACCCCCGACAATACTCAGAGCACCTGGCTCGATCAGGTAAAATGGAACGACGATGGGCTGGTTCCCGCCATCGCCCAGGACGCCGACAGCGGCCGGATTCTGATGATGGCCTGGATGAACCGCGAATCCCTCGCCCTGAGCGCCCGGGAAAACCGCGCCGTTTACTGGTCCCGCTCCCGGGGTAAGCTGTGGCGCAAAGGCGAATCCTCGGGCCATGTGCAGGAACTGAAAAGCATTGAGCTGGACTGTGACGCCGATGCCATTGTGCTCAAGGTGAAACAACTGGGCGGTATCGCCTGCCACACCGGCCGGGAGTCCTGTTTTTACCGGACCCTGAAAGAGGGCCAGTGGCAGACCATGGAGCCGGTTCTGAAAGACCCCAACGAGATTTACTGAGCATGAGCACACCGAACACCGAGCAGGTTCTGGCCGAATTGACCCGCGTTCTGGAGGCCCGCAAACAGAACGCGGACCCCAAGTCATCCTACGTCGCCAGCCTGCACGCCAAGGGGCTGAACAAGATTCTGGAGAAAGTGGGCGAGGAGTGCACCGAAACCCTGCTCGCAGCCAAGGATGCCGAACGCAATGGCGACAACCAGCACCTGATCATGGAAACCGCCGACTTGTGGTTCCACAGTCTGGTCATGCTGTCGCATTTAGGCGAAAATGCCGACGCGGTGCTCAACGAGCTGGCGCGGCGCTTTGATTTATCCGGCCACGCCGAAAAAGCGGCGCGCAACAACCAAACATAAGTAGAGGGTAAGGTTATGGGATTTGGTGGAATTGGCATTTGGCAGTTGCTGATCATTCTGGCCATTGTGGTTCTCCTGTTTGGCACCAAGCGTCTGGGCAGTATTGGCAGCGATCTGGGTAAAGCCATCAAGGGCTTCAAGAAGTCGGTCAGCGATGACGACGCCGAGAAAGACAGCGAAAAAGACGACGACAGCGCCAAACGCAACGTTGAAGACAAAACCGACCCGAACAGCGCTCAGACCCAGCAGGAAAAATCCGCAGCGGAAGACAAGAACCGCTCGTGATCCCCGGCAACGCCCTCGGGCGTGCCCTGACTGAGCCAGCGGCGCAACTCCCGGGCGGGAGGGCGCCAATCCAGTGTCTGCCTTATTGGAAAGGTGTTTGAGTGTTCGATATCGGTTTCTTTGAGCTGCTGATCATCGCGATTGTGGGCCTGGTGGTCATAGGCCCGGAGCGCCTGCCAGAAGCGGCGCGCGCCGTAGGCCTGTGGATCGGCCGGCTCAAGCGCAGCCTACGGGAAACCCGCAGCGAGCTGGAAAAACAGCTTGGCGCCGACGATATTCGCCGCCAGTTGCACAATGAAGAGGTGATGCGCAGCCTGGAAGCTACCCGCCGCCAGGTGCAGGAAGCGGTGGAGGAAGGCTCCTTCCAGACACCGCTGAAAAAATACAAGGACGAAGACGAGCCCGAGCTGCCCGATCACGCGCACACTGAGCCAGACGAGAACACGGAGCCAAAGAGCAGCGACTCGTCCAGCCGCTCCGGGGCCGATACCGACACCCGCGAGGCGGACGGCAAGGGCACTGATTCCGAGCCCACCGATGCCTCATCCGAGCCGGCCAAGGCACCCCGCGATTCACAGACGCCCTCTTCCTGAGCCCGAGCATGACCGTAACCCCGAACGACAAAGAACTGCCCCTGGTTCAGCACCTGATCGAACTGCGCAATCGCCTGCTGCGGATCATCATTATCGTGCTGGTGATCTTTCTGGGCCTGTTCTACTTTGCCAACGATATTTACACCCTGACGGCGGCCCCGCTGCAGAAATTCCTGCCCGAATCGGCGGGGATGATCGCCACCGACGTGGCCTCCCCCTTCCTGACACCATTCAAGCTCACCCTGTTTGTGGCGGTGCTGCTGGCCGCGCCGTTTATCCTGCACCAGATCTGGGCCTTTATCGCCCCCGGCCTGTACACCCACGAGAAGCGCCTGGCTCTGCCGTTGCTGGCCTCCAGTGTGGTGCTGTTCTACGGCGGTATGGCGTTCGCCTACTTTGTGGTGTTCCCGCTGATATTCGGGTTTTTTACCAGCGTGGGGCCGGAAGGCGTGGCGGTGATGACCGACATGGCCAAGTACCTGGACTTCGTCCTCAAGCTGTTTTTCGCCTTCGGGGTGGCGTTCGAGATTCCCATTGCCACCATCCTGATGATTCACGCCGGCATTATCACCCCGGACGGGATCGCCAAGAAACGCCCCTACGTCGTGGTCGGCTGCTTTGTCATGGGCATGGTTCTGACCCCACCCGATGTGATCTCCCAGACGCTGCTGGCCCTGCCCATGTGGCTGCTGTTCGAGGTGGGCGTATTCTTTGGCCGCATGGTGTACCGGCGGGACCGCGCCCGGGAGGCGGAGGAAGAGCAGGAGCTCTAAACAGCGATATTTGACGCCACTCCGGCGTGTATATTTTTCCGACCTGTGCTATAAATGGTGAAAACTACTATAAGTAACCATTGCAGCAGGGCCCCCTATGCTTCGCTCACTCTCTTTCAAACTCATGGCCGCGATGGCGGCGCTGATGCTCACCGTGGCCGCCATTATTCTGGCCGCCAGTTACACTTACCTGGCTCGACAACAGCAGAGCAACTTCGAACAGGAAGTTGACCGCAACCTTGAACTGATAAACTCGTCGCTGCTCGAGCCCCTGTTCGCCTATGACTTCCAGCAGCTTGAGGCCATCGCCGAATCCCTGGTCAATACAGCACTCATCGACCAACTGGAAATCACCGACCACCGGGGTAAAGCCATGGCCGACGCCCAGGTCAGTGACCAGGCAGCGCCCGGCAATCAACACCGGCGCGATGCGGTGGAAGTGATCCGCGACGGCGATGTGATCGGCCGCTACAACGTGGTGTTCTCCTCGGAGCAGATGGCGCAGGTACTGAGTAATCAGGTGTCTCTGGGCGTGATCATGGTCGTAGCCCTGCTGGTGGCGGCGTTGTTCACGTTAGCGTTGCTGGTTCGACGCATCGTTCTCAAACCACTGAACCTGATTACCGACAACCTGAGCCATATCGCCGAAGGCGGTGGCGACCTGACCCGGCGCCTGCCGACCGACAGCGGGGACGAAATTGCACACCTGTCACACAGCTACAACCGGGTGATCGACCAGATTGCCGCCATCATTCGCGGGGTGGTCGAGGTGACCAACACCTTCGACGAGCACGTCCAGCAAATGAACCAGGCATCCAACGACAGCTCCCACTCGACCGACGAACAGCTCAAGCAACTGGAGCAGGCCTCCACCGCCATCAACCAGCTTTCGGCGTCCGCCGAAGAGGTGGCCCGTTCCTCGGGCGAAACCGCCGAGCGCACCCGGGACACCCACGATGCCTCCAGCCGCGGGGTCAGCGTGGTGCAGTCATCCCAGGGCAACATTCAGCGCCTGACCCAACAGATCGAGCAGACCGCCGACAAGATTACCCTGCTGAAAGACAGCAGCCAGAATATCGGCAAGGTCATTGAGGTGATTCGCGCGATTGCCGAACAGACCAATCTGCTGGCGCTGAACGCCGCCATCGAGGCGGCCCGCGCCGGAGATCAGGGCCGCGGCTTTGCGGTCGTGGCCGATGAGGTCCGCACCCTGGCCCAGCGCACCCAGAGCTCCACCGAGGAGATCGAGCAGATTGTATTGCAACTGCAGACTCACGCCGATGAGGCCCACGATGCCATGGAACAGAATACCCACTGGGCACAACAGACCGTGGAGAGCGGCAAAGAGGTGCAGCAGGTGCTGGAAAGCGTTCAGGCCCACATCAGCACCATCAACGACATGAATCATCAGGTGGCCACCGCCGCGGAAGAGCAGAGCTCTGTGGCCAGCGAGGTGAATCGCTTCATCGAGTCCGTTTTCGCCCTCTCGGGCAAAGTGTCGGACAACGCCCGTAGCATGCGGGCCAGCTCAGACGAGCTGCTGCAGGAAAACAATGAACTGCAGCGGCGCATGCACAACTTCAAAGTTTGAGGCTCACCATGTCACACACGTTACAGCGGCTGTTCGGCCACGCACGACGCGGATGCGGGGTTCTGGCCCTGATCGGCATCACGGCCGCCAGCCAGGCCCAGACCACGCTGCGCGTCAATCAGACCGATCATCCACTGGATGAGTTTGCCGTGGGCGCCCTGCGGGTCGCGCTGGAGTTTATGGACGGCGACTACGAGCTCGCCATCAGCGATGACCCCATCACCCAGACCCGCGCCATTGAGCGGCTGGAGTCGGACGAGATGGACGTGATGTGGCTGTCGTCAAACCAGGAAGTGGAAAACCGCCTGCGTCCCATCCGCTTCCCGCTCCTGAAGGGCCTGCTGGGCTACCGGGTCTTCATCATCAACCCGGATCGCCAATCCACCATGAACCGGGTGGAAGACAGGGCCGACCTGAGCCGTCTGACCTTCGGGCAGGGCGCCGGCTGGCCCGACATTGCGATTCTGGAGGCCAATGGTCTGGAGGTCATTACTACCAGTAAGTATGACAACCTGTTCTATATGGTGGAGGGCGGTCGGTTTGACGCTTTCCCGCGCGGGGTTCTGGAGCCCTGGACCGAGCTGGCGGCACGACCGGACTTGCCGCTGACGGTGGAGGATCGCCTGGTTCTGGTGTATCCGCTGCCGTTTTACCTGTTTGTCAGCGAGGAAGACGCGGCCCTGGCGGAGGCCATTCACAGCGGGCTGGATCGAGCTCTGGAAAGCGGGCGCTACGATGAGTATTTCTTCCAGCACCCGATGATTGAAGATGCGCTGACCCGCTCAAACCTCGCCGAGCGGCGCGCTTTCCCGCTGGAGAACCCGACTCTCACGGAAGAAACACCCCGGAGCCGCGAGGAGTACTGGCTCGACATGGAGCGCTTGCGGGAACGGAGCGCCGCAGACTAATGGGCCGCCCGGCGCTCCAGGCGCTTCCAGCCGAGCTCGTGAAAGTGGTAGGCCACGGTGTTGATCGCCGGCTCGATCAGCGCCACCGCGCCGCCCAGCACCCAGCTACCGGTGATCACGTAGGCCACGCTGAAGGCCACGGTAAAGTGCAACACAGCGAACGTCATTGTTTTGGTCATGATCGCCTCCCGACCCTCTGAACATCATGGTGGCGAGGGAATTCCCGCCCTTTACAACCATAATAATGATTCCCATTTATAAATAAACTTGATTTGCCATATCGCCCTGATAGCCCTGAACTAACAACCAGGAAATGCCGGCCAGTGTAAACATGGCGCATTTTTACACTTTTTTGCGCCCTCGCATGACGCTATTTGGGGAGAACTTGTCTATACTGAACTCGCCGGCCGTCCGTCGAGAGGGTGGGCATATCCATCACGTATAAGGCATCCAAGAAGTGCCGTTCAAACGCAAAGGGCTGGTTTTCATGTCGCAATCCGAACCCCAGATAGCCACAGGCTGCAGTCGCTGTCGGGATCTCCCCTCACTCCCCTTCGAGTTCACCATGGCGTTTCAGCCGATTGTGGATATTGAAAAGCGCGAAGTGTTCGCCTACGAAGCTCTGGTGCGCGGCACTCAGGGCGAAGGCGCCTTCCAGATTCTCCAGAAAGTCACCGATGACAATCGCTACCAGTTTGATCAATCCTGCCGAACCAAAGCCATCGAGCTGGCGGCCAAGCTGGGGATGACCACGTTTCTGAGCATCAACTTTCTGCCCAATGCCGTCTACGAACCCAAAAGCTGTATTCGCGCCACCCTGGCGGCGGCGGACAAGTACGATTTTCCGTGCAACCGCATCATCTTTGAGGTCAACGAATCCGAGCCGGTGGGCGACCCCGGTCACCTGGAAGGGATTTTCGAGGAATATAACGCCCAGGGCTTCACCACCGCCATTGACGATTTTGGCGCCGGCCACGCCGGGCTCAACCTGCTGGCCGACTTTCAGCCCGGGATCATCAAACTCGATATGGCCCTGATCCGGCATATTGATACCAACCGGATTCGCCAGTCCATCGTCCAGGGCGTGGTGAATACCTGCCGGGAGCTGGGCGTGGAGGTCATAGCCGAAGGCGTGGAAACCGCTGGAGAGCTGACCACATTACGCTCTATGGGCGTTCGCTTAATTCAGGGTTACCTGCTGGCCAAGCCCGAGGTGGAAGCCTTGCCAGAGGTGGATTACGGCGCGCTCTGAATCCATGCCAGAGGGGGGCACCCAAACGGCCGCCCTCATTGACAATGGCCTAAATTACTTTTATTTATTGGATAAGCCGGTTTACGGAGGCTATGTTTTAAGCTTAAGGTCAAAACGGCGCGCGGATCAGTGACGTACCGCCTCCCTGTTTTTAAAACTGCAGGAGAATGATGGATTATGGCGAATACCACCTCAGCCTCGGAAGCAGCAGCGCAAACCCCACCCAGTACCGAGAAACACACCGCCGCCGAGCAGTTTTTTATCGAACTGGCGGCCGAAGCCGACATCCGCATCAACGGTGATCGCCCCTGGGACATCAGGGTGTACGATCCATCGTTTCTGTCCCGTGCACTGTCTTCGGGCGCTCCCCTGGCCTTTGCCGAAGCCTACATGCAGGGCCATTGGGACTGCGATCGCATCGATGAGATGATGACCCGCGTGCTGCACGCTCACCTGGAGCGTCGGCTGAAAAAGTTTGGCACGCTTCAGCTATTGAAGGCGTACTTGAGCGCCGCGGTGATCAACAAGCAGGACCCCAACCGGGCCTTCAAAGTGGGCGAGGTTCACTACGATATCGGTAACGACCTGTATCGGCGTATGCTCGACTCCCGCATGATCTACAGCTGTGCGTTCTGGGCGGACGCCGACAACCTGGAAGAAGCGCAATACCAGAAGCTGGACATGATCTGCCGCAAGCTGGAACTGAAACCGGGCATGACCCTGCTGGATATCGGTTGCGGCTGGGGCGGTCTGGCCGAGTTTGCCGCACGCCACTACGGTGCCAAGGTCACCGGCATTACGATTTCCAAAGAGCAACAGCGACTGGCCCAGGAGCACTGCGCCGGGCTACCGGTGGAGATCCGCCTGGTGGATTACCGGGCCCTGGAAGGTCAGTTTGACCGCATCGTCTCGGTCGGCATGTTCGAGCATGTCGGGCACAAAAATTACCGCACCTACTTTGATACGGTCAGCCGCCTCCTCGCCGATGACGGCCTGTTTCTACTGCACACCATCGGAACGGACCGGCAGCAAAATGGCGTCGATCCGTTTATTGAAAAGTATATTTTTCCCAACGGCGAAATCCCCTGTCGCAAGCTGATCAACGACACCAGTTTGGGGCTGCTGCGTCTGGAAGATTGGCACAACTTCGGGCCGGATTACGACCGCACCCTGATGGCCTGGTGGCACAACTTTGACGCCGCCTGGCCGGAGCTGAAAGACAAGTACGATCAGGGGCATTTTTACCGCATGTGGAAATATTATCTGCTGAGCTGCGCGGCCTATTTCCGCTCCCGTGAAGGGCAGCTGTGGCAGATTGTTTACAGCAAGCCGGACAGCATGCGGGAGTATCGTAGTTTGCGGTGAGGTGGTAACGGCGGATTGAGGTTACGGCGGATGCGGCCTTCGGCCTTATCCGCCCTACGCGAACTACTGTGCTATCCGCCGTAATCCCCCCACGGCAATTCAAACCAACGCGGCAATATACGCAAGCCACCCCGGCTGATTATCCATTTTCTTGCGTTCCCGAAAACTGCCATCGACCACATCCCAATAGATGTGCAGCTTTTTGAAGCCGGCCTCGGTCAGCAGCTCGCGAATTTCCACCATGGACCACTGGCGCCATACGTATTTAAACGCGCGCTTCATTTCACTGCCGTCCCGAAACCGGAAGTGAATGTAATTGACCGCCACATTGTTCATTGGATCGAAGCTGTGCTGGTCCCACACATAGGTAAAGCCGCCTTCGATCTTGCGGGCCTCCTCCATGACCTCCTGGGATTCCCAGCCGCCGTACATATCCAGGAAGAAGATGCCGTCTTTTACCAGAGACTTTCGCACGGCCTTGAAGTAACGGACCATCTCCGCCCGCTCCTGAAAAATCCAGTAACTGAAGTTCATGGCATTGACCAGGTCGAACTTCTCCCGGGTGACCTGACGCACATCGCGCTGAGCCAGCGTGACCCGGTTGCCCGGTTCCCCGAAGGGCTTGAGGTTGTTTTCGACTCCCCACTGCAATACATCGGGATCGATATCCACGCCGAGTGCCGTGCGTTTTTTATGGCTGTCCACCCAGTGGCCACACAGTAGCGCGGTACCACAGAAGTCTTCGCGCATGGAGTAAGGGCGGCGTTTGCGAAGCTTTTTAAACGTTTTGTCAAAGAACTCCACCTCGAACTCCGGAGCCTGAACACTGCGCTGATACAGATCGTGTCGGTCCGAGTTCTTGGCCGTAAAACGGGGTTTGGACTTTCTCTTTGGCAAAGTGACCTCCGGGTTTTGAATGACAGCGGGTATAATAGCAGGCCCATGCACCCCACCCCCAAACAGTGCTAAAGTAGCGCCCATGACCTCATCGCTGATCCCCGAAAAACCCCTGCTGTTCTCGCCCTCACTGGCCGCCACCATTGGCCTGGAAGAAGCGATTCTGCTCAGCGCCCTCAGCGATGTTGCCCACTACCGGCCGGGTACCTACCGGCAGGGGCACCACTGGCTGAAGCTCGAAGCGCCGCAACTGCAATCGCTGCTGCCCTTCTGGAGCGACCAGGACCTGCAGCGGGTGAGTAAAAGCCTGAGGGACAAAGGGATCATCCTGATCGAGTCCGCCCCCTACACCGAAAGCCGCCAGCTGCTGTTTGCCTTCAACGAAACCGACCGGACCCAGAGCGCCCCGGCCGCTCCTGCCGCCCACAACCCGGACCCGCAGACCGGTGCCAACCGGATCAGCCCCCATTGGCGACCGGATGCCGAGCTGATGCGGCACATTGCCCAACACAACATTCCGGACCACTTTGTGCGCGAGCAACTGCCGGAGTTCATTGCCTACTGGCGCGAGCGCGGCGAGAGCCACCACGCTTGGGGAGCCAAGTTCCTCAAGCATCTGCTGCGCCAGTGGCGCGAGGCCCAGACCGAGCACCAGGTCCGCCGCGACCGGGAGGTCGCCATGCACAGCGGCTGGCGGCCCAGCCGGGATGCGCTGGAAGTGCTGGTCAAGCACGCCAATATCAGCCTGGCGTTCATCGAGGACGCCATTCCCGAGTTCGTGCTCTACTGGCAGGAGCGGGGCGATGTGGGGCGCACCTGGAACAGCAAATTCATCCAGCACGTCAAACGCCAGTGGCTCAGGTATAATGCCGCTCTTGAGCACGATACCGAGCCGCGGCGCATCCCGGAGAACTGGCAGCCCAGTCAGGATGTGTACGACGTGCTCAAACTGGCCAATATCGACCTGGCGTTCGCCCAGCGCCAGGTGCCGGAGTTCGTGCTCTACTGGCGCGACAGCAACCAGGTGCACAGCTCCTGGAACACCAAGTTTCTGCAGCACGTAAAGTATCATTGGGCACGCCAGCACGCTCTGACCACGCACAACCCACAGGCAGGCCAACATGCAGGACAGCAAGACCCTTCTCGACCAGGCACAACGCGCGATCGCAGCCTCGTCCAGGACCTCACCGACCGAAGCTGGGCCCGCTGAACAGCAGCGCCGGGCCGCGACCGATGGGCATATTGATGCCCTCAACGAGGCCTTTGCCCTGTTCCGCATCAATTACCATAACCAGTACTACAAGGCCTACAGCGACACCCAGGTGCTCAACCAGATCAAAAAGCTCTGGCTGGACAGCCTGACCCGCTTCGAGCCGGACACCATCCGCCGGGGCGCGCGCAAGGTCATTGAAGAGTCCGAGTTCCTGCCAACCCTGAACCGCATGATGCGCGCCTGCCAGGGCGACCCGACCGAGTTTGGCCTGCCGGACGCCCACAGTGCCTATGTGGAAGCCTGCCGGGCGCCCAGTCCCAAAGCGGCCCAGCACTGGAGCCATCCGGCGGTATACCACGCGGGCCTGGCCAGCGACTGGTTTTTCCTGGCCAGCAGTGCCGAGAAAGTGGCTTTCCCGGTGTTTGAGCGTCACTACCAGCGCTTTTGCGAACAGGTGATGAACGGCGCGGAGTTACCCCTCCCCCAGGCGCCGGCCCTTCCCGAAACCACCGAAACGCCCCTGTCGGCCGATGAGAACCACCAGCGGCTGGAGGCGCTCCGGCGCGAGCTGGATCTCTGATCCTTTGCCCGCCCAACGACGTAACTCTTTGTTTGGATTGATGTATTAGAAGGTGATTGTATGAAGCAGGGTTTCACCCAGTGGTTACTGGGCCTGGGCCTGGTGGCCTTCCCTCTTGGCTGTCTGGTGCTGACGTTTTACCTGGCCTACCACCCGCCCCAGCCCATGGAAGAGTCCGTGGCTGGTCGGCAGGAGCCACCAGCGGTACCGCGCCCCGCCGAGGTAAAGCAGCTACCGGATTTTGCCAGCATCGGCCATATCCCCGATCGCAAACGGGCCTTTTTTGAGATGCTGATCCCCATGGTTGAGTGGCGCAATCATCAGTTGGAGCAGCTGCGCGAAGACGTGATTGACATGCGCTCGGTGCTCGCCGCCGACAAGAGCCTCAGCAACCGCCAGCGGGCCCAGCTTGAGCGCCTGCGTATCCATTTCCGCGTGGATGAAGACAACTACCCGAACGCCTCGGACGCCCTGGACGAGCTGCACAAGCGGGTGGACATACTCCCGTTGGAGATGGTTCTGGCTCAAGGGGCGGCAGAATCTGGCTGGGGTACCTCGCGCTTCGCCCAGGAAGCCAACAACCTGTTCGGCCAGTGGTGTTACCGGAAAGGCTGCGGCCTGGTTCCCAACGCCCGCTCGGACGACATGAGTCACGAAGTACAGAAGTTTGCTACGGTGAATGAGGCCGTATCGACCTATTTCCGCAACATCAACACCAACCGGGCCTACCGGGAGGTGCGGGAGATTCGCGCTCAACAGCGTGCTCAGGACATGGCACCCACGGGTATGGCGATGGTGCAGGGGCTGATCCGGTATTCGAGCCGCGGACAGGCGTATATTGAGGAGCTCAAGGAACTGATCAGCTACAACGAACTGGAGCAGGTACATGAAGCCTGGTTGACGCCGGAGGAGCCCGAAGTCCCCGCGAAGGCCGAAGCAGAACCCCAGACCGAGGCGGGGTAACGGCTGCATCTATCGGGTTACGCGCGGCGCGCTCCGGTGCGTCGGAGCGCGCCGACCGACGGAACGAGCTGTGAGCCGGGCTGGCAATCGTCGGGTTACGCCTTCGGCTAACCCGACCTACGGGGTAGTTTGGTGGGTGTTCCTGGGTCTGCGTAGGTCGGGTTAGCCGAAGGCGTAACCCGACAATCACTGCCAAATCTCAGTTCTCGTGCACCCAGCGGCCGTCTTTATCAGTCACCAGCCACTGCTGCGAGAACCAGTAGAAGCGGCCGGACTCCCCGGTGCCCGCGGTACAGTTATAACGGGTCCGGCCCGGCGTCAGGGGCTTGCCGGGCTGAGTGATCAATTGGCGCCCCTCTACCCGGGTTTCTATGGCCCCCTGGCCTCCGGCAAAACAGTTGATTCGACCGGCCAGGTTGTCCTGTTCAAGATTCAACACCAACACCGGCCGGGCGCCGGATGCCACTACAACTTCCTCCAGGGGCTTATCCAGCGCCGCGTCCGCGTACAGCTCGGCGGATTCTATGGGCATGGGACGGGTTTGGGCCTTGGTGGCAAACTCTTCTATCTCACCATAGGGACCACCAAACGGGAAGCGCGGTAAGGCCCGCAAATCGCTGTGTGCGCCAATCGGGCCGGACTGCTGGCCGAAGGCCACATAGCCCAGGGACTCCAACAGGTCTTTCACTTCATTGTTGTACTCGCCATAGGGGTAGGCCAGCATCTTGTGGTTCTGGCCGGTCTCTTCCTTGATACGCCGCTCGGCGTCCACCACCTCGGACTCAATCCGCTCGCGCCACTGCGCCTGGCTTTCACCGGCTTTGCGGCGCTGCAGGTGGTTGTGTTTGGTGGAATGATTGGCGATGGTGGCGCCATGCTCGGCCATTTCACGCAGTTCATCCCAGGTGGTGAAGCCGCCTTTACCGTCGTCCAGCGGGTCGGTATTTACAAATACCGTGAACGGCCAGCCCTTCTCCTTGAGCAGTGGGTAAGCGGTGGTGTAAACCGAATCGTAGGCGTCGTCAAAGGTGATGGCTACAGTGCGGTCCGGTAGAGGCTCGCCGGATTGCAGTGCTTTGACCAGTATCTCGAGCGGTACCACGCCAAAGTTGTGATTCTCCAGGTAATCCATGTGCGAACGAAACCGCTTGGGCGTCACGCTGGTGGAAGCCGGTGTCGACTCGCTCACATGGTGGTATTGCAGCACCACGGCGGCCTGCGCCGGGCTGCCCGCCGCCAGAGAGAAGAGTAATCCCAGTGTCCCGGCAACCAGAGCCACCAGAACCAAGGAGCGCCTGACCGGCTTAGTGACGTGCATACAACCTCCGCTAATCCTGAAGAAACTTCAATCCGATACCGTCGGGTTCGGTGCGCACCACTTCCATTTTCACCACCGGTGCCTCCACCGGCATGCCCTGAACCTGTCCGGTCACCACCGACCCGATGGGCGGCATCTGATCCGGCTCGAGCACGACGAACACTCCACCATCGGAGATATCACGGGTTTTGACCATCAATTCGCCAATGGTTTCATGCTGAATTTTAATCCGGCAGGCCAGGGGCGTGCGCGTGTACTCCCGCTTGTCACTCATAGTGCGTCCTCAGGTTATTATTGTTGGTCCGACAGCCGGCGGTTCGGGGCCTCAGGAGACCAAGCCTCAGGAGACCTCGGCCCGGTCCACCTTCTGGAAGCCACGCGGCAGCTTGTTGCCCCGTCTGCCACGCTCGCCCCGGTAATGGTCCAGATCACCGGCCTTGAGCGTCAAGTGGCGCTTGCCGGCGTGCAGCGTCAACGACTGCCCCTCGGCGATGACGCCCACCGCAATCACATACTCCTCTCGGCTTTGCACGCGGGCCGACGGGATATTCATGATCTTGTTGCCCTTGCCGCGGGCCAGCTCCGGCAGCTCTGTGACCGGGAACACCAGGAGCCGCCCCTCGTTGCTCACCGCCGCCAACAGATCTTTCTCGGGGTTTTCCAGCACCTGGGGCGCCAATACCCGCCCGCCTTTGGGCAGGCTCAACATGGCCTTGCCAGCGCGGTTTTTGCTGTAGAGATCCCCCAGTTTGGCCACAAAGCCATACCCGGCGTCCGAGGCGAGCAGCACCCGCTGCTCATCACTGCCCATCAGGGCGCCCTCGAAAGTGGCTCCGTTAGGGGGATTCAGGCGTCCACTCAAGGGCTCACCCTGACCCCGGGCCGAGGGCAGGTTATGGGCCGCAATGGCGTAACTGCGCCCGGTGGAATCGAGTAACATCACACTCTGGTTGGTCTTGCCGCGCACGGCAAACTTGAAGCTGTCCCCAGCCTTGTAATTGAGCGCCGCCGGATCGATCTCATGGCCCTTGGCCGAACGGATCCAGCCTTTTTCGGACACCACCACGGTGACCGGGTCGACCCCGATCAACTCGGTTTCACTGAATGCCTGGGCCTCCTCGCGCTGAACGATGGGCGAGCGGCGATCATCGCCGTATTCCTTGGCCACCTGCTGCAGCTCTTTGCGAATCAGGGTTTTCAGGCGAGTGGCGGACCCGAGGGTTTTCTCCAGTTGGTCCCGCTCTTTTTCCAGGGCTTCCTGCTCGCCCCGGATCTTCATTTCCTCAAGACGCGCCAACTGGCGCAACTTGGTGTCCAGAATGTAGTCGGCCTGAACGTCGGACAGTTTGAAGCGCTCCATCAACACCGCTTTGGGCTCGTCCTCGGTGCGGATGATGTGGATGACTTCATCGATGTTCAGATAGGCGATCAGCAAGCCTTCCAACAGGTGCAGGCGCTTCTGCACCTTGTCCAGGCGGAACTGCAGACGACGCCGGGTGGTGACCGTGCGGAAGCTGAGCCACTCGGACAGAATGACATCCAGGCTTTTCACGCCCGGACGACCATCGATGCCGATCATGTTCATATTGACCCGGTAGGTTTTCTCCAGGTCGGTACTGGCGAACAGATGCTGCATCAACTGCTCGGCATCCACCCGGTTGGAGCGTGGGGTGATCACCAGCCGGGTGGGGTTTTCGTGGTCCGATTCATCCCGCAGATCGGTGACCATGGGCAGTTTCTTGGCCTGCATCTGGGCCGCGATCTGCTCCAGAATCTTGGCGCCACTGACCTGATGAGGCAGTGCGGTAATGATGATATCCCCGCTGTCCTTTTCCCTGGTCCAGACACCGCGCATGCGCAGACTGCCCCGGCCGGTCTGGTACATCTTGATCAGATCTTCCCGGGGCGTGATCAGCTCCGCCTCGGTGGGCATATCCGGGCCCTGAATAAACTGGCACAGTTCGTTCACATCCGCCTTGGGGTTATCGAGCAGATGAATACAGGCCTCGACCACCTCCCGCAGGTTATGGGGCGGGATGTCCGTGGCCATCCCCACGGCAATGCCGGTGGTGCCATTGAGTAGCACATTAGGCACCCGGGCGGGCAGCACCTTGGGCTCGTCCATGGTGCCGTCGAAATTTGGCTGCCAATCCACCGTACCCTGGCCCAACTCCTCCAGCAGCACCTCACTGTAGCGCGCCAGACGCGACTCGGTGTACCGCATGGCGGCAAACGACTTGGGATCATCCGGCGACCCCCAGTTCCCCTGCCCGTCCACCAGGGTGTACCGGTACGAAAACGGCTGGGCCATCAACACCATGGACTCGTAAGCGGCCGAATCCCCATGCGGGTGGAACTTACCGATCACATCGCCCACTGTACGGGCCGACTTCTTGAACTTCGCCGTCGCCTTCAGCCCCAGCTCGCTCATGGCATAGACAATACGGCGCTGAACCGGCTTGAGCCCGTCACCGATATTGGGCAGGGCGCGATCGAGAATGACGTACATGGAATAATCCAGATACGCCTTCTCGGTATAGTCTTTGAGGGGAATGCGCTCTTCAGCGTCGGGGGATACTACGACTTCGTTCATGCAAATTCCTGGTCGTTATCGTTAATACTGCAGCTTGATCTCGCCCTGCTCCGAGACCCGCATGGACGGCAACCACTGGCTGAAATCCAACTTGGCGTCGAAATTGTAACTGACCCGGTCACTGACCGCCCGCTGGCTGAAGTGCTGGACCAACCGCGCAATGGACAACAGGTTGGCAGAGACCTCCACGGTCACCGGAGTCTCCTCATACGCCTTGAGGGTGGGCACCTGGCTGGAAACGCCACTCAAGACATCGATGTTTTCGATGCCGATGTTATAAGAGATCCCGCGCACGGACAAATCCCGCGCATTGGGATTGGTGATACCGAGATGAACCGCAATGCGCTGCTCCATACCCTGAGCCGGCAAAAGCTCAAGCCCCGTGACCTTGACCTGGGGCTCCTGAATACCGAAAGGAATCTGGGAGCAGGCGGCGAGCATTAAGGCCACCACGGCCAAAAGCCCGGTACGAAGCACTGAGGCGCGGATAGGGGTAGACCGTTCCTGGACCGTAGAGCGCGGGAAGCGCGGTTGCGAGCCCCCAGGGGCCGCTCCTTGGCATCCATGCCATCGCGGCATTCGTGCATCCATGCACATCATGGGTTTACGGCGTGTCCAGGAACGGTCTACCCCTATCCGTGCCGGACGTCCTGCACCCATCAAACGTTCTATAACCGTCAACAATTGATACCACATGCGCTCTACTCTCCTATCTAGCAGCAGACTGAAACCAGTCCAGTAATGTTTCCAAGCAGACTACACCACCCCGTGGATTGCAGTGACGGCCCCTGAAGCTTTTGTGAGGTATATCACATGACATCCGGGAGCGCTGTGGTGTAATCCCGCACGGACTGGCCAAAATGGACCACCCCAACAAGAATCAACCGAGCCAACAACACCGAGAGAGTCTATGCCCAAGCACCCGCTCAGCACCGACGAACTACTGGGCAGCCGGGAAATTCGTTTCATCGATCGCCAGGAAACCAACTACCCCAACCTCATGCGCCTGTGCCTGGACTTCGACTTCTGCGTCCTGCAATTGTTGCACAAAACCCCCGTGCCCACCGCCAATAAATCCTTCGTACTCGTCACCCGGGACTACCGGCTGACACCCACAGCCGCCATCAGCCCCGCCTTCGCCGAACTCGAACAACTCGAAACCTACGTCCACCTGCACCAGGTCGACATCCTCCACGACTACCTGTTCGGATTCGTCGACGAAGACATCGCCAACAGCGCCAGAGGCGGAGAATAACCGCTAACCACCCCAACCAGTCACTGTCAGAATTACCGGCACTCCGTAGACGCTGGGCACCGGGTTCGCTATGCTCTCGGCTTTTGCCTGAGCGCCGTTGTTATGCGAACTCTGCTTCTGGCCGGTGGCGGCCTGACGCACGCCCTCTACTTGGCCAACGCCCGCCACCTGCTACCCGACGATGTGCGAGTGATACTGGTGTCACCAGAGCGGTTTGTTCCCTACTCGGGCATGCTGCCCGGGCTGATTGCCGGACGCTTTCGCTTTCGGGATTGCCACATCGACCTGGGCCAGCTCTGCCGGGCCACGCACACCGAATTACAGTTCGGCCGCCTGGCCTCCCTGGACCTGGCGCAACGCCGTGCACAGCTCGACAATGGCGACGCCATTGGCTTTGACCTCCTGTCAGTCAACACCGGTCTGCAGGCCACCGATACCATCCCCGGACTGGCCGAGCACGGCATGAGCACACGTCCGATCAGTGGGTTTTTGCCCCGCTGGCAGGAAACACTGGCGGACCTGTGTGCCCGGGATCGGAACAACCCGGCCAACCTGGCCGTCATCGGCGGAAACCTCGATGGTGTGGAAATGGCCCTGGCCGTTCGCCAGCGGCTGCTGCATGAAGACAACCTGAAGGCGCCGGTGAGCATCCACCTGGTCCACGGTGGCGGTAAGCTGCTGCCCGAGTTTCCCCTGGCCGCTCAGCTACGCGCCGCACAATTACTGCAGGAGCGGGAGATTCGAGTCCACCCCCTGTTTGATGTGGCACGCGTGGATGACCAACAGATCTACACCGATCGCCATCAGCACCTGCCCATGGACAGCGTGATCTGGTGTGTTTCCGGGCAACCGGGCGCCTGGGTCAAAACATCGGGGCTGGCACTGACCGACCGGGGCCGGATTCAGGTCAATGCACATCTACAGGCGGTCAATCATCCGTTCGTGTTCGCCGCCGGCGCGGTCGCCAGTGTGACCGGCGGCCCAGAGCCCGGAGCCGCGGCAAACCTGGCACTGCGGCAGGCGCCAGTGCTGGCCGCCAATCTGGCCCGCGCTCTGGCCGGTGAACCACTCAGACGCTACAAGTCCGGCCGACGGACGCTGTCGATCATTACCACCAGCAATGATTACGCGCTGGCCCGTTACGGCAATCAGGTCTGGGGTGGCAAGTGGATAGAACGCTGGAAATATCGGCGGGACCGGAAGGTCATGGCGAGCTTCCCCCGGGCCTGAAGGCCCGGAGTTGGGGCGGATCAGGTACGCAGTCGCTACTCCATTTCCTGCTCAAACTCCTCGAGCAGGTCCATGGGCTCAATTTCTTCCCCTTCGAGGGACTCATCCCAGTTCACCCCGACCAGCAGTTCATCGTCGTGCATACCGGGCAGCCAGTCGTCCAGAAACTCTTCCAGATCGATCGGCACGGGTTTGTAGTCTGTCCACTCCTCCCGACAGTGCACCTGTGCCAAGGCCAGCTCGGACCACAGGGGCATCACATCGCTGTCATCATATTTCTCGGAAGGACACAGCGCCCAACCATCCGGGCCTTCGAGCCCGTAAACACAGCCGTGGTCCATCGCTTCGACAATAAAACGATCGAGGTTTTCAGCGGGGTCATCGCTCAGTGCGGTCATGATGGGCGTTTCCTTGGGCTTCTAACGACAGGGGTTACAATACCAGACAGCGGCCATTGGCTTTAAGCCAATCCCGCTGACGGAGATAATCGGGGCACACTTGTCCGACCAGTTGCCAGAATGCCCGACTGTGGTTCATGTGACGCAGGTGACAGACTTCGTGAGCGACAAGATAGTCCACAACCGCCTCCGGGGCCAGAAGAATCTGCCAGTTGTACTGAATCTCACCCGAGCGGGTGCAGTGCCCCCACTTTGATCGGGTCACTCTCACTCTGACCCCGGAGTGGCTCAGCTCCATCTGACGAGTCAACGCATCGGTTTTCGCGCGCAATCGCTCCAGTCCCTGCTCCCGGTACCACCCCTGCACCAGCCGCCGGGCCTGCGCCTCAGGTTCCAGCCGACTGCGTCGCGAGCAACAGACCGCCAATCGGTCACCCACCTGCTCTACCCGGCCACAACTCCCCATGGTCACCGAGAGCGTCAGTTGTTGCCCCATGAAAGGCAGGCGGGTGCCGGATACATAGCGATACTCCGGAATCCGGGCCAGCATCTGCTGCTGAGCGCGCACTTTGCGCGCGATCCAGTCGCTTTTCTGACGGACAAACCGGTCCAGATCCCGCTCCGCTATGCCCACCGGGGCTCGCACCAGCAACTGGGCATCGCGTACCTCCAGGCTGACCGTGCGGCGGCGCGAGGATCGTTTAATGGTATAGCGCACAGGCAGGGCTCGCTTTGCGTAACATCAAATTTTTATTCCCCCGGACCGGACAACTCACGGGACAGAATCACCGCGGTACGCAGCCGGCTTCGGCCGAAACTGGTCATCCGCTCGAAATCGGCCCGCGCCAGAGGAAGGTATTGGCAATCCAGCGCGGTCTGCCCCTGGCCATCCGGATCCGGATCGTGAACATAAATACACTCTTCGTCATAGCCACTCATGACGACCCAGTGGGGCGCTTTTTTGCTGTCCATCCGGTAGGTACTGATCAGGATGATCGGTACCCCACCGCGATCAAACGCCGCGATCAGATCATCCTGACGAACCTCGCGATAGTGAACCGGAACGGCCCGCGCCTCAAGCGCGTGGCGATAATCCTCATGCACCAGCATCATGACCGGCTTTTTGGTCTCATCGCGCACCCCATCGAGAAACAGCGGCCCATCATGGTTGACCCAGACTTCCGCCCGGTAGCCCCGGGTGTCGGCGGCCAGCGCCATACCCATGGGGTGACAACCGCCATGCCCCGAGGTCATGAAGATGGTCGTGGATTCACGCCACAGACGCAGCTCCTCGGTATCGGAAGGCTGGTAGTCCGGTTTCAGGGCGGCCATGGCCATCATCAGCGACGCGGGACCGCAGGTAAAGCGGGTACTCTGGGCCAACCAGGGAATGGCCCGATGATAGGCCGTATCGCCCACCACCCGGATCCGTTTCTGGTAACGCAGCGCATCGGTGTGGTCCTCGTAGTAGTCCTGATACAGCCCGAACTGTTTGTACCCCAGGGTCTCGTAGAGGGCGATGGCGCTGGTGTTTTTACTGCTGACCTCCAGGCGCATGTAGAACCGGCCGCTGTCCCGCGCGCCGTCTTCCCCGGCGCCGATCAGGCGCCGCGCCAACCCCTGGCCCCGGTAGTCCGGATCCACCGCCAGAGAGTACATGCGGGCCAGGCGCGTCCCCCGGTGAAACAGAACCAGTATGTAACCGGCCAGACAGTCGCCATCGCGCGCGACCAGAAATACCCGCTGGTCACCCTCCAGCCAGCGGCGAAAGCTGCGGCGACTGAGGCGGTCGCTGGTAAAACAGCGTTGCTCCAGAGCGACAAGGGCGTCGAGATCATCGGGCCTTACGCTCTCAAGGGGGAGGGAGGACATGGATACCGCCTTCATCAGATTCACTTGCGATTGTTTCGAACGCTCAGGGCTATCCATTACTTGGGCTCAGGGCTGCTGATAATTCAATTCCCGGGTATGTACGTCGATGCGCCCGATGTGCACGGCGACCCGCTGCAGCCAGCGCACGACCTCCATCCGGGCGACCCCCTGCTTCAGCTCCAGTCGTCCCTGGGCAATGTCGTTCATGGTCTGCCGCCGGGTAGTTTGCTCGATTTGGGTGATTTGTGCGACCCGTTCCTGCACCTGGTCGGCGGGAAGCGAACGTTTTCCCCAGAGCGACAGCACCAGCGGACTGAGGGCGGCCTTGGCCTCGGCCAGATCGTCCCCGTTGCGCAACGTCACGGCCACGCTTTTATTGTCGCAACGCTCCAGCAGACGCTGCAGATGCTCGACGATCTGGATCGCCGCCAGTAGCCGCTCCCACTGACTGCCCGAGGTCCCTTCCAGGTGAATGGCATCCAGATATTCCTGCACATCGGACAGCTCTCGGGCAAGGTCCACCAGGGGGACCGAGCGACCAGACTCTCCGAGAATGTATTCCAGTTGCTCCGCCACCCGCTCAAACTGGGAGATCATGACCTTCTGCACCGCGGTCAGTGCCAGTTCGGGGTACTTGAGCAGCCCCCGATCCAGAATCTGCTGATAGCCGAAAGGCTTGTCCGGGAACAGACGCTCGACCATGTGAGCAAACTGTCCCGCAAACGGCACCACCAGCAACACGCCCAACAAATTGAACGCGGAGTGGAAACCCACCAGCGCAAACTCCTCGTGAACCACAAATGTCTCGGGCGCCACAAACCGCCAGGCGGCGATGTAGGGCACAATCAGAAACAGCGCCAGCGAACTCACGCAGGTGTTGTACAGCACATGGGAAAAACCGGTGCGTCGCACCGACACATTGCCACCGATGGTGGCCGCTGCCGCCGTGAAGCTGGTGCCGATGTTCATTCCCACCACCAACGATGCGGCCTGCTCGAAGACGATGGTATCCGTATGCAGTGCCGTCAGTGCCGCCACCACACCTGCACTGGAAGATTGCGTCACAACGGTAAACAGTACACCAATGACCACCAGTTGAAACTTGCCCCACAGATCGTCCGCCGGGAACTGACTGAAGTCCATCTGCTCCCGCAGGCCTTCGAGCCCGCCCTGAAGCGTATCAATACCGATGAAAATCAGACCAAAGCCGGCCAGCGCATATCCCAGCCCGCCCAGAGACCGGCGCCCAAACAGCTTGAGCATGGCCCCGGCAAACACAAACAGGGCGGCCAGCAGGGACAGCTTGAGCTTGAAGCCGATCAGGGCCACGATCCAGCCCGTGACCGTGGTCCCCAAAGCCGAACCGAAAATGATGCCCAGTGCCTGGGAGAAACCGATCAAGCCCGCGCCAACAAAACCCACGGTGGCCACAATGGTGGCACTGGAGGATTGCAGCACGGCGGTGCCTACCAGCCCCGCCAGAACCCCGCTGACCGGGCTGCGGGTAAAGCGCATCAACACCCGGCGAATGGCGTCTCCGGCCATGGCCTTCAGGCCCTCGGTCATGAGCGTCATTCCCAACAGGAACAAGCCCAGACCGCCCAATACTTCCACCAGCACCCGAATTAATTCCATGATGATCCGTCGTTCGACTCCGGTCAGCCTGCCAGAGGGATATTTGCTATGATGGCGCCTCCGGAAACCGACCCTGCAGGCCCCCTGACACCATGAATGAAAAACTGTTCGCTGCCCTTCAGTATATCACCCCCCAGCACGGGCTCTCCCGGGCGGCGGGTTGGCTGGCCAACCAGCGTACGGACTGGATCAAAAACCACTTTATCGAATGGTTCATCCAACGCTACGGGGTGGACATGAGCGAAGCGCTGGAAGAAAACCCCCGCGCCTATGCCCACTTCAATGACTTCTTTACCCGAGCGCTCAAGCCCGATGCGCGCCCGCTGGACGCCTCAGCGGACAGCATCGTCTGCCCCGCTGACGGGGCCATCAGTCAGCTCGGCGCCATTGAGGACGGGCGGATTTTTCAGGCCAAAGGCCAGCTCTACACCACCCGGGAGCTGCTCGGTGGCAGCGAGGCGTTGGCCGCCGAATTCGACCAGGGACAGTTTGCCACCGTCTATCTGTCGCCCAAGGATTATCATCGCGTTCACATGCCCTTTGGCGGCCAGCTGCGAACCACCGTGGCGATACCCGGCGACCTTTTCTCGGTTAATACCGCCACCGCCAACCAGGTGCCGCGACTGTTTTCACGCAATGAGCGGTTGGTGGCAATTTTCGATACCGACATCGGCCCCATGGCGGTCGTATTGGTCGGCGCCATGATCGTCGCGGGTATCGAAACCGTGTGGGGCGGCGAGGTAGCGCCGATCAAGCGGACGATTCAGACCCGGGACTTCCGACCCCGCGCGCCCATCACCTTGAATAAGGGGGAAGAAATGGGCCGCTTCAAGCTAGGCTCCACCGCAATCGTGTTGTTTGGCAAGGACAGAGTGCGCTGGGATGCCGCGTATCAGGCCGGCAGTGGAACGCGGATGGGGGAACGGTTGGGAGTCAGACTGTAAGGGCAACCACACCTTACCCTGCGGCGGGCCTGGTGCGCCCTAGGGCGTGAGCTTGTCGAGCAGCGACATCAGACCCGATTTTTCTTTCTTGAGGATATAGTTGTCGCGTATTGCGGCGATGTCTACCTCGTAAGAGCCGGGTTCCAGGTCTCGGGCAATTTCAATTTTTTCCACTTCCGCCGCCGTTTTTTTGCCCGAATCGATCAGTGCCTGCTTGCGCTTATCGTCCTCGGCCAGATCAATCAGTTGCGGATCCATGGGAGACTTGACGGCATCCAACACCAACATGATCTTGGGCTTGAGGCGCCGCTCAAAATTCTGCTCCACCACCACACCCACCTCGCCGGAACTCAACTCGACCAGGGTGCCGGTGGGATAAAGGCCAATGGCGCGAATGAACTCCACCACCAGCTCTTCCTGAAATTGGGTATTGCGCAGTTCGTATAACTTGCTGACGGCCTTGGAGGGCGCAATGGGCTGACTGGCACCCCGCGGATTGGTGGTATTGTCATAGAAGGTGACGATCCCGGCGATCTTACCCAGCAAGGGAATCTTGTCGCCCTGCAGGTGCAACGGAAAACCACTGCCGTTCAATCGTTCGCAGTGGGTTTTCACCACGCTGATCACCCTCGGTTCTACTCCCGGGGTTTTGCGCAAAATCTCAACGCCCTGCTCCACAAAGGTTTCATACAGGCGCTCTTCATCGGAGGAGCGGGATACTTTGGTCAGCAGCCCCTGATCGAGCTTGACCTTGCCCACATCCTTGAGCAGAACGCCCATGGCAAGCACGTCCAGGTCCCGCTTGGGCAGGCCGATATGACGCCCGAACAGGATGGCCCAGACCGAGCACCGGATGGCGTGACTGTAGGTATATTCGTCTTTCTCCTGCACGCGGGACAGCCAGGTGAAGGCATCCGGATTGCGCAGCACGCTGTCCACCATATCGCTGGCCAACCGCTTGGTCTCGACAATCGGTACCCGATGCAGCTCATTGTTACCCAGGTAATCGAGCACCTCGCCCACGGCATGGTAGACATTCTGATGCAGCTGGCGGGCACGTTTGATTTCTTTTTTGAGCGGTTGGACCGGCGGGTACTGATTGCGCTGTATGCGCAGGGGGGCCACTTTGACGTTGGCCGGGGTATGGACGTTCTCCCGGGCGCTGATCCGGCTGCGCAAGCTCTCCTGAGGCAGTGTCTGTAAATTGGAGGAGACTGGTGGGCGACCTTTGACGACGTCGATGTAGACGTGTTTGCACAGGCTTTTCAGCTGTTTGATTTCGTCCAGGTCACGGACATAGAAGCCTTGCAGCGGGAATGGAGTCTGAGTCCACGGACGGTCGAGTCCGGAGACATACATGCCAACAGTGACTTCGTTGACGTCGACTTTGACTTGCTTGATTCCCACGCGTTGTCCTCTCTGCCGGCGGTGCGGCAAAAATCCGTCTATGGCGCCAGTTTAGACAAAAAACGGGCCGGAGGATACGGATAGTGGGGCATGCAACGGACGTCGTCAAGCCTGTCGGAGGGCTATACAGTAGTGGTGAGAAGCGGATCACAGGGTTCGGTTACAGGATATGCGATCAGTTCAAATCACGTCCGGGCCGAGAAGGGGAAGCCCTTTCAAGACACGCCGTAAACCCGTCCATGGGGGCTCGACGCGCGGAGTCCCTCCGCTTACGGTCTTGAAAGGGCTTCCCCTTCCCGTCCCTCTGTGCCACCCAAAAACTTTTTACTTACTGACCGTGGTACTCGGCCGACAGCTCGTGGACCGCGCGGATAAAGGCGCCGGCGTGTTCCGGGTCGACTTCCGGGGTGATGCCGTGGCCCAGGTTGAAGACGTGGCCTGAGCCTTTACCGTAAGAGGCCAGAATCTGACCGACTTCCTCGCGAATCCGCTCGGGGCTGGCGTAGAGAATGGTCGGGTCCATATTGCCCTGTAGCGCGACCCGGTCACCGACCCGGGCGCGGGCGCGGCCGATGTCGGTGGTCCAGTCCAGACCCAGCGCATCGGCGCCGGTGTCGGCCATGGCCTCCAGCCACTGGCCGCCGCCTTTGGTGAACAGAATCACCGGTACTTTGCGGCCGTCGTGCTGACGGATCAGGCCTTTGACAATCTGCTCCAGGTAGCGCAGGGAGAATTCCCGGTAGGCATTGTGGGACAGGGCGCCGCCCCAGGTATCGAAAATCTGCACCGCCTGGGCGCCCGCCAGAATCTGGCCGTTCAGGTAGCGGATAACGGACTGGGCCAGGGTGTCGAGCAGGTGATGCATCAGCTCGGGCCGGTCGTACATCATCTGCTTGGCGCGGCGAAAATCCCGGCTGGAGCCACCTTCAATCATGTAGGTGGCCAGGGTCCAGGGGCTACCGGAAAAACCGATCAGGGGCACCCGACCGCCCAGCTCGCGGCGAATGGTTTTCACCGCATCGAGGACGTAGGGCAGATCCGCTTCTGGATTGACCACATCCAGTGCCATGATATCGGCTTCAGTACGCACCGGCTTTTCAAACTTGGGGCCTTCACCGGGCTCAAAGTACAAGCCCAACCCCATTGCATCAGGGATAGTGAGAATGTCCGAGAACAGAATGGCCGCATCCAGCGGGTAGCGCTCCAGGGGTTGCAGCGTCACCTCACAGGCCATGTCCGGGTTGCCGCACAAACCCATGAAGTTGCCGGCCCGCTCGCGGCTGGCCCGATATTCCGGTAGGTAGCGACCGGCCTGACGCATCATCCACACCGGAGTGACGTCCACCGGTTCGTGGGCCAGGGCGCGCAGGAAGCGGTCGTTTTTCAGCTCGGTCATAGTAATGGTCCGGTACAGTCGGAGAACGGGGGAGGGGAGCGGCGGATGCGGAGGTGTCGTAGGGCGGATAAGTGCGAAGCACGCATCCGCCGTCACCCAAGTTCTTACACTTCGAGGTAGTCCATGATCCCTTCGGCCGCTTCGCGCCCTTCCCAGATGGCGGTCACCACGAGGTCGGAACCGCGCACCATGTCGCCACCGGCGAACACCTTCGGGTTGGAGGTCTGGAACTTGTACTGCTGGGTTTCCGGCGCTTCCACACCACCCCAGTCGGATACGGTGATGCCGTGCTCGTCAAACCAGGGCGCGGGGCTCGGACGGAAACCGAAGGCAATCAGCACCACATCGGCCGGCAAGACTTCTTCACTGCCCGGAATCGGTTCGGGACGGCGGCGGCCATTTTCATCGGGTTCACCCAGTTCGGTGGTCACCACTTTCACGCCTTCGACTTTGTCCTCACCAACGATGGCCACCGGCTGACGGTTGAACAGGAACTGCACACCCTCTTCTTTGGCGTTGGCCACTTCGCGGCGCGAGCCGGGCATGTTCTCTTCGTCACGGCGGTAAGCACAGGTCACGCTCTCGGCGCCCTGGCGAATGGAGGTGCGGTTACAGTCCATGGCGGTATCACCACCGCCGAGCACCACCACGCGCTTGCCTTTCACGCTGATGAACTCGCTCGGGTCTTTTTCAAACCCCAGGTTGCGATTGACGTTGGCCACCAGGAACGGCAGAGCGTCGTGTACGCCGGGCAGGTCTTCACCGGGGAAGCCACCTTTCATGTAGGTGTAGGTACCCATGCCCATAAACACCGCATCGTACTCCTTGAGAATTTCGTCCATGGTGATGTCGGTGCCGACTTCGGTATTCAGACGGAATTCCATACCCATTTCGGTGAAGATCTCACGCCGACGGGTCAGGACGTTTTTCTCGAGCTTGAATTCGGGGATACCGAAGGTCAACAGGCCGCCTATTTCCGGGTAACGATCAAAGACCACCGGTTTGACGCCATTGCGCACCAACACGTCGGCGCAACCCAGACCGGCCGGGCCGGCGCCGATGATGGCGACTTTCTTGTCGGTCCAGGTGACCTTGGACATGTCCGGCTTCCAACCCATGGCGAAAGCGGTGTCGGTGATGTACTTCTCGGCATTACCAATGGTCACGGCACCGAAGCCGTCGTTCAGGGTACAGGCGCCTTCACACAGGCGATCCTGGGGGCAGACACGACCACAGACTTCCGGCAGAGAGTTGGTCTGATGACTCAGCTCGGCCGCTTCAAAGATGTTGCCTTCGGAAATCAGCTTCAACCAGTTGGGAATGAAGTTGTGCACGGGGCACTTCCATTCACAGTAGGGATTGCCGCAGGAAAGACAGCGATGCGATTGACTGGCTGCCTGGTCCTGGTCAAACGGTTCGTAAATTTCCACAAACTCGTGCTGGCGCACTTCCATGTCTTTTTTGGCGGGGTCCTGACGGCCCACATCAATAAACTGGAAGTTGTTGTTTAAACGTCCGGCCATAATCACTGCCTCAGCTAATCGGTGTGAGCCCGCGCCGCACTGGCGAACGGGCTCTGTATCGTTCTAGTGTCCTGTGCGCCCGAAGGCGCACCGGCGGGTTATTCGCCGCGTTTTTCCATGTCGTTGAGCAAACCGCTCAGGCTCGCCGCCTTGGGCTTGACCAGCCAGAATTTACCGACGTAATCATCGAAGTTGTCCAGCAGGTTCTGGCCCCACTCGCTTTCGGTCTCTTCGGTAAATTCCGTGATGACCCGACGCAGGTAGTTGCGGTGCGCTTCCAGCGATTCGCCATCCACCCGGTGAATGTCCACCAGTTCGTGGTTGTAGCGATCCACAAAGCTGTTGTCCTCATCCAACACGAACGCAAAGCCGCCAGTCATACCCGCACCGAAGTTCACCCCGGTGCGACCGAGTACGGTCACCACGCCACCGGTCATGTACTCACAGCAGTGGTCACCGGCACCTTCCACGACGACGTGAGCACCGGAGTTACGAACGCCGCAGCGCTCGCCCGCCTGACCGGCCGCGAACACCTTACCGCCGGTCGCGCCGTACAGACAGGTGTTACCCATGATGCTGGTGTCCTGGGACTTGAAGCCGGAGTTGCGCGGTGGGCGCAGCACCAGTTTGCCGCCGGCCATGCCTTTGCCGACGTAGTCGTTGGCATCGCCTTCCAGGTAAATATACAGGCCACCGGCGTTCCACACACCCAGACTCTGACCGGCCACACCGGTGAGTTTTAGCGTAATGGGCTTATCCGCCATGCCCTGGTTGCCGTGGCGCTTGGCAATTTCACCGCTGATGCGCGCGCCGATAGAGCGGTCGCAGTTGGTCACGGTAAAGGCGTATTCACCGCCGGATTTGCTCTCAATGGCCGGCAGCACTTCATTGACCATCGCCTCGGCCAGCTCGCCCTTGTCGAACGGTTCGTTACGATCCACCGCGCACAGCTGCGGCTTGGTTTCCAGGAACTTGTCGGTGTAAGTGATGCGGCTCAGGTCCAGACGCTTCTGCTTGCTGGTCTGGCCTTCGATCGCTTCGAGCAGGTCGACGCGACCGACCAGATCACCCAGACTGCGCAGTCCCAGTCGGGCCAACCACTCACGGGTTTCCTCGGCAATAAACTTGAAGAAGTTCATCGCCATTTCAACGGTGCCGATGTAGTGGTTTTCACGCAGGTCGTCGCGCTGGGTGGCCACACCGGTGGCGCAGTTGTTCAGGTGACAGATCCGCAGGTACTTACAGCCCATGGCCACCATCGGGCCAGTACCGAAGCCGAAGCTCTCGGCGCCGAGCATGGCCGCCTTGATCACATCCATGCCGGTTTTCAGGCCGCCGTCGGTCTGCACCCGGACCTTGTCGCGCAGATCGTTGGCGCGCAGGGTCTGGTGGGTTTCACTCAGGCCCAGCTCCCAGGGAGAGCCCGCATAGCGGATGGAGGTCAGCGGGCTGGCCGCGGTACCGCCGTCGTAGCCGGAAATGGTGATCAGGTCCGCGTAGGCCTTGGCCACACCGGCGGCAATAGTGCCGACGCCGGGACGAGACACCAGCTTGACCGACACCTGGGCGTCCGGGTTGACCTGCTTGAGGTCAAAGATCAGCTGCGCCAGATCCTCGATGGAGTAAATGTCGTGGTGCGGCGGCGGTGAAATCAGGGTCACACCGGGCACCGAATAGCGCAGCCGGGCGATCAGATCATTGACCTTGCCACCGGGCAACTGGCCACCCTCCCCGGGCTTGGCGCCCTGGGCAACCTTGATCTGCAGCACTTCGGCATTGACCAGGTAGTGCGGGGTCACACCAAAGCGGCCCGAGGCGATTTGCTTGATTTTGGAGACCTTATCGGTGCCAAAACGGGCCGGATCTTCACCACCCTCGCCGCTGTTGGAGCGGCCACCGAGACGGTTCATGGCCTGCGCCAGACACTCGTGCGCTTCCGGCGACAAGGCCCCGAGGGACATACCGGCGGAGTCAAAGCGCTTGATGATGGCCTCGATCGGCTCCACTTCGCTCAGTGGAATGGCCTGAGCACTGTCTTCTTTGACTTTCAGCAGGTCGCGCAGCGTCGCCACCGGGCGCTCATTGACCAGGCTGGAGTAATCGCGCCACAGGCTGTACTCACCGGTCTGCACGGCACGCTGCAGGGTCTGGATCACGTCCGGGTTGAAAGCGTGGTATTCCTGACCGTGAACGTATTTGAGAATGCCGCCCTGCACCAGGGGCTTACGCGCCAACCAGGCGGTACTGGCGATGATCTTCTGGTCTTCTTCCAGATCCGGGAAGCCGGCGCCCTGAATGCGGGACTGAGTACCTTCAAAGCAGGTGTCCACCACTTCATCGGCCAGACCGACTGCCTCAAACAACTGCGCACCGCGGTAGGAGGTGATGGTGGAGATGCCCATTTTGGACAGAATCTTCAGCAGGCCCTTGTCGACGCCCTTGCGATACCCCTTGTACGCCTGATCGGTATCCAGCTGCAGTTCGCCGGTTTCCATCAGGTTGTTGAGCACGTAGTAGCTCAGGTACGGGTAAACCGCCGTCGCACCGTAGCCGATCAGTGTTGCGATCTGGTGGGAGTCGCGGGCCGTGCCGGTTTCCACAATGATGTTAGCGTCACAGCGCAGCCCCACCTTGGTCAGGTGGTGGTGCACCGCGCCGGTGGCCAGCAGGGCGTGGATCGGCAGCTGGCCTTTTTCCAGATGGTTGTCGCTCAGTACCAACAGCACCTTGCCCGCCTTCACCTGCTCGGCGGCGTCATCGCACAGCTTGGCGATGGCCTGCTTGAGGTTGTACTGGGCCGGATCGTAATTGAGCGACAGAACGGTCGCCTCATACCCCGGACGGGGAATATCCATCAGGGCACGGAACTTCGCCGGTGACAGCACCGGTGAGCGCAGAATCACCCGATCGGCGTGCTCTTCGGTCTCTTCGTAGACCGACAGTTCGCGTCCCAGACAGGTTTCCAGGGACATGACGATGGCTTCACGCAGCGGATCAATCGCCGGGTTGGTCACCTGGGCGAACTGCTGGCGGAAATAGTCGTACAGCGGCCGCTGCTTGGCGGACAAGACAGCCATGGGGGTATCGTCACCCATGGAGCCGACCGCTTCCTGGCCGCCCTCGGCGAGCGGACGCAGCACCTGATCACGCTCCTCGAAGGTGACCTGGTACATTTTCATGTAGGCCTTGAGCTGCTCTTCGGTGAGGCCGTTTTCGGCCACATCGTCTTCCAGAGTGGATTCGATGCGCAGCGCCTTCTCTTTCAGCCACTGCTTGTAGGGCTGGCGCCCCTTGAGCTGCTCGTCAATGTCCTTGGTGTGGTACAGCTTGCCGGTCTCGGTATCCACCGACAGAATCTGGCCCGGTCCAAGACGGCCCTTGGCCACCACGTCTTCCGGCTTGTACTTGTACACGCCGACTTCGGAGGCCACGGTGATGATGTCGTCTTTGGTGATCACCCAGCGCGACGGACGCAAGCCGTTGCGGTCCAGGGTACAGACCGCGTAGCGGCCGTCGGTGATCACCAGGCCCGCCGGGCCATCCCAGGGCTCGACGTGCATGGAGTTGTATTCGTAGAACGCACGCAACTGCGGATCCATGTGCTCGACATTCTGCCAGGCCGGCGGTACCAGCATGCGCACCGCACGGTGCAGCTCCATGCCGCCGGTGATCAGCACTTCGAGCATATTGTCCAGGCTGGAGGAGTCGGACCCATCGCGGTTGACCAGGGGCGCCACGCGATCCAGATCCGGCAGCAGGGGCGTGCTGAACTTGGAGGTGCGGGCCACGGACCAGTTACGGTTGCCCATCACGGTATTGATTTCACCGTTGTGCGCCAGCATACGGAACGGCTGGGCCAGGGGCCACTGGGGCAGCGTATTGGTGGAGAAGCGCTGGTGGAACACGCAGATGGCGGTTTCCAGGCGCGGATCCGCCAGGTCGGTAAAGAACTTGGGCAGGTCCACCGGCATCATCAACCCTTTATAGGAGATGACCGTGGAGCTGAAACTGGCAATATAGAACGCCTTGTCTTCGGCCAGGCGCTTTTCGGCCTGACGCCGGGCGAGGAACAGCCGGGCGTTAAACTGCTCGAGACTCAGGTCTCCATCGTTGTTGATAAACAGGTGATTGAAACGCGGCAGTGACTCCAGGGCAATCGGCCCCAGGCAGCTGCTGTCCACCGGCACCTCGCGCCAGCCCGCCGGGCTGAGCTCCTGAGCGCGCAGCTCCTCCTCAACCACATCGCGGGCCTTCTGGGCCTGGGCATCGTCGGTGCTGAGCATGATCGAGCCGACGCCGTAAACGTCAGTCAGCTCGGCGCCGCAGGCCTCCTTGGCCACGGTGCGCAGAAAGCCGTCCGGCTTCTGAAGCAGCAGGCCGCAACCGTCACCGGTCTTGCCGTCCGCCGCGATACCGCCGCGGTGGGTCATGCAGGTCAACGACTCGATGGCGGTTTCCAACAGGCGATGACTGGCCTTGCCCTTCAAATGGGCAATCAAGCCAAAGCCGCAGTTGTCTTTAAACTCATCTAACCTGTAGAGGCCCGTGGTCATACGCTGTCTCTCTCGATACCGATAGAATCCGGAACATGGCTCGCTCCGCTCACGCCCCAGACAAAAAAGCCCCTCCAAAAAGGGGCCAGGCAAATGGGCGCAGCATATTACCCGCAAGTGGCCCCAAAGGCAAGACGAGCGGGGCTCTCAGCGCCCAACAGTAAAGCTAATTTCGGCAAAATGGTGGTAAAAAGTCGAAATATTCAGTGATTTTCCGAGAACTCCCCCGGCTCCAGACAGACTGCCTGAATGACCGCTGAAGCCGGGCCCGTAGCACCGTCCGTCAGAACAGTCAGCAACACGGAGGGCCCACTCGACAAGCTACCACAGTTTTCCGAAGATACCTATACGGCCCGAACCGGATAAACGGTCAATTTGAGCGACCTTGCGCATTAGACAGCAATTCCCGGAGCCAGCTAGAATGGGGGCTCAGTGACACATTGGGTCGAAAGCAGCCCGGGTGTCAGCAGGAGAAACCAAAATCAAAACATCGGGACTTTGCATGCAGCTTACACATCTTTCGGGAAGCTTCCCTCGCGCTTTTTGGCGCATAGGCAAAACCGTCACCCTAACCTTTTTCTCCGTACTGCTTTTCTCAGGTTGCGAATGCGACACGGCGTGCGATGAGCGCATAACCGGAGGCTCCGACCCCAATAGCGGCGGCAGCAACGGTAGCAGCAGCTCAAGCGGCGGCACCCCAAACGGTGGTTCGGCCGACGATATTGCTTTGAACTGTTCCGAGTTAGACCCGGACACCGTTTATTTGTTGGGCTCGTTCCAGGAGTTCACGGGCGACCGGAGGGTTTTGATCGATCCGGAAGAACCAGAAGCACTATGTACGGCGTTTCCGGATGGAGTCGACGGAGGCGCTGTGACCAGTTCGGGCTCTCTGATCTATACCCACCATGGCAACAACGTTACCTTCGATGGAGGAACCATCTACCAGTTGACTCAGGATCCCCTGACCCTGAGCAGCGATGGATTGGAGTGGACTTACCCGATCAACCCTAACAACAACGACGAGCAGTTGCTATTTGGCAAATCCACCCAGCTGTTTATCCATCACGATAGCTCTGCCGCCGAGGTCGTTGACATCTACCAGGCGAAACTGGAATCAACCGACAAAGTCATATACCGTAACGACGAGTCTGATCCCTACTACACGCTGGAGCGCTCCGATCCATTCGACTCGCAAGTCTACATGCTGGGCGTCACACCTGATGGCTCGCTGTTGATGGGCGACTCTCAAACAGGCCTCATACTGGTAGACACCGACAGACAACTGACCCGGCTAGATGCTCCCGGCACACCGCCCTACCGCTTCAAGGAAACATCACGCCTGTTCACGGACTCAGTGACCGGGAGCCCAAGCGTCTGGGTCGTGCTCGAAGAGTTCAACGGCGCTGACACACCCAGCGACTGGCGTCGGTGGAGCCTGGACCTGACCACCCTGACCGTCAGCGACGACGGCCTGTTTGCCACACCCCCTCAGGACGTGGCGACGGAAACCGACAAGCTGAAGCTGGACGCTGACGGGGTGCTATGGCAGATCGCCTACAGCCCACTTGATGCCGAGCAGAACCTGACCTCTTACCTTGTGCGCAAACCCACACAGGCCTCGGGAGAGAGCTCCGCGATCATATACAGTGACGCCTACAACCCTGACGACACACGCTCCTGGAGCCGACAGGAACGTCCGTTCGCGAGAATTGGGCTCATCGGCGAGCTTGTCACGGCTCCTTAGTCTCGCCTTTTAGGCTACAAGCCTCGCAGCTCCCGTATCTCGCCATGCAGCTCACCCAATCGGCGGGGCCAAGGCCCCGCCTTCCTCTGGTCCTCAGGTAAGTCATTGATCGCCTCTCTGGCTGACTCAGTGCTTGAATAGCGACCGGTTACCACCACAAACCAGGGCTTCCCCTGACGGAGGGTTTCAAAGCTCAGGAGCTGTTGCCGGTTGGGCTGTGCCTCAATATAGCGATCCACCGATGCCCGGGAGCTGGCACCCAGAAGCTGTAGGGTATACTCGGAGGCGCGCCAGGAGAGCAGCACCTGCTCGTCTTCCGGAATGTCGGGCAAGCTGGAAGCCTGAGCAACGGCCGGCTCTTCCGAAGGGGGCTGCTCGGTCGGAGTTTTCGCCCCGGCCGCCGGCGCCGATGTTTCCTCGGGCTCAGACGCTTCATCGGGCTGTGGGATCTCCGGACGCTCCTCCACCGATGGTTCGGGGGACGGCGATTCGGGCAGCGCCCGCTCTGGCGCGGCCGACTCGGGTGTCTGGACGGTTTCTGCAGCGGGCTCCGATTCTGCAGAGGACTCCAGCTCTGTACGGTTGGACGCCTCGTTGCTGGGAGACAGCGTCAGGGTCTGGGTTTCTCTCGACTCGGGCAGCCGTGTCGTCGACTCACGCTCAGGGGCTCCGGAATCACCCTGATAGATAAACACCATCAACAGCACACCAAGCAGCACAGCAATCACCACAATATGCACCAGCGGCAGGGCATTGCGGCGCTCCCCCGGCCTGCCCGAGCTGGCGCGGGCGGAAACCGATTCAAGCAGCCAGCGACGGGCCTGCTCGTGCAGCCGGGGAATCCGCCCCTCAGCCCGACGCCACCAGGGTTCCACCTTTTCCTCGGTGAACAGCTCCGGCCCCATATAGTCGGCCATTTCCATGCGGAAGTTGAGGTAATCGGTGGCTTCTTCAAGGGAGAGTGGCGCCAGGTCGAAATCGTGGATCAGCACGTCGTGCATGTTGAACTGATCCAGCCGTGTGACCATCTCAGAGTCGGCAAACAGCACGATGTGCAGGCGCCGACCGGTGGAGTCCTGCCCCTGCAACAGACTGATCAGGGCTCCAAGTGTTTTCTCATCCAGATGATGGGCATCATCGATGATGGTCAGCGCCAGGCGGTCTTCTTCATCCGCTATCTGGGCGAAATGACGAAGCGCGGCGAGCAACCGACCCACCGAGGGGTTGTCGTCTACCGAGAGGGCAAAGTGCCTGGCCATTTGCCCCAGCACCGCTTCGGCGCCCGCGCCAGGCTCGGCGGTGAGCAGGCAAATGTCATCATCGAATTGAAAACTGTTGGCCAGCTCAAGGGCAACGCGACTTTTACCCACCCCGGATTTGCCCAGCACCGCCAGCAAACTGGCACTGAACTGACACAGGTGCTGTAACTGTTCGAGCAGAGCGCGTCGGCCACCGCCGCCAAAGAACGCAAATTCCGGGTCATCCCGGAAGGGATCTTCACTCAAACCGTAGTATTGACGATAATCCGCCACAGGGGATTCCGGGGCGGCCGATTGACCCGCTAGGTTGTCGTGCTCCGAGCTGTCTGTTGGGTCGGTGTTCATAAACGCTCTCCCGGAAAGGATTGTCGCTAGGCGCCCGGTGGCGCGGTATGTTCATCCGCCCGACAGGCTGCAAATGTTTCCTGTAATAGATCCTGTTCGATATCGCTGGTGATCAACGCTTCGCCGAGTTTGCTCAGCAACACCAACCGCAGCCGACCGTCGACCACTTTTTTATCCACCCCCATCAACTGCAGGAAATCGTCGGGAGTCATGCTGGCCGGTGCTTTCACCGGCAGGTGGGCCCGCTCCAGCAGGCGAACAATCCGGTCCAGCTCATCAGCCGTAATGGCCTCTCGTCGATGGGACAGGTCTGCCGCCATCACCATACCTGCGGCGACTGCTTCACCATGCAACCAGACGCCATAGCCCTGATGGGTTTCAATCGCATGGCCAAAGGTATGCCCCAGGTTGAGAATGGCGCGCAGCCCACCTTCTCGCTCATCCCGGGCCACAACCTGCGCCTTGTTCTCACAAGAACGCTTGACGGCATAGGCCATCGCTTTAGGGTCCCGCGCCAGGAGATCGGGCAGATTCGACTCCAGCCATTCAAAAAATTCCCGATCGGATATCAGGCCGTATTTGATCACCTCGGCGATACCCGCCGACAGCTCGCGCGGAGGTAGAGATTCCAGCACGGACATGTCCGCGATCACCGCTTGCGGCTGATAGAAAGCGCCGATCATGTTTTTGCCGAGCCGGTGATTGACACCGGTCTTGCCCCCCACAGAGGAGTCCACCATGGATAACAGGGTGGTCGGCAACTGAATGAAATCCACTCCACGCTGATAACACGCAGCGGCGAAGCCCGCCATGTCACCCACGACACCACCGCCCAAGGCCATGATTGTCGTCGTACGATTGTGTCGAGCCTCGAGCAGACCATCAAAAATCTGATTCAGCGTCTCCAGATTCTTGAACGATTCTCCGTCGGGTAACACGGTAGTATCGACCTGATAGCCGTCGAGAAGTTCGATCAGAGCGGGCAGGTAAAGCGGCGCGATGGTATCGTTGGTGACGATGTATACCTGCTTGGCGCGCACGTGGCGTACCAGCAGCTCCCGGTTCTTCAGGAGCTGCTCGCCAATATGAATCGGGTAGCTGCGATCGGCGAGATCAACGGTCAGAGTTTGCATAGTCGGCACTGCGTTCGGGTTGTCGGAAAACCCTCATCTTAGCACACCGCCCGAAACTTTAACCGAGCTCAATCCTGGCCTAGACGTTCGGCAATATCCCGCGCCACCACCTTCGGCGGGCGTCGGTCGGTCACCACCACCCAGTCCGCTACCGCCCGGTACAGAGGGTCGCGCTGCTCAAGCAACTCGACGATTTTCTGGCGGGGGTTGTCCACCTGCAACAGCGGGCGCTTTTTGTCCTTGGCGGTGCGCTCTACCAAGTGTTCCACCGAAGCGGTCAGGTAGCACACGCGGCCACCGCGGTGCATCACCTCGGCATTTTCGGGGCGCAATATGATGCCGCCTCCGGTGGCAATCACGGCGCCGGGCTCCTCGGCCAGCTCGGCCAGAACCGCCGACTCGCGATCACGAAAACCGGACTCGCCTTCGACATCAAAAATCCAGGGGATATCGGCACCGGTGCGCTGCTCGATCACACGGTCGCTGTCATAGAAGGGGACTTTCAACTCGGCCGCAAGAAGGCGGCCGATGGTTGATTTGCCGGCCCCCATGGGGCCGACCAGAAACACATTATTGGGCATGGATCAGTCAGTTAAGGTATCGGCCATGATTTTGGGGGTAATGAACACCAACAGCTCGCGTTTTTCCTGACTGGTAATGTCCCGCTTGAACATACGTCCCAGTACCGGGATGTCGCCCAGGAACGGAACCTTGTCTTCGCCCTTGACCTGTTCAACCTGGAAGATACCACCGAGCACGACCGTTTGGCCATTTTGCACCAGCACTTTGGTCATCACCTCGGTCACATCAATGGTGGGAATACCGGAAGCCTGGTTAAGAGCGCCGACAGAATCCTGATTGATCACGAGGTCCATGATGATGCGGTTATCAGGCGTAATCTGTGGTGTGACATCGAGCTTCAACACGGCTTCTTTGAACGCTGTGGTGGTCGCACCACTGGCCGAGGCTTCCTGATAGGGAATTTCCGTACCGGACATGATGGTCGCCTGCTGCTTGTCCCCGGTGATCACCTTGGGCTGGGAAACGATCTCGGCCTGACCATTGTTCTCCAGAGCGGACAGCTCCAGGTCGATAAAGGCACTGTCGGACAGAACGCTGAAAGCGAAGCTACCGGCCGAATTGTCGACCCCCAGGTCCACCATCATGTTCTCTTCCAGATCCAGTGTGCCGGTTCCGGTGAGCCACTCGGCGGGCGAGCCCGGGTTAGAGTCGAGACCGGCTGTGGAGCCCGCCACTTCGACCAGCGTATCGGAGGAGCGATCAAAGCCGACGCCACCCCAGCGAACCCCCATTTCACGACGGAAGTCGGTGTTGGCAATCACCAGACGGGCCTCGATCATCACCTGGCGGATCGGAATATCAATCTGTTCCACCAGGCGCTTGAAGGCTTCGATACGATCAGCGGTATCGGTGATGATGATGGAGTTGGTGCGCTCATCGACGATCGCATCACCCCGCTCGGACAGAACACTGCCAGTCGCGCGGTTACCGCCCTGACCACCCGATGAGCCACCACTGCGGCCACCCTCGCCTTCCTCACCACGGAACAGTTCAAACATCTCCCGGGCATTGGCGTAGCGAACCCGAATGTACTCGGTGCGCAGCGGTGCCAGCTCTTCCAACTGTTGACGGGACTCGAGCTCCTGACGCTCACGCTCAGCGATCTCGGCCGCCGGCGCCACCATCAGAACATTGCCGTTCTGACGCTTGTCGAGGCCTTTGGTTTTCAACACCAGATCCAGCGCCTGATCCCAGGGCACATTATCCAGACGCAGGGTAATCCGGCCCTGGACCGTATCACTGGCCACAAGGTTGAGGTCGGTAAAGTCGGCAATGATCTGCAGTACACTGCGCACTTCGATGTCCTGGAAGTTCAGGGACAGTTTGTCGCCGGTGTAACTGAACTCCTGATCCCGCGCTTCAATTTCCCGCTCGGTCAACGGCTTAACGCTGATCACATACTCATTGTCGGCCTGGTAGGCCATGTAGTCATATTCGCCATTGGCATCAATATTCAGGATGGTTCCGCGGCGGTCCTGAGAGGCCGACACCATGGTCACAGGGGTGGCGAAATCCACCACGTCGAGACGACGGCGGAGCGCTTCCGGCAAATTGACCCCACCCAGCTCAAGCTCAATGCCTTTGGCCGTTTCGGTGACATCGGCACTGATGTTGTCATCGGACAGGTTGATGATAACTCGGCCTTCGCCTTCCTCACCACGACGGAAGTCGATATTGGTGACCCGAGGTTCACTGTCGGCGCGGGGGGCCGTTTGCGACTGACGGTCGCCCGCAACGCTGGTCGCCTGTGCGGGGCGGGAAACATAGCCGCCCTGGGCCGCGCCCACCTCGAGCACATAGGTATTACCGTCCACCCGTGCACTGTAAGTGGTCAGTTCGCTAAGGTTGAGAATCAGGCGCGTGCGGCCTTGGGAACTAAGCACCAGCGCGCTCTTGCTGTTCTCGAACGACAGGGGGAAACGCCGCTGTTCCAGTGCGCTGGTTACCTCCGGGAAGTCGAGCACGATACGTGCCGGCTGCTCGATGGTGTAGCCCTCGGGTTCCGGCGGCATGTCATCGAAGCCCAAACGGACTTCGAATCGCTCCCCCGGCAACTCCGAGAACTGGATGTTGTTCAGTGACTTGGCCCACACAAGGGAAGGCGCCAGACAGACCAGTAACAAGGCTAGATTTCGCATGGTTAACCCCAATAAGCACAGTGCTCGCATGATGGCCTATTCCTTTTCTTGTAATTCAATAATTCTGGGACGCTCGACCCAGCCGTTGGCGCCATCGGCGACGATTTCCAAAAGTTCAAGCTGTGACCGCGATGCGGACACGATGCGTCCATGATTTTTACCCAGGTAATTACCCTCCGTGACCGCGTGAACACCGCCTTGGCCGTCGTTGATCAACGCCCAAAGCTGACCGTTTTTGGTCAAGGTGCCGACCATGGTCAGGTTGGCCACGTTAAAGCTTTCCAGATACTCTTTTTCCCGATTCAGATCCGGCTGAACCTGTTTACCACTTAGCTGCACCCGCCGCTCCTCTTCCCGGGCCGGCGGATCAAACGGGCTGCGCAGGGTCATGGCGCTGTAGCTAAACGGCCGGTATGGCTGGAACGCCGGCAGGGGCTCGATCTGCCCCGCCGGACGGGCCTTGGTCTGCTGGATATACTGCTGCAGGTCGCGGTGATCGGACGAACTACCACAGGCGGTCAGCGCGGCCAGACAGATGGCTAAACTGGTAAACGTTATAATTCTATTCATCACTAGATTCATCCTGTGACTTATAGCGATAGGTCTTCGCCCCGATCTGCATGGTCAGCGTTCCGCTGTCTTGTTGGCGGGCAATCGTGAAGTTGTGCAGCGTCACGATACGCGGCATGCCGGCAACACCACTGACGAACGTACCCAGATCGTGATAGCCGCCTTCAACATCAATGCTGATGGGCAGTTCCACGTAGTACTCGGACTGCTGCTCGGACTCCAGGCGGATACTGTTGATGTCCAGTCCGCTTTCAGACCCCCGGGCATCAATGTCTTCCAACAGACCCGGCACCTCGGTATCACTGGGCAAACGGGAGAGCAGTGCGCCGAACGACTTTTCCATTTCAACCATCTGCGCCCGGTACTCTTCCAGGTTGGCGGCCTGGAAACTCTTGGTCTCGAAGGTCTGGCGCAGATTGGTCTCTTCAGCCACCACGCGATCAAGCTGGGTATTCAGATCTTTGACTTTCAGGTAATAGGTCAGCGCAAAGACCACGACCACCAACAGCACACAGACGAATATCTTGCCCGGCAGAGGCCAGACACCAATGCGTTCAAAGTCGATGTCGTTGACATCAAAGTTTTTCAACTGCTCCAGGGTATCGGAAAATGCCATGATCAGTTTCCTCCCTCATCAACACCGGCCTGATCTGCCGGCGCAGAGGTGCGTACCGACATTCTGAAGGCATTTGCCTGTTCACCCTGCTCCGGTGCGGCGGTCACCGAGCTCAAATTGGGCGCCGCGAACCAGTCGGACTCATCAAGATTGCGCATAAAACTGGAGACCCGATTATTGGACTCCGCGATGCCTTCGAGCAGAATCACTTCGCCTTGGCGCTCCAGCCGGTTCAGATAGACCCCGTCAGGTACGGCACGCACCATCTCATCGAAATAGCGCACGATTACCGGCCGCTTGCCCTCCAGGTCCTGAATCACCCGCATGCGGGCCAGCAACTCTTCGCGTTTCTCGCGCAGCTCCCGGATCTCGGCCACCGCCGCTTCCAGAGCCGAAATTTCGGTCTTGAGCAGTCGGTTGCGGGCTTCCTGATCAGAAATTGAGGACTGGATGCTCGATACCCACAAGTAGGCCACCAGGCCCGCGAGAATCAGCACACCCACCAGGATGCCGATAAACTCTTTTTTCTTCTCCTGGCGGTAGGCTTCCCGCCAGGGCAATAAGTTGATTCTTGCCATCAGTCGAAACTCCTCAGCGCCAGACCGGCCGCGATCATCATCGAGGGGGCGTCATTGGCCAACGCGACCGCATTCACTTTCGAGGACACCGACATATTGGCAAAGGGGTTGGCCACCAGGGTCTGGGTGCCGAGCTTCTCTTCAATCAGCCCGACCAGCCCCTCCATGGACGCGACACCACCGGCGAGCACGATGTAGTCCACATCGTTGTACTGGCTGGCGGAAAAGAAAAACTGCAACGAGCGGGTCACCTGCTGGACCACCGCCTCTTTGAAGGGGCCGAGCACTTCTGACTCGTAATCATCCGGCAGACCGCCCTGCTTCTTGGCCAGCCCGGCTTCTTCCATTGACAGTCCATAGCGCCGCTGGATTTCCTCGGTCAGTTGCTTGCCACCGAACAACTGCTCTCGGGTATAAACCGTCCGGCCATCCACCAGAACGCTCAGCGTGGTCATGGTCGCCCCGATGTCGATCACCGCGACTACCTGGCCGTCCTGGTCTTCTAGCTGCTCTGCAACCAAGCCGTAGGACCGCTCCATTGAGTAGGCTTCCACATCGACCACTTCTTCCTGAAGATCGGCCAACTGCAGAACGTTGACCCGCAGATCGATATTCTCCCGCCGACAGGCCGCCAGCAGGACTTCCACCTGCTCGGGGTTACGGGGCGATTCGCCCTGCACCTCGAAATCGATGGCCACTTCTTCCAGAGGGAACGGAATGTATTGATCGGCCTCTATAGAGATCTGAGTCTCCATGGCGTCGTCGCTGAGCCCTGCCGGCATGTCGATCATTTTGGTGATCACGGCAGAGCCGGCAACCGCAACGGCCGCGTGCTTGAGCTTGGTTTTGGATTGCTTGACCACCGTTCGGACCACATCGGCGACCGCTTCGGGGTCGTTGATGTTTTTCTCGACCACCGCCCCAGGGGGCAGCGGGCGTACGGCATAGGTCTCCACCCGGTAGCGATCACCGTGTCGGCTGAGCTCCAGAAGCTTGACCGACGTTGAACTGATGTCCAACCCCAAGACCGGCTTCGCCCTTTTTTCCAGGAAGCTTAGAATGCCCATTTTTCTATCTATATCCGTAACTTAGAGGAAGTTTATGTTATAGGACTTTAAGTTAAGCCTGCAACAAGACCGCGCATATGTAAACAGGCAAAAAGCCCGTATAATGCGGCGACTTGCCGCCATTTTCGCTAACTTATTAATTCTCATAGAAAAAATGCCTATCAAAAAGTCTTATCTGAACCTGCTTTTCTGGTTGTTTATCGCCGGAACTGGCGCCTCCCTCACCGTTTTGGCGGGGTTGTACCTCTATCTGAGCCCCAAACTGCCCCCAGTGGAGAGCCTCAGGCAAGTTCAATTACAGACCCCTCTGAGGGTTTATTCAAGCGACGGCAAGCTGATTGGCGAGTTTGGTGAACAGCGTCGCACACCGGTTTCGTTCGAAGAGCTGCCTGACCTTTACATTAAAGCGTTATTATCCGCCGAAGATGCGGAATTTTACGACCATCCGGGCGTATCTATTCGCGGACTTTTGCGAGCCGCGTCACAATTATTGAAAACAGGTGAGATTCAATCGGGGGGAAGCACCCTCACGATGCAGTTGGCCAGGGATTTTTTCCTGAGTCGGGAGCAGGTTTTTTCCCGTAAATTCAATGAGATCCTGCTGGCTCTTCAGATTGAGAACGAGCTCACAAAACAGGAAATTCTTGAGCTGTTCAGCAATAAAATGTTCTTCGGCAATCGCGCCTACGGTATTCAGGCAGCGGCCCAGATTTACTACGGCGAGGACATTGACGAGCTGGAGCTTCATCAGTGGGCCATGATAGTGGGCGTTCTCAAAGCCCCCTCGGCCTACAACCCCCTGGCCAACCTCGAGCGAGCCATGATTCGGCGCAACTGGATTCTCGGCCGCATGCTGGAGCTGGGGCACATTGATCAGGCCACCTATGAAGTCGCCATGAACACGCCAGACGATGCCCGCTATCACGGTGCCACTCTGGAGCTCTATGCGCCCTATGTCGCCGAGCTGGCCCGCCGCGAGGCCGTTGACCGGTTTGGCGAGAACGCCTACAACGCTGGTTACAAAGTCTACACCACGATCCACAGTGACTATCAGGCGGCGGCCCAGCAGGCAGTGGTTGACGGGCTGCTGACCTACGATTGGCGTCACGGCTATCGCGGTCCCGAGCAACAGCTCGGTGAGCGCCCGGAAGACCTGTCCAGCTGGCAGGAACTGCTTTCGGACACCCCGGTCTACGGCGGCCTACTTCCCGGCCTTGTGCTTTCGCTGGAAGAGCGCTCGGCCGAGATTCTGCTGGCCAATGGAGATACCATTGAGCTGGGGTGGGATCAGAGCCTGTCGACCGCGCGCCGCTATCTCAACGAAAACGCCCGCGGCCCGCTACCCGAGAGCGCAAGCGATGTCCTGGCGGTCGGCGACCTGATCCGCCTGCGCCAGATTGGCGGCGTGTGGCATTTGCGCCAGCTCCCCCAGGCCCAGGCCGCGCTGGTCAGCCTCGACCCGCGCGATGGTGCTGTGCGCTCGCTAGTAGGTGGGTTTGACTTCCGCCAGAGCAATTTCAATCGCGCCCTGCAGGCGGCCCGCCAACCCGGGTCCAGCTTCAAGCCATTTGTTTATACCGCCGCGCTGGAGAATGGCTTTACCCCGGCGACCATCGTCAACGATTCCCCCATTGTCATCGAAGACGCCAGCCTGGAAGGCGCCTGGCGTCCGGAGAACGACGGCGGCACCTTCCTCGGGCCGACCCGGTTGAGGGAAGCGCTGTACCGCTCCCGCAACCTGGTCTCGATCCGGGTGCTGCGCAGCATCGGCCTGCCGGCGCTCCTCGACACGCTCGAGAAGTTTGGCTTTGACCGCGAGGCCTTGCCGCGCAACCTGTCCCTGGCACTGGGGAGTCACGCCCTGACCCCCATGGATATGGCGCGCGGTTACGCCATCTTCGCCAACGGCGGCTTCCGCATTGCACCCTATCTGGTTGAACGCATTGACGATGATCACGGTGAAGCGCTGCATGTCGCTCGCCCCGCCACCGTCTGCGAAGACTGTGAGCGCGAGCAGGAAGAAGAGGAAGAGCCGGTCAGCCTGATCGCCGACATCTACGCCAGCGAGCCCGAACGCGCGGCCGAGACCGGCCCGGACGAACGCCTGGCGCCAGAGCAACCCGCCCAACTGGCGCTGCTGGATGAAGACGAAGCGACCCTGGAGCCGCTCCCCATCGCCCCACGAGTGCTGGGTGAGCGCACCGCGTTCATCATAGACTCGATGCTGCGCGACGTCGTGGCCCGAGGTACCGGCCGTCGAGCCAGAGTGCTGGACCGGGCGGACCTCGCCGGCAAAACCGGTACCACCAACGGCCCACGTGATGCCTGGTTCGCCGGTTACAACCCCGACCTGGTCACCGTCGCCTGGCTGGGCTTCGACCAGAACACGCCGCTGGGTCGAGGCGAGTACGGCGGCACGGCCGCACTGCCGATCTGGATTGATTACATGCGGAGCGCACTTGCCGGTAAGCCGGACCGCCCGGCACCGCAACCCGAAGGCATCGTGACCGTGCGCATTGACCCAGAGAATGGCCAGCGGGCTCAGCCCGGGGACCCGGATGCGATCTTTGAGATTTTCCGTGCCGAAGAGGTACCGCCGTACAACGATAATGGCAACGGCAATGGCAGCAGTGACAGCGAACGACTGCCGGAGGAGCTGTTTTAGGGGCGGCCCGCAGCCGGTCGCTCGATGGCGAAGCCGGACGGTACGGACAGGACCAGCGGTTTGAACCCGCGGCGAACCGCACGGCTTCCGGCGCGACTGGTCACCCAGCCCCGAACTTCGATCCTCTGACCGGGCGCCAGAACCGGACTGGACGACCACACGGAATCGGGCACCTTCAGTACGAGGGGCCCGTCAAGCTCCAGCCAGACCGAGCCACCGCCTCGGCTGACATCCGTGATCGTTCCACGGATTCGCTGAAAACCGGTGTCCTGCAAGGTCAGGCCGCTCGCCTCAAGGGCCGGCCATTGGTTCTCGGCCCACACCCCACGGGACGCCGCCCGCGCCTCACCTTCCGCCTCAGACAGGCAGGAGGCCAAGGTCATGTTCGGCGGTATCGCGATATGAAAACCCAGCCCCTGACGCAACAGGGCGGCTTCCAGGCTCTTTCCCTCCAGGGTGAACAGGTGTCCCAGGGTGCGGCCGTAGTGGTCGTGCCGCTCCTGATCCTGGACCAGCAGAACCTCACTCTCAACAAGCTGTTTTTTTAATTCCTCGCGCGCTGCTTTTGCCAGCGGCTCTGCGGGCCGCCCCTCGCGCGCCAACTCCGGCGCGTTGATGCCAATCAGGCGCACCCGGCGCCCATCGGCCAGGCGTACGCTGTCGCCGTCATGAACCCCAGCCACCTGTACCGACTCGTGCTCAAGCCCCTCCGGCAAGGGGCAGGCAGCGCCGGGAAACGCGCTCAGGGCCAGTAGGGCACCCAAAAAAACGCCGCGGGTTTTATATGAGAATACGCTGAAGGCTCTGCAGGAAAATACGCTGAAGGCTCTCCATAAAAAAACGCCGAGGGCTCTCGCCCCCGGCGTTTTCATGTCGCTTATCAGCAAGGGCCCAAGGGCCATGCCAATCGCCTTATTTGGCGGCGATGCGGCTGCCGAAACGCTTCTTGAAGCGATCGATACGGCCGCCGGTGTCTACCACTTTCTGCTTACCGGTGTAGAAGGGGTGACATTCTGAACAAACGTCAACCAGGAAATCTTTACCCAGAGTAGAGCGAGTCTTGATGGTATTGCCGCAGCTGCAGGTCGCAGTTACGTCTTCGTATTTGGGGTGTAAATCAGCTTTCATGGTGAATGCCTTTCATCTTTGTGCCGCCACTCAGTCGACCTGAGCCCATCTGGAACGCAGGATTTTGCCGAGCACCGCACAACGGTTAATGGATACGGCTGGTTTTGAGAGCTGGGCATACTACCAGAAACACCCGGCAACGCAAGGACTTTAGAGCATTTTTCGTACAGGCACGAGCGCTGCCAAAGGGGCCGTCAATCGGTTATTCTGGGCGCCTTTTGAATTCAACCACGCGACGGGAGTACATGGCCGCCCCTACTGTTCTGGAAATCGCCCTGCCCACACCGCTGCGCCGCCGGTTTGATTACCTGCCGCCAGAAGGGGTAGACACCACCCTGCTGAAGCCGGGGCAACGGGTACGGGTGCCCTTCGGCAACCAGCGTCTGATCGGGCTCATTCTCCGGGTAAAAAGTGAGTCATCACTCCCGCTGCAGAACTTGCGCCCGGCCGAGGCCCTGCTCGACACCAAGCCACTGTTGCCGGACGATCTGTGGCGCCTGTGCCTCTGGGCGGCCGATTACTATCAGCACCCCATTGGCGACGCCCTGCACACGGCCCTACCGGTGCTGCTGCGCCAGGGCGAGCCCGACCGGGAGAAAGGCGAGCCCTACTGGCAACTGACCACCGAAGGCAAAGGCCTCCCCGAGGGCGCCCTGAAGCGGGCCCCTCGCCAGGCGGAACTGCTCGCCGCCCTGCAACAACGGGGGGCATTGAACCGGGCGGACCTGGCGGCATTGGGCATCGCCCGCAGCCACGTCAAGACACTGGAAGACAAGGGACTGGTATTCAGCCGTGAGCAAGTGCTCACACCATCGCCGGAACCCAATATTCTGAGGGATACCCCGCTTACGCTCAGCGATGAGCAGGCCGCCGCCCTGGCCCAGATTCCAGAGGACGGCTTTCACATCAGCCTGCTCGACGGCACCACCGGCAGCGGCAAAACCGAGATTTACCTGCAGGCCATCGCCCGCACCCTGTCTCAAGGTCGGCAGGCCCTGGTACTGGTACCGGAAATTGGCCTGACCCCCCAGACCCTGGCCCGCTTTCAGCGCCGCTTCGCCCAACCCGTGGTGGCCCTGCATTCGGGCATGAATGACCGCGAGCGGCTCGATGCCTGGCTGCAGGCCCGGGACGGTCGAGCCCGGATCGTGATCGGCACCCGCTCCGCCATTTTCACCCCCATGGCTGATCTGGGCATCCTCATTGTGGACGAAGAGCACGACAGCTCCTTCAAGCAGCAGGACGGTTTTCGCTACTCGGCCCGGGACCTGGCCGCCCTCCGCGCCCACCGCCTGAACATTCCACTGATTCTGGGCAGCGCCACGCCGTCGCTGGAAAGCCTGCACAACGCGCGCACCGGCCGCTACCATTACCTGCGCCTGACCCACCGGGCCGGCAATGCCCGGGCACCGGAGTTGCTCACTCAGGATATTCGCCGCCAGCCCCTGGATGAAGGCTTCAGCCGCGATACCCTGGAGCGGATTCGCACCACCCTCGATGCGGGCAACCAGGTTCTGGTCTTTCTCAACCGACGCGGCTACGCCCCCACACTGGAATGCCCGGACTGCGGCTGGCTGGCCGAGTGCCGCCACTGCGACACCCGCCTGACCCTGCACCAGACTCCGCGCCATCTGCACTGCCACCACTGCGACCATCAGCGCGCGGTGCCCCGGGCCTGCCCATCCTGCAAGAGCACCCGCCTGCAGCCGCTCGGCCAGGGCACCGAACGCAGTGAAGAAGCCCTGCAACGACACTTCCCTGACACCCGGGTGCTGCGGGTCGACCGGGACTCCACTCGCCAGAAAAACGCATTCCGCGATCTGGTTGAGGAAGTTCACCGGGGCGACCCCTGCATTCTGGTGGGCACCCAGATGCTGGCCAAAGGCCATCACTTTGCCGACGTGACGCTGGTGGTCATTCTCGACTCGGATGCCGGTCTGTTCAGTACCGACTTTCGCGGCCCCGAGCGCATGGGCCAGTTATTGCTTCAGGTCGCCGGACGGGCCGGGCGCGCGGACAAACCGGGGCAGGTCATCATTCAGACCCACCACGCCGAGCATCCTCTGGTGCGCACCCTGCTCGAGCGGGGCTATCACGCCTTTGCCGAGCTGATTCTCAGTGAACGGCGCCTGACAGGGCTGCCCCCGTTCCGGCACATGGCGCTGATCCGCGCCGAGTCCAAGCGACCGGAAAATGCGGTCGCCTTCCTCAAACAGGTTCGAGCCCTGGCCGAGCAGCGTCACCCACCCGGTCACGAGCTGGGCTATCTGGGGCCTTTGCCCGCCATGCTGGAAAAGCGCGGTGACCGGTTCCGCTACCAGTTGCAAGTCAATGCGGCCAACCGGGGAGCACTGCAAAAGCTGTTGAGCCAGTTGGCCCCGGAAATGGAGCAGCACGCCCTGGCCAAGCGCAATCGCTGGTCCATTGATGTCGACCCACAGGATATGGGCTAGTGTTCGCCCGCCCCAAAGACCACTGGCCGGGCGGGTCGGCGATGGGTACAATTGCCGCGCTGTGACCACTGGAAACCAACGCGATCATGACCCGAGACTACGCCAAGAAAAATCGTCCTGCCCCCCGTCGCAACCGGCCCAAGAGCCAGGTGCCCGGCTGGGTGTGGCTGTTTACCGGGGCGGTGCTCGGGGGCTTTATCGTGTTTCTGATGCGCCTGACCGATGTCGAGGTCCCGGAAACCGACCCGGCGGACACCGCGACCCAAGAAACCCAGACCGCGCAGCCGGTGGAGCCCCAGGCCGAGCCCAGCAACCCCAAACCGCGCTTCGATTTCTACAAGCTGCTGCGAGAGAGCGAAGTGATCGTCCCGGCGACCGAGCCCAGCGAGAGCCAGGCAAATGCCGAGCAAAACGACACCGCCAACCGGGACGAATTCATCCTGCAGGTGGGCTCCTTCCGCAAGGCCACCGAAGCGGACAGCCTGCGCGCCCAGTTGCTGCTGCTGAACCTGGACGCCTACACCGAGCAGGTAACTCTGAACAACAACGAGACCTGGCACCGGGTGCTGGTGGGACCATTCAGCAACCAGTCCCGCCTGGCCAGCGCCCGCTCTACCCTGGTGTCCAACGACTACCACGCGCTGGTGCTCAAGCGGAAGAAACAATAACCGCCCGTCCGCCTCCCTTGCTTGCTTGAAATCCCGGGGCCCAGCCCCCACTTCTGCCATTCAGACTTCATACTTATTGCATTGATAAAGGATGGCTTGTGGAACAATACCGAGGAACCACGATTCTCTCCGTGCGCCGCAACGGCCAGGTCGCCATTGGCGGCGACGGGCAGGTGTCGCTGGGCAACACCATCATGAAAGGCAACGCCCGCAAGGTTCGCCGCCTGTACAAAGATCAGGTGATCGCGGGCTTCGCCGGCGGCACCGCCGATGCCTTCACCCTGTTCGAGCGCTTTGAAGCCAAGCTTGAAGCCCACAACGGCCAACTGACCCGCGCCGCTGTGGAACTGGCCAAAGACTGGCGCACCGACCGGGCCCTGCGCCGCCTGGAAGCCCTGCTGGCAGTGGCCAACGCCGAAGCGTCCCTGATCATTACCGGTAACGGCGATGTCATTCAGCCGGAAGATGACCTGATTGCCATTGGCTCCGGTGGCGCCTTCGCCCAGTCCGCCGCCCGCGCCCTGCTCGATAACACCGAACTGGATGCCCAAAGTATCGTCGAAAAAGGACTGACCATCGCCGGCGACATCTGCATCTACACCAATCACAACCAGACCATCGAGACCCTCGGCTACTGAGCCTCGCTGGCCTGACGAACTGACGAGTCCGTTATGTCAAACATGACCCCCCGGGAAATTGTCCACGAACTGGACAAACACATCATCGGCCAGAACGAAGCCAAGCGAGCCGTGGCCATCGCCCTGCGCAACCGCTGGCGCCGGATGCAGGTGGATGAAAACCTGCGCGCCGAAATCACCCCCAAAAACATCCTGATGATCGGCCCCACCGGGGTCGGTAAAACCGAAATCGCCCGCCGCCTGGCCAAGCTGGCCCACGCGCCCTTCATCAAGGTCGAGGCGACCAAATTCACCGAGGTCGGCTACGTCGGCCGCGACGTGGAATCCATCATCCGCGACCTGGTGGACATCTCCATCAAGATGCACCGCGAACAGGCCATGAAAACCGTCCAGCACCGCGCCGCCGAAGCCGCCGAAGAGCGCATCCTGGACGTACTGCTGCCCCCGGCCCGTGGCGGCGACACCGAAAACACCGGCGAATCCGGCACTCGCCAGATCTTCCGCAAAAAACTGCGCGAGGGTGAGCTGGACGAGAAAGAAATCGAAATCGATGTCGCCAGCACCCCCATGGGCGTGGAGATCATGGCCCCTCCCGGTATGGAGGACATGACCAGCCAGCTGCAGAACATGTTTTCTTCCCTGTCCAAAGACAAGAAGAAGACCACCAAAATGACCGTCAAGCAGGCCTTCAAACAGCTTCAGGAAGAAGAAGCCGCCCGCCTGATCAACGACGAAGAAGTCAAAGCCGACGCCATCAAAGCGGCCGAACAGAACGGCATCGTCTTTATCGATGAAATCGACAAAGTCGCCAAAAAAGGCGAAACCAGCGGCGCCGACGTCTCCCGCGAAGGCGTCCAGCGCGACCTGCTGCCGCTCATTGAAGGCTGCACCGTGAGCACCAAACACGGGATGATCAAAACCGACCACATCCTGTTCATCTCCTCGGGCGCCTTCCACCTGAGCAAGCCTTCGGACCTGATTCCGGAGCTACAGGGCCGACTGCCCATCCGCGTCGAACTCAACGCCCTGACCCCGGATGACTTCGAACGCATCCTCACCGAACCCAGCGCCTCCCTGACCGAACAACACCAGGCGCTGCTCAAAACCGAAAGCGTCGAAGTGGTCTTCAAACCCGACGGCATCCGCCGCATTGCGGAGACCGCCTTCGAAGTCAACGAAAGCACCGAAAACATCGGCGCCCGCCGCCTCCACACCCTGCTCGAACGCCTCCTCGAAGACGTCTCCTTCGACTCCGGCAGCCAGCAGACCAGCGTGGAAATCGACGCCGATTACGTGCAGAAGCAGTTGGGTGAACTGGCGAAGGATGAGGACCTGAGTCGGTATATCCTGTAGTTGGGTCAACAAGGTCGCTCCATAACAGGGGCGAGCCCCGGGGTGTTGTTGCAAGACCGTAAGCGGAGGGACTCCGCGAGGCGAGCCCCCAGGGATGGGTTCACGGCGTGTCTTGCAACAACACCCCGGGGATCGACCCGGCGCTAGAGGCACCTAAACCACAGGACCATCTACATGACGCCCGACAAAATCCTGCTCCACAAGAAATCCCGCCAACTGGAACTCACCTACGGCGACCAAAACTACCGCCTGGACGCCGAGTACCTGCGTGTCCACTCGCCGAGCGCCGAAGTGCGCGGCCATCACGGTCAGGGCGGGCAACTCCCGTTCGGCAAAAAACAGGTCGCCATTGCCCACATCGAAGCAGCCGGCAACTACGCCCTGCACATCGTTTTCGACGACGGCCACGATTCTGGCATCTACACTTGGGATTATCTGCACGATTTGTGTGTCAATAAAGAAACCCATTGGCAGAAATACCTGGACGATTTACACCAACAGGGTAAATCCCGGGATCCCGACACACAGATTGTAAAATTGATGTAGTAACGGTAGGTCGGATTAGCGAAGCGTAATCCGACACTTTACCGACGGCCTTGAAGACAAGTGACAAGGCAATCCTTCGTTCAACCTACGATACTAAAGGGTAGCCCGGCGTCTGCAGGGTCTATCGTTCAGAGACCCGCCGTGAATACATCCCTGTAGGCTTCTCGTCGACATCCATGTCTCCGAGAGTCTCTGAACGATAGACCCTGCAGCCACCTCAGTGCCATTAGCGCACGTAGGTGGAAGAGTGTGAACCTACCCATGAAGCCACGTTGTCGGTCGGAGTTTCTACCAACACGCAGCCAGAACAGGACTCAACAATGAATCGTTTGACTAGACTATCTTTCGTTTTCATCTTGCTGGCCGTCATCACCGCCTGCGCCGGCCCCAAGGTCTCACAGGACTATAACGAAGACACCGAATTTGATCCCGGCTGGGGCCGCTATGAATGGCGCGGTGGCACGTCGCAGATCGACGGAGTGTCCCACAGTCGGTTGCAGCGCATCACCGAGCAGGCGATGGTGCAACGCGGTTACCGGCTTGATCCCGACAACCCCCAGCTTTATGTCAGCGTCAGCGGCACTACGCGCGCCGCGGTAGGTGGCGGCAAGTCGGTGGGCATTTCCATCGGGTTGCCCGTGGGTAATAGCGGCAGTATCGGACTTGGGGGTAGCAAGAGCCTGGAAGACCGCAAGCAGGAGGGGGTGATCATTGTGGATATCACGGATGCCGAGAGCAATGAGCTGGTCTGGCGTGGTAGCGCGGAAGGGATTGCCTTGCGGGATTTTGAGTTGGCGCGAGAGCAGCAGTTACGAAAAGTCATTGGTCGGTTATTGGCGCAGTTTCCGCCGGAATAAACTCAGGCATTTATGCGGCGCCAACTTCAGTGAAGCGTCACGCCCGGGCCGGGGAGGGGAAGCCCTTTCAAGACACGCCGTGAACCCATGACGTGAAGGGATTCACTAATGCCGAGATGGCATGGGTTCACGGCGTGTCTCACAAGGGGTTACCCAGGCGGAGCATTCCAATACGAAGCACAGAACCGATAGCGAATTACAACTCGTCGCGGAACTGCATGGAGTGCAGGCGGGCGTACTGGCCGCCGGCGGCAAGGAGTTCGGTGTGGCTGCCGACTTCCAGAATTCGGCCTTCTCCCATCACCACGATCCGGTCCGCTCGCTCGATGGTGGACAAGCGGTGCGCTACCACGAACGTGGTGCGGTTTTTCATCACCTGCTCCAACGCCGCCTGAATATGACGCTCTGACTCCGTATCCAGGGCCGAAGTGGCCTCATCCAGAATCAGGATGGGGGCGTCTTTGAGAATGGCGCGGGCGATGGCCAAACGCTGACGCTGCCCGCCGGACAGACGTGCGCCGCTCTCACCGATCAGAGTGTCGTAGCCCTGGGGTAACTGCTCGATAAACTCGTGCGCATGAGCCGCTTTGGCCGCTTCGCGCACTTTCTCCGGGTCCGTGGCCGCCAGCGCGCCGTATGCGATGTTGCCCGATACCGAATCATTGAACAGCACCACGTTCTGATTGACCAACGCCACCTGCTCGCGCAGGTTATCCAACCGGTAGTCTTCCAACGGGTGGCCGTCCAGCAGAATGCGGCCTTCACCCGGATCGTAAAAACGGGTCAGCAGGCTCACCAGGGTGGATTTGCCGCTGCCGGAGCGTCCCACCAGGGCAATGACTTCGCCCGGTTTCACATCCAGATCAATGTGTTGTAAAACCCAGTCGTCACTGCTGTCGTAACGGAAGCTGACGTCCTCAAAACGCACCTCGCCCTGGGCTCGCTTGACCGTGCGATCACCGGTATCTTTTTCCGTCGGTTCATCCAACAACTGAAAAATACTGTCCGCCGCCGCGACGCCTTTCTGAATGGTGGGAACGACTTCACTCAGTTGGCGTAGCGGTTTCAACACCAGGCCCGCGGCCGTGAAATAGGCAATGAAAGCACCCGGATCATTGATCTCCATCACCGTCAGGGCGACATAGAGCATCAGCCCCATTGAGAGCGCGACCAACATTTGCATAATCGGGGTATTGAGAGAAGAGGTGAACACGATTTTCATGTTTTGCAGATAGTTGCGCCAGCTGGCCTGATTGAAGCGACGCTTTTCATACTCTTCGCCGCCAAAGCTGCGCATGACCCGATAGCCATGGATCATCTCGGAAGACACCTGGGTAATGTCCCCCATACTGTGCTGCACCTTGGCACTCAAACGACGCAGGCGCTTACCGACATACCCGACAATGCCTGCAATCAACGGCGCCACCAGAAGCAATAGCAATGTCAGCTTCCAGTCTTTGTAAAGCAGGAAGCTCATCAGCGCGAGTACGGTAGCGCCTTCGCGAATCAGTATTTTCAGGGCATCGGTTGCCGCCGTCGTCACCCCATTGACGTTATAGGTGATCACCGACATCAGGTGCCCGGAACTGTGCCGATCAAAGTACTGACCGGGAAGCAGGGCCATATGATCAAACAGACTGACCCGCAGTTTGTGCACGATGCGAAAGGCCAACTGCGAAATGAAATAATTCCCGAGAAAAGCCCCGACACTGCGAAAGAAAACAATGCCCACAATAATGAGCGAGGGCATATAGGCCGGACCGCGCCCATCGAGCGTGGTGGCAGAAGCGTCTGCTGAGGCCTGGCCACCTGCAAAGGGGTTCGCCAAGTAGGCAGGCTCACTGGTTTTCTCGGCGCCAATAAAGTCCAGCAGGTATTCCATGAACTGGGCCATGGCCGGCTGGGAGGCGGAGTAGATCACAAAACCAAAGACACTGATGGCAAATAACACCCAGTAGGGTTTGATATAGGCCAGTAAGCGAAGATATACCTTGAGGGAAGCGGTATCGGTCTGCCGCAGCGTGTCTCGGGAATGAAGGTCGTGAGAGAGCGGCGTGCCTTTATCGCTCATGATGCAGGGGGTCCTCCTGAAGCGCGCCCTCCGGAGAGGGCGCGTTTTGGATCAGCGGTTCAGCCAGCCACCGGTGCCAGCCATTCGGTGTGGCCGGACAACTTGCCCTTGACCGCATCGAAGTAGAGTGACTGCAGCTGGGTGGTGATCGGGCCGCGACGACCCTCGCCAATCACCCGACCGTCCAGCTCACGAATGGGCAGAACCTCGGCCGCGGTACCGGTAAAGAAGGCTTCATCGGCAATGTAGACTTCATCCCGGGTGATGCGCTTTTCCCGGACTTCGTAACCGCAATCCGCCGCCAACTGGAAAATGGTGTTGCGGGTAATGCCGTCCAGACAGGAGGTCAGCTCCGGCGTGTAAAGGACGCCATCACGCACCAGGAACACATTCTCGCCGCTGCCCTCGGCCACATAGCCTTCATTGTCCAGCAGCAGGGCCTCTTCACAGCCGCTGTCCAGCGCCTCGCGCAGGGCCAACATCGAGTTGATGTAGTTGCCGTTGGCCTTGGCCTTGCACATGGTGATGTTCACATGGTGGCGAGTGTAGCTGGAAGTGCGCACCTTGATGCCCATGTCCCGCGCTTCCGGGGACATGTAGGACGGCCAGTGCCAGGCGGCGACCATCACGTGCACCTTCAGGTTATCGGCGCGCAGGCCCATGCCCTCGGAACCGAGAAACGCCATGGGACGCAGGTAGCTTTCATGCAGGCCGTTTTCCCGCACCACCAGCTTCTGGGCTTCGTTCAGCTCATCTTTGCTGTAGGGCAGGTCCATCCGCATGATATGGGCGGAACGGAACAGCCGGTCGGTGTGCTCCTTCAGGCGAAAAATACAGGTGCCCCGGTCGCTGCTTTCGTAGGCGCGCACGCCCTCGAACACGCCCATGCCATAGTGCAGGGTGTGGGTCAGTACGTGAACCCGGGCATCCCGCCAGGGCACCAGTTCGCCATCCAGCCAAATAACGCCGTCGCGATCGGCAAATGACATAACCAACTCCTAAATATGAAATTCGTGGGGCCGTGGTCGACGCTCGGCAGGACCGATCATTGATGGGATTCCAGCAGTTGCCGCCACAGGCCAGTTACTCGGCGCCGCTCCTCGGCAAAGGGCGCGCCATCCTCCAAGACTGCCTCCTGGCGCTGTAGCGCGAGGCGGTGGCCGGTGGACCGATAGGCCTTGTAGGCATCAATCAACTGGGCGACGGCTTCTGCGCCCAACCGGCCGGATTGTTCCAGCGCACCGAGTATGCGGATGTTGTCGGTATACTCGGTGAGCCCAGGCTCACTCTCGGCCCAGGCTAAAACCGTATATTGAACCATAAATTCAATATCGACGATACCTCCAGCGTCCTGCTTGAGATGAAAAGGCGTCTTTTCATCATCGCCCTGAGCGCCCGGCTTGGGGCGGGTTCCGAGGTGCTCGCGCATTTTCTGGCGCATCTTGATCACCTCCTCACGCAGCGCCGCCAGGTCCCGCGACTGACACAGCACCTGTTGCCGGACCTGCGCAAAGGCCTCGGCCAGCTCGGCATCGCCGGCCACCACGCGGGCCCGCACCAGCGCCTGATGCTCCCAGGTCCAGGCTTCCTGTTGCTGATACTTCTCAAACGCCGGTAAGGAAGTGGCCAGCATGCCCGCATCGCCATTGGGGCGCAGGCGCATGTCCACCTCGTACAGGGTGCCCGAGGGCATCCGGGTATTCAGAATGTGGATGATCCGCTGGCCCAGGCGGGTGTAGAACACGTTGTTGTCCACCGACTTTTCGCCATCGGTTTTGCCTTCCGGGTCGCTGTTGTGAATAAACACCAGGTCGAGGTCCGAGCCATGGGCCAGCTCGATCCCGCCCAGCTTGCCATAGCCGACGATCACAAAGTTGGGGTGTTGCTCCGGTTCGCCCCGGGAATTGCTCGGGCGACCGTGGCGCGGAATCAACTGCTCCCAGGCCAGCTCCAGAACGTGCTCCAGAATCACTTCGGCCAGATCGGTCAGGTAGTCACTGACCTTCATCAGCGGCAGGGCCCCGGTCACCTCGCTGGCCGCCACCCGCAGCGCGTGGGCGGAACGGAAATAGCGCAGCGCTTCCATATGCCCCTCAAGGTCATCCCAGGCGGTGCGCAGCAGCTCACGGCGCAGTTCATCGCGCAGCTCGTCTTTACCCGGCGGCGCGTAGAGGCTCTCCGGGGTGAGCAGCTCATCCAGCAACGCCGGGAACCGGGCCAGCTCATCCGCGATCCAGGGGCTCGCCGCACAGAGCCGGACCAGTTGCTCCAGCGCCACGGGGTTTTCCACCAGCAACACCAGATAGGCACTGCGGCGCACGATCGAGACCACCAGCGGCTGAATCCGCGCCAGGGTATCGCCCACCGACTCCCCCTCGCCGAGCATGGCGAGCAGGCGGGGCATAAAGGCATCCAGACGATCCCGGCTGCTGGCCTGCATGGCCACCACCTGACGGTGCGAGCGGATGTCCGCCAACACCGACAAGACCCGCTCGGGCTGATCAAAGCCCTGCCCGGTCAGCCAGTCCACGGCTTCGTCACCCTCCAGGCTGCCCTCCCAGAGTGACACCCAGTCCTGCAGGTTCTCGGGCTCCTGCCCCTGATCGGCATCCGGGTCGGCGATCACCTCCTGGAACTCGCGATTGACCCGCGCGCGGTGCTCGGCAAGAGTGTCGGAAAACGCCTCCCAGTTCTCAAAGCCCAACACCCAGGCCATCCGGCACTGTCCATCGGGGTCGGACGGCAGAGCCTGGGTCTGCCGATCCTGATAGCCCTGGATCGCATGCTCGGTGTTGCGCAGAAACTCATAGGCATCCAGCAGAGCCTGACCACTGCCCTCGGGCAGATAGCCCTCCGCCTCCAGCAGGGGCAGCAGCTCACACACCTGTCGCTCACGAAGGCGCGGGTCCCGCCCACCGCGAATCAGTTGGAACACCTGGACCACAAACTCGATTTCCCGAATACCGCCCTCACCGAGCTTCACATCCTCGCTCATGCCCCGGCGTTGCACCTGGCGGCTGATCAGTCCCTTCATGGCCCGCAGGGATTCAATCACGCTGAAATCGATGTACTGGCGATAGGTGAACGGCCGCAGCAACTCCACCAACTCCTCCGCCGCCGGCTTGGCCCCCTCACCGCTGGCCGCCACCGGACGGGCCTTGATCATGGCATAGCGCTCCCAATCCCGGCCCTGGCTCTGGTAGTATTCCTCCATGGCATCGAAATTCGACACCAGCGCCCCGCTCTGACCATAAGGGCGCAGGCGCATATCCACCCGGAACACAAAACCTTCCGCGGTGGGCGCATCCAGGCTTTTGATCAACCGCTGCCCCAGGCGGGTGAAAAACTCCTGATTGCCCAGCGAGCGCGACCCACCCTGGGTCTCCCCCGCCTCCGGGTAGGCGAAAATCAGATCGATGTCCGAAGACACATTCAGCTCCCGGGCCCCCAACTTGCCCATGCCAAGCACAATCAACGGCTGCGGCTTGCCGCTGTGCTTACCGGTCGGCACCCCCCAACGGGGTTTGAGCTGCTCAAAATGATAATCCAGCGTGCTCTGAATAGCCGCCTCGGCGAAGCGGGACAACTCATCGGTAATCTCCCGCATGGAACCCAGACGATTCAGGTCCCGCCAGATGATGCGCACCATGGCCCGGTGACGCTCCCGACGCAGCACCTTATCCAACGCCCCATCATCCTCACAGGCCGCCACGGCCTCGACCAGATCGGGAAAAGAGTCGTCCTCCAGCGGCGCAAACAACGCCCCGGAACGCACCAACTCCAACAACAGCTCCGGTCGGGTCGTAGCGGTTTTCGCGATGTATTCGCTGGCGGCGAACGCAGTGTTCATCTGTTCGCGGAACGCCGCTTCCGACACCCCTTTGGGCAAGAGTGACTCCGGACGATCCAGCTCCCTCTGCTCGATGACCTCGTAAAAGTCATCGAAGCGTTTGCGGGTGGCTTCGTGGAGTTGGGTGGGGACCTGGTTTGGGTCGAACATAAATTTGGGAGCTCCGTTGTTTGTTCTGTTGGGGCTTTAAAGTTGGGTTACGGCGGATGCGCTTCGCATTCCGGGGCGTCGGGCCGATCCGCCTTAGCCAATCATTCACTTTGGGTTACGGCGGATGCGCTTTGCTTATCCGCCCTACGCGAACTTTGGTACTGAGGGCTGTTGAGGGGTATAGCCTTTGGAGACTCTCGGAGGCAGGGAGCCGACGAGAAGCCCCCAGGGAAGGGTTTACGGCGGGTCTCCAAAGGCTATACCCCCCAACAGACCGGACCTCCACAGAACCACCCACAATCATCAGCGTTCTTTTTCGGGAGGTGGAGCGACGCGCATGACTTCTTCTACGGTGGTCAGGCCGGCGGCGACCTTCTGGGCGCCGGATAAGCGAAGCGTGCGCATCCCCTCGCGCATCGCCTGCTTGCGCAACTCCCCCAGACTCGTCTCAGTCCCGATCCGATCCTTCACCGACTCCGACAACAGCAGAATCTCATACAACCCCTGACGCCCCAGATACCCCGTATTGCGACACTCAAGACAACCCACCGGCCGATAAATCCGCTGCGGCACCGACACCTTCCAGGGCGTCACCAACTGCTGCCAGTCCTCCGAACTGATCTCCCCCTCCTCCTTACAGTGCGGGCACAACGTGCGTACCAGACGCTGCGCCATCACTCCCAAGAGAGTCGCATTGATCAGATAGGGCGGAATGCCCAGGTCCAGAAGACGCGCCACCGTCGCCGGCGCATCGTTGGTATGCACCGTGGACAACACCAGATGTCCCGTCAAGGCCGCCTGCACGGCCATCTGCGCCGTCTCCAGATCGCGGATCTCCCCGACCATGATGATGTCCGGGTCCTGACGCATCAGGGTGCGAATGCCCGCCGCGAAATCCAGCCCGATCTTGTGATGCACCTGGGTCTGATTGAAATGCTCCTCCACCATCTCGATCGGGTCCTCGATGGTGCTGACATTCACCTCCTCCGTGGCAATCTGGCGCAGCGAGGAATAAAGCGTGGTGGTTTTCCCCGACCCCGTGGGGCCAGTCACCAGAACAATCCCGTTGGGCCGCTCAAGCATGCCCCGCCAGCGTTCGTAATCTTCGCCCACCAGGCCTAGGTCGGCAAAGCTGCGCAGCAGCACGTCCGGGTCGAAAATCCGCAGTACCAGCTTTTCGCCAAAGGCGGTCGGCAAGGTAGACAAGCGCAGCTCCACTTCGCTGTCATCGCTGCGCCGGGTCTTGATCCGACCATCCTGGGGCTTGCGCTTCTCGGCGATGTTCATCCGGGCCAGCACCTTGAACCGGCTGGTGACCGCGTTGGCGACATTAGCGGGCAATTCGTACACCGGATGGAGCACCCCGTCGATGCGAAACCGCACCCGGCCCACTTCCCGGCGCGGCTCGATATGAATGTCACTGGCGCGCTGGTCGTAGGCGTACTGCAGCAGCCAGTCGACGATTTTCACCACATGCTGGTCGTTGGCCTCCGGGTCCTCGCTGAAGCTGCCCAGGTCCACCAACTGTTCGAAGTTACCCGCACCGCTGGCGCCGGGGCCGCCGCTGGCCCGATTCACCGAGCGGGCCAGGGTGTAGAACTCCACTAGATGCCGGTCAATATCCGCCGGGTTGGCGAACACCCGTTTGACGCTGCGCCGCGCCACGTGCTCCAGCTGGGGCTCCCAGCCGGTGATAAAGGGCTGGGTGCAAGCCACTACCACAGTTTCCTGGGTCACTTCCACGCAGAGGATGCCATGGCGCTTGGCGAAGGCGTAGGACATTACATCCGTCACCTTGGGCACGTCGATTTTGAGCGGATCGATGTGATAGACCGGCAGCTCGGCCTTATCCGCCAGCCAGGCAGTCAGGGTATCGCCATCGAGTACCTTGCCCGGGCGGGCCAGATCCTCCAGCCCCTGGGAGGCAATATAGGCCAGGGGGTGCATCATTGCCTGCTCGCGGGTCCGGACGGCACCCAGCAAGCGATTGGCGTCTTCCTGCCCCAGGCGATCATCCTTGACCAGATCATCCACCAGGCGGCGTAAATCGAGGCTATGCTGTGCAGTAGCAACTGAGGCCATAAGGCGCATTCCCGTTCTTTAATCAATGCGCCCGATTGTAGCCTGTCTGATCCGCGGACAACACCAAGGAAAGGCGCTTCGCCCCGTACGAACCATACACGGCAGGGGTATGACCAGGGATTCTGTCATAAAAATGTCAAATTCAAGGGTGACCTGCCGGGCATAAGTTTTTATACTGCCCGCACTTTCGCAAGGGGGAACTACCGCTATGGCTATCAACAACCCTTTCTCGAACCTGTTTGGGCGCTCTCCGATCAAGCCCATGCAGGAGCATATGGCCGTGGCCATCCGCGCCACCGGCGAGCTGCAGCGCTTCTTTGAGTGCGTGATCGCCGACGATTGGGAGCAGGTCGAAACCGTTCAACAGCGCATTGTCGAGCTGGAGCGCGAGGCCGATGCCCTGAAGAAGCAGCTCCGCCTGCACCTGCCCAAGAGCCTTTTCCTACCCGTCCCGCGCACCGATCTGCTGGAACTGCTGAGCATGCAGGACCGCATCGCCAACCGCGCCAAAGACATTGCCGGCATCATGCTCGGCCGCAAGATGACCATTCCCGCCACCATGCAGGACATGACCCTGGAGTATGTGGGCGCCGCGGTGAAAGCCGCCGAGCAGGCGCTGGTGGCCATCAACGAGCTGGATGAACTGCTGGAAACCGGCTTCAGCGGTCGGGAACTGGGCATTGTGGAAAAGATGATTCAGGAGCTGGATGCCCTGGAACGCAAGACCGACCAACTGGAAGTGGAAATGCGCGCCACCCTGTACAGCCTGGAGGCCGACCTTCCGCCGGTGGACGTGATGTTTCTGTATAAGGTGATCGACTGGATCGGTGACCTCGCCAATCGCGCTCAGGATGTCGGTGGCCGTCTCGAACTGCTGCTCGCGCGTTAATTCAATCCTGCAAATGACTATTGGGGTAACCACATGACCGTGATCGCAGAATACGGCCAGACGCTGCTCATCCTCGCCTGCATCTTTGGCGTCTTTATGGCCTGGGGCGTTGGCGCCAACGACGTCGCCAATGCCATGGGCACCTCGGTGGGCTCTCGAGCCCTGACCATCAAACAGGCCATTCTGGTGGCCATGGTGTTCGAATTCCTCGGCGCCTACCTCGCCGGCGGCGAGGTGACCTCCACCATCCGCAAAGGCATTGTCGACCCCGTCATCATGGCGGAAAACCCGGACCTTCTGGTCTTCGGGATGCTATCCGCCCTTCTGGCGGCCGGCACCTGGCTGTTGATCGCCAGTATTCTCGGCTGGCCGGTATCCACCACCCACTCCATCGTCGGCGCCATTGTCGGTTTCGCCGCCGTGGGCATTTCCATGGAAGCCGTGGCCTGGAACAAGGTGGGCACCATTGTGGCGAGCTGGGTGGTATCGCCCCTGCTGGCGGGTACCATTTCCTTCTGGCTGTTCCGCTCGGTACAGAAGCTGATCCTCAATACCGAAGACCCCTTCAGCAACGCCAAGCGCTATATTCCACTGTACATGTTCGCCGTAGGCTTCCTGATCGCCATGGTAACCCTGGTGAAAGGCCTCAAGCATGTGCTGAGTGATTCGGCTTTTCAGCCCAGTTTCTTCCAGAGCATGGGAGTATCCGCCGTGATCGGCGTCCTGGTCGCGCTGCTCGGCATGCGCATGATGCGCGGCATCAAGAGAGACAACGAGGCCGACTCGGTCAACCGCTTCACCAGCGTTGAACGGGTATTCGGCATTCTGATGATTTTTACCGCCTGTGCCATGGCCTTCGCCCACGGCTCCAACGATGTGGCTAACGCCGTGGGGCCGCTGGCGGCCGTGGTCAGCGTGGTGCAGACCCAGGCGGTCAGCGCACAGGCGGTGGTACCCGCCTGGGTCCTGCTGATCGGTGCGGCAGGCATCGTCGTGGGCCTGGCGACCTACGGCTGGAAGGTGATTGCCACCATTGGCAAGAAAATCACCGAACTGACCCCAAGCCGCGGTTTTGCCGCCGAACTGGGCGCGGCCGGCACGGTGGTTCTGGCCTCCGGCACTGGCCTGCCGGTATCCACCACGCACACCCTGGTAGGTGCAGTATTGGGTGTTGGCCTGGCACGGGGCATCGGCGCTCTGAATCTGCGGGTGATTGGCACCATTTTCATGTCCTGGGTTATCACTTTGCCCGCTGGGGCCGGTTTGGCCATTCTGTTTTTCTTCTTCTTCAAAGGCGTGTTCGGGTAATCCCAATATCACCAAGGTGGATGACGGCCCCTTGGGCCTTATCCACCCTACCGACGCCACGACATTCATGCCTCGCGCCAAATTTCGGGTTACGCCTTTGGCTAACCCGACCTACCCGGGTTTGTTGGCGTGCCCTACCGATGATTTCCGTCCTGTATTACACTGCCGATACATTCTCTGAATCCGGCCGTGTATGACTTTCGATCTCAAACTGTATTCTGACCAGCTGGCCCAGTTGGTCGCCCAACCGTCGGTGAGCTGCTCCGACCCCCAATGGGATATGGGCAACCGCAAGGTGCTCGACCTGCTGGCCGACTGGCTCGAGGCTCGCGGCTTCCAGTGCGAGCTTCTGGCAGTGCCGGGCAAGAGCGGCAAGCACAACCTGATTGCCACCAAGGGCTCCGGCGCCGGTGGGCTGGTTCTGTCTGGCCACAGCGATACCGTACCCTACGATCAGAACCGCTGGCAGAGCGACCCCTTTTCGCTCACGGAAAGAGACGGCAAGCTCTACGGTCTGGGCGCCACCGACATGAAAGGTTTTTTCCCGGCGGTGCTCGCGGCCATCGATGCGGTTGCTGATCAACCTCTGGCGCAACCCTTGATCGTCATCGCTACGGCCGATGAAGAGAGCAGCATGAGCGGCGCCCGGGCGCTGATGGAGCTGGGGCGCCCCAAGGCGCGCTACGCGGTGATTGGGGAACCGACCGAGCTGCGCCCGGTGCGCATGCACAAGGGCATCATGATGGAGTCGATTCGGGTGCGCGGCGCCAGCGGGCACTCCTCGAACCCGGCGCTGGGCAAGAACGCTCTGGAAACCATGCACGGGGTCATCTCCGAGCTGCTCACATACCGGAGTGAACTGCAGACCCGCTACCGCAATCCCGGCTTTCAGGTGGATGTGCCCACCATGAACCTCGGCTGCATCCATGGCGGCGACAACCCCAACCGGATTTGCGCCGAGTGCGAATTGCATTTCGACCTGCGGGCGCTGCCCGGCATGGACAACGACGAGCTGCGCGCGGCCATTTACCGGCGCCTGCGCCCCATTGCCGAGCGCTCGGGTACCGACATTGTGTTATCGGAACTGTTTGCTGGCGTGGAGCCCTTCGAGCAGGACGAGCACTCCGCCCTGGTAAAGGCCTGTGAGCGTCTCACGGGCCACACCAGTGAGGCGGTGGCCTTCGCCACAGAGGCCCCGTTTCTGCAATCCTTGGGCATGGAGACGCTGGTGCTCGGGCCCGGCTCGATCAACCAGGCCCATCAACCCGACGAGTTTATCGACATTCAACAACTGGCACCGGCGGTGGACATTCTCAGCGGGCTGATTGATCGCTTCTGCATCCAGCCCGACACGGCGGCGTCCGAAGCCCCTGTGTCTGACAAAAGGAACTAACGCTTTGACCGGTTCAACCCAAGACTACGTCAAATGGTTCAGGCACTCCTCGCCCTACATCAATGCACACCGGGGTAAAACCTTTGTATTGATGTTGCCCGGCGAAGCCCTGGTGCACCCCAACTACGGCAACATCATCTACGACATCGCCCTGCTCAGCAGCCTGGGAGTACGACTGGTGGTAGTGCACGGTGCGCGACCGCAGATTGATGCCCGACTGGCCGAGTCCGGCATCGAGAGCCAGTTTCACCGCAACCTGCGAGTCACCGACGCCGCCAACCTGGAACAGGTCACCCAAGCCATTGGCCAGGCCCGCATTCAGATGGAGGCGGCCCTGTCCACCGGGGTGCCCAACTCCCCCATGCACGGCGCACGCATGCAGGTGATCAGCGGCAACTTTGTGGTGGCCATGCCCCACGGCGTGCTCGACGGCGTCGATCTGCAGCACACCGGCAAGGTCCGCCGGATCAACACCCGCTCACTCAATACCGTACTCGACTCCGGCGCCATCGCCCTGCTCTCGCCGCTGGGTTACTCCACCACCGGTGAAGCCTTCAACCTTTCCTTCACCGATGTCGCCACTCAAGTGGCCTCCGCACTGAAAGCGGACAAGCTGTTGGCCTTCATTGAAGCCGAGGGGGTCAGCGATGCCAGCGGCGAACTGGTCAGGCAGTTGGCTGTGCAGGAGTGCCGGGACTTTCTGGAACAACAGGGCGAACAGATCAGCGGCGATATCCGTCAGGCACTCTCGGCCTGTTACCTGGCCTGCCTGCAGGGCGTGCCCCGCGCCCAACTGTTCAGTTACGCCGCCGACGGCGCCATGCTCAGCGAGCTGTTCACCCGGGACGGTATGGGCACCATGGTGCACTCGGACAGTTACGAACAACTACGCCGGGCCACCATCGATGATGTGGGCGGGATTCTGGAGCTGATCGCGCCGCTGGAGAATGAGGGCATTCTGGTGCGCCGCTCCCGGGAGCTTTTGGAGACGGAGATCGACCGGTTCCATGTGCTGGAAAAGGACGGCACCATCATCGCCTGTGCGGCCATGTATCCCTTTGAGGAGAGTGCGGAACTGGCCTGTGTGGTCACCCATCCGGAGTACCGCAAGGGCGGCCGGGCGTCGACGCTGCTCACTCAGATGGAGAAAATGGCGCGGCGTCAGGGCATCAAGCAATTGTTTCTGCTGACCACCCAGACGGCTCATTGGTTTATCGAGCAGGGGTTTGTTCAGGCGCAGATTGATGACCTCCCTGTTGCGCGGCGTCGGTTGTATAACTATCAGCGGAATTCGAAGATTTTTATCAAAAACCTATAGGACAGGTTGAGAAACCGTTAGAGCTTCGTATCGAAACGCTGCGGTTGGGTATACTGTTCCCGGACCGTGGAGCGGGGGACCCGCGATGCGAGCCTACATGGATGTATTCACGGCGTGTCCGGGAACAGTGCACCCTACACCGGACCGGACGCGACACCACCCACAGGGTTTTCTGCTATTATTGACGCCTTTTTTATTACGTCAGACGAAGAGTAGAACCATGCCCGTTTATCGCTCCAAGACCACCACCGCTGGCCGGAATATGGCTGGTGCTCGCGCCCTGTGGCGTGCCACCGGGATGAAAGACGAAGACTTTCATAAACCCATTATCGCCGTCGCCAACTCCTTTACCCAATTTGTGCCCGGCCATGTTCATCTCAAGGACATGGGCCAACTGGTCGCAAGGGAAATCGAAAAAGCCGGTGGTGTGGCCAAAGAGTTCAACACCATTGCGGTCGACGACGGCATCGCCATGGGCCATGACGGCATGCTCTACAGTCTGCCCTCGCGAGACATCATCGCCGACTCCGTCGAGTACATGGTCAATGCCCACTGTGCCGACGCCCTGGTGTGCATCTCCAACTGCGACAAAATCACCCCCGGAATGCTGATGGCCGCGATGCGCCTGAACATCCCTGTGATTTTTGTATCTGGCGGTCCTATGGAAGCGGGCAAAACCAAACTCGCAGATCACAACCTGGATCTGATTGATGCCATGGTCATTGCCGCCGACGACTCGGTGGACGACGAAACCGTGGCCGAGTACGAGCGCTCCGCCTGCCCGACCTGCGGTTCCTGCTCCGGGATGTTCACCGCCAACTCCATGAACTGCCTGACCGAGGCACTGGGTCTGTCACTGCCCGGTAACGGCACTCTATTGGCGACCCACGCCGACCGGGAGGAGCTGTTTCTTGAGGCCGCCCGACGTATCGTGGACATCACCAAGCGCTACTATGAGGAAGACGACGAGCGGGTGCTGCCACGCTCAATCGCCAACTTCAAAGCCTTTGAGAACGCCATGGCCCTGGATATTGCCATGGGCGGTTCCACCAATACCATTCTGCACCTGCTGGCGGCCGCGCAGGAAGGCGAAGTCGATTTCACCATGTTCGATATCGACCGTCTGTCCCGCGAGATTCCTCAGCTGTGCAAAGTCGCACCCAACACTCAGCTCTATCACATTGAAGACGTGCACCGCGCCGGTGGGGTCATGAGTATTCTGGCCGAACTCAACCGGGCCGGTCTGCTCCATGCCGACCTGCCCACCGTTCACAGCAACACCTTCCAGGAGGCGCTGGATCACTGGGATATTACGACGACCACCTCCGATGAGGTACGCACCTTTTACAAGGCCGGTCCGGCGGGTATCCCGACCCAACAGGCGTTCAGTCAGGCCACTCGCTGGCCCAGCCTCGATGACGACCGCGCCAACGGCTGTATCCGCTCACTGGAGCACGCCTTTACCCGCGAAGGGGGCCTGGCAGTCCTGAAGGGCAATATCGCCCTGGACGGCTGTGTGGTGAAAACCTCGGGGGTCGATGAGAGCTGCTGGGTGTTTGAAGGGCCGGCGCGCGTAGTGGAAAGCCAGGACGAGGCGGTCGATGCGATTCTCAGTGGGAAAGTCAGAGCCGGCGAAGTGGTAATTGTCCGTTATGAAGGGCCTCGCGGTGGTCCCGGTATGCAGGAAATGCTGTATCCCACCAGCTACCTGAAATCCAAGGGGCTGGGTAAGGATTGCGCACTGCTGACCGACGGCCGTTTCTCCGGCGGGACTTCTGGCCTGTCGATCGGACACGTATCGCCGGAAGCGGCGGCGGGTGGCGCCATTGGTCTGGTAGAGGACGGCGACACCATTCTGATCGATATTCCCAACCGCAAGATCGAGGTGCGCCTGAGTGACGAACAACTGCAGGCGCGCCGCGACGCCATGAATGCGCGGGGGGCGTGGAAACCCCAAGAAGCCCGTCCGCGCAAAGTCAGCACCGCCCTGAAAGCCTACGCCATGCTGGCGACCAGTGCCGACAAAGGCGCCGTACGGGATCTGAGTAAGCTCGACTGAGCCCGTCTTGCGGGCACTTGGCAGGGACGCCTCGCGCGCTGCATTCAATTTTGCCCGATACAAAAAAACCGGCTCGAGGCCGGTTTTTTTGTGCGTTGAGAGCAGAGGCTTAAGCGCCTGGCAATACCAGACCGTCTTCCTCTTCCCACTTACGCTTGCGCTCCTGATAACGCTCTTCTTCTTTACGAGCCTTCTCTTCGCGCGCTTTCTCTTTCTCGGCGAAACTGATCCACTGCTTGGCCGCTTCTTCGCTGCGCTTGTCTTTGGCCGCTTCCTTCAGAGTCTCAATCGCATCGTCATACTGCTCCAGATTGACATAGGCAGTGCCCATGCGCAGATACACCTGGTCAGCACGTTCAACCCCTTTATCCAACGCTTCACGAGCTGCGTCGATAGAGTCTTCGTAGCGATCGTTCAACATGTAGATAGCGGACAAGCGCGCAAACAGATCGCCCTCGTCAGACTTCTCGGCCGCCTTTTCCATTTCAACCATGGATTTTTCAACTTCCTGAGCCATGCTCCAGGCATTGGCAAGAAGCTCCAGATTGCGGGAGGTCGGCTCGATGATCTCATCCTCGTAGATACCTTTTTCAAGGACCTTGGCGGCCTTGTAAGGGATATCCCGATCGAGATACATGGAAGCCATGGATACCAGGATGTTTTCCTTGTCCAGGCCGTCGAGCAGATACACCACTTCCAGGGAGTGCAGACGATTGTCGAACTCTTCCAGCAGGCTGTACATGTCAGACAGCTGGCGCCAGGTCGACACCTTCGGGTAGTCCCGAACCATCTTCTTCAGCACATTCAGCGTGTTTCTGTAATCTTCTTTTTCGAAGTACAACAGACGCTGCATGGCATACCAGTTTTCTTCGGGAACCTCGCCATCCTGCTCGGCCATCTCAACCGCTTCGTTGACATGAACCAGCGCACGATCCGCATCACCCATCTGGTAGAACAGCAGAGAGAACACGTAGTACTGGTCGGCGTCGATACTGGTGACCATGTTGGTCCAGTTTTCGAAGGCGTCCAGTGCTGCATCAAAGTTCTCTTCCTGCATGTGCAGCTTGCCCAGAACCTGCCATGTGGAAGTTTCCAGACCCGATGGAATCTGCGGAGAACGAGCTACAACCTTTTCGAACGCATCAATGGTGCGATCCATGTTATCCATCTGGAAATGGACATTGGCAACGAAGTTGTAGATCTGAGCCTGCTCATAGGCGTTGTATTCGCCGATGTTGCGTTCCATTTCCTGCAACAGACGCAACGCTTCGTTCAGGTCCGGCTCACGACCGGAATCTTCTTCCGGATCAATGAAACTCTGAACCTCAGAGAGCTCTTCGTTCAACCGCTGACTGATACCGGGAATCCGGCGGGTTTCCGGCGGCGTGCTGGACGGCCTGATGAGCTCCTGGGCCATAACACTGCCCTGAAGCCAACCACTGGCCTCCGGTGCCACCTCATTCACAACCACAGTAGAGACGGCAGGAGCGGTGATCAGCGCCGCCGCCAACAGGCTGCGATTCAGCGTACCGGCAAAAAATGCTTGTAGTTTATTCACTGTCATAACCCCCAACCTACTCGTCCGCCAGTTCAAAGACGAAACGATAGCTAACACCGGCCACTTCCACCGGCTCGCCGTCTACAGTCCGCGGACGGAACTTGAAACGCTCTGCAGCGCGAATCGCCGAACGGTTGAAGATACTGGTCTCGCGACCTTCGGTATCCACAGCATCCACCACCACTACGTCACGAGTTGAACCGTTAGTCGTCACGGTAAAGCTTACCGTCACAAAACCCTCGATTCCGCGCTGAGCCGCGCGACGTGGATACTCGGGCGCCACGGCCACGATAGGCATATATTCGCCGTCACCGGAGAAGTTGCCACCCGTGCCCATGTTCATGTCGAGCCCCATACTCGGCGCGGCCATGTTCAGAGCACTCGCATCAACATCCGGAGAGTCAAACTCGGGCTCCGGAATATCCGGCGGAGGCTCATTGGGATCCTCCGGCTTCTGTGGCTTAGCCGCCTCGTACTGAGTTTCAATCTCCGTATCCGGCATATGGATGTCGGCGATTTTACGGTCTTCCGGCTTTTCGTCCTGACCAAGGTCGGAGTTGATCAAGGACTGCATCAAAAACAGCAGGGCCACCGTCACGACGACCGACAACCCCCCCGCGATACCTACTCTTGCAAAATTCATAGCAGCCTAGTTCTCTTCAGTGGAGACAGCGACGTTGGTAATACCCAGCTCGCGTGCGGATTCTGTAATGGCGATAACAAACTCCATATCCGCACCCTGGTCCGCCTGGATAACCACTGTCCCATTCGGGTTTTCGGCCTGCAAACGCTCAATTTGAGCCCGGACACCACGTTTGTCCACCTGCTGTTTGTCGATCCAGATTTCGTTATTTGCGTTAACGGCAATCAGAATCGCAGCCTCTTCCTTCGGATCCGCGGTGGTCGCTTCAGGACGATTGACTTCAATCCCCGTCTCTTTAATGAATGTAGCAGTCACGATGAAGAAGATCAGCATGATGAACACCACATCGAGCATGGGCGTCAAGTCAATGGCCTGAGCTTCTTCTTCGGCTTTCTGATTGTTCCTGCTCATGGGATATCTCTTAAATACCGGGTTTAAACTGGGTGCTCGCCTTAGTGATCCATCGTCAGGTGATCGGCAAACAGGTGATTTTCGCGATCGGCAATCCGCTCAAGGTAAGTGTTGGCAAACAGGCCGGAAAGGGCCGCCACCATACCTGCCATGGTCGGAATTGTTGCCCGCGATACGCCGCCGGCCATCTGTTTGGCGTCGCCGCCGCCCGTCATCGCCAGAACGTTAAACACCTCGATCATACCGGTCACGGTACCGAGCAGACCCAACAGAGGGCACAGACTTACCATGGTGGCAATCATGTCCATGTTGGTGTTGATCTTCTCGGAGATCCGGGAAATCATCGCCTCACGAATTTGGTGGGCATTCCACGATTTCCGCTCACTACGGCTTTCCCACTGATCCAGTGCCGCCTGGACATCGCTTTTCAGACCACCTTTGAAGTACCAGACCCTCTCAAAGATGAGGGTCCACATCAGGAAGGTTAGGATGGCGATGAGCACAAGCACACCGCCCCCTTGATCCAAAAAGGCTTTAATGGCTGCAAACGCTTCCATTATTGCCGTCATGGTCTATCTCCTACTTATTGCGCTCGGAGTTCTCGGCAACGATGCCGGTAGTCTGCTCATCCAGAATGTGGATGATACGCTTGGCGCGACCGTTAACAATGGTGTGCAGCAATACTGTCGGAATTGCCACAACCAGACCCAGAACGGTGGTGATCAGAGCGGAGGAGATACCGCCTGCCATGTTCTTCGGATCGCCGGCACCAAAGATGGTGATCGCCTGGAAGGTCAGAATCATACCGACCACGGTACCCAACAGACCCATCAGCGGCGCGACGGCAGCAATGATCTTCAGCAGGGCCAGACCACTTTCGATCTTCGGACGCTCTTTCAGAACGGCTTCTTCAAGCTTCAGTTCCAGAGTCTCGGGATCAACCCCTTTGTTGTCCTCAGCCACCTGCAGCACACGACCCAGCGGGTTGTTGGCGCTCGGGGTGCTGGACTTCAGCTGAGAGGTCACTTTGGCACTGACCGCACTCAGGACGATGATCCGCCAGATACCCAGCAGGAAGCCGAAGATACCCACGGCGGTGATGACGTAGCCTACGCCGCCGCCCTGATGCCAGCGCTCACCCCAGGTGGGGCTGTCGATCAGCGCGGTCAGCAGAGAACCGCCGGTCGGGCCAGTCGGGTCGATACCCACACGAACGAGGCCAGAATCGGCCGCTTGCAGGTTGGCAGCCGCGTCCTGAATGTTGCCGGCAGGCTGACGAGCCAGCTCTTCCATTTTGGCACCATCCGGAATAAAGGCCAGGTACTTGCCTTCGGACACCAGGTTGTAGGAACCGATACGGACAACTTCCTGATCCACCTTGTCGCCATTGGGCTTGATCACTTCGCCATTAAACGTGACGATGCGACCGCTTTCGACCATCTGACGCTGCACTTCGTACCACAGGCGCTCGATTTCCTCGATGCTGGGCAGACGAGTGTTGCTGTTCATCTTGTCGATCAGGCCATTCAGGAACTCACCCCGGTTCGGGTATTGAGCACTGATGATTGAAGTCTGAATGTTAGAACGCAAGTCACCTGCAGTTGAGGTCAGGTGACCGAACAACTCACGCAGAGAACCCAGACGCTCATTCAACTGGTTGCGCTTGGCATCCACTTCGAGCTCTTGCTCGTCGTAGCGGGCTTCCAGGGTTTCAGAGCGGTTTTCTTCTTGAGCCCGGGTATTGCGAGCCTGTTCCAGCAACTGCTGCTGCTGGCCGCGCTCCTGACGGAACTCAGCTTCGCGCTGACGGTGCTCCTGGGATTCGTTGACACGTGACTCACGCACCATCTCCAGCAGCTCGTCGAGCGAACCGGCCTGGTCATCGTCTTGGGCCAGAGCGACATTGGCGCTCAGCAGACCCGCGGTCAGGGCAACCAGAGAGCCCTTCAAAAACGTCATCTTCATTGTGCTGCCTCCGGAGCCTGAACGGGTAACATCATGATGTCCTGGCTTGCCTGGTCACGGGCAATGCGCAGACCCTTGAGAATGTGATTCCGGTAAGAATCATCGAGCGGAACCCAGGCTTCCTGTTCTTTATCCCAGGCGCCCTGCTGCTCGGTATCTGTGGTCTGATACATGAGGGAGATACGACCAACGCGCAGAATGTTCACTTCGCGCTCCTGGCCATCCACTTCCAGCGAATCGCGGTAAGTATCGAGGAAGCGACCGTATTCAGATTCGATGCGATAGGCTTCCAGAACCTGGCGGAACTTTTCCGCCACGGAAATATCGGCGCGATCCTGATTGTCACGCAACATCTGCAAGCGGGCACGACGTTCGTCCAGGTGGAAAGGCATGTCCAGCTCTACGAACTGCTCCAGTGCGTCCAGCATGTTCATGACCAGCGGCTGAATCTGACGCTCGATCACGGTGACCTGCTCGATGGACTGATCCAGATCGCGCAGTACGCGCTGCTGGGCTTCGATTTGACGCTCCAGCTGGAGATTGTAGGTACGCAGACCTTCAATTTCCTTGTTTACCACCTTGAACTGCTGCAGCAGATCGTCGGTTTCCTGGGCCAGGCGGTCAATCCGCTGTTGAGATTCCTGGGCCATTGCGGTTTTGGCCTCACCGACCTGGAGAATCTGCTCCAGGGTTTCATCTGCCACGGCAACGCTACCCATTAGCGCGCCGGCAGAAAGCGCGGTGGTCAGAGCCACGGCTTTCAATCGCTGCTTTTTCATATTTCCCCCAACTCGGGTGCTTGCATCAGATGAGTTTGCGACAGGCAGCTGCCACACAACACGTTATCCACACAGTGCCTTCAAAAGGCTGGCAAAAACCTCTACGAGGCAGCCAAGAACGCAGCATTGTAATAAGAGGCTTACTTCACATTCAATGCTTTAAGGAAACCGTTTCCTAAGTGGGTAGATCGGTATCACTCAGGTAACAAATTGTCCCGCTGACTGTCTGATTAAAGTAACACCTGCTTAAAAATTGACCAATGCTTTTGCGCTGTCATCAAACGGTAATACGATCGTACCGTTGAAAGACGTGCCCCACCGAAGCGTCATTCGCTCCGGGCTGCTCGTCGGTGAGGTGCCACTCTTCGCCATTGAGCGACGGAAAGTGGGCATCCCCTTCCACCTCCAGGTCGATCCGGGTCAGATAAACCCGATCGGCCAGAGGTAAACTCTGGCGGTAAATCTCTTCACCGCCCATAACCATGATTTCCTCAGCGTCCGGCTGCTCCCGGCGGGCCAAGGCTATCGCGGCCTCGATACTGGTCACCCAGCGCAGGCTCGGATCCCGCGCCTCTCGAGACTGCCGGCTCACCACAATGTTGAGTCTTCCGGGCAGCGGGCGCCCGATGGACTCATGGGTCTTGCGTCCCATGATGACCGGTTTGCCCAGAGTAACCGACTTGAAATACTTCAGGTCGCCGGGCAGATGCCAGGGCAGCTCATTGTTCCGGCCAATGACTCCATTGCGGGCGGCCGCCACTATTAAGGCCACAGTCATACGTCGAGGTTCCCCTTTTCTGTGACGAACTTCACACCGCAATCGGTGCCTTGATTCTCGGATGGGGGTCGTACCCCTCGAACTGGAAATCTTCCAACTGGTAATCAAACACCGATTCCGGTCGGCGCCCGATCACCAGCTTTGGCAACGGCCGGGGTTCGCGGCGCAGTTGCTCGTAGACAATATCGTCGGTCAGGTGATTGTGGTACAGGTGACAATCACCGAAGGTGTGCACAAAGTCCCCCACCCCCAGGTCACACTGCTGAGCAATCATGTGGGTCAGTAGCGCATAGCTGGCAATATTGAAAGGCACCCCCAGGAACAGGTCGGCGCTGCGCTGGTAGAGCTGACAGGACAATTTCCCGTCCGCCACGTAAAACTGGAACAGGGTATGGCAGGCCGCCAGGGCCATCCGCCCCTGCTCGGCGTTCTTCTGGGGGCTCAGGGACTCATCCGGCAGGTCCGCCGGATTCCAGGCACTGACAATCAGGCGCCGGGAGTTGGGGTTGGTGCGAATCTGCTCGATCACCTCGCCGATCTGATCGATGGTGCGACCATCGGGGCAGGCCCAACTGCGCCACTGCTTGCCGTAGACCGGGCCCAGATCTCCCTCCGCCGTGGCCCATTCGTTCCAGATTTTACAGCCACGCTCTTGCAGCCAGGTGACATCCGTGCGCCCCTGCAGAAACCACAAGAGCTCGACAATCACACTTTTCAAGTGCACGGTTTTGGTGGTGACCAACGGAAAACCGTCAGACAGATCAAACCGAAGCTGTCGCCCGAATACCGACCGGGTGCCGGTTCCCGTCCGGTCCCCACGATCCAGACCGTTGTCGATGACATCGCGCATCAGCGCCAAATACTGTTGCATGTTGAATTACCTGATCCCCAAAAACGTTCGAACTCAGCGTCCCGACTGCCGGCGCTTGACCTGTTGCTGCCAGCTCCACACCAGCAGTCCGATACCGAGAATGAGCATCGGCAAGGAGAGCAATTGCCCCCGGGTAACCCAGCCAAACAGGTCAAAACTGATGTGCTGATCCGGTTCGCGGAAAAATTCGGCAAAAATTCGGAAACAGGCGTAGAGCACCAAAAACAGCCCCGCCACCGTGCCCCTGGGGCGAGGTTTGGATGAATACCAGTACAGCACAGTAAAGAGTACCAACCCTTCCAGGGTTGCCTGATAAAGCTGCGAGGGATGCCGTGCAATGCCCTCGGGGTCTTTGGGAAATACCATGGCCCAGGGCACATCGGCCGCGCGCCCCCACAGCTCCTGACCAATAAAGTTACCCAGGCGCCCCAGCCCGAGACCAATAGGGACGAGTGGCGCGACAAAATCCGTCAGTGCCAGGAATGACACTTTGCTCCGCCAGGCGAACAGGGCGAGCGCCACGATGACCCCGAGCAGCCCACCGTGGAAGGACATTCCCCCTTCCCAGACCCGAAACAACCAGATCGGGTCGCTCAGCCAATAATTGAAATGGTAGAAGAAGACATAGCCAAAGCGCCCCCCCAAAATCACCCCGAAAGCCACATAAGTCGTGAGGTTTTCCACCTGGGAGCGCTGGACCACCGTATGCGGAAAACCAGCCCGGCGCAGAGCCAGAAGCCAGGCGCCGGCAAAGCCGAGCAGGTACATCAGACCATACCAGTGAATATCCAACGGACCATAGGACTGGCCGGCAAACTCAAACGGGCCAATACTCACGGCCACCGGGTCAATTTCGGGGTATTTCATAAGCCTTGCTTATCGCAGTCAGTGAACGGTGGGACAAATCAGTGCGGGGGAATACTACCACTGTTGGATGACGAACACAGTGCCTTCGCCCGACCGGCACTCAATCGGTGGAGCTGGCGGGGCGAATCAGGCGCGTTGCGCCGAGATCACGCAGGGTGTCGTCGACGCGCTGGCGGATCTGATCGGCGTCCGGCAAGGTCATCACCTCAGAAAGCAACGCTCGCGCCTGCTCCAGGCTGATACTGCGAATCACCGACTTGACCTTGGGCAGGTTGGTGGCGTTCATCGACAGCACGTCATAACCCATGGCCATCAGCAGAATGGCCGCCCCCGGGTCACCGGCCAACTCACCACAGATCCCCACGCTGACGCCCTCGGCGTGACCGTCGTCGACCACGCTGCGCAGCGCCCGCAGCACCGCCGGATGGTACGCCTGATAGACATCGGCGACCCGGGCGTTATTTCGGTCCACCGCCAGCAGGTATTGGGTCAGGTCGTTGCTACCCACCGACAGGAAGTCCACCCGGGCCGAGAGCTCTCGGGCCTGATAGACCGCCGAGGGCACTTCGATCATTACCCCGAGCGGCGGCAGCTTGACCGAGTGGCCCTCTTCCAGCAATTCATTGAAGGCCCGATAGATCAGTACCTTGGCCGCCTCCAGCTCGGGCACGCTGGTAATCATCGGCAGCAGAATCCGCAGGTTATCCAGGCCCTCGCTGGCCTTGATCATGGCGCGAATCTGGGCCAGAAAAATCTCCGGATGGTCCAGGGTGACGCGGATGCCGCGCCAGCCCAGGAAGGGGTTTGCCTCTTCGATGGGGAAGTAGGGCAACGCCTTGTCCCCGCCGATATCCAGGGTCCGCATGGTCACGGTGTGAGGCGCGAACGCCGAGAGCTGCTCCTGATAAATGGAGCGCTGCTCCTCCTCACTGGGAAAGCGATCGCGCAGCAGAAAAGGGACTTCAGTGCGGTACAAGCCGACCCCTTCGGCGCCGCGCTCCAGGGAGCGAACCACGTCGGTCATCAGACCGGTGTTCACCCATAGCGGCAGCCGGTAGTGATCGGTGGTTTCACAGGGCAGGTCCTTGAGCGCTTCCAGGCCCTTGACCAACTCCTGCTCTTCGAGATAGATCGCCTTGTAGTGCTTGCGCAGCTCCGGGCCCGGGTCGGTGTATACCGTGCCCTTGTAGCCGTCGACAATCAGGGTCCGCCCATCCACCTGAGTGTAGGGCAGGTCCACGGCCGCCATCACCGTGGGGATATCCATGGCCCGGGCGAGAATGGCCACGTGGGAGTTGCTCGAGCCCTGCACCGACACCAGGCCGGCCAGCTTGTCTTTGGGAATTTCGCCGAGCATGGAGGCGGTCAGCTCTTCACCCACCAGAATGGTCTGATCGGGATAAATGCGGCACTTCTGGTTGGACTCCTGCAGGTAAGCGAGTACTCGCCGACCCAGATCTCTCAGGTCCGTCGCCCGCTCTCTGAGATAGGCATCATTCATGCTGCTAAAGGTGCGTTCGTGCTCCAGAATCACATCGGCCCAGGCCGAGGGTGCGGCAGTCCCCTGGCGAATCCGTTCCGTGACTTCTTTCCCCAGAGACGCATCATTGAGCATCGCCAGATAGGCATCAAAAAGCGCCTGCTCTTCCCGGTTCAGCCGGGTTTTAAGCTGCTCTCCCAGGCCTTTGATATCTTCCCGCACCGCCTGCAGGCACTTCTGGAAAAAGGCGAGCTCCGCCTCCACATCGGTGCAGGTTTTATAGGGTACCGAGCGCAGATCGGCCGGCGGGGTGATCACCACCGCCTCGCCCATGGCAATCCCGGAGGCTCCGGACACACCGGCAAATTTGGCTTGCGCCGCCTTTTCGCCAATGGCCACCATCACTCCGGTCGCTTCGGCGTGGGCGATCACCCCCGCCAATTGGGCCGACATGGTGACCAGAAACGCTTCATCGCCCTCATCGAACCGCCGCCGCTCCACCTGCTGGACCACCAGCACCCCCAGCACTTTACGGTGGTGGATAATGGGAACGCCGAGGAACGAGCTGAAGCGCTCCTCACCGGTTTCGGGGAAGTATTGGTAACTGGGGTGGGTTTCAGCCTGCTCGAGGTTGATGGGTTCTTCCCGGGTAACGACCCGGCCAACCAGACCTTCACCGTCTTTCAGTCGCACCCGACCGACCGCGTCGGCGTTGAGCCCCTCGGTCGCCATCAGTACGTAGTCGCCCTCGGGGCCGCGCAGATACACCGAGCAGACCTCGGTTTTCATGGCGGTCTTGACCCGGGAGACGATGATCGCCAGCGCGGTCTTCAGGTCCCGCGCCGCGTTAACCTCCTGGACGATGGAACGCAGGGAGTTCAGCATGTGCGGCTCGCCGGTGCACGGGCCGGATCAAACCAGGCGGCCTCGAGTTGGCTGTGGTAGGGAGAGAGCTCCTTGAGCGCTCGGCGGTAGACCTCGCGCTTGAAGGCAACCACTTTCGCCAGCGGATACCAGTAGCTGACCCAACTCCAGTCATCGAACTCGGCCCGACCGCCATTTTCAAGGCAGATCCGGCTCTCGGGAGATTTCAGTCGCAACAGAAACCACTTCTGTTTCTGACCCAGGCAGAGCGGCTGGGAATTGTGGCGTACCAGCCGGCTGGGCAGCCGGTAGCGAAGCCAGCCCCGGGTGCAGGCGAGCATTTCCACATCCGCCCGGGTCAGCCCTATCTCTTCCTGCAGCTCCCGGTACAGCGCCTGCTCCGGGGACTCACCTTCATGAATACCACCCTGCGGGAACTGCCAGGCATCCTGCCCCCCAACGCGCCGCGCCCAGAGCAACTGGCCCTGGTCATTGGTCAATACAATACCCACATTGGGGCGAAAACCTTCGGCGTCTATCACGGGACTCAGCCAATCCTTATTTCAGTCGTTATAAAAGTACTCTGGCCTATTGTTCCATAAAGTCATTGCGCTCAGCAATTGGCGCAGTTGAGCCCGGCCTGAGGAGCCGCTATGCTTAGCGGCTTTAGCCAAGCAACCGCAGGTACCCCGTGAGTCTCGCAATCTTTGACCTGGACAACACCCTGATCGCCGGTGACAGCGACCACCGCTGGGGCGAATTCCTGATCCACAAGGCGCTGGTCGATCCCGGGGAGTACAAATCCCGCAACGACGACTTCTATCGCGCCTATCAGGACGGCAGCCTGGACATTCACGAGTACCTCGGGTTCTCCCTCGCGCCCTTTGCCTCCCTGAGCGACCAGCAGGTGGCCGAGCTGCAGCGCGAATTCCTGTCCGAGTGGATCGAGCCGTTGATGCTGGACAAGGCGCAGGCGCTGATTCAGAGCCACCGAGACCAAGGGCATCAACTGTTGATCATCACCGCCACCAATGATGTGGTCACCACCCCAATCGCACAGCGCCTGGGCATTCCCCATTTGCTGGCCAGTGAGGCCGAGCGCGGCCCCGGCGGCTACACCGGGCGCCCGACCGGCACGCCCTGCTTCCAGGGCGGCAAGGTCACTCGTCTTAAGGAGTGGCTGAAAGAACACCCCCACGCTCTGGAACACGCCCACTTCTATAGCGATTCGGCCAACGACCTGCCACTGCTGGAGTCGGTGGGTTACCCGACCGCCGTTGACCCGGACCCGCGCCTGGCCGAAGCCGCGCAGGCACGTCAATGGCCGATCATCAGCCTGAGGAACTGACCATGCGGTTCCCCCACTCCCTCCCATTACTGACCGCCCTGCTGTTGATCGGCTGCGACCCGGGTCCGGAGTCCCCTGGCCCCACTCCCGATGAATCGCCCCGCGAGACACAGAGCATCGCCGCCCCCGACCCGGCGCTGGCCGACAGCACCCTGTCGGCTTGGCAGCAGGGCGAGCAGTGGCTCAGTGAGGCGCGCACGGCCTGTGCTGCAATGCACGAGCGACTCGACGCTTTTCTGGCTCAGCCGGGGGAGGACGGCCTAGTGGCCACCCGTGAGGCCTGGCATCAGTGTCACACTCGCTGGCACCATCTCGAGCCGCTACTGACTCTGGGTGAGAGCAGTCCCGGCCTGTTTGGCGACCTACGGGAAGTCGCCTTTCAGGTGGATGCTCACCCCATCCAACCCGGGTATCTGGATGGCCTGGAGAACTATCCCTACAGCGGCATCGTCAACGACATTACCCTCTCCATAAACGCGCAGACCCTGCGCGAGCAGCACGGTCTGACCGATGAGGCCGACGTGGCTCTGGGCCTGCACGCGCTGGAGTTCCTGCTCTGGGATGAGCAGGGCGACCGGCCGGTAAGCGACTTCGAGCCCCGCACCTCCGCCGGAGACGACCCGATGAACGCCGAACGGACCGTCGATCAACTGCCCAACAACCGCCGCCGCGCCCTGGTGCGTCTGATCAGCCAGTTACTGCAGGACGACCTGGCACTGCTCGAGCAACACTGGCAATCCACCAGCGGGCGACTTCCCGCCACCTACCGAAAGCTCAGCCCGGCCAGCCGACTGCCCCTGTTGAGCGACGCGCTCCGGTCACTACTGCAGGAGCGTCTGCCCCGGGAGCTGGCACAACTCGAAGAACCTGAACAGGCCCACAACGCCTTTGCGGGACAATCCCTGAGTGTGGTGGTCAGCGCCCTTGCCGGCACCGACCAGTTGCTGAACGCCGGAGATCCAGCGGTCGTGCAGTGGTTGATCCCCGAGCCGAAGCGCACTGACTGGCAGACCCAATGGCAGACACTGAGCCGGAATCTGAATGAAGCGGACGAGATTGATCCCCAGGGCTTGAGCGAGCAACTTCGGTCGCTCGGACAGGCGCTGAGCACGCCGGCGCCCGAACTCGCACCGGCGCCGTAAACATGACAACCCGACAACCCGGACCTCACGGAAAGGAGGGGCCTGATGACCAGACGCCAATGGCTGCTGAGTCTGTCACTGCTGTTTTCGCTGTTCGCATCGCCCGCCTGGGGCAATGATCCGCACGCGTCCCACACCCTGAACATCACCCCGGGGCAGGACACCTACGACCTGACCGGCAGGGCGCTTATCCTCGAGCAACCCGAGGGGCGCAGCCTCTCGCCCTCAGAGCTGTTGGCCGATACGACCAGAGACTGGCAACCCCTGTCATCCTCCGCCCCCAACTTCAGCTTCAGCGACCGTGCCTACTGGCTCCGGCTGGATATCACCAATACCGACACCCGCACCCGGCGGTTGATTCTGGATATTGCCCAACCCCTGCAGGATTACATTGACGCCTGGTGGATGATCGAAGGCGGTACTGTCCGCGAGTGGCATACCGGCGACCGCCGGCCGCTGAGTGACCGCCCCTTCCGCTACCGGGCCTTTGCGCTTTCATTACCGCTGACGCCCGATCAGAGCGGAACCCTGCTGATCCGCTTCAGCAGTCACGACGGTCTCTACGATGCACTGCCACTGACCCTCAGCAGCGACGCCGCGTTTTTCAAACGCAATGATGCCGAGTCCCTCGGATTCGGCTTTTATTACGGCGCCATCACCATCCTGCTGCTTTACAATCTGATCGTCGGCCTGGTCACCCGCGAGCGGAACTTTGTGCTCTACAGCGTCTACCTGTTCTTTTTCCTCAGTTGGAATCTGGCGTTCCGCGGCTACCTGGGCATCAGCCTGCTGGCCGACCACCCCACCCTCAACAATATGGCGGTCGCGGTACTGTCCTGTGGGCTGTTTTTCTCCCTGGTGGCGTTCACCCAGGGCTTTCTCAACCTAAGACAGACTCTCCCACTCACCGGCCGATTGCTCTGGGGGCTCAGCGCCCTTTTGCTGATCCCCACAGGGCTGGCGGTCATGGACGTTTACGCATCCACTTTTGCGGTGCTGATTCCGATCGCCGTTGTGATTCTTCTGACGGTGCTTTATGCCGGAGCCCGCGCGTCGCTCCAGGGGTCGGTCTCCGCCCGTATCTTTCTGCTCGCCTGGACGCTGTTGATCGGCGCAGTGTTTGCCTACTACGCCCGGGTATTCGGTTTGTTGCCCTCAAGCTGGTTATTGGAGAATGCCCTCAACCTCGGCTCACTGATCGAAATTCTCGTGCTGTCCCTGGCTTTGGCCTACCGTATCAACGAACTCAAACAGAAAGATCTGGTCAGCCAACAACAGCTGATCGATCAGAAAGAACAATTGAATACCGAACTGCAACAGCGGGTGGAAACCAAAACCCGCGAGCTGCAGAACCTGGCGGACAAACTGGAGCGGGAGTCGATTACCGATGCCCTGACTGGCCTGCTCAACCGACGCACGTTCTATCCGAAACTGGAAAGCGAACTGCGCCGACTGCAACGTGAACCCACTCAAACCCTCTGCCTGACACTTCTGGACCTGGATCACTTCAAGGCACTGAATGACCACTACGGACACCCCGCCGGGGACCGGCTACTCAAAGAAGTAAGCGACCTGCTGCAACTGCACTGGAAACGGTCGGGGGATGCGGTGTTTCGCCTGGGGGGCGAGGAGTTTGCGATACTGTTTTATACTCGGAACCTGTACACCGTCTCAGAGCGCCTGGAAGCCTTCCGCCAGGCGCTGAAAACCATTCCCCTGCCGACCTCGCCACCGCCAACTGACAGTGTCCCGACGCAGCTGACCGCCTCACTGGGTGTCGGGCTGGTCAGCGCCCTCTACAGCCTGAGCCCGGATGAGCTGTACGCGATGGCCGACCGGGCGCTCTACTCGGGCAAGGACCGCGGGCGGGACTGCATTCATTACTGCTCTGCCACCGACCGCACCCCCCGGCCCCGGCTGGAACATCAGTGAGGTCAGCCGCCCTCCGTAGCCCGAAACGCCGGACCATGAAACGCGATGGCGGCTTCCGCCTCAGCCAAACCACAGACGGCGGGCTCCGGCACCTCGCCCCCGGCCATGACTTTTAGTACCGAGTGCACGCCATGGGAGAGCGACTCCAGGTTATAGCCACCCTCGAGGACCATCACCAACCGCCCCTGACAGTGCTCATCAGCCAGCGCCTGTAAAATACCGGTCATGGCGGCAAAACCTTCATAAGACACATTCAGCGCCAAGTCATACCCGTGAGCATCAAATCCCGCAGACACCAAAATGAGATCCGGCTTGAAGTTGGCCACCGCCGGGGCCAGCAGTTCACGCAGGATTTTCAGATACACCCGATCCCCGGTCCCCGCAGGAACCGGGACGTTCACGGTGGTACCCTCCCCCAGTCCGGCACCAACTTCTTCGAGCGAGCCCGATCCCGGATAAAAAGGGGCGGCCCGATGAATGTCAAAAAACAACACATCCGGATCGGCATAAAAAATGTCCTGGGTGCCATTGCCATGGTGGGCATCCCAATCCAGAATCAGGACCCGCTCACAGCCCAGCGCCGACTGGGCGTGAGCCGCCGCAATGGCAACATTATTGAACAGACAAAACCCCCGGGCCCGCACTGGTTCAGCGTGATGGCCCGGCGGACGAACTACCGCGAAGGCCCGATCGGCCTGACCATCGAACACCGCTTCCACTGCGGCGATAGCGGTTCCCGCCGCCACCTCCGCCGCTTCGACACTACCGGGCGAAACCGCCGTGGTATCCATGTCCAACCAGGCGCTCTTTCCCCGCAAGGCATAAATATCCTGTAAGTAGGCACTGGTGTGCACCCTCGACAGCTCTTGATAGGAGGCCGCCCGCCCCCCCATTATACGAACACCCTCAATCGGCTCGCGCACCAGCAAGTCGAGAATCGAGCTCACCCGCCCAGGGTGCTCCGGATAACGCCACTGGACATTCAGCCCCGAGAGGATCTGTCGCACCCGTTTATCCAGGCGGCCAGGTAAAAATGCCGCGTTGGTATCCGGTTCATGCGCGAGCACCCGCTCGTCATAGCAAACCAGCACCTCCTTTCCCCCGGTCATGCTTGCCCCCTCTCAGTCCAACTGCTGTCTCTTGAGCATATACCAGCCACCCAGGTTTCGCTGTGTCCTAAAAAGCATCAACCACTCATGCCTCCGCCCCAAAAAGGTGCAGCGGCGTCCGCCAAGGACATCGACCGTCAGCAAGCGAATCCTGTTACGTTCGAAAAACCCCATGCAGATCAATCACTTCAGTCCAGACTTTCGCGATTGGTACGGATTCTGCACCTGCCCACACAGGACCGTTTGATCTCCAGCGATCAGGCACGGACCGGGACGTCCGCCTTCATCATTGAGCGATGCCATGACCCCCGGGACGACCCGGACGGCCGAGGAGGGCCGGCTTACCATCTGGACGACCAGATACCTTGAGCACAAACCGAGAGGTAATCCAGATGACACCCGGCAAAGTTTCAGACAATCCACACACCGCCTTCCAGACGCTGCCGGTGGTCGATGTGTCGGGCCTGGGGTCGAGCGACCCGAGCCAGCGCCAGGCCGCCGCCGAGCAGTTGGGTCAGGCGGCCCGCGATGCCGGCTTTCTGTATGTGGTCGGCCACGGTATCCCCGCCGACTACACCGAGCGACTGATCGCCCGGACCAAAGCATACTTCGCCTTGCCCTACGCCGAAAAAATGCGTCAGTACATTGGCCACTCCGTCAATCACAGCGGCTACGTCCCGGAAGGGGAGGAACGCTTTTACGGCGCCAAGAGCGTCGACAAAAAAGAAGCCTACGACATTGGCTACGATATGCTCGAGCCGGCACATCGCCGCCCGATGCTGGGCCCCAACCAATGGCCGGACATGCCCGGTTTCAAAGAAGACATACTCCCCTACTACCAATCGGTGCTCGCCCTCGGGCACCAATTGTTTCGCGGTTTTGCGCTGGCGCTCGGCCTGGCCGAAGACACCTTTAGCCAACACATCCGTCGCCCGCCCAGTCAGTTGCGGCTGATTCACTACCCGTACAATCCGGACCTGCCGCCGGACACCCCGGGGATTGGTGCCCACACCGACTATGAGTGCTTCACCATTTTGAAGCCCACGGCGCCCGGACTCGAAGTGCTCAACGGCGCAGGCGAGTGGATTGATGTTCCACTGCAGGACGATGCCTTTGTGATCAACATCGGTGACATGATGGAAGCGCTCAGCAACGGTGCCTTCGTGGCTACCTCTCACCGGGTCCGTAAAGTGGCCGAGGAGCGCTACTCCTTCCCGATGTTCTGCAATCTCGATTACGACACGGTAATTGAACCGCTGCCCGAGTTGGTCAGCGACGATCAGCCACCGCGCTACGAACCCCTGATCGCCGGGGAGCACCTGTACGCCCAGACCATTCAGACGTTCGAATACCTGAAACAGCGCCTGGCCCGAGGCGAACTGGAGCTGCCAGAGGGCGCCAAAGGCCTGTCCTCGTTCGGCCAAAAGGCGGGGGGCGCGGTATGACTCTGCAGGAATTACTGGAACGTCACGCTCGACCGGCCACCGCCGGCGTGCCCGACTGGATGCTGGGCTGTTTTCGTCGCCGCTGCATCAGTTTCGCCAGTGGCGAGTCCGACAACCAGACCATCGTGTACTGGTTCCAGAGCCGCAATACCACCATCGATCTGCGACTGCCGGTTGCAGAGCAGCAGGTGCCCGCCAAGGCACTGAATGAATACAGCCCTGCGGAACTGCGCCGCATCACCGACTACGAAGGCTGGGAAGCGCGATCGCAATGGGATGGCGAACTCATGAGCTGGTTTGACGAGACCGCACTGCAGACCCACAACCGCTGGCCGGAGCCGGCCGAGCTCAAGCGCATCGGCAACTGCATGATCGAGTTCGCACCGAGCGGCGCCTACGTAGAGGATTGGCGCGCACAACCCTCCGAGGCCGGCCCCCTGATCGGACTGCGGATGATCGAGCAACGCAACCTGGATACCGGTGACTGCGTTCACCGCGGCGGCGGACTGATCATCGCAGGCGATCATGCGGCACTGGTGCTCGGTCGCCCGGAGCCGTTGTCGAACGATGCAAGCCTCCAGGAGCAACTTGAGTCGGCCAGTCCGGACACGATACAGCGCCTGTTCGATTTTGAAACCTCTGTAGCTCAGGGCTCAATAACCAAAGGCTTTACCATTCACCACACCACCCGATCCGCCCGACTCGGCCAGCCCCTTTTGCCAGACGCCAGGTCCGACTGGTTCGTTGAAGACCAGGAGGTGCGCCACCGATTTGAAATTGAGGGAGTCACCCACGAGCGCCGCTACCTGATCGACACCCTGGAGGCGCATTGCCCGTTCGATCTGCACACACCCTGGAGCTCAGAGGCCAAAGCCTGGTTCGGCCGGGAAGCCGCCACCCTGACCCGCTACACCCAAGTTCTCAATTAAAAGCCACCGGAGAAACATCATGACCCTTCGCATTCTGAAAACCCTGACCCTGACCGCGCTGCTGTCGCTGTCCGCCGTTTTTGCCCACGCCCAGGAGGAACCGAAGAAATTCACATTGGCCTGGTCGATCTACGTCGGCTGGATGCCCTGGTACTACATCAACGAAACCGGCCTGATGGACAAGTGGGCCGACAAGTACGGCATTGAAGTCGAGCTGGTACAGATCAACGACTACATTGAACCGATCAATATGTACACCGCCGGGCGCTTCGATGGCGCGACCATGACCAACATGGATCTGCTGACCATTCCGGCGGCCTCAGGCGTCGACACCACGGCACTGATCACCGGCGATTATTCCAATGGCAACGACGCCGTGGTACTGAAAGACCGGGATAGCCTGGAAGACATAAAAGGTCTGGATGTCTACCTGTTGGAACTATCGGTCTCCCACTACACGCTAGCCCGAGCGCTGGAATCGGTGGGCCTGACCGAGCGGGACATCAATGTCATCAACACCTCCGATGCGGATATCGCCAGCGCCTTCAACGACCCGGCGGTGCAGGCCAGTACCCTGTGGAACCCGCAACTGGCCGAAGTGATGAAGCACCCGAAAGCCAACAAGGTGTTTGACTCGACCCAGATTCCCGGTGAAATTCTGGACATCATGGCAGTCCGCACCGAAACCCTGGAAGCCAACCCCGAGCTGGGTAAAGCGGTCACCGGTGCCTGGTTTGAAGCCATGGCGATCATGAATTCCGATACGCCGGAAGGTCGCGCCGCCAAGCAGATGATGGCCGAAGCGTCCGGCACTGATCTGGCCGGCTATCAGCTGCAACTCGATGCCACCGAGCTGTTCTACACCCCGCAGCAGAAGCTGGCGTTTGCCACCAGCGAGCAACTGGCCGAAACCATGTCGTTCGTCACCGAGTTCTCCTTCCGCCACGGACTGCTGGGCGATGGGGCCCCGTCAGCCGATTACATCGGCATTGAATTGCCCAATGGCGACATCTGGGGTAACGAGAACAATGTAAAAATGCGTTTCAACAACGAGTTTGTCGAGATGGCAGCGGAAGGAAAACTGTAAAGGTAAGCGGAAGCGGTAAAGGATGAGCCCAATACGGCACTGACCCGGAAAGTCAGTGCCGTACCCGGTAGCCATCGAGCAACGTATTCACATCTTCGAGCAATGGTTCCAGCGTCTGATCGTCCACATGCCGCTGGGCAAAAGTGCGCAAGCCCATGATCTGCACCTGAAGCAAACGCGCCAGCCGCTCACAATCGACATCCCCACGCAGTTCGCCCTCGCGCTGGGCGCGCTTGAGCAAGTCCTCGAAGATCTCCTCAATGTCGGTCAACAGCTCATTGACCCGGGTTCCCAAAGGCTCATCCTCCTCGGTCACCTCCAGTAGCGTTTTTACAATCATGCAGGCACGCGCGGGCGGTTCAGACGCCGGAGAGTCCCCGATGACCATGTGGCGCAAAAAAGCCTGCAGGGCATTCATGGGGGATTGGGCCGCCTTGAGCTGCTCGTCCAGCTGTTTCAGTAAGTCCGAGGCGTAGACATCCAGCGCCTCCAGAAACAGGGACTGTTTACTGCCAAAGGCGGCGTAGAGACTCCCGGGGCGCATATCCAGCGCCAGCTCCAACTGCTTGAGCGAGGTACCGTGGTAGCCCCGGGCCCAGAACAGCGATACCGCTTTGTCGAGAGCGGTCTTGCGGTCGTATTTGGCGGCTCTTGGCATGGTGCTTACCTCGGGTCTTCAGGGGCGTGGCCACCATTTGACCACAGTTCAGCCTGCTTCTCAAAAGTAAAACCCGGGTCAAAGGTAAAACCCGAACAACTGGGATACACTGGCCCCATGAGCACCCCCATTCCCGCGACGCGCTATTCATCGAGCCCCCTACGCCACCTCGCCTGGCTGCTGAGTGCACCACCGCTCTGGCAGGAGGCCTGGCGCTGGCATCTATCACCCCACGAACAGGAGCGCATCCGCATGACGCTGGACCATTGGGCTGCCCACCCGGAAGCGGGCCCAGCGTTCCTCAGGGACACACCGCCGCCGCGCCTGGGGTTGTATTTTGAACGCCTGTACGACTGCCTGATGACCGAGCTGTTGGGGTGGGAAAAAGTGATCAACAATCTGCCGATTCGGGGACAGGGACGAACCCTGGGCGAGCTGGATTTTATTTTTCGTAACCCCGATACCGGCGAGCTTGAGCACCACGAAATTGCCGTGAAGTTCTACCTGGGCCATCCGGCCCCCGATGGCATTGAGCCACTCTGGTACGGTCCCAACGCCCGGGACCGACTGGACCTGAAAACCCGCCACCTGCGTGAGCACCAGAGCCGATTGACCCACCGCCCGGAAACCACAGAAGCCCTGCGGGCGCTCGGCATCGACACGCCCCGCACCGCCCGGGTCATCATGCCCGGCTACCTGTTCTATCCCTGGCAGGAGGACTACCCCGCGCCGGTCCAGGCCCCACCAGATCATTTGCGCGGGCACTGGTTGTATCTGGAAGACATCGAACAGGTGGACACCCGTCACTGGGTGCCACTGAAAAAGCCCCACTGGCTCGGGCCCTGGATGCAGACCTCAACTCCCGACGTCAAGGCCACCCAGGCCACACTCGCGCAGATTCACGAGAGAGCAACCCCTCGCCTGTTTTCCGCCTTGGCACCCGACCCGGAATCCGGCTACTGGGTCGAGCGCGACCGCTTTTTTGTCATGCCCAGCGCTTGGCCCGACAGAGCCTGAAATCTCTCAATCACGGCTCGTGCATAAACCGCAGAAATTCCCGGTAGTCATTGACCTCATTGGTTGACCCTGACGTGAACCGGATCAACTGACCCGGCTGGCGCTGAGCCAGTGCAAAGGCATCCAGCGGGTGAACCGTACCCAGTTTGGGATAGCCACCGATGGTCTGACGGTCTTTGAGTAAAATGATGGGCTGACCACTGGGAGGGACCTGAATGGCGCCAAAGGGAATGCCTTCGGAGACAATCCCTCCTTCGGTCGGATGCAGCCCCGGCCCGTCCAGGCGGACGCCCATGCGATCGCTCTGGGTGGATACCCGATACTCACTGGCGTAAAACCGGTTCATCTGCGCGTCGTCAAACAGGGCCCGCTGCTGGCCTTCCATCACTCGCACAGTCAGCGGTTCAGCGTAGTCGGGAATAAAGCGCGGCGGCACTCGGCGCAACATTCCGGGCTCACTAACGGCACAGGGCAAACGGTCGCCCTCCTGTAACGGGCGCCCCCGACCATCGAGCCCGCCCATCTGCTCGCGCACCACCGTCGCTACCGACCCGAACGCATGAGCGACCACAAACCCGCCGGCCACCGCCAGGTAGGCCCGAACACCACTGCGGGGAAATCCGAATTGCAGCCGATCGCCGGCCTTGACGTTATGGGTCTGCCAATTGGCCAATGCCACGCCATTACAGCTTGCCTGCAGGTCAGCACCGGTCAGGGCAATGCGGATGGCTTTCTCTACTCTTAATTCCAGCCCCCCCAGTGTAATTTCCAGGGCAGCACTGTTGGGTGAATTATCCAGGAGCTTGTTGGCCCAGAGAAACGCCTGCTCATCCGCGGCCCCTCCGGGGGTCAGCCCCAGGTGCTGATAGCCAAACCGCCCCAGGTCCTGCAGCAGCGTCAGCATACCGGGCTTGATTACGGTCAGTCCGAAGGTGGGACGATCAGTCATCCAGCCACCCTCCCTGCGCGAGAAACTCGTCCCGGCTGATGGACACAAACCGCACCCGGTCGCCCGGTGCGACCGGGCATAAGTTGTCCCGGTCGGAGTCGAACATCTTGAGCGCGGTGCGCCCCAGGAGATTCCAGCCGCCCGGTGTACTGACCGGATACACTGCCGTCTGCCGGTCTGCCAGCGCCACTGAGCCGACCGGTACGCTCTTTCGGGGACTGTCCAAGCGCGGCGTGGCCAACTCGTCCGCCACCTCGCCGAGATAGGCAAAACCCGGCGCAAAACCGATGGTATACACCGTGTATTCCCGCGCGGTATGGCGGCGAACAGCCTCGTCGATTGTAATCCGGTGAAAAGCGGCCACTCGCTCCAGATCGGGTCCTACCGAGGGGTGGTAGTACACCGGAATCTCCACCAGATGGCCGACCTGGGAAGGCGCCGTGGGTAGCTCGCTCAGTAACGACTCAATGAGGGGAGCGAGGCTATCAAACGATTCGTATCGCGGGTCAAAACCGACCAGCAAGGTGGTATAAGAGGGCACCAGATCTCGCACACGGCCGGTCAACCGGCTGGCGAGACAATCCGTGGCCGCACGAATTTTTGGCACCAGAGCGGGGTCAATACGATCACCAAAGCGCAGCAGGAGGCCGTCCGCTCCGGCGGGCTCTAGAGTCCAGTCCGCCAAAGGTCAGTTCTCCTGGTACCAGCCATCCAATGCATCACGAATACGCCGCACCGACCGCACCGAGTCGTCGTTATCTCCGTGCACACACAGGGTGGTGGCATCGAGGGTCAGCGTCTTTCCCTCCAGCGTCTGCACCTGGCCACTGGTAGCCAGGCTGAGCGCCTGGGCCACAATCACTTCGGGATCATTATGAACGGCTCCGGGCACAGACCGCGGCACCAGAAACCCCTGCTCATCGTAGGCCCGATCCGCAAACGCCTCAAACCACAGCCGCACCCCGAATTCATCGGCCACTGTCCCCACAGCTTCGTTATCGGCCGTGGCCAAAACCATCAAAGGCAAAGAGGCATCGTAGGTCGCCACCGCTTCCAGTACGGCACGCAGTACCGACTCATGGCGCATCATATCGTTGTACAGGGCGCCGTGGGGTTTGACATGAGAGAGCGCCATTCCGTGCACTTTGGCAATACCGGCAAGAGCGCCGATCTGATAATGCGCCAGGGCCACAATCTCCAGAGGGCTGCACTGCATACTGCGGCGGCCGAAGCCCTGCAGATCCGGATAACTGGGATGGGCGCCAATATCAACTCCGGCCTGCTTGGCCAACAGCACCGTGCGAGTCATGGTGACCGGGTCCGAGGCGTGGAAGCCGCAGGCAATATTGGCCAGATCCACCAGCGGCATGACGTCTTCATCCCGCCCCATGGTCCAGGGACCAAAGCTCTCGCCCATATCGCAGTTGAGCAGTAGCCGGTTGCGCGGCTGGCCGAATGTCATAGAGGCCTCTCCAAGCGTCAGTAGTTGCACGAGTTTACCCTAATCACCGGAATCGGTTCGAGGGCATGTTGGGAAGCGGAGCGCCGGGGGCTCCCGTATATCGTATTGTCCTACAATAAGTGCTAGCATTCTTGCTGCGTAAAAACGGCATAAACAATAAAACGAGAGAATGGAGAACAACCGCATGAGATTCCTTGCGCGCGCCCTATCGCTATGCACATTACTGCTGGCCGCTGGCTGTCAGCATACGGCGGAACCCCGCTCCCCGGAGCTCACATCCGAATCGGTCAAAAACCTGACCCAAAAAGTGGCCGACTGGCAGATCGAGCATTTCGAGGAGCAGGGCAAGTACCGCGCCCTGCCTCAGGACCCACCGGACTGGGCCAACCGGGAGCAATACCACGACCTGGAGTGGCACAACGGCGCGCTCTACGCGGGCATGAACCAGTGGCGCAAAATCGCCGACGATCCCAAGTATACCGAGTGGTTGAAGATGATCGGCGAGCGCAACGACTGGGCCCTGCACCGGCGCCCCTACCATGCCGATGACCACGTGGTGGGCCAGTTCTACCTCGCCCTGTACGAAGACTTCAATGACCCGGCCATGCTGAACCCGGTGCGGTCCCAATTTGACTGGATACTGGAAAACCCGAAAACCGGTACCCTGGACTGGAATGCCGAAAACACCCACGCACACGAGCGCTGGGGCTGGTGTGATGCCCTGTTTATGGCGCCCCCAGTGTGGGCCCGGCTGGCGAAAGTCACTGGAGAGGAAAAGTACCTGGATTTCATGCACCAGGAATACCTCGCCACCTATGACCTGCTCTGGAGTGAAGAGGATCAGCTGTTCTTTCGGGACTCCAGTTTCTTCGATCAGCGCGAGAAAAACGGCGAAAACATTTACTGGTCCAGAGGCAATGGCTGGGTATTCGCCGGCCTGGCGCTGATGATTCCCGATCTGCCTAGAGACTGGGAGCAACGGGATTTCTATCTCGAACTCTATAAAAAAATGGCTCGCAAGATCCGCTCCGTCCAGCGAGACGATGGTACCTGGTCCATGGGGCTGCTCGGCGACCCCGCGCAGTATCCGATCAAGGAAACCAGTGGCACGGCGTTTTTCACCTTTGGCCTGGCCTGGGGCATCAACGAGGGCATTCTGGATCGAGACACGTATGAACCAGTGGTACTGAACGCCTGGCAGGCGCTGGCCGATGCGGTGACCGATGAAGGCCTGTTGGGGCATGTGCAACCGGTCGGCGCCGCACCGGGGGAGTCCTTCCCGGATTACACCGAAGTCTATGGCGTCGGTGCCTTTCTGGCCGCAGGCTCGGAAGTCTACAAGCTGCTTGAGTCACAGGAAACGGCCAACGATCAAGCCGCCAAGCCCACCGTTCAGACCTTCATGCACAACAGCGGCTGGTGCTGGTTTCAGGACCCGCGCGCCATCATTCACGACGGGCAGTTGATCATCGGCGGGGTGGCAGGCAACGGCATCGGCGACGCGGCGGTGGGGGTATACGATCTGGAAAATCGGGTCATCCTGGGCAGAACCAGCCTGCACAAGCACTTTGACCATGACGATCACAATACCCCGGCGTTTTTTGCCCGTCCGGACGACAGTCTGCTGGCGGTGTACGCCCGTCACAGCACCGAGAACAAGCACTATTACCGCTTCTCCGATAGCGACGATTACCTGAGCTGGGGCGAAGAGCACACGCTGGAGAGCGGCGAGCCGGTTACCTATATGAACCTGTACGCTCTGGCCGCCGAAGACACTCTTTACAACTTCTACCGGGGCATTGAATGGAACCCCACCTTCGTCACCTCCAATGATGAAGGCGCCAGCTGGGGCGACCCCGTTCACTTCATCAAAAGTGAGGTGGAAGGGCGCAACCGACCCTACCCCCGCTACGCCAGCAACGGACAGGACACCATCGCCGTTTCCTTTACCGACGCTCACCCACGAGTGCACGGCACCAGTATTTACTACGCCGAATTCCGGAATGGCAGTTTCTACAAGGCTGATGGTAGCTTCATCAAAAACCTGAAGAGGGATGGGCCGCTGAAGCCATCAGAGGCCGAGCGGATATTCGAGGGCGGGGGCGGCGGTTTCCGGGGCCACGAACTCAGCGCTCACAACAGCGCCTGGACCAGCTCGATCGTACTGGACGAGCAGGGTCATCCCCATATCGGCTACTCGCTCTACCTGAGCAATAACGACCAACGCTACCGCCTGGCGTCCTGGGATGGAGCGCAGTGGATTGATCGGGAAGTGGCCCACGCCGGCGGCCGACTGTACGAGCGCGAAGCGAGCTATACCGGGCTGATCACGCTCGACCCGTCAGACCCGAACCACGTGGTGATTTCGACAGATGTTCACCCAAAAACCGGGGAAGCATTGGGCGGCAAACATCAGATTTTTCGCGCGCATATTGGCGAGGGACAGAAAACCGCTGACATTCAGTGGGAACAGGTGACCGATGATCCGGCGCGCCACAACATCCGCCCCATGATCATTCCGCAGGAATCCCATAGCGTCATTGCCTGGCAGCGCGGGCAATACACTACCTACACCGATTATTACCTGGATACCGTGGGGATCGTTTACTGATCAGCGGGTTTTCCACATGTTGGCCACGGCCTTGTCGCTTCCGAGAAGGCCCACCACCGCACAGACAATACTGCCCGACAGAAAAACCACGGCAGGGATCAGGCCGCCCAACACAGAAAACTTGACGGCCGCAAACAGGGAGCCCGACGCTATGACCAGGAACAGAACCGCCACCACAATCAGAATGGTGCGGTGCAAGGGCTTGTAAGCATAGCGCGCTTCGCCCTTTTCGAAGTGATTGAGAATAGGCGAAAACAGCTTTTTCATAGAACCCCCGCAAAGATTCACTATTATAGAGCCATAGTCTCCGCCATTACCACCGCCAGCCCGGTAAATCCTCACTGCTCGTCAACGCACACTTTGGGCGGCGCGCCCTACCCAGAGGATGGCAACACCGCCCCGCAATTGCTCAGTACCGCGGATGCGCAGATGTACTCGTCCCAGTATGGGCATCAATCATCCAGCTCAAAGACTCCGTTCAGGAACGCAATCATATCGCTGACCGTCGGTTCCGAGAGTTCTTCAAAGCAGCCCTGGGTGTAGTCGTTGCAACCACTGTCCAGAAATCCGTGACCCCTGCCTTCGTAAATCTTCAGGGTGGCAGGCTGGCCCAAGGCCTTCAGCGCATCCACATAAGCGCGCGCACTGGCCGGAGTCGTCAGCTGGTCTTCCGACCCGACGTGAACAAACTGGGGTGGTAAGGGGTACTCCTCGGCACTGACCAGGTACTGATCCGGTGATACCGCCTGATAGTACTCGGGATTATCTTCGACATTGATATCGTCGCCAAACATGCCGCGCGCCTCGGCGCCGCCCCAGGCCCAGAACGGATTGCTGTCCTGCTCGAAACCACCTTTGGCCGATTCGTACAGGCTGAACGCCGCATAGCTCAGAATGGCCGCCTGCACCCGCAACCCATCCTCCCTGGCTACGGCCTCGGCGGTCATCCCCTCAGGCAAGTAGGTCGGGGTGAAACCCAACGGTTTGGAATCAAAGCCGTCATTGCTCAGCGTGCGCCCCGCCAGCGTCACCATGGCAGACAGATGCCCGCCCGCGCTATCACCGGTCACGGCAATGCGATCCGGGTCGCCACCGTAGCGCTGGATGTTGTCTTTCACCCAGAGCACCGCTCCCATGGCATCTTCCACGATTTCATCCATGGTGGTGGTGTTATCCAGGTCCCCCAGCAGGCGGTAGTTGATGTTCACCGTCACCAGATCAGCACGTCGGGCAATGGTGTCCGCCAGGTCCGTCATGATGGACTGATCGTTCACCAGCCAGCCACCGCCGTGAATGACCACCAAAACGGGCCGGGCCTGAGTGTCGGTTTGCGGCACCGCAATATCCAGGGTCAGATCAAACCCTTCCGGGCTGGCCCAGACGATATCTCGATGATGGTTGATTTCGTGCTCCACGGGTACGCTGGAGCATGCAGACACGGCGAGTGCGATACACACAGCGCCGAGTATCTTTGTCAGGAATCTCATATCCAATACCTTTGCCGGGAATAACGTTATTGTGGACCATCGACCATAATGGTCGGATGCACTTTAACAGTATTCCGGCAAAAGCTCAGCCCCAACTAATTAACGGTTCGAACTCTCGGTGACAGGGCTTTCAAGGTGGTAAAGCCCGCCCGTATCCGTGCGGCGGTGGTGATCCAGCACATCACAGCGAAGAGGCCCGCCAGCCAGGGGAAGTATTGCGGGAACAGGCAGAACAGCACCAACGCCACGATGGTCTCGGTGCCCTCGGCCAAACCGCCCATGTAGTAGAGGGATTTCTGCGGGTAGTCCGGACTGTTGAGCTGGTATTTGTTAGCCATGATGGCAAAGGCGAGAAAGGTGGTGCCGGTGCCGACGAAGGAGAGCATCAGCAGCGCGGACCAGAACGCGTTCTGCTCCGGGTTGGCGAGCAGAAAACCGAAGGGAACGGCATTGTAGAAAATGAAATCCAGCACGATATCCAGAAAGCCGCCAGAGTCGCTAATGCCCTGAATTCTGGCAAGGGCGCCATCGAGGCCGTCGCTCAGGCGGTTGAGCACAATCACCACCAGTGCGGCGACGTACCATTCCAGCGCGAGCAGTGGAATGCACAACATCCCGATGACGAAACCGCCGACAGTCACCTGGTCGGCGGTAATGCCCAGGCGATCCAGTCGTGCGGCAAGCCAGCGCAGCGGCGGGCGGGTCAGTGGAATCAGGCGGGTATCGAGCATTAAGCGACTCCGGGAAGGTTAACGCGGCGCGAAGCGATAGCGCGCCCGTCGGTTCAACAGGGCGGCGGATAGTAACAGTATCAGGGGCAGCAAGAGTTGCCAGAACGCATAGAGCCCCAGCAGACGGCGGTCCCCACCGCTGCCAATATTGACCGCTTCGGTGGTGACGGTCACCACACGGCCGGCCCCCAGCAGCTGGGTGGGCAGGTACTGGGCGACACTGACCGAAAAGGCGATCACCCAGGCATAGAGTATCGGCTGCTTCAGAATGGGCAACAGGATCCGAAACCAGCACGCCGGTGCTGAGTAGCCAAGGCTCTGACCCACCAACAGCCAGCGTCGATTGAACCGGCGGTAATCACCGGAAAGCATCAGGTAGGCATAGGGAAAGGTGAACACACAGTGGGCCCAGAGCACCCAGTGCCAGTGCGGATCGAGACGCAGGGCGCTCAGACCGAACTGCCAGCCCATCACCAGTGGCAGCTGCGGCAGCAATAGACCGAGCAGCATCAGCCACTGGGGTGAATAGCGTTCGCGCCGGGCCTGCCACTCCAGACATACCAGTGCCGCAACCAGTCCAACACTGGCACTGAGAAGCGCGAGTTTGACCGTCTGCCAGAGCAGCGGCGCGAGGAACGGCCACTCGCTACGCCAGGTGGACAGACTGAACGCGCCGGGCAATAGATCCGGATAAAACCAACTTTGCGCCAGCGACCAGACTACCAATGCCCCCATGACCCCCAGGGAAAGCGTCGCCATAAAGGGCAACCACAGGCGCGCGATGGACTGCAGACGTCGGCCCAGAATTTGAAGCCAGAGAGGCATTTTGATATCGCCCTGTCGATGCCAGCGCAGCAGACCCGAATATAGGCGTTCGTGTTGTCGGTTAAGCCACAGGAGAATGACCGCCAATGCCACCAGCATCAGGCTGCCCAGCAGTGCCGAGTGAGCCGCCTGAGCCGAAAAATCCTGCTGCCACTGAAACACCTGCTGGGCCCACACGCCCGGAAGATTGGGGCCGATCAACAGCGGTACATCCACCACCGACAGGGTGTAGATCACCACCGCTGCCATGGGCAGACGCAGCCGGGTCAACAGTTCGGGCACAATCAGTTGCCACCAACTGGCGAGCCGGGAGTGGCCCAGAGTCTGCCCCGCCTGCAGGTAGCGCTCCGCCGGGATCTGGGTCAGGGCGCTCTGGATCATCAGGAGCAGAAAGGGGATTTCCTTCAGCAGCAGCACCCAGAACAGGGTAAACAGGGACCGATCCGCCAACAGCGCCGAAGCCGGCGGTGACTCAAAACCACCAAACAGACTGTGCCAGCCACGCACCAACCAACCGGTGGGACTGAATAAAAACAGCACGCCCACCGCAAAAGCCAGATGGGGAATGGAGAGCAACGGGGCGAGCCATCCGAGCAGGCGCGGTGATGGCCGCGCGCTGAAAGCCAGTGCCACATAGCAGGCCAGCAGCGGCGCCAGAGTCGCCAGCACCAGAGAATAGCCGATGGCCGTCATCAGCCCCGGCGCCCGCACAAACTCAGTGACGGCGTCGGCACTCAGCCCGGACAGTTGACCGACGTAGGGCCATACCGCGACTGCCAGGGGAATGCCCAGCAGGAAAGCCAGACACAGCCCGGCCGTGGCGTTCAGGGTCGGACTTACTGGTAGCGCGCGAGCCAATGTGCCTCCAGCCGTTCCTGCCAGCCGGCATGCAGCTCCTGAGCGGTGGGCAACAGCGCCTCCGCCTCATCCAGCCTGACCACCGCCGGATCGCCCCAATAACGCGGGTCCGCCTTGCGGGCCTGAGCACTGCGGGAAATCAGAAAATTGATCACCACTTTCGCCGCTGCCTTATGGGAGGCGTTGTGCGGCACCGCCAGGTAATGACTGTTGGTGATCGCGCCCTGGGCAAAATAGTGCTGGGTTACCGTCTCCGGCAAGCGGCCATTACGGACCTTGCTGTCCATTTCCTGGGGATTGAAACTGAACGCCGCATGCAGCTGCCCATCGGCCAACCACTGCAATTGCTGAGCGGAGTCCTGCGGAAAGGCCCCACCTTTTTCCCAGAGTAGAGGGTGCAATTGATCGAGATAATCCCACAGTACAGGCAGCAGGTCCCGTTCGGCACTACGACTGGGTTCGCGGTAGAGCCGCTGGTCATTATCGGCCAGAGCCTGCAGCAGGGACTTCAGAAAGGTGGTGCCAATAAAATCCGGCGGTTTGGGATAGCTGAGCCGGCCAGGGTTCTGTTGGGCATAGGTCAGAAGCTGCTCCGGGGTGATGTCGGATTCGGCAAAGCTGCCGTCGCGGGCGATGATGTTGAACTGGCCCATGCCCCAGGGCACTTCGAAGCCGTCCACCGGCACCCCAAAGTCCGTCAACAGCGGCAACTCGTCCGTGAGCAGATGAACGTGATTGGGAATCGCACTCAGCAGATCCGGCTCAAGTGACTTACTCTCTTTCAGTGCGTGAAAATTTTCGCCGTTGATCCACAGAAGATCAATCGCACCACCCTGCTTCCGACCGGCAGCCTGGTCACTGCGCAAGCGATGCACCGCCTCGGCGATGTCGCCGACTTTGACGTGGCGCAGGTTGATGCCGTACTGCCGATTCAGGTGCCTGCCGGCCCAGCGCAGATACTGATTGACCGAATTTGAGCCACCCCAGGCGTAAAAGAACACCGTGCTGCCGCGCGCCTCCTGCACCACGTCGGACCAGTCCTCGGCGGTTTGTTCGGCCTGGACCACGACCGCGCTGCTCATCAGAAGCAGCGCGGTCAGGGCGCGCTTAAAAGCGCTGGGTAAACTGCAATTGAACATGCCGTGGCAATTCCGGAAAGACCAAAGAGGAACCAAAATACCCGCCTTCAAACACCGGTGTCCAGTTTTCTTCGTCGGTGAGATTGAATACATCCAGGCGGATGCGACTGGCGCCCTGATTGAACTCATAGGCCAGGTTGGCGTTCAGCGTGAACTGCTCGGGAATGGTGACCGTCTGCAGGTAGTCCAGCGGATAATCGCTGGTCAGCACGGCAGAGCCACCCACCGACCAACCCTCGGCAAAGAGGTACCCACCCGCTGCGGACAGGCTCCAGTCCGGCAGGCCGTGCAGACGCTGGTTGGACGCGGGGAAGGCAGCGAAGTTCGGCGCACCGACGCCGGTGCCCTGAATGATATCCGGGCGGGAGTCATCGAAGGCATCCGCCACCTGTTCCGCGGCCTGAAACGCAGCGGAATGATCGAACTCGGCATCCAGCCAGTTGGCGCCCACGCTTACCCAGGCGGCTTCCCCACGGTAAAAGAGCTGAGCCTCCAGACCCCGGGTAGCCACCCCGCTGTTGCTGCCATCGCGGTTGCGCAGGCTGCGTGTCTGGTCGAAAACCGCCGCATCCGCATACCAGGGTGAACCGGCGGGTGCGTATTTCAGACCAACTTCGTGCAGGGTATTTTCGGTGGCGAAGTTGAGCGGGTCGATCTGGTTGTTCGCTCCGAGCACATTGCCACCGGCCATGCTGTTGGAGGTGGACTCGCTGTAACTGCTGGTCGCGTATAGCGTGACCGACTCGTTCGGACGGTAATGCAGAGTCGCTTCACCGGCCTTGAGGAAATCATTATGGTTATCCCGCGCCGCCTCGACACCCTCGGGCGCTATGGGATCTCGTGCGGAAACATCGTACCAGTCGCCCCGAGCGCCCAGCGTCAACTGCAGACGTTCGGTCAGCAGTTGACGATGCTGAACAAACAATCCGCCCTGCACACTGGAGGAATCCGTCGTGTCTGACAGGTTGAAATCCCCTACATTGTCGCCGTCGATGTCGTACTGAGCGCCCGGGGAAACGAACAGGCCCGGGCGCAGCTCCACCAGACGTGCCTTCTGTGCGTCGGTCAGCGGGATTTCCCGATTGCTGAGCGGACCGGTCAAGTCCGTGGGCAGGTCGGCCTCGGTGGTGAACTGGCTGTAGCCGAGCACGTCGTTGTAACGCAGGTTGGCGCCCACCGTGGTGTTGTGAATATGCAGCTCGGTGCGGTTTTCCAGCGTATCGGCCCCGTCGACAATTTCCACAAAACTGTTCTGGGCGATTTCCTCGCGCTCCAGATGTTCGTAGTAGGAGCGGTTGACCAGGCGAATCGAGTCCGCCAGCTCAATGTTGAACACCGAATGCAGCAACAGGGTTTCCGCCCCGTTGATGTCATCTGGATGGGTATGTACCCGGTTGCGGGGGATCTTTACCTCGCCCGATGGACTGACGACCGCAAAGGCGCCCGGTACCCTGGAACCATTGGGCTGGACACCCTGCCCCTGCACGTACAGACCGTGATCGATCAGATCCTGGGTCGGACGATTGATACCCGCATTATCGGTCCACTCCACATCATAGTATTCCAGCGACACATTCCACTCAAAATGATCGCTGGGCAATATACGGTAGGCGGCAAAAAGGTTGGTGCTGTCGAGCCCGGCATAGTCGTAGAAACTGCCTTCGTCTTTATGCTCCAGGCTGATCCGGACCCCCTGACGCTCAGGATCGATCACCCAGGAATAATCCAACTGCGCGCCGTACTGGTCCCACTCGCCGCCGGTCAGACTGACACGACCTTCCGGCTCACTCAGGTCTGGACGCTTGGGCGTGATATTCACAAAGCCACCGGTACGCTGAGTGGTGCCGAGAATCACCGAGGGCGTACCGCGCACAATATCGATCTGTCCCACGGAGTTGAATGACAATGGAATACCCAGGCCATTATTGCCCACCTGGCGGCGCATGCCGGCCGAGAAGACTTCGCCCAACTGACCACGCAGCGTCGGCAGACTGGGCGCACCAAAGCCTTTGGCCTGGAAGGTGTTGGGAGCGACCCGCTGCAGCTCCTGCAGGTTGTCGATGGCCGCTTCGTTCAGCAAATCTTCGGTCACCGGGGTGATTGAACGGCCGATGTCGGCGATGGTCTGGCCCAGGCCAAAAGGCCCGTCGACTTCGTCGCTGCGCACATTGCCCATACCACTGAGGGCTTCGCCCACCACGAGGACATCCTGAATGCTGCTGGTTTGGGCGTGAGCGGGTAGCGCGGCCATTAGAGCGGCGCTGGCGCACATCGTGCGTAGCGCCGTCGAGTGCGGTGATCGGATGGTAAACCGATTTTTCATTAATGCTTTACTCCATTTGATACATTCATCATTGTCTTACGGCGGATGCGCCTTCGGCTTATCCGCGCTACACATACTCTCGGAACACGCTTTCCGTAGGACGGGTTCCGCCGTTCGAAGGGCGAAACCCGCGTTCGCCGGTTACCATGCTAGAAGCGACTCAACACAAGACCGGCAGCAAGCGGGCCACTATGCCATTCGCTTGAGACGCCGGAGAAGGGGCACCCCCACGGGCATCGAAGGCCATCCGCTCCACTACCGCCGGGAAGGTCCGGTCTGCTCCAAACCCCAGCATCGGCAACAACAGTGGTGCAAGCCACGGTTTCTTGGGCTCCAGCTCCCACCACACAGTCACCTGGCTTTGTACTGGGCTGTCTTTGGATGGCTCAACGTCCCAGCCACCAGTCATTTGTGTTGCCGGGAACGGGAAGTCCGGCTCGGAAGCCAGAAAACGTAAGGTAACAGAGCGCCCCGTTTCAAATTCTATACACTCCTCTGCCCAACGCTTGCCGCTACGGTCGGAGCAAACTCGTACCGCCCCTTTACCCGGTTCGCGACCATTCATCAGTTCTGAATGCTTGAGCATGGGCACATAATTCTGGATGTGCCCCAGATTCGAAATGACACGCCACATAGCCTCGGCAGGTGAATTGACCGACACCTGAAGACAATGCCGATAGCGGTTCACCCCCGCAACGGCGTGCAAATGCCGAATCCCGCGCATTTGCAGCACCGCTAAGCTCAGCACGACAACCGCAACAGCCCCCACCAGCCATTGGCCAGTAGATGATAACAGCCCCGGGACCAACACGAACGGAAAGGTACCTACCACCCAGAGCAAGTCGGCAGCGCTGGCATACAGGGCGCGCCAGCTTGCAGGGCGGGACCGCGTTGCCTGGTGTACAAGATCAAAAGCAAACAGCGCCAGGCCCACCGCCAGCCAGGGCAAAACACCCGCAATTTCCACCCCGAGCCAGGTGCTGACTTGCCCGGGAGTTGTAAACATCACGATAGCGCTGGCAAAGGAAAATACCGCATTCCCCAGCAAGGCAAGGCGCAGCGGGCGAGCATTCAGATACTCGTTCATGTTCATGTCCTCTGTGTGGCCTGAAGTCATTGCAAGGTCCGGCAGACGCCGACAGAACGCAGTCGTTTGAACTGTCGGTTTCTTACAACCAAAGAACTACTTTTTACCATTCAGACGCCAATCGTAATCGAGAAAGCGATAATCCACCGCGTCCTGGCGGAGTTGTTCTTTCTCGGTTTCACTTAAACCGAGGCTATTGGCATAGCGCAAGAAGAACGCATTCAGGCTGTCGATACCCTGCCAGCCGCGTTCAAAGTCTTCGCGGTACCATTTGAAAATGGAGGACACTTCAAGTTGGCCGTCGCGAAAGCGGTTGCGGGTTTCATCCCGCAGAAAGCGCTCGGTGCTGTCCTCCAATTGTTGTTCGAGCTGCTCGGCGGTGAAAGGCTCGGTGCGCAAGGCGGGGCAACCGATGGAAGCGCAGTTGACGGCGAAGTGGATGCGCGGTTCATTGTAGGTGCCCGGTTCGCGGATGATTTCATGTTCGACCTGGTCGAGGTGCATGTCTTCACCGAGCAGGGTGAAGAAGCGTTTATTCCAGGGATTTTGCCAGAAGCTGCCGGTGTCTTTGATGGAGTCGACGGGATAATGATCAACAATGAGTTTCAGCGTAAAAGCGTTATAGGCATTGATCAGGAACGCGAGTTGTTGGTCTTTGTTCCAGTTGTCGAAACTGGTTTTTTCGACACCGGAGAGTCGTTCCAGGTATTGGTCGAGGTTGTCCGGGTCAGCTTTGAGCGCTGGGTAGTCCACCGTGGAAGCGGTACCGTCTTCACGCCATTCGACGTGGTTTTCAAGCACCTCAGCGTAGGTTTTGTGTTGGTGGTCGAAGTCGCTCGATATAGCCAAACCACTTAGCATGGATAAGGCAACAAAAACGATTCCTTGCATAGAGCGCTTGATCGATTCATCACGTCCGGCACGTCGGTCCGAACACCGTTTCAAGACACGCTGCAAGTACATCCCTGTAAGCTCGAGAGCGCTAGTCCCACGGCTCACGGTCTTGAAACGGTGTTCGGACCGCCGCACCTCTGCACTCCGAATTTCCTCGTTGCGGGAAGAATGCTGACCCAGTTTTACGTAGGGCTGGTAAGCCGAAGGCGCACCTGCCGCAAATATACGTGACGCTATCATCTGTCACCTCCCCTTCTCCAGGTGTGAAACTTCTCCAACCATTTCAAAACCGCCTCGGGTTTGTGGGCTTTTTTCCACTCGCCGGCGGTGTATTTGTTGGCTTCGGCAAGCGTTGGATAGGTGTGGATGGTGCCCAGTATTTTGTTCAGGCCCAGGCCGTGGCGCATGGCGAGGATGAACTCGGCCATGAGGTTGCTCGCTTCGGTGCCAACGATGACCACGCCCAGGATTTTGTCCTTGCCTTTGGGCGTCAGGACTTTGATGAAGCCGGTGGTGGTGCTGTCGGCAATGGCGCGGTCGAGTTCGGCCAGTTCAAAGCGGGTGACTTCGTAGTCGATCTCCTGCGCCTTGGCGTCCGCTTCGCTGATGCCCACCCGGGCAATTTCCGGGTCCAGGAAGGTAGTCCAGGGAATGACGGAGTAATCGACCTTGAAGCGTTTGAATTGCCCGAACAGGGCATTCACAGCGGCGTACCAGGCCATGTGCGCGGCGGTGTGGGTGAACTGGTAGGGCCCGGCCACGTCGCCGGCAGCATAGATATTGGGGTAGAGCGTCTCCAGGTATTCGTTGGTGACGACGGTGCGCTCGGTGCGAATGCCCAGTTGTTCCAGGCCATACCCGGTCAAGCGTGCTTTTCGGCCCACGGCCACCAGTACTTGGTCGAACGGGATGCGTTTTTCTTCGCCCTGGTGTTTGACCACCAGAACTTTTTCACCACCGTCACGCTCGCAGCGCAAGGCTTCGTGCCGGGTCAGCACCTCAACGCCATCGGCCATCATCGCCTCACGTGCTATATCCGACACCTCATCGTCTTCTTTGGCAAGAATGCGCTCACCCCGTTCGATCTGACTCACTTTGGACCCCAGGCGGGCGAAGGCGTGAGACAGCTCCGACCCGATGGGGCCACCCCCGAGCACGATCAGGCGCTTGGGTGGTTCGTCCAGCTTGGCGAAGGTATCCCAGAGCGTATCGCTGGTAACGTAGCCGACGTCGTCCAGACCGGGCAACTCCGGCACCAGCGGCTCGGCCCCGGCGGCAATGACAATGCTCCGGGTGGTCAGGCGCTGGGTGCCTCCGTCGTTCAGCGCGATGTCGACGGTCCAGGGGTCCACAATAGTGGCGTAGCCCTGAACCACATCAACGCCCAGACCGGTGTAGCGCTCGACACTATCATGCGGCTCGACCTCCTTGATGACCTTGTGAATCCGTTCCATCACGGTGCGGAAGCTGAAGGTCGGCTGCTGGGCGTTCAGGCCATAGTGGTCGGCGTGGCGCATCTGGTGGGCGACTTTGGCACTTTTGATCAGCGCTTTGCTGGGAACGCAGCCGTAGTTCAGGCAGTCGCCGCCCATTTTATGGGCTTCCACCAAAGTGACTTTGGCTTTGACCGTCGCGGCGATGTAGGAAGAAACCAACCCGCCCGCGCCGCCGCCAATGACGACCAGATTACGATCAAACTGCCTGGGCTTGCTCCAGCCTTTGTAGGCGCGGCGCCGCTGAACCATGCGCACTATGCCTTTGGCAATCCAGGGGAAGATACCCAGTAGTGCAAAGGAGAGAATCAGTTCCAGCGAAAAAATCCCGCTCACACTGTCGATATCCGCCAATTGAGTGCCGGCATTCACGTAAACGGCGGTACCGCCGAGCATGCCCACCTGGCTGACCCAATAAAAGGTCCAGGTCTTCAGCCGCGTCACCCCCATCACCAGGTTGATGACGAAAAAGGGAAACAATGGAACCAGGCGCAGCGTAAAGAGGTAAAAGGCACCATCGTGCTCGATACCGCGGTTGATGGTCTTCAACCGCTCGCCAAAACGCTTCTGTACCGAATCACGTAAGACAAACCGGGACACCAGGAACGCCAGAGTAGCACCGACGCTGGATGCAAAAGACACCAGCAGCAGACCCTGCCCAAGACCAAACAGAGCGCCACCCGCCAGTGTCATGATGGCAGCTCCGGGCAAAGACAGGGCAGTAACGACGACATAGATAATGAAGTAGACCGCGGGTACCAATACCGGAAGTTCGGTCAGCCAATGATCAAACTGCGCCTGACTGTTTTTGAGTTGCTCAAGTGTCAGGTAGTCGTTCAAACCAAACCCGAAGAAAGCGGCCACCAGGGCGGCGACAAAGGTGATGATGATCAAGCGTTGCATTCTGCGTCCTTCTGATCTACGAAATACCCTCTGCCGGTGGTTCCGGCGTGGGATTGAGTCGGTCTGTCGGCCCTAAGACCGGATTCTTACAAACGGGTGCCGTTTGTACGCAACACCTGCGGTCAAAGATGCCCACAGGCGTTGGAGAGTGACTATGATAGCAGCTATGCTTTGACGGCAGTCCTTGCCCTCAAGCCCCGGAGCCACTTATGTCCCAACCGGTCCTTCTGTTCGATGTGATTGAAACGCTATTTTCTCTGCAACCACTTCGCGACCGAATGGCAGAGGAAGGGTTGGGGGAGCCGTACGCAGACTTGTTTTTTGCCCAGCTCTTGCGGGACGCCTTCGCGCTGTCTGCCACCGGGGTGTTTCATCCCTTTCCCGCTATCGCCGCCGGAACGCTAAAAGTTGTGTTAAGCAGTGCAGGCAAGGCGGCTGACGCGCCGCAAGTCAAGCGACTACTCTCAAGCTTCTCTGAGTTACCCGCGCATCCCGACGTGGCCCCCGCGTTGGCACAGGCCCGCTCAGCCGGCGTCAAAATCATCCTTCTTACCAACGGCTCCGCCGACAATACTCGCCAGCTGGTGGCTCGGGAGGGTCTGAGCGCGTTGGTGGACGGCATCGTTTCCATTGACGAGCACTCTGTCTGGAAACCCCAGCCCACGCTTTATCAGGCCGTGTGCAAACAGTTCAATACGCCCCAGGCAGAAACCACCGTAATTGCCGCCCATGCCTGGGACGTGCACGGAGCCCGGCAGGCGGGTCTGCGGGCCGTGTGGGTCGAGCGTCAGGATCACTACTTCCACGAGTTGATGAGCGCTCCATCGGGCGAGGCCCGTACGCTCCCAGAAGCCGTCTCGATGGCGTTGATCAGATCAGGCAGGCATTAAGCCGGCCCCTCTCTACGTTGAATTTGAAGTTCTAGTCTTGCGCATTGCCGTAAATAGACACAACGCAAGGTGCGAGTGGCACTCCCCTGTTAATTCCGGTACACGCTACCACTCGAAAGCCGTATGGCGGGCGAGTTCCTCCGGCTCAAGAACCCCTTCGTACCGTCGGTCATCGATGATCCAGGTGGGGTAGCTAATGATATCTTCGCGCACGCAAACACGCGCCCTGGGCCCCTCTCGACCAAGAGGGCTGCACTCCACATAAGGCAACTGCTCTGAGGCCTGGTGAAACAGACGCTTTTGCTGTTGACACGCCGAGCACCAAGAGGCGCCATAGAAAACAGCCCCGCGCTCCTCCAGATGCTCAGCCAGGGCTTCAAGCTTGGCTGGTGGTGGCGGCTGCCAAAAGTCGCTGTAGTAATAAATGTGAAGGGATCCAGTCACCACCAAGGCCAGGATGGCTGAGTTCAACGGCCAGTACCACCAGACAGGTGATTGGGTCGCCGCCGGGCGCTGCCAGGCCAAAAGCGCGACTACCCCGGCCAGAGTTGCCAACGATGCCAGGCACCAGAGGCAAACAGTCTGCAGCTCCACCAGGCCTACCATCGTCAGGTAGAGGCTGATCGCCAACCCTGCCACTGACAGACGCCACACTCGCCGCCAACGCTTGGTGGGAGCCGGCGTGCTCAGGACCACCAGCAGCATCAGGGTGTACAGCACAAAACCCCAGAGCGACAGGGGCAGCCCCAGCACCCGGGACCAACGGCTATTCTGGACCAGGTCGCAGCCCGAGCCGTCACCACACAGCGCCGGCCCCGAGTCCAGCCAGGCAACGCCGGTCAGGTAACCGGTGATCGCCAGTCCCAGCCCCAGCAGTGCCAACAGCGGCCAGTTGGGCGGTGTATTCGTCCGGGTTTGCCTGGTTTTGGCACTCGGTTTTCGCGGGTGTTTTTTTGCCATTCGGATCGGCTCGCTGCTGGGTTTTAATTCTTGGGCGTTCGGGTCATTAAGACGCCGACTTTACTGGATCTTACCATCTGGGGTGAGATGCACAACGCACCGGCCGTCACTGTTGGCAATCAGACGGGACGGCTGCACCTACCCTGCCTTTTCTGGGCATTGACTCCGTAGCCGACTACGGTAGTAGTCTCTTCTCAATGACCCATGTTCAGAGGTGAGTGATGACGAGCTCCAATTCAGGTGGCGGCCCCCTGGCGGCTGGAGGCATCGCCGCGCTTCTGGCATCGGCCTGCTGCATCGGGCCACTGGTACTGATTACCCTGGGCGTTTCCGGTGCCTGGATCGGGAACCTGACAGCGCTCGAACCCTATCGTCCGATTTTCATCGGCGTCGCGTTGGTGGCCATGTTCTTCGCCTGGCGCCGCATCTACCGACCGGCGGAAAAGTGCCAGCCGGGAGAAGTGTGCGCCATACCGCGAGTCCGGGTCGCCTATAAAGTGATCTTCTGGATGGTATCCATCCTGGTCCTGATCGCCCTGCTGTTTCCCTACACCCTGCCTCTGTTCTATTAAGAAGGAGATCGGCCATGAAGACCTGTTTCGCCCTCATTACGCTTATTGCTTTGCTCAGTGCGCCCGCCCTGGCAGGGCTGCGGACTGTCACCCTATCGGTGCCAGGCATGACCTGCGCTGCTTGTCCGTTCACCGTGAAGGCCGCCCTCAACAAGGTGGACGGTGTCTCGCAGATCGAGGTGAGCTACCCGGATCGCGAGGCGGTGGTCACCTTTGATGATACCCGGACCTCACTGAAGGCGTTGACCGACGCCACAAAAAACGCCGGCTACCCCTCAAAGCTGAAATCCTCAGAAGCGGACCGGGAGTGAGCATGAAAGATGCCAATAGCCCCTTGCACATTGCCGTGATCGGCAGCGGCGGGGCGGCCATGGCGGCTGCACTGAAAGCGGCCGAGCTCGGCGCCCGCATTACCCTGATCGAACGCGGCACCCTCGGCGGTACCTGCGTCAATATCGGCTGCGTCCCCTCAAAGATCATGATTCGCGCCGCGCATATCGCGCATCAGCGCAAGACCAGTCCCTTTGATGAGGGGCTGAGTGCACAGCCGCCCGACGTGAACCGGGAAAAACTGTTGGAACAGCAGCAGACCCGTGTGGAAGAACTGCGTGACGCCAAGTACGAGGCCATTCTGTACGACCACCCGGCGATCACGGTACTGAGCGGTGAGGCCCGGTTTGTCGATGCCAACCATCTGGTGGTCGCACTGCACCGGGGCGGCGAACAGACGGTGAGCTTTGATCGTGCCTTTATCGGAACCGGCGCCCGCCCGGCCGAGCCGCCGATACCCGGGCTGGCCGATACGCCCTACCTGACATCCACCCGCGCATTGACGCTGGACAACATTCCCGAACGGTTGATCGTGATCGGCGCCGGCTTTGTCGCCCTGGAGTTGGCCCAGGCATTCGCCCGGCTGGGCAGTGAGGTCACCGTACTGGCCCGAAGTCGACTGCTGTCCAGTGAAGACCCCGCGATTGGTGGGGCCATAGAGGCCGCATTCAAGCGAGAAGGCATTGCGGTGTACAAGCAGACCCAGGCCAGTCGTGTGGACTGGACCGACAATGAATTCACCGTCGACACCAATGCCGGTGTTTTTTGGGCGGAGCAACTGCTGGTGGCGACCGGTCGCACCCCCAATACCGAAACCCTGAATCTCCAGGACATCGGTGTGCACACCCCGGGCGGCGCGATTGAGGTGGATGAGCACCTGCAGACCGCGGCTCCAGGAGTCTATGCCGCCGGCGACTGCACCGATCAGCCGCAATTTGTCTATGTGGCCGCCGCCGGGGGCAGCCGGGCGGCCGTCAACATGACCGGTGGCGAAGCGACGCTGGACCTCAGCGCCATGCCGGGCGTGATGTTTACCGACCCCCAGGTGGCCACCGCGGGTCTGACCGAAGCTGAAGCAATAAGGCAAGGCTTCCGCGTGGATACCCGAGTGCTCGACTTGGAGAACGTGCCGCGAGCGCTGGTGAATTTTGAGACCCACGGTTTTATCAAAATGGTTGCCGAGCGCGACTCGGGACGTTTGCTGGGCGTGCAGGCGGTAGCCGCCGAAGCCGGCGAACTGATTCAGACGGCGGTGATGGCGTTGCGGGCAGACATGACTGTGGAGCAGATCGGCAACGAACTGTTTCCCTACTTGACCATGGTCGAGGGCCTCAAACTCTGCGCACAGACCTTTACCAAGGATGTGAAGCAGCTGTCCTGCTGTGCGGGATGAAGGTTAGTCTGCAGGCCGCCAAACTTCCACTTGGTGGCCTGCAAAATGCGTCGTCCAAACTCGGCCTTCGGCGTCTATAGCCACCGCCATCTCGGAATGACCGGGACCTTCAGAAGCGGTACCGAAGGCCGTCAGAAAATCGCCCTCGGCCGTGAATTTCTGGATGCGATCGTTATAGAAGTCGGCGACGAACACGGTTCCATCAGGAGCGACGTCAATTGAGGTCGCGGTAGTAAACCATCCCCTGAAGGGGCCAAAAATATTCATGCCGAAGGGCCCACCCCATTTACGGATGAAGGTTCCATCCGGACCAAACTGTTGGACCCGATCGTTATAACCATCGGCGACATAGAAGCCACCGTCCGGGGCGAGCGCGACGTCAGCGGGGTAACTGAACTCGCCGGGACCTCTGCCTGCGCCGCCCCAGGACTCCAGCACCTCGCCATCCGGCGTGATGTGCACAATGCGCTGGCCGTAACTATCGGCAATCAATAAGGTTCCGTCGGCACGCACCGCCACGCCGCCGGGGCTGTCGAGACCGTCTTCCGCTTCAATGGCGCGTTCATGCTCGCCGGCCAGCGTAAAAACGTGTACCACATCGTTTAAATAGTCGGGCACATAGAGCTTGTCATTGGCAATAGTGATGTTCATCGGTCGACCGAGATTTTCGGCACCGAAGTCACGCAGAAACTTGCCCTTCTTATCCAGTACCTGAATGCGGCTATTGCGGGCATCGGCGATGAACACTTCCTCAGCGGTGACGGCGATACCGGTGGGGCTGTCAAACTCGGCCGGGCCCTCGCCTTTTTTGCCCCAGCTTTGCACCAACTCATAGGGCGGCTCCTGATTCCAGTTGATCGCCCCACCCGCCCCAAGAAACAGGGCAAGGAGCACCAGAATCGCAAGTAAACCGTAGCCCAGCCATCTGCCCAATCGGATCATGCGCGGTCTCTTCTAGAAGTTGTGACGAAAGCCTGCGCGCAGGATGTAGTCGTACTGGATCGCGTCACCCCTGGGGTCTGCGGCCACCGGCAACTGTACCGTTCCTTCAAGGATCCAACTCCGGGTGACGTACTGCAGGCCGGGAGCCAACAGCCACTGGGTACCCCCCGAGTCCGGATCGAGACCGGAACCCATCTCGTCCCGCTCACGATGGATGAGATTGGACTCGAGCAACGCATAGACGAAGCCCGGTGCGCCGCCCTTCAGACTCCCCGGCCAGACCCGGTACTGCAACGAGGCGTCGAAGCGCGTTTCATCGCCTCGCGCGAAACCCTCGTGACGACCGTTTTCACGATACAGCAGCTGCGCGTCCCACTGGTACTGCAGCGTTTGATAGGTGACCACGACGCCGCCGAAGGCATCCCAGGCGCCATCGCCCGCCTGCAGTGGTCGCGGCAACTTGCCGAGCTCGTCGCGATCATTGGTATCGCCGGTGGGTGCGGTGACACCGAGCAGGGGAGCCACGCGAAAGGTGCCACCCGTGAAGTCATTCTGGTACAGCGTGTAGCGGCCAAACAGCGAGGCGTCGCCGAAGCCGTCGGTGCCACGCTCGACTCGGCCCAGAGGCGTGGTGACTTCAAGCTCTCTGTCGAAAAAATAGGGAACCATGCCGAAAACGGCCACCTTTGAATTGACCCCGTAACCCAGCACGCTGCCCAGCGCCTGCACCGAGACGTCGCGATTCATGGGCCCGCCGCCGGAGCGCTCGCGCAGCACCAATTGCTCGCGCCAGAGGGTTTGTCCCTCGGCCACCGGCAGCGCAGTGTTGAACGTATTGGGAGCGGCGGTCACAGTGCTCGTACCAGCCAGCAGCAGGACACCAAGCAGCGCTGACACATTTCCGGTTGGAGTGTGGTTACCGCGCATCACGGCCTCCCGATCCGCTGTCAGCCTCCGAGTAGGATCGCAGCGTAAAGCCCGCCTCCTTGACGGCCTGACGCGCCCGCTCTTCGGAGAGTGTTTTGTCGTCTTGAAGGGTGACACGCACCACGCTTTCCCCCACGTCGACCTCGACGTCGGTGACGCCGTCGATCTTTTTCAGACGCTTCTCGATACCGAAAGCACAGAACGGACAGGCGAGACCGTCCACACCCAGTACGTATACATTGTCGGCGGCCAGTGCGGAAGTGCTGAGCACCAGACCCGCCAACAGCAGGGATAGTCTTGTAGCCATGACGAAGCCTCTCTTTATGAACAGACAATGACAGTCCAATACTTGGCGTTAACGCCAAGGCTCATCAATCGCTCCGATTGACATCCACCCGTGTACTGAAAGGGACGCCTGCCTAGTTGCGCGCCACCTTGAATTATTACAATGAGTTCAAAAAAGCCTTACCGTGATTGCGTACAGCTCACCCGAGCTCTGGCGCAATTCGACTTGCACTCACTGAAGGTCTGCCCAGGGATGACCGACACTCCCGCCTCGCTCGTCCTAATCTCGATACAGCGACGCTATCATGGGGCAAGTAATGTTGGACTGGCTCAGGCAGGATCGAACCATCCCATCGAGCACCTTTTCTATCTGTCGAAGCCCACGAATCTTTGCCCGCACCTCGAGCAATTTGCTTTCGCCCAATCCCCTGGCTTCATCGCAGTGGGTGCCATCATCCAGCCTCAGTAACTCGCCCACTTCCTTCAGGCTGAAACCCAACCACTGAGCCGATCGAATAAAGTGCAAGCGGGACAAGGCGCGCTCATCGTACTGGCGTATGCCGCCATAGGGTTTTTCCGGCTCCGGCATCAGGTCGCAGCGCTGATAGTAGCGAATGGTCTCGACATTTACACCGGCGGCCTTCGCCAGGGTACCAATGGTCATGGATGTACTCATCAAGTGTTGCCCCCCCATTCCGGTGCGAACTCAAGCCTGGCCCGGTGTTGATCGTCTATAAAGAACATCGGGTGGCTATTCGAAAGAATACACCAGTCCCAATGACCATTGTCGGCGCGTCGTGAACTGTAAGCTGCCACTCAGATCCCGACTGACCGGCACCACCGTGCTGGCCCGGACCGCCAGCACTGGGGTAAAGGTGTATTGCGCCGAGAAGGAGGCATTCACCCACTGCCCCCCGGTGTTGGGCAGCTCGCCACCAAAACGGGTGTGCGCATCAGCCTCACGCATTTCCAGCGCACCCTGCAGGGCCAGCCCGTAGTCACTGGAGTAACTCACGCCAGCGGACAGGTTGGTTTCCCCTTCAAATGAGTATTCGCGACTGTTTTCCCCCGTTTCCGAGTGACTCAGGGAGACGAAGGTTTTCCAGCGTGCCTGCTGACTGTAAGCCCGCGCCCAGTATACCCACGCCGTGCCACCCCAGGCTCCCTGCCCCGGTTGCATGTCCTCAAGAAACAGCGGAGAGCCATTGTCTTCCTCCCCGGTGGGTATACGGACGGCCAAACCGTAAGTGAGCTGCTGGCGATTAAACACTGTTATCTTTTCCGGTGTGTAACTTGCCGACAGAAGGCTATCACCCACCCCCGTCGACACCTGATTGGCTTCGTTGCTGATCCCCACTTGGCGTTCGTGACGAACGTAGGAGGTCAAGGCTCCCAGCGTCCAGCGGTCGGTCAGGCCGTACCCAAAGTTTACCAGCACGGTTTCGCTCGTCCGATCCCGATCGGTTTCATCATTGATTCGTTCACTGCCCGCCACCAGGTCGCTGATATCGTGAAAATTATAGTCGATTGACAACTGCGCCTCGCCCACCTTAGTGGCGACAAACCCGTCGGAATTCGACAGGGGCACACCCGCACAACTGCAGGTGGCGGACAGGGCAGCGGGGCCGTAGAGAGCCGCACTGATCGAAGCCATTCCGATTCCAAGCCAACGGTTCATGGTTCATACACCTCCGCTCCGGGAAAGAAGGCCGCCCAGGCAAACCAGTAAGCGATGTAACTGAACATGGGCTCGAGCTGCTCGCCCTCTCGCATTCCCGACTGGGCTCGGCCAAAAATATCCCAGCGCGTACCTTCCTGATCCTCCATCACTACCGGACCGTCCGCTACTGCCTCGAACGTCAGCTGAGTGCCATCATCAAGCACGGCATTGAAGGCCATGGCAAAATTTCGGCCTGAACTGCCCACGACAACATAACCATCATTGACTTCGTTGATCACTTCAACCTGCTCGGTAAAATTTTCTATGGGATAAACCTTACTGAACTCTCCGATACGAACCCCCAACACGCGGGTTTTGAGATGCAGGCGCTCATCCCGATCACTGACTGGAAAAATCAGGTTGTTGTCAGTGCGGAAGGAGCCGTAGGGGTAACGGTTATAGTCCCGACTAAAGCCGGTCTGTGTGTCCATCACTTGAGAGTCCGGGTACATGGCACGCCAGTTCCCCCAGGTCGTTTCCACCACTGCAAGGCGCCGGGCCTCCTCTCCGGCCCTGGGTCCGCGCACAGACTCCGCCAGCATCTGGGACCAATAGCTGTCGGTTTCCCGGTCGTACAGGATCAGGTTGGAATTGAACAGCAGCCCGGATACCCCATAGGTCGGGTCGGCCGCTTCGCTGCGACCCTCCCACAAGAGCGCCGAACCCGTTAAGGGACAGTAGGAGATGGAATAGGGCGTGTCCCCAAAGTGCTCATTGATAATTTCATGCCAGTCCAGAATCCGGTGGGGATAGGCACGAACTTCACCTTTGAGGTTGACCCCTACCACCAGATCGGAGTCATCCAGATATCTGGCCTGGGAGGCAGCCAGGTAGTTGGGATCACTGATGGCAGGAATGCCATCCTTACCAGGCCCGCCATCCAGAACTTCTGACTCGGGAATCAACCACTCCCCGGACTCAGGGGTCGAGCCATTGTCGTCGGATCCACCTCCCGACCCCGATGAACTGCCGCCGCAGGAAGACAGCAACATGATACAAAGTACCAGTGAAACGATTTTCATCACTAACCCCCAATCACATTTGACTGTGTCGGAGTTAGTCGCACACCGGGAGCGTTACTTACAGTAGAAGCGTAAAATGTATCTGATCATGGTGGACCCAAGCACTAACCCGGGACAATCCGGGCACCGAGAATGATTCCCAGATCGTAAAATTCCTGCAAGATCAGCTCGCCCCCGGTCATCAGGGCATCGGGGTCCACCCCCGGGGACTCGGACTGCATTTGCTCGAGCAGTTGCCGACCGCTCAGCCCAGGCTTCGCCTCAAGTAGCGCCAACAAGCGCGCGGTAAAGGCATTCAGTGCCATAAACGAGACCCGTCGGTCGCGGCTACGGTATACCAGTACCCAAGTGGGCTGCTCCGGGGGTTCCTGGGGCTGATAAGTCGGACCGATCTGGTGAACCGGGTACCGGTACTCCAAAGGCCAGGCCAGGGGCGAGAGCACCGGATGGCCCGCCATGACGTCTTTATGCAGACCCGGCTCAGGCTCGGGGTTGGTTGCAATCTGCAACGCCAGTTCCACCCACTCGTAGTGCAACAGTTCCGCCATAAAGGGTGGATCTTCCGGGGTGAGGAGACGTTCGTCGGAATTGACATAGTCAATGTACTCTCGCCCTATTTCCGAAAACAGCGGGCTTTGACAGCGGTGAATCTGCATAAACCGCCGCACTTCCTGTCGCCACCACTGTTCCGGCATCAGGGATTTGAACACCGGAAAGTTGTTGCTCAGAAAGGTATTCAGGTTGTTGAAAAACAAATCCTGATAGATTTTCATTCGACGAGCTTCAACTTCCGTATTCGGTTGGCCCTCCGGGTCACGGATGGCGCCAGCGAAACGCTTCAGCGCTTCGCGGTAATCATCGGGTACCGACATGGGCCACCTCGTTCTGGTGCGCGCGAACGGTGTCCACCTCGCTCAGCAGCTCCGGCAGCGGCGGGAGATTGAAGTCCCGTTCCAGTAGGGTCGGACAGATGCCCGCATGGTCGTAGGCCACATCCAGCAGTTGCCATACCGGGTCTATGACATTCGCTCCGTGGGTATCCACCAGCAGGTCTTCCGCTTCCCGGTAGTGGCCGGCAATGTGCATGTAATGAATGCGCTCGGCGGGCATGGAACGAATAAAGGCCTCGGGATCATAGCGGTGATTGATGCTGTTGACGTAGGCATTGTTGACGTCCAGCAGCAGATTGCAATCCGCCTCTTCAAGCACCGCGCGAATGAAGGTGGCCTCGTCCAGCTCAGGCACGGGCATGTCCGGCGTGGTGACAGGGGCATAGTAGGACACATTCTCCAGAGCAATGCGCCGCGCGAGAATATCCTGAACCTGGCGTACGCGTTCGGCAATCCAGCGCACACCACTTTCCGTGAAAGGCACCGGCATCAGGTCATAGAGGTGACCGTCGTCACTGCAGGCACTCAAGTGTTCCGAGTAAAGCTCAATATTGTGCTCATCGAGAAACTGTTTGATTCGGGTCACAAAGTCCACATCCAGGGGCGCCGGACTGCCGATGGACAGGGATAGACCGTGGGTACTGAACGGGTAACGTTCGGTCAATGCGCGGAATTTTGCGCCAAGCCGACCTCCCATCGCCATCCAGTTCTCTGGAGCAACTTCGAGAAAGTCGATACGACCATTGGGGGACGACGGCAACTGATCCAGCAACTCGCGCCGCAGACCTAACCCGACACCTTGGACTTTGGGCAGAGGCATACTCAGACTCTCTCTCGCTCTCTGGAATCAAAAGCAGGACGGGGCATGAAGCCCCGCCTGGCTATCGCATCAAGCGCCGCACTTACCTTCACCGCACTTGCCTTCAGCATCCTTGTCTTTCTTGTCTTCACCGCACTTGGCTTCGCCGCACTTGGCCTCGCCACCCTTTTTCTCTTCGCCGCACTTGGCTTCACCACATTTGGCTTCACCGTCTTTCTTCTCGCCACCATGGTTGTGAGCCAATTGACTGTAACCGCTGGAGAGTGTTTCGGCCGAAAAGGGGTTTTCGGCGACAGCGGCCTGGCTACCCAGGCCCAACAACAGAGCGGTACTGGCAGAGGCGATCAGGGGATTTTTCATGGATTTCATGGTCTTGCTCCTCAATGGGTGGTTTTTCAATCGGGATTCAGCTCAGGGATAGGTTACGGCTCCCCCCCTTAGCCGGATCATAGCGCACTTTATGGACAACATCAGCCAATGACGAAGGCGCCATACCGCCACCGGCCAAGTACTTATTGCGCAACCTCGGAGCTCCGCGCAATCGCCCACTGCCCAACCCAGTAATCGAGACTGACATAACGCCCCGCACCGGTAAACAGCAGACTGAACAACATGATGAAATAGGTGGCGGCGAATTCAATGCCGTTATTGAGTATGACAAACGAACCGCGGCCGGTCAGCCAATCGTAATGACCGTGCTCACGCAATATGTCACGTCCACGCTCAAGGCGTTCCGCCGCCTCCAGCACCCGGTCGTTCGCCAACCAACTGCCTGCATCAGAAATCGCCAACCAGCCATTCTGCCAGTGGACGGTCACGGCCGCGACCAGCATGGTGAACATCAAAGGAATACTGATCCAGCGAACCGCGAATCCGACAATCAGAAGAATGCCACCCAGAAATTCGGTGCCCGCAGCCAGCGCCGCCAGCACTTCCGGCATGGGCAGCCCCAGCCCCCAGTCCGGATTGCCAAACCAGGCGGCCGTACTCTCGAAGTTACTGAGCTTCTGCCAACCCGCCTGAAGCATTACTGGGGCCAGATACAAGCGCAGCAATAAAGATGGTAGTCCATCCAGGTGGCGTAAGCCGGATGACGAAAATTCCAGTCGACGGTAGAGCCCCACAATATGATTCATCTCGGATTCCTTATTGTTCCAGGTGATGCTTCAACTATGGGGTTCAGTCGGGATGGATTAGGTTTTATTACACCGAATTTATTCTTAATTTCTATGGCCTTAAAGACTCACCGCCCAGTCGGGCAGCCAGGTCAAGGCCCAGGCTTCCAGCACTTTATCAATGCCCGTTAACGCCATCATGCCGAGCAGCAATAACATCCAGCCCAGCAACACTTTCCCCCGACTAGCATTGTTGATCAGCCCCAGAGCGGCGCGTCCCAACAGTCGCCGCGAGAACAGGCCCGCGCCCAACAAGACCGCCGCAGTCCCGATGCTAAACACCAGCATGGTAAGAAACGCCATGAACATCTGCTGCCCCATGGACGCCAAAGCGATGGCGGCCCCGAGGGTGGGGCCCACACAGGGAAGCCAGACAATGCCCAACAGAAAGCCGACCCCGAACTGGCCCGACCAATGGCTTGGCTCTCCAGATGGATTGAATCTGGAGGTCAAACCCGAGAGAGGAACACTAATCCAATCCCCGAGCGGTTTGATGACCAGCAACAAGCCCACTAGAATCAATAGCGATGCCGCCACATACCGGAACAGCTCCGGGTCGAAACCGGCACTCACTAGGAAAAAGCTCAGCAGGGTTCCGGCCAACGCAAAAGAAAGACTGAGACCCAGCGCCAAAACATAGGGTCCCCACTTACTCTGACCGCTGGCCGAACCCATCACGATGGGCACCAGCGGCCAAACGCAGGGCGACAATATGCTCAGCGCGCCGGCGAGCAGGGCAAGCGGTAGCGCGGCTAACTCCAGACTCATTGCACCTGCCCGGCAGCTTCATTGAGCGCGTCAAAAATGACCTCTTTTCGGGTTTCTGCAACGCTGAACCAGAGACGGTCTTCGCCCTTGTACAAAATCAGAGTGGACTGGCGGGGCGCCTTGAAGTGCTTTACCCATTCTTTCTGATCGTCGAAATCAATATTGAGAATGGTCAGTGGCACCTCGGGATTTTCCGTCTGGTATTCCGCCAACGCCTCACCCTGTTTTGCGCAGGTGGGACACCACTCGGCATGCACGTCCAGCAGAATCAAGGTGTCACTCTGTGTCTGCAATGCTTTAAAACGCTCTTCGGTAAAGGGGACTTTCTCCACCTCTGCACTTACCGCGTTCAGGGCAAAGGTAAAGCTGATCATCGCCAGCATATATTTCAGGATCGACATTGGTTTGGCTCCTTGGTGGAAGAATAGAAGAAAACCTGAGCACGAGACTCAGGACAAAAAAAACTCAGTGGTCTCTCTCATCATCGGAAAGACGATCATCGTCCCGCTTTTGGGTGTAGGTGCGAGAGGCTGTGCGAAGAAAGTCCAACTGCCCGTCAAAGCGACGACAACCGGCGCACATCATGGTGTGGAAGCGCAGGGCCATGCGCTCCCTGGTGGATAGCGCCCGCTCTTTTGATTCAGACGTTAGCCGGGTAGCTTCGTGACAATTCATCATAAGGGTTGGCTCCTGTTGAACCAGTGGTGCTCCAGACAAGCGCGCAAACGGAGTCGGGCGCGATGCAGAAGCACATGCAGATTACTGACGGTCAGGGAGACCGCCTCACAGATTTCGTCGGTGGTGAGCCCGATAAACTCCCGCATCATGAACACGCGCGCCTGTTTGGCGGGGAGGTGCTCCAGACAGGTTTCAAAGACCTTCCAGAAGTGTCGGTCCTCCAGTGCGGCATCCGGGTCTCGCCAGGCGTTAGGGCGATCCTCGGCGTGCCAGAACCCCTTATCATTAAAGAGCTCTCCCACCTCATCCGACTCTTCATCTTCGCGCATTAAACTGCTTTCCGTCACCAGGCGCTTCTGGCGTCGAAAATGATCGGTTATTTTGTGCTTGAGAATGGCGAAAACCCAGGTCTTGAACGCCGACGCACCCGCAAACGACCGGGCATTTTTTAATGCTCCCGCCAATGCCTCCTGAACAGCGTCCTCGGCTGCGCTTCGATCAGATAATTGCAGCTGTGCAAAGCGCAGCATCTGCCGGCGCAGTTCCATCAGGTAACGATCGTCATTAAAGAACTCTCGGGACTCTTGCGGTAAGCTCATGATGTGTTCTCGTTATTGGTCGGATAAGATTCTCGTCGCAATATACACTCTTCAGTAAATCGCACTCGCGCCGCGCTGTAGGAGGCAACGCAGTATGGCACCAGAAAATTCAGCACGACGTGCGGCCATGAGATCGCATCTTGTCCGTAAAATGCAGAACCTTGATTGATCAGGTTCAATAATAGGCCCACCACCAGCGCCACTTTCAGCGCATTCCGAGGTACCGGCGCCCGCCATGCATGGCGCCATATACCTCCAACACTACTCAGCATGTTGTCCATAATGACCCCAGGTGCCAAATGAGCACCGTTTCACGCTCGAATAAAAGACAGGTTCCGTACCGTCTCCCGAACCACGTCGACTATCAGTGCTTCATCGGCCTCGGGCTCCAACTTATTGGCATCCCCTCGGTTGCCTGTCGGCACCACCTGAATGGAGCCATTCTCACGCAGCACCAAAAATTCACCAGAACAACTTCGACAGTAAATCGGATCCGCACTGCGATGATGGCGCATAACCACCAGCGTCGGACCGCACATGGGACACTCCTGCAATGGAATCCCCTCATCGCTGTGGCCTTGAATATGTTCCAGGTCAGCCTTGTCAACCAGGTTGACCAGAACATCAGCCCAGCGAGCATCAAACTGAGTACCTCGCCCGGCCATCACAACGTCCAAGGCCCTATCAATTGACATCGGTTGCCGATAGGGCCGGGCGCTGGTCATGGCATCAAAAGCATCGGCGACACCCACCACTCGAGCAATGTCCGGAATCTCGCGCCCTCTCAATCCTTTGGGGTAACCGTTGCCATCCGGTCGCTCGTGATGCAACAACACCGCAGGCTTGACCAGGTCGGCCAATGGATGCCCCGCCAACAGGCGGGCTCCTTGCTCCGGATGCGTTCTGATCACCGCAAACTCGTCCTCATCCAGCGGCCCGGGCTTGCGCAATATGTCATCCTGAATGCTGATCTTGCCCAGATCGTGGAGAAATCCACCCAGCCCGATCTGCGCTACCTCTTGCTCCGACAGCTCAGCCACTCGGGCCATCAACTGTGCATAACGGGATACCCGCCAGAGGTGGCCACCGGTGTAAGGGTCTCGCGCCTCAACAAACCAGGCCATCATCAGTAGGCTGGTCAGCAGATCTTCCCAGTAGCGCTGCTGATCTGATGCCTGCGCCGGCCGCCTGCTACGGCTGCCTCCAAACCATGCCTGCAATCCCATATCGCCTCCCACACTCACCCTCGGGCTCAGTTCTGTTGCGAGCCCAATGCAGGGCACGCACTTCAACCGCTTTTTTTCTGTCGCAACAGGTACGAGGTTTATTACAGCGGGGAGGTCCTAGCGCGATTATTTTTTAACGCTCAGCGTCCAACGGGTATCCAGATCACGTAGCAGGTATAACGCTATGCAGGCCGCCAACATCGGCCAGGCCGCGAAGAACAGCAGGTTATTGAACGCATCCAGGTACTGATTGTAGGAGGAGAGCGTCGATACACCATGAAGTAACAACACCAGCCCATAGGTTATCCGCTTCCAGAGACCGGCCACGAACGCCAGAACCAGGGCCAACTCCACAACCCCAATCGCGTAGAAGATCTCGGTCGAAAAGCCTCCCAGGCCATAAAAGCCCTCGAAAATCCGGGCGGAGTGCTCGGGTTGAACAAACTTATCCAGAGTCCACATCAGCATGACGATAAAGACTCCCAGGCGAAGCAAGAAGAGGGACCAGGTCAGACGTGCTTGTTGTTGCATTCTCTTTTCTCCTTTCAGGCAGTGGTTGGCAGAGAACGGTAGTTATCCAGCAGGCTAAAGACATCAGCCAGCAGGGATTCGAGAACGCCAGGTGTGAGATCGCGCTGGGCGTAGGTGCGCAGCCCCATGATCTGCACCTGCACCACACGCGCCAGGCGACCTGGGTCCACATCGGAGCGAAGATCCCCCTGGGCCACTGAGCGTTTCAGCAGTTGTTCGATGGCAAGCTCCATGCTGCCCAGCAGCGCATTGACCCTGGTGCGCAGCGGTTCATCGTCCTCGGAGACTTCCAGCAGTGTTTTGACGATCATGCAGGCTCTGGCAGGCGGCTCTGCGCCCCCGAGGCACCCAAGGACCAGTTCGCGTAAAAAGGCTCTCAGAGCCTCCAACGCACTCGGCTCCCGTTTCAGATGGCCCTGAAGTTCGCTCGCCATGGCGGCGGCATACCGATCCAACGCCTCCAGAAAGAGCGTCTCCTTATTGCCAAAGGCGGCGTACAGGCTGCCCGGACGCATATCGAGCGACTGCTCCAGGTGTTTTAGCGAGGTGGCATGGTAGCCACGAGACCAGAACAGACGAACGGCCTGATCAAGCGCTTCCTGTCGGTCATATTGAGGCGCGCGTGGCATGGAAATCCTCTGGCACATTTATAAAAAAGCGACTAGCGAGAAATATACTTGAACAAATACTCAATAACAACTACAGTGATCTCGTAATTGAGCAATCATTCAACAAAGGAGCACCTCATGAGCGATTTCAAACTGCACGACCTCGATAGCGCACCGGAAGAAGCCAAACCCCTGCTGAAGAAGTCCCTGAGTGACTTTGGCATGATCCCGAACCTGCACGCGGTGATGGCCGAGGCGCCGGATACCCTTGCGGGCTACCAGACGCTGCACGAACTGGTGCTGAATTCCAGCCTGAACAAGGACGAGAAAACCGTGGTCTGGCAGAGCATCAACGTGGAGAACCAGTGCCACTACTGCGTTCCCGCCCACAGTGGCATTGCCCGTTCCATGAAGGTGTCGGAGGATATTGATAACGCCTTGCGGGACCAGACACCGCTGCCGGATGACAAGCTGGAGGCGCTGCGCGATTTCACCCTGTCGGTACTGCGCAAGCAGGGCAATGTCAGCGATCAGGACCTGAAGGCGTTTTATGCGGCGGGGCACGGCCACCGGCAGGTACTGGAAGTGATTCTCACCGTCTCCCAGAAGGTGATGAGCAACTACATCAACCACATTGCCGGCACACCGGTCGACGAGCCGTTCAAGGCGTTTGAGTGGAAGGCGTCGTAATTGACTGAAGCCACCGGGCCCTCGCCCGGTGGCTTTTTGCGGGTCAGGGCAGGTACACCCGGACAAACACCGCTTTCAGATAATCGGTCTCGGGGATGGCCGGGTGCACGGGATGATCGGCGCCCTGCCCGCCCTGGGCGATGATCTGTACGTGACGGTCCAGGTGCCGGCCGGCACCGCGCACGATATCGGTCAGCGATTCCCGGGCCAGGTGCATGGAGCAGGACGCCGACACCAGCAGGCCATCGCGGCCCAGCAGTCGAATGGCCAGCTCATTGATGTGGCGATACGCCGCCTCTCCGGCCTTCTGGTCCTTGCGCCGTTTGATAAACGCGGGCGGGTCCAGCACCACCACATCGAAAGTTTCACCGTCGGCGATCAGTGCCTTGAGCACGTCAATGGCCTTGCCCTGAAGCGCGCTGACCCGGTCCGCCACGCCGTTCAGCTCGGCATTGGTGGCCACTCCGTCCAGCGCCGTGGCCGAGGCATCCACACAGACCACTTCCCTGGCGCCGGCGTTGGCAGCCGCCACACCCCAACCGCCCATATAGGAAAAGACATCCAGCACCCGGCGATCCCGACACCAGCCCTGCAGGCGGGCGCGATTGTCGCGGTGATCGTAGAACCAACCGGTTTTCTGACCCTGTCCTACCGGAATCCGGAAGCGGGCCCCATTCTCCACCAGCTCCAGAGTGTCCGGCATGGTGCCGTGGGCGACTTCCTGATAGCGCGCCAACCCCTCCAGCTCTCGGGCGCCGTGATCGTTGTCCAGCAGAATGCCCGCGGGCTTCAGACACTGTACCAGTGCCTCGATAATATCGGCCTTGTGCCGCTCCATGCCGGCACTGGCAATCTGAACCACCAGATAGTCACCGAAGCGGTCCACCACCAGCCCGGGGAGCAGATCGGAATCGCCGTAGATGAGTCGGTAATAGGGGCCGGGAAAGAAGGCATCGCGCAAGGCCAGAGCCTGATTGATACGGTGCACGAGCAGGGATTTACTCAGGGGCTGCTCCGGATCGCGATTGACCAGCCGCGCGCAGATCAGGCCGGCCGGATTGACCACCGCCACCCCGAGCGCCTTGCCGGTGCTGGCCAGGACCAGCGCCTGATCCCCGGGCTGGAACGCCTTGAGCGGCGTTTTGGCCACGTCCACCTCGTTACTGTAGATCCACAGGTGGCCGCGTTTGAGGCGACGGTCGGTATTTTTCTTGAGCTGCAAGGGGGGCAATGACACGGGTCGTTCTCCAATGACGATCGACCGCCGGAAGTGGCGGCGCTCGCCATTCTACGCGAGACCACGACCGGACACGATCACTCCGGCTGTGGAATAGGCAGTTGGGATCTTTCGGCAAAGCGGCTCCGGTCTTCTTCGGTAGCGCCCTCACGACACTCTCCCCGCAGCCACATCTCGGCCCGGGACAGACGATAGTCCAACTCCAGAAAGCCCTCCCGGCAGTACCCGGTGAGTGTCACGGCCCGCTCGGCGTCGCTGCGCAACTGCCGGTACTCGCGGCTGCCCAAAGGCTCCCGACGACGATGCTCGGTCACATCCTTAGGGGACCGGTACACCTGCACCAGTGGCCGCTGACGGGCATCCGGCACATCCAGTTGATACACAAACAGTTTGCTGCTGTTGGGCCGCAGATCAATCGACAGCGTCTCTTTCAGGCCCCCGTAATGGCGCCCACCGCTACTGCACCCGATCAGCAGGGTACCGATCAACACTCCGGTCACGCCCAACCACCACCGGCCTCTGCCATTGCCCATATTCCGTTCCCCACTGCTCAAGATGTTGCCGTTCAGGCCGACAACCCAATACGAAACCCTAAAACATTTCCCTGGTATTGACCACCAGCGGAGCGACCCGGTGACCAAGTACAGCCGTTTACCATTGCCATTGGCCCCTGCCCGCAACGCCCTGCTGCTACTGGTGGCCACCGCCCTCATGGGTGACGCCACCGCCGGTCCCAGCCAACCACATTTTGGCAGCCACCCTCAGGGCACCCACGGCCAGCATACCGCACAGTACGAACCGGTCTCAGGATCGGACCCAGACGCCCCGCACCCGGCGGCCACGGCTTCACCGAGCACCGCCGCCCTGGCCTGCCCCCACGGAGCAAGGGAGTACCGTAAGTCATTGCTGATCACCGCCTTCCCCCGCCGGGAGCGGGCCGAAGCTAACGCAGGCGGCCTCTCGGGCGCCGAGCAGGCTCTGGCTGAGCGCCTGGGAGAACACCTGGCCCGGGGCAACCAGCTGTTTCAGTACCAACTGATCGGGCAAAGCCTGCCGGAACCGTCCGCCAATTCGGGCCAGCCCATTCGCCAGTTGGCCCGGGAGCATGGCACGCAACTGGTGCTCAGCGGCACACTCCATGACCTGGGCATGGCCCGCCCCGGGGATGCGCTCAACCCCGGCCTGGTGACCCGCGCCCGCAACGCCGCCGTCAGCACCCTGCGCCTGAAGCCAGAATGGGACACCCGGCAACGGGATTTTGTTCTACAGCTGAATTTACACGATGGCCATACGGGACAGCGATTACACACGCGGAGCTACCGTTTGGCGGGAATATGGAACCCCAGACGCCCGGAGCGCGCCCGATTCGGGACCCCGGCGTTCTGGGAGACCGACTACGGCCAGAAGATTGAAGCGGTGTTGGCCGAGGCGGGCCGGGCGTTGAACGAAGTGATTCGCTGCCAGCCTCTGGTGGCGCGTCTGGACCCACCCCATTCGGGCGCAACCACACTGCTACATGCCGGACACGTCCAGGGGTTACAAGTGGGGGACCGACTGCCTCTGCACCGGATCAGCCTGCGGCCCATTCCGGGGGAGTATCGGCAGTACAGCGCGCACCGCCTGGAGAGCGGCGTTCATCTGAGGGTGGAGAAGGTTCACCCTCAAACCAGCGAGGTGCGCCTGGAGGGCGCCACCTCACTGCACGGTGAACACTATGCGGTGACACCGGGCCAGGCACCCTCAGAAAACGAGGTGTACACCTGGCTTCAGAACTGACTCTGTCTCAGGGGCTGACTCAGGCGTCGGCCGGCTGCGAGGACTCGCCCTGCTTGCGAACCTGCTGTACCGCCTGGGCGAATACCGCATCGAAGTTGATCGGAGGCAGCATCAGGGGCGGGAAACCGCCGCGGGACAGCGTGGAGTCAATCACTTCGCGCGTGTAGGGGAACAGGATCTGGGGGCAGGTGGTGTTGATCACCTGGCTCAACTGGGCTTTCTCCAGCCCCTGAATCGCGAACAGGCCAGCCTGCTTCACTTCCACCAGAAACACCACCTTGTCATCCATCGTGGCGGTGATGGTCATCAACAGCACCACTTCGTAGTGGTTTTCATCCAGGTTGTTGACCTGAACATTCAGCTCCTGATCAATTTTCGGTTTCCAGGCACGGTTGAAGGATTCAACGCCCATGGGCGTTTCAAAGGACAAATCCTTCAGGTAGATCCGCTTGATCTGAAGACCGCGCGGCGCTTCCTGAGTGGCGCCAGCGCCGTTTTCCTGAGTGGTGTTTTCATCTGCCATAATTAGGTTTCCGTTGGTTCAATCAATTAGCCCTGAATCGGCCGCTGTCGGTGAGCGCTCAGCCCAGCATGTCATCCAGCTTGCCGCTCTTGTCCAGTGCCCACAGGTCCGTGAAGCCACCCACATGGGCGTCTCCAATCCAGATCTGAGGCACCGTGCGCTGACCACTGTCAGCCATCATCTTTTTACGCAGGGAGGGATCCCGATCCACCCGAATCTCTTCAAATGCCACCCCTTTACCTTCCAGCAAATGCTTGGCATTGACGCAGAACGGGCATATCGCCGTGGTGTACATCACTACTTTCGCCATTCTAACCTCCTGCGGATCAGCCTTTCACCAAGGGCATACCCTGGTTCTGCCACTCGGTAATACCGCCGGCCAGACGGCGTACATCAAAGCCTTTCTGCCCCAGGGTACGGCCGGCCGCCCCCGCGTGCTGACCGAGCTTGTCCGCCACCACGATGATCTTGTCCCGGTGCGGCGCCAATAGCTGCTCTGCCTCTGCCGTCACTTTTTTGTAGGGCAGGTTCAGCGCGCCGGAAATATGGCCGGCTTTGAACTCCGACGCCTCGCGCACATCCAGCAGCACCGCCTCCTCGTTGTTGAGCAGGCGGGTCACCTCAAACGCGGGAATGGGCTTGCCATTCTTGATGCGCTCGCGCATGGCGTACACCAGCATCAACACCGCCAGCGTGGTGATCAGAAGCCATTCTTGACTGACAAATACAAAAAATTCCACGTCTTCGCCTTCCTCAACTCGAATCGGGGAGAATCCGCGCACGGCTTACCCGAGGCGGAGCGCGCCGCAGTATACACTATCAGACGTCCTTTTCTCAGCGGCTGACGTAGAGTTACCACGGGTAACGCGTTAGAATGGACCTTTTGTACCCGGTTGCGACCCGCCGGGTACTGGCAATGGCCATTCCATTCGACCTTCATTCAGCGACTCAGAGAAGTGACCGTAACTATGACCGCTAACCAGACTGCTGCCAAAAAGCCTACCGTATTGATCGTTCTGGATGGCGTTGGCTACTCGGAAAAGACCGAGCACAACGCTGTGTACAGTGCCAACACCCCGGTTCTGGACCGCCTCTGGAAAGAGGCTCCGCACAGCCTGATCGCCACCTCCGGGATGGCGGTGGGCCTGCCGGAAGGCCAGATGGGCAACAGTGAAGTGGGCCACACCACCATTGGTGCCGGCCGAGTGGTCTACCAGAATTTTACCCGCATCAATAAAGCCATCGAAGATGGCGAGTTCGCCGAGAACCCGGCCTACGCCGCGGCCATCGACACAGCCAAAGACGCCGGCAAGGCCGTGCACGTGTTCGGCCTGCTGTCCGAAGGGGGCGTTCACAGTCACGAAGACCACATTTTTGCCATGGTGGACGCTGCCGCCAAACGCGGCGCCAAGGAAGTGTACCTGCACGCCTTCCTGGACGGCCGCGACACCGCCCCGCGCAGCGCCAAGGCCTCTCTCGAGAAAGCCGAAAAGCAGTTCGCCGAGCTGGGCGTTGGTCGGGTGGCCAGCATTGTCGGGCGCTACTTCGCCATGGACCGGGACAACAACTGGGATCGAGTAGAGAAAGCCTACAACGCCATGGCCTGCGGCACCGGCGAATTTACCGCCAAGACCGCCGTTGAAGGCCTGGCCGCCGCTTATGAGCGCGATGAAAACGACGAATTCGTCAAAGCGACCGTGATTGCCGGTGACGGCCAGGAGCCGGTCACGATGCAGGACGGCGATGTTGCCATCTTCATGAATTTCCGCCCCGACCGGGCCCGCCAGATCACCCGCGCCCTAATCGAGAGCGATTTCGACGGCTTCAAGCGTCAGTGCGAGCCCAAGCTGGCCGACTTCGTGATGACCACCGAGTACGCCTCGGACATCAAGGCCAACTGCGCCTTCCCGCCCCAGGAGCTGGTGAACTCCTTTGGCGACTACCTGGCCAAGCAGGGCAAAACCCAACTGCGCATTGCCGAGACCGAGAAATACGCCCACGTGACCTTCTTCTTCAACGGCGGCACCGAATCCGAGTTTGAAGGCGAGGATCGCATTCTGGTGCCCTCGCCGAAAGTGGCCACCTACGACCTGCAGCCAGAAATGAGTGCTCCGGAAGTGACCGACAAACTGGTCGAAGCCATCGAGTCCGGGAAGTACGACGCCATCATCTGCAACTACGCCAACGGCGACATGGTGGGCCACTCGGGCATCTTCGAAGCGGCGGTCAAATCCGTTGAAGCCGTGGATGAGTGCCTGGGACGGGTGCTCGACGCCACTCTGAAAGCGGGCGGCGAAGCGCTGGTGACCGCTGACCACGGCAACGTCGAGGAAATGTACGACCCCGAGTCCGGCCAGGTCAGCACCCAGCACTCCACCCTGCCGGTGCCCCTGATCTACGTCAGCTCGCGCAAAGGCAGCATCGCCGAAGGCGGCTCCCTGGCCGACCTGGCACCCACCATGCTGCACCTGATGGGCCTACCCCAACCCAAGGAAATGACCGGTCGCAACCTGGTCACCCTGAGCGAGTAATCCACAGATGGGGCGACCTCCCGGTCGCCCCATCGACGGCAAGGTTCCCCCCCATGATGATCGCTGCGCGTGTCCAAGGCCTCGGAAAGTACCTGCTCTGCCTGTGCCTGATCCTGAGCGGCGCTGCTCAGGCCAATGACCAGGCCGACTATGAAGCGCGAATGCAGGAGCTTCAGAAGACCATTGAGCAGTTGCAACAAGAACTGAAGAAAACCCAGGGCTCCCGGGATGAGCTCAAGGAACAGCTCGAATCCTCGGAATCCGATATTGGCGAGCTGCTCAAAAAAATTGAGCGCATCGAGTCCGACCTTGAGCAACAGAACAGCGACCTGCAGAGCCTGAAGCAGGAGCGCAACGAGCTGGATCAGTCCCGACAGGCTCAGCAGCAGGCCGTTGCCGAACAGGTCCAGGCCGCCTACTCCCTGGGCCGACAGAGCCAGATCAAGTTGCTGCTCAACCAGGAGAGTCCCCAGCGCGTATCGCGCCTGTTGCGCTATTACGATTACTGGCTGGAAGCGCGCACCGATAAAATCGAGCGCTACCTGGAGACGCTCTCCGAGCTGGATCGCATCGAGCCCCGCATTGTCCAGAAAACGGCTGAGCTGGCCCGCAACCGGGACCAACTGAAAGCACAACACGAACGCCTGGCCGAGCGCCAGGAAAGCCGCCGCCAGACCCTGGCTGCCCTGAATCAGCGCATCCGCTCCACCGATCAGGAGCTAGCGGACCTGCAGAAGGACCGGGAGCGGCTCCAGTCGCTGCTGGACGAAATGGTCGCCGCCGTCGCCGACCTGGAAATGCCCGGTGGCGATACCCCGTTCAGCCAGCGCAAAGGTCGCCTCCCCTGGCCGGCCCAGGGGTCGCTGCGACACCGTTTTGGCAGCGCTCAGCTGGACGGTCAGATCACCCGCAACGGCATTGTCATTGGTGCCAGCGAGGGAGAGCCGGTACTGGCCGTGCACCATGGCCGCGTGGTATTTTCCGATTACTTCCGGGGCCACGGACTTCTGTTGATTGTGGACCATGGCGAGGGCTATATGAGCCTGTACGCCCACAATCAAAGCCTGTACAAAGAGACCGGCGAGTGGGTCAGCGCGGGGGAGACCATTGCCAGCGTTGGCAACACGGGCGGCCAGATTCAGGCCGGCCTGTATTTCGAGATTCGACACCGGGGCAAACCCACCAACCCCATGCCCTGGCTGGCGCAGGCTTGATCGCCTCATCCGGGATACCGGCTATAGTGAATTATGCGCCATACTGATTGTCATATTGTCATCCCCACGGCCACGCTCGCGGGAACCGATCCACACCGGACCCTCAAGTCAGGAGAACCGGATGCTGTACGCTAATTTCAAACAGGCTGCCCTGGCGGTACTGTTCGCCACCCTATCACCGCTGGCGCTGTCCCAGTCCGTGACAGACACCGCCACGCCCGAAGAGCAGGGCCTGCTGCCGCTCGAGGAGCTGCGCACCTTCACCCGGGTATACGACCATATTCGCAATGGTTATGTGGAGGAGCTGTCGGACGCCGAGCTGCTGGAGTACGCGATCAAGGGCATGATCGCCGAGCTGGACCCACACTCGGCCTATCTGGATGAAAAGTCCTTCGAAGATCTACAGGAAAACACCTCCGGTGAGTTTGGTGGCATCGGGATCGAAGTCGGGATGGAAGATGGCTTCGTCAAGGTGATCGCACCGATTGATGATACCCCCGCCCAGAAGGCCGGCATCGAGCCGGGCGATCTGATCATTCGCCTGGATGACCAACCGGTCAAAGGCCTGAGTCTGAACGAAGCCGTGGAGAAAATGCGCGGCCCCAAAGGCAGCGACCTGACGTTGACCGTGGTGCGGGAGGGCATCGACCAGCCTTTTGAGGTCACCCTGACCCGGGACATCATCAAGGTCAGGAGTGTGCGCGTACGGGTTGAAGATGACCACTACGCGTACATTCGAATCGCCCAGTTCCAGGTCAGTACGGGCCAGGACATGATTGACGCGCTGGAAGACCTGCGCGCGGAGCACGACGATATCCGCGGCATTGTGCTCGACCTGCGCAACAACCCCGGGGGCGTGCTGCAGACGTCGGTGGAGGTCGCCGATGCCTTTCTGAATGAAGGGCTGGTGGTTTACACCGAGGGGCGCACCGAGAACAGCGATATGCGCTACTACGCGAATGAGGGCGAAGTGGCCGAAGACCTGCCTATTGTGGTGCTGATCAACGACGGCTCCGCCTCGGCGTCTGAAATTGTGGCCGGTGCCCTGCAAGATCACGGTCGCGCCGTGGTCCTGGGGACCCGCAGCTTCGGCAAAGGCTCGGTACAGACGGTGGTTCCCATCTCTGAAACCCGGGCGGTCAAGCTCACCACGGCGCTCTACTACACTCCGAACGGTCGCTCCATCCAGGCTCAGGGCATCGTGCCAGACGTCACGGTCGAGCGCGCCCGGGTCACCGCCCTGCGCACCGGTGTCCGCTCCACCGAGGCAGATCTCGCCGGCCACCTGGGCAATGCCAACGGCGGGGAAGAGAGCAATACCCGCACCCGGAAATCCGAGCGAGAGGCCCGCGATGATGATATCGGCGACAACCAACTCCACGAAGCCATCAATATGCTCAAGGGGCTGCATATTTTTCAGCAGCGTCAGAAGGCCAATCTAGCCCAGCGCCTGCCCCCGCTGTCCGACAGCGACAATGCGCCCGAGCACGAGTCGGGAGCGGAGTAAACCCGGATGCTCCTGCCGTTGCTGCGCCTTACCCTGGTCGCCGTTCTGCTGCTGGGAGCGTCCCTGAGTCAGGCCGGGCAACTGGCGATCATCATTGATGATATCGGCTACAGCGCCGCTCTGGGAAAGCGCAGCCTGAACCTGCCCGGCAATTTCACCTTTGCCGTATTGCCGCACGCACCCCACGGCTCAAGACTGGCCCGCGAGGGGGCGGCAATGGGGAAGGAAATCATGCTGCACAACCCCATGAGCAACATTCGCAACCTGCCACTGGATGCCGGAGCGCTGGCCTCAGGCATGAGCCACAGGGACTTCATCCGCACCCTCGAGGACAACCTGAGGAGCATCCCTGAAGCCCGCGGCCTCAACAACCACATGGGCAGCCAACTGACCCAGGAAAGCGAGCCGATGGGCTGGCTGATGCAGTACTTGGGCGAACATGGCTATTACTTTATCGACAGCCGCACCACGGCGGACAGCCAGGCCTGGGAAACCGCCCGACGCTACCGGATTCCCACCCTCAAGCGGGATGTTTTCCTCGACCATGAACGTTCGGTAGAAAGCGTAATGCGCCAGCTCAAACAGGCCATCGAGCTGGCCCGTACCCGTGGCTACGCCCTTGCCATCGGTCACCCCTACCCCGAGACGTTGATGGTACTGGAGCAGATCACTCCCCTGTTGGCCGACGCTGGCGTCAACCTGGTACCCATATCGGTGCTTCTGGAGCGGCCCGAGGCCCCCCTGTCGATTGTCGGACGCAGTTGCCTGGCCCCCCCTCTCAGCCTTTGGCGCCCCCCAGTGGGCTCGCAATCGATGGCAGGCGGACCCGACGCGGCCACAGAAAAACTCAGCCCACTGGTCACCGAACGGCGCCCGTATCGCCTGAGTCAACATTTGCTATTAAATTAATATTGCTCTATAAAGACAGGAAGCGGTTGCGTAGCGGGTGTTACCGGCGCAGACACCGCACTTCGATCAGGGAATTCACCCCGGTCCCGGGGAAAAGCGATCAACCAAGCAGGTTAAGATTATGAGCGAGAACAGAGCAGGAGAACACGGCAGCGTCCCCAAGCGGACCGGACGTTTTCTGGAAAAAGACGGCTACTGGTATTACACCACCCGGGAGGGCGTGGACATAGGCCCCTTCGACAGCCGGGAGGATGCGGAAATCGGAGTCGGCGAATTCATCGACTTCATCTGCGCCGCCGAGCCCAAGGTAAAAGAAGCCTTAGAGAGTTACCGGGCCGCCTGACCTGCCCTCACCCAACGGACATCAAACCGCGAACGCGGCATTGAGAGCTAGCGCATCTCAATGCCGCGTTCGCGCATATAGGCCTTGGCTTCGGGGATGCTGTACTCCCCAAAGTGGAAGATACTTGCCGCCAACACCGCATCGGCACCCCCTTCCAGAACCCCATCCGCCAGGTGCTGAAGATTCCCCACTCCACCGGAGGCAATGATCGGTATCGACACCGCGTCGCTGATGGCCCGGGTCAGTTTCAGATCAAAGCCATTCTTGGTACCGTCGCGATCCATACTGGTGAGCAGTATTTCTCCCGCACCGTAATCGGCCATCTTGCGCGCCCACTGAACCGCATCAATCCCGGTGGGTTTGCGACCGCCGTGGGTAAAAATCTCCCACCGGGGCGCCTCGCCCTCACCGCTGACCTGTTTGGCATCGATGGCAACCACAATACACTGGGACCCAAAGCGCTCGGCTGCGGCTTTGACAAACTCCGGATCGGACACGGCCGCAGAATTGATGCCCACCTTGTCGGCCCCGGCATTGAGCATGCGACGAATGTCTTCAATCTTGCGAATACCTCCGCCCACGGTCAGGGGAATGAACACCTCGGCGGCCATGCGCTCGACGGTATGCACGGTGGTATCCCGCCCTTCGTGACTGGCGGTAATATCCAGAAAGGTAATCTCATCCGCGCCCTGTTCGTTGTAGCGCTTGGCCACTTCCACCGGGTCACCGGCATCACGGATATCAACAAACTGAACGCCTTTGACCACACGGCCATTATCGACGTCGAGACAGGGGATGATGCGTTTTGCTAAAGCCATGAATAAACCTGCTGTGGGATTCGTCACGTCCGGCCCGAAGTGGGGTAGAGTGTTCCGGGACACGCTGTGAATACATCCCTGTAAGCTCCACAACGCGAGTCCCTCGGTTGAGGGTCCCGGAACACTCTACCCCACTCCGGGCCTCTGCACGTCGTAGAGAATTTCGTCATCCATTCAAAGTCGGCTGATTGGGTCGCGGGCAGTCCCCAAACCCAACCGGAAATTCACCCAAAGTTACAAGGATGGCACTGAGGGCGGAGGCGGGGTAAACCCTTCGGAGACTCTCGGAGACATGGATGTCGACGAGAAGCCCCCATGGATGGGTTCACGGCGGGTCTCCGAAGGGTTTACCCTGCCTCCGCCCGGACGACCTGACAAGCACCAAGTCGGACGTTACGATTAGGACCCAGCCGAATCACAATAAGCCTGGGCTTCAGCCACATCCAGCGAGCCTTCATAAATCGCCCGGCCGGTAATCGCTCCGGTAATGCCCTGATCGGATACCTGACGCAACGCCTTGATATCATCCATATTGGTAATACCGCCAGAGGCGATCACCGGGATGCTCGAAGCGTTAGCCATCGCCAGCGTCTGCTCCACATTCACACCCTGCATCATACCGTCGCGGGCAATATCCGTGTAGACAATCGCACTGACGCCATCTTTCTCAAAACGTTTCGCCAGATCCGTCGCCTTCACCTCAGACACCTCGGCCCAACCATCCGTCGCCACCAGACCGTCTTTGGCATCCAGACCGACAATGATATGCCCCGGAAACCGGCGGCACATCTCGGTCACAAACTCCGGCTCCTTCACCGCCTTGGTGCCGATGATCACATACTGCACACCCGCCTGCAGGTAATGCTCGATCGTCTCGGCGCTGCGGATACCGCCGCCGATCTGGATCGGCAGGTCCGGGTAAGCCCGGGCGATGGCCGTCACCACCTCGCCGTTGACCGGTTTGCCCTCAAAGGCGCCGTTCAGGTCCACCAGGTGCAACCGGCGGCAACCGGCGTCCACCCAGCGTTTGGCCATGGCGACCGGGTCGTCAGAGAATACGGTGGAGTCGTCCATCAGGCCCTGGCGCAGTCGTACGCATTGGCCGTCTTTCAAATCAATGGCGGGGATAATCAGCATGTTTGGGTGAGTCCCGTTAATCAGTGTTGGAGTCGTTTCTTTACGGCGGATGCGCTTCGCTCCGAATCGTCGGACCGATCCGCCCTACGTGGACCGCGGTGCTATGCGTAGGGCGGATAAGGCCGAAGGCCGCATCCGCCGTTACCAAAAGTCAGGGCTTGCCATTCCAATCCACAAAATTGCGCAACAACTGCAACCCGGCCGTATGGCTTTTCTCCGGGTGGAATTGCACGGCAAACAGGTTGTCCTGGGTCAGCGCCGCCGCGAAGGTGGTGCCATAGTCGCAGGTGCCGGCCACCTGCTCGGGGTTGCCGGCCTCCACATAGAAGCTGTGCACGAAGTAAAAGCGTGCATCCTGCTCGATGCCCGCCCAGAGCGGGTGGTGGGTGTGGTGGACCTGGTTCCAGCCCATGTGGGGCACCTTCAGGCGTTGGCCGTCGGCGTCTTTCAGGTCGGCGCCAAAGTAGCGCACCTGCCCCGGCAGCAGACCGATGCAGTCTACGCCACCGTTCTCTTCGCTGCGGTCCATCAGCGCCTGCATGCCGACGCAGACGCCCAGCACGGGCTTGCCGCTGGCAACCTGCTCGCGCAACAGTTCATCAAATTTCAGGCGCTTGATTTCCGCCATGCAATCGCGAATGGCGCCTACCCCGGGGAACAACACCCGGTCGGCGGCGCTCACCTGGGCCGGATCACTGGTGACCAGTACCTCGGCTTCAGGTGCGACATGCTCCAGGGCACTGGCCACCGAGTGGAGATTGCCCATGCCGTAATCGATGACCGCTATCTGTTGGCTACTCATAACTTACAGGCTGCCCTTGGTGGAGGGCATCACGCCCGCCATGCGGGGGTCTTCCTCCAGCGCCATCCGCAGTGCCCGGCCAAAAGCCTTGAACACCGTCTCGATCTGGTGGTGGGCATTGTGACCGCGCAGGTTATCGATGTGCAGGGTAACCTGCGCGTGGTTGACGAAACCGTGGAAAAATTCGGAAAACAGTTCGGTATCGAACTTGCCGATGCGCTTCTGAGTGAACGGAATGTCCATCATCAGACCGGGACGACCGGAAAAGTCGATCACCACCCGCGACAGCGCTTCGTCCAGGGGAACATAGGCGTGGCCATAGCGGCGGATGCCTTTTTTGTCCCCCACGGCCTTGGCCACCGCCTGCCCCAAGGTGATACCAATGTCTTCCACCGTGTGGTGGTCATCGATATGGGTGTCGCCATCGCAGGTGATGTCCAGATCGATCATGCCGTGGCGGGCGATCTGGTCCATCATGTGCTCCAGGAACGGCACTCCGGTGTCGAACACGCCCTTCCCTTCACCGTCCAGATCCAGGCTGACGCTGATTTTGGTTTCCAGGGTATTGCGATTGACTTGGGCGCGACGGTTGGCCATAGGATCTCCAGAGACCGGGAAGCAAAAGCGGAATTATACCGCCAGTGCCCCACTGCTGTCATGGTGAAAGCCCCCGACAGGGGCAATGAAAGCATCTGGTTCGGAGAGCAAGTTTGCTAAACTGCCGGTTTTTGATCTGGAGTTCGCCATGCGTGTCCCCCGGGTGTTTACCGACCAGCCCCTGCAGGCCGGATCCACCGTGACTCTTGAAGAGGCGCCCTCCCGCCACCTGGCCAAAGTACTGCGCATGACGGCGGGGCGGGAACTGATTCTGTTTAACGGTCAGGGCGGTGAGTTTACCGCCACTCTGACCGAGGTGGGTAAAAAAGCCGTCGAGGCCACACTGGACGCCTTTACCGCCGAGGATCGGGAGTCGCCCTTGGATCTGGAGCTGGCCATTGGCCTGTCCCGGGGGGACCGGATGGACTGGGTGATCCAGAAAGCCACCGAGCTGGGCGCCACCCGAATCACGCCGCTGTTTACCGAGCGCACGGAAGTGAAGCTCAAGGGCGATCGACTAGAGAAGAAGAAGGAACACTGGCGCCAGGTGATCATCAGCGCCTGCGAGCAGTGCCAGCGAAACCGTTTGCCCACCCTGGCGCAACCTCAGGCGCTGGCGGACTGGCTGGCCGCCGAGCGGACCGCCGGCACTCGCCGATTTGTCCTTCATCACCGCGACAGCAAAGGGCTCCCGGCCCAAGAAGCGCTCACTCACGTGAGTCTCCTGGTGGGACCGGAAGGGGGACTATCGGAAGAGGAGATCGAGCAGGCTCGGGCATTCGGTTGTGAACCCCTGACGCTCGGCCCCAGAGTAATGCGCACCGAAACCGCCCCGGTAGCGGCCATCAGCCTGGCGCAGTATCTCTGGGGAGATTGGCGCTGAGGCCACCACCAGCGCGGTTTTACAGACTGCTAGAGGAAGAGGACGACGAGCTGGAGGAGCCCGAACTGGAACTTAAGCCATCCACTTCCTCGACCACAATCAGGTCCGCACGGGACTCGACATAGTGGAGCTCCCAGGTACGGAAGGGAATCTCGTCATCGCAAATGGCGTCTTCGTCCGCCTCGCTGAGGCGGTAGTTGAACACCACTTCAACGACGTTTTCATCCTCGGTAATGCTGAACGCGCGAACCCGGTTCAGGTTCAGTTGTTGCGCACACTCGCTGTCGTCGAACCAGCCGCTGTCATACAGAATCACCTGCCCGGCCTCAAAATCCGGGGCCACCACGAAATCATCGATATCCCGGTAGGCGTCGATCAGAAATTCGTAGTCTTCCAGGTCGCGAATGATCTCGATGCGCCGACTGTCGACATCCGTCGCGGGAAACCCGGTGTTGTTCCGGTCGGTAGTGCTGTTTTCGTACACAAAGCTGACCGCGACCGGGTCGCGAATTTCTTCAGGCTCGGAGGGGTTGAAAGCTTCTTCGCGCTCACCGCCGCAGCCGATGAGGATTGTGGCCAGCATCGTGGTGATGCCGGCCGTCAGGGTATGGGTTTTCATCCGTCAGTTTCTCCGCGAGGCGGCTCCTTATCGATACCGTCTGATGGGTACAGACTGGTTGTTGGTCGACCCGAGTCTTCAGACGCGGGTCTTCAGATAGTCCAGGACGCGCTGCTCGAGACCGGGCACATCGGGAATGACCGCGTCTTCCCCCGCCCAGCTGACCTGCATCAGCTCGTAGGGGTTGGTGGGTGAGACATCGCGCACCTGCAGCTCTTCCGGGGTCACACGGGCCAAGCGCGGCAGGCCCTGAGCAATAAGAGCCACAAAGTGAATATGTTCACTCACCCCGGTGGTATTGAACACGGCTACCCGGGCATAGTTCCCCGGGGTGGGACGAGGCTGGCCATTGAGGCACTCGAAGGAGGCCAGGGGGATGGTCAGATCCCGCCAATGATAGTCGCCCAGATACCAGTCTGGAGCGCCCGGTACATGATCTATCTGACCGACCGGGACAATCTCCGCTACCGAGACGTTGGGTACCAGCAGGGTCTGACCCTGCAGGGGAATCAACAGACTGGCCACTTCCCGGACTTCCGGCGTTTCAGTGAGCTGCGGGGCTTTCATAGGGTCGGACTTCCTCAATCAGTGTTTGCGCTGAAGCGCGGCAGTGGGCACTCAGGCGGTTCGCCAATTCCCCGGGGGTGCCGGTCAACTCGACCGCACCGGTCGCCAGGGCGGCATCGGGCATGGAGGTGCTGGTACAGCTCTGGGGCGTCTGGGCCCAGACCTTGCCCCCGCGCTGACGCACCAGCCGGCAGGCCGCCGCGCCATCATTTCCCATCCCGGTAAAAACAATCAACCCCAGTTGTTCGCCGTAGACCCGGGCGGCGTTCGCCACCAGTTGGTCCACCGAAGGGGCATAGGGGCCACCCCAGGGCTCATCGGCAATGGCCACAGTGCCATTGTCCAACAGGTCCACCCGCTCACAGGCCGTCACGATCAATAGCTGGTTGGCCTGTATCACCGCGCCATCGCTGGCCAGGGCCGCCGGGTACGGACTCTGGCTCATCATGCGCACCAGGGTGCCGGTGTAACTGGTATCAATGTGCTGCACGTAGATGAAAGCGACGCCCAGCCCCGGGGGCAGTGACGACAGAAAATCCTTCACCGCCGCCGGGCCACCGGTTGAGGCGGCCAGGACCCACAGCGCCTTGGCCCGGGGCACCCGCTGCAGGTTGATATCCCCCGCCAACTGCCGCAACTTCGCCAGGGTACGCTTGAGCCAGGCGTTGTGTTCCTCACTGCCGGGCCGGTATTCACTGCTGTCGCTGATGATCAGCGGTGCATCACTGTGCTCAAGGAGCGCCTGTACCGGCTCGGGCGGCTCGGCGTCCGGATCCAGTGCCACATCCACCACCCAGGCATCGGCGCTGTCCGGGGCCGGGCCGTCCGCTTGGCACTGATCAAGCATGAGCGAGGCCACCAGTTCGTGGCCCGCCTCGCGCGCGCTCAGGGCCAGGTACTGACGCTTGAGCGGGCTATCGACCAGCAAACCAATTCGCAAGCCCGTCACGATCAATGCGCCTGCGCTGTTTCCAGAAGCTCGCGGATGTTATTGAGCAGCAGCTCTTCCTGGTAGGGCTTGCCCATGTATTTGTCCACACCGATATTGAAGGCCCGCTCCCGGTGTTTTTCCCCGGTACGGGAGGTAATCATGATGATCGGGATGTCCTTCAGCCTCGAGCTACTGCGCATATTGCTGGCCACTTCGAAGCCGTCCATGCGCGGCATTTCGATATCCAGCAGCATGACATCCGGGATATGGTCCTGGAGCGTAAGCAGTGCTTCGGCACCATCTTTGGCGGTAATGACCCGGAAGCCCTCGCGCTCCAGGAAGCGGCCGGTGACTTTGCGCACGGTCACGGAATCATCCACCACCATGACCACTTTTTCCTGTTCATCATCGCGTCCGTAGGGCGTCTCGGCTGGCTCCAACAAGGTCGCATTGGGCATACCCAGCGCCAGTTTTTCACGCATGAGGGCGTGGGGATCGAGAATCACCACCACGCTACCGTCACCCATGACCGTGGCGCCGGACACCCCGCTGACCGAACTGAACTGCATGCCCAGGGTTTTCACCACAATTTCACTGCTGCCCAGCAGGCGATCGACCTGCAGTGCCACGGTATGCTCGGCGCTGCGTACCAGCACCACCGGCAGTGGCAGAGACTGACCATCGAGCTTCGGACGGGCATCGCTGTCGAGCATGGTGCCCAGATAACGGACCTGATACTCCTCACCCGCGTATTCGAAGCGCGCACTCTCATCGGAGTAGTAGTGCTCCAGCTCAAAGGGGCTGACGCGCACAATACCCTCGATAGTGTTGAGCGGAACCGCGTAGTAGTCGTCGCCAATCTGGATCATGAGGGCGCGGTTAACCGACACGGTGAACGGCAGGCGGACGATAAACTCCGACCCGTGACCGGATTCAGAGTTGATGAACATGGAGCCACCGAGCTGTTTGATCTCGGAGTGGACCACATCCATACCGACCCCACGGCCGGATATCTGGGTGACCTTGTCGGCAGTACTGAAACCGGCATGGAGAATGAACTGCATGATATCCCGGTCACTGAGCTGGGCACCCTCGGTCATCAGGCCGCGCTCGACGGCTTTGGCGCGCACCCGCTCGAGGTTAATACCCCGGCCATCGTCGGCCAGGCGCAACACCACATCGCCGCCCTCGCGGGCCAGACTGAGCATGATCCGCCCCGCCGCAGGCTTGCCCGCCGCGGTGCGTTCGTCGGCGGTTTCGATACCGTGGTCCACGGCGTTGCGCAACATGTGCTCAAGAGGCGCCACCATCCGCTCCAGTACCGAGCGGTCCAGTTCACCCTCGACATTATCCAGCTCGAATTCCACATCCTTGCCCAGCTCGGTCGCCGCCTGACGGACAATCCGGCGCAGGCGCGGCACCAGCCGGGAGAAAGGCACCATGCGCGAGCGCATCAGCCCTTCCTGCAGATCGGTATTGATCCGTGACTGCTGGAGCAACAGGGTTTCGGTATCGCGATTTTTGTCCGATAGGGTGTTTTTCAGGTCGAGCAGATCCGAGGCGGACTCCATCAGCGAACGCGACAACTGCTGTAACTGGGAGTAGCGGTCCATTTCCAGCGGGTCGAATTCCTCGTGCGCTTCCATCTGCTCCTGACGGAAAATCACCTGGGCTTCGGTTTCGATATCGAGGCGGCGCAACTGCTCCTGCAGACGCACAATGGTCGAGTCCATTTCATCGATGGCCAGTCCCAGATCACCCACCTGCTCCTCGATGCGACCCCGGGTAATGGAGGTTTCACCGGCCAGGTTAACCAGCTCTTCCAACAACTCGGCGGACACCCGGACCACTTCCTGAGGACCACTGCGACGGGCCGCCAGATGCTGAACCTGGGCGCCGCCATTGCCGCCCCCGGACGCACTGATGGCGCCACCGCTGGGCGGTACCGGAGCCGATGTGGCGGTATTGCCGGGTTTGGGCTTGGGTGTGAACGGCACCACATTGCCCGTTTCCGGGTCCCGGGTGACCGGAACCGGGCCACCGGACTGAGGCGCGGTGGCGCTGGGCGGAGGCGGCTCGACCGCCTCGTCGGGGGCATCACCGGCCATCTGCGAGCGCACCCGGGCGACCCCGGCGTGAATCTTATCCTGGAAGTCAGTCAGACGCTGGAAGAAGGCCCGGTCAATGGTGTCGCGCTCGCGCATACCGATGAGCAGGGTCTCGAAATCGTGGGCCAGATCGCCCACGTCGGTAATACCGGACAGTCGAGCACCGCCCTTCAGGGTATGCAGAGAGCGTTTGAGTTCTTCGGGCAGATCCGGATTGCTCCAGTCTTCCTGCCACTCGGTCAGTGCGCGGTCGATATCTTCCATGAGGTCATCAGCTTCTTCCAGGAAGATTTCCAGGATTTCCTCGTCCACCTCATCGTCGTCGGCATCAGCCGCCTGATCCTGCGTCGACTCCACCGCCGGCGCAGCGGGCTCTGAGGGTTCTTCTTCGACCGCTGGAGACTCTTCTACAGCGGCTGAAGAGTCTTCCGCAAATGCTGAGGCATTTTCGCTATCCGCTGAGGGCATTTCAGCAACCGCTGAGGGCTCTTCATTGTGCGCTGAAGGTTCCTCATCGATCGCTGCCGGCTCTTCTGCAATCGCGGAGACTTCTTCGCCAGCGGTTGAAGGCTCTTCATCAACGCTGGTTGCCTCTGGCGGGGCATCGGTGGCGTCGTCGGGCGGCAGGTTTTCCAGCAGGCGATCCAGAGGGGCCTGAACGGCGTCGGGGGCCGGTTCGAGGTTCTGTCCGACCGCAACGGCATCCACCAGATCCAGCAGTGCCATATGCGCGTCAATAAGCTGCTGGCACAGGGCGTCGTCGCAGGGAATATGCCCCTGCTGAATGCCGGCGTAGATCCGGTGCAGCTTGTCGCCCAACTCCGCCATGGGCGGCAGGTTGGCGTGAAGCGCGCCATTGGTCAGGGTGGCCAGTTCGGTCTGCAGCGGCTCAAGCTGTGCGAGATCTTCGGGGTGCTGGCGCCAGTTCTCGATGGTTTGATCCGCATCGAGCAGCAGATTCATTTCCTCGGCCATGAAAATCGCCAACAGCTCGGGATCAATCGCTTTCTGACCTTCGGCCTGGGCTTCCTGCTGCCGCACAAGCGGCGCTACAAAGATCTCTCGAAGTTCGGCGACCCGTGCCTGGAACTGCCCCAGACGGGGAATTTCCACCGGTTGGCCCTGCTCGATATCGGCCAGGGCGTGGGTCGTGTAGTCCACCGCGTCACGCAGCAGCTGCAGAATATCCTCGTTGATATTCACTTGGTAGGTGCGCAGCTCTTTGACAAACCGCTCCAGCGGCGTGGCCAACTCCGCAATCGGAGTAATGTTGGCCATATGGGCGCTACCCTTGAGGGTATGCAGCGCCCGCTGAGTGGCATCGCTCGGCGGGGTAAACAGCGGCGAAACGTCTTCCATTTCCTGGATGTAGTGATCCACGACCTGCAGGTGGGTCAGCGCCTCCACGCCAAAAATTTCCCACAGCTGGGTGTCACGGTCGTCATCATCGTCCTGCTCTGCCCCCTGGGGCCGTTCAATCGACTCAGCACTGGCGGGCTGATCCAGCAGTTCCGCGTAGGGGTCTACGCTCTCCTTCGCCGGTGTCGTCGGCTCGCCGATAGAAACACTGGGCTCCTCACCTTTTGACAGGGCCGCCGCGTACTGCTCGCACGCCTCCGTAAGGCTCGGATGGGGGTTCGGCTGACCGGTGCGGAATGCCTCGATCATGTCCGGCAGCAGGCTGCGGACTTTCTCGATAACGGCGACGTGATGATCACCGGGCTGGATGGTGCCGTCCAGCACGCGGTTGAGCATGTTCTCGATCGCCCAGGCGAGCTCGCCAATATCGGTCGCCCCAACCATACGGCCACTGCCCTTCAGGGTATGGAAAGCGCGCCGGAATTCGGTCAGAGATTCCTGGTCGGCAAAATTCTGGGCCCAACGGGGGAAGTGTTCGGCAATCGCGTCACTGACCTCGCCGGCCTCCTCGATGAAGATTTCCAGGATTTCTTCATCAACTTCGTGTTCGTCATCGTCGTCCGAGGCCGAGGCCGAGGCATCGACACTATTGGCTTCGGGCTCCGGCTCGCTGGCATCGGCGGCGGCCACTTCGGCCTCCAGAGCATCGACCGAATAACCGTCTGAGGTGTCATCCGGAGACGACGGGTCTGTGGACCAGTCTTCTTCTGGCGATGCATCCTCCGGCTCGTCCAGCAGCGTCTCCGGGTCATTGCTTTCTCCGGCGCCAATCGCCGATTCATAGGCGGCGCTCAGAGCGGCGGTGTCTTCCTCTGCCGCCAACTCGATGTCGGAATCGTCTTCGGGCGACTCCTCAACCACCGGGGCGTCTTTTTCGGCTGCGGCCTTGGCCGCCTGCTGGAGCGACTGGGAAGGCGTCACGGCGTAACCCAGTTGGGCCACGCTCTCTTCGGCAACCCCCAACAACAGGTCGTTTTCCTCGGCGTGCTCGCTATTGAAGCGTTCCAGGTAGTATTCAACGCTGGTAATGGCATCGGCCAGGGTGTCCAGCCGATTCCATTCGGGGGTGACCTCTCCCTCAAGCAATTGCTCTTCCACAAACCGTGCACAGGCGCCAATAATCCGGGCCGGTCGGGGCAGGGGAATCATGTCCAGGCCACCGCGAATTTCGCGCAGGGTCACAGGTACCGGCTGAAGGTGCGAACGATCCCACTGGGAGGCAATGTACTCGACAATGGCATCCTTGGCTTGCTCCAGGCCACTACGTGATTCACGCAACACCGATTCCTGCGCGCGGGAGAGGTTGAGATCCGCCTGTTCCCGTGCCGGGTTAGCGTCCCGACCGGCGTTGGCCACCAGAGAGTCCAGCCCGTACTCAATATCCAGTACCTTACCGGCCAGCGCCATCAACTGATCATCGCCCAGGTCGCTATCAGAATTCACGACCAGCTCAATCGCCGCGCCCTGCTCGAGCACCTGCTTGCGTAAGTCACCAATGCCGAGCACCGCCATGGTGTCGGCCACGCGCTTGATGACGGGCAGCGCCTCTTCCAGCGCCTGCTTCCGATCCATATCCGACAGGGTGACATCCAGCGCCTCTTTGACCGCGTCCAGCTCACCTTTCAGTGCGGTGACCACCGAACTCATGGCCTCCGCATCCGGGGCGGACAACAGGTCCTGCGCCGCATCGCCGTCTTCACCGCTCTCACGGCCTTCCGGCAATGCGCGCTCAAGCTCGTAGCGGTCGTAAATCACCTGCAAATGGGAGCCACTGGCAAAGCCCGGCGAGTGCTTGCCCGATCGGGCCACGTAGTACAACAGGTTTTTAAGCAGCTGGTCATCCGCCGGGGCAGCCAACACTTTGGTTCCGTGGGCGAGCAGTTGTTTGAGTTCCCGGTCCAGCTGCCGCAGCAGGTTTTTGATCGAGACACTGGACTCGATGGCATCCATCTCCAGCGCTTCCACCAGCGCCAGGCCGATATGCCAGAGCGACTGGCGGGGGGTCCCCCGGGTCAGTTTGTGCAGCCGCTCAAACACCTTTTTCAGGTAAGCCAGATTTTCATCCGGATTGACGCCCCGGATAAACCCCGCGGCCGCATACTGATACATCTGGCGCAGTTTGCGCACGGTATCTTTGAATTGGGCGTCGTTGGCCAACAGCGGCAGGCGCTCGCCGGACACTTCCCGGGCGGGGCCAAGATAGGGGCTGAACAGTTTGGTCTCGGTCAGCAGGCTTTCGCCCCGCACCGCGCGCAGATCATTGAGTAGCGGCAGGACAATAACCGGGTTGTCACGACGGGAGGTTTTGACCTTTTCGAGATAGATCGGAAACTGCAGGATGGCCCGCATCAACACTTCCTGAGCTTCGGCAGTGTTGGCGACGCTGTCATTGATCATGGCCTGAGCGAGGTTTTCCATCTCCTCAGCCATCATGGCCGCCCCGTAGAATTCCACCATCTGCAGGCTGCCGTGCACCTGATGGATGTGAGTCAGGCAAAAACGCAGGCGCGCCTCATCCTTTGGATTCTCCACGTAGGATTCCAGAGCATCGCGAGCCTCTTTCAGGGTGTCGGTAATTTCATGAACCACCCAATCCAAGGCAGCAAAGTTACGGCTGTCTGACATGCGGAGCATTCCTCATTGTTTTTGTCGCTCTTCGCGAACATAGGCTTGCACTTCATCGCCTACCACGCGGCGCAGTTCCGGGTGTTCCCAGTCCACGGCTTCCCCCAGTCCGATAATCAACACGCCGCCCGGTTTGAGGCGGTCCGCAAACGCGTTGAGGATATCCCGACGCAACCAGCGACGAAAATAGACCAGCAGGTTCTGACAGAAAATGACGTCCATTTTGATCACGGGCATGGTCCGGATGCGGGTGATATTGCCCTGACTGAAACAGACACGATCGCGCAACTTTCCGGCCACCTCGAATTGCCCGTCATCCGTTCGCGTCAGATAACGCTGAACTTCCTCGGGGTACAGTGGCTCAAGCTTACGCTGTGGGTAACGCGCCCGACGGGCCTGATTGAGTGCCGACTGGCTGATGTCTGTGGCGGTAATGCCGTAATAGGGGGCGAGGTTGGCCAGCTCGAAACAGTCATTGGCGACCATCGCCAATGAGTAGGGTTCCTCACCACTGGCACAGCCCACGCTCCAGATATCGAAGCTATTGTCCAACTGGCGATTGTCGATCCGGTGTTGCAGAAACCGGCGTACGTATTCAAGGGAGGGACGGTGCCGAAAAAAACTAGTTTCTTTGACCGTAAGCCGGTCCACCAGAACGGACCATTCCATCAGGCCGGTCAGGCCGTCCGTGACATCGTGAAAGTACTGATTGTAATCCTCACAGCCCAACTCACGCATACGGATGGCCACCTGCGACTGCAGCAGGGTTTTCTGCTGAGTCGACAGTTGAATACCCGTGCGCTCCTCCAGCAGTTTGCTCCATTGAACAAACTGGCTTTCGGACAAGTCAGTCGGCGCTTGCAGGGACCAAACCATAAGGTTTCTCTAGGCCTTGAGTGCCACCGCCCGGGACACGACCGGGCGGTGCTAGTGATTACACCAGTTCGCGATCGGAACGGGGCTTCTCGTGACGGTCATCCGTGTCGCCCTCATCCTCCGGCAACACCTGATCATCCAGTTCGATAACGTCGGATTCATCGACGTCTGCCAGGCTTTCACCTTCTTCCGGGAAGTCGAAGCTCTCAATGCTGTCCGCCTCATCGTTCAGATCTGCAAACGCATCGTCATCGCTCTGGGCCGCCGGTGCACTTTCGCGATACCCGATGGGCGCTTCGTCCGACTCTTCCTCCGGCAGTTTGAAGCCGGCCACCGATTCGCGCAGATCCAGCGCCATCTCAGCCAGATTACCAATCGACTGGGCAGTCGCGCTGGTACCGGCGGAGGTCTGGGTGGTAATTTCCTGAATCACGTTCATCGTGTTGGAGATGTGGCCGGCCGAAGAGGCCTGCTGACGGGCAGCGTTCGAAATGTTCTGGATCAATTCCGCCAGGTTGTTGGATACCGTCTCAATCTCTTCCAGAGCCACACCGGCGTCCTGCGCCAGGCGAGCACCGCGGACCACTTCCGAAGTGGTCTGCTCCATCGAGATAACCGCTTCGTTGGTATCGTTCTGAATGGTTTTAACCAGGGCTTCAATCTGCTTGGTAGCAGCGGCTGAACGTTCCGCCAGTCGCTGCACTTCGTCCGCAACCACCGCGAAGCCGCGGCCCGCGTCACCGGCCATAGAGGCCTGAATCGCCGCGTTCAAAGCCAGAATGTTGGTCTGGTCGGCAATGTCGTTAATCAACGATACGATGTCACCAATCTCCTGGGAGGATTCACCCAGTCGCTTGATCCGCTTCGAGGTATCCTGAATCTGCTCACGAATGGTGTCCATGCCGTTGATGGTGTTCTGTACCACCTTGGCGCCGTTGGTCGCAATGGATACCGCTCGCTCCGCTACCGCGGCCGATTCGGCGGCGTTGGCGGATACCTGATCAATAGTCACCGCCATCTCGTTTACCGCCGCCGAGGCGCCGGCGATTTCCTGGGCCTGGTGCTCGGAGGCTTCGGCCAGGTGCAGAGCGGTCTGCTGGGTTTCCTGGGCCGCGGCGGATACGTTCACCGCCGTTTCGTTGATTCGGGCCACCAGAATACGCAGCTGGTCAATCGTGAAGTTGATCGAGTCGGCAATCGCGCCGGTAAAGTCTTCGGTTACCGTGGCGGTGGTGGTCAGGTCACCGTCGGCCAGGTCGGCCAGTTCGTCCAGCAGTCGCAGAATCGCGTTCTGGTTCCGTTCGTTGGTTTCGGCGGTTTCACTCAGACGACGGCGGGTGCTGCGCAGCAGCAGAATACCGATGACCGCCAAGCACAAGGCCGCCGCAATGGCCAGGGCCAGAATGGTCAGGTTGTTGGGCTGGCGCAGCGGTGCCTGCTCGGCAATCCGGTCCGAAATATCGGAAACCGTTTCAAGCAGCATTGGGGTGCTGTCGAGCAGCGCTTCGTTGGCCTGTAACGCATCAAGCAGGGCGGGCGAACCTTCGAAAATTTCCTGAATCGAGCTGTTAACAAAATCAAACAACGAGGCAATTTCGGTCAGCGACTCCTGCGCCTCTTCGTCGGTAATCTGAGTGATGCGCATGGCCACATCACCTTCCTGCATCGCCGTCAGTACCCGACCGTAGATGTTGGCATCCAGGTTGAACTGATCCGCCGCGCGCGAGGCGTCGGCGTCACCACGGAGCATTTTGTCCACATTTCGACCGATACGCTCGGCACGCCAGCTCTGCATCTGCGCCTGGGACACCTGCTCCGGCGGTGCGTCATTCTCGAGCAGAATTTCCACGATATTGTTGTGCTCCGCCTGAAGCTCCGGCAGCGAGTCGTTCAGGGTCCGACCCACCTCGTTCAGGAAGACGATGGTATCGCGGTTGGTCAGAATGGTGTTGGCGTCTTCCTGCACACTGTTCCAGACTTGAGCGTAGGCGTTGAACTCGCGGCTCAACTGCGAGCGGGTGCGCGGATCACTGGAGCGCAAAGAGTCCCACGTGGCCCCCATGGTCGAGACGACCTGCCCCAGCTCATCAAACGCTTCTTCATCACCTTCAATGGCGTCCCGTGACAGGGCCGTCAGACGGTAGGACTGGGCGCGCAATTCAGCGGCCTGCTGCAGGTATTCCTGGTCTCGTTCCAAGCCCTGCTGCACCATGACGTAGGTGACGGGGATCAAAACCAGAAAGCCGATCAGCAAGACCACCAGTACAACCATCGCCGGGTTCGCCCGGACGTTGGCAAACAGGTTTCTGGACTCGGTTTTCATGTAAGCACTCCTGAAGGTGACGTGACGCCTTATTGTTGTTCCTGATTGTGATAATTATGATCGACCGGGACTCATTGACCTCGGACAACCCTGATGACCGCCCCCGGTCAACTAGCTGCGGGCGGCATTGATAAAGCGCGGATCCTGCGCCAGAAACGCCGGGCGAAAGACGGTCCAGCGCTGTCCGTTATGTTCAAAGCTGCCCTCGGTGAAGGGCTGGATAACCGCATCGACGGGGCCGGACTCGGCCTGATATTCATCCGTGGGGAAATGCTGCATGCCAAATACCTGATCCACCATCAGCCCGCTGTACAGCGCCTCGGTCTCCAGCACCAACACCCGCCGCTGCTTGCGCCCTCCGCTCAGTTGGGCCCCGAAGAATGCTGCGAGATCAAACAGCGGCAGCAAGCGGCCGCGAACGTTGGCGACACCGCGCACCCAGGACTGAACGCCGGGAAGGTGGGTATAAGGTGGGATCTCCAGCATTTCCGAAATTTCGCCCATCGGTACGGCAAAGCGCTGCCCCATCAACATGAACCCGATGCCACTCCAGTGGGGGCGGATATCGAGTTGTGCCGGCAGACCCCGCGCCGCACTGCGACTGCGTTGGGCCAAGTCTACCAGGGAGTCAAAGGCTGTCTGGGAATCAGACATGGTTACCGCCTGTCTCGTTGTGTCCGGTCATCCTTCTTACTGAGTCACTTTGGCGATGGCGGCGTTGAGGGTCTCCGCGGTCACCGGCTTGACCAGAAAGTCCCGAGCGCCTTGGCGCATTCCCCAGACCCGGTCGGTCTGCTGATCTTTGGTGGTCACGATAATAACCGGAATATGAGCGGTTTCCGGTGCTTTGGTGAGCTGGCGGGTGGCCTGGAATCCGTTCAAGCCGGGCATGACAATATCCATCAATACCACATCGGGCAGCTCTTTCTTGGCCAGGGAGATACCGGCCTCACCGGTTTCTGCCGTCAGGGCTTCGTGACCCTGCTTTTCCAGCATGGAGCTCAATTTGTAAATTTCGGTGGGAGAGTCGTCGATGATAAGTACTCTGGCCATAGTATCCCCAAATTGATCAGTCAGTTATAAATTACATTGTTGTCGTTATTCAGGCGATGGCGCTGCCTCGCCCGAGATCGTCAGCGCATCTGTTGCGCCATATACTCAAGACGCTTCTGCTTGCTTCACATGTGCTTCGATGGCGCCCAGCAGCTCGCTTTTGCTGAATGGCTTGGTCAGGTACTGATCCGAACCGACAATGCGGCCTTTGGCCTTGTCGAACAGACCGTCCTTACTGGATAGCATAATCACCGGGGTGCGCTTGAAGTCGCTGTTATTTTTGATCAGTGCGCAGGTCTGATAGCCATCAAGACGCGGCATCATGATGTCAACGAAAATGATATCCGGGCGGGTGTCGGCGATTTTGGCCAGAGCGTCAAAACCATCCGTCGCTGTCACCACCGTGCAGCCGGCTTTTTTGAGCAGGGTTTCGGCGGTTCGACGGATCGTTTTACTGTCGTCGATCACCATGACTTTCAGGCTTTCCAAACTTACGTCCATACTTTCTGACCTTAGCCTCGTTGCCGCATCGCCTATACGCCCGAGGCTATCGGACGGTTCAGCACTGCAGTCATTGTTATGTTTGCCACGTTTTTGTGACGCAAGTCACACATTGCACCCGCCAGCCGGGATAAGCGCTTCACGTGAGCAGGTGGTACAGTTAAAACGAACTTTTAACACAGTTTTTAAGGTATATCTATAACCAACTGAATATATAAGATTTTCGTTAGTGAACCCGATTTATTATGCTTTAGTCTTATTTTGGCGACAGCCCGCGCCCTAACCAATACTGTGACATTCAGCGGCCGAGCTTGCGTTCTACCGCCCGAGGGCTTAACTTTAGCGCGCAAAACGGCAGGCGGCAACAAGGCCACCCCTCCCACTCTCATCCGGAAAACGTTTGTATGACCCTCTCTCTCGGCGTGATCATGGACCCCATCGACCAGATTACCTTCTATAAGGACACCACCTTGGCCCTGCTGCTGGCGGCCCAGGAGCGCGGCTGGGACCTTCATTACATGGAGCAGTCCGATCTCTACCTGGACAAGGGACAGGCTCGTGCAAGCACCCGACCGCTGCTGGTAATGGACGACGAGACCCACTGGTTTGAGCTCGGGCCCCGGCAAGACCACCCCCTGGGGGAGCTGGATGTCTTGCTGATGCGCAAGGATCCGCCCTTTGATAACGAGTTCACCTACAGCACCTACATTCTGGAAGCCGCCCAGCGCGAGGGTAGCCTGGTGGTCAACGACCCTCAGAGCCTGCGTGACTGTAACGAGAAGATCTTCGCCACCCAATTCCCCCAGTGCTGCCCGCCACTGATCGTGAGCCGGGACCCGGCGCGGCTGCGCCAATTCCACCGGGATCAGGAAGACGTCATTTTCAAGCCTCTGGATGGCATGGGAGGCAGCCGTATTTTCCGCTGCAAAGCCGATGATCCCAACGTCAGTGTGATTCTGGAGACCCTCACCGATTTTGGCACCCAGATGGTGATGGCTCAGCGCTACCTGCCAGCTATCACCGAAGGCGACAAGCGCATTCTGGTGGTTGACGGCGAAGCCGTGCCCTACAGCCTGGCGCGAATCCCAGCGAGCGGCGAAACCCGGGGCAACCTGGCCGCCGGCGGGCGGGGCGTCGCCCAACCCCTGACCGACCGGGATCGCTGGATTGTGGCGCAGGTCGCACCCACGCTCAGGGAAAAAGGGTTACTCTTTGTCGGACTGGACGTCATCGGCGACTACCTGACCGAGATCAATGTCACCAGCCCGACCTGCGTGCGGGAGATTGACAAGGCGTTTGACACCCGGATCGGGGCCCGACTGATGGACGCTATTGAGCGACGCCTGCCCTGATCGCTACTGCTGAACGAGCTGCCGTACCATTACTATGAGTCAAAACCGCCCCGAGGACACGCTCCCCGACAACACCGTGGATACGGGTGATCGGCTGAGCTTTACCCTGTTTCTGGCCCTGGCCGTCCATGCGCTTCTGATCTTCGGGGTGTCTTTCACCCTGCCCGAGCGCGGTCAGGCCGCTCCCACTCTGGATGTGACCCTGGCCAACCACCAGGATAGTCGGGCTCCGGAAGAGGCGGATTACCTGGCACAGCACAACCAACAGGCCAGCGGCACCGAAGAGCAGGCACGCCAGCTCACCACCGAGCAGGAAGCGGAGTTTGCCGACACCCAGGTGCGGGACATCAACCCCACCCCACAGGTTCAGGCCAGCACCGCCCGAGAGCGACGGGATGACGCCGTTGTGACCACCACCAGCCGAGCGGAGCGCCAGCAGCCCAGCCCGGAAGATGCCGACCCTCAGGAGCAGCAGGAACAGCGCGAAGGCCAGGTTGAAGAGCAGCCGATGCTGAGCCAGGAAATTGCCAGTCTGCAGGCCAAGTTGGACCGTCAGCGCCAGGAGTATGCCAAGCGTCCGCGCATCCGGCGCCTCACCTCGGTCGCCACCCGCGCTGCCTTCGACGCGCGCTACCTGCACGAGTGGGGGCAAAAGATCGAGCGCACCGGCAACCGCCACTACCCCCAGGAAGCGCTTAACCGCCGGATCACCGGCAGCCTGCGCCTGTCCGTCGCCATCAACCCGGATGGCACCATTCACGAGGTCGAAGTGCTGCACTCCTCCGGCCACCGATTACTGGACCAGGCCGCGGTGCAGATCGTGCACCTCGCCGCCCCCTTCAGCAGTTTCCCACCGGAAATTCGTCAGGAATACGATCGCCTGGAAATCATCCGCACCTGGAATTTCGAGATCGCCGGGCTTTCAACCTCCGCGGACTAGCCGCAGATTTTCTTGGTCCGCGCGCTTGTTTTCCCAGTGGTTTCCCCCATAATTCAGGTATGAACGAAAAAAGCCCTGCAGACACTGAAAAAGCCCTGACCGCCGGCAGCCTGCGCGACCACTTCCTGATCGCCATGCCCGGCATGCTCGATCGCAACTTCGCGCACAGCATCACCTACATCTGTGAGCACAGCGACGAGGGCGCCATGGGGCTGGTACTCAATAACGCCATGCCCCTGACGCTGGGCGATATCTTCAGCCAATTGGAGCTGGGGGATGAGCAGCGCCTCGGCGACCGCACTGTGCTGGCCGGAGGCCCGGTTCAGGTAGAGCGCGGCTTTGTGGTCCACAACGATACCAGCCGCTGGCAGTCGACCCTCTCGGTGGCCGACGATGTCAGCCTCAGCGCCTCCAGAGACATCCTCGAGGCCCTGGCCGAGGGGCGCGGACCCGAGAACTTCATCATCGCTCTCGGCTATGCCGGCTGGGAAGCTGGACAGCTGGAGGACGAAATTGCCGCTAACGCCTGGCTGACCATGCCCGCCGACCGCCACATCCTGTTCCACACGCCCAGCGAACAACGCTGGGCCGCCGCCGCGAACCATCTGGGGTTCGACCTCAACCTGATTTCCGCCACCGCCGGCCACGCCTGACGTGCAGTTACTGGGTTTCGATTACGGCCTGAAGAATATCGGGACGGCCACCGGCCAGACGCTGACCGGCACCGCCACGTCACAGCCCCCGTTGAGAGCCCGCGATGGCGTACCCGACTGGTCCGAAGTGGAAGCCCTGCTCCGGGAGTGGCAACCGGAGCTGGTACTGGTGGGTTTGCCGCTGAATATGGATGGCACCGAAAGCGAGCTGTCCGCCCGGGCACGAAAATTTGCCAACCGGATTCACGGTCGGTTTGGTGTGGCGGTGGAAATGGTCGACGAGCGCCTGTCGAGCTTCGAAGCCAAAGGCGAGGTCATGGCCCGCGGCGGATCCCGGGATTATGGCAAAAACCCCGTGGACTCCATCGCCGCGCGCCTGATCGTGGAAACCTTTTTAAACCGCTAGAAGGCTTTCTAAACCGCTACGGGCCTCTTAAACCGTTACCGGGTGCTTAAAACACCCGTCCCCGATCTTCGGAGCCGTCGTCTTCAATCGACAGCTCGTCGGCGGCATGGGACAGATAAGTGGCATCCGTTTCCGAGCCGAGCTTGATCAACAACCGCAGATCGTTGGGCGAATCGGCATGGGCCAGGGCGTCCTCGTAGGTGATTTCCCCGGCGTCATAAAGCTCGTACAGCGCCTGATCGAAAGTCTGCATACCCAGTTCGGTGGACTTTTTCATCAGCTCCTTGAGCTCACTGACCTCCCCTTTGCGAATCAGATCCGACGCCAGCGGCGTATTCAGCAGCACCTCGAGGCAAGCCCGACGGCCCTGACCATCCGGTGTCGGGATCAATTGCTGAGCCACGATGCCGCGCAGATTCAGGGACAGGTCCATCCACAACTGCCGGTGCCGGTCCGCCGGAAAAAAGTGAATGATCCGGTCCAGTGCCTGGTTGGCATTGTTGGCGTGCAGGGTCGCCAGGCACAGGTGGCCGGTTTCGGCGAAGGCAATGGCGTGCTCCATGGTTTCCCGGGTACGGACCTCACCAATCAGAATCACGTCCGGCGCCTGACGCAGAGTGTTCTTCAGCGCGGTCTCGAAGGACTCGGTATCAATGCCCACTTCCCGCTGGGTGATGATGCAGCCCTGGTGTTGATGAATGAATTCGATCGGGTCTTCGATGGAAATGATATGGCCTTTGCTGTTGCGATTGCGGTGACCGATCATCGAGGCAAGCGAGGTTGACTTACCGGTGCCGGTCGCCCCCACAAACAGGATCAGCCCCCGTTTGGTCATGGCCAGATCCTTGATGATGTCCGGCAGGCCCAGGTCATCGATTTCCGGAATGGTGGTTTCAATGCGGCGCAGTACCATACCCGCCAGGTTGCGTTGATAGAACGCGCTCGCCCGGAAGCGGCCGATACCCCGGGCGCTGATAGCAAAGTTGAGCTCTTTCTGCTCGAGAAATTCCCGGCGCTGCTTCTCGTTCATTACCCCCAACACTACCTCCCGAGCTTTCTCCGGAGGCAGCGGCGAGGCGGTGGCCGGAACCAGCTTGCCATTCACCTTGATCGACGGCGGAACGCCGGCGGTAATAAAAAGATCTGAGGCCCCTTTCTCGACCATCAGCGACAATAAGCGATCAAAATCCATAGCGGTGTCCCGTAATTATCTAGAAGTTTTCCGGCATCTTGGCTTTTTCCCGGGCCACGTCGCGATTGACCAACCGACGCGCCACCAGATCGGCCAGGCACTGGTCCATGGTCTGCATGCCCAGGGAAGCACCGGTCTGAATGGCCGAGTACATCTGCGCCACCTTGTCTTCACGGATCAGGTTGCGGATGGCGGAGGTACCCCGCATGATTTCGTGGGCCGCCACCCGGCCGCCGCCGTTTTTCTTGAGCAGCGTCTGGGAAATGACTGCCTGCAACGACTCGGACAACATGGAACGGACCATGGCCTTCTCGTTGGCCGGGAACACATCCACCACCCGGTCAATGGTCTTGGCCGCCGAGGTGGTGTGCAGGGTGCCGAATACCAGGTGACCGGTTTCCGCCGCGGTCAGTGCCAGGCGGATGGTTTCCAGGTCCCGAAGTTCGCCCACCAGAATGATGTCCGGGTCTTCCCGCAGCGCCGAGCGAAGCGCTTCCGAGAAGCCGTGAGTGTCCCGGTGCACTTCGCGCTGGTTGACCAGGCACTTCTTGCTCTCGTGGACAAATTCGATCGGGTCCTCAATGGTCAGGATGTGTTCGTATTTGTTGTCGTTGATGTAGTCCATCATCGCTGCCAGCGTGGTGGACTTACCCGAACCGGTCGGGCCGGTCACCAACACCAGCCCCCGGGGCACCGCACAGATATCGCGGAACACACTGCCCATACCGAGCTCTTCCATGGTCAACACTTTGGAAGGAATGGTCCGGAACACCGCGCCGGCACCGCGGTTCTGATTGAAGGCGTTCACCCGGAAACGGGCCACGCCGGGCACCTCAAAGGAGAAGTCGGTTTCCAGGAATTCTTCAAAGTCCTTGCGCTGCTTGTCATTCATTATTTCGTAGATCAAACTATGCACCTGCTTGTGCTCCATCGGAGGCAGGTTGATCCGCCGTACATCGCCGTCCACCCGGATCATGGGGGGCAGGCCCGCGGAGAGGTGCAAGTCTGAAGCGCCCTGTTTAGCGCTGAAGGCCAGAAGTTCCGTAATATCCATACTGCTACCTTATTTGTGTTTCTGTGGTTTCAGTGGCCACTGAGGGGCCGGGCGGGAAAAGAGCGCTCAGGCCAACAACCCCCACCGGGACAGATATGCCAAAGATAGACGAGAAGCTCCACAATGTCACCGCCCGCCTGACTGCGGCCGCCGAAGCCGCCGGTCGTCACCCCCAGTTTGTGAAGCTGGTCGCAGTCAGCAAAACCCAGCCCGCCGAGGCGCTGGAAGCCGCTTACCAGGCGGGACAGCGCCGCTTCGGGGAAAACTACCTGCAGGAGGCGCTGCCCAAGCAGGAGGCCCTGGCGCACTTACCCGACATAGAGTGGCATTTTATCGGCCCGATTCAGTCCAACAAGACCCGGGATATCGCCGAGCATTTTGATTGGGTGCACAGTGTGGATCGGCTCAAGATTGCCCAGCGCCTGAACGACCAGCGTCCCGCCCAGCTCGGCCACCTGAATATCTGCCTGCAGGTGAACCTCGATGCGGAAGACAGCAAGGCCGGAGTCAGCCTGCAAGCACTGCCCGAGCTGGCCTTGAAAGTCAGCCAGCTACCCAATCTGAGCCTGCGAGGCCTGATGGCGATTCCAGCTCCAAGGGAGGAGCAGGCGGCCCAGCGTGCCAGCCTGGCTCGACTGCGGCAGGCACTGGAGGACCTGCGGGCCCAGGGGCTCGCGCTGGATACCCTGTCCATGGGCATGTCCGCGGACCTCGAAGCGGCGGTCGCCGAGGGCGCCACCCTGGTACGGGTCGGCACCGATATTTTTGGCCCTCGAAGCTAATACCGAACCAACAGGAATGACTATGAGCAACACCCAACACCCCCAGCTGGCCTTTATCGGCGCCGGCAATATGGCCCGCAGCATCATTGGCGGCCTGGTGCAGGAAGGCTACCCCGCCGAGCGCATCCGGGCCAGTGACCTGAACCACGACGCCCTGGAGCAGCTCAGCCGCGATTTCGGTATCGGCACGGGCGACAACGCCGCGGTGGCCGAATGGGCCGAGGTGGTGGTGCTCGCGGTCAAACCCCAGGTGATGAAAACCGTCACCGAAGCCCTGCGGCCGAGCCTGGCCCACCATCCGCTGCTGATTTCCATCGCCGCCGGTATTGACGGGGCCAGCCTGAGTCGCTGGCTGGGCGAGGACCAGGCGATCGTGCGCTGCATGCCCAACACACCGGCCCTGGTCAAAACCGGAGCCAGCGGCCTGCATGCGAACCGCCATACCAGCGGCGCTCAACGCGAGCAGGCGGAGCAGATTATGGGGGCCGTCGGAACGGTCCAGTGGCTGGACGATGAGCCGTTGATGGATGCGGTGACCGCCGTCTCAGGCTCCGGCCCCGCCTACTTTTTCCTGGTCATGGAGGCCATGATCGACGCCGGCGTTCAGCAGGGATTGACCCGGGAGGCCGCCACTGAACTGACTCTGCAGACCGCCCTGGGCGCCGCCACCCTGGCCCGCACCAGCGATGTGGGTGTGGACGAGCTGCGCCGTCGGGTCATGTCACCGGGCGGCACCACCGAAGCCGCCATTGAATCATTCGAACGAGACGGCCTGCGCGACACCTTCCAGCGCGCCATGACCGCCTGCGCCGAGCGCTCGGTCAGCCTGGCCAAGGCCCTGGGACAGTAACCGACCCGCACCGCGGAACCCGACCGACAAGAGGAAACACCATGTCCACCTCGGCTGAAATTGCCATTTACATCATTCGCACCCTGGGCTCGCTGTACCTGATGCTGGTGATCCTGCGTTTCCTGTTCCAGATGGTGCGGGCGGACTTTTACAACCCCATTTCCCAGTTCGTCGCCAAGGCCACCAACCCGCTGTTGATGCCCCTGCGCAAGGTGATTCCCGGTTTTTTCGGCGTTGATCTGGCGGCGCTGGTATTAGCGCTGGCGGTTCAGTGGTTATTGATCCAGCTGGTGCTGGTCATCGCCGGTCTCGGCTTTCTCAACCCGCTCTACACCATCGCCTGGTCCGCCATCGGTCTTCTGTCTGTGGTCCTGTCGATCTACTTCTGGTGCCTGATCATCTCCATCATCGCCAGCTGGGTCGCCCCCTTCAGTCAGCATCCGGCACTGATTCTGGTGCGCCAGTTGGTGGCTCCGGTCATGGCCCCCTTCCAGAAACTGATTCCCCCGCTCGGCGGCATCGATATCACTCCGATTTTCGCTTTCATGGTCCTGCACATCCTCAATCGATACCTGGTGCCGGCTCTGGGGCAGAGTGTGGGCATGCCCGGAGGCCTGGTCATCGGAATGTAAGCTCCCGGCTATCGCTGCGGACAACCGCTTGTCCGCGCGATCGGCCGCTCAGACCAAATTTCCTTGGTATCGAGTGCCCGGACGTAGTCCAATACCGGCCCATAACACCATCGCTCAAAACCACTCAGGACACAGGGCCACTATGGACACCCGAGCGCTGTACCGTCACATGAGTCACTACCACCTCTGGCGTCAGGATTTGAGCCAGCGGCTGCGTCGCTTTGAACACTGGGTCCAGACCCACGGCCTGGTCAGCGATGAGGTGCGTCAGTGCCTGGTTCAGGCCCGCCAGTTACTGGGCAGCAATGACTTCACCCTGGTATGCGTCGGGGAGTTCTCCCGGGGTAAAACCGAGCTGATCAACGCCCTGTTGATGGACGAGCGCAAACAGCGGATTCTGCCCTCCCACCCGGGCCGCACCACCATGTGCCCCACCGAAATATACTGCGATCCGGACCGGCCCAACTGCCTGCGCCTGCTGCCCATCGAGACCCGACGCAGCCAGGCCAGCCTGGAGCGTTTCAAACGGATTCCCCGCAACTGGGTGACCCTGCCCCTGGACCCCAAGACACCGGAAACGCTGCGCGCCACCCTCGATCAGGTCTCCGCCAGCCACTGGGTCAGCGACGATGAGGCCCGGGCACTCGGCTTCTGTCCCGATGAGAGCAGTGAGCGCAACGACCAGGGACAGGTAGCCATCCCTCGCTGGCGCCACGCCATGATCAGCCTTGATCATCCGCTGTTGCGCCGCGGCCTGCGGATCATCGACACCCCGGGGCTCAACGCCCTGGGCAACGAACCCGAACTGACCCTCAAGGTGTTGCCCCAGGCCCAGGCCATAGTGTTTCTGCTGTCGGCTGACGCCGGTCTGACCGCCAGCGACATGACCCTGTGGCGCGATCATATTCAGGGGCTTCGCCAGCAGCGCGGCAGCGCCGTGCTTACCCTGCTCAACAAAGTCGACAGCCTGTGGGATGATCTCCAGCCACCGGAGCAGGTGGCTCAGGCGGTGGAGCAACTCCGCCAACTGACCGCCCGCCAATTGGCCCTGGAGCCCGAACAGGTCCTACCCCTGTCGGCCAAGCAGGCACTGCTGGCCCGCGCCCGCGACGACGCCGAGCGTCTTGAGCGCAGCGGTTTTGGTCACCTGGAAAAGGCCCTCGGGGAGACAGTGGCCCGCAGTCGTCAGCAACTGGCCGGCCAACGCCTGATCACCGACAGCCAGAGCATGATCGACAACGTCTACCACAGCCTCAAGGGCCGGATCGCAGACGCCCAACAGGAGCTGTTGCTGATACGCACCGGCGATCGGGCGCAGAGCGATGCCCTGCTCAACGAGCGGCGCGAGGCCATCCGCCAGAAACATCGCCAGTACCACAAACAGTCACTGTCGCTGCGCACCAGTCAGATGCTGCTGGACAAGCAGCGACCGTCCCTCATCCAGGTCATCAGCCCGGAGCGGCTGGCCCGGGAAATCGACCACACCCACCAGAAACTGACCAACAGCTGGACCACCCTGGGGTTGTCCCGCTCCATGGCACACCTGTTCGATTGGCTGGACCACCAGATGGGCCACCTGGAGCGAGAAGTGGAGCGTACCAACCGGGTACTGGACTCCATTTACCAGCGCCCCGAGCATGCCATTGACGCCGACCAGACCCCAGCCAACTACCGGCTGGACCTCGCGGACCAACGCCGGCAGTTGCGCCAACTGCACCATCAGGCCGACCAGTTCCGCGCCTCGCTGGACAGTCTGTTGAGCCTCAAGGGGCCACTGATTCAGCGTTTTGTCAGCACCCTCGTCCAGGAGGCCCGGACGCTATGGCATCAGCTCTACAACATCATTGATCACTGGCTGAAACAGGCCCTGGTGCCGCTGTTTCAGCGTAACCAGTATCAACGGCAGTTGCTCGAACACCATATGTTGCGCCTGACCCGCATGCGCCGGGAACAACAGGACCAGGCTCAGCAGGTGAGCACCCTGCGCGACAATATCGACCAGATGGAGCGCGCCCTGGCAGACCTCCAGGCGGTGCGCGAGCAGACCCAACCCGCCATGAATCAACCGGAGCATCAGGCCACGGTGGTTCCCCTGCACCGCCCCCGGGCGGCTCAGACCGCCCCCTGATCCGGACCGCATCGCTTGCAGCATTCCCGGCGCAACCTTAGACTTGCGGGTTTACTCTCCATCCAGGACTGAGATTGCCAATGCCCGACACCCTGCCCGACGACTCGGTGGGTCTGGTCACCCCCCAGACTCTGGAGTTCACTGAGCCGCTCACGCTGGCCTGTGGCACCACGCTCGAGCGCTACGAGCTGGTGTACGAGACCTATGGCACCCTCAACGACGACCGCTCCAATGCGGTACTGATCTGTCACGCCCTGTCCGGCAACCATCACGCCGCCGGCTACCACAGCATGGACGATCGCAAACCCGGCTGGTGGGACAACTACATCGGCCCGGGCAAAGCCATCGACACCAACAAGTTTTTTGTGGTCTGCCCCAACAACCTCGGCGGCTGCAGCGGCTCCACCGGCCCGCGCAGCACCAACCCGGCCACCGGCAAGCCCTGGGGACCGGATTTTCCCATGCTGCGGGTACGTGACTGGGTCGAGAGTCAGGCCCGTTTATCCGATGCGCTGGGCATTGAACGCTGGGCCGCCATCGTCGGCGGTAGTCTCGGCGGCATGCAGGTGATGCGCTGGGCTCTGGAGTATCCGGACCGATTGGGTCACGCGGTAGTGATCGCCTCGGCAATGAAGCTGAGCGCCCAGAACATTGCCTTCAACGAAACCGCCCGGCAGGCGATCATGTCCGACCCGAACTTCCTTGACGGGCGCTATCTGGAGCACAACACCCTGCCCCGCAGCGGGCTGGCGGTGGCGCGTATGATTGGCCATATCACCTATCTGTCCGATCACGCCATGGGCGAGAAATTCGGTCGGGAATTGCGCAGCGGCAGCTTTGTGCGCGGTCAGCACGATCCGGTGGAGTTTCAGGTGGAGAGCTATCTGCGCTACCAGGGCGACAGCTTTGCCAATAACTTCGATGCCAACAGCTATATTCTGATTACCCGGGCGCTGGATTACTTCGACCTGGCCCGGGAATACGACGACAATCCGGTCCAGGCTTTTGCCGAGGCCCGCTGCCGGTTTTTTGTGGTGTCCTTCAGCAGCGACTGGCGCTTCTCGCCTCAGCGCTCCCGGGAAATTGTCGACGCCCTGCTCGGCGCCCGCCAGCCGGTCACCTACACTGCCATTGATTCGCCCTACGGCCACGATGCCTTCCTGCTGCCCAGCGAACGCTACCGGGAGGCCTTCACCCGCTATATGGCGGGCGTGGCCCGGGACGCGCAGCGTCAGGAGGCCAAGGCATGAACGGAGCCCCCATGCGACTCGACCAGACCGAAATTCAGCACTGGATTGCCGAGGGCAGCCGCATTCTCGACCTGGGCTGCGGCGACGGCACCCTGCTCAAATATCTGCAGGAGACCAAGAACACCTCCGGCTACGGCCTGGAGATCGGCGCCGACCAGATCAACGCCTGCATCGACAAGGGCCTGAACGTCATTGAGCAGAACCTGGATGACGGCCTGGGCAATTTCGCCGACCAGAGCTTCGATACCGTGATCATGGCTCAGGCCATCCAGACCATGCACTACCCCCATAAAGTGCTGGATGAAATGCTCCGGGTGGGCAAGGAGTGCATCGTCACCTTCCCCAACTTTGGCCACTGGAAAGCCCGTTGGCACCTGGCGGTGCGTGGCCGCATGCCGGTGTCCGACCTGCTGCCCTTCGAGTGGTACGATACCCCCAACATCCATTTCTGCACCTTCCGGGATTTCGAGGTGCTCTGCCGGGACAAAGGCATCACCGTGCTGCACCGCCAGGTGGTCAACGAAGCGTCGCCGAACTTTCTCAAGGATGTATCGCCCAACCTGTTTGGCGAGACCGCGATTTACCACCTGCGCCTCGGTGACCGGGCCGGTCAGTAGACCGGTCTTCGCTTCAGCCACCCCCAAACCGGGAGTCAGCCTCCATGGGATTGCGACAGCCCTTCGGTCTGTACAACATCCGCACCGCGCTGCTGGCGTTTGTGCTCGCGCCCTTTCTGTTGATCATGATCACCACCGCCGGCTTCAGCCTGCGCCAACTGGAGCAGACAGCGGAAACCGATATGGAGGAGGAAATCGAGCTGATCGCCCGCTCCATTCGCCGCCCCCTGAGCTACGCACTGGAAAATGGCCACGAGGAAACCCTGCGTCGAACCGTGACCTCGGCGGGGGATATCGGTCGGGTGTACGGCGTCTATGTCTACGACGAGCAGGGCAACCGCATCACCGCCCAGGGCCCGAGCAACGTACAGGTACAGGACATTGAGGCCGCCAGCCTCGCCTCCCGGGGCAGCGAGCAGAGCGCCTTTGAGGAAATCGGTGGTGAGGCGGTATTTTCCTACTTCATGCCCCTGACCGACAGTGGGGGGCGGATCCACGGGTTACTCCAGGTCACCCGGCGAGGCAGCGACTTCGTCCAACAGATTCGCGCCTTCCGTACCCGGGCGATCAGCATTCTGGCCGGTTCGGCCCTGCTGGTGCTGATTCTGGTGTGGATCGGCTATCAACGCGCCATTGGTCGCCACATCCAGTCCATGGGGAGCGGTATGGCCACCGTCGCCAGCGGCCGCCGGGACCATCGCCTGGATACCGAGGGCCCCACCGAGCTGCGCTTCCTGTCCGAAGGCATCAATCGGATGCTCGACAGCATCGTCGCCTCCGAGCGGGAAATCACCACTCGTCGGGAACGGGAATACCAACTCAAACACCAGCTACACCAAGCCGAAAAACTGGCCGCCATCGGACGTTTTGCCGCTGGGGTCGCGCACGAGTTGGGCACCCCCTTGAGCGTGGCCGACGGTAAGGCCCAGCGCGCCCTGCGCCGAGCAACCCCCGAGGATGCCAAAACCCTGCAGGACATCCGCCAGCAGCTGCAGCGCATGGAGCGGATCATCCGCCAGCTGATGGATTTTGCCCGCCCGGTGACCCCCGAGCACCGGGAAGTCCGCTTGACCGATCTGATGCAATCCTCCCTGCAGCAGGTGGAAGAGGAGCGTCGCAAACAGGTGGTCGACATCCAGGTTCAGGCGTCCGAGGCCCCCTGCCCCGCACTCAATGCCGATCGCCTGCGCCTGGAGCAGGCACTGATCAACCTGCTGCGCAACGCCGTGCAGGCCACCCCCAACGGCCTCGTCCGGCTGAGTTGGCACTGCACGGCCGACGCCGTGCAGCTCGTGGTGGAGGACAACGGCCCGGGCATCGACCCCTCGATACGCGAACAGCTGCTCGAACCCTTTGTCACCACCAAGCCAGTGGGGGTCGGCACCGGGCTCGGGCTGGCAGTGGTCAACGCCGTGGTCACCGAGCACGGTGGCCGTATCGACATCGGCACCAGCGAGCTCGGCGGGGCCCGCTTTGATCTGACCATCCCCTTTCAGCCCCCGGCCGACTCGCCGTCCGCCCTGAACGCACCTGAGGTAACTCCCAATGCCTGACGCCCCCAGTGCCGCTCCCGTGGACATTCTGGTGATCGAGGATGACCCGGACTTGCGTCAATTGTTGCTGGAAGAGCTCACCGATGCCGGTCACCGCTGTGCCGGCAAGGGGGATCTGGCCAGCGCCCGGCAGTGGCTGAGCGAGGAGGCGCCCAAACTGGTGGTCAGCGACCTGCATCTGCCCGATGGCAACGGTCTGGACCTGCTCGAAGAGTTGCGTCAGTTGCCCGTCCGCCCGAGTTTTATCGCCATCACCGCCTTTGGCACCATCGATCAGGCGGTGGATGCCCTCAAACGCGGCGCCGATGACTTTCTGACCAAACCCCTGGACCTGGACCACTTCACCCTGTCCATCACCCGCACTCTACAGCGCCAACAGTTGGAGCAGGAGCTGAGCTACTATCGGCGCCTGCTGGATCAGGGCGAGTTTCACGGCATGATCGGGCGCAGCCCGCGCATGCGCCAACTGTTCACCCAGATACAGCAGGTAGCCCAGGCCGGCGGCCCGGTGCTGGTGACCGGAGAGAGTGGCGTGGGCAAGGAGCTGGTAGCCCGCGCCATTCACCGGGAAAGCGATCGTCGGGATGGCCCATTCATTGCGCTCAACTGCGGCGGCATTGCCGCCAACCTGCTGGAAAGTGAACTGTTCGGCCATGCCGCCGGCGCCTTTACCGGCGCCAGCAAGGCCCGGCGCGGCCTGTTCGCTGCCGCCGACGGCGGCACCCTGATGCTCGATGAGATCGGCGAAATGCCCATGGAGATGCAATCGAGCCTGCTGCGGGTACTGCAGGACGGTCGGGTGCGGCCAGTGGGCAGCAACACCGAACAGGACCTGAACGTGCGCATCATCGCCGCCACCAACCGGGAGCTGCCCGATGAGGTCAGCGAGGGGCGCTTTCGGGAGGATCTCTACTACCGGCTGGAAACCTTCACCATCGAAGTGCCGCCACTGCGCCAACGCGGCGATGACCTGGAGCGGCTTATCGCGCACATGGTGCACCAGTTCAACCAGCGCCGTCAGCAACCGGTGGACAGCCTGAGTGGCGAGGCGCTCAACCTGCTCAAGCGCTACCCCTTCCCGGGCAATGTGCGCGAGCTGTCCAATATCATCGAACGTGCGGTCACTTTCTGCTCGGAGCGCCTGATCGGGCCCGAACACCTGCCCGAGCGGATTCACCAGGCCACGCCAACCCCGGAGCCCGCCTCCGGCGACTCTTGGCAGCCCCCCACCGGCGAGGGCGAGCTGGTGTCGCTGGATGCAGTGGAGCGCAGTTACATCCACTATGTGCTCGATCAGGTGGACGGCAACAAAAAGCGCGCCGCCGATATTCTCAACATCGGTCGCCGCACCCTCTACCGCTGGCTGGAAACCGACGCGTGAATTTGCCTCTCTGAGCAGCTTGCGCCCATCCGACACACTCAAGGGTGAGTCAAATTGGCACATGAGCGAAGGGGCACAGTGACCCAGTCCACACACAGCAGGCCGCAACCTAAACAAAACCCATACAAATCAAAGCGTTATAAATTTTTTGGACTTCTGGCACGGGCGTTGCGATAAACCCGGGTACGCAACACAACTAACGGGTTTTTGAAAACCCACACTCTGTTTCACTGTGAGGAGAAACTTATGCGTACCATCAAACATCCCGTACTCGCTCTGCTGGCGTCTGTTGGTCTGCTGTTCGGTGCAGCGACCGTTTCCGCCCAGGGCGAAGCGCAAGCCCCGCAGGCCCAGCCTCAGGCTCAAGCAATGGACGTAAGCGAAAACCAGGTGGAAAGCTTCGTGGACGCCTACATGGCGGTTCAGGGCATCAACCAGGAGTACACTCAGAAGCTTCAGGCGGTGGAAGATCCCGAGAAAGCCACCGAACTGCAGCAGGAAGCCCAGACCAAGATGCAGGAAGCAGTGAGCGATTCCGGTCTGTCCATCTCTGAGTACCAGCAGATCGCCAACCAGGCCGGTCAGAGCGAAGAGCTGCGCAGCCAGATTGAGGCGGAGCTGACAGCGCGTATTGAACAGGACTCCTAAAACGGAGCAGACCAACACGCATCGATAACGGGGCCAGACGGCCCCGTTTTTTTGTATTCCAACCTTATGCCAAAGACCCATCGAGTAAGGTAAACTTTCTCCTGGTCGTGCTCGCGTCCGAACCCTTGTCATTCGAAGCCGGAGAACCCACATGTCACGCCTGCTGTCCCTGACCGCCCTGCTAGCGCTGCTACTGTCGCCCCTGACCCATGCCCAGAGTGGCTCGGAGCGCTTTGGTGATTACCAGGTGTACTACAGCGTGTTCAACAGCACCTTCGTATTGCCCGACATCGCCAGCGTGCACAATCTGGTGCGCAGTGAAGACCGGGCCCTGGTCAACGTCAGCATTGCCCGCGCCGACGGAGGATTGGGCCTACCCGCCAGACTGAGTGGTACCGCCAACAATCTGTTACAACAGAGCCAGACCCTCGAGTTCAAAGAGATCAGCGAAGGCGACACGACTTACTACATCGCTCCGGTGCGCCATCTCAATGAAGAGATGTACAACTTCCGGATTACCATTCAGCCCGAGGGCGCCGAGCAGAGCTTCGAACTGCGCTTCAGCCAAAAGCTGTACATTGAAAAGTAATTTCACCATCCACTGAGGAGCATGCATGCAGAAACTGGTACTCGCCAGTGGCAACCCCGGCAAACTGAAAGAGTTTCAACAACTGCTCGCCGATTGCGGCTATCAGGTCCTCTCCCAGGGCGAGTTCGGACTCGACAGCGCCGAGGAAACCGGCCTGACCTTTGTCGAGAACGCCATCCTGAAAGCGCGCCACGCCAGCGCCCAAACCGGCCTGCCGGCCCTGGCCGATGACTCAGGTCTGTCTGTGGATGCTCTGGATGGCCGCCCCGGCATCTACTCGGCTCGCTACGCTGGCCCGAAGGCCACCGACGCCGATAACAATGCTCGCTTGCTGCAGGAACTCGAGGGCGTCCCCGAGGCCGAGCGCGGCGCCTGCTATCACTGTGTGCTGGTGTTGATGCGCCACGCTGAAGACCCCACCCCGGTGATCGCTCAGGGCCAGTGGCGCGGGCGCATCCGCACCGGACCCAAGGGTGAGGGCGGCTTTGGCTACGACCCTCTGTTTCAGGTCCTCGAACGTCAGTGCAGCGCAGCGGAGCTGGGCAAAGAAGAAAAAGGCAAAATCAGCCACCGGGCCATCGCCACCCGGGCGCTGCTCGCCGGGCTGACCAACGGGGCGTCCTGACGCCCCGCACGCAAACGGACAATTGGCAATTGAAATTCACGCCAACCTGTGGCGTAATCCCAATTGTCGTACTAATAATAACGCCAGGGTTGAGGCGCCCCGTCATGGAGCAGTAGACGTGATGCCGACCGTAATGGCGTCGTGACATTCACATCTGCTCAAGAAGGACGGGCTGTACTCATGATGAAAACTCTCTCCGGCACTCGCGCCGATTCACTCCTGTTCAACGCTCTCTCCATACTCAGGGTCTGCTCTATCGCCTTGCTCGCCCTACTTGCGCTTCCAACCGCCGCAGACTCACCGGAGTTGGAACAGCTCGCCTCTCTCTACGGTGTCGACCCTTCCCGGGAAATGGTCGCCATTTCGCCCAACGGTGAACTGCTGGCGTTTCGTACCCGGGATGGCGATAAAGACCTGATTCTGGTTCATTCCCTGAAGGAAGGAAAAAACATCACCGGTGCCCACGTCGGGGAAATGGATCCGCGTCGGCTGCATTTTGTCAGCGACCAATACCTGATCATGGTCGCCTCCAAGGAAACCCGTCTGATGGGCTTTCGGGGCCGTAACGAAATCAGTACCGCCTATGCGTTGAACGTCGAGACCGGCGACATCGAACAGTTGTTGCGCCCGGGCCATGTCATCTACGCCGGCCAGCAGGGCCTGGGGCGAATTCTCGGGATTTCCGACGACGGCCGGAAGTTGTACATGCCCGCCTATGTGCCCCGCTCCAAAACCGATCGACAACCCGATTACGCCCTGCTCGAAGTCGATATTGAGAAACCGCGCAATCCCAAGGTCCTGGAAGATGGCCACTCCTATACCGTGGACTGGTTCGTCGGGCGCAACGGAAAAGTCCTGGCGCAGGAGCGTTACAACGAAGACGACTATCAGCACGAGATTCTGGTGCGTGACGGCGATGACTGGCGGGTTATCTATTCGGACAACTCGCCGCGCACCGTGGCCTCGTTTATCGGAGAAACACCGGATCAGCAATCACTGGTGATGCTCAAGGAGGACTGGGATACCGGTCGACTCGAGTATTACCGATTGAACCTGAACAGTGGCAAGCAGGAACGGCTCGACCTCAACCGCAACGATAGCGACATCGCCAACGTCCGTCTCAACGCCGAGCGGGTCGCGATTGGCATCACCTACGCGGGCTTTAACCCCAGCTACCACTTTTTTGATGCCGTGCTGAATGATCGGGTGAGCAAACTTCAGGCACAGTTCAAGGGTCACTCCCTTTATGTGGTCAACGCCGACTCCGAGCTGAACAACCTGGTGCTGTATCTGGAGGGGCCCTCCACCGCCGGCGAGTTTTACCTGTCGCAGAAAGATCAACCGGTGCGTTTTTTGTTGAGTGCCTATCCCGGTATCAGCGAAGCCGAAGTGCAACCCTCGGTACCCTTTGAGTTCAAAGCCCGGGACGGATTGGTCATTCCCACCTTGCTGACCATTCCGCGGGTTCACGCCGCCAACCCGGAAAACCTGCCCGCCGTTGTGCTACCACACGGGGGGCCGGAATCTTACGATCGCCAGGAATTCGACGCGCTGGTTCAGTCGATTGCCGCCCGTGGCTATGCCGTCATTCAGCCCCAGTTCCGTGGCTCTTACGGCTTCGGATACGAGCATTGGGCGGCCGGTCTGGGCGAGTGGGGCCGAGCCATGCAGGATGACGTATCCGATGCGGTAAAAGCCCTGAGCAACGTCGGCTTTATCGATCCGGACCGGGTCTGCATTGCCGGCGCCAGCTACGGCGGTTACTCAGCCCTGGCGGGCGCAGCCTTTACCCCCGATCTGTATCGCTGTGCCATTTCCATACATGGGGTCAGCGACCTGAACGCCATGCTGGAACATGAAGAGAAGGACCTGGGCGAAGACCACTGGGTCATCGAATACTTCTCTCGCTCTATCGCCAAAAACTACTTCACCCCGGAGCGCTTGGCCGCTCACTCGCCCGCCAACTTCGCCAGTGGTATCAGCGCCCCGGTGCTGTTGGTCCACGGGGAAGAAGACGAGATTGTGCCGATTGAGCAATCAGAGCTGATGCTGGAAAAACTGCAGGCGGCCAACAAACCGGTGAAGTACCTGCCGCTGAAAGATACTGGCCACAGTTACGGTGAGGAGCCGGTGCGCCAGATGCTGATCGAGGAGGTACTGGCATTTCTGGATGAGCACCTGGCGCCCTCCGGGCAGACACTGGCAACGACGACCAGAGAGGCAGACTAGACGACAAGAGCGGCGGAGGTAAGGGAGACGGAGGTCATGTTATAGTAACGGCCTGTTTTTTCTGAACCGCCGGATTGCCATGCGCCTCCCCCCGCTTTCGCTCTACATTCACATTCCCTGGTGCGTCCGCAAATGCCCCTACTGCGATTTCAACTCGCACCAGGCCGGTGACTCCCTGCCCGAGGCAGAGTATGTCGCCGCCCTGGGGGCCGACCTGGCCGCCGAGGCTGATTTGGCTCAGGGGCGCGCCATCCAGACGGTGTTTTTCGGCGGCGGCACGCCGAGCCTGTTTTCCGCCGAGGCGATTGGTCGGATTCTGGAAACCGTCGATCAGGCGGTGGGGCTGGCCTCCGATGCGGAGATTACCCTGGAAGCCAACCCCGGCACCTTCGAGCAGGCGCGCTTCAGTGCCTATCGCCGCGCCGGGGTGAACCGGCTGTCCATCGGGGTGCAGAGTTTCCAGGCCGAGCAATTACACAAGCTGGGACGTATTCACGGTCGCGATGAAGCGCTGGCCGCCGTGGCCATGGCACGCCAGGCCGGCTTCGACAATATCAACCTCGACCTGATGCACGGGCTACCTGAGCAGACCACCGCGGCCGCCTGTGCCGACCTGCAGCAGGCCATTGAACTGGCCCCCGAGCACCTGTCTTGGTACCAGTTGACCATCGAGCCCAACACCCATTTTTACAGTGCACCACCGCTGTTGCCGGTGGAGGATACCCTGGCCGATATCCAGCAGGCCGGCGAAGCCCTGCTGGCCGAGGCGGGCTACGGCCAGTATGAGGTGTCCGCCTACTGCCAGCCCGGCAAGCCCGCCCGGCACAACCTCAACTACTGGACCTATGGGGATTATCTGGGCATCGGTGCCGGCGCCCACGGGAAAGTGACCCATCCCGAGCGCGGCGACATCACCCGGCGCTGGAAAACCCGCTTACCCGCTCACTACCTTGAGCGGGCCGCCGCTGCACCGACCACGACCCCGAACGCGGAGCACCCGATGCTCGCCGGGCAGGAGACCCTCAAGCCCGAGGACCTGCCACTGGATTACCTGCTCAATGCTCTGCGCCTGAACGAGGGCGTACCGGCGCAAGCATTCGAGGCGTACACCGGTGTCCCTTTGTCCAGACTCGACCCGGCCTGGCGCGAACTGGAGCGCAAGGGACTGGTACACCCCAAAGACGAGCGCCTGTGTACCACCGACCTCGGGCGCCAGTTTCTCAACGACGTATTGGCCGCTTTTTAGTGTTTCATTCTGCTAGCGGCTGCTGTCGGCTTCCAGGGCTTTGATCTGCTGATAGATCCCCTCGGCCTCTTCGGTCAATAAAGAGTAGGTTTTGATATCGCCACTGCGCTGGGCGAGCATGGCGTCCTTGAGGCGCTGTTCGTAGGCTTTCTGCAACTTTTTTCGGGGGTCTGACTTGAGCCAGCTCAACATGGTGGGTCACTCCTGAAGTTGATAGTGTGACCAGTGTACGTGCCCTTTGCCCAAACGGACGAACCCTGATGGGCAGCGCGGCCAATAGGAACTGGTGATTTTTCGTATCAGAGACTATGATACCGGTTACAGATCGACCTCTGATAATAGTAATAACGGACCGACTCCATGACTCATACCATCAATCACGCCAGACTGCTGTTTTGGTCATTCACCGTCGCGCTGGGCGGCTTCCTGTTCGGGTTTGATACCGCCGTCATTTCCGGCGCGGAACAGGCCATCCAGGCACAGTGGGCGCTGTCGGATGCCCTGATCGGCCTGATGGTCTCATCGGCGTTGGCCGGCACGGTCATCGGTGCCATCTTTGGCGGCATTCCCTGCGACCGTTACGGGCGCAAAATAACCCTGTTCTGGATCGGAGTCCTGTATCTGGTCTCGGCGCTCGGTTCGGCCCTCGCCCCCGATGTCTACAGCCTGATGCTGTTCCGCTTTCTTGGCGGGCTCGGCGTGGGCGCCTCCTCGGTGGCCGCTCCGGTGTATATCTCTGAAATCGCCCCCACCGGCCTGCGCGGTCGCCTGACCGCCATGTTTCAGTTCAACCTGGTGTTCGGCATCCTGTGCGCCTACCTGTCCAACTATGGTGTGGCCAGTGCCGGGGGCGACTGGCGCATCATGCTGGGCGTGGAAGTGGTGCCCGCTCTGCTGTTTGTGATTCTGATTCTGTTTGTGCCCCGCAGCCCCCGCTGGCTGATCACCCGGCGCGGCGCCCACGACGAAGCCCGCCGAGTGCTCACGATGATCGACCCCAGTCGAGTCGAACAGGCCCTGGCTGAGATTGAGCACAGCCACAAACAGAAGGCGCAGGGCAGCGAGCTCCGGGAGTTTCTGTCCGGCCGTTATCGCTGGCCGATTCTGCTCGCCTTTCTGTTTGCGTTTTTCAATCAGGTGTCCGGCATCAACGCGGTGATCTATTACGCGCCGCGCATTTTTTCCATGGCGGGCATGGAGAGCAGTGCCGCGCTATTGTCCTCCGCCGGACTCGGGCTGGTGAACCTGGTCTTTACCCTGATCGGGCTGGCGCTGATCGACCGTTTCGGGCGGCGCTTTCTCATGTACATCGGCTCCTTTGGCTACATTCTGTCACTGACCAGCCTGGCCCTGATCTTTCATCTGGAGGCGTTCGGCGGCAGCCTGGTGCCGCTGCTGATTTTCGTGTTCATCGCCTCCCATGCAATCGGTCAGGGCGCCTGCATCTGGGTCTTTATTGCCGAGATCTTCCCCAACAGCGTCCGGGGTTACGGCATGTCCCTGGGCTCGGGCACTCACTGGGTATTTGCCGCCCTGGTCGCGTTCAGCTTTCCGTATTTTGCCGGCACCCTCGGCGGGGCACCGCTATTTGCTTTCTTCGCCGTCATGATGGTGCTGCAACTGCTGTTCGTGCGCTACCTGATGCCCGAGACCAAAGGTGTTTCACTGGAGGACCTGGAGGTCCAACTCAGTCAAAAGCGGTAACCGGCCAGGGGGCGAAGTGCTACACTTAGTGCGAGCGCTTCGCCCACTCTGCCAGTGACCGACCTTCATGCTGCGACTGATTCGCTACACACGCGAAAACCCCATCGCCACCCGCCTGCTCGGGCTGATCATCCTGAGCAGCTCGGCCATCACCCTGGTGGCCATCCTGATGCAACTCTACTCAAGCTTTCACGACGATCTGTCGGCACTGGAAGAGCGCCTGGATCAGGTCCGCGTCAGCACCCTGGCGAGCATCACCAAAAGCCTGTGGGGTTTTGACCAGGATCAGTTGTCGATTCAGATCGACAGTGTGCTGGATGTAGAGGACGTGGTGCAGGTGAGCGTTTCCTGGCGCGACTGGAATAACGCCGAGCAGACTCTGATCGAGTACAAGGAGGGCACGACTCAGGCGGACATTGAAGCGCGTCCCAACCAGTACCTGATCAAGGAATACCCCCTGGTCTATCAGGACGAAAGCACGCCCCGGCAAGAGCTGGGCACCCTGCAGATTACCGCCAGCCTGACCAACATCTATGACCGACTTTGGCAACGCACGCTGTTTATTGCGGGTGTGCAGGGCACCAAAACCCTGATCATTTCGTTTTTCATACTGTGGTTGGTGTACACTCTGCTGACCCGCCATATGGAAACCATCGCCCACTACGCCCGTCAGCTCCACCTGGATAATCTGACCACCCCCTTGCGCCTGAAACGCATCAAGCCGGATGACAACCCCGACGAGCTGGACAATGTCGTGGAGGCGATCAATCACATGCGGGAAACGCTGCTCGAGGATATCGAGCAGCGTCAGGCGATGGAGCTGGCGCTCCTGCACGAGCGGGAGGAGAAGGCCCGCAACGAGCGCCAGAAGTTGGCCGCCGAAGATGCCAACCGGGCCAAGAGCCAGTTTCTGGCCACCATGAGCCACGAAATCCGCACCCCCATGAACGGGGTGATCGGCATGTTGGACATGCTGCGGGACACGCCCCTGAACGACAACCAGAAACACTACCTGGATGTGATTCACCGCTCCGGGGAAACCCTGCTGGAAATCATCAACGACATCCTCGATTACTCGAAAATCGAGGCGGGCAAAATGCAGCTCGAAGTGGCCGCCTTTGATCTGGAGGACCTGATTGAAGACTGCCTGCGCCTGTTTGGTGCAACCGCCAACAAGCAGGGTATCGAACTGATGGGGGGCGTGGACCCGGATGTTCCCCGCAAACTCAAAGGCGACCCGACCCGGCTGCGCCAGATTCTGATCAACCTGCTTGGCAATGCCTTCAAGTTCACCAACAAGGGACACATTGTGCTGGAAGTCTGCCGGGCCGAGGACTATACCGACGAGCAACCGCGGCTGATGTTTTCCATCCAGGATACCGGCATCGGGATTGCGCGCTCCGCGCAGACCCACCTGTTTGATTCCTTCAATCAGGAAGACACGTCAACCACCCGGCAATACGGCGGCACTGGCCTAGGTCTCGCCATCTGTAAAAGCCTGGCTGAATTGATGGGCGGCACCATCGGTGTCGAGAGCGAGAAGGGACGGGGCGCCCGCTTCTGGTTCACGGCCGCGTTCGAATCCATGCCCGACCGCCAGAGGGCACAGGAAGAAAAAGCGCTGGCCATACTCAATGGACGCCGATTGCTGTTTGTCGACCCCAGCCCACGCCTGGGGGACTTCCTCGCCCGCCACTGCAAACGTTGGGGTATGACCCTGGACTGCATTGCGTCCGGGGCCGACGCCATCGCTCGGCTACACGGGATGAACGAGCAGAACAAAGCCATCGATTTTATTGCCATCGGCAGTCAGCTTGATGACATGGAGGGCATTGCGCTAGCCGAGCAGCTCAAGCACGATTCGATCGCGCGGAACATTCCTCGACTGCTGCTCGATGCGGGGGAACTCGGCGCCGAGCCCGAGAACCTGGCGAACCTGGGCATTCACAGTGTGCTGCACAAACCGTTTTCGGCCCGCAGCCTACGCCGCCGGCTGATCAGCATGCTGGGCGAAAACCTGGAGGATGAGAACACCCAGGCGCCGACGCCCACCGACTATCAGCAATTCGCCCACCTGAGAGTGCTGGTGGCTGAAGACAATGCCGTCAACCGGATGGTGATCAAAGGATTACTGGGCAAGATGGGTATCGACGCGCGGCTGGTGGAAGACGGGCTTGCCGCCTATGAGGCCGCCTGCCGGGGGAGCTACGACCTGATCCTGATGGATTGCGAGATGCCGGAAATGGATGGCTTTGAAGCCACCCGCAGCATCCGCGAGCACGAACGCCACCACAATCGTCCGGCCATTCCCATTGTGGCGTTGACCGCCCACGCCCTGCAGGAGCACCGCGAAGAGGTGTTCGCTTCGGGCATGAATCACTATCTGGGCAAACCCATCACCCTGGCAAAGCTGTATCAGACGTTTGAAAAAATGGGCCTGAACCGGCACGGCAGAGAGACCTGAATCCATCGAGGGCCCGCTACTTGGGCATGGCCACTTCCGGGCGGTGCACCTCACCGGGCGTGACCGACTCCTCGGCCATTTTTTCCCGGGCCCACTGCTGATCCTCCCGATCGGCGTCCAGCCCTTCTTGCGGCCGTGCGTTCGGGCGATAGACCAGACGCACCAACACCGGAAAGTGATCTGAACCAAAGGCCGGCAAACGCTGCAACTCTTCCAACACAAAGTGCTCGCTGTGAAACAGGTGATCCAGAGGCCAGCGCAACAGCGGAACCTTGGCGTGAAAGCTGTTGCACATGCCCCGCCCGATACGTGGATCCAACAGGCCACTGATTTTGCGGAACAGGCGGGTGGTCGCGGACCAGGCCACATCGTTCAGGTCGCCGGTCACAATCACCGGAGAATCGCTTTCCGCCACACTGCGACCCACCACCAGCAGCTCCGCATCGCGCTCCGAGGAGGTTTCATTCTCGGTCGGGCTCGGCGGCGCCGGATGCAGGCAATGCACCACAATTCGTCCACCGGAGGGCAACAACACTTCGGCGTGCATGGACGGTACATCGTCTTCCACCAGAAACTGAATCGCCACATTCTCCAGCGGATAGCGGGAGTAGACGTGCATACCGTAGAGATTATCGAGGGGGCACTTGATGGTGTAGGCATAATCCGTTTCGAGGACATCGAGCTGTTGCTGCCACCAGCGGTCGGACTCCAGGGTCACCAGCAGGTCAGGTTGATGCTCCTTCACCAGAGACAGCAATCGCTGGGCCTGGCGATTGGGCGTGAGGACATTGGCGGTCATGATGGCGATGCGATTGGCCCGATCCGACTCACTCAACGAACCCACGCCGCGAACCTCTTTGGGATGCAGGCGGGTGTAGGGCAGGATCCACCAGGCGTGATAGGCGAAACAGGCCGCGCTGATCAACGCCATTGCCCCGCTTTGCCCGGCGTCCAAAGGTGGCAACCCCCAGGGCAGCAGCACCAGCAACAAGGCTAACAAGGCCAGCTGTAAACGCGGAAAATCCAGCCCCCGAATCCACCAGCGATCGTGCCGCAACACGGGCAGAACGGTCAGCAGTACCAACAGCGTCACCGCCACCCACAGGCTTGCCAGCATGATTGAATCCCTTTGTTAGCCTCAATAGTGCGATGAGCCTAAGCGATCCACGGCATGCTGGCAAGGTAGCGGGTCTCAGCGTTTAACGGGCCTGCTCCAGGAGCGGTTTCAACCGCCCATAGCGCACAAACCCGAGCACCAGTAGCGACCAGAGAGCATTGCGTTTTGAGGCGGCACGATTCAACATAGGTTTGCGATACGGCAGCAATCCGGTTAACCGTTAGGGCTACTGGATGCCGGCCAGGCTCTCAACTCTCCCCAACCGACCCAGCCCATGACCGACACGGCCGATTACACTTTCCCGCCCATTGGCATCATTCGCTCCCCCTTTGTGGAGAAGTTCGGCATTCCGCGCCAACCGGGCCTGGCCCCCGCAGTCCGGGCCCAACTCGAACTGCTGCCTCCGTACAACGACCCTCAGGCGCTGGCGGGGCTGGAGCACTGCTCGCACCTGTGGCTGCAGTTTGTGTTTCACCGCCCTCCGAGCGACCAGTGGCGCCCCCGGGTCCGCCCGCCGCGCCTGGGCGGTAACCGCAGTCTGGGCGTATTCGCCACCCGCTCGCCCCTGCGCCCCAACCCCATCGGATTGTCGGTGGTGAAGCTGGAGGGGGTGAAGCAGCAAGGCGGCCGGTTGTGGCTGGAGCTGTCGGGCATTGACCTGCTCGATGGCACGCCGGTGCTGGATATAAAACCCTATGTACCCTACACAGATTCGCTGCCGGAGGCGGAGAACCGCTTTGCGGATACCGCCCCGGAGTGGGTGGAGGTGGTGTTCATGCCGGAGGCGGAGGCCGGGTGCCGGGTTTTGGGTGCTCGCACGGGTGAGGACTGGGAGGCGCTCGTGCGCCAGATCCTGCAACAGGACCCCCGCCCCCAATACCAGAAGCCGGACCCGACCCGACGCTACGGTATGACTCTCAAAGACGCCGAGGTGCGCTGGTTTTACCAACCTGACGACAGCGGCAACCACCGACTGATTGTCACAGAAGTCCTTCCGCACTGATCCCATTCCTTGCGTAGGGCGCGGTAAGCGTGAAGCGCGCACCCGCCGTAAAGACTCGTGAGGCTCCTGAACTTCGTAACTACGGCTGCGGGAGAGCATACCCTTACGAGACACGCCGTGAACCCATCCATGGGGGCTCATCACCCGCCATCCAGGCGGGTGACGGTCTCGTAAGGGTATGCCCTCCCTCCGCTGTGCCCGCTTCACGTTTCGGGAAATAGCGGCGTAGGGCGGATAAGCGAAACGCATCCGCCGTCACCCGTCATCGAGCCCCTCGAAAACGTCACGTGTAATGACGGCGGGTCTCGAAGAGGTATAACCCACGGCAGGCCGGACTGGATCGAACCCACCTATGCGGGAACTTGTGGTATTATGCGGGCCCTTTTTCATCCCCTCCCCCGCAGGGTCAATGCCAACCCGAATCCGCTGAGGTGACTGCGTTCATGAGCAAAAAGTCATTGGACAAAAGCAAGATCAAGTTTCTGTTGCTGGAAGGTGTCCACCAATCCGCCGTTGACACCCTCAATGCCGCCGGCTACACCAACATCGACTACCTCAAGACCGCGCTGGCTGAAGACGAGCTGATCGAGCGCATCAAAGATGCCCACTTCGTCGGCCTGCGTTCACGCACCCAGCTGACCCGCAAGGTGTTTGAAAACGCCAATAAGCTGATCGCGGCGGGCTGCTTCTGCATTGGCACCAACCAGGTTGACCTCAAGGCCGCTCAGGAACACGGCGTGGCGGTCTTCAACGCGCCCTACTCCAACACCCGCTCGGTGGCCGAGCTGGTGCTGGCCGAAGCCATTCTGCTGTTGCGCGGGATTCCCGAGAAAAATGCCGTGTGCCATCGCGGTGGCTGGCAGAAGTCGGCCGTGGGTTCCTACGAGATTCGAGGCAAGACTCTGGGCATTATCGGCTATGGCTCCATCGGCAGTCAGTTGAGCGTACTGGCCGAGAGCCTGGGTATGAACGTCTGCTTCTATGATGTCATTCCCAAGCTGCCGCTGGGCAATGCCACCCAGATGCGCAGCCTGAACGAGCTGCTCAACCACGCCGATATCGTCAGCCTGCACGTGCCGGAAACCGGCTCAACCAAAAACATGATTGGCGCCGAACAGCTCGAGCAGATGAAGCCCGGCTCCATCCTGATCAACGCCTCGCGCGGTACGGTGATTGATATCGACGCGCTGGCCGAGGCGGTCAAGGCAGATAAGCTGGCCGGCGCGGCCATTGATGTCTTTCCGGTGGAGCCCAAAGGTAACGACGACGAGTTTGTCAGCCCGTTGCGCGGCCTGGATAACGTCCTTCTGACCCCCCACATCGGCGGCTCGACGGTGGAAGCCCAGCAGAATATTGGGGTGGAAGTGGCCGAGAAGCTGATCATGTACTCGGACAACGGTACCACCACCAGCTCGGTCAACTTCCCGGAAGTGGCGCTACCCGGACACCCGGACGCGCACCGCCTGTTGCACGTGCACGGCAACGTACCGGGCGTGATGTCGGCGATCAACCGGATTTTCTCGGACAATCAGATCAACATCGCCGCCCAGTATCTGCAGACCAACGAGAAGGTCGGCTACGTGGTAGTGGACATCTACTCGCCCTACAGCCCGGAAGTGCTCAAGCAACTGCGGGAGATTGAAGGGACCATCCGCTGTCGGGTGCTGTTCTGAACTGGCACCTCCAAAGCCCTGTAGGTCGGATTAGCGAAGCGTAATCCGACCTACAGGAAGAAGAACCGTTCGACCGCGGCGAAGGCCGGGTCGCGGTACTCGGGCGTCTCGTTCACCAGATGGTGACGGGCGCCCTCCAGCATTTCCACTCTCAGGTTAGGCAACTTGCGGCCGATCTGCTGCAAGTTGTACTGCCAATCCACGGTGTCATCCCCGGTGCCCTGCACCATCAATAGTTCATCATTGCGTACCGGCCAACTCCGGAAGACCTCGTCCCAACGTTTCATGGCGCCCACCCAGTCGACACTCAGGCGTCGGTACTGCAGCGGGTCCTCGGATGCCAGAAAGCGATTGAAGTCCGTATCATGGGAGCTATCGATAAACGTCCGGGGAATCTCCCGCACCCAGCGGTGCAGCAGCGCGTAGAGCCACCGGCTGAGCCCCCAGCCGCGCGGCAGCACCAGAGGCGCGAACAGGGCGGTACGGCCGGTCAGGGCGTTCCCATGGCGCCAGAGGTGGTTAAGCAGCGTGGCGCCTCCCATGCTCTGCCCCAGAGCACATCGCGTCGGGCCGAACAGGTGGCGGGAGCGCTCCAGCAGCTGCTGCAGGACATCGGCATAGCGATCAAAGCTGTCAATCACCAGGCGCGGCCCCGAGCTCAAGCCGTGGCCGGGCTGATCATAGGTGAGAACCGACAGGTTATGCCTGAGCGCAAATCGCACCGCATGAACGTACAGTGCCGAGTGATCGAAATACCCATGCACGATACTCAGATGACCCCGTGGCTGCGGAGGTAGCCAATAATGGCAGGCTATGTCCCACTGATCCACGCGGACCCGCCCAACGCCCTGAGCCACGTCAGGAAATTCAGCCGCCAAATCCAGCCCGTAGTGCCTTAAATAAGCCCGAGTGGTCGCATCGCCGACATTGGCTCCATCTTCCGCGGGATCAAACGCAAGATAGGGCAAAATTTCGGGCAGCTCTGAAAAATCCGGGGCGGATTTGGATAAGGTCACGGACGAGGCTCCTTTAAGGGACACTGGCACCAAATTCTGGCTGCCGGGCGGTATAAACACAACCCTGAGACAACCGCTGTTAGTCTATAAGACAAGATCCTGATTCGATCCGCTCGGTTGCTCAATGGTGGGAAATATGACAGATTAGAGCCTGTATGCCACCAGAATAATCAAGGTCCCCTACCCCAACTCCATGAAAGATTATATTTTCAATATCCACGACGTCATATTGATGATGACCGTCGCCGAGAGCATACTCCTGGCACTGCTCCAGGCCGCCATGCCCGCACAAAACCGGCTGTACGGGCGCCTTTTGAGCGCTTTCCTGTTGGTCATTGCCACAGGCTCCGCAACCACCCTGATCCTCTGGAACGATCAGGTCCACATTGGACCGACCGTTGACCAGTACTGGATTCCTTACTTCCTTATGGCCGCTCTCATGCTCAAAGGGCCGGCACTGTACCTGTATGTAGCCTCCATTACCCGCGCCCAGTTTACGCTCCGCCCCACTCACTTGGTGCACCTGGCGCCGGCGCTCGTGACCTGTCTGATCATGGCCCTGTTTGCCATAGACAGTAATGACCTCCGTCACCTCTGGGCCATGGGCGATGAGCAGCCGGAGAGGCTGGTCACTTTCCTCTGGGATTCCGCCAAGCTGGTTCCGCTGGTCTATTCCTTCGCTGCCGTGGCGCTCGTGCAACGATACCGCTCCGAGCTCAAGGACGAATACTCCCACTTCTCCAGTACCGAGCCGCGCTGGTTGAACATTCTGACCCTGGGATTTTTCGCCAGTTGGACCTGGACGATGATCGTCCACATTCTGGCAAAGTACACTTCTCCGGAAACCGCAGACTACCTCGGAATTGCCGATAACTACATTACCTTTATCCTGATCAATGGCCTGTTTACCTACAGCCTGATATACGCCCACCAATTGCTTGAAACACGAGCCGAGGAAACCCGTGCACCGGCTGAGGATAAACCCTCGGAATCGGCTATCGACCGGGTGAAGGCCGCGATGGAAACCGACAAGATCTATCTGCAGCAGAACCTCAACATTGAGCAGTTCTCGGCTCGCCTGGATCTTCCGGTAAAAGAGGTTTCTTCAGTGATCAACAAACACTTTGGGACCAACTTTTTCGAGTTCATCAATACCTACCGGGTGGAGGAGGCCAAGCGACTGTTGGCCGACCCGAAAGCCACAGAAAAAACCATTCTGGATATTCTGTTGGAGTCCGGGTTCAACAGCAAGTCCGCTTTTCACCGGTTCTTCAAGCGCCTGACGGGCATGTCCCCTTCCGAGTACCGCAAAGACAAGGGTGCTCACTAAACCTGAACAACAGGCAAAAAAAAGCCGCTCTTGATGAGCGGCTTTTTTTCATCTGAGCAAAGCGTTATTCGGCCAGCTCCCAGCGGATACTATCCAGCCGGAACACCACATTGCTCTGCTGACCCGAAACGGGCCACAGGCTGAAGGGCGTATTGACACGACTGATGATAAAGCCCGAACCCGACGTCAAGTCCGCGATGGATACCGATACGGTATGCCACTCACCGTCGTTCTGCAGCGGTACCGACAGCTCATTCGAGGTACACGGATAAATGCAGTCAGCCTTGACGAGGAAACCATCAGTGTTGTTTCCGGCATCCACCACCTTCAGATCAAACACGAGGTTCCCGCCAGCGTATGCACTCAGATCCTGCGGGTCCGTTGACTGAATGTACATGGTACCGAAACCGCTGGCCCCGAAGGCTATTTCCAGGACGTCGCCGCGATCACCGTCAGATACGGTGGTAGAGGTGATGCTCTGACCCCCTTCAACATAGAAGTCCACGCCCGGATCCGTCCAGAGTGCATCCAGACTACCGTCGACAAACACATCGACCGCCTCGGTGCCTTCAGGCGCCGTGCCATCCAGTTTCGGATTGACGCTACAGGACGGGCCAAAGCAGGTCACACGGATGTTGTTCAGCTGCACGTGGGCGGTACCGCTACTCAGCTCAAGAACGAAGGGCGCATTGATGTCACTGTAGTTGACCTGACCCGCCGGATCGGCATTGCCGACAAAATCCGAAAACCGGACCGAAACGCTTTGCCACTCGCCTGCGGGCGGCAGTTCAATGTCGCGCGAGCTGACGTTGGGCCATACACTGTCGAGCTTGACGCTCAGTGTGGCGTCCTCACTCGCGTCGATCACCCGCATATCAAACGTAATACCGCTGAGCTCTTCATTGAGTGAAAAACTGAAACCGTCCTCGACGTAGTCGACACTGGTCATGTCACCCGACAGCAGGAACACATTGCTCAGGCCGTTAAACTGGACATCCCAGACGGTCTGGTCATCCACCTGAAGCGCCGTGTCGACAACCAGGTTTCCAGCGGTTTCTTGCCACTGCCCCGGAACCAGCGTGTTGCTTACCTCGGTATCAAACACTGAAAAGTTCAGCGTTGCCGGGCCGTTTTCATACAGGGCAAACTCCTTTTCGGTGCCTCCCGTGCCCTCTACATCCTCGGCATTCTCATCGATCCAGGCGCACCCCTTGCCAGTATCGGGATCAACATCACACTGATAAACGCGAACATAGTCGACAACCATTTCCTGAGGGAAAGTGGTCGTATCATCCGGCGCACCGGGCCAGTTTCCACCGACGGCGACGTTCATGATCAGGTGAAACATTTCGTCGAACGGAGAAGCCGGGTTACCAGTCTCAAAGCCTTCGTCTTGCCCCTGCCAGGAGAGAGTAAACCAATCATCAGCCGTCTGGGTCGCAAAATGTACATCATCGACATACCAACGGATTTCACCCTCCTCCCACTCGATCGCGTAAGTGTGGAAGTTTTCCCAGATCGGCTCTGCGGGCGTAAAACTGGCTCCGCTGTTGAGGTTGTTCGGCCAGGGACGACCGTAGTGTAGGGTGCCATGGACATCATTCTCGCCGCTGGCATTGGTATTCACCGCTTCGAAAATATCGATCTCGCCACTGAGCGGCCAGTCTCCGTAAACCCACTCCGTCGGCAGCATCCAGATGGCGGGCCACAGACCTTGCCCCTGAGGCGTCTTGGCGTTGATTTCGATTCGCCCGTATTTCCAGTCCGCCTTGTTCTTCGTGCGCAGGCGGGCCGAGGTGTAGTCACGGGTAACCGAGGTGTCATCAGGATCGTACGCCGGGTCATCATCGAAAACGGCTGGGCCGCTATGGGTTTCCTGCCGGGCAACGATGTGCAGATGGCCGTCCGCCACATAACTGTTTTCTTCGCGCGCCGTGTAACACTGCAGCTCATTGTTACCACCGCCGGCGCAGTTCACTTCGTGAGACCAGTTGTCGGTATTGATCGAGTCACCGTCAAACTCGTCGCTCCAGACCAGCGTCCAGTCTTCGCTGACACCGCTGGCGGTGCTGCTGGAACTGTCACTGCTGACGGAAGAGGAGGAAGAACTGGAGGAACTGACGCTGCTGCTTGAGTTATCCGGAGTGTCATCGGAGTCACTGCCACAGCCGGCGATCGCCAATAGCGCCATACCCAGGCCGATGACTGGATAATTTACTGTTTTCATAAACACCTCATTATTATCATTGATGTTCCGCTTGGCCCGGGAGCCGATCGCCCCGGGCTAAGCGTTCAGTGCGCCATGCACTGGGTTTATGGGCAGAGTCCCTCGCCCTCGTACTGCATTTCCAGACGAACGTTGTAGAGCTTGACCTGCAACTCTCCGGCCGTGCTCATATAGAAAGGTGACAACACCATCGACGGATCCACGCCGGCCTCAACCAGGCAGCTCAGATCAATCGACAGGGTCTGCCAGCTGTTCTCTTCGGCACTGGCCAACCACTCGGTGATATCCACGTTGGCGACGCAGTCCTGGCCACAGCGCATGCCCAGAGCCACTGCTGAAGTGGGCGCCTTGACCACATTTACGTCCAGACGCAGATGGGCTTCTCCGGCATAGGCACTCAGATCCACCCGCCCGGAAGAGCGCAGGGCGACTTCCGCAGGGCCCGCACCGGTCCAGCGAACGGCCCGGCTGTCTTCCTGGACCAGGCGGTCGACCGACTGGATTTCAATACCGGGCAGCTTCGCGCCACTACCGGTGACCACACGGGCCCGTTCAGTGACATCGCTGAGCACCCACTGCCAAGGCTCCATCGGACGGTTTTCAAACAGCGGCAACACAGTCTGCGCTTCGGATTCGGTCAGGCCACTGTCTTCCGAGAGCGGCTCCAGATTGCCTTCATCGGCGTAAGTCAGACCATAGCCATAGGGGAACTGGGCCGTTTGACCGTCGCCCTGATTCAGCGGCGTCTGGTCGGCACGGGCCGGCCAGGAAAACGACAGCTTGCCGCTAAAGTCGTGACGCGGCTGACCCTCTGCATCGGCGACCAGCACATCGGCCACGCCGACACCTTCAGAGCCGGGCAACCAGGCCACCACAAAGGCATCCGAGGCATTGATTTCCGGGTTGACCCAGAGCGGACGACCGGTCAGGAATACCGAGACCACCGGAATGCCCTCATCGCGCAGGCGCTTGAGCAAGGCCAGGTCAGCCTTGGGTTCATAGTCCACATCGGCGCGGTCGCCCTGCATTTCCGCATAGGGGTCTTCACCGAACACAACGACGGCCACGTCCGGCTTCTCGTCGAAGTTTCCGTCCACATCGAGTTCGACGGATCCGCCGGCAGCGGTCACCGCCTCGGCAATCCCATCGTAAATTGAGCTGGCTCCGGGGAAGTCGTCATTTTCATTGCCCGTGCCCTGCCAGGTCAGCGTCCAACCGCCGGCCTGCTTACCGATGTTGTCCGCGCCATCGCCGGCCACCAGAATGCGCTGGGTCGGATTCAGCGGCAGCAGACCGTTCTGATTTTTGAGCAATACCAGACTTTCACGCACGGCCTGACGGGCGACCGCCCGGTGTTCATCGGCACCGATCAGGTCTTCACGTCCGGCGTAGTGCCGCTCTGAAGGTTTGGCTTTTTCGAACATACCGGCGCGGAACTTGACCCGCAGGATCCGGCGTACCGCATCATTCAGACGCTCTTCGGAAATCTCGCCGGACTTAACCTGGGCAACGGTATTGGCGTGCAGAGCCCGCCACTGATCCGGAACCATAAATATATCCAGACCGGCGTTCACCGCTTCAGGACAGGAATCCTGCCGGCAACCATCGACAAACTCGTGGCCATTCCAGTCACCCACGATCAGACCGTCAAAACCCATTCGCTGCTTGAGCACTTCATTCATCAGGTAACCGTGGCCGTGCAGTTTTTTGCCCTGCCAGCTGCTGAACGAGGCCATGACGGTCTGGACACCCGCATCCAGGGCACCGAAGTAACCCGTGCCGTGCACATCGCGCAATTCCAGTTCTGAGAAGGGTGCATCGCCGCGGTCGATCCCGCCCTCGGTGCCGCCGTCGGCAATATAGTGTTTGGCCGTGGCCAGCACCCGGCCCTGACCGAAGAATTCGTCGGTGTTTGCCCGCCCCTGAAGACCTTCCACCATGGCTTTGCCGTAGTCGTAAAGGATTTCCGGATCTTCGGCGTAGGCCTCATAGGTGCGGCCCCAGCGATCGTCCCGGGCCACGGCCAGGGTCGGCGCGAAGTTCCAGTCCAGCCCCGTGATGGCAACTTCCCGGGCGGTAACCGTGCCAATTTCGCGGATCAGGTCCGGATTGCGGGTGGCCCCGAGACCGATGTTATGGGGGAAGAGAGTAGCGCCCTTGACGTTGTTGTGACCGTGTACGGCATCGGTGGCCCAGACAATGGGAATGGCGGCAAAACCATCGCTATCGTCCATGGACGCCTCATAGAAACCGTCCGCCAGTGCCAGCCAGTCGTCGGCCGTGGCATTCTTGTCACCGCCGGGGAAGGAACCGCCGCCGTTGAGAATCGAGCCCAAGTGGTAGCGCTTGACGTCTTCCGGCGTCACATTGCGCAGTTCCGGCTGGATCATCTGGCCCACTTTCTCTTCGACGGACATGCGAGCCAACAGCGCATCAATCTCCGGCTCGTACGCCATCGGATCGGCCAGGGGCGTCGGATGCTCCGGCCATAGGTCGTCGCCAGTGGCGCTTTCGGATGGGTTGTCGTTGGTGGGGCCGTTACACCCCACCAGAACGGCCAGGGCCAAGGGGGCCCAAAGGGTCAGGGACTTCTTCATTGTCGGTCTCGCTGTTATTCGTATGGGGAAAAAAGGCTCCGGGGTCGCCCACGCGGAGCCAAGCTTTTTCAAGGAGAGTCAGAGCGACGCATAACAACCACTTACCAATAAGCAATTCTCAGTGCACAACGTCGATCGATAACACGGACGAGTCCCACGCTCGCCCGTATTGCCATTCTTGACCGGTAATGGACAGGGGTCGTCCCACTTTGATGAGAGTGTGAAAGGTGGTGTTTGCCACTTTTGGGCCGCCGGGAGGCGGCAAAGGTGGGACACGGGTTCCCACCGGTGGCTGGGGCTGAAAGCCCCGGAGGATGCGGGCTTCAGTGGTCTCGCAGGTGGCGCATGATATTTACGAAGCTATCGACCCAGTAGCGCTCGGGATGGGCCGCCAGGTGCTCCAATAAAGCGTTGTGCGCCTCCCGGGAGACCGACAGGTAGTCGCCACCGACGCCGTGGAAAGTAAAGTTGGCCATGGTACCCCGGCGGGCCGCTTCCTCGACCACCGCGATCAGCTCTTCGCCGGACACCTCGGTTGGCACGGCCACCGTAATGCCAAAGCGGTCCAGGGATTCCAGCGAGGGAGTAACTCCTCCGGAACCGATGGATTTGGCCCCGAGAAAGAGCGGCTTCACCGGTGTCAGGTAATCCCGATCTCCGACCCGGACATCGCCGCAGGGGGGCGTATAGGTGCGCTCCGTCTCACCATCAATCAGAAACAGAAAGTCATTGGCCAAGGTGATCTGCTCGGCAAACGCCTCGACCGGGATCTGGCTCAGATCCTGATGCGGCGCCACCCAATCCCGCCCCGGACGCTGCTTGTCGCATTGATGGAACAGTGAATGGTTGCCCAACTCATGCCCCTGACCGGCCGCCGCGCGCCACTCGTCCAGACGCTCCAATAACAGCGGGGCCGCCGCCGGCACATAAAAACTGCCCCGGAACCCATGCCGGTCCAACTCGGGAATCACATAGTCCAACTGGGAGGCGAGCGCATCATCATAGGCAAGATTGACCGCGGCTTTGGCATTGCCGGGCCAGGAAATCGGTTCGGCCGAAGAAGACACCGGCCACCACAGCAGCAGAGCACACAGCAGCCCGACGGTTTTAAGACGCAAATATCGCATAAACATTACCCGGAGAGTTTAGAGGCAGGCGTTATAGTACTGCGGACCTTATCCCGACGCCATAGGCCCCGGTCACGCCTTTGAACGCCCTACCACCAGAAGTTGATCAGAATATTGAGTGGGCCAAACGCGTCCACATTGTGCCACCAGTGCTTGGGCAGGAACAGGGCATCGCCCGGCTCCAGATCTGCGACCTGGGCGGTGGATAGCGCTTGGGCGAAGCGCGGGTAACGGTTCAGGTCCGGCGCCCGCAGGTCCACCAGGCTGATCGGTCGGCCTCCCGGGGTGTGGGGCGCATCGGCGATATACAGATTGTCCTCCTGATCCGGCGGAAACAGGGTAAAGCGCCGACGTCCGGCCGCCACACAGGCGATATTGTCGGCGGCATCGTTGTGAGTGGCCACCCGGGTCGAGTTCCCCATCCACAGGTTGGGCTTCACTTCCGCACTCACCCCCGGAAGCGTACAGACCTTTTCCAACCCCGGAAAATAGTCGGGAATGGGTGTGGAGCCGACATAAAAGGCCGCCGGTCGGGGCGCCCGCGACTGCGAGGCCAGAATCTCCAACGCATCCGGCAGAAAACCTTTCATCCGGGTGAAGTTGAATCCACTCAGATCATCCGTATAGAACAGCCGCCCGCCCTCTTTGGGACCGGCGATCATGGCCTCCAGAGGCTTTCCGGCATCAAAAGGCAGCAGGTAGCGAGCCACCGCCTCCGGCGATTGCCGCGCCGCCGCCACCAGAGGCCAGTGCTGGGCATAGCCTTTCAACAGTACCGGGTGCTGGGGCGGGGCCTGCTGAAAATCGACGGTCAGGGCTCGCTCCCGATCCCACCAGGCCACTTGTTGGGCTCGGGGCTCGGTCGGTTGCGACGGTGTGTTCAAGGTAGCAGAGACAGTCATGAAGCATCAAAATCCAGAAACAGGTTAGCCGTCAGTCGACCCCGGGCCGGGTCGGCACTGAGGTCCCGGTCGGGCTCGATCAGCCCGGAGTGCAACAGGTTCCCGGGATAAATCAATAATCGATCCGGCCGGTAATCCACCTGGTGAATCAACTCAAAATGGGCATCGCTGCCCCGACAATAACGTGCCGGAGGCGTCCCGTGCTCGCGCATGTGCCGCTCGGCTTCCTGCACAAAATGTGCGAAACGCTCATCGGTAATACGCTCGTAGCCGGTCGGGCGATGGCGAAAGAATCCGGTGCCGCCAAAAGGGCCCGGATTGAGGTAGTGCATGATCGCAAAATAGAACCCGCGACGGGTGTCGTAATGGGGCACACGCTGCAGCACTGCGAGATCGGATTCCGCCCGGGTGACCAGGGAGAAAAGCTGATGAATGCACCGGCCCCGGTGTGACGCCGGCACCGCGTACACTTCCCGAATCAGCAGCTCCACCCGAGACAACACCCTGCGGGTATAATCCGCCGGGAGGTTGGCACGTATCCCCGGATAAGCGGCCTGCCCTTCGCCGGAAAAGGCCGCCCATTCACTGGCGACCCGTTTGAGAGGCTCCAGGTCGCCCAGCACATAGTCCAGCACGATCACCGGGGTCTGCTCGTCACCGATGCGCACCACGGAAGCAGCCACCTCTCGACTTATCCGCTCCAGCGCTGTTGCACCCGACATGATCACCTCTCAGCCGTTGGCCGCCTGGGCCATGGGCATCTTGCAGTAATAGTCGATAAACGCCTGATGGGAAGGCAACTTGGCCACCAGCTGTTCGGTCGATTGCCGCAGCTTTTTCAGGAAGTCCGCAAGCTCTTTCTCGGTCATCACATCCGCCATGGGATGGTAGGCCTTGGGCGTGATGCCCTGGCCCATCATCACCTGTATCCACGACTCTTCGCCAAACAGTTCATTTTCAATTTTGAACACCCGGGCCGAATCGCTGAACAGATCAATTCGCTGGCGCAACGGCGCCGGTATTTCCATGTTTTTGCAGTAGCGCCAGAAGGGTGTGTCGTCCCGTTCGGTGACTTTGTAGTGCAGAATGATGAAATCCCGGATACGTTCGACTTCGAGCTTGGTCTGCTGATTGAACTCATCGATGTCCGACTGGACCATCTGGCCGCTGGCCGGAAACAGTTGCACGAAGCGAACCAGGCTGCGCTGAATCAGGTGGATGCTGGTCGACTCCAGGGGCTCCAGAAAGCCGCTGGACAAACCCAGCGCCAGGCAGTTTTTCACCCAGTGCTTGCGCCGGGTGCCGGTGCGGAACTGAATCGGTTTCGGGTCGGTAATCGGCTCGCCCTCAAGGTTGCCGAGCAGGGTTTCCCGGGCCTGCTCATCACTCATGTAGCGGCTGGAATACACCAGGCCGTTACCGACCCGATTCTGCAGCGGAATGCGCCACTGCCAACCGGCATCATGGGCGATGGAACGGGTGTAGGGAATCGGCTCGCCCACGGATTCGGTCTGTACCGCCAGGGCGCGGTCGCAGGGCAACCAGTGCGACCAGTCTTCGAAGCCGGCGTTCAGGGACTGCTCGATCAGCAGTCCGCGGAAGCCGGTGCAATCGATAAAGAAGTCGCCATCCACCTGTTTGCCCGACGCCAATGTCAGGGACTGGATTTCGCCATTGTCCGGGTTGAGGTTCACTTTCTCGATCTTGCCTTCCACCCGCTCGACACCCAGTTTTTCACTGCGCCGACGCAGGAACGCTGCGTAGCGACCGGCATCCATATGGTAGGCGTAGTTCATCCGGCCATTGGGCAGAACCGCGAACTTGTTTTTGTGAGACGCCAGCAATTCGGCACAGTAGTCACCGTAAGGATAATCAATGCCTTTGGCCTTTCCCGCCAGCCAGAAATGCAGAAAGCTGCAGGCCCAGCAGTCTTTGCCCGCATAGCCGAACGAGTGAATGTATTTGTGATCTTTCTCTCGCCAGTTTTCAAACGAAATGCCCAGCTTGAAGGTACCGTTCACTTCCGCGAGAAATTCCCGCTCGTCGATATCGAGCATTTTGTGAAAGGTCATCAGTGGCGGGATGGTGGCTTCACCGACGCCAACGGTCGGGATATCGTCGGACTCCACCAGTTTGATATCGAGATTTTTTCCAAGCGTCTGCGACAGCAGCCCGGCCGCCATCCAGCCGGCAGTTCCTCCACCAGCAATCACTATGCGTTTGATACTGTCAGTCATGGTCACCTCGGCTCACTCTGAGCAAGTCGTGCCTAAACGGTATGAAGCCCGTGTCGGCGAATATGGTTTATCAGGGAGCGGTTGTCCGGAAGCCCTTGCAGCAGCTTCCGGGTTTGCACCCCGTTTTCATGGAAAGCGGTCTGAGCGGCGGCTCCCGATGACCGGACCCGGCGCTCCAGCGCCTCCGGGGCGGTATACTCCGGGCGCATGCCATAAAGGATGTACTGGTAGCTGGCCGACGGAAACAGCTCGTCCCGGTACAGGCTGTCGCAGGTCCAGGGGCTGCGCGAGCGCCACAGCAACAGCTGCTCGGCCAGCTCATCGGGCACACTCTCTTCGGCCCGGTGCGCTCGCCAATAATCGGAATCCTCACGGGTGCTCAGAACATAATGCAGCTTGAGAAATCCGATGATGTTGTCCCAGTGGCGGCAGAAGCGTCGATTGAACCGACGGGCCACCACCGACATTTCCTCCCGGTTTTCCGGCATCTGCTGGACCAGGAACTGGGCCGAGCGCTCCACCAATACCAACGCGGTGGCCTCCAACGGCTCGATGAACCCGGCCGACAGACCAATGGCCACACAGTTGTTCTGCCAGAACCGTTCGCGGTGCCCGGGATCAAACTGAATCAGACGTGGGGACAACTCATCCAGTGTCGCACCGGAGTCCGTCCCGCGTACATAGGCCTCCAGCCGCTCATACACCCTATCCTTATCGATATGCGCGGATGAAAACACGGCGCCGACACCGCGCCGGGTCGGCAGCGCAATATCCCAGATCCAGCCATCGGGATGGGCCGTACTGAGGGTTTGCGATGCGACGGGGCTCAGCTCGCTTGAGTAAGGTACCTGCACCGCCAGTGCGGAATCGTTGAACAGTACCGGGCGCTGACTGACCCAGGGAACCTGATAGTGTTGTCCGAGAAGACGGGACGCCATACCGGTGCAGTCAATAAACAGGTCCCCAGCAAGGGTTTCGCCGGACTTCAGATGCAGGTGTTTGATATCACCATTATCCCGGGGCTGAACACCGGTCACCTCTCCCAGGTAATGCACCACGCCCAGATGTTCCACACAGTGGCGCTGCAGCAGGCGGGTAAATTTACCGGCATCCAGGTGATAGCCGTAGTTCAGGTTGAACGCGTACTCCGGGGTCGCCAGTTGCTTGGGTGCCCGTCCGTCGTCACATACCGCTGATTGCGGGCTGACCGCATAGGCGAAGGGCAGGTCCCGATGGGCGTAGCGCCAGTGCTCCGCCAGATTCAGGCGTCCGTATCCGGCAGGCAGCGTGAACGGATGATCATACCGATCGCCGTCGCCGCGGCACCAGTTCTGAAAGCGTGACCCCTGTTTGAAACTGACATCACATTCGCGGATGAACTCGGATTCCGACAGACCGATGGTCCGCAGGGTTTCAAGCATCGAGGGCCAGGTGCCTTCACCGACACCGATGGTCGCAATATCCGGCGACTCCAACAGCGTGATCCGCCGATTGGGTCGGGAGTCAAGACGAGCGTCGGCGGCCAGCAGGCCCGCAGTCAGCCAGCCGGCGGTGCCGCCGCCAACGATGACGACGTGTTCGACCGGATTATTGTGCACGCTCATGGTGGTTCCGTGATTTGCGCTCAATCAGAGCGCGCATTTTGCCCATGGACGCAATGGTCATATAGATGGGCTCCAGGTAGCCGCGCTCGTGCAGGCTCGCGACCTGCTCCGCGCTCAACGCTTTGAGTCGCTCTTCCTGAATGGTATAGAAACCCATCAACTGGCCGGTGGTGCCGTCTTCCAGAGTGATATCCATGGTTACCGGCTCCAGCAGCTGCAGCTCGGTCAGGGTATCAATGAAGGCGATGTCGTGCTGGTGCCAGACATGAATGGCTTCCAGCATACCGGACACCCGGTCCAGATAATCGGTATTGGCCCCGTGCTCTTCGAACAGACGGGTGCCGGTTTCAGTGTTGACCTTGGGGTGCTCAACATCGATGTGCATCATGCGGCGCGGCTCGTCGCCGTCATCGCCGGGGTAGGTGCCGATGGAGAAAGGCACCCGCTGCATCATCAAGGGGATGTAACCGGCATCCCAGCGGTCATCCTGAAGAAAAAGGTTCTCTTCCTGCTCAAGGCCAAACAGAGCCACGGCAAAGAAGCGCCCGCTGTTCGGGTCTTTTTGAAACAGTATGGGATAGTGAGCCTGTACCGCGCGAAATTCCGGGGAAAAGGTCTGCCCCCACATCACCGCATCGCCGTTCTCGGGCCGGAAGCGCATATCCACCCGCAAATCACGGTGTTGTTCACTGTTCAGTAATACGGTTTTCACCTAAAGGCTCCTCGTTTTTTGTGCTTATCGTAATAAAGGCTCAGAAATCAACAGATCAGAGACAAAAAAGCCGCCCGATAACGGCGGCTTTCCTTGCATCGTCAGGGTGACAGCCCCAACCGGCGCTGTCACCCCAGACATCGGCTCAGGCTTAGAAGCTGTAGCGAGCGCCGATGTTGTAGCGAGCGTAGCCCTGGTAGAAACCCAGAACCTGCTCATCAGCACGGCCGAAGTTGCGACCGCTCTCTTCGGTGAGGTTCAAGCCCTCGAAGAAGACGGACAGATTATCGGTCACGTCGTAGCTTACGTTCAGGTCCACCTGACTGTACTCATCCACATAGATCGGGTTGTTGCCCGTTCCGGAAGCGGTTGAGGCCAGGAAAGAATCCCGCCAGTTGTAGGCAATCCGCGCCTGCCAGCCGTCTTTTTCATAGAAGGCAATCAGGTTGGCGGTATCACTGACACCGGTAATCGCAAACTGCGGGTCACGCAGCACCATGTTGTCAAACTCGGTGCTTTCATCTACCAGAGTGTAGTTGGCAATCACACCAAATCCAGTATCCCAGAAGTTATGCTGAACCGCCAATTCCCAACCGTCAATGTCGACAGTCTGGTCAGAGTTGGCCGTTTCAGTCACGTCAAACGGAGAGTTGGGATCCTCACCGGGAATACCGACAATGATGATATTGCCGCTTCCGTCCATATAGGCGGTTTCGGGATCAGGGAAGTTATCGAAGATGTACTGGCGAATAGCGCCCACATCGTTCGGCGCGATACCACTATCGATGGCCGCTTGGGCGCGTTCACCCAGTGCCGGATGTGGGGTGTTGGCCAGAGGCGCTTCTTCACGCACCACACGTGAACCCAGGAAGTTTTCCACTTCTTTCTGGAAGTAACCCACGGACACATAGCTCGCTTCCCCGTAATACCATTCCGCCGACAGATCGAAGTTGTCAGACTTGAACGGCTCCAGACCGGGGTTGCCGCGGCTGGCGGTACCGCCATTGACCCGTACACCCTGGCTGTAGCTGGTTCCACCACGCAGGTCCAGCCAGTTGGGACGAGCGATGCTCTGGCCGTAAGAAGCACGCAGGATCACATCCTGAACCACTTCCAGGCTCAGATCCAGCGAGGGGAGCAGGAAGTCATAGTCACCGCTATCAATCACGGAGTCAGCGTCGCCGACAGTCGGCATGGTGAACTCGTTCGCGGCTACCCACTCGATCGGACCGTAGCTTTGGGCCGTCGCTGGAGTGCTGACTTCGGTCGACTCATAGCGAACGCCGGCATTGACGCCCAAGGGCATTTCGGCCACAAAGGTATCCCAGTTGAACTGGACGTAGGCGCTATCCGAGTCTTCATAAATCTCATTGAACTGATCCGGAGCGGCAGCGCAGTAGAACGAACCACCTTCGGCACAGTCGGCCGGACCGGAGCCGTCATCGTAATTGGCGGCAGCGAAATCACGAACATCCTGGAAGTTGAATGCAAAACGCTCATTCAGCGGCATGGTATTGGAACCGCCCAGGAACGCCATCTCTTCCGAAGTGGTGTCCGCATACTCTTTGTCGAAGCGATCGAGGATTGTCTCACGGGTAAAGAAGTCGGCAGGCATATCACCGGCCTCACCCAAACCACCCCAAGTGTCACGCTGGACGTTGGAGAAGGCTGAGCGATAGTCGCTTTCAGTGCGGGCAATACCGAACTGCAGACGCATGGCGTCGTTGAATTCCCACTCACCGTCGAGCTGAACCTGGTCGATTTCGTGCTTCATCTGGCTGTTACGGAAGAAGCTACCGGACACCTGCAGGTCTTCTGTGCGCAGGGAGCTTCCGCCGGCACCGTCGACGATATCCAGGATCAGGACCGGCATATCACCTTTGACATTCAAGGTGGTCTGGTCACGCACATAAGCGGAAACCGCGATACCGACGCTGTTGCCGTATGGGTTGTTAGGCCGGGCTTCTGCCTCAGAGCTATGCACATCCAGAGACAGAGTCAGCGGATCGATGGGATTCCACTCGACATTGAAGCCGACGGAGTTGTTCTCGTAGAGTGAGGACTGCTCACCGACACCAAACGGCAGGTCACCGTTGGTCATGTCTTCGGAGTACAGCAGCGGAGTCTGAACCGAAGGCGACTCATTGTCAGTGAAGATGGTGCTTTGACCGCCAAAGTTGAACCAGCCACCTACGTCGTTGTACTCAGAGTCGATCTCGTTCTGACTATAGGTATAGTCCAGCGTGGTGGTCAGATCTTCGTTGGGCGCAAACTGCAAGGTCAACTGACCGTTGGTCCGCTTGCGCTCAAACTCGGTAAAGGCGTAGCCCATCTGTTGCGGTGTGGAGTACACATCTTCCGCTGCCGGCTGGTTCTGGTGATTACCGTTGGCGAAGTCGACGCCACCCCATTCGTTGGTGACACCGGGGGCACCGCTCCAATCCTGCACTACTGTGCCCGGGAATGAGCGCCAGCCAGTACCGATTTGAGCGGCAGCGGACCCGCCTTGGCGCTCCTGGTAGCTGGCAGTGACTGCCACACCGAACTTACCGTCGGCATAGGTATCGGTGAAAATGCCGGAGATTTCCGGGGTCAGCTCACTATCCACCGATGATTCATCCATAACGCCCTTGACGCCGATTGAGGCGCGAGAGTCCAGCTCCAGCGGACGCGGGGTCAGGATATTGATGGTAGCACCCATACCACCCGGGGGAACGTCGGCGCGGGCGGTCTTGTACACTTCAACGCCGGTCACACCTTCCGAAGCCAGATTGGCAAAGTCAAAAGAGCGGGAGCCGGAGGCGACAGTGGCTTCCAGAGTCGCGCCGGGCATCTGACGACCGTTCAGAGTCACCAGGTTGAAGTCCGGCCCCAGACCACGAACGGTCACTTTGGCCCCTTCACCGTCGCGACGGTCGATCGAGACACCGGTGATCCGCTGAAGCGATTCAGCAAGGTTGGTATCCGGGAACTTACCGATGTCTTCGGCGGAGATCGCATCCACGATACCGCGGGAGTCCCGCTTGATATCCATGGCACGAGTCAAACTGGCCCGAATACCGGTAACCACGATTTCTTCCAGCATTGCCTCGTCACCGTCTTGGGCGTGGGCACCGCTGGCCAGGCCGACCATCGCGGAAGACGCGACGACGGAGGCGATAAGCTTGCGCTTGAAACTGCTGTTGTTGGTCATATGCGAATCCTCAAACCGTTATAATTTTAATCTTGCCGATGCGGTCGATGAGTGACGACCGCTCATTTGACACTATCCTCGCATCCCGCCATTTTCGTCGTCCCACTTTGCCGAAACACCCCAAGGTGGCCTGTCTCACTTTACGTTTCGTAAAGCGAGACACCCTTTCAGCCCCCGTGTGACGGCACTTTCCGGATACCGAACGCCCCCGGGGCGACCTTCAGCCGAACCCCGTCCGAGAAGTTTACAATCCGCTCCGTATTGCCAAAGTTATAGGCCAGATAGGTCGTCTGCGCGCCCGACTCGAAAACCACGGCGGCCGGATAATCGGCCGTCACCTGGCCGGCCCCCGAGCGCAGATGCCCCAACTCCGTCCAGGCGTGTACCCACTGATAGGTATGGGCCCGGGTTTCGCCCTCCTCCGGCACATACTCAAAACCGGTCTCGGTCATATCCGCCAGTGCCGCATCGGCGTCGGTCATCGCCCAGATGTTCCACCAGATATCCCGCCAGTGCCCATCCCTCAGACCGGAAGGCTTGCCATTGCCGGACTCACTCAGCCCCAGAGCCACATAGTCAGCCAGGTAATCCGGGTACTGCCCGAGGTGAAGCACCAATGGGCTGAGCGGCAGCCCCTGAATGCCCAGAATGTGAGCATGAGCCTCGCTGAACCAGGTGGTAAACACATGCCCGGCCCCCCAGACAATGGAGGTAGTGAGTTTGTCGTAGGCATCGGGGAAGTTCCGGTAGATCGCCGGGCGCTCGCGATAGCCGTCAATGTCATTCCAGTACTCCCAGAAGGCGGCGGCCGTGGAGGCGTGCAGGTACACGCCCCGCTCCACCAGCTCTGGCTGTTCGGTCACCAGCCCGTACAACACCACGGCGCCGTAGGCCGTGGCCGCCTCGGAGGTCGACTCATTGTTATTTCCGAGCAGATAGTTGGCGGCCCCCGATGCCCAGGAGAAGCCTAGTGCGGGATCAAAATACCGCAGGTAGGGGAACTGAGGGTCGTCACGACCCGCTGCGAAGTCCCGGATCAACAACTCGACCATGAGGCCCCAGCGGTCTTTGGTGCACCAGCCCGGGTCGACCCGGCATATCTCCGCTGCGGCGCGGACAAAGTAGCCGTAATGAAAGTGGTGATCATTCAGAGCCTGGTGGGTGCCGAACGACTCGTGTACTCCCAGCACCGTATTCCATCGGTCGTCATAAACAAAATACCGGGTCTGCTCGGCGGGATCGACGGTAAACCAGTCTTCCAGCTCGGATTTCAGCCAATCAATCAGACGATTGGCCTCTGGCTCAAGCCCCTCTTCCCGGGCCAGTAGCGCCAGCTCGGCCACCTTGCCGTAATTCTTACCGGCAAAGTAGGTATCGGTCGCCCGGTTCCAGTCCTGCGGGTCCTGGGCCATAAAGTCATGCACCAGTGCCCGCAGCCGCTGCGGGTCATAGTCACCCAGCCCAGCGGGGAGCCCGGGAAGCACACCGACAGAGGGCAGCTCGTACGCGAAGCTTCCCGTCACTGCAAACCGCATGACACCCCGGGCACTGCGCACCTCGTAGTCGGTAAGCGCTTGCTTACTGTTTTTCCATTGCAGCGGCTGAAGTCCCGCCAGGGTTTTTACTGGCTCACTCCGATATCGATACTGATGGGAGACGGTCACCCGGTAGCTGTCCGGATCGACCCGGTAGTCCACCTCAACCTCATCCACGGGCTGCCGGGCGTGGGCGATAAAATCGCCAATCATGGCGGCCGAAGGGCCGGATTGCGGGGCCGGGAGCCAGGTCAGGGTAAAGTGGCTATTGCGGCTGGCGGCAGTGATCTCCGACCCATTGACCCCGGTAAACTCGGTGGTCCCGTGTCCGGTCAGCAAAAAGTGGTTCCGGTTCCCCGACACATCGGTCCAGAGCCCCAGGGTATTGCCTTGCCGATAGAAGATGCCTTTGCGCTCACCGTCCGGCTCCAGGGTCCGAATCTGCAGGTCGCCGCGAAACACACTGAGGTACACATAGGGGGAGCCTTGTACAAACGTCGCCGACATCACCGGGCGGTGGCCATTGCGCCACTCCAGAGACACGGTGCCGTCACTGTAGTCCCTGACATAGGCATCGAGGCGATCAAACTGGCTATTGGCAACGGCAATACCATCGAACACCTCGCTCAGGGGCTCAGGCACCGGGTAAGTAACGCCCTTCTCCTGAACCCCCAGACCGGCGGGCATTCCCATCAGGCGCATCCCGCGCTCAGTAATTCTTGCCATCAACGGGTCCGGGGTAATGTGCCCGGGGCCGTCGGGGTCATCCACCGCATGAGCACCAAAGAAGGTGACGTTGCCCCACCAGCGGTGGGCCATGGTGGGCTTTCGGGCCGCCGGAGCGACGACGTTCGGCTGCAACGGCAGTGGCTGCACCATACCGCCACAGGAGGGAACCTGCGCTTTCACCACCCCGGCGCTGGTCAGCCTGGCCTGGCCACGCTCCTCCTGGCATTGGTAGCTTTGCGGCTGAATGCTGAGACTGACCGAGCCGGCACCATGCTCCCCCGGTGGCTGGCAACCCGCCAGCGCAACGCCTAACACCACCACACTGAATACCACTCTCGCCCGTGACACGTCGCCCTCTCTATTGTTATGTACCGCTGCCGGAGATCCCGACGCGGGTAACCGGTTTACCGGCCCTGGAGGACATAGAACCTGAATGGACGTAGCTCGTCGCCCCACTTTTCACCTTTGCTAAACTGGGACACAGAAGATGGCATTCTCTGCCGATGCAACTTTTTGCGAAGTCACGCGTATCGGTGTCGGGGAGCATTGTTTGTAACCGCTCAATCGCCATCCACTTCACGATCGGACCGTCTATGGACTCAAACGACGACACTCTGGTGGCGCTGATCGGCCGCTGCGCCATCAATGATCAACGGGCACTGAAAGAGCTGTTCGAACGCCTCGGCGGCTACCTGAACACCGTCGCCTACCGCATCGTGGGTTCGGAGGCGCTCAGCCAGGAGGTGCTCCAGGACGCCTTTGTGCAGATATGGCAAAACGCCGCCCGCTACCGCCCCGATATCGCCCGCCCGGTCACCTGGATCACCAGTATTGTCCGCTACCGGGCACTGGATGCATTACGCCGGGAGCAAAAACACCTGGCCCACCGGTCGCAACCTGAGCGGGATAACGATCCCCTGGAGTCCGTTGCGGCTGTCGGTGACCTGGAGCAGGGGGTCCAGCAGTCAGAAATCCGGCGCTTTCTGACTCAGTGCTTCGCCAGCCTTAACGAGCGAATGCAGAACGCCATTGCCCTGGCTTACCTTGAAGGCTGGTCCCGGGAAGAATTGGCCCAGCACTTTGCCACCAATACCAACACCATCAAGTCCTGGCTACACCGGGGCGCAGAGAGATTACGGCGATGCCTGGAAGCACGAATCGGACAGTAGAGCCCAGCACGCGTGCCTTCGAGTACGCACTGGGCACCTTACGAGGCAGCGAACGCCGGGCCTTCGAGCGGGCCATGGCTCGGGACCCGGCGCTCGCCCGTGAGGTTCACGACTGGGAGGAGCAACTGATGGCCCTGCAGGATCCCCATGCGGATCGCCCCCCGGCGCCCGGCACCTGGGAGCGGATTGAGCAGCGTCTCGCCGGCAGCCGGCAGCGACCGCGCCGCAAGCACACCTTTCTGTCGAGTTGGGGCTGGGGTGGAGCGGTCGCCGCGCTGCTGTTGGTACTCGCTCTCCCAATACTACTCATATGGAAAACCGGCGCCCCGCAAGTACCCAACAGCGATTATGTCGCCGTTCTGGCCGACACCGAAGGCCAGCCGACGCTCACCGCACTGACGCTCCAGGGGGGTGAAACCCTTTGGCTGCAATGGGACGAGTATCCGCAGACTGAGGGCAGTCTGCAGCTGTGGGCTGTGTCCCGGCGGGACGGCCAGGCCCGCTCCCTGGCGGTTTTTGACAGTGCCGAGCGGCGCACTCTGGCTCTGGACCAGGCAGCCCGGCGCCTGATCACCGACGCCGAGTACCTGTTGCTCACTGAGGAGCCGCCCGGCGGCTCGCCCCTGGACGAACCCAGTGACCGGACGCTGGCAAGAGGTGCCTGCGTGCGCCTGTCGACGAGCTAGAATGAGAGAATAACGGAATACAACGGAAGGATAGTATGTTTACACGCCACTGCGCGGTTTTGCTGTTAAGCCTCGCCGTCGACCCGCTGTTGTGGGCCGACGACGCCCCTGTGCCCGACCCCGCGTTCAACCGCTGTGTGAAGACGCTGATGGCGGAGCACGGCTGGTCCTCGCCCGCCGAAGTCACGGCGATCGAGTGTCACGGCGCGGGTATTGAACAGATCGGCGATCTGTCAGCCTTCACCGCCCTGGAAAAACTGTCACTTTATGACAACCGCCTTGAGCAGGCCCAGCTATCCGGCCTGCCCCACCTGAAACACCTCAATCTGGCCCGCAACCACCTCAAACAGGTTTCGATCCGTGAACTGCCCCGACTGGAAGAGCTGTATCTGTTTCGCAACCAACTCGGAACCCTGACATTGCAAAACCTGAAGGCACTGAAGGTGCTGCGGGCCAATTCCAACCGCATGCAGCGATTCGAGTACGAAACACTGCCCGCGCTGGAAAAGATCTACCTGTTCGACAACGAGATGGAACACATCGACATCCATCATCTGCCGGGCATGCGTTATATGGATGTGCGGGAAAATCCCATGCCGGATCCACTGTACGAGGAGATGGACCGGATGACCCAGGTCACCATTCTGCATGACGGTAATGCCGATGACTGGTAAGCACCGGGCTACCCTGATCAGCCTGTTATTGTTCAGTGTCTGTTGCGGTGCGGCCGAACATTCGACCGATGTGAGCGTCCGGGCCCGCCTGGCGGATGCCTCGGTCGCGGGTGAAACGGGGCGGGCGGCCTCCCTGCTGCTGCGCGCGCGCCTGGCCAGCCGCTGGAACCGACAGTGGTCCAGCCTGGTGGAGATCGACCATGTCAGCAGCACCTGGCGGAGCGACCACAGCGACGGCCGACGCCTGAACGGCAAGCCCCTGATTCCCGATGTGCCCGGCACCGAAGTGAATCAACTGGCCCTGCGCTACCGGGGTGCGGAAACCGAAGTCACCCTGGGACGCCAGCGCCTGGAGTGGGACGAGCAGCGGTTTCTGGGCAGTGACAGTTTCTGGCAGCAGGACCAGACCTTCGACGCCCTGGCGCTCGAACGGCGCCTGCTGATGAGCTCCCGCTGGCAATACCTTTATATTGGCCGGGCCCACCGCATTTTTGGTCGGGGTCGGGACCAGTCCGAGCACGACTATCCGCCCTACCCGGAAACGGACGAACCGCCCGGCTATTACCCCGACGATTACAGCTTGGCTGGTGAGCACCGACACGACAGCCATCTGACCCGGCTGGAACTCAATGAATGGGACTACACCCAGCTGGTGCTTTATGGCCTGGCAGTGGACAACCGCGACCAGCCGAGCATGTCCAACGACACCCTCGGCGCCCGTTACCGGTTTTCCTACCAGGCGCATCCGCTGCGCTACCGGCTGCTGCTGGAAGTGGCCGGACAGGAGCGCCCGGAGCTGCCCGGACGCCCCCAGCCGCACTATTACTTGGCGGAACTGGCAGTAGGCTTTCAATCCTGGGAATGGCTGGGACGCCACGAAGTGTTGGGTTCAGACCAGGGCTATGGCTTTACCACCCCCATCGGTTCCACTTACCTCTTTCAGGGGTTTGCCGGCGTCTTTGCGATCACGCCCGATGACGGCCTGAAAGACAGCTCCCTGCGCCTGAATTGGCGCGCCCACCCATGGGAAGTTTCCGTCCGCCACCACTGGTTCAGCGCCCAGACCGACGGCCGGGACTACGGCCGAGAATGGAATATTGAAGTGCAACTCAAACCCGCCCGCCCCCACGAAGTCGCCCTGCGTTACGCCGATTTCCAGGGGTCGTCCCCTTACCTGCCCAACCAGCGGTGGGCCTATCTCGACTATCGCTACAACTTTTAACCTCTTCATCAGCGGGTGCAGCGTCAAGTCCGGGCCGCTGCGGGACAAGCCCTTTCAAGACACGCCGTAAATACGTCCATGTAGGCTCGAATCGCGGGTCCCCCGCTCCACGGTCTTGAAAGGGCTTGTCCCGCATCGGCCCTCAGTGCCAGTGGTGACGTAGGGCGGATAAGACCGAAGGTCGCATCCGCCGCAATGACGGTCGGAGTATCCAACGGCAAACCGAGATGCAAACCAACTTCAATAGTAAAAATGCAGCTGCACAAACCCCTGGGTGAAGTTACCCGTTTCACGCTGGGGAATATCCTCGCCGACGCGGATTCCACCGCGCAGCTGTACACTGGCGTAGGGGGTATATTCCAGCAGGAGTGAATGGCGAGTGCGTTCGTTTTCGTCGATGGCGGTATCCGGGTCCAACCATTCGGTGGTCAGCTTCAGGTTATAGCCCTTGGCCAGTTCCCGGTTGAGTTCCACCAGACTCACCTCCTGCACCTGGGCAATGCCCGGCCGATTGGTGACCGACTCGTCCTCAATGCGACTGAGCTCCAGCAGCACCCCGTAGCCACCGAAAGTGAAACCGCCAAACAGGCTGGCCAGCTCGCGTTGCCCAATGTCGGCATCATTCAACACGTAGCTGCCACCGGCACGCCAATGGCGGGTCACGTATTCCCCCCGGGTCAGGTACTGAAAATTCCGATCATCGTTGTTCTGGCTGTTGCTGCCGTTGCTGAGCGCTACATCGACGCGGAGCCGGTCGAAGTTCAACCCCAACTCGACGCCCTGATCACTGTTATTGAAATTGAACCCGGACGCCTGGCGAACAAAGGCGCTGTCATCCTCCAGCCGCAACCCGAAGGGCAGCATCAGATTGCCCGCCTTCACGCTGTGATCGCCAAGGCGCATCATGACGAAGGCCTCCCGATTACGACCGCCCCCGGGCAGCAGTTGCTGATCCAGGTACAACATGACCGGTGAATCCTTGGGCTGGAACGCCAGATACAACTGCCCGGTCTGGGTACTAAAGCTGCGAGCATCGCCGGCTTCATCACCGTCGAAGTCCATCTGGGTGGCGCTGAAGCGCAGGTCGGTGCCCAGGCGCAGGCTGTCATTGACCTGGCCCCCGTCGAACGCCTCCATGGCACCCGGCTGAGCAGGCAGCTCATGCGTACCGTAGTAAGCGCCGTAACTGGAACGCAGACCGCCACCACTGGGATTGACGTGGCAGGCGGCACAGGGTTGCCCTGTGCGCACGGCCAGATAGGGCTCAGCACTCAGTATCGAAGGTACCGCCAGCAGTGCCCCGAGGAACAGTAAACGAATCACACTAGAATGAGATTTCATGGCGGAACAACCCTCCTTCGGTTCGGTCTCGGTCACCGTCCAGCACACGGTGTTGTTGATCCAGCAGGGTGGCGACAGCGGGGTCATTCACGACAAACTCGGCGGCCGTGACCGGGTAGTCCGGTAAGTACCAGTGAATCCGCAGTTGCTGTCCGTCCTGCAGACTCAGCGCATACTGCTCCGGCGATGCCAGAACACGTTGACCATCACGATGGAAATAGACCTGCACGGCATCGGACAGCGACTCGGAAGAGATCGCCCGGCTGAAGCGAAGCGTCACAACACGCTGTTCAGACTGATGGCCCTGCAGGGAAACGCTGGTGGGTGCATCACCTACACCTTCCCGGGGTGCACCGTTTTCAATCCAGTCGCGCACCTGGGCAATGCGGGTGGCACTGAGCGGACTCATGCCCAGAGGCATTTGCCCGCCATCGATGCCGTCGGCCCCTTCCAGTTTACGCAGCAGGTAGCTCGCCTCCGGGTCTCCCGGCGCTACGCGCAGCACTGAAGGCTGCTGACCGGAGGGCTGGTTGACCAGAGAATCGTAACTGTTCTGCTCGGAGTCCAGCCGCAGGCCCTCCGGCGCCGCGCCACCGGTGTGGCACTGGGCGCAAATGGGGCTGAAGATATCCGCCTGTAGCTGGGCCAGGCTGCCCGGCACCGGCGGCGTGTCATTGCCGCCGGTGCCGTTGTCATCCGAGGGTAGACCCTGCTCGTCCAGTCCCTCCCCGGACCCGGCCCCACAGCCGGTCAACAGACCGGCGAGCAGGAGACACAGTGATACTCGCTTCATGACCGCGCCTCCCTGTTACGGCGTTGCGAAGAACCAGGTACCGAAGCCATCGGTAATATCGCCGTTGGCATCTCCCGGTGCGCTGTCGCCCGCGTAGAAGTAAAGGGGCTCCTCCTGATAGCGCCACTGGAAGCCGCCCTCCGGGTGCTCGATCACGCTGAAGTCACCGAAGTCGCGGGCGTCCGCTGGTGCATATAAGGCGGGCCAGACATCCAGGCAACTGCCCGTACAATTGGACTGGCCGTCGGTATCTTCGGAGAAGGTATAGAGCGTGAATCCGTGCCGCTCGTTGTCCGGGTCGCCATTGGCGTCCACCAACATGCCCCAAGCAACAAACAGCGCACCTTCATCGGGATGGGTGTTGACTGCCACCGGTGGAATCCGGGCAAGGCGCCAGAGGTCGTTGACTTCGTCGCCACTGACATCTCCGGGCTCGGAATCCCCGCTGAAGAAGTACAGCGGCATGCCGTGCAGGGCCCACTGCTGTTCCCCGGAACCGCGTTCCACCAGACTGAACGGCGCGACCGCTTCGGCACCGTCATGAGCGATCAGCGCGGGCCAGGCGTCCAGGCAACTGTCGGCGCAGTTGGAGACACCCGGTTCATCATTATCGAAGGTATAGAGGGACATGCCATGAGCGGCGACCGCGTCGGTCTGCTCCGCCATACCATCGGGCGTGGCCTGCAGCAGCAGTCCGGCGCCGACATAAGCGGAACCCCGCGATGTGTCCTGAATCAGCCAGGGCAGTGGGCGCGCCAGCTCCCAGTTCTCGATGGCGGCACCATTGACATCCCCAGCCTGGGTATCGCCGACAAAGAAGTACAAGGGCATGCCCTGATAGGCCCATTGCATGGCCGTGGCCCCCTCGGTGTCCATAGCCCGTTCGATCAGGCTGAAGGGCGGCTCGGCCACATCGTTCTGCTCGGCCAACAGCGGCGGCCAATTGGCCAGGCATTGACCATTGCAGACGGATTCTCCCGACGGGTCCATGGCAAAGGTATACAGGGTGTAGCCGTGCCGATTCTGTTTTTCGGCGACAAACACATCGGTCTCGCCGTCGGTTTCGGGGATACCCACGGCAACCTCACCGGTGGCGGTAAAATAGCGCCCTTCATCGGTATTGCTCATTTCATCACTGAGCCGGGCCGGTTCGGTAACTGCCACCCGCCAGAGATCGTTGACGCCCTCGCCATTGATATCGCCGGGCTGGCTGTCACCGGCGTAGAAATACAGCGGTTCGCCGCGCAGCGCCCACTGGGTGCTGCCATCGTCCCGCTCCACGGTGGACAGGGGCGGCTCCACCACCGAATCGTCAGTGGTCAGCAGCGGCGGCCAGGCCTCCACACAGTCGACATTATTGCAGGCCGACTCACCGGGGTTATCCATATCGAAGGTGTACAGCGTCATGCCATCCAGCTCGCGGTTTTCTTCCATAAAAGTGCCGCCGTCGTCGTACAACACGCGGGCATTACCATCGGCCACATAGGTACCGCCAATAAGCGTCACCGTCGTCTGCAGTGGCGTCGGCCCTGGGTCATCCACCGTGCCATTGCTACTGCTACTACTGCTGCTGTACCCGTTGCCGTTGCCATTCCCGTTGCCGTCACCGTAGCCACCACCTCCACCGCCACAGGCGGTCAGAGTCAGGGTCACGGCACACCAGAAAATCAGAAGTCGGAATAAATTGGAGACTGTCATGGGTCGCACTCCTTTTCAGATTGAGTCTCCGCAAGTTACGGATCAATCAGAAAAAGGTTGCAGGTGACGGGAAGCATTCAATCACTTCGCGGCTGCGACAATTTGTCACTGTGCGCCGGCGTCCGTCTACCTTAAGCTTGCGCGCACAGCGGATCAATACGAACAAAGCGGAGGCCAGTGGTCATGTCATTGTTGGGAAAGCATAACCTCCTGGGGCTGAGTCTGGCGGGGCTACTGGCACCGTCTGCCGGCGCGGATCATGCGCCGGGGGAACTGGCCACGGAGGAGGTGCGGGTCTGGGGTGAGCGAGGGCGCGGCAGCGAACACCAGACCACCGGCCCAAGCCACACCATTGGCCCGGAGGATATCCGGGGTATCAATATCACCACCACCGAGGACCTGGTGAAATTCGAACCCAGCCTGGTGGTGCGGCGCCGGTTTATCGGCGACGCCAACGGCACCCTGGGCATACGCGGCTCCAACATGTTCCAGACCGCCCGCTCGATGGTCTTTGCCGACGGTGTTCCGCTGCACTACCTGCTGGAGTCGCGCTGGAGCGGCTCGCCCCGCTGGACCCTGGTGTCCGCCAGCGAGATCGCCCAGGTGGAGTTGCTCTACGGCCCCTTTTCCGCGGAGTACAGCGGCAACGCTATGGGCGGGGTGATCAACATTGAAACCGCCATCCCCGAATCCCGCCGCATCCGCATCGACGGCAGTGTTTTCTCCCAGGGTTTCGACGCCTACGGGTTTGACGATTCCCTGAACGGCTACAAAGGTTTTGCCTCCTATGGCGACCGCTTCGGCGATCTGAGCGTTTATCTGTCCTACAACCACCTGGACAATGAGGCCCAGCCCCAGTCCTATTACTACGGCGGCGGCACCAATAATCCCACGCCCCAGCCGGTCAGCGGCGCCATCCGGGGGTTGGACAGTGAGGGCAACGAGCGACTGTTTTTCGGGGACACCGGGGTGATCAACACCACCACCGACAACCTCAAGCTCAAGCTCGGCTACGATTGGACACACTGGTCCACCCTGCTCAATGTGGCTTATGAGGATCGCCTGTCCCGCACCGACGATGCCAACAGCTATGTGACCGATACCAATGGCGACCTCGTCTGGGGTGGCGACCTGGTGCAGAACGGCGCCGCCTTCTCCATGCCCGCCTCGCGCCTGAACGTCAGCGCCATGGAGCGGGATACCCTGTCCACCGGCTGGCGTCTGCAGGGTGACCTGACAGAAGACGTCTCCCTGGAAACCAGCCTGAGTCATTTCACCATCCTGCGGGATGAAAGCCGGGCGTCGGCGGTCAACCCGGCGCACCCCGAGGCCTCGCCCGCCGGCCAGGTCAGCGACTACGGCGATACCGGCTGGCGGACAGCAGAAGTCAAACTGCGCGCGGAAAACTGGCTGACCGAAGGCCTGTCCCTGGTGACCGGCGCCCGCACCGAAGCCTACGAATTGAACCTCAATGTTTACGACTCCGACGATTACCGCGCGGGCGAGAAAACCGAAGCCACCAGCCGCAGCGGGGGAGAAACCCGCATCGACGCCTTCTACGCCCAGGCCGCCTGGCAGTTCCATCCCCGATGGGATAGTACATTGGGATTGCGCTACGAAGACTGGCGAAGTGACAACGGCTATTTCTCCAACGACCAGCCCGACACCCCGGCGTTGGATCTCACTCCGGTGCCGGACAACAGCCGTCAGCGCGTATCGCCCAAGTTTTCCCTCGGGTTCACGCCGAACAACGACTGGCAACTGCGCTACTCTCTAGCCCGGGCCTATCGCTTCCCCATCGTGGAGGAATTGTTCAGCCAGTACCAAGCGTACAACGCGGTCAGTGAAGCCAACCCGGAACTGAAACCGGAGGACGGCGTGCACCACAACCTGATGCTGGAGCGGCACCTGACCAACGGCCTGATGCGCCTCAACCTGTTCCAGGAAAACGTGAAGGACGTGATCGAATCCCAGACAGAACTGTTGCCGGGCGGAGGCTCGGTGCGCACCTTCGTGCCCATCGACGAAGTGGAAACCTGGGGCGCCGAGTGGATCGCAGACCTGCAGGGTCTCTGGCACCCACAACTGGATTGGCGTTTCAACCTTACCTACACCCGCTCGGAAGTCACCGACAACGAACCTAACCCGGACCTCGAGGGCAACACCTTTCCACGCATGCCGCGCTGGCGTGGCAACCTGCTTGCCAGTTATCACCTGAGCGCCGACTGGCAGGTAAACGCCAATATCCAATACGCCAGCGACAGCTTCGGTAGCCTGGACAACAGCGACACTGAGAAGGGTGTCTACGGTGCCCAGGACGGCTACATCTTTATTGGCCTGAAGACCCGCTATCAATTGGACGACCACTGGGGTTTCAGCCTGGGCCTGGATAACGTCACCGACGAACGCGCCTACGTGGCACACCCCTGGCCCGGTCGAACGGTATATGCCAGCTTCTCCTACGATTGGCACTGACGTTGAATGAGGCTCCCCCACAATGAACCAAGCCACCTTTCCCGACAAAGAGTCCCACCATCAGCGGAGCACTGCCAGAGCCGGGCACTGGTACCGAACCCTGTGGCGCTGGCACTTTTACGCGGGTCTGTTCTGCATCCCCTTTGTGGTCATACTGTCGGTTACCGGCGGTATCTATCTGTTCAAGCCGCAACTGGACCACTGGGCTGAGCGGGACTTTCGGAACCTAGCCACTGCCGGGAAAGCTTTGCCCATTGAGAAACAGATCGAACACGCGCTGGTGGCCTACCCCGACGCCATGCTGGTCAACATACGGGTAACCGCCAATACCCAGGACGCACACCGATTACTGATTCGGCAAGGCGGTGAAACCATACATCTGTACGTGCATCCCGCCACCGGCGAGGTGTTGCAGGCCAATAATCCGGACCGACGCTTGACTGCCTGGGTAAAAAATCTGCACGGCGAACTGTTGATCGGCACCGCCGGTTCAATACTGGTGGAGCTCGCCGCCTGCTGGGCCTTTGTGCTGTTGATGACCGGCGTCTACCTCTGGTGGCCCCGAGGCCAGAAAGGCCTGGGCGGCGTACTCTATCCCCGACTGCGTAAGGGCGGGCGCACGTTCTGGCGGGACCTGCACGCGGTGATCGGCTTCTGGCTGGTAGGGCTGACCTTCTTCCTGCTGATCACCGCCCTGCCCTGGAGTCAGGTGTGGGGCAGCGCGTTCAAGGAGCTGCGCCAGCTTGCAAGCGGGCCAACGGAACATAGCTGGCGAATCAGCAGCCACTCTCATGGCGATCGCACCTCATATGACACACCCTTGCCCACCACCAAGGTATGGCAGCAGGCTCGAGCGCTTGAATTTGCCCCTCCCGTGGAGCTGTCCTGGGACCACCAACGACACCACTGGAAAGTGGCTTCTCAGCACCAGAACCGCCCGCTGCGCCAAACCGCCTGGCTGGATTCCGACACTGGCGAACTGATTGAGAGCAACGGCTTTTCAGAGAAAGGCGCACTGGATAAAGCCATTGGAATCGGCATTGCGGCGCACGAAGGGCATTTATTCGGCTGGTTGAATCAACTGTTGGGATTACTGACGGCCCTGGGGTTGATCACGGTGTGCGTGTCCGGCGCAGTGATGTGGTGGCGACGACGCCCCGAAAAACGACTGGGTGCGCCCAAGCCTGTGGAAGCCCACACCGGAAAAGTGATCGGAGGCCTAGTCCTGCTGCTGGGTGTGTTGTTGCCGGTGGTGGGGTTGTCGTTGATTGCCTTGTGGATGATGGAGCGATGGGTAGTGCGGCGCTTTAAATCCGTGGCGGTTTGGTTGGGTGTTTACAGGGATATTCAGGAAAGTTAACGGCGGATGCGCTTCGCTCCGATACGTCGAACCGATCCGCCCTACAGATGCTGCCGTGGTCCGCGTAGGGCGGATAAGGGCCGCAGCCCGCATCCGCCGTTACTCGAACACTACTGCCGGATCAACTCAAACTGCTGATTGGTGCTATCGGCACTGCAGGTCCACTGAACGATATTGGCCCCATCCCCCTGACTGCGGGCCTCCACGTCCAGGCACTTCTCGCTCTGCCGGCCAATGATGCGCCAGCGACCTTCGCCCGCACTCTGAAAACGGAACTGCTGGTTGTGGCCCCCAAGATACTCCCAGAGCATCAGGTTCGCGCCATTGTCGGTCGACAACCCCTCCACATCCAAAGCCCGGCTCGAGGCATTGAGTGGCGAAATGCGGTGGTAATCGCCATCGACCGGGGAGATATCCCACTTTTGGCAATCGTTGTTCAGCCAGCTCCACTGCTGCACATTGGTACCGTTTCCGGTGCCGCAATTGGCCACGTCCAGGGTCTTGCCGCTGTGCACCGGCACAATGCGGTAGATGCCATCCACGGTGCCGTTATTGCCACCCCCTGAACCACCACCGGGCGCCGTACCGACACTGTCGCAGCCGGACACATTGATACTGGAGCTATCGGTGCGCACCAACTGGCAGTTGGGGTTGCCGTTGGAGACCGAGCCGCTCAACACATGGGTATCTGAAGCGTCTTCCAGAAAAATGCCGTGTGAGGTGGTATCGGCAATGTCCACATAGTTGACGGTGGTGCCATGGCTGTCCGAGACGCTGAAAAAGCCCCGTCCGGAGTTGCGCGAGTAAACACTCTGCACGCTGACATTGGGGCCGTTATTGTTGGCCACCCGGAAGGTCGCATAACCACCCCCCTGATTGTTGTAGTGGCCGGTCACATTGCCCACGGTGCCGTTGCGGGAATTGTTCAGCAGCAGGCCGCAGCCCCCGTTGTTGGTGACCGTCACATCGCCGATGGTGAAACCGTCAATCCCGTAGGTTTCCACCCCATGGCCCTTGGCTCCATTGATGTTGATATTGCCCGCAATGGTCAGGTCAGTTGCCGAGCCGGTGGAATCGTCCACCCGGATGCCCAGCCCGACCGGGCTGTTGTTGCTCAGGTCCATGGTGATGTTTTCCAGGGTCACATGAGAGCATCCCCGGAACCAGATACCGTAGCGCGGATTACCGGTCACGTGCAGGTTGCGTACCGTGATGTTGTCGCGACGATCACAGTACACCGGCACCACCAGATCGCCGCCGTTGGCATTGACGGTGTGTCCGTGAAAATCCAGTGTCTGACCGGCACGGGGCCGGATGGAGTAGACATTGCCCCCATCGGGGCCACTATCGCCGGAGTTGCGAATATTGACCGTACCGGAGCCCATATTGTTGATCGCGGCGTTGATCGCATCGAAATAGCGGGAACCGTCATACACCGTATTGCCATCCACCCGAGCCAACCAATTGCCATTGGTGCGGGTCACTTCGGCGTCCGCCCAGAGGCTGGGCGACAGGAATATCAGAAACAACAGAACAACCAGCGGCGAGCGCCGCAGACGAGATAGGAACATAGATTCTCTCCAGTTTTTATTGCCGTTATGGTGGAGACGCTGACGCGTCGGTCCGACGAGAGATACCGCATGTGAGGACTGCCAACCCCACTCAGGTCGGGAACCATGAACCTACAAGAGTTTTCCGCTAACTTGTATTACATTACGCTCAAAATGCGAACCAATTCACACATTATAAATCACTAACGCGCACAAATAGTCGTATAAGGGCATGAAACCCAGTCAATTCCGTCAATATCGCTACCAGACAAGCGCATAAAGCAGGTGCATAAACACCACCACTGCGGTCAACTGCCAGCGCAGTTGGGGATATCGCGCCGGGTACTGGCGATCCACGCCCGCCAGATATTCAAACAGACGCAACCCCAAAAACAGAGCCGCCTGGAGCACGAGCGCTTCCGGGGGACGCAGGAACGCAAAACCGACGATGCTCGCGACCGGGAAAGCCACCGCCACTAACGCCCGGCGCGTGGGATGTGCCGACTGGTACAATACCGGCCAAAGCACACCGGCCATAAAGCCCAGAATCAGAGCGCTGTACAGTTGAAACAGGCGTAACGCCTGACCGGTCTCAATCAGGCCCAGAGCGGACAAGGGCGGCAGGAGCACAAAAGGCAAGAGCCCCAGATAGCCGAGGCGCTGGATGGCGTTCAGACGTTTGATAAACGACAGGTTCATTCAGGTTCTCCAGGGAATCGGTGGTGCGGGCAGCGGATCACCCTCGTAGCCGGGTACCTTGCCAAAACGCTCACTGCCCGTTTCCCACTCATCCTGAGCCTCGGTGATCTCCTCCCGGCTGTGCCCGACGAAGTTCCACCAGATCAGAATTTCTTCCCCCAGTGGCTCTCCGCCCAGCATCAGCAGGCGGGTACCCGCCGTCAAATGGACGCGTACTTCATCGCGACCACCACCGATATACGCGAGGTGGTTGGCGGCAAACGCTTCACCCTCCACCTGAATATCGCCCTCAAGGGCGACCAGACCGTATTCGAAGTCAGGTCGCAAACTCAGCGTCAGATCACCGGCCTGCTCCGCCAGAAATTCCACCGCGACCAGCGGACTGAAACTGAGCGTGGGTGCTTGACGGCCGGCGTACTCGCCCACCAGCAGCGTCGCCTCGACATCCCGCTCCTGCCAGCGAGGCAACTCCGGGTAGTGATCAAACCGCGGTACCGTATCTTTGTGCGCTTTGGGCAAGGCTATCCATAACTGAGCGGCGTGCATCATCGGCTCGGGACCCGTGGCCTCTTCGGTATGGGCAATGCCGTGACCCGCAGTCATCAGGTTGACCTGCCCCGGGCGAATCACCTGCTCACTGCCGAGACTGTCCCGGTGCAACACCTCCCCCTGAATCATCCAGGTAAAGGTCTGCAACCCGATGTGCGGGTGGGGCCCGACCCGAAAGCCGGGGGCATCCTCCGGAAAACGGCTGGGTCCGGCGTGATCGAGAAAGCACCAGGCGCCGATGGTGCGCCGCTGTCGGCGCGGCAGAATCCGGTTCACCGGAATGCCGCCCACGTCCGCCACCCGTGGAGTCACGGTCTGAATCTGGTAGCGACCATCGACCTTAGGACATTCTAGGTTGGATTCGGGGGTCTTGGGCCATTCGGTATTGGTCATGGTCTTATCCTGTTCGTGGATTGTGCGTGGTCGGCAGAGTCGTGTGAATCATAGCAGTGCTCGCCCTCTGCAAATGGCGCGAATATCAACAATAGTCTTAAAACTGTCATGTTTTGTTCTTACTCTGCCCGCTGTTATGAGAGAGGATGCCTATGACCATCTCCCGCCGCCTTATGTTGGGCGCCTTACTTCTGACCACTTTATCCGTCGTAAGCTCCACCGGCATCACTGGCTGGCTTGCCTTGACCAAAAGCTCCCAGGCGATTGAGCACTCACTGACCCGGCAGTTTCAGACCATTGCCACCAGCCGTGAAGATGCCATCAGGCAGCTCTTTGACGGGTACCGCGACCTGCTCCAGGCGCTTGCTCACAACCGGATGACTCAGGAAGCACTCTACGGTTTTGTTCGCCCCTTTGACTCCTACCGATACGAAGTGCCCTACACGCCAGAGGAAGCCCTGAGAGATGAGCTGCAAGGCTGGTACCAAGACCGGTTTGCCTCTCAATACCGGCGCATCACAGGAAGCAATGCCCCCATACACTCTTGGCTGGACGGCATGACCTATGAGGCACAGTTGCTACAGCGCCATTATCTGGTAACCAACCCACAGGGGCTGACCGAACCGGAACGATTGGTAGATGCCCAGGACGGTACGATTTACGGACAACAGCACAAAAAGTATCATCCCAGCTTTCGCGATCTTCGCCAACGCTTTGGCTTCAATGACCTCATGCTGGTGGATCGCCAAGGCGAACGGATTGTCTACGCGGTGCGCAAGGGGCCTCACTTGGGCACCTCTCTCCGCCAGGGCCCGTTCAAGCACTCCGCATTGAGCAAATTGATCGCCTCGCTACGTGACAAGCCCGACGAGCTGGCAATTTCCGGTTTTGAACCGGCCACCTACCGCTACGACCAACCCGTTATCTATATGGCAATCAGTGTCAGCCATGACACTCTGAGTCCGGATCAACCCACGGGCTACCTGGTTGCTGAAATCCCGGCAGACCGACTCAGCAGCGTTACGACTCTGGCAGGTGACTGGCAGGGACTTGGTCTCGGTGAAACCGGCCAGGCGTTTCTGGTCAGCCCTGAGGGGGAGCGAATCACCACACCTCGTGGCCAACATGCCGATGCGCCGGTCGGCCAATTGACGCCGGTCCGATCAGCCCTGGCCGGCGAGCGCGGCATTGGTACGTTGGAGGACGGTCTCGGGCAACCGCAACTGTTTGCCTGGCAGCCCGTTCGCCTGGGCCAGCAAGACTTCGCTCTGGTAGTACAGCAATCTCCTTCTGAGGTGTATTCGGAGCTGGACGCTCTTCGCGCCCAGATCTGGGCAAGTGCACTGATCTCCTCTACCCTGCTGTTACTGCTTGCCTCCGTACTGGGTTGGTACTTTGCCCGCCGACTCAGTCAGCCACTGACCCAACTGACCCGGCAGATCGATCAGGCAACCAGTGAACTTGACCTGACCGCAGCGTTCACCACCGACCGTCAAGATGAAATTGGTACCATCAGCCGTAGCCTGTCGACGCTGTTCGCCAGCCTTCGCGACACCCTGGGGGACGTTCATGACGCAACCCGGCACGCCGCCGAAACCGCACAGGACAATGCTGCCATTAGCTCACAGTGCCGGATTGAAGCGGATAAGCAGCGGGTAGGGATGTCAACGCTGGATTCTGCAATCAGCCAGACAAGCAATGCCCTTGAAGGTATCGGTGGTGAACTCGGCCATGTAAGCACAGCCGTACAGGAAGCCTCAGAACTGGCCGAACAAGGACGCAACCAGGTCGACAGTGTGGCTCGAAATGTCGAAGCATTGCGTCAACAGGTTATTCAGTCTGACGCCAGTATGGGAGACTTGATTCAGGCCGCCGACTCGATTGTCGCTGTGGTTGACACCATCCAGAGCGTCGCAGAACAAACCAATCTGTTGGCCCTGAACGCCGCCATCGAAGCCGCACGGGCCGGTGAGCACGGCCGTGGTTTTGCGGTGGTGGCGGATGAGGTCAGACGCCTGTCAGCCAGCACCCATCAAGCCACCGGGGAAATTCAGGCACTGGTCGATCGCCTTCGACATACCGTGGCCTCAACCGCCGAGGGGCTCAAGGCCGAGCAGGCCAGTGCCCAGGCGTGTACGGAACAGTCACGGCAAGCCGAAGGCGCCCTGGGAACCATTTACGAAACGGTCATACGCGCCCGCCAGGTCACCGACGGACTCCAGAGCCGCTCACGGGAAGAGCGCCAACGCGCGGGCGAATTACACCGACAGCTGGAAACCATGGTAAGCATGGTGGAAGACACCGATGCGGCCATCAGCCGACTCGCGGACAGTGCCGTCGCACAACGCCGAATGACCGAGAACTCTTTGCAGCTCCTTCGGAAAATCAAGATCTCATAAGCATAGGCTGGTAGAGCCGGGCCCCTGTAAGGTAACCTTTTGGGCCGAATGAAGTTACCGAGGTCAGTCAAGGTGTCAAACTCAAATGCCGTTATCCGCTGGGGCATCATCGGCGCCGGCGATGTCTGCGAAATCAAAAGCGGGCCGGGCTTTCAGAAGGCGCCAGGCTCGGAGCTGGTCAGCGTCATGCGCCGCAATGCGGCCAAGGCGGAGGACTTTGCCCGGCGCCACGGCGTCCCCCAATGGACCGACAATGCCGAGGCGCTGCTGAGCGATCCCGATATCGATGCCATTTATATCGCCACGCCTCCCGCCAGTCATAAAGATTACGCTGTTGCCGCACTGGCCGCTGGAAAATCCGTGTATGTGGAAAAGCCGGTCGCGCGCAACGCGGCCGAGTGCGAGGCGATGATTGCGGCCGAGAGCACCTCAAACGGCAAGCTTTGCGCGGCTCACTACCGGCGGTTTTTACCGAGCTTCATGAAGTTGAAGGCGTTACTGGACGAGGGCGCGATCGGGAGGCCATTGATCGTTCGGCTGGATATGCTGCAACCGGCGGACTCAGCGTTGATCGCCAACTCTGAAGAGAACTGGCGCATTGAGCCGTCCATTGCCGGTGGCGGTCTGTTTCACGATCTGTCTCCCCATCAATTGGACCTGATGCTGCACTGGTTCGGTCCGGTGTCCCGGGCGAGCGGGTTCGGCACCAATCAGGGCGGTCACTACAAGGCCGATGATTGTGTACACGGCTGGGCCGAGTTCGACAGTGGCGTGGTGCTTCAGGGGCGCTGGCACTTTGCGGTGCCGGAATCCGAGGCGCGGGATCTGTGTGAGGTGATCGGCACCGAGGGGCGGATAACCATCAATTTTTTTGGGGAGCAGGTGTTAAGGCTTTTCAATAAAGATGGAGAACAGACTTTCCGCTTACCCAACCCACCCCATATTCAGCAACCGATGATTGAGCAGGTGGTGCGTTACTTTCAGGGAGAGAGGGACAACCCGTGCAGTATGACGGAAGCGCGGGATGTGATGGCGTTGATGGATGCGTTTGTAAAGTGAGGAGGAACGAGAGGGTAACGGGATAACGGCGGATGCGGCCTTCGGCCTTATCCGCCCTACGGGACTCTGTGCAGGGCGGATCCGCCGGCACCAAAAAAGGCGGCCCGCTTACGCGGCCGCCTTTTTGTTTCGCGTGACGATAACCATCAATCGTTCGCGCGCTGCTCCAGAATCTCTACAGCCGGCAATACTTTACCTTCGACAAACTCCAGGAAGGCGCCACCACCGGTGGAGATGTAGGAGATCTTGTCCGCCAGGTTCCACTTGTCGATGGCCGCCAGAGTGTCACCGCCGCCGGCGACGGAGAAGGCGCTGCTCTCGGCGATGGCGTCGGCCACGACTTTGGTGCCCTTGGCAAAGGCATCAAACTCGAACACACCACAGGGACCATTCCACAGAATGGTTTTGGCGTTCTTGATGATCTCCGCCACGCGCGCCGCGGTTTCCGGACCGTAGTCGATGATTTCTTCATCGGCGCCGATCTGATCGACCTTCTTCACTTCGGTCGGCGTATCATTGGCCCAATCATCAAACCCGGCCGTGGTGGTACGCACGTCAGTGGCGTAGATCACTTCGGTGGTGTTGGTCAGACGCTGCGCTTCGGGGATCAGGTCTTTCTCGTGCAGGGAGTTACCCACTTCGTAACCGGCCGCGGCCACAAAGGTGTTGGAGATGCCGCCACCGACCACCAGGGTGTCGGAGATCTTGGACAGCGAGTCCAGCACGCTCAACTTGGACGAGACCTTGGCACCCCCCACGATGGACACCAGCGGGCGCTCCGGGTTATCCAGCACCTTGCCCAACGCGTCCAGCTCGTTGGCCAACAGCGGACCGGCGCAGGCGACGGGCGCGTACTTGGCCACACCGTGAGTAGAGGCCTGGGCGCGGTGTGCGGTGCCGAAGGCGTCCATCACAAACACGTCGCACAGCTTGGCCATTTTCTTGGCCAGCTCGTCGTCGTTGGCCTTCTCGCCCTTATTGAAGCGTACATTCTCCAGCAACACTACGTCGCTGTCGCCCATATCCACACCATCAACCCAGTCGCGGATCAGGGGGACGTCTTTACCCAGAGACTCGCCCAGCGCCTTGGCGACCAGTGCCAGGGAGTCTTCCTCGCTGAACTGGCCCTCTTCCGGACGCCCCAGGTGGGACATCACCATGACCTTGGCGCCCATTCCCAGGGCTTTCTTGATCGTGGGCACGGCGCCGTCCAGGCGCACGGTGCTGGTGATTTTGCCATCGCGAATCGGGACGTTGAGGTCCTCGCGGATCAGTACGCGCTTTCCGGACAGGTCCTGGTCTTGCATTCGTTTTACGGTCATGAATGGCTCCAAATTCGTTGCATTCTGGGTGGCCGTCGGGTCTGATAACCACCCCGGAAAAAAATAGCCCGACTCGGGCGAGTCGGGCTAATGATAGCGCATTCGCGCCCGGCCGTCGCCGACGCGCGCTCTCGCGAGGCGCGCGGGGAGCGGCCGGAACCGCTTACAGCAGGCTTTCGGCGGTTTTGGCGATGTTTTCCGCAGTGAAGCCAAAGTGCTTCATCAGGTCGCCACCTTTACCGGATTCCCCGAAGGTATCCAGAGTCACGGTAGCGCCATCCAAGCCCAGGTACTTGCGCCACTGGTCGCCGTGGGCGGCTTCCACCGCCACCCGGGCGGTAACGCTGCGCGGCAGCACTTCGTTCTGGTATTCCTTGCCCTGCATATCGAACAGGGTGGTGCTCGGCATGGACACCACGCGTACCTTGCGACCTTTCTCGGTCAGCAGGTTGGCGGCTTCCAGGGTCGGCGCCACTTCGGAACCGGTGGCCATCAGAATGACTTCCGGCTCGCCGTCGCAATCGCTCAGGATATAACCACCGCGGGCAATCGCTTCCACCTGCTCGTCGGTACGCTCCATGGCGGGCAGCCCCTGACGGCTGAAGACCAGCGCACTGGGGCGATCCTTGTTCTCGACCGCGAGTTTCCAGGCGGTGGCGGTTTCGGCCGCGTCACAGGGGCGCCATACGTCCATATTCGGCGTGGCGCGCAGGGTGGCCATGTGCTCAACCGGCTGGTGAGTCGGACCATCTTCACCCTGACCGATGGAGTCGTGGGTGTAGACAAAGATGTTCGGCAGCTTCATCAGTGCGGACATGCGCACGGCGTTGCGGGCGTAGTCCATGAACATCAGGAAGGTGGCACCGTAGTGAATGAAACCACCGTGAGCGGTGATGCCGTTCATCATGGCGCTCATGCCGAACTCGCGTACCCCGTAGTACACATAGTTACCGGAGGCGTCTTCTTTGGTGATCGGCTTGGAACCGTCCCAGATGGTCAGGTTGGAACCCGCCAGGTCGGCGGAGCCACCCATCAGCTCGGGCAGAATCTTGCCGAAGGCTTCGATGGACTTCAGCGACGCCTTACGGCTGGGCATATCTTCTTTCTTGGCCTGGCACTCTTTGATGAACTCGTTCGCCTTGGCAGCGAAGTCGGCCGGCAGCTCACGCTTGATCACGCGGCGCTCAAATTCAGCGGCCAGTTCGGGATGGGCTTTTTTGTACGCCTCGAAACGCTCGGTCCAGCTGCTCTCGGCGGCCTTACCCTTCTCTTTGGCGTCCCAACCTTTGTAGACTTCGTCCGGAATTTCAAACGCACCGTGTTTCCAACCCAGCTTCTCGCGGGTCAGGGCAATTTCATCATCACCCAGGGGCGCGCCGTGGGAGGAGTGGCTGCCCGCCTTGTTGGGCGAACCAAAACCGATCACGGTTTTGCAGCAGATGATGGTGGGCTTGTCGGTTTCAGCGCGGCCGGCTTCGATCGCCGCCTTGATGGCCGCCGAATCGTGACCGTCTACGCCCGGCACCACGTGCCATCCATAGGCTTCAAAACGCTTGGGGGTATCGTCGGTGAACCAGCCTTTAACCTCACCGTCGATGGAGATGCCGTTGTCATCGTAAAACACGATCAACTTGCCCAGGCCCAGAGTGCCAGCCAGAGAGCTGGCTTCGTGGGAAATGCCCTCCATCAGGCAACCGTCACCGGCAAACACGTAGGTGTAGTGATCGACAATGTCGTGACCATCGCGATTGAACTGGGCCGCCAGGCTCTTCTCGGCCAGCGCCATGCCAACACCATTGGCCAGACCCTGACCGAGCGGACCAGTGGTGGTTTCAACACCGGGGGTGTAGCCCAGCTCCGGGTGGCCCGGGGTTTTGGAGTGCAACTGACGGAAGTTTTTCAGCTCTTCCATTGGCAGGTCATAGCCGGTCAGGTGCAACAGAGAGTAAACCAGCATGGAGCCGTGACCGTTGGACATGATGAAGCGGTCGCGATCGGCCCATTCCGGGTTCTGCGGGTTGTGCTTCATGAAGTCATTCCACAGGACTTCGGCGATGTCTGCCATACCCATGGGGGCGCCGGGGTGGCCGCTGCCGGCTTTCTGGACGGCGTCCATACTCAGGGCACGAATGGCATTGGCTAGATCGTTACGAGTGGGCATGTTTTGAATAGCTCCTTCGATAATGGTTGGGTGTTCTGGGTTTTACCGGCCGCTGGTGGCCCGCCGGGCAAGGGCGGCATGGGCCAATGATTCAGCGCCTGGGCCAGGGTTTCTGGCCTCTGCCGGCATCAAGTCACGCTGGCTCGGACTCCGGTCGCGTCGATTCGGAAGCGTCAGGACACGGGGTATTCATCTGTGTTCTTGGGGTCTCTGCGCTCACAACGCGGATTGTACGACTCTTGTATGACGCTCGGGCGTCCCGACGATCGGACCCACCTAGCTGAGCTGGCCGCTAATTGTATGACATTTGGCGGAGAATTTTAACTGTTCCGCCCAACTTTCACTGCATTGATCATAAAGCGCGCTATTTTCCCCTACCCGAGGCCGACAGTAAAGCCTTGTTATAGTTTTTATGACTATTAAGGGCATTGCCAACCACCTATATCAAAATATTTTGATATAGAACCAAACCCCTGCTAAACTCCCCTCCCATGAATCAAGCCCACACCCTCCCAGACCCGGACACCCTCGCGCCGGACGCCCTGCCCCAGCTGCTCAAGGCCGCCGGCGATTCTCTGCGTCTGGACATTCTGCGGGTCATGAAACGGGACTCCTTTGGGGTGCTGGAGCTGTGCCAGTTGCTGGATGCCAAACAGTCCGGCATGAGCCATCACCTGAAGGTGCTGACCAACGCAGGGCTGCTGGCGCCGCGGAGGGAGGGCAACTCGATTTTCTACCGGCGCGCCTACCTGGCCCCGGACAATCCGCTGCAAGCCCTGCAGCAGCAGTTGTTCGCGACGCTGGACCGAGAGCCCCTGCCGGCGGCACTGAGTGAGCGTTTAAAGGCCCTTCGCGGTGAGCGAGCACTCGCTTCACAGCATTTTTTCGCGGACAACGCCCACAAATTCCGCGCCCAGCAGGACCTGATCGCCAGCTATCCGGTGTACGCCGAGCAGGTGGGCCAGCTGCTGGCCAATACGCCCCTGCCGGACAACCACCTGGCATTGGAAGTGGGCCCGGGGGAAGGCGAGTTCCTGCCAGTGCTGGCCCGGCGGTTCAAGCATCTGGTGGCCCTGGACAATGCGCCCATCATGCTGGAACGCGCTCAGGCCCTGGCGGCAGAACGGGGGCTGAGCAATGTCGAGTTTATCGGTGGCGATACCCGAGCCCTGAAAGCCCATAAAGTGCTGGCTGATTGCATCGTGGTGAACATGGTGTTGCACCACACCCCGTCACCGGCGGACATCTTTCAGGACCTGAGTGCCGCCCTGGTACGCGGCGGCGCCCTGCTGGTGACCGACCTATGCCGCCACGAGCAGACCTGGGCCCGGGAAGCCTGCGGCGACCTGTGGCAGGGTTTCGAGCCGGACGATCTGTCCCGCTGGGCGTTCGATGCCGGCCTGAGCGAAGGGCAGAGCGTTTATTTCGCCTTGCGCAATGGTTTTCAGATCCAGTTACGACAATTTTTTAAGTCCGTTAATCCGTTACAACCGTAAATAGCATTCACGACTTTGACTGTTCACGACCTTGATATAGGAGCCGCCCATGGCTGAGTACTCACTGTTTACCTCGGAATCCGTATCCGAAGGCCACCCGGACAAACTGGCGGACCAGATTTCCGACGCCGTGCTGGATGCGATTCTCAAAGACGATCCCAACGCCCGCGTTGCGGTGGAAACCCTGGTCAAAACCGGCATGGCCATCGTGGCCGGGGAAGTGCGCACCTCCACGTACGTGGATCTGGAAGACCTGATTCGCCAGGTCATTCTGGACATCGGCTACAACTCCAGCGACGTGGGTTTTGACGGTGCCTCCTGCGCCGTACTCAACGCCATCGGCAAGCAGTCCTCCGACATCGCCATGGGCGTGGACGAAAACGAAGCTTCCGCCAAAGATCAGGGCGCCGGTGACCAGGGCCTGATGTTCGGCTACGCCTCGGATGAAACCGACGTGCTGATGCCCGCGCCGATCTATTTCTCTCACCGGCTGGTGGAAAAGCAGGCCGAGCTGCGCAAGAACGGCACCCTGCCCTGGTTGCGCCCGGACGCCAAGAGCCAGGTGACCCTGCGCTACGAAAACGGCAAGCCGGTGGCGGTAGACGCGGTAGTGCTGTCCACTCAGCACAACCCCGATGTCAGCCAGAGCCAGATTCACGAAGCGGTGCGAGAAGAAATCATCAACAAGGTGCTGCCCGCCGAATGGCTGCACGCCGATACCCAGTACCACATCAACCCGACCGGCCAGTTCATCATCGGTGGCCCGGTGGGTGACTGCGGCCTGACCGGACGGAAGATCATTGTCGATACCTACGGCGGCATGGCCCGTCACGGTGGCGGCGCCTTCTCGGGGAAAGACCCCTCGAAAGTGGACCGCTCCGCCGCCTACGCCGGTCGCTATGTGGCGAAAAACATCGTTGCCGCAGGCCTCGCCAGTCGCTGTGAAATTCAGGTCTCCTACGCCATCGGCGTGGCCGAGCCGACCTCGATTTCAATCAACACGTTCGGCACTGGCAAACTGCCGGACAACGAAATCGCCAAAATCGTACGCGAGCACTTCGACCTGCGACCCAAGGGCCTGATCGACATGCTTGACCTGAAGCGCCCGATATACCGGCCCACCGCCGCTTACGGACACTTTGGTCGAGAGCTGCCGGACTTTACCTGGGAGAAGACCGATAGGGCCGAGTTGCTCAAGAAGTATTTGTAAGGGCGTGAAGTTGGGTTACGGCGGGTGCGGCCTTTGGCCTTACCACGCCCTACGCAACCTCTGAGGTATCCGTAGGGCGGATAAGCGCGACGCGCGCATCCGCCATCACCCAAACCGACACTCGCACCAAACCGAATTCCAACGCTTAACCGGAGCTAAACCATGAACATTGCTGCCAACTTCACCGACTACAAAGTCGCCGCCAAAACCGCCGAACAATTCCAGAAAGACGCCGACTGGGGCCGTCGCGAAATCGACATCGCTGAAGGCGAAATGCCCGCACTGATGGCACTGCGCCGCAAATACAAAGCGGAAAAGCCGCTGGCCGGCGCCAAGATCATGGGCTGCATTCACATGACCATCCAGACCGCCGTGTTGATCGAAACCCTGGTGGAACTGGGCGCGGAAGTACGCTGGGCCTCGTGCAACATTTTCTCCACCCAGGACCACGCCGCGGCCGCCATCGCCGCCGCGGGCATTCCGGTGTTTGCCTGGAAAGGACAGACCGAAGAAGAATTCTGGTGGTGCATCGAACAGACCGTCAATAAAGACGGTAAGGTCTGGGACTCCAACATGATTCTCGATGACGGCGGCGACCTGACCGGACTGATGCACGAGAAATACCCGGAGCAACTGGACAAGATTCACGGCATTTCCGAAGAGACCACCACCGGTGTACACCGTCTGTTGGATATGCTGAAAAAAGGCGAGCTGAAAGTCCCCGCCATCAACGTCAATGACGCGGTCACCAAAGCCAAGAACGACAACAAGTACGGCTGCCGCCACAGCCTGAACGATGCCATCAAGCGTGGCACCGACCACCTGCTGGCCGGTAAAAAAGCGCTGGTCATCGGTTATGGCGATGTGGGCAAAGGTTCGGCCGCTTCACTGCGTCAGGAAGGCATGATCGTCAAAGTCACCGAGGTCGATCCGATCTGCGCCATGCAGGCCTGTATGGACGGCTTTGAAGTGGTGTCCGCCTACAAAAACGGCGTCAACTCCGGAAAAGACGAAGACATCAACCACGCCGTGCTGAGCAACACTGACCTGGTAGTCACCACCACCGGCAACGTCAATGTCTGCGATGCCCCCATGCTGCGTGCCCTGAAGAGCAGCGCCGTGGTGTGTAACATTGGCCACTTCGACAGCGAGATCGATACCGCCTACATGCGCAAGAACTGGCACTGGGAAGAGGTGAAGCCGCAGGTGCACAAGATCTACCGGGACAAGGACAGCAACGATCACCTGATCCTGCTCTCAGAAGGTCGCCTGGTGAACCTGGGCAACGCCACCGGTCACCCCTCGCGCATCATGGACGGCTCCTTCGCCAACCAGGTACTGGCACAGATGTACCTGTACGAGCGCAAGTTTGCCGACCTGCCCAAGGACCAGAAGAAGGAGCACCTGTACGTGAAGGTATTGCCCAAGAAACTGGACGAAGAAGTGGCCAAAGACATGGTGGAAGGTTTTGGTGGTGTAATCACCAAGCTGACCCCGCAGCAGGCCGAGTACATCGACGTGCCGGTGGAAGGGCCGTTTAAGCCGGAGAGCTATAAGTATTAATTGAGTAATGGTTACGGCGGATGCGGCCTTCGGCCTTATCCGCCCTACGAAAGTCTGCGTAGGGCGCGGTAAGCGAAGCGCACCCGCCGTAACCCAACCCTGAATCTACGAAAAAAGACCAAAGAGCACCACCCAAAATGACCGACACCGATCAACCCCAACTAAGTTTCGAATTCTTCCCCCCCAAAACCGACCAGGGCCGGGAAAAACTTCTGAACGTACGCAAGAAGCTCTCCGAGTTCGCCCCGGACTTTTTCTCCGTCACCTACGGCGCCGGCGGCTCCACTCGCGACAACACCAAAGGCATCGTCAAGCACTTCAAAAGTGAAGGCGTATCAGTGGCACCCCACCTGTCCTTTGGCGGTGATGACGAAGCCACTATCATCGAACTGATTCAGGAATACAAAGACGCGGGTATCGACCGCATCGTCGCCCTGCGCGGGGACATGCCCTCCGGCGTCGGCGGCGGCTACCAGATGGTATACGCCAATGAACTGGTGGCCTTTATCCGCAAGCACTTTGGCGATCACTTCCATCTGGAAGTGGCGGCCTACCCGGAAATCCACCCCCAGGCCAAGAGCTACGACGACGACGTCAAATTCCTGAAAGGCAAATTCGATGCGGGCGCCAACAGCGGTATTACCCAATACTTCTACAACCCGGACGCCTACTTCTACTTTATGGACCAGTGCCACAAGGCGGGCATCACCCAGCCCATCGTGCCCGGCATAATGCCCATCATCAGCTTCAAAAACCTGACCCGTTTTTCCGACGCCTGCGGCGCGGAGATTCCCCGCTGGATGCGCAAGCGCCTGGAAGCCTACGGCGATGACAGCGACAGCATCAAAGCGTTTGGCGAGGAGCTGGTCACTGAGCTGTGTGAGACGTTATTGGAAAACGGAGCGCCGGGTTTGCATTTTTATACGATGAACCAGTATCAGCCCAGCGCGCAGATTGTGCATAACCTCGGCCTGCAGCCGGAATAAGCGACTGCACGACTTGCCAGTAGGCCGGATTAGCAACGCTTAATCCGACCTACTGGATAGCCGACATCCCTATCCCTCAAAGATAGTAACAACTCACACACGGAACCCTGCCGACCAGTCAGAAAATTGGCGCTTTGCTACCTTCAAGATTGACCACCTCAGTCCGACAATAAATCGTCACCACTAACATTCCCCTTTGGCCTTGTTCCCGACAACCTAAGAGCAAAAAAGTATTTGCACTCATCGGGGCGCTCCACTAGCCTTATCCCACTTGGAATCGATATGTGCCAAAGGGGGAATACCTTGCGGGAGGCGCTCAAGGATCTACAGGAATCACCCATTGACCGGGCCCGTTTACACACGTCAAGCTGCCTTGAGAGCTTGCAGAGCGATGTTAAGAGGCTTTCACGCGACCCGTGGACCGATCATGTCAATTCGGCGGACTACAGTGGCGGCTGGGACGTTCTACCGCTACGGTGTTTACGCCGACATCGCGATGCCCACCCAATCCTGCAAGCGTTCGCCCATGAGTCCGAAGATGAGTGGGTTGACCTGCCGTCAATGGCGTGCACGCCGGCTATTTCAGCCGTTGTTGAATCTTTGCAGTGCCCCGTTCAGTCCGTTCGGCTCATGCGTCTCAAGCCGGGCGCCATTATCAAGCCACATCGAGACCATCAATTAAGCCTGGAATACGGATTGGCACGCCTGCACATGCCGATCGTAATGGAGGACGATGTGCAGTTTGTATGCAACCATAACCCCGTCCCCATGAAGCCGGGAGAGCTCTGGTACATCAATGTCGACAAGACCCACAGTGTTCGCAACACGGGAACAACGGATCGAATCAACCTGGTGATCGACTGTATTGCCAACGACTGGTTGAAGAACAAGGTTCTCAAAGGTTAACAAATGGTCAGCATTCAATCCGCGTACAAGCAGACCATTTCATCGTCACTGGCATCGGAAGCGCTTGGCCCGCCAATGACGACCGACCGCTGGCTGGCCCGGTTCAAGCGCCAGTGGCAGCTTGAACCGCTGCCCGGCAACGACCTGTTGGCGGCCCTTTCTCACTGTAACCAGCGCGCCATCAGCCTGAACGTGAACCGTATCAAGGGGCATTGGGTGCCTCGCCGCTATCACCCGGCCGATGGGACGCTATCCCTCTGCAGGCCGGACGGCAGAGCCAACGAACCCTTTTATGACCAGTTTGTGACCCGCTCCTGCCAGCGGCTCCCCGTCAATCTCCTAAGCCCCAGGATACCGATAAAAGCGCTGGAGCAAGTACACTCGTCGTGTTTAAGGAGGCCGGCAGGGTTTATTGCGCACCTGTCCCGCTGCGGGTCGACCTGGGTTTCGGGCAGCATGGCCGAATTGGACCGGTCCGCCGTCATATCCGAGTCACCCGCGCTGACCGAGTTTCTCCTTGACGCGCAACTGAGTGAGGGTGAACGCCAACAGCTGTTACCACGCTTGGCGGACTTCCATGTTCCCGGTGGCTCGGCGACATCACGCCCCGTGGTCAAATGGAACGCTTGGGACCTGTGTCATTGGCACACGGTTCAGGCCGCTTTCCCAGACACCCCGGTGCTGTTAATCATTCGCCACCCTCTTGAAATACTGGCCTCTCACCGTCGGCAGACGGGGCGGCACATGTCGGGCGACCCCACCCTGGCGTCTCTCGGCCCCACATTTCGTCCAGACCACAGCAGGAACCTGTGGGAGCTTCGCCTCCGGGTTCTGCGTCTGTTGATGGAGCACATGATCGACATTTGCGGGAACGAAAACACCGAAGTGATTGATTACTCACAGATCAGCCCGGTCACGATGCGGGACTTCGCTCGTCATTTCGGATTTCGTGCCAGCAAACAGGAAATGGCCCGAGTGCACGAACGCTCCGCCTATTGCGCCAAACACCCGGAGCGGAAGTTCATCCCGGATAGCTCGATGAAACGAGAAGGCTTCAGCAGCCGTGAAATCGAGGACGTTGAACGCGAACTTATGCCCCTGTATTGTCGACTTATGAGCCAAACGAGCCACTAATTCGTTTACAGGGGAATTAGCGCTGGCAACTGAAGCATCGTGGATCGCAAGAATTGTATAATTGAAAGGAAACAGCGTTCGATGAATGAACTGAAATACGACACGTTTAAAAAGCTGGAGGGCCAGCAGGTCGAAGTGTGTGACGCCAACGGCCAACAGGTGCCGATGAAAGTGAAAACGGTGGACAAATACGACATGCAGTCCAGCCAGTGGCTGGGATGGAGCATGTTACTGGAGACCGACCAGCCCCTTTCAGTTGCCGATGGCTCCTACCAACTTAAGCATCCAACCATTGGCGAACCATTATTGCACCTATCCGCCAAAGGCGAAGCATACTATGAAATTGTTGTCACAGAGGCGTGTGACGCCGAGTGACCGTACCGGGTTAGCCAAGGCTGACAAGGCGGCAATGCGGGAGCCTTGCCGCATCCATAACAACATTGCATCATTAAGGAGCATAAGCGATGTCAGAACCATTTATCGGTCAAATTCAGATGTTCGGCTTCGACTTTCCACCGCGCGGCTGGTCGCTGTGCCAAGGACAACTGATTGCCATTAGCCAGAATACGGCACTCTTTTCATTGATTGGCACAAACTTTGGCGGCGACGGCCGGACCACCTTTGGCCTTCCGGATATGGCCTCCAGGGCACCGGTCGGCCAGAGCCGCGGTCATACCCCACCCGGTTTGACGCCTTTTCGAATTGGCCAACATGGCGGTGCCCAAACGCACACCATGATCGAGACGGAATTGGCACGGCATACGCACCAGGCGACCTTTACGTCAGGCGGCGGCAATACCGAGGTTAAAGCGACGACAGATGAGGGCGATGCCACAACACCCAGCCAGGGAGCCTATTTATCCAAGACGAAAGCAACCGGTGGCCCCCAGGATCAGGATGAGAACATCTACAAATCCAATCCATCGGACGACTCGCTCGTCTCGCTGGGCGGAGTATCCGGTGGCGCCAGCGGTACGGTTCAAGTTGAAGCCGCAGGCGGTGGCCAACCGTTCAGCATACAAAACCCGTTCCTGGCCCTTAACTTCTCCATCGCACTTCAGGGTATTTTTCCTTCCCGGAACTGATGGCCGAGAAGTAATAAAGCGCAGCACAAAGCGTGCTGCGCGCTTTGGCTCTCATTTGACGGTTTACGGGGCTCCTATCCAACTCCGGGGTACCAAAGCATAAACAGGTGGCTGATGGAGTTTTCGTAGGGAGAAAAGCCCAGCGAAAGATACAACTTCCGGGCTCGGGTGTTTTGATGTTCGACCGACAACCCGACGGGTAACCGCTGCTTTTGGGCAATGTGCTGGACGGCCTGAATCACCGCCTTGCCATAGCCTTTGCCCCGAGCCTCCGGAATAAACGACAGATCAACAATATGGGCGATGTTTTTGCCAAAGTCCAACACCAGGCGCCCGATGGGCGTTCCTGACTTATCAATAATGAAAGTCATGGCATCCGGCGACTGTTCGCCATAAGCCTCGGTCTGAATGTCGAGCTGCTGGTCAATAAGGTGGTGAATATAGTCCTTATCCTGATCAGCCAGGTAAAACGCCTCGCGGGTGGAGTGAAACAATGCAGCAATAAAAGGTTGATCGGAAGCGGTTGCCTGACGCAACCCCAAACCATCGGGCAATGTGACTTTATCCATGCGGTTACAGGCTCACCTAGGTACGTTTGATCATCTAATTTGTCGAAAGAACAGTATGCCCACAATTCGCTACACAGATCAATACAACCGGAACCATCAATAGTATCGTTACCAACAAACACAGTAACTCTATGAATCGAAACTACCATTTTATTTCGGGATTGCCTCGATCCGGCTCCACGCTGCTGGCCGGCATCCTTCGGCAGAACCCTGATTTCCACGCCGCCATGTCGAGTCCGGTGGCGGCCTTAATGAATTCCTGCCTGGAGCAGATAGGTGCCGGCAGCGAGTTCTATGCGTTTTTCGACAGAGACAAACGAAAACGCCTGACCGAAGGAATCTTCGAAGCCTACTACAGCGACAAGGACGAAGCTTCCACCATTTTCGACACCAACCGAATCTGGACAGCCCGGATGCATCAGCTTGTAGAACTCTTTCCTGAATTCAAAATGATCTGCTGCGTTCGCAACCCGGCGTGGATCATGGACAGCTTTGAACGTATTTACCGGAAGAATCCGTTTGACTACAGCCGAATGTTCAACCCCGCCTCACGCATGACCGTCTACAGCCGCTGCGAGACCCTAATGCAAGCGGGGAGCGCCGTTGGCAGTGCCTGGACGGCGCTGAAGGAGGCCTACTACGGTGAACACTCAAACCGGTTATTGCTGGTTGACTACGATTTATTAGCAACGAACCCGGCCCGCACTATTGAACTTGTCTATCGATTTCTCTCGCTACCAGAGCATGATCACGACTTCGACAACGTGGAATACGAGGAAAATGAATTCGATCAAACATTGGGCATCGACGGGCTTCACCGGGTGAAACGCAAAGTGGAATTCACACCCAGGCGAAGCATCCTGCCGCCCGATTTATTTACAAAATATAGCGATATGGCCTTCTGGAAAGACCAGACCGGAACGGAGTCCAGCATTATCGCACCCAAACACACAGCTGAAGAGCCTATCAGTCTGAGGAGCCAACCATGAACCAAAGAAAAATGACCCCCTTAATGGCGTTGTTAGTGCCTTTAGGCGTTCTTTCCATGCCAGCATCGGCATATACCACGGTTGGAAGCTACCAAAGACGACTATCTCATCCGGGTGAAATTTCTTACAAAAGTAACGGGGGAGAAAGCCAACTTGGCACTAACCGTGACCGATTTGTAGCGACCGAAAGGGGCCCGCTCTCGGCAAGTGATATGCGGCTTGTGAAACCGGCCAAACAAGCCCTCGACCTGAAAGTAAACACTCACACTTTAAAAAGCGAAAGCCCACAAGCACAACCGCTCGATTTGCAGGCGGGACGTAACATCAGGGAAATTGTGATTATCGACACGTCCGTGCCCAACTACACGACATTTACACAAAACCTAAAGCCCGGATTGCAAGTTCGGTTTGTGAATGCGGATTCCGACGGCGAACAGCAGCTACAGTCTATCCTCAGCGACTATGCGGATCTCGATGCTATCCACATCGTTTCTCATGCTGCGTCCGGCCGCATTCAACTGGGCACGAGCACATTGACCTCAGAAAACTTTGGCAGCGACGCCACAGCCACCTCGCTCAACGGCGCGCTGCGTGAAGGCGGCGATCTGCTTTTTTATGGTTGCAACCTGGCAAACGGACGGAAGGGCAATGAGTTTCTCGACCTTGTCTCTTCACGCACCGGTGTAGACGTAGCGGCCTCAAACGACTTTACAGGGGACGCCGGAAAGCATGGTGATTGGGACCTTGAGGTGGCCAGAGGTACCATTGAGTCATCAACGCCTTTTTCTCCATCCGCTCTCAAGAGCTTCAACCATGTTCTTCCCCTCGTTAGCGGTGGAGGGGGTTCTATTTCCTACGCAGGTTCCCAGGGCGGTGCCGCCAGCATCGATGCAACCTACACGCTTTCGGGGGGCCAAACCCTTGAGTTCGATGGCGCGGACGTCAGCACTCACATTATTACTTACGTGACAGCAGGGTCCAGTGGGTCCTACGAGTCCACGCTAACGGTATCCATGACCGGTGGAGAAACATTCGATGTTTCCAGCCTAGAGTTCTTCGGTACTGGGTACACCTATACATTCACACCCAGTAACGGGTCACCTGTAGACGCTTCGGGGTCGGGAACCGCAACGCTGAACTTTACTGGCGTCTCACATTTTACAGTGACATCCACTGGCAATATGTACGCCTCATTCGGTGAAATTGGTATAAGTAATATTCAAGTTCCCTCTCCCAACAACGAGCCCACCCTGACTTCGACGGGCGATAACCCGACCTTTATCGAAGGCGGCTCCGCGGCCAGCCTGTTCAGTGGCACCACTATCAGCACCTCTGACTCCGGGCAAACCATTCAAGCACTGACCTTTACCGTTTCCAATCTCAGCAACGGCAGCAATGAGCGAATCAACCTCGACGGCTCAACCATCGTACTGACCGATGGCGCCAGCGGCACCACGGCGGGTAATGGCCTTAGCTACAGCGTGTCGGTCATCGGGGGTACCGCAACGGTCTCCCTGACCGGCGGTTCCCTGTCCGAAGCGGCCGCCCAAACACTGGTTGACAATATCAGCTATCAGAACAGTAGCAACACGCCGGATACTACTAACCGTGTGGTTACTCTGACGAGCCTTCAGGACAGTGGCGGCACCGCAAACGGGGGTGATGACACTGTTTCACTGGCCGTCGACTCGACCGTCACCATGGTGGAGACCAACGACGAGCCCACGCTCACCGCCACCGGCAGCAACCCCACCTTTACCGAAGGAGGTTCGGCGGCCGGTCTGTTCAGCGGCACCAGCGTCAGTACCATCGAAGCCGGCCAGACACTGGGCGCCCTGACCCTGACGGTGACCAACGTCAATGACGGCACCGATGAAGTTCTCTACGCGGATGGCACCGCCATCGCCCTGACCGACGGCACTTCCGGCACGACAGCGACCAACAGCCTTAGCTATAGCGTCTCCGTCGCCGGCACCACCGCCACGGTGTCCCTGAGTGGCGGCACGCTGTCCAGCGCGGCCACCCAAACCCTGGTCAATGGACTGAGCTATCAGAACAACAGCAATACACCGGACACCAGCAACCGCGTGGTAACCATCACCTCTCTGCAGGACGATGGGGGCACCGCCAACGGCGGCGACGATACGGCGTCCCTTGCCGTGGCGTCCACCGTAACCCTCAACGGCGTCAATGACGAGCCGATGCTGACCGCCACCGGAAGCAATCCGGTCTTTACCGAGGGCGGCGCGGCGGCCAGCTTGTTCAGCGGTGCCAGCATCGGTACCGTTGAATCCGGCCAAACGGTTAACGGCCTGACCTTCACCGTCTCCAATGTAACCAACGGCAGCAACGAGCGGATTAATCTCGACGGGTCGACCATCGTGCTGACTGATGGCACCAGCGGCACCACCGCCAGCAACGGCCTGAGCTACAGCGTGTCGGTGGTCGGCGGCACCGCAACAGTCTCGCTGACCGGCGGTGCCCTTTCCGAAGCAGCCGCCCAAACACTGATTGACAACATCAGCTATCAGAACAACAGCAACTCACCGGACACCAGCGACCGGGTCGTCACACTGACGAGCCTTCAGGATAGCGGCGGCACCGCCAATGGCGGTGACGACACCGTCTCCCTGGCCGAAACCTCCACGGTGACCGTTGTCGGAACCAACGACGAGCCCACGCTTACCGCCACCGGCAGTAACCCCACCTTTACCGAAGGCGGCGCGGCGGCCGGCTTGTTCAGCGGCGCCAGCGTCAGCACCGTCGAATTCGGGCAGGCCCTTGAAGGCCTGACTTTTACGGTCACCAACGTCAACAATGGCAGCGATGAGGTGGTCAATGTAGACGGCACCGCCATCGCCCTGACCAACGGCACGTCCGGCACGACCGCCACCAACAGCCTTAGCTACAGCGTTTCCGTCTCCGGCACCACGGCTACGGTTTCCCTGAGTGGCGGCACTCTGTCGAGCGCGGCCACGCAAACGCTGGTTGACAGCCTGAGCTATCAGAACAACAGCAACACACCGGACACCAGCAACCGCGTGGTGACCATTACTTCACTGCAGGACAACGGGGGCACCGGCAACGGTGGCAGCGATACCGCGCTGCTGGCCGTGGCTTCCACCGTCACCGTGAGCGAAGTCAACGACGAACCGACGCTGACCGCCACCGCCACCGACCCGAACTTCAGTGAGGGCGGCAGCGCCGTCGGCTTGTACTCCGGTGCAAGCGTGTCAACGATTGAAAGCGGCCAAACAGTATCCAGCTTTACGTTGACGGTCAGCAATCTCAGCAACGGTGTGTCGGAAACTCTGAACGCCGATGGCAGCTCCATTGCGCTGACTCACGGCACCTCCGGCTCAACCTCGAACAACGGATTGAGCTATTCCGTCGCGGTTGTAGGTTCCACGGCTACCGTCAGCTTCACAGGTGGCAGCCTATCCGGCGCTCAAGCACAGAGCTTGATCGACAACCTCTCTTATTTGAACACTAGCGTCGAGGTCAGTACGTCCTCGCGTGTTGTTACCTTAACGTCTGTGACGGACAGCGGAGGAACGGCGAACGGCGGAGACGACACAGCGGCCTTGTCCATCGCTTCGTCCGTTAGTTTGGCGGATGACGTCTCCCCCTTGGTGAGCGATGCCAATATCAGCCTCAGCGGTAGCTCAGGCAACGGAGGCGCTTACGTCCTGGGCGATACCGTCACCGCCACTTGGGACAATACCGCAGGTGGCGACAACAACAGTGACATCATCAGCAGTGTGGCAATCGACTTCTCCGCCTTTGGCGGCGGAGCCTCTGTCCCCGCCACCAACAGCAGTGGCACATGGAGCGCGTCCTACACCATTGATGGCAGTTCAACATCTGGAAGTAACCTGAATGTGTCGGTTAGCGCCACGGACAATGCCGGGAATACAACGACCGTTGCCGACAGCAGCAACGCCGAGGTCGACAATGCCGCGCCCACTGGTCACAGTGTCAGCTTTGACGACGCCAATGTTGATGCCAGTGAAGCAAGCTCCATTGGCTTCACGTTCAGCGGCGCCGAAGTGGGTACCAGCTACAGCTACTCCATCAGTAGCAGTGGTGGTGGCTCAAACCTCACGAACACGGGCACGATTACCAGCCCCGGAGAGCAGGTCACAGGCATTGATGCCAGCGGCCTGGGCAACGGAACCCTTACACTGGCTGTTACGCTGACCGACTCGGCGGGCAACGCCGCCACCGCTGTCACCGACACGGCTTCTCTGGATACCACGGTACCCACCACCAGCCTGAGCACGGCCGCCAGCGACCCCACCAATGGCGCTTTCGACATCACCGTCACCTTTGGTGAAACCGTCAGCGGCTTTGATGTCAGCGATATTACGGCCACCAACGCCAGCTTGAGCAGCTTCAGCGGCAGCGGCGCCAGCTACACCGCCACCGTCACACCGACAACGGACGGTTCGGTGAACGTGGACGTCGCCGCCGACGTGGCTCAGGACTCGGTCGGCAATGGCAACACGGCGGCAACGACACTGAGCCTGACCTACGATGGAACGGCGCCGGCGCCGGCCATCACCAGTGCCGAAACCAGCCCGAGCAACAGCGCCAGCTTTACCGCCACCATCGATTTTGGTGAGACGGTCATCGGCTTTGCCGTGGGTGATATCAGCGCCGGCAACGCCTCGCTGAGCGGCTTTACCGACAATGGCGACGGCAGTTTCGATGTCACGGTAGCGCCCAGCTCCGAAGGGACCGTTACTCTGGACGTCGGCGCCAGCGCGGCGCAGGATACGGCCGGCAATAACAGCGAAGCCGCCAGTCAGTTCAGTCTGGAACACGACGACAGCGCCCCCTCCCTCACTGGCTCCTCACCGGTCGATGGCGCAACGGGCGTCTGGTTCAATACAGATATTGACCTAACTTTCAGCGAAGCCGTCACCGGCCAGTCCGGTGGTGTGATCGAGGTCTTTGAAGCCGACGGCACGCCCGTCAGTTCTGTGTCGGCGACATCCAGTGATGTCTCCATCAGCGGTTCCACGGCCACCATCGACATACCCGACCTGGAGCCCACCGTCAGCTACTACGTGCAAGTCTCGAGCGGTGCCTTTGCGGACAGTGCGGGTAATATCTACGGGGGTATTGCCGATCCCTCTGAGCTGAATTTCACCGTCACGAACCTGGCCCCCTCCGCGGGTGGTGACGCGGCACAGATTGTCGAGGACCAATCCGCGGACCTGGGCATCCTGAATAATGACTCAGACCCTGAGGGCGACCTCAACCCGGCCAGTGTTCAAATTGTCACTCCACCGGCTCATGGCAGCACCAGTATCGATACCGGCAGCGGCGCGGTGACCTACACACCCGATGCCAACTTCGCCGGTCAGGATAGCTTCACCTACACCGTCGAGGATGCCCTTGGCGCCGTGTCCAATGAAGCCACCATGACCATCGGCATCATTAACATCAACGACGCGCCCGTGGCCGGTGACGACACCGCCAACACGCCGGAAGATAACCCGATCAGTATCGACGTGGCGGCGGATGATACGGACATCGACGACGGCGACAGCGTTGATCCGAGCACCATCGTCATCACCGCCGCACCGGCCAATGGCAGCGCGGAGCTGGTCAACGGCGAAGTGCTGTATACGCCGAATACCGATTTCAACGGTACGGATCAGTTCAGCTACACCATTGAGGACCAGAACGGCGGCGTGTCCAACGCGGCGACTGTTATCGTCAACGTCAACGGCGTGAACGACACGCCCACCGCCGCCGACGACTCGGCCAGCGTGGACGAGGACAACCCGGTGGACGTCGACGTAACGGCCAACGACTCCGACATCGACGGTTCGGTGGATGCCACCACCGTGCAGGTGCTGGATGATGTGACCAACGGTACGCTGTCGGTGGACGGCACCACAGGTGTGGTCACCTACACCCCGGACGAGAACTTCAACGGCACCGACACCTTCACCTACGTGGTGCAAGATGACGCCAACGGCACGTCCAACGAAGCGACCGTCACCCTCACCGTCAACCCCGTCAACGACGCGCCGGTGGCCGAAGACAATGCCGCCACGCTGCAGGAGGAGACGCCGCACGAGGTGAATGTTCTGGGTAACGACTCGGATGTGGACGGCAGCCTGGACACCGCCTCGGTGGAAGTGGTCAGCGCACCCAGTGACGGCAGCACCGCCATCGACACCGCGACCGGTGCCATCACCTACACACCGGACGAGAACTTCGATGGCAACGACAGCTTCACCTACCGGGTGACGGATAACGAGGGTGCCTGGTCCAACGTGGCGACCGTCAGCATGACGGTGCAGGGCGTCAACGACGCGCCGCTGGCCAACGACGACGATGCCACCACGGAGGAAGACACACCCGCGACCATCGACCTGCTGACCAACGACAATGACGTGGACGGCACCCTGGACGTGGCGAGCATCGCCCTGACCAGCCCGACCCACGGCAGCGTCAGCCTGAACGGCGACGGTACGGCGACCTACACCCCGGACGAGCACTTCAACGGGGCCGACAGTTTCACCTACACCGTCAACGACGATGTGGGCGAACCGTCGAATTCGGCCACCGTGTCCGTCACCGTCACCCCGGTGAACGACGCGCCCACCCTCAGAGGCACACCGGCGGCCAGTGTGAACGAGGGCGAAGCCTACAGTTTCACCCCGACCGCCGACGACGTGGACGCCAACGAAACGCTGACCTTCAGCGTTACGGGCCAGCCCGCCTGGGCCGAGTTCGACAACACCACCGGTGCTTTGACCGGCACGCCGGGGATTGCCGCCAGCGGCCGCTATCCGGGTATTGTGATCAGCGTTAGCGATGGCGATGCCACCACCGACCTGGCGGCGTTCAGCATCGAAGTGATCGACGTGAACAACGTGCCCACCATCGGCGGTATGGCACCAACCACGGCGACCGTGGGACAGGCTTACACCTTTACCGCGACGGCGGAGGACTCGGACGAGTCCGACACGCTGACCTTCAGCGCCGCCGGTCTGCCCGGCTGGCTGACTCTGGACAGCAGCACGGGCGAGCTGACCGGCACACCGGCGGACGACGATGTTGGCAGCTACACCGGCCTGCAGGTCAGCGTCAGCGACGGCGCCGAATCCGCCAGCCTGGCCGCCTTCGACCTGACGGTCGAGCCGGGAGCGGACAGTGACGGCGACAGCTTCAGTGATTACCAGGAAAATCTGGACGGCACTGACCCGAACGACCCGGCCAGCTACCTGGACCTGATGCCACCACAGTTGGTCGCGCCGGAGGAACGCGTGCTGGACTCGGAAGCTCTGTTCACCCAGATAACCCTGCGCGACTTATTGGGGCTGGACGAAGAGGCCAGCGAAGCCGAGCTTCAGGACGCTCTGGACCAACTGGCCAGTGACGACATCGACGGCGATGCCTGCTGCTACCCGCGTGTTGAAGGCATGGAAGGCAACCAGCTACGCCTGGCGCCGGGTCGGCACGAAATCACCTGGCTGGCTGAGGACTTCCAGAGCAACAGCGCCGAAGCCACGCAGGTAGTCAACATCCGGCCAATGGTGTCCCTGAGCAAGGACCAGGTTGCGGTTGCCGGCTCTACAGCGGTCTTCTCCGTAATCCTGAACGGCGAGTCGCCCTTCTACCCGTTGGTCATTCCCTATCGGGTATCCGATGCCAGCACCGCCAACGACGAAGATCACGACCTCACCGATGGCACTGTGGTGCTGGAGGCCGGCGAGCAGCGCAAAACGGTCGAGGTCACACTCGCGCCCAATGATGGCGAAAGCCGCGAAACACTGATCATCGAGTTGGATGACCGCACAGGCAACGACGACGACCTGGCTGACGGCTACGATAAGGACAACCCGAATATCTATGACATTAACAGTGGCGCCAAGCGCCAGCACCGAATCGCAATTGTCGATGGCAACGTTGCGCCACGCGTTCAACTGCAACTGGTTCAGGGCGAGGAAAATCGTCGCTTGATCCCGATCGAAGGTGGCACGGCAACCGTCACGGCATTGGTTACTGACCCGAACGTCGGAGACAGTCACCAGTACGACTGGTCGGCCAGCGACAGTGCTCTGGTGGACACCGACGGTGACACCGGGAACAACACGCTTGTGTTTGAACCGCAGGCATTGAACCCCGGGCGCTATCGCGTCGCCACGACGGTAACCGACAGTGCGGGTGAAGCCACCAGCGTCAGCCGCCACTTTCTTGTCGTACCGGTACCGCCGACACTAAGCCCCGACGAAGACAGCGATGGTGATGGTGTAGACGACGACGCCGAGGGCTTCGCGGATGACAACGGTAACGGCATCCCCAACTATCAGGATAGCCTCATTAGCTCCAACGTCCTGCTGGAAAGCGCCGAACGACAGGACGCTTTCCTGATGGAGTGCGATCCCGGCCTCTCCTGCGGTTTAGGTGCTTTCGCACTGCCCACCGACAACGGTGGTGCTCAAGTCGGCGAGGAAACCGTGGGGCCCACCGGCGCCATACCGGAAGACGCATCGTTTGAGCCGGTCGGCGGCATCTTCGATTTCGAGTTGGGCGATCTACCCGAACCGGGGCAAAGCGCCCGAATCGTGATTCCACAAACAAGCCCTATTCCCGCTCAGGCAACCTATCGCAAATTCCAGGACGGGGCGTGGGTCACCTTTGTGGAGGATGCCAACAACGCGCTTCACTCCGCTGCGGGTAACCCTGGGTATTGTCCCCCTCCCGGCGATGACGACTGGGAAAACGGCCTGATTGAGGGTTACCACTGTGTGCAATTGACTATTGAAGATGGTGGCCCGAATGATGCCGATGGAGAAACCAACGGAAACGTCGCAGATCCCGGAGCCGTCAGCCGCCAAAGGGGCGACTCACAGCCAGAAGAACCCAACCCGGAAAATCCGGACCAAGGGGCCTCAGGCTACGACGGCGAGGTCACTACCCGAAGCTCAGGTGGTGGTGCCACGGGTACCTGGCTACTGATAAGCCTCTTGGGGCTTGGCCTGTTAAGAAGCCGGCCGGTCAGCCGCCGACTGGGCGCTTTGATCGGTGCTCCGCTACTGGGCCTTACGTTGATGGGTGCTTCGCTGGACTCAGTGGCTCAAGCGGTGGACCCGATCAACGATATGCGGTTTGAACTTGGGTTATATAGCGCCAAGAGCTCGGTTAGCGCCGGAGATTTTGCCCAGCGCATGGCGAGCCACAGCGACCCAATATCGCTCAGCCAATACGATGTCAGCCGACGGTCGATAAGCCTGGGCATAGAACTCCCTCTTGCAAGAGAGTTCAGCCTGACACTGGGCTATTTAAACCTGGGGGAAACCCAGGCCCGCTTCCAAACTCAAGTGGACAACAGCCAACGGTTGCAACAGGCTCTGGAACAACACTACCCCTACAGCGCCAAGGGCTGGACCCTCGGCCAGAGACTGCGCCTGCCGCTGCACGAACGGGTCAGCCTGCTCGCCGAGGTGGGACTGTACCGGTGGCGAAGTGAAGTCAGCGCCATCGGCCCCCAGATAACGCCGGAGTCGACCGAGGGCACCGATCCGTTGCTGGGGTTGGGACTGGAGATGCCGCTCAATGAGCGCGTGAGCGCCGGCCTCAAAATCCAGCGGGTGTTCTTCGGAAATCAACAGGTCGACCTTACGGGCGCTACAATTAATTGGCGATTCTGACCCCCCTCCTTTTTCCAGATGTTTCTGTCGGGTTACGGCCTTCGGCCTAACCCGACCTACTAAAACGTCACTGCCCAGTAGGTCGGATTAGGCCGAAGGCCGTAATCCGACACCAACACCTAACCTACACCAACAAGCATAACGTCACCTTGACTCTAAGTCGGCGGATCACTAAAGTCCCCACTCCATTTCCAGCCAGGATTTTCCCGTGGACACCATCCAGCAACTCCTCGACGCCTTCTTCAGTTTCAAAGCCTACGTCATGCTGCCGGCGATCATTTTCATCATCGCCCTGGCGGTCCGGCTGCCGTTCAAGAAGTCTCTGCTGAGCACCGTTGAACTGGCGGTCGGTTTTGCGGGGGTGTTTATCGCCTTTGACTTCTTCGTGGCGAACATCAAACCCGCAGTGGAGCAATTGATGGTCATTCGCGGCCTGGAGTACAACGTGCTCGATGTGGGCTGGCCACCGTTGGCCGCCATTACCTGGTCCTCACCGCTGGCGGCGCTGTCCATTCCGTTGATTCTGTTTCTGAATATTTTCATGCTCGCGGTGGGCTGGACCCGCACGGTGTATATCGATCTGTGGAACTATTGGCACTTCGCCCTGCTCGGGGCGCTGGTGATGGCCACCAGCGGCAGCATGGTGTTGGGGCTTTCGGCCACGCTGTTGTTGGCCGTTTACTGCTTCAAGTTGACCGAGTGGACCGCGCCGGATGTGGAGCGCGAACTGGGGCTCAAGGGCGTATCGGCCTCGCCGGTGTCGGTCAATGGCATCGTGCCTTACACTGCCTGCATCAACTGGGTATTTGATCGCATTCCGGGTTTCAACCGCCTGTCCTACAATCCAGAGAAAGCCGCCATCAGCCACGATGTGCCCGGCGCCGACGAGGACGGCCAAGACAGCTCCGAGAAGGATCACTCCATGAGTTGGCTGGCGTTCTTCAGTGAGCCGATGGTCATCGGGGTGCTGATCGGGCTGGTGTTGGCCTTTGCCGCCGGTTACGACACCAAACAGACATTGGAACTCGCGGTGCACATCGCCGCGGTGATGTTCCTGTTGCCAAAGAGTGCCGGCCTGATCGGAGAAGCCATGATGCCGATCACTCACGCGCTGCGCGCTCAGGTCGAGCGGCGCTTTCCGTCCCGCAAGAATCTCGTGGTCGCGCTGGATACCGGTTTTCTGATGAGTCACAAATCAGTGATCGTCACTGGTCTGATACTGATGGTGGTGGCGGTACTGATCGCCCTGGTTCTGCCGGGCAACCGGGTGCTGCCTCTGGGCGACTTGCCCAATCTGATTTCAGTAATGTCGATATCGGTACTGATGTTTCGTGGCAATGTCATCCGCGCGGTACTCGCGGGCATCCCCGTCATCATTACCTTTCTGTTGATTTCCACTCACCTGGCTCCGTTGTACACGGAGTTGGCCAATCAGACCTCCGGCTTTGATGCCGAGGGTCTGGGCCTGATTACCGCCTTTACCGACGGCGGCCATCAGGTACGCTACCTGTTGCTCCAGCTGTATCAGGGCAACCTCTGGGCCGTCGGCGGCGTAGTGGTTCTGGTAATGATGATGGTCTTCACTTGGCGGCGCTGTAAGGCGCTACAGCGCCGCTGAGCTGATGACTAGGAAGACAGAGCCCGAGCGATGGATCGCTTGGGAACAATCGGCACCTCGCGATGCAGGCGCTCGGCGATATCGTCCACCGCAATGACACCCCGGATATGGTGCTGGTCACGGTCCAGCACCAAGCAGTGTGTCTCACCCGTTTCACGTAGCACTTGTACCAGATCACCCACCGTCGCCGATGTTAAAGCCTCTAAATCCAGCGCCGGTATTGAAGCCCTGGGTAACATCAAATCGCCCGCGGTCAAATCGCCACGCTCCACGCCCTGCAGTGTCTGGGCCACCAGAATGTACTGCTCGGAGAGACGCTCGGCCGTCAGAAGTCCAATAAACTCCTGCTGAGAGTCGACCACCAACTTCCAGCTCACACCTTCCATAGCCATCAGGCGGGCAACGCCCACCGCCGACACACTGGATTCAACGGTGTGGGGTTGATGGGCGCGAAAGTCGGTCATCAAATCCAGCGCGGGTGAGTGTTCAGTCAGATCCTCAAACTCTCTGGGCTGAACCAAATGATCCACAGGATCTAGTTTGTATATGTTTAACGCTTTCATGAAAATTACCTCCGGGACGGGCACCACCTATGGATGCCAGCCAAGATTCGACAATGGGCTGAAGCCCAAACTTTAAAAGATGAATCGAATCACAAACGGACCGGCGAGGCCCGGGCGGGAGGACGTTCCGAGGTTCGAAGCAGGAAGGGCGAGGGCGGCAGGCTTTCACCCACCCCCGACTGGAGGGCGGCCACAGGCCAAAGGAACACGGCAGAAGAGCCATCGTCCGCATCCGTGTCATACGACGACGCCGAGAGACCAGCGCTGTCCAGGGCCACATCGGCAAAGGCTTTCCCGTTCTCATACCCCCAATCGGCCACCACCACGGGGGCCGAAAGGCTCGCGCTCAAAAACAGCGCGAGAAGCAGAGTGAACAGAGAGCGATTTACCATTTAAGTTTCGTTGGCCAGTTCAATATGGATCCATCTACGCTAGCGGAGCCTGCGCAAAGGTACAAGCGCCTTAACAACACTTTATGTTATATGAGGGGCCCACGGCCAAAGTTCAATCCTCCAGCCACAGCCTGAGTAAATTATTGCGGCTGCGACTCAGGCGATCGAACTGCTCGGTTTTTCCGTGGGCATCAAACTCGGTGCGCAGCGCGGTATCCAGGTCCAGCAGAATTTCCCGCTGTTCACTGCGCCGCACCAGACTGCGCACCCAACCGACCACCGCCATCCGCTGCCCGGTGCGAACCGCCTCCACCCGATGCAGGTAAGTCGTGGGGTACAGCAGCAGATCCCCCGCATCTACCTTCCAGGCCCGGTCCCCTGTGCTGTCCTCCAGCACCAGCTCGCCCCCCTCGTAATCCTCGGCGGGTGTCAGCCCCAGGGTGAACGACAGATCCGTGCGCTGGCCGTGAATCACCGCATCATCCATGTGGGACCCGTAATGCATACCCGGCCCATAGCGGTTGATCAGGATTCTGGGAAAGCGTTTGGGCAGCGCCGCACTGGCAAAGAGGGGGTGCGCCCGAAGCCGTTCCTCCACCAGACGAACGATGGCCGCACGGGTCTTGTCATCCCGGGCCTGTTCATTGCGCTTGACCGGTTTGGCCGCCCAACCGGCGCTGGCGGCACCATCGTCGAAGGCCTGGGAGGCCAGCCGCTCCTGCACCGCCGACAGGGTGCCGGCGTCGAGCAGATCTTGAATGTAAAGAATCATTGCATACCCTATATTGAGACTCACTCTCATTTATGCCAGAATCCGGGGCATTATGCCACCCTTTCCAGAATGGGAGCTCTACCATGAAAGAACAACGCAAAGTCTGGCTCGGCCTCGGCGCCGCCCTGCTTGCCTCCAGCGCCACCAGTCAGGCGGCCGACAGCACGCCCTTTGACCATCACGCCAGCCAGCAGACCCTGCAGGTGGCCGCACTTGCCGGTGAGGGCGGTGAAGGCGAAGGGGGTGAGGGAGAAGGCGGTGAAGGTGGCGGCGCTGCCGACCTGACCAAAGACGACGCCGCCTACCTCGGCCAGTTGGGCCTGGTGCGCGGCCATCTGTGGGTGGGCGTGCAACTGTACAAGGCCGGCCATAAAGACATGGCGCTCACCCACATGAAACACCCCGGTGATGAGTTGTACGCAGGATTGAAGCCCGCCTTCGCTGCCCGCGATGAAGAGGGCTTTGCTGAGGCGCTGAGTGCTCTGGCCGACGCCGTTGAACAGGGCCAGTCCGTTGAGATGGTCGAGCAGCGTCACCGGGAGCTGGAAGCGGGCATTGCCGATGCCGAGAATCTGCAAAATGCCAGCCTGAAAGTCGCGCTGGCCAGTATCGAGCGCATGGTTCGCACCGCGGCTGAGGAGTACGCCATCGGCGTTCGCAACGGCGAGATCGTCAACGCCCACGAATACCAGGACGCCTACGGTTTTGTCGAAGCGGCCAAGGCTCGCCTCGCATTGCTGAATGATGTACAGCGTCAGGAGAGCCCGGACGCTGTGGCCGAGGTGGAGACGCAGCTGAATGCGGTCGCGTCACTCTGGCCCGCTTTGGTACCCGAGGGTACAGTCGAGGGTGATGCCAGCAAATTGTACGGCGCCGCAGCGCGGATTCAGTTGGCGGGTTGGGAGCTCGAGTAGGTTTCTGGTTTTGTGAAAGACGGCGGGTGCGCTTCGCTTACCCGCCCTACGGATAGCTCTGAGGTTGGGTTGATGGTGGACAAGCCCGAGGTGCGTCATCCACCCAACCGCTGTCCGCCATACAAAATCAACCCCGCCCCACCGATACACACCAACGCCCCAAGGTAATCAAACAGCTGCGGGGAGCGGTGCTCCAACAACGCCATCCAACCCAGCGACGCCGCAATATAAACACCGCCATAGGCGGCAAAGGCCCGCCCGGCCAATTCGGCATCGGCCCGCGTCAGGAAAAACGCAAACAGGCACAACGAAATCACACCCGGCACCAACCACCAGGCGGAGCGATCCAGCCTGAGCCACATCCAGAAGGTGTAACAACCGGCGATTTCCGCCAGAGCGGCGAGGATAAACCAGATAAAGGTCATTGCCCGCTCCCGTCCTTGAGCACACCGCTTCTAATGCCATCGGAGCCCACTGGGTCACTCTCCCAATTCGGCGGGGGTAACGGACCGACGGTGCCAGAAGTAATGAAACGCCCCCACAATATGCAGCAATAACAACGCCGGGAGCACGTAAAGCCCGGTAATGACATGCAGCACTTCCACCGGCTCATGGATAAAGGCCAGGCTCTCCAGCGGGATCAGCACCGTGAACCAGCCAAACACATTGACACCTTCATTTTCGGTGAACAGGTACAACGGGCCGGTAAAAACCTGCAATACCAGTAACCCCAATACGAGGCGATGCACCCACCATGCCAGCTGGCGCTGCCACGGGGTTTGCCCCTGAGTGGGCGGAAACCCCTGGTGCACGCGGTACGCTGCCCGCCAGAGCACAAACCAGAACACAAAGAAGCCGAGGCTGACGTGTACCGACATGATGAAATCTTCGGCACTGTCCGGCGCCGCTGACGCCAGCAACCCCAGAATCAACATTGCCATTACCAGCAACACGGTAATCCAGTGGTTGATCACCGAAATCGCGGAATAGCTTTCCCGCCCACTCGTCTGTATCAAACTGCTCATATCACCTCCTGATCAGAAAAAATCGGTTCCGTTAGGTATAGCATAGTCAGACAAAGGAAATATGATCGTTGAGGATAAAAGCACCTACCAAAACCAGAATTACACCGCCCAACACCTCCGTTCTTCGCCCGAAAGCGGAGCCTATACTCCGACCCACCATTACTCCGGTCGTCACCATGAACAGCGTTGCCAAACCGATACAACCCGCCGCGAGCAGAATATTCACCTCAACAAACGCTAGCCCGACCCCGACAGCCAGGGCATCAATGCTTGTTCCAACCGCCGTTAGCGCCAGACGGATGAATGAGTGCCGTTGAATAACCGCCTCTGGTGTCTCCTGATGTTTGCAACCTTCGATCACCATATGCAAGCCGAGTCCAGTCAAGACCGCGAAGGCGATCCAGTGATCCCAGTTTTCCACCAGAGTGGATGCGCTACGCCCCAGAAGCCAGCCTATAATCGGAGTGATGGACTCAATCAGACCAAAAATAACGCCGGTGCGAAGCGCTTCAGAAAAACGCGGGCGGTGTAAACTCGCCCCTTTCCCAACCGCGGCCGCAAAGGCGTCGGTCGACATGGCAAAGGATAGCGAAAGAAGCGCAAGAGGTGACATTACTAAATATCCAGTTCGTAAGCCATTCACAGGTTAAGATCAGGGGGATGGGCAATGTACCATATCGCCCCCGACCGATCATCACTCAGGCCCACGGAAATCCAGCAACCTCACACACACCAGCTTATTCAGAAGTGGGCAGTTCGGACAATTTCTCCTTTATCTCAGCTCGTCTGCCTTCATCCGCCAAGGGTCTATCCGGGCGGCTTTCGGCCTGAAACGCCTTCTGAAAATAACGACGAGCCTCACCATGGCGGCCCTGGTCCATGAGGAAATCCCCATAAAAATAGTTGGGATCAATGCCATCGGGATTGATGGCAAGCGCCTCTTTAAGGTAGGCGTCTGCTTTCTCGTCGTCACCAAAGCCCAGGGGCCATCCGGGCACCTGGTAGTAAAGGCTGCCCAGTGATGTGTAGGCCGACCCTTGTAACGCGGATGCATCGATCGACAACGCACGCTCAAAATCGCTACGGGCCACTTTCACCAGTTTCAGGGCACCCAGACCTCCCTTCGCCCCAGCATAAGTGCTCAACACAATCCCGTGCCAGATCAACGGCTCCGCACGCCCGGGGTATTGCTCTACCAGCGCATCAGCCTGCTCCGCCAAGGCTTCAAAGGCCTTCTCTCGCTCGGCCTCCGGCATTTTATACTGAATCTCAGCCCAGCGATGTTGAATGTCGGTCAGTCCGTCTATGGGTTTTTCCGCCAGTGCCGCTACAGAGGCGACACACAGCGACAGGGTCAACAGGATACGTTTCATGTCAGTACTCCGATTTGAGATACGATTGAATAATGGACAGTTTTCGGCGTAGCGCGGTATCCACCACCGCCGGAATAAGGTTGTTAACAGCCACAAACAGCCGTTCAGGCCACCCCAGATACCGTCGCCCACGCTTTCGCTCAATCGTCCGTACAATCGCGAGAGCAACGGCCTCCGGACTGTCAGAACGGTTCCCCAACGCCCGGTTCATGGCTACAACAGCCGGGGAATTCATACCCGTTCTGGTCGCTCTAGGGGCGATATAACGTACCGCAATTCCACTGTCTGCCCACTCCCGGCGCAACGCTTCGGTCAGGCCCCGCAGGGCAAACTTGGTCGCGCAATAGGCCGAGTAGCCAGGGAAGCCAATACTTCCAAACGTGGAACCAATAAATACCAATTCACCATGGCCGCGCTGACGGAAGTAGCTCGAAAAGCAGCGGGCCACGGCGTAAGCACTACGAAGGTTCACTCGCCACAACCGCTCCAGCTCCTGGAGCGGAGTCTGCTCCACGGCCGCGAAAAGGCCCTGACCGGCGCAGTGAATTACGCCATCGATGTCCGGGTAGCGCTGACAGATGTCCGCCATTTGGGCCTCGACATCCTCCGACGCAAGGTCAATCCGCACGTAAGTAGAGCCTTCTGCACGGCAGGGCGTGGGCGACCGGCTTGCGAGCAGAAGGCGAGCTCCTTTGCGGGCCATTTGCTCTCCCAGCGCCTCTCCGATTCCTCCGGAGGCTCCCAGTATGAGCCAACGCTGATTACACCAGACCACGACGCACCTCCCTGATCCGATCAGCCGGTGACGCCAATGGAACATCTCTGAGCATATCCCCATAGAGCCGATAAACGACATTGGCTGCATCAACGATCGCCCGTTGGTCTTCCCGCTCAGTGATGCCGTTCATCAGGCTTTGAAAAAATTGAAAGTGCTCCTGATCCAGGCTTCCATGAGAGTAGAGGTAGCTGAACGCAGTATCCGGCAAGTTCAAAGTACGCTGCACTTTTTCTCCCATCGGCGTTGCCACGGCCACACTCGTTCCCTCAAGCACCTGTACCATGCCAAATAGCCCCACCGGATTCCCTCGGTTGATCAGGTCGTACAAAAAAGCCACCATCAACCGTATCGGCAAATCGGGCTGACCGTTACGAACGGTATCCGGGTCGACACCACAAGCTTTCAGATCATTGAGAATCCACTCGTGGTGGCCATACTCCTCCTCGATGTACTCCACCAGTGCTTTACGCACCGGCTCCAATCGATCCGGCAAGCGGGCACCGCAGGCCATCATCAAAGGCGCGGTATGTTTTACGTGATGGTAAGCCTGACTCAGAAAATAGGTGTAGCTGTTTATATCGAAACGACCATCCTCAATGGCACTGAAGATCGGCGCCTCGTAAAGCGTTTTGCGGCCAAATTCGGAAGCATTTTGCAGTTCATCAAAAAAAGTCATAGTGATTACTCCTGGGCGAACATTCTCGGTTGAGGCTGTTCAATGGATTGAGTGGAAAGACATTCGGCACTCGCCAGCCAGGACTCCAGGCTTTCCAGCACCAGTGCCCTCCTGATCCGGCCGTTGGGTGTGACTGCGGTGGAATCTATGTTCTGGAACGGGCAAGGCAACAGATACACGTGACTCAAGCGCGCATAGTCAGGCAGATTTGCATTGAGTGCCTCAATCGCCTGACGACAATCCTCCACACCGTTGTCAGTTGATCCCGGGTACAGCAGCGCCAATGGGTGGGGCTCCCCGTCACCGAACACCAGGGCCTGCGCCATACCGGCACTTTGGGTCAGTTCCGCCTCCAGCCATTCCGGGCTGATATTGCGCCCAAAACCGGTGATCAGCAGGTTCTTCTTCCGTCCGGACACCCATAGAAACCCGTCCTGATCCAGAAAACCCAGATCACCACTGGCTACCGCATGCGATTCATCCACGGGCGTTTCTCCCAGGTAACCGAGAAAACTGCTGCCAGAAATCTGCAGTTCACCACCGGGGCCAACATGGACATCTACATGGTCCAGAACGCGGCCCGCCGAACCGATACGATTGTCTGCGGGTGCGTTCAGCGCTACCACGGAACCACACTCCGACAACCCATAGCCCTGAAACATCGGCAATTCCAGCTTCTCCGCTCGGCGCAGTAGCGAGGGCGATACGCGCCCACCACCAACGGCCAGGAAGCGATAACCCCGGTGCTGGAGTGCGCCCGATTCCGCGCCCTCGATCAGCACTCGTGTCAACTCCGGCACCAGAATCAACGACGTTGGCTGCCAACGATTCTGCTCCGAGAGCCAGCGCTGTGAGTCCATGCCACTACTACCGGATAACCCCAGGCTGGCAAGTCCCGGAACTGACACTTCAGCACCTCGAAACAGGCTCAAATACACGCCCGCGACGTTTTCCAGAAGCGTCGCCAAGGGTAAAACCGACAGATGCTGCGGCAGCTCCAGCTGGCTCAATCGGGTGTCCAAAGCCCGCAGGGTGCGTCCCAGTTGTGCAGCGGACAAACAGACCCCTTTAGGCGTGCCGGTGCTGCCAGAAGTGAACGTGATTTTCACCGTGCCCGGGGGTAACACTGACAGTTCCCGCTCAACGGGAAGACGGTGCATCCAAAGGCCACCGCCAACCGTCTCGGCCACCTCGTCAGCCCGCACATCGGCCGTGGACAGCAGAATCCCGTCCAGTCCTGCCGTTTCGACAAGATGCTGACGCTGCGACGGCGAGAAGAACGTCGGAACGGGCACCGAGACAACCCCGGCACGAACGCAGGCCAAATCGGCTACGACCCAGGCAACCGAGTTGTCACCCACCAGGCCAAGTCGCTGAACGCCCGAATCCATAATTGCCTGCGCAACCCCTTGCACACGGTTCCATAACTGTCGGTAAGTCACCGTCTGCTCATCGTCGCGAAGCGCCACTCGGCTCGGGTGCAACAAAGACCACCGGGCCAAGCGCTCAAGTAATTCATTCATAGTGACTACCTCAGACCGTGGTTTTTCCCAGCCAACCGGTGTGCCGCATTGCCTCGACACCACTGGGAACGTGCGCCAGCACCACTTCGGGGCGGTTCTGGTAATACGCCCCCCAGTCTTGCGCCGCCCCCTGCAGCCGCTCGGGCAACGCTGGGCCGAGTACCCTCGGTTTAACACCCATTTTTGCGAAACTCAGCCGGATCGATTGAGTCCCGGTAAAACAGATCCATTCGACACCTTGGGTAACCAACCATCGAGCAATCGCGGGAAAGAACAATCGACTGACGCCCTCAACGGCGCCGGCCAAGTGAGCGATCTCCACGACCCCTTCCCGATGGCCAAGGGCGCCTGGAGGTAAATATTGCTCAATGGGATGGTCCAGATAATCCTCAAGGAACAAAGGCTGATCTGCCGCGTGCCGTGTGCCCACCGCGGCCATAACCAGCCCGGACCGGGCGACAAGAATCAGAGGAGAGGGGACAACAAGCGACGGGCAACGCCCATACGCCGCACGAAAGCGCTGTTCGATGAAGAAGGCAATAGCGTCTGTGGCCCGTGATTCGGGATTTACCGAGCACAGTTTCCAGTCCCCCACGGGCATCAGCTCTGTGACGGACGGATCGAACAGGTCCACTTTTAACGGCAACAAGCAGGAAGATGACATCAAATGAAACTCCAGTGAGGCACTCTGTCCTGCTCATGCTAAGGGTGCTATCTTAATTAACGCTTAAACAATGCCCCCTGAATTCTTAAGCCAGAATTAAGAAAACTCTGCCACACTGGGGGCATCCACCATTTCCAGGCGCAACGCTGCTGCGGGAGGACCATGAGAATATTGCTGATTGAAGACGACTCGATGCTCGCCCAAACCATGATCCGCATGCTTGAACAGGCACAGCACCAGGTTGACTGGATCAATGACGGCAGGAAGGGACTGAATGCCCTGAAAGATCAAACCTTTGATATCGCCATTGCCGATTTGACGCTTCCTCGGCTGGATGGTCTTGAGATTGTTCGGCAAGCCAGAAAGGCACAATGCCGAACCCCCATTATTATTCTCACCGCTCGCGAAGAGCTGGATGACCGGGTGCAAGGGCTCGACTTCGGAGCGGACGACTATTTGACCAAGCCATTTAAAATGGCCGAGCTTGAAGCCCGCATGAGAGCCGTTATCAGGCGAACCGACGGCTATACCGACAACAACGTCCTGACATCGGGCACCATTCGCCTGAATTTGGATCATGCGGAGCTTCAGGTAGGGGAGAAGCGCTTCCAGCTACCCAAGGCCGAGTTTCAGATCCTGCAGGTACTGATGCGTAACACGGACAGAGTGGCCACAAGGCGACGGCTGGAGGAAGTACTCTATGGGTGGGACAGAGGCGCAGAGAGCAATACGCTAGAGGTACATATTCACCACCTTCGCCAGCGCCTGGGTAAATCCGTGATACGCACGGTACGCGGCGTTGGGTACACCCTGGATAGCGAAGCCGCAAAGGACGCTGGATGATGTCACTGACTCGTACGCTCATCCTTCTGAATACAGCAATGACCTTGATTATTGTTACCCTGGCCTCGACCTGGAGCTATTGGCAAAGCAGCCACGAGCTGGAGGAACTGTTTGATGCGGAGTTGGCTCAGAATACCCGAATTGTTGAGGGCCTCGTTCGTCACTTGGCAGAGAATCGCAGCCGGCAGGAGTTACAACATACGCTGAGTGAGACTCTGGACCCCCTGGCGCTAACCGCGGACACCTCAGAGCCGGAAGAGCGTTGGTTCGAAAGTCGTGAGGACGAGATCCTATCCGGCGGCCTCGGACACCGATACGAAAAGAAAATTTCTTTTCAGGTCTGGACTGAAACCGGCCAACCGATTCTACCGAACAAGTTCGGGGACGTGGATACCCTTGCTCCCGACAAGACAGGGTTTGGGTGGCTCAGCCAGTCCGATTACCGGTGGCGCACATTTACATTACACGATGAGAAAAACGGATTCTGGATTCGCTCCGTACAGCGCGAAGATATTCGGGAGGAACTGAGCGGCCACCTTGCTCTGGGCAATGTTCTTCCTATTGCTTTTGCGCTGCCTCTTTTTATCGTCGCGACACTGTGGGCGGTCCGTACCAGCTTCCGCCCGCTCCGCCATCTGCAATCCATCGCCGCCCGCCTGGGACCGGGCACCGACAGGTTTTTACCATCGAATACCGTCCCTCAGGAAGTGGAGGGGTTGGTCACAGCGCTGAACCAACTGTTGACCCGCCTTAACCGGACGATCGAGCGCGAACGTCGCTTTTCCTCCGATGCAGCTCACGAACTGAGAACACCGCTGGCGGCATTGCGCCTGCAACTGGAGAGCATCAGCCAAGACTCCCCGACCGTGGTCAATGAGCTGTTGCAGTCACTAGACCGAATGGCCCACCTGGTGGATCAGATGCTGGTCCTGAGTAAAGCCGACTCTGATTTCAACGAACACCCGGAACGCCTATCCCTGTCAGAGTGGGTTGCCCAGAGCGTGGCGGATGTCTACCCGCTGGCCCAGGAAAAGCAGATTGAGCTGCAGTTGCTCGAAACAGATGGCGAAGCCTGGATTATGGGCAACCCCACGCTGATCAACACCATGATTCGCTCATTACTGGCCAATGCCATACAGTACGGGCCTGAGAACAGTGAAGTAACACTCACATTAAGCCCGACTCGCGGTGGGTACCAGCTTAAAATCTGCGACCACGGCCCGGGCATACCGGAAGAGGAAAGAAACAAGGCGCTCAGCCGTTTCGTCCGCCTCGACCAGCGCCAAGGCTCCGGAGCCGGCCTCGGCCTGGCAATCGCCCAGAGAATCACCGAGCGCCACGGCGGCATATTGACACTGGAGGATCGTCCCGACGGGCAGCCAGGTTTATGTGCGGCGGTATGGCTGCCACTCCCAGCAAACTCCAGTGTAATACGCGGCAAAGCCTACGCTGGTTCGAATCACGGCGTTGATTGATCGCCACTGGAACGATCGGCGAACCAGGGGTACAGCGCAGGCAGAATCACCAGCGTGAGAATGGTGGCGGTCACCAGGCCACCGATCACCACAGCGGCCAATGGACGCTGCACTTCACTACCGGTTCCAGTGGCGAACAACAATGGTGCCAAGCCCAAGCCGGTAGTGACGGCCGTCATGATAACCGGACGCAAGCGCGCCATCGCACCCTGAACGCAGGCTTTCGCCATGGGCACACCATCGCGCACCAACTCATTCAGGTAGCTGACCAGCACCAAGCCGTTTTCAAGCGCGATACCGAACAGGGCAATGAAGCCCACGGACGCCGGCACCGATAGGCTCAGCCCCGCCAGCCACAGCGATACAATACCGCCAACCAAGGCCAGAGGAATATTGAGCATGATCAACAGCGCATTGCGCAGCGAACCGAAGTTGGCGTACAGCATGAAAAATACCAGCGCCAGGGTGATCGGCACCACCACCATCAAACGCTTGTTGGCCTGCTGCTGAAGTTCGAACTGGCCGCCCCACTTCAGGAAATAGCCCGGCGGAAGCGCCACCTGCTCGGCAATCATTCGATCCGCCTCGGCCACATAGGAGCCAATATCCCGGTCCCGGACGTTGGCCTGAATGGTGATAAAGCGCTGGTTGTTTTCCCGGGTAACCTGTCGTGGACCAACCACCTCTTCCACTCTGGCGAGCTCGCTGAGAGGAATCTGCTGGCCCTGTTCGTTGCGAACTTTCAGATCCCGAATCACTTCCGTTCGGTCTCTTGAGGACTCTTTCAGGCGCACATAGATATCAAACCGACGGATACCCTCGAACACCTGACCGGCGCTGTCCCCGCCAATGGCGATACTGATGGTTTCCTGTACATCCGATACATTCAGGTTATAGCGGGCAATGGCTTCCCGGTCCAGTTCGATGCGAACCTGGGGTGTGCCTCCCACCTGGTCCTTCTGCACGTCTTCCCCACCAGAGACCTGACGCATCACCTCGGCAATTTCCGTGGCTTTCTGATCCAGAACACTCAGATCATCCCCAAAGAGCTTGGCGGCCAGCTCGGCTTTTGTCCCTGTAAGCAACTCATCCACCGCTGCGGCAATGGGCTGGGTAAAGTTGAACTTGGTGCCGGGGAAGTCTTCAAACTCGGCGCTCATTGCGGAGTATAGGCCATCGAGTGTTTCCGCCGTCTGCCACTGCTCCTTGGGTTTGAGTCCGACAAAGATCTCCGCGCTGTTTACCGGGTCGGCATGCGCACCGACTTCACCGCGGCCGATCCGGGTCACGACCTGAGTCACTTCCGGGAAACGCTCCAGCAACTGACGTTCAAACAGCGTCATGGACTGTTTGGCCTTATCCAGCGAGATGGAGGGCGCCATAGTGGCCCGAATCAGCAGATCCCCCTCGTTGAATCGAGGCACAAACTCGGAGCCAAGACGAGGCCCAACAGCTACACCGACGGCAAGTACCAGTCCCGCGATGGTCACCCCAATCCAGCGGCGTCGGATAACGCCCTGCAATAGCGGTCGGTAACCACGGGCAACCAAGCCAATCAAACCACCGGGCTCGTCCGACGCCTGTTCTGACTTCGGACGACGCATGATCAAAGAGGCCACCACCGGAGCCACCACCAGAGCGAAGATCAGCGAGCCCACCATGGCCAGAGAGACCGTGTACGCCAAAGGCCGGAACGTGGCCCCTTCCACCCCCTGCAAACTGAACAGGGGCAGGAACACCACAATAATGATGCTGATGGCAAAGAGTATGGGCCGAGCTACCGCCTGACTGGCCCGGGCCACAATGTGCAGGCGCGACTCACCCGCAGAGGACTCGCGCAACAGTCGGTCGATGTTCTCGACCACCACTACGGCGCCGTCCACCATCATGCCGATGGCAATGGCCAGACCGCCCAGAGACATGAGGTTTGCGGAGATACCAAACCACTTCATGGCAATCAACGCCAGGCATACCGAGAACGGAATGGACAGCGCCACCACCAGACTGGGGCGCCAGCCCCCCATAAAGGCGAGCAACACGATCGCGACCAAAGCAATACCCTGAAGCAACGCATTGGTCACCGTGGAAACGGCGGCCTGAACCAGTTGCGCCTGGTCGTAATAGGGGCTGACTTCGATCCCTTCCGGCAAGTTGGCATTGATCGTCGCCAACTCTTCTTTCACCGCACCGATCACATTGGAGGTATTGGCACCAATCAGCTTTAACACCATCCCCACCACGGCTTCGCCTTCACCATCCTTGGTGGTCAAGCCGCGACGGATTTCACCACCAATGGCCAGTTCGCCCAGTTGATGCAGATAGACGGGTATACCATCAACACTTTTGACCACGATGTTGCGAAGGTCATCGAGATCTTTTGCCAGACCGACAGAGCGAACAATGAATTGCTCGTCATTCTGGATAATAAACTGGGCACCGGCATTGGCATTGTTTGCTTCGATCCGGCGTTTGATCTGCGGCAAGGAAATGTCGTACTGCAACAGCGCCTGCGGATCGATACGCACCTGAAACTGCTTGACGTTACCGCCAATTGACAGCACTTCAGTCACGCCCTTGACCGTCTGCAGATTGAACTTGACGATCCAGTCCTGAATTTCCCGCATTTCGGTGCGGCTGTACTCACCACTGGTATCTTCCAGCACATAGAACAGAATCTGTCCCAGACCGGTTGTAATCGGCCCCATGACCGGTTCACCAAACCCGTTCGGAATGGCCTCTCTGGCCTGTTGCAGCCGTTCGCTGACCAGTTGTCGGGCGAAATAGATGTCCGTGCCGTCCTCGAAATAGATGTTCACCACCGAGAGGCCAAAATTGGACACCGACCGAACGTGGTCCAGTTTCGGCAAGCCGTTCATGGCGCTTTCCAGGGGGTAGGTCACATACTTTTCCACCTCTTCCGGCGCGAGCCCTTCGGTCTCTACAAACACCTGTACCAACGAAGGTGAAATGTCCGGGTAGGCATCCACCGGCAGACTCCGATAAGCGGCATAGCCACCAATCACCGTGGCCAGGGCCATCACCACCACCAGCAGCCGGTTTTGCAACGCCGCTCGAATAATCGCTTGCATAAAAACCTCCGAACGCTAGTGGTTGTGGCCCGATTCGAATTCACTCTTGAGCAAATCCGCTTTCAGCGTGAAGCCGCCTTTTGCGACGTATTGTTCACCGGAAGCGAGGCCGGACCGGATGACCACCTGGTCCCGATCTTTTGCACCCAGAGTGACGGGCCGGAGGTGCCAACGCTCACCCTCCCGTACAAAAACCACCTCGCGGCCCTGATACTCGATGACCGCCGTATGAGGCACCACCACCTCGGCCTGTGTCTCGGCCAGCGTCACCTCAGCCTCAATAAACATGCCGGGGCGCCATTGGCCCGACGTGTTATCAAGATATACCCGGGCCAGGCCGGTGCGTAGCTGTTCGCTGACCATGGGATCGAGATAGTCGATTCGGGCGTTGACCGGTTCGGGACCGAACGCCGTGCTGATGCGCACCGGCTGGCCTGTCTCCACACGCCCAACCTGCCGTGGGTAGAGCGCAATATCGACCCAGAGCGTGGAAAGGTCCGCCACAACGAACGCGGCGTCGGTGGGTTGAATCTGTTCACCCAGTGTTGCGGAGCGATCAATGACCGTGCCGCGAATCAGGGACTTGAGCGGAAAGCGCTGCAGGGTCTGGGAGCTCTCGCCAACCGCGAGCGTATCGCCGGCATCAACAGAATCGCCAATCCGGGCACTGACATCGACAATCTGGGCCGGGTAACGGGGGCTGACCTGGGCCACAGCCTCTTTGTTCAGGCGGACTTCCCCAGGCAGAGACACGGTCTGGCGCACTTTTCCGGGGCCGGCGACGAGAATTTCTCCGCCCAGCGCCCGAAGCATTTCGGGATCAATCGTGGCTCCCTGCTCTTCATGGCCATCGTGACCCTCATGGCCTTCGTGCTCACCATGCCTATCGTGGGCTCCGTCGTCCTCGCCATGGGCCTGGTGCTCAGATTCATGCTCGCTGTGCTCGGCTTGCTGAGCCTGCACGCTGATGCTGACCCCGGACAAGGGCAGCGCCATACTCATCATAAAAATCCAGAAGGATGTTAACGGCTTCATGATTCACCTGCCTGTTCGTTAAGGTAACGGGTTTGGGGTTTGTAGGGTTCAGCGGCCCCGTCTATTGCATCGGGGGTCAGTTGCCATTGCCCGGTCAAACCCGTTCCGGTCAGTTGTTCGAGAGTCACCAGCGTCTGGTGGAAGTTGATAGCCGCCTTGAGCGCATCGCGCTCTACCGCCAGGCGCTCTTGCCGGGCATCCACCAACTCCAGGTAGGTATAGAGCCCTTCCTGATAGCCACGGCGAATGCTCTCAAGGGCGGCGCGCGCGGAAGGCAATGCCTCCCCTCGCAGGCGAAGCGCCGTGTTACGGAACACTTCCAGCTCCTGGTACAATCGCTGGATTCGTGCCATCAACTGCACCCGAGTGGCTTTCTCTTCCAGTGCCAGTTGCTCGTACTCGGCCCGACGGGCCCGGACTTCGCCCTGGTTTCGATCGCTGACGCCGAGCGGCATGGACAGGCTCAGGGTAAAGGCGTGGTCGTCGGTTTCCCGCACCTGCTTGACGCCGACCCCGACTCGAAGGTCCTGCCGGCCACGGGCCCGGGCCAACTGCAATTCCGCCTCGCGCAGTCGCCGTTCGGTGATATAGCGGGACAGCTGTGGAGAATCTTCCAGGTGACGGCGTACTCGGCTGAATTCCGGCAATGCCACCAGGTCGTAAAGCGCGGCGCTGACCCGTTCGAAATCCGGTTCGGTCTCGCCCCACTGCGCGGCAAGCTCGACTCGGGCCGACGCCAACTGCTGCTGAGCCGACTCGAGGGCCAGCTCAGCGCGCGTGACCGCAATGGCCGAACGCTGGAGAGACGCATCGCTGGTGGTTCCTGCCTCGACACGCCGCTCAATCGTTGCCTGGCTTTCCCGCGCCAACGCCAAAGAGAGCTCGGCCAGTTGGATGTCTTCCTGGGCTTCCGCGACACTCAGATAGCGACGTACGGTCTCCGCCAAAACCTGCCAGCGAACCTGACGGTACTCACTATCAACCAGGTCAGTGCGATAGCGTGCAACGTCTTCCCGCTGACCGCGTTTTCCCCCCAGTTCGATCAGTTGACTCAGCACCAGCGAGGTTTCGGCCGAACCGGTACCGCTAAAACGGCCACTGCCGCCAATATTTTCCACCTCCACGGCCAGCTCCGGGTTGGGCCTCAAGCCCGCCTGAAGTTCACGGGCTTCCGCCGCTCGGCGACGATAGGGAAACTGCGCCAACTCGGGGTGGCGCTCCAGGGTATAAGCCAAGGCTTCATTCAAGGACAGAGGCTTTGGCGCCGCACTAGCGGGCACAGCGGCCGAGGCCCACAGGAGCGCAAGAAGCCCAAATAGCCCCCTCCGCCTTGACGGAAGGGTGAATAGAGAGAGAAACATGTGTTACCTGCCTGACGGTTCAGAAATAGACACGGGCCGACTCATGCCGGGCCAATCGCCGGGCCGACAAGTCGACGCTTGATCACTAAGGTGTCAAATCAGGCTATGGGAGGTGGCACATCAGGTGCCATAAAGAACTGCGGAGGTAGGGGCAAGTGCTCCGCCTGCCAGCGGTGGCCGATCGGTCGGAGGGAGCCAAAATCACCATTGGCGACAAAGAACAGGTGAGCGTGGGCGTGACAGCTGTGGGCGTGAACGCAGCTTCCACCCGGGGGATGAGAATGCTCGGAGTGAGAGTGTTCTGAGTGATCGGCATCGACGGCGCTATCCGCATCCGCGATCTGCTCCAATGCCGTTGCATCTCCCATCACCAACTCATGCCAGTCCGCAGCGAACACCAGGTTCGCGACAGCAACCAACATCAGAAACAGGATCAGGGAGCTTCTCTTCATGGCATGGAGTCTACCTGTTAACGGCCAAGGACGACAAGCTCCCCACACGATCAACAGCCCATTGCACTCTACTCAATGACGCGCAGAGTGCCGATCAAACATGATTGAACAGCGCCTGCACGTTCTGTGCGCTCTGTTCGTACAGCCGAACCAGGGTTCGGTTGACGGTAGACAGGTCTTGTTTCATCGCCAGGCGGCGCTCCAGCCGCTCTATGACATCGACCACCTTTCCAAGACCGCCTTCTCGGGTCAACGCGGCGGCTTTCACATCACTGGAAATATCCAGCGCATCCAGAAACGTCGGCAGATCAACGCCCAGCATCACATCCGCCCCGGACAACAACCCGGCCAGGAACGCCCGCCCGGAATCCAGCGGCTTGCCTCGGTAGTATTCGGCCAGAGCGGCGCAGGCCTGGGCACGCACCAGAATCAACCGCACCTTTTCCGGCGAGCCACCCTGCAGGGAAGAAATCAGCAATACCCAACGACGGATCGCCAGGATGCCCATGCGCATGACCACCTCTTTGAGCGAGCTGACTTCCTGGCGGGTTTTGTAAAGGGGGCTGTTGACGATCCGGATCAGACTCACCGACAGCATCGGATCTTCGGACAATACCTGGGTGATACGATCAATATCGGGTTCAAGTGCGTACAGAAGTCCGATCAGGCGGGCGACATTCAATGCGGCGGGGCTGAGTTTCTTTCCGTGAATGATTTTCGGGCGGGCAAAGAAGTAGCCCTGAAACAGATCGAAACCAGCGGCATAGAAACGTTGATGATCTTCGGGTGTTTCAATTCGCTCGGCCAGCCAGCGCACCGGGTAGTGGGATAACTGTTTGCGGTAGGTGAGGGCCTGATGAAAGGGGGTTCTCTCAACATCCACCTTGATGATGGATGTCATGCGCAACAACGGCTCCCATTCGGGTTTGAACTCAAAGTCATCCAGCGCAAAACTGAAGCCACGCTGATGCCAACGCCGCACCGCTTCGATCACCTCCGCGTCCGGGTCAATCCGCTCCACCAGCTCCACCACGACCCGACCCGGGTCAATGGGCAGAAAAGCACCTGAGCACAAAAAGCTGCGAGAAACATTGATAAAGGCCGGTGCGCGATACCGTTGTATCTGATCGCTCACGCCGGTGCAGAAATTGAAGAGCACTTCGTTGGTCGCCTGGCGTTCTCCCACATCGAACGCGGTGAGCCCCTCGTCATTCCGGTACAGCAACTCGATACCGGCCACCCGGCTCTCCCGATCATAAATGGGCTGGGCTGCCAGCAGTACACTGTTCTCCGGATCACCTTCACTGGTCATAATCGAACGAGTTGCTCTTCAGTTAACGCTAAAGTCACTGAAGTATACGCACGGGTCCGCCCCCTGTCTCCCCAGTGTCGGCAACTTTGACATCGGGACGATTGGTGACACTAAACGACTTCGTTAAACAGCGCTTGTACATTCCTGGCGCTTTCATCATAAATCTGGAGCAGTGTGCGGTTGATACTCATCGGGTTAGACTTGAGAGCCAGGCGCCTTTCGACCTCCTCCACTTTGCTGACCACTGCGCCCAAGGCTCCACGTCGATGTAGCGCGGCGTCCTTGATATCTGTGCTCAGATCCATTTCCCCAAGAAAGCTCTCGAGGTCGACTTCCAGCATCACATCGGCACCAGAAAGCAGACCTGCCAGAAAGGCCCGATTGATATCAATGGACTCAGCTTTATAGTGAGGCGCCAGCGCGGAACAGGCTTGTGCCCGGATCAGTATCGTCCGGGCGGTCTCCGGCGAGCTCGCCTGAAGCGACGAGATCAGAATCGCCCAGCGCCGAATTGCCACGATTCCCAGACGAACCACCACCTCTTTCATCGTGCTGATGTGTTGCTGGCTCTTGTAAAGCGGGCTGTTGACGATACGAATCAGGCTGACCGACAGCACGGGGTCATTCACCAGAACATTGGTGACTTCATCGAGGTCCGGTTCCTCGGAAAACAGCAACCCGATCAGTCGAGCGAGGTTCAATGCGGCTGGGCTGAGCTTTTTCCCATAGATCACGCCAGGCTTGGCCAAGAAATACCCCTGGAAAAGGTCGAACCCGGCCTTGAGATACTGTTGATGCTGCTCCCCTGTCTCAACCCTCTCAGCCAGCCAGCGCAGTGGATAGCGGGCGAGCGCCTGTCTGTGCCTTATCGCATCCTCCAGAGAAGTAGCGTCGATGTCCACCTTGATGATATCGGTGTAACGCAACAGCGGTGCCCAGGAAGGCTTGAACTCGAAGTCGTCGAGAGCAAATCGAAAACCCTTGCTATACCAGCTGGCCACCGCCTCCACCAAGGCTGCATCTGGCTCGAGCCGCTCAACAAGCTCTATGATGACGCGGCTTGGGTCTATCGGAAGTGAGGCCCCGGAGCAGAGAAACTCTCGGGTAACATTGATGAAGGCCGGCTGATGGTAGTGGTCCACCTGCTGCGAAACGCCCGTGCAATAGTTGAACAGCAGTTCACTTGTCGCCTGGTCTTCGCCGATATCGAAGACGCTTTGCCCGGCATCATTCCGGTATAAAAGCTCAAAGCCAGCGATTTCATTCGCGCGATTGTAAATCGGCTGGGAGGCAAGCAGGGCGTTGCCGCTCCCCGTCGCATTATCGGTCATCGGCGCCTCTGGCCACTGGAAAGGGTTGACGCTTTTTTAAACATAGCAGCATTCTACCCCCAGACCAGCCCACTGACCAGCCTGGCCAACACTAAGCGTTTACTAAGGCCCCTGGCGTTTCCAGATCCCCTAAATCGACAGGCAGATTTTGCCGAAATGCTGGCCCGACTTTTCGTACCGAAAGGCGTCAGCGACATCCTCCAGGGCGAACGATCGGTCAATCACCGGCTTTAGGTTCAGCACCTCCAGTGCGCGCACCATCGCTTGCTGATCCGCACGACTGCCGACAATCAGCCCCTGAATTCGAGCCTGCTTTGCCATTAGCCGAGCGGTCGGAATATCGCCCGCCACGCCGGTCAACACCCCGATCAATGCGATGTGTCCGCCAATCGCCACCGCGTTAATCGATTGCGGCAGGGTTCCCGGCCCCCCCACCTCAATGATGTGGTCGGCGCCGTGACCGTCGGTGAGCTTGCGCACCGTTTTGCCCCACTCGGGATCGCTCTGGTAGTTGATCACATGATCGGCACCGAGGGCTTTGAGCTTTTCCAGCTTGGCATCGGAGGACGACGTGGCAATCACCTGCGCCCCCATTGCCTTGGCCATCTGCACCGCAAAGATCGATACCCCACCGGTGCCCAGGGTGAGCACCGTCGAGCCCGCTTTCAGGCCACCATCGACGACTAGAGCCCGCCAGGCCGTATGGCCAGCGGTGGTGAGGGTCGCCGCTTCTTCGTGGCTGTAGCCTTTCGGGGCCAGCGTGAAATAGTGTACCGGGCGCACGACCGACTCCCGGGCATAGCCGTCAATACCGTCACCCGGGGTAGTGGAGAAATCACCGATACGGGGTGGGCCCGACAACCATTGGGGGAAGAAGGTGGACACCACATGGTCGCCCGGCTGGAACTCGGTGACCTCCGGCCCCACGGCCTCCACCACCCCCGCGCCGTCGGACATGGGGATACGGTTGTCCTCGGTGGGGATGATGCCGGTGACCACGCTCAGGTCATGAAAATTGAGGGAGCTGGCGTGCAGACGCACGCGGATTTCCCCCGGACCGGGTTCACCCGGCTTCGGGCGGTTTTGAAGCTCCAGAGATTCGAGGGTGGCGGGGTTGCGTACCGCAATGGTTTTCATGGGGCACTCCTTCGAGGTGAAATGAATGATCCCAGTGTAGCTTATGGGGAGGTGGGTGTGGTTGGGGGATGGTGCAGGCGTTGGGTGACGGCGGATGCGGCCTTTGGCCTTATCCGCCCTACGCCTGGCTCCGAGGTACCCGTAGGGCGGATAAGCCGAAGGCGCATCCGCCGTTACCGCATGTAAACCTACGCCGTCACCACTTCGGCCTTCGCCGTTGCCGCCGCATCATCTTCATCTTCCACCGAGCTGCGGATCAGATGATCAAAGGCACTCAACGCCGCCGTCGCACCGGCACCCATGGAAATCACGATCTGCTTGTAGGGCACGGTGGTGGCATCCCCCGCGGCAAACACGCCGGGCATGGAAGTCGCACCGCGGGCGTCGATCTCGATTTCACCAAAGCGGTTCAACGCCAGGTCGCTGCCCTTGAGCCATTCAGTATTGGGCACCAGGCCAATCTGGACAAACACCCCGGCCAACTCAATGGTCTGGCTCGCGCCGGTCAGGCGATCGGTGTAGGTGATGCCGTTGACCTTGTTGCCATCGCCATTGATCTCGGTGGTCTGGGCGCTGGTGATGATGGTCACATTCGGCATGGATCGCGCCTTGCGCTGCAACACGTCATCCGCCTTGAGCGTGTCGGCATATTCGAACACAGTCACATGCTCGACAATGCCTGCGAGATCAATCGCCGCCTCGACACCGGAGTTACCGCCGCCAATCACCCCGACATGCTTGCCTTTAAAGAAGGGGCCATCACAGTGCGGGCAGTAAGCGACGCCCTTGTTGCGGTACTTGGCTTCGCCGGGCACGCCCAGCTCGCGCCAACGGGCACCGGTGGCCAACACCACGGATTTGCTCGACAGAGTCGCGCCGCTTTCCAGTTCCAGGTCAATCATCTTGTGCCGGGCGATGCTCGCCGCACGCTGTTCGGTGATGATGTCCACGCCGTATTCCTTGACGTGCTGCTCCAATCCGGCGGACAGTTTTGGGCCCTCGGTATAAGGCACCGAGATAAAGTTTTCAATGCCCATGGTATCCATCACCTGGCCACCAAAACGCTCGGCCAACAGGGCGGTGCGCACGCCCTTGCGCGCGGCGTATACGGCCGCGGCGGCACCGGCGGGGCCACCACCGACAATCAATACATCATAGGGATCTCGCTCACTCAGCGCGGCGGCCTTCCGGTCGGCCGCACCGGTGTCCAGCTTATTGACGATCTCTTCCAGGGTCATGCGGCCCTGACCAAAGTGTTCGCCGTTCAGATAAACGGCGGGCACCGCCATCACTTGGCGCTCTTCCACTTCCTGTTGAAACAGACCACCGTCGATCATCTCGTGGGTGATATTCGGATTCAGGGTCGCCATCAGGTTCAGGGCCTGAACCACATCCGGGCAGTTCTGGCAGGACAGGGAAATGTAGGTTTCAAAATGGAATTCGCCTTCCAACTGACGCACCTGCTCCAACACCTCCGGGTCGGCCTTGGACGGATGACCGCCCGCCTGAAGCAGCGCCAGTACCAGCGAAGTGAATTCGTGCCCCATGGGAATACCCGCGAAGCTGACGCGGGGTTCTTCACCGGCGGGGGCAATCGCCATGGCCGGACGGCGCTTGCCGTTACCGGGTTTCTGTTCAATTTTGGCGGACAGCTCGGCGATTTCACTCGCCAGACTCTCCAGCTCGGAAGACTTGGGGGTTTCATTACCGGACACACGAATCTCGATCGGATTGACGATCTTCTGCAAGTAGGTGTCCAGTTGCTGTTTCAGCGTTGCATCCAACATCGGTGTGTCCTTAAAAAATTCGGTCTAACGGATTCGTTAAAAAAGGGCCCATCCGAAGATGGGCCTAAGGCGTGATTAAGCAATGAACGGGTCGGGATTAAATCTTGCCGACCAGGTCCAGTGACGGAGCCAGTGTCTCCTCACCTTCTTTCCACTTGGCGGGGCAGACTTCGCCCGGGTGAGCGGCGATGTACTGGGCGGCTTTGATCTTGCGCAGCAGCTCGGACGCATCGCGGCCGATACCACCCGCCGTGATCTCCACGATCTGGATCTTGCCCTGAGGGTCGACCACAAAGGTACCGCGATCGGCGATGCCTTCCTCTTCAATCAGCACGTTGAAGTTGCGGCTGATCTGACCGGTCGGGTCGGCGATCATCGGAAACTGGAGCTTGCCGATGGTTTCGGAGGAGTCGTGCCACGCCTTGTGGGTGAAGTGGGTATCGGTGGACACCGAGTAGATCTCGACACCCAGCTTCTGGAATTCAGCGTAGTTGTCCGCCAGGTCGCCCAGCTCGGTGGGGCATACAAAAGTGAAGTCGGCGGGGTAAAAGAAGAATACGGCCCACTTACCCTTCGCATCTTCGTCAGTGACTTTTACGAACTCACCGTTGTGGTAAGCATGGGCACTGAAGGGTTTCAGGTCGGATTCAATATAGCGAGACATGCAAAGTTCCTCGTTGAGTGGATTTAAGGGAAAACCTAATACGAGGCTTATGCTATTAAAAAATATCTTTTAATAGAAATTCTATATATAAATGGGCATGATAGCTATTGGCAATATTGATTTGATAGCCAAAATATATCGAATCTGCTTTATGAGTTTTCGGTGGATGACAGCCCCTTCGGGGCCTTATCCACCCTACGATGCGTCGATGTCGTGTCGGGTGGATCGGTCCGACGCATGCCCGTGCCACAACGTCAAAGTCACCAGAGCTCGACTCCAAAACGGCGAACCAACAAGGCAAAGCCAATAAAACTGACCAGCGTAATCACCACACTGACTCCCAGGGTCGGCCAGAACCCCAGCTTTGGCAGCATGAATGGGAACGCGAGAAACATCGGCAGCGTTGGCACCACGTACCAGAAGGTGTACCAGGCATGGTTGGCGATTTTCTCCTGGGGCTGGTTTTCGATGTAGAGCCAGATCAGGGCCAGCACCGTCACCATGGGCAGGGCGGCGAGCAGGCCGCCCAGGCGATCACTGCGCTTGGCGGCTTCGGTGACCAGCACCACCACGGCGGCGGTGAGCAGGTATTTGGTAACAATCCACATCATGGTCTTGCCCTTTTTGAGGTTGTCATGAAGTGTCGGGCGGCAGCGCCTTGCCCCTCGAACCTGAGTATAGACCTCGCCCTACCCCTATTGGCCGACTCCCCTTCCCCGTTCTCACCCGCTACACTGTGGCAATAGCCACAGTCACGGAGTCGTTCATGGTTCGCAGTCCCGTTCTGGTGATCAATTCAGGCAGTTCATCGCTAAAATTCTCGGTGTTTGATATGCACACGGGCCGCGAAGTCCTCGCCGGTCTGGCCGAGCGGTTGGGATCACCGGAGGCGCTGATGAGCTGGCAAGGCGAGGGCGCCAAACAGCACCGGGCGATTCCGGACCAGGGCCATGACGGTGCCTTGCGCGAGGTGCATTCGCTGCTGGATGACGTCGGCACCCTGGTCGCCATCGGTCACCGGGTGGTTCACGGCGGCGAAGCGTTTTCTGGCTCGGTGGTCATTGATGAGGCGGTCATTGAGGGGATCGAGGGTTGCGCCAGCCTTGCGCCACTGCACAACCCGGCCAACCTGCTGGGTATCCGGGCCATGCAGCGACTCTACCCGTCGGTTCCCCAGGTGGCGGTGTTCGATACCGCCTTTCACCAGAGCCTTGCGCCCGAAGCCTATCTCTACGCCATCCCCATTCGCCTGTACCGGGAGCAGCGCGTGCGCCGCTACGGCTTTCACGGCACCAGCCATCAATACGTAGCGGGCGAAGCGGTTCACCGCCTGGAACTCGACCCGCAGGATCACGGCCTGATTACCGCCCACCTGGGCAATGGCTGCAGCGCCGCCGCCATCCACAATGGTCGGTCGGTAGACACCACCATGGGCATGACCCCGCTCGAAGGGCTGGTGATGGGCACCCGTAGCGGGGATGTGGACCCGGGCCTGCATGAATTTCTGGCCGAAAAGCTGGGGCTGACACTGGCGGAGATCACCGCCATGCTCAACCGGGAAAGCGGGCTGCTGGGCCTGTCGGCCCTGTCCAACGATATGCGCACTCTCACTGAAGCGGCCCAGTCCGGCAACGGCGATGCCCAGCGGGCCATTGAGGTGTTCTGTTTCCGGTTGGCGCGGCAGATCGGTGCGCTCGCCGCGAGCCTGCCAAGATTGGATGCGCTGGTCTTTACCGGGGGTATTGGCGAGAACGCCGCCCCGGTGCGCGAGCAGGTACTGAAACGCCTGCCCCTGTTCGGCTTTGAATGTGATACCGCCCTTAACAACCAGCACGGCGACGACCGGGGGCGGATCAATGCCCCGGGCACCACCACCGCGGTGGTCATTCCCACCCGCGAAGAGTGGATGATCGCCAACGATGCTTTTCAACTCACTCATCCGTCATCAGGCGTGGAGTAACCGCTGTGCAACACACCTTTTTCATTACCGCCACTGGCGTCGGTACCGGCCTGACCTCCGTGTCCCTGGGCCTGGTTCGGGCGCTGGATCAGCTCGGCGTCAAAGTCGCCTTCTGCAAACCCATTGCCCAGCGCTCCGGTAACGATCGCGGGCCCGAGCGCTCCACCCATATGGCCCAGGCCACACTGGGCCTCAAGCCAGCCGAGCCGCTGCGCCTGAGCGATGCCCAACAAAAGCTCGCCCAGGGCGATGCCGATGCGTTTATGGAAGACGTCATTCAGGTATATCAGCAATCCGCGGGCGACGCCGAAGTGGTGATTGTGGAAGGCCTGGTGCCGCTGGCGGACAACAACTACATCGATCGACTGAACCAGGACATGGCCAAGGCGCTGGATGCCGATATCATTCTGGTGGCCGCCAAAAACGCCGACAGCACCGCACAACTGAACGAGCGCATCAAAATGGCGGCCAGCCTGTTCGGCGGCTTCAACAATCCCCGGTTACTCGGCTGCGTCCTGAACAAGGTGGGTGCGCCGGACCTGGAGTACCAACAGGTGGTGGCCACCGAGGAACCTACCAGCGAAGAGCCGGAGAACATCGGACTGGAGCGCATCATCGCCTCGCTTCCGGTGTTCTCCCAGCAGCACTTCCGTTGCCTGGGTGCGATTCGCTGGCAACCCCACCTGGTGGCGCCCCGCACCCGGGATGTGTGTGATTACCTCAATGCCGAGATCATCAACGAAGGGCAACTGCTCGAACGTCGGGTACAGAACATCACCGTCTGCGCGCGCACCATGAAAAACATGCTGCAGACCCTCAAGGCCGGCACCCTGGTGGTGATTCCGGGGGACCGGGAAGACATTCTGGTGGCCAGCTGCATGGCCGCCCTGAACGGGGTGCCACTGGCGGGCATTCTGCTTACCGGCAGCCTGCATCCCGACCCGAACGTCATGGCGCTGTGTCAGGCCGCCCTGAAAACCGGCCTGCCAGTACTGCTGGTGGGCGGCAACACCTTCAAGGTGGCGCAACAACTGAACAGCATGAACACCGAAGTACCGCCGGACGATATCGAACGCATAAACAATGTGATGGACAGCACCGCCGCCGACCTGGATGCCCGCTGGCTGATTGAGCGGACCCATGTCCGGCTGGAAAAGCGACTGTCCCCTCCGGCCTTCCGCTATCAACTGGTGCAGCGTGCCCGCGCCAACCCCAAGCGCATTGTGCTCCCGGAGGGCGACGAGCCGCGCACGGTTCAGGCCGCCGCCCTCTGTCATCAGAAAGGCATCGCCCGCTGCGTACTGCTCGGCAAAACGGATGAAGTACACCGCGTGGCGGCCAGCTACAACGTGGTGCTGCCCGAGGATATCGAGATCATCGACCCCGAAACCGTGTACCGCCATTACGTGGCACCCATGGTGACCCTGCGCAAACACAAGGGGCTGACCGAGCCCATGGCCGAGGCCATGCTGGAAGATACCGTGGTGCTGGCCACCATGATGCTCGCCCAGGGCGATGTCGACGGCCTGGTCTCCGGTGCGGTGCACACCACGGCGAACACCATCCGCCCCGCGTTGCAGTTGATCAAAACCAAACCCGACGCGGCGCTGGTGTCCTCCATCTTTTTCATGCTGTTGCCGGATCAGCCGGTCATTTACGGCGACTGCGCCGTCAACCCGGACCCCAACGCCGAAGAGCTGGCCGATATCGCCATCCAGTCCGGTGATTCAGCCATCGCCTTCGGTATTGAGCCGCGCATCGCCATGATCAGTTATTCCACCGGCAAATCCGGCTCCGGCAGCGACGTGGAAAAAGTGCGCGAGGCCACCCGCCTCGCTCAGGAAAAGCGCCCGGACTTGGTGATCGACGGCCCTCTGCAGTACGACGCCGCCAGCGTCCCCTCGGTGGCCAAAAGCAAAGCCCCGGACAGCCCGGTGGCGGGCAAGGCCAATGTGTTCATTTTTCCCGACCTCAACACCGGCAACACCACCTACAAGGCGGTACAACGCAGCGCCAACCTGGTAAGTATCGGCCCCATGCTCCAGGGCCTGCGCAAACCGGTGAACGACCTGTCCCGGGGGGCCTCGGTGGACGACATTGTGTACACCATCGCCCTGACCGCCATTCAGGCCAGCGCCTGATTCCGCCAGCCTGGCGCCCCGCCCCGGCAAATCCGCTTGGGCTGGGCGCCCGTATCCGGTAGACTGCGCCCCTTTTGCGCCCTTCCCTACCGCGCTTGCGGCGCCCACACCTCCCAGTTGGACCCCTTTGTGATCTCTACCGCCAATATTACGATGCAGTTCGGGGCCAAGCCCCTGTTCGAGAACGTCTCGGTCAAATTCAACAACGGCAACCGCTACGGCCTGATCGGCGCCAACGGCTGCGGCAAATCCACCTTCATGAAAATTCTGGGCCGCGACCTGGAACCCTCCGGCGGCCAGGTGATGCTGGAGCCAAACGTGCGCATGGGCATGCTGCGCCAGGACCAGTTCGCCTTTGAGGAATACACGGTGCTGGATACCGTGATCATGGGCCACACCGAACTGTGGAAGGTGAAAGCCGAGCGCGACCGTATCTACAGCCTGCCGGAAATGAGCGAAGACGACGGCATGAAGGTGGCGGAACTGGAAGTACAGTTTGCCGAGCTGGACGGCTACACCGCCGAAGCCCGCGCCGGCGAACTGCTGCTGGGCCTGGAAATTCCGGAAGAACAACACACCGGCCCCATGAGCGCCATCGCCCCCGGCTGGAAGCTGCGGGTGCTGCTCGCCCAGGCACTGTTCTCCGACCCGGACGTGTTGCTGCTGGATGAGCCCACCAACAACCTGGACATCAACACCATCCGCTGGCTGGAAGGCATTCTGACCCAGCGCAACAGCACCATTATCATCATTTCCCACGACCGGCATTTCCTGAACAGTGTCTGCACCCATATGGCCGACCTGGATTTCGGCGAGCTGCGCATTTACCCGGGCAACTACGACGACTACATGATCGCCTCCACCGCCGCCCGCGAACGGCTGCACAACGAAAACGCCAAGAAGAAAACCCAGATCGCCGATCTGCAGTCCTTCGTAAGCCGCTTTTCCGCCAACGCCTCCAAAGCCAAGCAGGCCACCTCCCGGGCCAAGCAACTGGAAAAGATCAAACTGGAAGACATTCCACCCTCGAGCCGGGTCAGCCCCTTTATCCGCTTCTCTCAGGACAAGAAGCTGCACCGTCTGGCAGTGGTCATGGAGAAAGCCAACAAGGCTTTTGACAAGACACTGTTCGAAGATCTGAGCCTGAGCATTGAAGCGGGAGAAAAAGTCGCGATCATCGGCCCCAACGGCGCGGGTAAAACCACCTTGCTGCGCTGCCTGTACGGAGACGTATCCGCCGACTCGGGCACCATCAAGTGGGCCGAGCAGGCCGACGTCGGCTATGTGGCACAGGACCACTCCGATGATTTTGCCTACGAGGCAACACTGTTTGAATGGATGCAGCAGTGGACCACCGGTGATGAACAGGTGGTACGCGGCGCCCTGGGGCGCATGCTGTTTTCCAACGACGACGTGAAAAAATCGGTAAAGGTGATTTCCGGTGGTGAACAGGGCCGGATGCTGTTCGGCAAACTGACCCTGCTCAACCCCAACGTCATGCTGATGGACGAACCCACCAACCACTTAGACATGGAATCCATCGAGGCACTGAACCTGGCGCTGGAGAACTACCCCGGAACGCTGATTTTTGTCAGCCATGATCGGGAATTTGTGTCTTCACTGGCTACCCGGATTATCGATATGAAGCCGGATGGACTGGTGGACTTCCACGGCTCCTATGAAGAGTATCTGCGCAGCCAAGGATTGTAGGGCACCCACGCGGTGCCACCACATCCATCAAAAAGAGCACTCCAGAATATTATCCTCGCGCCTTATAGCGATACAGTATAAACAAGACGTAACTCGCCGTCTGAAGCATGATATAACGTTGCCCAAGACAGCAGTCTTCCGGCTGAATACAGACACACCTTACCTGAGGGCATCAGGCAATAAAAAACGGGTGAAAGTGCATTTTCATTCACTCTCAATAATGAATATACACCACAAAAGGATCTGGCCATGCTGATCAAGCTACCCTGCATCAAACTACTTTGCGCAAGCCTGTTTCTTCTGGCAAGCCACACCAGCTTTGCCGACACTGACAATATCACCCAAGCTTTGCGACATGAGGTTCGCACGGAAGAGAACAAAGCACGAGATTCAGCGCGCAAGCCCGAACAGGTACTGAGTTTCTTTGAAGTTACGCCGCAAAGTACTGTCGTTGAAGTGTGGCCGGGCTCTGGCTGGTATACCGAGATCCTGGCGCCATTATTGGCGAAAGAAGGAAAACTCTACGCTTCCCACTTCTCTGACAAGTTCAGTCTTCTGGACGCCGAATATATGCAGAAAGCCCGGAGTGAATACCAGGACAAACTTGAGTCGCACCCGGTTTACGACAATGTGATACTCACCGAGTTTGCCCCACTGGCCGATATCGCTATTGCGCCGCCAGCGAGCGCTGATGTGGTGCTCTCCGTTCGCAACCAGCTTTATGTATTTGAAGGCGAGAAATCAATGAATCACGCCTTGGCCAACTTTTATCAGGCGCTCAAACCCGGCGGAGTATTGGGAGTTGTGGCGCCACGCCTACCGGATGACTTGCAGGATGCGGATTGGGGGAAATCAGGTTATGTCCCCGAGCAACTATGGTTAACGTTGGCTGAAGAAGCCGGATTCAGCTTTGAAGGCAAAAACGACCTGCTGCTAAACCCGAAGGATACTGCCGATCATCCGCAAGGAATCTGGTCCTTACCTCCCTCCTTGATGGGAGATGCAAAAGACAAAGAAAAGTACCTGTCCATCGGCGAAGCCAGCCGGATGGTGCTGAAGTTCAGAAAGCCAAGCAATTAGAAGGTCGGAGTTTGTAATCCCGTAGGGCACCCATAGGATGCCGCTACTCGGATTTTTGCCTACGCCCCAAACCGGGAAAACGGGCTGCGCACCGCATTGCCTTCTGAACCGCTGCCTCATCAATATCCTTGACGCGCAGGCGCATCACTACGCGGCCTGTCGGCCGCCGGATGCTCGCAAGCTTGCACCGGTCTACGCGGCGCTATGCAAAAATTTGGAGTCTGAGATTATGGAAATAGTTATAACTGTAGTCGCTGTCCTGGCAGCCACTACCATTCTATATAAGGTGCTGCCTCACCGGAATCTTGGACAAGAAAAACCGATATTTGCACTTTTCCCAAAATACAAGAACGAAGTGCCAAAGCCTAAATCCGATTATCGTGTGGAAGAGGTAATGTCGTCCTTGGGATTTGAGAAGAAAAAAGATCAAGGCGGCTCAATAAAGTATTCGAGAGGCTCTATAGCTGGCGACATATCTATTGAGCTTATGAAGATAAACGTTACGTTTTCGCCAAGAAGCAATGGTAATCTTCCTTACACTGTTGAAGCCGCCTGGGTTGTTGCTTTCGACACAGGAGATCATTGGGACTTTACAAAGCAACTGGGCGATAAGATCGAAAATGCATAACGAAGCGCAGCACTACACAGTCTCCGGCTGCCGAACACTCGCAAGCTCCCACCGCTATGCGATAAAAATATGCCAAGTATTCGTAGGTCTTCTAGCGATTGTAGCTACAGGGTGTGCAGGAATCGGAGCTAATTTTCCTATGTCGTTGTGTGGCGGAGAAAATTCCTACAAGTATGACCAAGTCGTTCTGGAGAAAGCGCTAAAGAAGGCTCAGATGTGGTCAAATATAATATACGGAAAAGATTGCGTTGTTTGTGCTGAACTCCTACCAGATCCTTCGAAGTCACGTTTTGAGCTCCATATTACTAGCCCTGGTGACTTACTGTTCAACACCTCTGCCACTATGGAGTTCAGAAAATCCGATGGAAAAGTCATTGATAAATCGATATACCATTCTTGCAAAGTACACTACAAACCAGAAAATGACGCATAAAAAACGCTTCCATTTGACGCCGCAAAGCGGCGCAAATGAAGCCGGGCGCTAAGAGGAAAAGTATGGCAGAACTGGATCACGATGAATGGAAAGAGATTAGAGGCAGAGTAGACTCTCTAGCGAATGCGGTGTTCTTGATTGCAGGTGGTGCACTAACATTGTCGGTATCATCACTGCTTAGGTTCGCCCAAGAGATCGGACCTGAATTAAAGACTTATATAAGTCTTTCATGGCAAATACTATTCGGCTCTATAGTTGGTTTCATACTATTGAAGGTAAGCCTGATTGCACAATCGTATATGCGGTGCACCCTTCGCCCTGAGCAGTACAATCGTATAAACGGAATTACCAATTCCTTCGGCTGGACGGTAGGGATTTTAGCATTACTATTGTTTATAGCGGGAATGTACATGATGTTTGGCGTTGCTTTGGTCGTAATTTTCCCAACTTAACAACCCAAGGCAGCGGGGCATATTGATATTGGTTGCCCAGGTAAGGAGGGCTAAAACATGGAAAATGCAGATCAGGTAAAAGGTAATGTTAGGCTGCTAGTATTTATAGTTACTTTGCCCTTTTGGGCACTACTAGCCATTGAGGTGTACAGCATTTGGCTGGGTGACCCTTATACTTTCGATATCACGCACGCTCTGGTTGCAGCGGCAATATATGCGTTCTTTCGAATAGTAGTACAGGGTAAGAATCCAATGGGGACAACTGATAATGCAAAGCAATAACAATACGTACCATATACCACCGCAAGTGGTTCAGGTCCACACTTCTAACATGCCCTTCATGCAAGGAGTTATGAGGCTATAGGAAACACTATGAAATACCGTCTAGCATTCATTTTGGTTTTAGCGTTCCTGCAGTCTTGTGCCACGGTCGATAGTCCGACTGAGTCTTTCGCCTTTTCCCGTGAAATGAAGTATGGCTTCTACTCCTACAATTTCAAACGACTCGAGGGCTACAAACCTGAATCGGAATTAGCGTTGATTTTCCCGTCGATTCCTGGAGCAATCTTTGGAAACCCCACAGATGATATATTGTATGTTGCTGAAGTCAGAAATAGCCATACCTTTAAACTCGTCCTTCCCAGCGATATTGATGCGAAGTCGGCTACTATTAGACAGTCGGGTTTAAATGTTGTTCCAGCCGACACAAAGCTATTGAGGCTAGGCACTTTTCACGCATTTTCGCCGTACCGCGATGACATAGGTGGCGGTGGATTTATTAATACAATAGACAACGAACCGCTAATTCTAGTTTATTTTTCCAACCCGGCAAATATTCGAGGAGTGCTAACGTTAGGAAAACAAAAGTTCGACCACCAGATCACCATTTCCAGTGCGGGCTGGAATTGGATAAAAGTAGTTGAGCTATCCGATAATAACTACCGACTATCTGAGTTTGACGGTGATAAAGGAGATATCGAGTTTAGTGTGGTCGTCAATACTTCTGTCAGCATATAAGTATATGCTTTACAACGCGCAGAGTTACACTGTCCCAGGCGGCGGGACGCTCGTAAAATCGCTCCCGTGTGCGCAAAGTTATGTAGGTAAGGCGGTAGGAAAACGACAAATTGTGGCCAATAACATGTGTTGATTACTGGTCTTCTTTTGGTGATTTATTCGTCATATTTTTTATGATTTTTCCGTAAGCATCTCAGAATTAAAGAAGAGTCCGTCCGCGCTGCTTTCTCAGTCTAGTGGTTCAGCAATCGTCGTTCTGAACCATAACAAGCCGGTGGCCTACCTGATCCCTACGGAGACCTACGAAGCTATGATGAGTATGACTGAGGATTATGAGCTAGCTAAGCTTCTCGATGAGCGTCTAAAAGATAAGAATCAAGCAGTATCGGTGTCTTTGGACGACCTATAAGCTCAAGTTTCTACCAGTTGCGCTAAAATAGTAGGAGAAGTTTGGAGCTCCAGTCAAAAGCCAGTTTAAGAAAAATCTGGCGGCCTGACGGGAAAATCCAAGGATGTCAGCGGATAAACTAAGCGGTTACGAATCGGTTTATAAGATCAAGCGGCGGTGGGACGCCCGTCGTTATGGCTTTTGGTCGTAATGGCCCCCAATGGCAAAGATATACACGTAGTGATCGTCAAACTTGTAAATCACACGATCTTTCTGAGAAATTAGCCGGGACCAGAGTCCGGAAAGGCTGTGCTTTAATTGCTCAGGCTTTCCCCGCCCGCTGCCGGGTCGGCGCGGAGCGCTTTTTTCAGTAACTGGTAAAGAGCTTCATGTAGCTTTTTGTCCTTCTCCCGGAGCTGCTCATAGGTAGCCCAGGCACTGCCTTCAAAGACGAGTGATCTCATTGATTTCCTCTTCCTTGGGGGTATATCCAGTGCCTTGGGTATGGGTAGCGGCAGACTCTGCCAATTGGCGCATCAGGCTGCTGTTCTGAAGCACATACAGGGTTTCTTGCTCCCGCTCCCACTCGTCGGCGCTCATTACCACGAATGCCTCACCGGAGCGCCGAGTCACTTTCAGCGGCGTATGATTGCTAGCTGCTTGTTCTACAAAGGCTTTTAGGTTGTCTCTGAACCTGTTTACACTAACAAAGTCCATATGGCTCACCTCAAACGTACGGAGTTCCCGTACATTATAGGGAGAGTAAGCCACAACAAATCAAGAATGTTCGCCACAGCAAGCTCCCTTTGGTCGCCGTACTCCCCCACTACCTTTCTTAAGCGTTGGCCTGGGACGTCACGTTTTCGCTTCATGCTCCATTCTGGACGACCAAGCGTCTGCCAAATCGATCAAAACCCCGGAAAACTGCCTTTTAGCCGCAAGGACAAAAAGCCACCGCTTGATAAAGTTTCCTTTGGGTTTCGCCACTAAAACAATATTGAACTCGGAACCGGCATCACCTTCTTTAACAGACCAACGACCTCTTAGCTCCGAAATGGGGTATGGATAGCTCTTCTCTTCAGTGTGAACATTGAAGGCATAAGTTTTCCCATCCTCGTACAGATCACAAGTCTCTCGCCAACTTTCGCCGGCGCGCCCATAGCATCGACGCTCCATGCCGACCCCATGTCCCGATAGAACCTCGACTTTAGAAAGATTGCTCGCAACGTCCGCATAACCCGGGTGATCTGTCATCACTTCCCATACCCTATGACTTGGTGCATTGACTGCTCGCCTCACCGTGGCAATTAGCCTTCCTTTTTCTGAACGCATTGAAACCTGACTCTTAGTCGGTATTATTCTTCCTGAGCCAACGTATTGGCCTACTGCAAAAATTGCGACAACGGCGGCAACGACACTAACCAGAGACTGTCCAGTGTCTGTAAAAAACTCAGGGATCATAAAAAGTAGCCCAGCACTAGCGATCACCCAGCCAACATCCATCATGGTGATCACCAGAACCTGCATTTTTGTAATAAAACGGTTGGATGCCATCAGAAAGAGAACACATGCAAACATCAACAATCCAGCACCCAATATACGCAACGCAAGCGGTAGCCAACTGTGCTGCCCTGAAAATATCATTTCCGAAACAGAGCCAGAGGCCACCAATAGGTCGCCCCCTATAGCCAAAGAAAACGTGGCGTTTAGCGCCAAAAATATCCGAGCTGTGCTGCTGGCTTTCATGTCAAATCATCTCCTATGGTAATCACGACTTAGATCCAGTTTTCCACTGGAAGTCAATGACGGCAATTACCTTGGAAGTAATAGACAGAAAACTAATCAATTGATAACTTAAGGAATGACCTCAATCCTGAGAACGACAGATACCCCCTTTTCGGGTTTCCTGAAGACTTGGCGCACACGGCGGCGACTGAGCCAGCTTGAGCTCTCCTTAAAATCGGGAATGTCACAACGGCACATCAGCTTCCTGGAAACCGGACGCTCGAAACCGAGCCTCTCTGCCATTGGCCAACTGGGGGATGCGCTAGATATGCCGGCAGCTGAAATCGATGCAATGCTCCTTTCAGCAGGCTTCGCTGCACGCTCGTCTCAACGTCGTTGGAGTCAAGAAGCTAGAGAGGCTGTCGGCGCATCAATTGATCATGTTCTTCAGAGCCATGCGCCCTATCCCGCCATGGCGGTGGATCGCATTTGGAATCTTCAGAAAGCAAATGAACCGGCTCTGCAATTTTTTGCAATGCTCGGCAGCACCGGGACCCCCAATTTACTGCGTGAGGTAATGATGCCCGGAGCATTGCGCTCCCGCACCATCAACTGGGAACAAACAGCGAGAGCCTTGTACCGACTACTTGAGCTGGAAGTTGCGAGGCGTCCACATGACCAGGAGGCTCATGAGCTACTGAATGAGCTTCGAGACATTAGTGGCGTTGCAGAGGCGATCAGCCAACCCAGCTCCGAAAACCCGCTTCCCGTACTTAGCATACAGTTTCAAGTCGAGGACGCGGTATTGAGCCTGTTTTCCCTGATCGCAACGGTCGGCATGAGCTCTGACCCGGTAATTGACGATATCCGACTGGAGACACTGCTCCCAGCCGATGACGTCACAAGGGAGTGGTTTACTAAACATTTTTTATGATAGTTTGGCTTTGGTGGCACCTTTTAAGGTGGACATCAGCGAGCGCCACTGTCCAACCCTGGCAGTCGCACCACAGAATCCCCCACTGCCATCTGGCCACCTTGAACAATCCGGGCACAGAGCCCCCCATAGCCAAACATCGCTGCAGCGCCCCCTGCGCCCAAGGCTTCGTCCATTCGGGAACAGGGGTGACAGAGGGCGGTGGTTTCCAGTACGGCTTCGCCAATCTGTAGGCGCTGGTGGCGCAGCAGGTTCATGTTCATTCCGGAGATCACCAGGTTGCGCCGTAATAGCGCCGGGTCGATCTCGGAGTGGCCGGTATGACGAGCGATGGCCTCGATAAATTCGCGGCTTATCAGGGTCACCTGGCGGGAGGAGCCCGGGGTTTTGCTCATGCGGTGATCGCCTTCCAGGCCCAGCCCCTCTGCCGCCGGGGCGCTGTCCACCACGTGGATGTCGCCTCGCCGCTTACTGCGCAGGCCGATCCATTCGAGCCGCCCCTCTGGCAGGCTTTGGCACAACTTGTCGAGTAAGCGGGCTTGGGCTGTCATATCGTCACCGGGATGCGTTACGGGTTCAGGCCACTGAAGAAGTTTTTGGCGTTGGTCGCCAGGGACTCCAGGTGGTAGCCGCCTTCCTGTATCACCAGGGTAGGAAGGTTCATGGCGTTGATGCCTTCGCCCATGTGCCGGAAGCCTTCGCTGCTGACCGAGACTTTGGCCTGCGGGTCTTCGTGGTACACATCGAAGCCCAGGGCGACGATCAGTACGTCCGGCTCGTACAGGCGGATGGCGTCGGCGGCGTCGGCCAGTTTTTCGAAGAAGGTGGACTCGGGGGAACCGTGGGGCATCGGCATGTTGATGTTGTAGCCATAGCCGGGGCCCGCGCCCCGCTCGTCTTCGTAGCCGCTTACCACCGGGTAGAAGTTGGTGGGGTCGCCGTGGATGGAGATATAGAGCACGTCGTCCCGATCGTAGAAGATTTCCTGAATGCCCTGGCCGTGGTGCATGTCCGGGTCGAGAATGGCGACTTTGTCGTAATGGTCCAGCAGGGCTTCGGCGGCGATGGCGGCGTTGTTCAGATAACAGAAGCCACCGGCGGCGTCGCGCCGGGCGTGGTGGCCGGGCGGGCGGCACAGGGCGTAGGCCCTCTGCTGTCCGGTAAGAAGCTCATCGGCGGCGGACAGGGCGCTCTGGGCGGACCAGTAGGCGGCCTCCCAGGTGTGGGGGCCGATGGGGCAGCTACCGTCGGCCTGATAGCGGGCACATTCCGCCAGAATACCGCGCATGGGGTTCGGTGAACGGACGAAGATGTTGGACATGACTTCCCCGCCCCAGTCTTCCGGCCAACGCCGGTGGGCTGACTCAAGAAAGCGCAGGTAGCCCAGGTCGTGCACCCGATTGATCACATCCATGCCGTGATCGGTGGCCTGTTCCGGCCGGACGCCCAGGGCTTCCAGGCCCTTGACCAGCTCCGGGGTGCGCTCCGGCAGCTCTTGAGGGGGGCGCATCTGGCCGCGGGTCAGGTAGGATTGCGGGGCATGTTTATCCTGGGACGGATGAAAAAACGCTTTCATGGTCTCTCCTGTCTCCGGTGATCGTGGGTGTTATTGCCTCTGTTGAGACTAGCACATACCGGGCCGGGTTCACCCTGGCTTTGCCCACGGACCCAGGTGCGCTAGACTAACGGCATGAATCGCCACTCCTTCCGTCATTGGTTGTTTGCGCTACTGCTGTTTCTGGCAGGGCCGCTGGGTGCCTCGCATCCGCCGATGATGACCGATACGGCGCCCGAACCCTGCCATGACACCATGGAGATGGCTATGGCCGATGGTGGTGCCATCCACAGTCATTCAGAGCATGACTCTACGCACCTCGCAGCCACCCCGGATCACGACTGCGACAGCCAGTGCGCCTGTTGCCCCGGCTCCTGCTCCGGTTTTGTGGCCCTGACGGTGCAAGCGGTCCCGCCAATCTCAACCCCGAATCACTTCCTCTCTTCAGCCACCGACGCTGCACCCACGCGCGCGCCGCTGGAACTGCTCCGCCCGCCCAAATTCGCCTGACCACAGGATAGGTGCGCCTGACGATCGCACCCCCTTGGCCCTCCGCGGCCGTTTTTCTGTTGTGGTATTACCTTGTGGACAGGTGTTATGAACAAACCTCTATTTTTCGTGGCGCTGCTGGGCGCCTTTGCGCTGGGTGTGGGCAGTCATTTGCTTTGGCCCGAGCCTTCGGACAACGCCGAACCATCCAAGACTAGCGACGAGAAGGAGCCCCTTTACTGGGTGGCTCCCATGGATGACAGCTATCGCCGGGATGGGCCCGGCAAGTCCCCCATGGGCATGGATCTGGTGCCGGTGTATGCGGAGGACCAGAAACGCGAGCCCGGCGATGTCCGGATTAACCCGGCGGTTGCCCAGAACCTCGGGCTGACGCTGGCGGAGGCGACCCACGCGCCGGTGGGCCAGACCATTGAAACGGTGGGACTGGTGGAGGTGAACCAGCAACAGGTGCAGCACTTTCATGTGCGCGCCTCGGGCTGGATCACTGAACTGGCGGTGGCCACCGAGGGCGACCCGGTCAAAGCCGGTGAAAAGCTGTTTGAGTTTTACTCGCCGGAAATCATCAATCTGCAACGCGAGTACCTACAAAGCCTGAGAGACCAGCTTCGGGGACGGGCGGAGGGCTCCCTGTCTCAGATGCGCGCCAAAGGCGTGAGCGAGCGGGAAATCGAGCGACTGAAACGCGAACGCAGCGTACGGGAGAAGCTGCGCTACTACGCGAGCCGGGACGGCTATGTGGTGCAGCTCGGTGTGCGCGAGGGCAACTTTGTGGACCTGCCGCAGAACCTGATGTCCATTGGCAGCCTTGAAGACATCTGGGTCAATGTCGAGCTGTATGAGGCCGATGCGGGTCGTATCACCACCGGCCAGCCGGTCACCCTGACCACCGCCAGCTATCCCGGTGAAACCTGGGAGGGCACCGTGTCCTACCTCTACCCCATCCTGAACAGCGACACTCGCACGCTGCGCGCCCGCCTGGAATTTGCCAACGAGGAGGGTCGGCTCAAACCGGGCATGTTTGTCCGCGCCCGGATCGAGCCCGAGGATGAACAAGCCGTGCTATCCATTCCCCGAAGCGCCCTGATTCGCACCGGCGCCGGAACCCGCGTAGTGCGGGAAGTGGAACCGGAGGTGTATCGCTCGGTACCGGTCAAGGTCGGACAGGTCGGCCGCGAGCGTGCCGAAATTCTGAAGGGTTTGCGCCACGGGGATCGCGTGGTTGAAGACGGCCTGTTCCTGATCGATTCCGAGTCCAGCCGCGAGGCGGATTTGGGCCGAATCGAAACCCGAACACCAGAAGAGGACGAGGCTGATCACGATGCCATGGATCATGACGCAATGGATCAAGGAGACATGGACCACGGTGAAATGAACCAAGACGATATGGATCATGAAGAGATGGACCATTCCGAAATGGATCACGACTCGATGAATCATGACCGGGAAAATAACGACGCACAGAGTCCTCATGAGCACCACGACCACGGAGGAAGCGCGCCATGATTGCCGCGATCATTCGCTGGTCCATTCACAATCGCCTGCTGGTGGTACTGGCCACCTTGATGTTGTTGGGCTGGGGGCTCTACTCGGTGCGCAACACACCCGTGGATGCCATCCCGGACCTGTCCGATGTGCAGGTGATTGTCAAAACCTCCTACCCCGGGCAGGCGCCCCAGGTGGTGCAGGACCAGGTGACCTACCCGCTCACCACCGCGCTTCTGTCCGTCCCCAAAACCCAGACCGTGCGGGGCTTTTCCTTTTACGGCGACTCTTACGTTTATGTGATTTTTGAGGAAGGTACGGACCTCTACTGGGCCCGCTCCCGGGTGTTGGAGTATCTGAATCAGGCCGCCCAGGATTTACCCGAAGGCGCTCGCCCCGAACTCGGCCCGGATGCCACCGGGGTGGGCTGGGTATTCAACTATGCGCTGGTCGACCGCACCGGCCAGCACAACCTGGCGGAACTCACGACGCTGCAGAACTGGTTTCTGAAGTACGAGTTGCAGGCGCTCGATGGTGTGTCCGAGATCGCCACCATTGGCGGCATGAACCGGCAATATCAGGTGGAGGTCGACCCGCAGAAGCTGCGCGCCTATAACCTGCCACTGCAACAGGTGCACGCCGCCATCGTCAACGGCAATGCCGAAACCGGCGCGTCGGTCATCGAAATGGCCGAGGCGGAGTATATGGTGCGCGCCACCGGCTATGTGCAAAGCATAGAAGACCTGGCGCAGATTCCGCTGGGCACCAACGAGCGGGGAACCCCGCTGCAGTTGAAAGACGTCGCCACCATCCAACTCGGCCCGGAAATGCGTCGGGGCATTGCCGAGCTGAACGGCGAAGGCGAGGTGGTGGGTGGCATCGTGGTGATGCGCTCGGGCGAAAACGCGTCGGAGGTGATTGACCGGGTGAAGGCCCGGCTGGATGAACTGAAGCCCAGTCTGCCCGACGGCGTGGATGTGGTCACCACCTACGACCGCTCGCAACTGATTCGCAATGCGGTGAGCAACCTGTACGAAAAGCTCGGTCAGGAACTACTGGTAGTGGTACTGATCTGCGCCCTGTTTCTGTTTCACCTGCGCTCATCCCTCGTGGTGGTATTCAGCCTGCCGCTTGGCATTCTCATCGCGATGATCGTAATGCAGATCCAGGGCATCAATGCCAACATCATGTCCCTCGGCGGCATTGCCATCGCCATTGGTGCCATGGTCGATGGCGCGGTGGTGATGATCGAAAATTTTCACAAACACCTGGAGCGCCACAAAGGCGAGCTGAGCAACGAACAACGCTGGCAACTGGCGGCCCGCTCGGCATCGGAAGTGGGCCCGGCGCTGTTTTTCTCGCTGTTGATCATCACCCTGAGTTTTCTGCCGGTGTTTGCCTTGGAGGCCCAGGAAGGGCGGATGTTCTCCCCGCTGGCCTTTACCAAAACCTACGCCATGGCGGCCGCCGCCGGGTTGGCCATTACCCTGGTGCCGGTATTGCTCGGTTACTGTGTGCGCGGGCGCATCCTGCCCGAGCGGAAAAACCCGATCAACCGGGTGTTGATCGCAGGCTATCAACCGCTGCTGCGCGGCGTGTTGCGCTTTCCCAAAACGACACTGCTGATCGCCCTGGCGATCATGGTCATCGGACTCTGGCCCGCACAGAAACTCGGCACGGAATTTATGCCCACGCTGGATGAAGGCGACCTGATGTATATGCCCACCACCTACGCGGGCGTGTCCATTGGCGAGGCGCGACAGATTCTGCAACAGACCGACAAGCTGATCAAAACCCTGCCGGAAGTGGAGACGGTGTTCGGCAAAATCGGTCGGGCCGATACCGCCACGGATCCGGCCCCGCTGACGATGATCGAGACGGTGATTCAGTTCAAGCCCAGAGACCAATGGCGACCCGGTGTCACCCCGGAATCCCTGCGCGCCGAGCTGGATCAGTTGATCGACTTTCCGGGCCTGACCAATGCCTGGGTGATGCCGATCAAAACCCGGATCGATATGCTCGCCACCGGCATCAAAACACCGGTGGGGGTAAAAATTGCGGGGCCGGACCTGTCGGTGATTGAACAGCTCGGGCGGGAGCTGGAAACCGTGATTGGCGAGGTACCCGGTGCGAGCTCCGTGTACGCGGAACGCGTGGCCGGGGGGCGCTATCTGACCGTGGATATCGACCGCGCCAGCGCCGCCCGTTACGGGCTGAATATCGCCGATGTGCAGTCGGTAATCCGCACCGCCGTGGGCGGTGCCAATATCACCGAAACCGTCGAAGGACTGGAGCGCTACCCGGTCAACCTGCGCTATCCCCAAGCCTATCGTGACTCGCCGGAGGCGCTGGCCAATTTACCCATTGTCACCCCCAATGGAACCCACATTCCTTTGAGCGAGGTCGCCCGTGTGACCATCGAAGATGGACCGCCCGCCATCAAGAGCGAGAATGCCCGGCTGAACGGTTGGGTGTTTGTCGACATCACCGAGCGGGATCTGGGCTCCTTTGTGGCCGACGCGCAAGCGGCGGTGAACGAGCACATTGAGTTGCCCCCCGGCTACTCGCTGCGCTGGGCCGGTCAGTACGAATACATGGCGCGCGCTCAGGAAAAGCTGGCGCTGGTGATGCCGATTACCCTGGGCGTGATTGTGTTGCTGCTGTACCTGAACTTCCGCCGCTTCAGCGAAGTGGCGATGATCCTCATGACATTACCGTTCGGGTTGTTGGGCGGCGTCTGGTTGCTGCTCGCGTTGGGCTATGACCTGTCGGTCGCGGTGGCCATGGGTTTTATCGCCCTGGCCGGGGTGGCGGTGGAAATTGGCGTATTGATGCTGGTGTATCTGAACCTGGAGTATCAGGCCGCCGAGGAGCGCTGCACCGAGGCCGGTCGGGCCTTCACCCGCGCGGACCTACAGCAGGCGGTGATGGAAGGGGCCGGGCTGCGGCTGCGGCCGATTGTGATGACCGCCGCCACGCTGTTCGCGGGCCTGCTGCCCATCATGCTCGGCGGCGGCACCGGTTCGGAGGTGATGCAGCGCATCGCCGCGCCGATGGTGGGCGGCACCTTCACGACACTGATCCTGACCTTGTTGGTGCTACCGGTGATCTATTACCTGTGGCGCTCGGTGGGTAAGCCGGCGACTTGATCGCCGGCTTAGCTGCGCAGGATGCTCTGGATCGTCGTAAACAAAAACGCCGTGAAGAGCAGAAAGCTGTAAGCAGTGGCAGTGAGTAAAAATTTAAGAACCGATTTCCACCATCCCTGACGATAAAACGTTTTGTGGCTCAGTAGCAGGTAGAGAGGCACCGACCAGAACAGCAGGCTACTGAGCACACTCAATGCCTCGGGCACCACAGGCCAGGCCGCGATGGCATCCTCAAGCATGGCCAAGCCCACCACCACCACAGCCAATTGCAACCCGAAGCTGTGGGTGTGGAGGGCAAGTATCAGGTGCTCCATATAATAGTGATGTCGCCGCCAGTAAATCAATTTCAGAACCAGGGCAAACAGCGGTAATAGCAAGAACATTACCTGGGGAGCAAGGGAAAAAAACTGATTGATGCCGATCTGAGGGTTCTCGGCAATACGACCAAAATTATATTCGAGTCGGCGATTGATTTCGTCGCTGACCAAGGGCAGCTCAAAGTGCACATCCCGGCCCGGTATGGGTGGCGCAACCAGACCGCTCCTCGATTCTGACCCCTCACCCGAGGCTCTCTCGGTCGTCTCCTCCGGTGGATTCAAGTTGATCGAATCCACCGGTATCGCCTGAGCGAACACCAGAAAAGCCACAATGGAGGTAAAGATGTACAGGCGCAGCGGCGGAACATATGGGGCTCGGTGCCCCTGAACGTAACGCAGACTCAGAAACCCCGGGCGGACCCACAGTGGCCGCAAGGTCCGCCAGAGACGATTGTCCCAGTTGGTGAACTCCCCCAGGAACTCGGTGATGAGTCCGAAGGCGCTGCGTACATAATTCTTGTTGTCCTGCCCACAGCGATGGCAATAATCGCCCTGAAGCGGCGTATCGCAATTGGCGCAGAGCGAAGGCTGAGTCATGTCATCCCTGTCGGCCATTGCGCTAAGCCACCACCCGGTCGCGCCCTTCAAGCTTGGCTTGATACAGTTTTCGATCCGCGCTCTCAATAAATTCCGCCAGCTCACACTCGTGATCGGGAATAATACTGGCGACGCCGACGCTGATGGAAACCAACTGACTGGCATCGGAAGCGGCGTGGGGAATCTGCAACTTCAAAATGGCCTGGCGGCATCGGTCGGCCACCGCATGAGCGGCCTTTCCATCCGTTTCCGGGAGCACCAGCATGAATTCCTCGCCACCGAACCGGGCCAGGAAATCCCGGGGGCGGGAAGCCACAGTATCCAGGGTCTGGGCAATCGACCTCAAGCAGTCATCGCCCTGCAGGTGTCCGTACCGATCGTTGTACTGTTTGAAATAATCGATGTCGATCAGCAATACCGACAGCGGCTGGCGGTTGCGCCGGGCATTCAACCACTCCACATCGAGAATGGAGTCGAGCATGCGCCGGTTGGCCACGCCGGTCAGGCCGTCCTGGTAAGACAGCGTCTCCAGCTCTTTCTGCAGTTTGATCAGTTCCTGCTCGGTTTTCTTGCGCTCACTGATATCGAACATGAAGCCGATCAGTGCTTCCACTTCACCTTGCTCATTGCGGGCGACATGGACCACGTCCCGAATCCAGACGTAGTCGCCGTCTTTGGTCAGTGCCCGGTAGTCCGCCTCATGGTCCACACCGGACTGGGACTGGCTCACACAGAAGTTCACCACCCAGTCCCGATCTTCCGGGTGCATCCGGGTCGCCCAGTCCTCTACGCTGACCCAGCTTTCCGGCGTCCAGCCCAGGAGCGCTTCAATCTGGGGGCCGATGTAGGCGAATTTCATGGTCGCCCAGTCGATTTTCCAGGGGATGGCCTTGGTGGATTCAAGCAGGGTTTTATAGACCGCGCTATCAGTTGCGTCGGAAATGGGGGAGCTCATGAATAGGTGGCCCGGTGCTGGTTGGTCAAAGCCGCTCCTCTGCCGGGAGCGATCACGCTGCCTCAATATACTCCGAACCGCCGGGGCGGCCAACACCCGCCCACCTGACTACACCTCGAAATGGGCCACTTTGCGCGACAACTGCTGAGCCAGCTCGGACAGCTCCCGACTGGACCCCGCTACCTGATCGGCGCCAGCGGAGGACGCCAGGGTCGCTTCGCTGATCCGGTTGATGTTCTGATTGACGCCCTCGGCCACCTGACTCTGCTCCTCGGCGGCGCTGGCAATCTGGTGGTTCATATCGGTGATGGATACCACCTCCTGACGAATGGTGGACAGGGCGCTCTCGGCCTCCCGGGTTTTTATCACGGTTTTCTGGGCCAATTGATGGCTGGTTTCCATCACCTCCACCGCGTCTCCGGCCCCGGTCTGCAGGGTGCCGATCATCTCCCGAATCTCCCGGGTCGAGGCCTGGGTGCGGGTCGCCAGCGAGCGGACCTCATCGGCAACCACCGCAAAACCCCGGCCGTGCTCGCCGGCGCGGGCCGCTTCGATGGCCGCATTCAGGGCCAGCAGATTGGTCTGCTCGGCGATACCGTTGATTACATCGATGATTTTTTCAATATCGCCACTCTGGGTCGATACCGTCTGCACTTTGCTCACCGCGTCCTCAAGGGTCTGCGCCAACTGTTCAATGGCGGAAGCGGTTTCCTGCACCGTCTGATTGCCGGTGTTCACTTCCCGGTCAGCGCTCTGGGTGGCGTTTGAGGCATTGGCCGCGCTGCGGGAGATCTCCACCACCGAGGCACTGAGCTGATTGATGGCGGCGGCCATCTGCTCGGTTTCCGAGGACTGCAGGCGCACCTGTTCGCTGTTGTCATCCGAAGTCCGGGTCAGCTCTTCCGACGAGCGGGCCAGGGTTTCCGCCGCCATGCGTACATCGGTGATCACACCGGCGAGCCGGCGCAGGGTTTTATTGATATTGGCCATGACGCTATTGGGGTAGCGAGAGCTTTCGGTCACGGTCAGTTGCCCTGAGGCGAAGGCTTCGATCACCTCGGACAGGGCTTCCGGCTCGGCCCCCAGTGTGGCTTTGATGTTCCGGATGATCACCACAGCCACCACCGCCCCGGCGATCAGCGCCAGAAGCAGAAACGCCACCATGGCCTTGGCAAAATCGCCGGCCACCGCCTGCACATGATCCACGTCCCGGCGGATATCCGCTTCCTGATAGTCAATAAACGCATTCACCCGAGCCAGCCATTCGGTATAGGCCGCCGAGACGTCGGATAACAGAAACTGGCGGGCCGCCTCGATGTTGCCAGCCTGGCGCAGGGCGATCAACTCAGAGGTCAGGCCCAGGGTTTCCTGTTCAATGGCCTGAATTCGATCCAGAAGGCGCTGCTCTTTATCACTCACGTGTTGGCTTTCGAAGAGCGCGTCCATCTGCCGGGCCGAGTCCTGATAAAACGCATCCAGGTCACGCACGTCCTGCAAGTGAGCCCGCAGGGCGCTGTCGTTCTCGACCAGCACGGCATCGCGAATGGCGATGGCCCGGTCGTGGACACTGCCCCGGAAATTGATGGCAAACCGTTGCTTCTGGGAGGCCCCCTCGTTGACGGCGGACAGGGTCCGGTCCATGACGGTCACCCGCTGGATCCCCAGCACGGTGACCACGGTAAACAGTAAAAGAATCAGTCCGAAACCCGAGCCGAGGCGCTGGGCGATGGTGAGCGATCTAGCCATGATAAGTACTCTGTATGCGGGGGGTCGCCCCTGGAATGTCCTTGGCTCTGCGGCCAAGTGTTAATTTTCCCGACAGAGTACGTGTCAGCGTGTCGCATAGATCAACATTGCGACCATTGGGCTGGAAATAGTTGGATTACGCGCTTTGCGCTAATCCAACCTACTCAAGTTGTGGCGCTATGGTTTCCAGTGATTGCTGTAGTGCGTGAGCGAAGGCCTGGGGCTGCTCGAACTGAGGGAAGTGATGGGTGCCCGGCAGGATGGTCTCCTGAACGTAGGGCGCACAACGCTTTTGCGCCGCCTCGGAAATGTGCTCTCCGTTAAGCGCCACAATGGGGCCTTTGATCTCGGCAAAGGCCCCGTCCGGGGACCAGCGCAGCAGGTTGTGCCAGATGGGCAGCAGGCGCTCTGGATCGCCCGACGACATCCGGGCTTTGATCCACTCACGGATCTCAGGATCCAGCTCCGCCACCGTGGTGTTGTCCACCAGCCCGGCCATGGCGCCGCGAAAATCCGCCTTGAAAGGCTCTTCAATGGAGGCAATGGTCTCGGCATCCATATCCCCATAGGGCAGCCCGAAACTGTCCACCAATACCACGCCCACCGGTCCGGACCAGCGCCGGGCCGCTTCCAGCGCCACACAACCGCCCATCGAGTGACCCACCAGTATCAGTCGGCGGGCGCCCTTCTTATCAGCCACCTCGGTTACGGCTTTGGCCAGGCCCTCGATCGTCCAGTCATCCCAGGGTTTATCCTGCGCCTCACCGTGGCCGGGCAGATCCAGTGCCAGGCAGTGGAGGTCCCGGGGCATGGCAGCCAGTGTTTGCACCCAATCGGTGCGCTGGCAGCTCCAGCCGTGAATCAGAATGACCAGAGGTTCGCCCTGGCCCTGCTCGGTCACACAATCGTCATAGTGGTCGGACATGGTTGGCTTCTCGTTGGAATGAGTCGTGCTTGAATTAGTCATTGCAGATTGGCGTATTTCAACGCAGACTTATTTAAAATAAGCGAAAATCGCGCCAGAGTCGATGATTTGATCTCCCGCTGCCCGCCACATCCTCTGGCGGCGGCCTTACGGAACCACGGTGCCATGCCAGACGATACACTGCGGAAACGCTTTGCTGAGCATAACGAACAACTCCTGGGAACCCTTTACGGCAGTGCGCTGAGCAACGGCCAGTGGGGGCCGTTTCTCAAGCGGATGATCGATTTGACCGGGTCCCGCTCGGCCCGCTTACTGCTGTTGAATCAGGGCGCGAATACCGTTCAGCGCAGCATCAAGGTCAACATCGACGATAGTGCGCACCAGCGCTATGTGGAACACTTCGTCAATTTGTGCCCCTGGCGCACCGAGCTGGGAGAGAAGCCAACCGGGCAGTTGTATTCCACCTACCTCGATTTCAGTTGCCGACAGCCGACGTTTTACCAGACCGAATTCTTCAACGACTGGGCCAGAGGCCTGGATATTCATCACGGCGTGTGCGGCACGGTCTACAGCACCGAGCAGCACAAGGTGCAACTGTTGATTCAGCGCACCGGCGGGCAGGGGTATTACTCCCGGGAAGAGACCAACCTGATCAACAGCGTACTGCCCCATATGCGCCAGGCACTGCGACTCAGTGCCCAGATGGCCGACCGGGAGGCTCGGCTGACATCGGCCCTGAATGCCGCCCAGAGTCACCCGCTGCCATTTGTTCTGTTTAATGCGAATGGCCAGATCCGTTACCTCTCGCCTCAATTGGAGCAGGCCGCACCGATGGGCCTGCGCTTCACCTCCAACGGTGTTGAATTCACCGACCCGAATCTGAATCCCCCCTTCAAAGCGGCTCTGCAGCGTCTGACGGGCCAAGCGGCCCACTGCCAGAGCCTGGAGTGGCGCTTTGAGGTGCCCCGCCCCCACTGCCCGCCCCTGTATTGCCTGTTGACGCCGGTGTTTCCGGGCGCCGAACCCAATCTGCCGTTCTGGCAGACCGATATCCACGCCGCGCTCTATATCCGGGACCCATTGGCTCAGATCGGCCGACGTCACCAGCAGTTGGTCACCGCCTACGGACTGACCGACACTGAGGCCAGGCTGGCCCTGGATATCGCTCTGGGTCTGGAACTGAAAGCGGTAGCCACCCGGGACCACCGCTCGATCCACACCCTGAGAAGCCAGTTGAAATCCGTATTCAATAAAACCGGCTGCTCTCGACAGAGCCAATTGGCGGCCTTGGTCAACCAACTGCCGGCCCGATAGTCCCGCAACGGCACTGGTGCCACTTTTGCTCAACCCTGTGATATATTCATTCCCGATCCGGCATTTGGCCCCACACCCAGTGTCGGGTTTGCCAAGCAACGGCAATCGCACACAGAGCCATAACAACAGAGGCCAGTAACAGGCCCGGGACTTTCGGTGTATGAAAGACGACAAGCCCACCTCGTTCGATATTGCCTATCGGGCCGGGGTTTCCCAATCCACAGTGTCACGTGCCCTGCGCGACAGCCCGTTGGTCAACGAGGCCACCCGTAAGCGAGTCCAGGCGATTGCCCGGGAGCTGAACTACAAAGTCGACAAAAACGCCCGCAACCTGCGCTCCAAGCAGACCCGGACCATCGCCCTGCTGCTGTGTGAAGATCAGGGTATTGGCGACTCCATGATCAACCCTTTCTTCCTGTCCATGCTGGGCAGCATTACCCGCGCCTGCGCCAACCGCCAGTACGACCTGCTGGTGTCCTTTCAGCAGATGAGTGATGACTGGCACGCGGATTTTGAGGACGCCCACCGGGCCGACGGAATCATTTTCCTGGGGTATGGCGACTATGTGACCTACGTGGAAAAGCTGATCCACCTGAACGAAGCGGGCGCTCACTACATTACCTGGGGTCCGGTGTTACCGGGCCAGCCGGGCGTGTCCATTGGCTGCGACAACTACAACGGTGCCTACAAGGCCACAAAACACCTGTTACAGCTCGGCCGGAAACGGATCGCGTTTATTGGGGACGCCAGCGAGCACTCCCCCGAGTTCCGCCGCCGCTATGAGGGGCACGCCCGGGCACTGAAGGAATTCGGGATTGAGCTGGACCCGGCGCTTCAGGTCGCGGCGGAAACCTCGGAAACCGACGGTAAGGCGGGCATTGAAACCCTGCGAGCGCGGGGCGTGGAATTCGATGCGGTATTTGGTGCGAGCGACCTGATCGCCATCGGGGCGATTCAGGGAATTGAGGCCGCCGGTCTGATCGTACCGGATGATATTGCGGTGGTGGGCTTTGATGACATTCCCACCGCCTCCTACACCCATCCGCCCTTGACCACGGTGCAACAGAACACCCGACTGGCGGGCGAGCTGCTGGTAGACAACCTGCTGAAGATGATCGACGGTGAGAAACCGGAATCTTTCCTGCTGCCCACCGACCTGATCGTGCGAGGCTCCTGCGGCGCCCCCAGATCGAACTAAACCGTAGGCCGGACCAGACAGTAGGTCGGATTAGCCTCGCAGAGGCGTAATCCGACACTCCCCGCCCAGCTCAACTAAAACGCCTGCAACTCCACCAGACGCTCAGCCAACTGGGCGTTATTCACCTCGCCATCAAACAGCAACACCCGCACACCATTCCCTGGCACACCCAGGGTAAGCTGATCGCGGACGTCGAACCGCTCACCGGTATCCGCATCGCGCCACTCCCCCTCGTTCAACCAGCGATCGACACTGATGCTGGCGGCCTCGTCACCCTTGTTCAGAAGCACCAGCGCGGTCTGCGCCTGATGTTCATCCTGATACACACGCAGGAAGGAGGCAGTGTCACCGTCGAAATCCAGGTTGGCCTGCAGACCTTTCTGCAGCGCCACGGATTCCTGACGGATATGGGCGATGTGACTCAGATTCTCCGCAATCGGATGCTGCTTTGCCTGGTCGATTCCCGCTTCGCCAAAGTAGTTGCGGTTACCCTCATGCTCCTTGGTACCGGGCATAAAACCAATTTCCGAGCCGTAGTAAATGGAGGGAATACCGCGAGAGGTAAACAGCCAGTTATTGGCATTGATGTACGCCTTGGTGTCCCCGTCCATACGCCGGATATCGTGATTTTCGTAGAAAGAGACCAGCTCGTAGGGGTTGTGGTACGGGCTGTCTTCCAGATGCAGGTAGCTGAGAATGTCCGAGTAATCACTCTCGGGGTTTTCAAAGACCTTGGTCAGGGTTTCCTGGGCCGGGAAGTCCAACAGGCTCAGGCCACCGTTCTCCGGCTGGGTGTGCTCGCCCAAAAACTCGGCGTCGAACACGAAGCTTTCGCCAAACATGAAAAAGTCCGGGTGTTCCTCGCGAATCCGGTCGGCAAACTCCTTCCAGAATTCATGGGGTTTGTGCCGCAGTGTATCGATACGGAAGGCCGCCGCGCCCTGGTCAATCCATTGCAGGTAGGCTCCGACCACATACTCCATGACCGCCGGGTTGTCCGCATCGAACTTACCCAACTGTGCCAGATCTTTTTCCCGCTCGTAAAACGCATGTAGCGGGTTGTTGGGATTGAGCTGTTCCGGCTCCAGGTTTTCGTGGTCGGCAATCAACTCACCATTGGGGCCGTAGACCTCGCCGAACATCGGCTGATCTTCTTCCATGGAATAAGCCGGCGAGCTGTGATTGGCCACAATATCGAGCACCACTTTCATGTCATGCTCTTCCCGCAGGCGACGGGTCAGGTCGGCAAAGCTCAGGCCTTCGGACTCCCAGTGCTCATCCACTTTGTAAAAGTTGGTGCCCCAGTAGCCGTGGAAACCGGTTTTCCCGCCGTCTCCCGGTTGGGCAAAGCCCACTGGATCACCGCCGTTAAAGGCCTGATTGGGGTTATCGACAATCGGGGAGATCCACAGCGCGGTGACACCCAGCGACTTCAGGTACTCCGCGTTATCGAGGATGCCTTTGAAGTCCCCGCCCAGATAACCGACGTTGGCCTCTTTGCCATCGGGACCCGGCATGGGCACATCAAAGGTTGGAAACTCGCCACCCTGATCTTCGTGGTTGTTGGCCGGGTCGCCATCCACAAAGCGGTCGGTCAGCAGAAAATAGATGGCTTCCTCGGCAAAGGCTTCCTGCGTGCCGTAGTAATGCGGCCGCTCTTCGGTGGAGGTAGAGGCACAGGCGGCCAGTGCCACCGAGGTGGCGAGAATACTCAAACGGGTTGTCAGTGCGCGCGTCATGCGTCGACTCCTTCATCATTCACAATCAGGGTAGCGGCGGCGGCCACCAGAAACGAAACGCCACCGGCCACGAGCACCCAGATGGCCTCGCCGCCGAACAGCTTGTTCAATATCAGCCCCAGCAGGCTGCCGGCAATGATCTGCGGGATGACAATAAAGAAATTGAAGATCCCCATATAGACGCCCATTTTATGGGCCGGCAGTGAGCAGGAGAGAATCGCGTAGGGCATGGACAGGATGGACGCCCAAGCAAACCCGACCCCTATCATGGACACCAGCAGCCAGACCGGATCGCGGATGATCACGAATGAAATCAGGCCCGCCGCGCCCAAGCACAGGTTCACGATATGCGCCCCCTTGCGACCCAACTTTCTCGCCAGCAGCGGAATAACGATCGCCGCCAGTGCCGCAAAACCGTTATAGGCACCGAACAGAACTCCCACCCAGTCGGCGCCGTCGTTATACAGCTTGGAGGAGGTGTCGAGCGTCTCATAGTGGTAGCTGGTCACCGCGCTGGTGGCGTAGATCCACATGGAAAACAGGGCAAACCAGGAAAAGAACTGAACCACCGCCAGCTGGGCCATGGTCCTGGGCATATGAAACAGGTCGTGCGCGACCTGATAGACACCATTCCCGGTTTTTCCCCGGGAGAGCATATAACCGGCTACCAGTTGCAGTATGCCAACGCCGCCCAGAAGCCCGGCCAGTACAATCACCTCTTTCTGTAAACCGAAAGCGTACACCGCAATGGCCACCACAGTGCCAGCCACCACAAAAGCCACCCCCCAGGCGCCGTAGGAGACGGCAGAGCGGGTTTCAACCTCTACCGGTGCGGCCTGCTTTTGCTGCGCTTTGAATTCCTCAAACGCCGCCAGCTCTTCCGGGCTGTATTCACGGGTTTTGAACACGGTCCAGAGCACCGCCAGCAACAGGATGGCACCACCGATCCAGAACGAATAGATGACCGAATCCGGAATGATGCCGGGCTCGGCAGTATTGCTGATGCCTAACCAGTTGGTCATGATCCAGGGCAGAAAGGAAGCCACCACAGCGCCGATACCAATAAAAAAGCTCTGCATGGCAAAGCCTTTGGTGCGCTGCTTGTCCGGCAACATATCACCGACAAAGGCCCGGAAGGGTTCCATGGAAATATTGATGGAGGCATCGAGGATCCAGAGCATACCGGCGGCGACCCACAACGTTGGGGAATGCGGCATGTACAGCAGAGCGAGACTCGCGAAAATGGCACCGAACAGAAAATAGGGACGGCGGCGGCCCAACCGGTTCCAGGTTTTATCACTCATGTACCCGATGATTGGCTGCACCAGCAGGCCGGTTACCGGCGCCGCCAGCCAAAGAAAGGCCAGATCGTCGATGGGGGCACCGAGAGTCTGAAAAATACGGCTGACATTGGCATTCTGCAGGGCGAAACCAAACTGAATGCCCAAAAATCCGAAACTCATGTTCCAGATCTGCCAAAAGGTAAGTTGCGGTTTTTGATTCATGTCAATCACTTGTTATCTGTTATCGGGTGCCTTTTAGCTTAGCATGTTCACACCCATGGAAAGCCAGCCGTTCAAATTAAGGAAGCAGACCCGACGCGGCAATAGGCTGCATACGTATTCATCCCAATTTGCCGATTTTTTGAGCGCTTTTTCGGCCACCCACACAATGCATACGTATGTAGCGTATTGCTGACGATTCCAGCGCTAACGTATATTGACTCAACACTGAAAAAGGCCGGGCATTCGACGATCCCGCCCACATAACGAACACAATAATGTGTCAGGGCTTCTCGCTATGAACTTTTTACTGACTTTTGCAAACGGCTCCTACCGACCGGGCCGGCGTGAACTTTCCGCGGAGGTAACCCATGCAAACTAACCCATGGTGGCGTGGTGCCGTCATTTACCAGGTGTACCCCCGCAGCCTGATGGACAGCAATGCCGACGGCATTGGTGACATTCCGGGCATCATCGAAAAGCTGGATTACATTGCCAGCCTCGGGGTGGACGCCATCTGGGTATCCCCTTTCTTCAAGTCGCCCATGAAAGATTTTGGCTACGATATCAGCGACTACCGGGACATCGATCCTATATTCGGCAATCTGGATGATTTTGATCGGCTGATTGAGCAGGCCCACGCCAAAGGCATCAAGATCATCATCGATCAAGTGTTAAGCCATACCTCAGACCAGCACGCCTGGTTTGAAGAGAGCCGCCAATGCCGGAACAACCCGAAAGCCGACTGGTATGTCTGGGCCGACCCACGCGAAGATGGCACGCCGCCGAATAACTGGCTGTCCATCTTTGGCGGCTGCGCCTGGGAGTGGGAGCCGCGCCGCGAGCAGTACTATCTGCACAACTTCCTGAAAAGTCAGCCCGACCTGAACTTCCACAACCCGGAAGTGCAGGCGGAGATTCTCGATGAGATCGAGTTCTGGCTGAAAAAGGGCGTTGACGGGCTGCGCCTGGATGCGATCACTTTCTGCTTCCACGATCAGCAGCTGCGTGACAACCCGGCCAAGCCCAAAGAGGAGCGCAAAGGCCGCGGCTTTTCCGAGGACAACCCCTACGCCTTTCAGTATCACTGGTACAACAACGATCGTCCGGAAAACCTGCAGTTTCTGGAGTCAGTGCGCTCCCTTATGGACCGCTACCCGGGTTCGGTCACCCTGGGGGAGATTTCCTCCGAAGACTCTCTCGCCACCATGGCCGAATATACCAAGGGCGACAAACGACTGCACACCACCTACAGCTTTGAGCTGCTGGTGGAGAAATTCAGCACTCAGTACATCCGGGAAACCGTGGAAACCCTGGAATCTCGACTGGGTGGAGGTTGGCCGTGCTGGTCCATTGGTAACCACGACGTGCGCCGAGTAATGACTCGTTGGGGTGGCACCGAGAAGCCCGATGCGCTGGCCAAACTGTTCAACGCCATGATGCTCTCCCTGCGCGGCAGCGCCTGCAGCTATCAGGGCGAGGAACTCGGCCTGACCGAAGCCGATATTCAGCAGCACGAACTGCAGGACCCTTACGGCATCACTTTCTGGCCACGCTTCAAAGGGCGCGATGGTTGCCGCACTCCCATGCCCTGGAGGCACGACCAACACCAGGCCGGTTTTTCCGCCGCTGAGACAACCTGGCTCCCCATCCCGGATGAACATAAAGCCCGGGCGGTGGACGTGCAGGACGATGTCCCGGAATCGGTGCTCAACGCCTACCGCACCTTTATTCAGTGGCGCAAGGACCAGCCAGCGCTGCGCTTGGGCGACATTGCATTTCTGGACGCGCCGGAAGGCCAGATGCTGTTTACCCGTTACCATGATGATCAATCGCTTCTGGTAGCGATGAACTTTACTGATCGGGAGACCACTCTGGACTTGGGCGATTTATCTGTCGGCGCGGAACTTGAGGGGCATGGCTTCAGTGGAGCGCGGATTGAGGGCCAAAAGGTCATTTTACCGGCCTATGGCGCGGGGTTCTTCCAACGGAATAGCTAGCCTGTCAGGCGGAAAACTCGATTAACGGTTTTACAGTGCACCCAGCGCCGGCTATTTCTGGATAGTCGGCGTTTTTTATGGACCGGACCACAGCCCCCATGCCAACACTTCTTCCCGAAATGGATTCACTCTGCATACGTATTCAATTGGCTAGTGGCCAAATTCCGGGTTTGAATACGTATGCAATGAATTGCCCGCCTATACCCGATGGGATAGCCTGAGTTTCAGCAGGAAATTAGCGGAACATCGCTGGAACTGGAAACGCCCAAGCTGACAATGATCAGCGACCGGCACCAACGTTTTATCACTGCTCAACCATAATAACCTATGAAAGGGGATTGTTAGATGATGAACACCAAGAAGCTCATTCTGCCTTCCGTGATTGGCTGCCTCGCCGCAGGAATGACCGTTGCTCCCGCCTATGCCCAAGATCAAGAAGCCGGCATGCTCGAGGAAGTGGTGGTAACCGGTATTCGCCGCAGCCTCATGAACGCCATCGCCATCAAAGAGAACTCCTCTTCCATCGTGGAAGTGGTCTCCGCCGAAGATATCGGTAAGCTACCCGATACCAGTATCGCCGAGTCACTGGCACGTCTGCCCGGCCTGGCCGGTGAGCGGGTCAACGGCCGCACCAGCGGTATCTCCGTTCGCGGTTTCAACGAAGACTACGTCGCGACCACCATGAATGGTCGTGAGCTACTCGGCATCGGTGACAACCGTGGCGTTGAGTACGATCTGTACCCTTCCGAAATCATTTCCGACGCCGTTGTCTACAAAACCATGCAGGCTGATCTGGTAAACCAGGGCCTGGGTGGCGTGGTCGATCTGCGCACTCTGCGCCCGCTGGAAAACGATCGCATCATCAGCTTTAACGGCAACTACGAAGTCAACGGCATGGAATCCGCCAACCCGGACTACGATGACACCGGTCATCGCCTGGCCTTCACCTACTCGGACACCTTTGCTGACGACACCATGGGCTTTGCAGTAACCCTGGCCTCCATGGAATCACCCAGCCAGGAAGAGAACGTTCGCATCTGGGGTTACCCCGAAATCGATCAGGGCTTCATCTTCGGCGGTCACGACTCCTACGTTCGCTCTGCCACCATGGAGCGCGACACCGTTTCCAGCGTCTTCCAGTGGGAACCCAACGAAGATCTGAGCGTTACTGTTGATGCGCTGTTCATCGACTTCCTGGAATCCAAAGTCTTCCGTGGCTTTGAAGAGGGTGGCCCGGTATGGGGTGGCGCGAACTACACCGCCGGTGACGTTGAAGACGGCCTGGTCATGAACGGTCAGTTCGACGGTTTCCACAGCGTGATCCGCAACGACGGTGAAGACAAAGAAGGCGAGCTTTACACCTTCGGCTTCAATGCTGAATACCAGATTAACGACACCTGGTCTGCCGAACTGGACTTCGCCACCAGCGAATCCACCAAAGACCTGATCAACATCGAAAGCTACTCCGGCACCGGTCGCGCCGGCACCACCCAGCAGGGTGATCCGGCGGCTCGCGCCTGGCAGCAGGTCTCTCCCGAAGGTGTCATGTTCAGTGAGCACCCCACCATCGACATGCCTGACTACACCGATCCGGCTGCGATCCGTCTCGCTGGTCCGCAGCCTTGGGGCGGCGCCATTGCCCAGCGCATGGGAGGCAAAGACAATGCTCAGGACGGCTTCGTCAACTATCCGAAGTTTGAAGAAGAGCTGGACACTCTGCGCCTGTCCACCACGGCAGCAATCAACGGTGACTTCTTCCAGAGCGTTGAGCTGGGCCTGAACTACTCCGACCGTACCAAGAGCAAGGTCAACTACGGTGCCTTCCTGGTTGCTCCGGGCTTTGACGCCGATGAAGCGCGTGAAGATCAGACCGCTCTGTCATTCACCGACGCAGCACTAGAGCCTTACTATGTCGGCACGACCAACCTGAGTTTCCTGGGCCTGGGCGGCATGGTGGCCTACGACGGCGTGGGCATGTACCGCGACGGTGTGTACACCGAGATCGACGCGACTGAATTTGAAACCGCTCGTCTGGGCGATACCTACTCGGTCACTGAAGAAGTGCTTACCGCTTACGCCAAGACCGACTTCGAAACCGGCATTCTCTCCGGTAACTTCGGCGTTCAGATCATCGACACCGACCAGAGCTCCAATGGTTTCGCCAGTGTCGCTCGTGAAGACGACGACACCGGTCTGGTCAGCGTAGTCGCCACCCCGGTCAGCGGCGGTGATGACTACCTGAAGATTCTCCCGAGTCTGAACATGAACTTCCAGATGACGGACAACCAGATCGTTCGCTTTGCGACTGCCAAGACCCTGTCGCGGGCCCGTATGGACGACATGCGCGCAAACAACACCATCAACTTCAGCTTTGATAACGGCCGTCGCGAAAGCGCCGATCCCGAATTCAGCGCCTGGAGTGGCTCCGGTGGTAACCCGAACCTGCGTCCGCTCGAAGCGGTTCAGACTGACCTGTCCTATGAGTACTACTTCACCAACGACGGTTATGTCGCGGCTTCCTGGTTCTACAAGGATCTGCTCAACTGGCACATCAGCCAGGACGTGATCACCGACTTCGAGCCCTACTTCATCGAAGGCTATCACGATGCGGGTGTGGACAACTTCCAGTCTTTCCAGGGTCCGACCACTTCTATCGCCGAACTGGGTAAAGGCAAGGTGGAAGGTATCGAGTTGCATGGCAGCTTGCCGTTCTACACCTTCAGCGAAACGCTGGACGGCTTCGGCCTCATTGCCGCCGCGACCTTCCTCGACGGCTCCATCGAGTATGACGGTGAGCAGCAGGAAATTCCCGGTCTGTCCGAGGAGTCCTATCAGCTGACCGTTTACTACGAGAAGAACGGCTTCGAGTTCCGCGTCAGTGGTCGCAAGCGTGACGAGTTCCTGACCGAAACCCGCGGTCTCAGCCTGGCGCTGACTCCGACCACGGACCAGGGCTCCGAGCTGTGGGACGCGCAGATCGGTTATGACTTCGGTGCCGGTGGTTTCGACTCACTCGACGGCCTAAGCGTCACCCTGCAAGCGCAGAACCTGACAGACGAAGAAACCGTAGCGGCGGCAGACGAGGATCCGCGCCGGATCACGTCTTACCAGACCTTCGGTGCTAACTACCTGCTCGGTGTGAACTACCAGTTCTAATCAGGGCATGAAGGAGAGCCCCTGCTATAGTGAAGAGCTGTAGCAGGGGCTTTTTTTTGGCTGGAGATAAAGACGTGAATCATTCCATAAAAAACGTACTGATTGTGGGCGGGGGCTCATCTGGCTGGATGGCAGCCGCGGTGCTGGCCCGGTTTTTCAGCAAACAGATACAGATTCAATTGGTGGAATCGAGCGAAATCGGCACCGTGGGTGTTGGCGAAGCCACGATTCCCCCCATAAGAACCTTCAATGACGTATTGGGTATAAAGGAAGCCGACTTCCTGAAGCAGACCATGGGCACCATCAAGCTCGGCATTCAGTTTGAGAACTGGAGCCAACCGGGCGATAGCTATATGCACGCCTTCGGTGAAATCGGGCGTAACCTCGGCATTGCCGGTTTCCATCACTATTGGCTGAAAGCCCGACAGGCCGGTGTGGCCGAAGACTTCTGGCGTTACTCGCTCAACGAGCAGGCCGCTCGGCATAACCGCTTTGCTCCCATGGAAACCATTCCCGGCACTCAGTTTCCGGGGCTTACCCACGCGTATCACCTTGATGCCGGCCTGTACGCACAGATGTTGCGCGCCTACAGCGAAAAGCTCGGCGTCAAGCGCATTGACGGCAAAATTCAGACGGTCGACAAGGATTCCGAGTCCGGCGATATCGCCGCCGTTCAGCTCGAATCCGGTGAACGCCTGGAAGCGGATCTGTTTATCGACTGCTCGGGTTTTCGTGCACTGCTGATCGGTGAAGCGCTGGACGTCGACTTCGAGGACTGGAGCCACTGGTTGCCCTGTGATCGCGCTCTTGCGGTTCCCAGCGAGGCAGCGGAAACCATCACGCCGTATACCCGGGCCATCGCCCACGAGGGCGGCTGGCAATGGCGAATCCCGCTTCAGCATCGCACGGGTAACGGCCTGGTCTACAGCCACCGCCACCTGAGTGACGACGAGGCGACGCATACCCTGTTGTCCAACCTGGACACCCCCGCCCTGGCGGACCCTCGCCCCATCCGTTTCAAAACCGGACGCCGGGTTCAGCAGTGGTGCCAGAACGTCGTGTCCCTGGGCCTGTCCAGCGGCTTTCTCGAGCCTCTGGAATCCACCAGTCTGCACCTGGTTCAACAGGGGCTGACCCGCCTGATCAAACTGTTCCCCCGCAACGGCATACAGCCGAGCGATATTGAAGAATACAACCGGCAGTCACAGATCGAGTTCGAAAAAATCCGTGACTTCATCATCTTGCACTATCACCTGAACAGCAAAACCGACAGCCCGTTCTGGCGCATGTGCCGTGAAGCGCCCAAGCCGGAATCACTGCTTCGGCGCATTGACCTGTTTGCCGGCTCGGGACGGGTGTTTCGCGAACAGGACGAGCTGTTCAGTGAAACCGCCTGGGAGCAGGTCATGATCGGCCAGGGCATTACGCCACAGGACTATCACCCACTCGTGGATAACCTTGAAGATCATCAACTGCGCGAGTTTATGAACTCCTGGCAGCGGATAGTCGACAAAACCGTCGCCCAGATGCCCTCCCACAACGACTTTATTGCCTCTCTCAAGTAGTGGATACCTCATCATGATACGCCTGACATTATTCCTCACCCTGCTCCTTGGAATACCCGCCGCGCTAGCCGATCCCATTGACCGCGTAGAGCCGCCGTTCTGGTGGGCGGGCATGCACAACCCCCACGTACAGCTGATGATTCACGGCGACCGGATTGCCCAGTGGTCTGTAAGCCTGGAGCATCCTCAGGTTGCGGTGACCGATGTGCACCGCGTCGAGAGTGAAAATTATTTGTTTGTCGATCTTGACGTTCGCAGCACCTTTCAGGGCGGGACTGTCACCCTGCAGTTTGCCCATGAAAACGGCGAAAACTTCCAGCATGACTATGCGTTCCACACCCGCCGGAAAGACTCCGCCGACCGCAACGGCTTCAACACCACCGATGCCATTTATCTGATCACCCCGGATCGTTTTGCCAACGGCGACTCGAGCAATGACACCCTTCCGGAGCTCAAAGAAGCCGCGAACCGGGACAGCAGCGTCGGCCGTCACGGCGGCGACCTGGCCGGGATGATCCAGCACCTGGATTACATCGCGGACATGGGTTTTACCGCCATCTGGCCAACCCCCATGCTGGAAAATGATCAACCCGAGTATTCCTACCACGGTTACTCCATCACCGACTTCTATCGGGTAGATCCGCGCTTTGGTGACAATGAGGACTATCGACAGCTCAGCCTGCAAGGCAAAGCCAAAGGCGTCGGGCTGATTCAGGATATGATTCTCAACCACATCGGATCCGGCCACTGGTGGATGGACGATCTGCCCACCGACGACTGGTTGAACTTTCAGGACGAATTCGTCCCCACGACCCATTACCGGACCAGCGTTCAGGACCCTTATGCGGCCGACATCGATAAACAGGAATTTGCCAACGGCTGGTTTGTGAAATCCATGCCGGACCTGAACCAGCGCAACCCACTGGTCGCCAATTACCTGATTCAGAACAGCCTCTGGTGGATCGAGTACGCCGATCTCTACGGCATCCGTACCGATACCTATTCCTACTCCGACAAGGATTTCCTGACCGAGTGGACCCGCCGCATTATGGCGGAATACCCCACGTTCAATATTGTCGGGGAGGAGTGGAGCACCAATCCCAATGTGGTGTCCTATTGGCAGCGCGGCAAAGACAATAAAGACGGTTATGTGTCCTATCTTCCCAGCGTAATGGATTTCCCCATGTACGACGCCCTGCGCACCGCACTGACGGAAGACGAAGCCTGGAATCAGGGTTTGATTCGCGTCTACGAAACCCTGGCGGATGACAACCTCTACGCGGACCCGATGAGTCTGGTCATTTTTGCCGAAAACCACGATACCAGCCGACTGTACAGCCTGATTGATGAGGACGTCGAACGGTTCAATATCGCCATGACCTTGCTGGCCACCATGCGCGGGACCCCTCAATTCTTTTACGGCTCGGAAGTTCTCGCCACCAGCCCGAAGACCCGGGACGACGGCGCCGTGCGCAGTGACTTTCCCGGCGGTTGGGCCGGAGATACGCGCAACGGGTTCACCGGCGAAGGTCTGACGGATACCCAACGCTCTGCACAGGAATACCTTCGTCAGTTACTCAACTGGCGGCAGGAACAGGAAGCTATTCACCACGGTGACCTTCTGCACTATGCCCCTCACGATGGCGTTTATGTGTTTGTCCGCTACACCGAGGAGCAGCGCATTCTGGTGGCGATCAATCACACTGGGGAAACCCGTCAACTCTCCAACGAGCGTTACGCACAGGCCATCAATGGTCACCTTTCGGGTACCGATGCCCTGAGCGGCGAAACCCTGTCCCTGGATAACGATCTGACACTCGAGCCGATGAGCGCGCTAATTCTGGAACTGCACTGACGGAAGCCATGCCATGAAAAAATCCTGGATCGCCACGGCGCTTCTGGCCTCACTGGCCGGATGCGCCCAGTCGCCCAAACCGATCGACAGTACGGACAGCCCGAAAACCCATGCCGGCAAACCCGTGGTCTATCAGATGTTCACCCGGCTGTTCGGGAACACCGAGACCACCAACAAACCCTGGGGCACCCTCGAGGAAAACGGCGTCGGCAAATTCGCTGATATAACCGACACCGCGCTTCGGGAGTTAAATGCACTGGGGGCGACCCATATCTGGTACACCGGCGTGCCCCACCATGCCGTGATCAACGACTATACCGATTACGGCATTTCCCTGGATGACCCGGACGTGGTCAAAGGCCGCGCCGGCTCACCGTATGCGGTCAAGGATTACTACAACGTCAATCCGGATCTGGCCGACAACCCGGCGCAGCGCCTGGCGGAGTTCGAAGCGCTGATCGAGCGCACTCACGACAACGGCCTGAAGGTCATTATCGACATTGTTCCCAACCACGTGGCCAGGGATTACGATTCCATCAGCCGCCCCGAGGGCGTCGATAACCTCGGTGCCCGGGATGATGACTCTGTCACCTATGCCCGTGACAACCAGTTCTACTATGTGGTCGGCGAGCGCTTCAGAGTCCCCGAGCCCGAGGGCGGTTACCAGCCATTGGGCGGCGATGTTCACCCGCTTGCCGACGGCGAGTTCGGGGAGAATCCGGCCAAGTGGACCGGCAACGGCGCCCGCGCCGCCCAGCCGGATTTCAACGACTGGTATGAAACCGTAAAAATCAATTACGGGGTAAGACCCGACGGTACCAACGACTTCCCGCGTCTGCCGGACGACTATGCCGAACGGTCAATCCAGGCTCATCACGCTTATTGGCAAGAGCAGGACCTGCCGGACTCCTGGTACAAGATGCGCGACATTGCCCATTACTGGCTAGACAAGGGCGTTGATGGTTTCCGTTACGACATGGCGGAAATGGTACCGGTGGAATTCTGGAGCTTTCTGAACGCCTCCATCAAAGTGAAATACCCCGACGCCTTTCTGCTCGCGGAAATTTACAATCCGGACGCCTACCGCGATTACATTCACCTGGGGAAGATGGACTACCTCTACGCCAAGGTGGATATCTACGATACTCTGAAGCCCATCATGCGCGGCGAAGCCGGTACCGATACCCTGCCTCCGGTGCGCGACGCGCTCGCGGACATCGATCAGCACATGCTGCTGTTCCTCGAGAACCACGATGAGCAACGCATTGCCCACCCGGAATTTGCGGGCGACGCACAAAAAGGCAAGCCGGCCATGGTGGTCTCCGCGCTCTGGGGACGGGGCCCGGCGATGATCTATTTCGGACAGGAAGTGGGCGAAGACGCCGATGAAGATGCCGGTTTCGGCAAAGCCAGCCGGACCACCATTTTCGACTACTGGGGCGTGCCCGCCCACCAACGCTGGATGAACGACGGCGCCTTTGACGGTGGCCAGCTCAGCGAGCAAGAGGCCGCGCTGCGCGAGTTTTATCAGCGCGTGTTACGCCTGGCACGGGAGGAGCCCGCCGCCGGTGGTGAGATCATGGACCTGCACGACTACCAGCGTGAGCACAGCAATAGCTACACTGCCGAGCTTTACACCTGGGCCCGTTGGTCGGGCCCACAACGGTGGCTGCTTGTCAGTCACTTCGGCGACCAGGCAGCAACCGAGGTGGCCTTGAGGCTCCCGCGCGAACTGATCGCGGAGTGGCAGTTAGTGCCGGGGCAGTACCCGCTTCGGGATCGGCTCAATCCAGATCGCAAAGCGACCCTGACGGTGGACGAGCAAGGCGCGGGCACCGCGCTCCACCTGGAGCCACTATCATCTGTCGTGCTGGAACTTGAACGCTAGTCAATATCCAACAGAAACCGCAGCGGAATACCCAGCCGGGCGCGCCACGCCGCTTCACTGTGAGGCGCGCCGTCAAAGCGAAGGCTCTGCCAGTGCGCACCGCGCCGATAACCTTTGGCCACCATGATACGGTCCATGTCCCGCTGATAGGGTTCGTAGGCCGCATCCAGCGTTTCAGTGCCATGATCGAAGTACCAACGGTGAACGCCCGGCTCCGGCAGATGGGTTTCAAGATACCGGATCAAGGCACCATCGCCGGCGGGCCAATGGCTCGACAGACAGGCAGCGGCGCCAAAAACGTCCGGATGCTCCGCAACGGCATAGGCCGACAGCAAGCCCCCCATGCTGGAGCCCATGATGACGGTATGCTTGAGGTCCGTTTTGGTAGCGTAGTGCCGGTCGATAAACGGTTTCACTTCCTCGACGAGGAAGCGCAGATAAGCATCGGCCCGCAACGCTGACTGCGCCACATCCGGAACACCGTGTATGCCCATGGACACCGCGCTTTGAGTCTGCGCTTGTTCAGGCATGTATTCGGCAAATCGCTCCGGCGTGTTCCAGATGGCCACTACAATCGGAAGCGCGATATCAGACTCATCCGCCAGACGCGCCAGGGTTTCATCCAGCCCCCATTCCTCACCGCCGTAAGATTCCTCTGCTCGAAACAGGTTCTGACCGTCCTGCGCGTAGATGACCGGATAACGTCGGTTCGTTTGCGGGTCATACCCTGGCGGCAGCCAGACATCGACCGTGCGTGCGGGAACCTGGTCGGACGGAAAGGCTTCATAACGATGAAGCGTCCCGAACGAAAGATCGTCATCAATCAGCCGGTGCTCGGGCGCGGCGGACACGCACCCGGTCAGTAGCATTACAAAGCACCAGAGCGGTAAAAATACTTTCATAAGCGACCTGATATTTATCAAAAGGAATTATGGCAATGGGCCATTTTTAGAACCAAATGCGGTAACGCCGGTTCAAGGCACCCGAAGGATAACTCGAAATCCCCGCCGCGCAGAAAATGCATACGTATTCATTACGGTCCGACGAACTGCATACGTATGCAGGCTATTGAGCAGTCCGTCGCCCCGTTCTACGATGAATTCATGGTTTGGGAACTCTCCTTCCTTGCCAGCCCAGGATCACTCTTGGGCCGCTTTTTGAAACCTTACGGTTTTACCCTACTCTCTCATTGCTTTGTGTTGGGAAACTTTGGCGCAGTCTACTGCGCCTTTTTTTTACCCGGCCGTTCGTGCTGTCGATCCTGTCCGGTCGGGTACCAATAAACATAACAGTAACCAGTAAGCTTGGAGATACAATAATGAACGATAACACCCGCAACGACCGGGCAATGCCCCGGTGGCTAATGCATAGCGCACGCGCCCTACCCATGATCGCTCTGGCGATCGGCGCTCAAGCCGACCATACCTCAGACCCCTCAAGTGTCAGCATCCCGGGTAATCTCAACCCCGCGATGGGCTGCCCGGGCGAGTGGCAACCGGACTGTACCGATGCCGCCCTTGACGAAGACGCGGATGGTATCTGGCGCGGCAGCTTCACGCTTCCGGCCGGGGATTACGAATACAAGGCAGCCATCAATGGCGGTTGGGATGAAAACTACGGTGCGAATGCCACCTCCGGCGGTGACAACATTCCGCTGGGCGTGCCAGAAGAGCAGGACGTCCGTTTTTACTACAGCCACGAGAGCCATTGGGTCGCCGATAGTGTCAATGACGTCATCGCGGCCGCGGTCGGCGACTTCCAACAAGCGTTGGGCTGCGAAAGCAATTGGGCGCCGGACTGCATGATTGCCTGGGTTCAGGACATCAACAACACCGGCATCTACCAATACACCACCACTGATATTCCCCCCGGAAACTACGAGGCAAAAATCGCCCTGAACGAAACCTGGGACGTGAGCTACGGTGTAGACGGTGGCAATGTGCCTTTTACCGTTGAAGCGGACGGCGAAGAAGTCACCTTCACCTACAACAGCCTGGACAATAGTGTGTACGTGGGCGATGTGATTTCCGCTGGCGATCTGAGCCAATCCAAAGCGTACTGGCTGAACGAGAACACCATTGCCTTCGCGGTCACACCGGACGCCAATGTACAACTGCACTTCGATCCTCAGGCGGACATGACCAGCAGCCCCGAGGGCATTTCTGGCGGCGAAGCCATCACGCTGACCCACGATGCCAATGACATGAGTGATGCGCTGGCCGAAAAATTCCCCCACCTGGCCAACTACCCCGTGTTCACCATTGCCGAGGCGGACCTCGAACAGATTGGTGACATTCTGAAAGGGCAGATCGCCGTGTCGGCCAGCAACGAGGACGGCAGCCTGGTCGATGCCACCGGCGTGCAGATTCCGGGCGTGCTGGATGACCTGTACACCTATGACGGCGACCTGGGCCCGGTGTATGACGGTGATGTCCCCAGTGTGCATCTGTGGGCTCCGACCGCACAGAACGTCACTTTCCTTCTTTACCCCGACAGCCACACGGATACCGCGCCCACCGAGCTCCCCATGACGTTCAACGCAGAGACCGGCGTGTGGAGTATCACCGGCGATGCGAACTGGGATCGGCAGTACTATCAGTTCGACGTGGAAGTGTACGTCCCGCAGACCGGAAACATTGAAACCAACCGCGTGACCGACCCTTACACCCTGAGCGCGAGCACCAACGGCCAGCGCAGCCAGCTGGTCAACCTGGATGATGACGACCTCAAGCCCGAGGGCTGGGATAACCTGGCGAAGCCGACCTTCACCGCACCCGAAGACATGGTGGTGTACGAAGTGCATGTACGCGACTTCAGTGTCAGCGACAGTGAAGTACCGGAAGCCTATCGCGGCAAGTTCAAGGCCTTTACCGTCTCGGACAGCCTGGGCATGACCCACCTGAAGTCCCTGCAGGAAGTCGGCCTAAGTCACGTCCACCTGCTTCCCGTCAACGACTGTGCCACCATTCCGGAAGATCCGGCCGACCAGCTAACACTTCAAGACGACCTGTCCCAGTACGCCCCGGACAGCACCGAGCAGCAGGCGGCGGTCAATGCGATTCGCGGCAGCGATGCCTTTAACTGGTGTTACGACCCGCACCACTTCAACACCCCGGAAGGCAGTTACGCCACCGACCCGGATGGCGTGGCCCGCATTCTCGAATTCCGCGAAATGGTACAGGCACTGAATGAAGCCGGACTGCGAGTGGTGGTCGATGTGGTCTACAACCACACCAGCCAATCCGGCCTGGGGGACAAATCCGTTCTGGATAAAGTGGTACCCGGTTATTACCACCGCCTGAACAGCAGCGGCAATATCGAGCGCAGCACCTGCTGTGAAAACACCGCCTCCGAGCACGCCATGATGGAAAAGTTCATGGTGGACTCACTGATGACCTGGGCCGAGCTGTATAAGGTCGACAGCTTCCGCTTTGACCTCATGGGCCATCACAGCAAAGCCAATATTCTCAAGGTAAAGGAGCAGTTGGCCACACTGACCGAGGAAGATCACGGTGTTAATGGTGAGCATATTTACCTGTATGGCGAAGGCTGGAACTTCGGTGAAGTGGCCGACAATGCCCGCTTTGAACAGGCCACCCAGATCAATATGGCCGGCACTGGTGTGGGCACGTTCAACGATCGCTTCCGCGACGCGGTACGCGGCGGAAGCCCGTTTGACAGCGACGTCAATCATGTCATCAACCAGAGTTTCATCAATGGTCTGTATTACGACCCCAATGCCGAGAATGACGGTAGCGCCGACGAGCTGGAGTGGTTGCTGACCAGTACCGACCGCATCCGCATTGGTCTGGCCGGTAGCCTCAAAGACTTTGCGTTTATCGATTGGCAGGGGAACGAGGTGACCGGTGATTACGGCGCCGCCGTGGGCTACACGCTGGACCCGCAGGAGTCAATCAATTATATCGAGAAGCACGACAACGAAACCCTGTTCGACATCAACCAGTACAAGATCCCGCTGGATCGTACTCCGGAAGATCGGGTACGGGTGCACAACATGGGTACCAGCCTGGCGTTGCTCGCTCAGGGCGTTCCGTTCGTGCAAGCAGGCCAGGAGCTGATGCGTTCCAAGTCCATGGATCGTGACAGCTACGATTCCGGCGACTGGTTCAATCTGCTGGATTACAGCTATCAGCAGAACGGCTGGGGCCGTGGCCTGCCGCCGGCCCACTCCACCGAAGCGAGCTGGGATACGATTCAGCCCCGGCTGGCGGATGAGACTCTGGCGGTGGACGAGGCGCATATCCTGAGCAGCCTGGCGCACTTCAAAGAAATGCTGGCCATCCGTCACAGTTCAAAACTGTTCCGCCTGGAAACCGGCGCTGCGATTAACGAACAGGTGAGTTTCCACAACACCGGTACCGAGCAGAAACCGGCACTGGTCGCCATGCACATTGCCGATGGCAGTGAAGACCTCGACCCGGAACGGGATGCGGTGATGGTATTTTTCAATGCCCATGTGGACGCTCAGACGTTGAGCTCCGAAGACTGGACCGAAGCAGGGTGGGAACTGCATCCGCTGCAGCAGGCGTCCAACGATGAAACCGTTAAGGGCGCCACCTTTGATGCCGACACCGGTACCTTTACGGTACCCGCACGGACCACCGCGGTGTTCCAGATTGCCCAGGCCGATACCGGCGACGATGACGACACCGACGGCGGCAATGACGACGATACCGATGGGGACAATGAATCTCCCGAACCGGATCGCGGCAGCAGCGGCAGTGCCAATTCCGGATTGTTGTTGATGTTGCTGGCGCTAGCCGGGATTCGCCTGGTATCCCGCCGGAGCTGATCTGACGACGCTAAAAAGAATCCGGGGGTGACACCACCCCCGGATTTTTTTTGCTCACACTCCCGGTGATCAGTCGCAGATGTCGCCGGTCACCTCGGGGGTTTCAGCACTGCCGGTACCCTGGAAGCCAAATTCCACAGAGCTTCCCGGTGCAATACTCGCATTCCAGCTCATATTGCTCGCCGTGTACGGGCCCGTCCCCGACAGTTCGGCACTCCAACCATTGGTCACCTGGGTGTTGCCGCTGTAATCCCAGGACACTTCCCAACCGTTGATGGTCTCGGAACCGTTATTGGTAATCACAATACCGGCCACGAAACCGGAGCCCCAGTCGCTATTGATAACGTACTCGCAAGTAGCGCCGCCGTTTCCGTTGTCACCACCGTCACCATCATCCGCTTCGTCCACCTGCAGGAAGGCGCCGCTGTAGGCGGACGGCACTTGCGCGTACACACGGTTTTCCGTGGCGCTCTGAGTCGGCTCGACGTCACCGTCATCGTTCAGCACACCAACCCGTACATCGGTGTTCTCCCCATTGACGGCCTGAGCGAGCTCATAGGTCCAGACGGCGGCGTCACCATTGTCGACCACAAATGGTGTGCTCGGCAGGTAAACATCCGTCCCCTCATTGGTCACCAGGCGCAACTGCACTTCGTCGCCCGCACTGAGCGTTTGCGCCGCGTTGGTCAGCGGTGCCACATCTTCCCAACTGGTGCCGGTGGAGGGTACGTGACTGAAGCTGAAGGCGTCAGTGTCCGAACCATCGGCATTGCTGACCTGAACCCGGACGGTCACGTCGCTCTCAGACTGCGGCTCGGCCAGAGTCAGTACCGTGCTGGCGTCCGAAGTACTGCTCAGGGAGTACAGAGCGCTGTTGCTGGCTTCGACGCTCCAGTTATAGCTGAGGTTGCTGCCGGATGAGCCAGAGGCGCTGAGCTGAATCTCGCCGGCACCGGCAAACACGCTGTTTGCCGGCGAAGCGGTCAGATCAGCCACGACCGGATCCGGTTGCGGATCGCCCCCGTTGTCACCATCGAACTGCACGTCAATACAGCCGTGGAAGCGCTCGTAGGTATAGTAGTTGCGCCCCCATTCCCCGTAGATCACATGCCGCCCGGTACGCTCCGGCACCACACACTCGGTATGGAACAGCGAGCTGCCCTTCTCCGGTGTAATGTTCGGCGTGGCGCCGGGGTTTGTGTCGTCATAGCCGGTGAGGTCACAGAAAGGCTCACTCTCAAAGTCGTCCCAGGTCAGCGGCTTGCCCACCTCATACTGGAAATCCGGCTTGGTGATGTAGTAGACGAATTCTTCGGTGTCATCAAAGTGCGGGCCCCAGGAAATGTCCCAGGTGATGGTCAGAGGCCCGGGGCTGATTTCATTGGTGGGCCAGTCAATGGGCTTGTCCCACGGGGTGGCGCCGCCCTGCCAGGTCTCACTGTCGAAGCCACAGACATTGTCCGGCAACGGAGACACACCTTTACGACCCAGATCGTGAGTGAGCACACTCATGAACTGGTAACCGCCCTGGAAGTCACCTTCAAATGCTTCAGCACAGGCACTGCCCGCCGGAGCTGTATCAGGTTTGGTGATAGCGCCACAGGTCCAGTTGCGTGACGCCGGTTCCGACATCACGCCATGCCCCATCACACTGGCGGACAACATCAGGGTAAATGAACCGAATAACAACGATTGGTACCGCATAGATAGTCCCTCTTATAGTCAATTATTAAATAACGATTTCGGGTACAACAATCCCACAAAGCCTTACGGCTCTGGTGCCGAAACGGGTTGGGATCGACGGTAGCTTCGTGTTTTTGGCGGGAAAAAAATATGAAGCCGGACACATCTCGTACAACCCGTGACCGACATTTCAACAAGTGGGCACAAAAGTCCACAGGCCATCGGGGCTGGCATAAAACTCAACCCATCATCCGGCACGACAGGGGCGCGCTAAAGGCTTTACAATTTCCCGAGCCCAGACCACCGAGAGAGGTACTCGCTTGCCAACATCCTACGACGACTGGCAACCACTGCTGGACGACGTTCGCCGCTGCACCCTGTGTGCCCCCTCACTCCCCCTGGGGCCCCGGCCGGTCCTGCAGTTTCACCCGGACGCCCGCATCCTGGTAGCCGCTCAGGCGCCCGGACGGCGGGTGCACGATACCGGGCTGCCGTTCAATGACCCCAGTGGCGACCGGCTCCGGGACTGGATGGGCATCGACCGCGAAACCTTTTACGACCCCACCCAACTGGCCATCATCCCGATGGGCTTCTGCTACCCGGGCAAGGGCCGCTCCGGCGACCTGCCGCCGAGGCCCGAATGTGCCCAGACCTGGCACCACCACCTGCTGGCGCAACTGCCCAACCTGGAATTGACCCTGGTGATCGGCCAATACGCCCACGCCTACCATCTGGGCAAGAGCCGCGAAAGCCTGACCCAGCGGGTGACCAACTGGCGGGACTACTGGCCCGATAAGCTGCCCATGCCCCACCCCAGCCCGCGCAACAACCTGTGGTTGCGGCGTAATCCGTGGTTTGAGGCGGAGGTGGTGCCGACACTGCGGGCGCGGGTGTCCGACCTGTTACACCCATAACCATGGAAATTGGCGCTAAATTGCCTTAGCCTTGAACCCATTCGACGTGCGGAGTTCTAACCGCCTGAGCTACCGGCTTCATCATGATGAGGATTACCATGTTCGATCAACTTCGTCCGGGCTTCTACCGCCAGACCCTTCGCGCCCTGAACGGCTCGCTATTCGCCCTGCTGCTACTGAACGTTTCCGCCATGGCCGAGACCGAATCACCCGCCGAGTCAGCCGCGACGCCCATAATAAAAAGCCACGCCTTCGCCGCCCGGGGTGAGCCCAAATACGGACCCGACTTCGAGCACTTCGATTACGTCAATCCCGATGCCCCCAAAGGGGGACAAATCGTTCTGGCGGCGATCGGCACTTACGATAGTTTCAATCGCTACGCCCAAAGGGGCGATGCAGAAACTTCGGTCGAACTGTATGACCCCCTGATGGCGGCCAGCGACGACGAGATTGGCGTTTATTACCCGCTGATCGCCGAAAGCCTGGAATACCCCGAGAACTACGCCTGGGTGATTTTCAATATCAATCCGGAAGCCCGGGATCAGGCCGGTAAACCGATTACCGCCAAGGATGTCGCCTTCACGTTTGACAAACTGATGGATCAGGGGGTGCCCTTTGTCAGCAACCACTACAAAAATGTGATTCAAGCGGAGGTGCTGGACGATCACCGGGTCAAGTTTCATTTTGAGACCCCCAGCCGGGAAGATATACAGAACCTCGTGGATTTTCCGGTATTTCCCGCTCACTACTGGCAGGACCGGGATCTGTCCGAGCCGCTGGACAAGCCACCGGTGGGCAGCGGCCCCTATCGCATCAGCGAGTACAAAATGGGCCAGAGCGTCACCTATGAGCTGGTAGACGATTATTGGGCGGCCGACCTGCCCAGCCGCAAGGGTCTCAATAACTTCAAAACCATGCGCTACGACTACTACCGGGACACCAATGTCGCCCTGGAGGCCTTCAAAGCGGGTGAATACGATTTCCGTCAGGAAAATGTGGCCAAGCAGTGGGCTGAAGATTACGACGTGGCAGCGGTAACCCGCGGCGATATTCAGCGAGACGAGCTGGCACACGATATTCCTCAGCCCGCCCAGGGGTTTGTGTTCAATATCCAGCGCGAGCTGTTTGCCGACCGGCGCGTGCGCCAGGCGATCAACTATGCGCTGGATTTCGAATGGATGAACAAAAATCTGTTTTACGATCAGTATCAACGCACTTACAGCTTTTTTCAGAATACGCCCTACATGGCCGAGGGCGAGCCCTCCGAACGGGAAATGAGCATTCTGGAGCCGTTCCGTGATCAGCTCCCGGAAGAGGTGTTCGGCAAGGTCTGGGTACCCAACCAGACCGATGGCTCGGGCAATATTCGTCCGGCGCTGCGCAAAGCCATGGCGCTACTGAAGGATGCTGGCTGGGAGCTGAAAGACGGCAAAATGGTGCATGGGGAGAGCGGCAAGCCGTTTGAATTTGAACTGCTGATTTACTCCTCTTCGGGCGAGAGAATCGGTCTGCCGTTCAAGCGCAACCTTGAGCGCCTGGGCATTACCATGAACCTGCGCCAGGTCGACAGCACCCAGTTTCTGAACCGATTGCGTTCCCGGGATTACGATATGATTTTCCAGGGCTACCGGGCCAATCCCTACCCTCACCCGAATATGCGCATTACCTGGCATTCGGACTATGTGGACTCCACCTATAACCAGGCAGGAGTCCAGGACCCCGTGATTGATGCCCTGATACGGGGCATCGAAGAAAACCAGCAGAACGACGATAGGCTGCTCGCCTACGGCCACGCCTTTGATCGTGTCGCGCGCTGGAATTTCTATTTGGTTCCCCACTGGCACTCCAGCTACTTCCGGATCGCCTACTGGAACCAGTTCGCTCGTCCGGAGAAGCGGCCCGAATACGCCATTGGGTTGAGCACCTGGTGGTTTGACGACGAAAAAGCGAAGAAACTCAAGCGCTAGTGGGTCGTTTAACGCGGAGTAAGTTGTCGTGACCGCCTATCTCATTCGCCGGCTGCTGTTGGTCGTCCCCACCCTGCTGGCCATCATCACGCTCAACTTTTTTATTGTCCAGGCCGCCCCCGGCGGCCCAGTGGAGCAGATGCTGGCAACCGCGCTGGATGTGCAAGGCACGGACCTGGATCGCGTCAGTGGTGCCGCCTCGGGCGAAGTCGCTCAAAGCTCCGGGGACAGCCGAGCTGCACGAGGCTTGGACCCGGAGGTGATCGCCGAGATCGAACGGCAGTTCGGGTTCGATAAGCCGCTCTGGGAACGCTACGTCATCATGCTCAAGGACTATCTGGTGTTTGACTTCGGTGACAGCCTGTTTCGTGCCCGTTCGGTAATCGAGCTGGTCATCGAACGCTTACCGGTCTCTCTGTCACTGGGGCTGTGGAGCACGCTATTGATCTATGCCATCTCCATTCCGCTGGGCATCCGCAAAGCCGTGCGACATCACTCCCGGTTTGATGTCTGGACCAGTTGGGTGGTGGTCATCGGCAACGCCATCCCGAGCTTCCTGTTTGCCATTCTGTTGATCATCCTGTTTGCCGGCGGCTCCTACTTCAACTGGTTTCCACTGCGTGGCCTGGTGTCGGAGAACTTTGACGAACTGCTCTGGTACCAGAAAATCCTCGATTACTTCTGGCATATGGCATTGCCCGTGCTCGCCTTGACCATCGGTGGTTTCGCCAGCCTGACGATGCTGACCAAGAACTCGTTTCTGGATGAAATCAATAAGCAGTACGTCATGACGGCCAAAGCCAAAGGTGCGACCGAAAAACGTATTCTGTACAAGCACGTATTCCGCAATGCCATGCTGATTGTGATCGCCGGATTCCCGGCCACTTTTATCAGTATGTTTTTTGCTGGATCACTGCTGATTGAGGTGATTTTCTCCCTGGAGGGTCTGGGCCTGCTCGGGTTTGAGTCCACCCTGCAGCGGGACTATCCGGTAATGTTCGGCACCCTGTACATTTTTGGCCTGCTGGGTCTGCTGATCGGGATTATCAGTGACCTGGCGTACACCTGGGTGGACCCCCGCATTGATTTTGAATCCCGTTAGGAGTTGCGCTTGACCATGACCCCACTCAATCAAGAGCGCTGGCATCGGTTTCGCAACAACCGGCGCGGCTACTGGAGCCTATGGGTTTTTCTGGCGCTGTTTGCCGTGAGTCTGCTGTCCGACCTGATTGCCAATGAAAAGCCCATCCTCATCAGTTTTCAGGACGAGCTCTATTTTCCGCTGTTGAACGACTACACCGAGGTGGAGTTCGGCGGTGACTTCGCCGTTAACGCCGATTACCGGGACCCCTATATCGCCGAATTGATCAACGACGACGGCTGGATGCTCTGGCCCCCGATCCGTTTCAACTACCGCACCATCAACTACGACCTCCCCTCGCCAGCACCCAGCGCCCCCACGGGCGAAAACTGGCTCGGCACCGACGACCAGGGCCGGGACATAGTTGCCCGCCTACTGTACGGCTTTCGCATCTCCGTGGTATTCGGTCTGATCCTGACCGTACTGACCTCCATTGTCGGCATTGCCGCCGGCGCCGTGCAGGGTTTTTACGGGGGAAAAGTTGATCTGTTCGGGCAGCGCCTGCTGGAGGTCTGGTCCAGTGTGCCAACACTGTTCGTGCTGATCATCATTGCCAGTTTTGTCCCACCCAGTTTCTGGATTCTGCTCGGCATTTTGCTGTTGTTCGGCTGGATGGCGCTGGTGGGCGTGGTGCGCGCGGAGTTTCTGCGAGCCCGTAATTTTGACTACGTACAGGCGGCCCGGGCACTCGGGGTATCGGATCGCGCCCTGATGTTCCGGCATTTGCTGCCCAACGCCATGGTGGCCACGGTCACCTTCCTGCCGTTCATCATGGTTGGCTCGATCACCAGTTTGACCGCGCTGGATTTTCTCGGCTTTGGCCTGCCACCCGGCTCGCCCTCTCTGGGAGAAATGGTCAGCCAGGGGAAAAACAATCTGCACGCCCCCTGGATCGGGCTTTCGGTGTTTGTCGTGCTGTCCGTGTTGCTCACCCTGCTGGTGTTCGTCGGTGAAGCCGCTCGCGATGCCCTCGACCCCAATCGGACCCGGTGACGCCATGACCGAAATACTACTGAATATTGACCGACTGTCCGTCCAGTTCCGCACCGGAGATGCCTATAAAACCGTCGTCTCCGGCGTCAGCCTCGCCATCGCCAAAGGCGAAACCCTAGCGCTGGTGGGGGAAAGCGGCTCCGGCAAATCCGTTACCGCTCAATCCATTCTCCGGTTGCTGCCGGAGCACAGCGCCCGCTACACCGATGGCGCCGTCTATTTTGAAGGTCGGGATTTGCTGCGCCTGGAAGAACGGGACCTTCGCCCGATTCGCGGCGCGCGCATCAGTATGATTTTCCAGGAGCCGATGACCAGCCTCAGCCCGCTGCACAGCATCGAAAAACAGCTGGCCGAAGCCCTGTTTCTGCATAACGGCACTGCCCGCAAGAATGCCCGCCCCACGGTGTTGAAGTGGTTACATCGGGTCGGCCTGCGCAATCCCGAGCAACGACTCGATGCCCTGCCTCACGAACTCAGTGGCGGTGAACGCCAACGGGTGATGATCGCCATGGCGCTGATCAACGAGCCGGACCTGCTGATCGCCGATGAGCCCACCACGGCACTGGATGTCACCATTCAGGCGCAGGTGTTGAAGCTGATTCAGGATCTGCAGCAAGAACTGAATATGGCGGTACTGTTCATCACTCACGATCTGGCCATTGTCCGCCAGCTCGCGGACCGGGTCGCGATCATGCAATCGGGCGAAGTGGTGGAAACCGGACCCACCCGGGAGGTTTTCAAACAGCCCAAACATGAGTACACCCGTCGACTGCTTGATGCCGAGCCCAGAGGCGAGCCCGAGCCGGTCCCCGATGATGCCCCAACGATTTTAAGCGCCGATCAGATGCGCGTCTGGTTCCCGATGACCCGCGGCGTTTTCAAACGTGTGTATAATCACGTCAAAGCGGTTGACGATATCAGCCTGTCGATTCGCGCCGGGGAAACCCTGGGTATTGTGGGTGAAAGTGGCTCCGGAAAAACCACGTTGGGCCGCGCCCTGCTGAGGCTGATTGGCAGCCGGGGCGACATCTGGTTCAACGAGGAAGGCGAGCAGCGCTTCAATCTCAACGCTCTGGACCACAAGGCGATGCGACCACTGCGGCGGCGTCTGCAGATTATTTTTCAGGACCCCTACGGCAGCCTGAGTCCGCGCATGTCGGTCAGCCAGATCATCGCGGAAGGATTGCGGGTACACACCTCAATGAACGCCGACGAGCTGGACCGCGAGGTGGTACGCGCCATGGAGGCGGTGCAACTGGACCCCGCCACTCGCCACCGCTACCCGGGGGAGTTTTCCGGCGGCCAGCGCCAGCGCGTTGCCATTGCCCGGGCGCTGATACTCGACCCCAAGTTACTGATTCTGGATGAACCCACCTCGGCGCTCGACCGCTCGGTCCAGAAAGACATTATTGATCTTTTACGCCGCTTGCAGCGCGAGCGACGCCTGAGTTACCTGTTTGTCAGTCACGACCTGAGTGTGGTGCGGGCCCTGAGTCATCGGGTAATGATCATGAAGGCCGGCAAGATGGTTGAATCAGGCGATGCAAAAGCCGTATTCGAAGCACCCAAAACCGAATACACTCGCCAATTAATGGCGGCAATCCCCACGCTTTGAGCCACCCGGGAACACCCGGGATCGACAAACGTCCAAGAACAAGGCGCTATCTATAGGGAGAGGCGGTTATGTCTGAACAGATCGAGAAAAACATCCACTGCCCGTATTGCGATGAAGTGATCACCCTGTTGATCGATCCGTCGATCAGCGAGCAGTCTTATGTGGAGGACTGCCAGGTATGCTGTCAGCCCATCAATGTGGATGTGGTGATTGATGAGACCGAGGCGGTGGAGGTGTACGCGCGGCAGGAGAATGAGTGATGGTGGGTGGTTAGCGTCGTTTTACGGCGGATGCGCCTGCGGCTTATCCGCCCTACAGCCGAGCGCAGCGGTATAGATTCGCGTAGGGCGGATAAGGGCGAGGCCCGCATCCGCCGTTTCCACAGCCGAAACACCTTACGACCCCTTGGATTTGAACTGCTCCATGATGCTGCCCAACATATCTACCGGCAGCGGAAACACAATGGTGGAGTTCTTTTCGCCGGCGATATCAATCAACGTCTGAAGGTAGCGCAGGGTCATCGCATTGGGGTTGCGGGACAGCTCCACCGCCGCATCGGTCAGCTTGGCCGCGGCCTGTGACTCACCCTCGGCGTGAATGATTTTCGCACGCCGGGAGCGCTCGGCCTCAGCCTGACGGGCAATCGCCCGGATCATGCTCTCATCCAGGTCGACGTGTTTGATTTCCACGTTGCTGACCTTGATACCCCAGGTATCGGAGCTCTGGTCCAGAATTTCCTGAATATCCTGGTTCAGCTTGTCGCGTTCGGAGAGCATTTCATCCAGCTCGTGTTTACCCAGTACCGAGCGCAGCGTGGTCTGGGCCAACTGACTGACGGCTTCGTAGTAATGCTCCACATTGATGATCGCCTTCTCCGGGTCAACCACTCGAAAGTAAACCACTGCATTCACCTTCACCGAGACGTTGTCCCGGCTGATCACGTCCTGACTCGGCACGTCCATGACAATGGTACGCAAGTCCACCTTCTCCATGGTCTGGATGAAAGGAATGATGATTACCAGACCGGGGCCTTTGACCTTCTGAAAACGGCCCAACATGAATACCACTCCCCGTTCATACTCGCGCAGAATGCGAATTGCATAGGCGAGCAGTAACACCACAAACGTGATGAGTAGACCAAAGAAATATTCGTATAACATAGGGAATCTCCGTTCTTGGATAAAAGTGCCAGCCGCCCTTTACTGACCGGTAGGGCGTACCCTCAAGTGCAAACCGTCCTGCGACACCACCTCCACCGTGTCGCCAGGCTTCAGTGGTTGTTCGCTGGACACTGTCCAGAACTCGCCATCAATACGAACCGTTGCATGCTCTTCACCTACCTGGGTAACGTCCGCAACCCGACCCACCATGGCGTGGCTGACATCCTTGCGCGGCATTCGCAAGCTACGACCGACCATGGTGACAATGCCCAGCACAACCAGTGATCCCACAGCGGCCACCGCACCCACAATCTCATAGGACACCTCCATACCCGGCACGTCGGTATCCACCAGCATGATGGACCCCATCACCAGAGCTATCACTCCGCCTATGCCGAGTACCCCGAAGCTGGGCAGGAATGCTTCCGCCAGTATGAGTATGCCCCCGAGCACGATCAGCGCCAGCCCCGCATAATTCACCGGCAACACCTGCAGCGCATAGAGCCCAAGCAGCAGACAGATGATGCCGACCACACCGGGCACCAGGGCGCCCGGGTTATAACCTTCCAGTATCAGCCCATAGACCCCGATCAACAGCAGAATCGAGGCAATCTGCGGATTGGTGATTATGCCCAGTAACTCACTGCGCCAATCCGGCGCATAACTCACTATGGGCAGATCCGCCGTCTGAAGGGTGAATGGGCCGCTTTCCAATTTGACCTCGCGGCCATCGAGTTGCGCCAGAAGATCCTCGCGGTTGTCGGCCACCAGATCGATCACGTTCTGCTCCAGGGCTTCGCTGGCGGTCAGGCTCACCGCGTCGCGCACGGCTTTTTCAGCCCAGTCGGCATTGCGGTCATAGCGCTCCGCCAGGCCGCGGATAAAGGCCACCGAGTCATTGATTACCTTGCGCTCCATGGCGCTACCGGGTTGGGGAGACTTTTCCGAGGATTCTTCGCCGGAGTCCTCACTGCCATCGTCCGCCGGCTCTTGCTCCCCCGAAGGCGGCGTGGGCAGGCCGCCCATCTGCACCGGGGTCGCAGCGCCGAGGCTGGTAGCGGGGGTCATGGCGGCAACATGGCTACCGTAAAGGATATAGGTGCCGGCACTGGCGGCGCGGGCGCCGGCGGGATGGACGTAGGTGATCACCGGCAGGGGGGCGGCGAGAATGCCTTTGATCATGTCGCGGGTAGCGGCGTCCAGGCCACCGGGGGTGTCCATGCGGATCAGCACGGCGTGGGCGCCGGCTTCATGGGCGGTGTCGATGGAGCGCAGAATATAGTCTTTGGTGGCGGGCCCGATGGGTCCGTCAATGGTGAGTTCGGCCACATGGGGGCCGGCAGACGACGTATCGTCCGTTTCCTGGGCCTGCAGGCCGAAGGCGCCCAGCATCAGCAAGGCCAGCCAGAGCAGCAGCCCTGGCCGTAGTAAGGTAAAACCGCGTCGATTCCATCTCATGGGTTGCCACCTCCACCTATGAGATTAGCAGAGATTGAGCGTCACCCAAACAATACGGTGGGCCTAGTGTAGGCAGATCACAGCCCGGGCCGAGAAGGGGAAGCCCTCAGTGCCACAGGACGATTTTGGCGTGGGTCCTATTTCCCGAAACGTTACGCTCGCTCTGCGGAGGGAGGGTAGACCATTCCGGGACCGTCACCCGCCTGGATGGCGGGTGTCGAGCCCCCATGGATGGGTTCACGGCGTGTCTCGGAATGGTCTACCCTCCCGCAGCCCCCAGAGCAAGGTCCGAGGCGAATTGCGCGGGCGCGAAAAAGTTCAAAAGGTTATACCGGATTATTGATGGTGCCGTTACAAATTGGCTGGAACGCCGTCAGTCGATCCATCATGGCGGCATTGCCCAGGCCATTGCGGGGGAACTTGTCCGCGTCTCCAAAGCGGCTCTGCTCACCGTGCAACGCCATGTAGTTGAGCACCACGGTTTCCACCAGCAGGTTGACGTTGTTGGCCGCCGGGGTGGAGGCGGTTTCCACGTCGCCGCTGGGGCGCATGTAGCCGATCTGCTGATGCGCCTCTGGTCCACCGTTAGACTCCAGTAACTGCGGACGACCGTTGGGGTTGTACACGAGGAAGAAAGACGCCGCGGTCTGCTGGTTGTCACCGGTCCAGACACCTTTGCCACGGCCCTCCGGCGAATCGTCGATCATGCCGTTGCTGAATACCGAGCCATCGCTGAACACATAGACCATGATCGGCACGCCTTTACGGGCGGCGTATTCCAGGCAGGCGCCGATGCAGCGCCCGGCGCGCAGGTCGCGGATTTCGCCCGTGGCCCGGTCGCCGGTGTGGTAGTCGTAGCCACCCATGGTGACGGTGCCCGCGCCCGCGCGGCCCTCCACCACCAGTTTCATGACCGAGGCGGTTTTCCGGAACTCCCGGTCGCTCATGAATTCGGCTTCCGAGAAAATGCCGTTGGGGCCGATGATATCCGGGTCCGCTTCCGGGTCGATGGAGGCCGGGTCGCCGAAGCGGGCCGCCAGATCGGCGCTTTTCACGTAGCCACAACTCAGCAGTTCCTTGAGCTGTTCATCCTCGGTAGTACCAAAATTCAGGTTATTCAGCCGCGCCCGGCTCATGCGGGTCATGGATTCCATCACCCGCACCGTGTCTTCCTGACTGAGCATGTTGACCAGGTCCCCGGTATCCACCAGACCGGTGACGTCACTGGGCTGGTCCACCTTGGTGGGGCGCACCTCCGGGTTGATCAGGGAGGCGGGCGCCAGGGAGTTACCACCGGAGTCGTTGGCCCGGGAGCCGATCAGCGCCAGCAGCTCGCCGTTGGCACCGGCGCGGTTGATGCCGTACATGGGGTTGTGGGGGTTATTGCCGGTATCGTTCTCCGAGCGGGCCGGAATCACACAGCCGTTGACCAACTCCGTGCGGGCGCCGGCCCGCTCCAGAATGCCGGCGAGCATCTGGCTGTCGCTGTGAAACGCCAGGCCCAGATCGGTGTTCACAAAATCCTCGGTGGAGGATTGAGGGGTCATGTCCCCCGGCAGGCCCTGCTTGCTGTAGCCCGCCGTACTCAGGAAATCCAGTTGCCCTCCCGGGCCGCCCACCAGCACATTGGAGCCCGCCATATTGGCGCCCCCGGCCAGATCGAAACAGATAAACGGAATCTTGCCCGCCCCGGTGCTGGCAATGCCGCAGTCCTGGCGCAGTTGCTCGATATCGTTGGCCAGATTCACCTCTTGGGCGAGGGCGGAGTTGACGATCAGCCCGCTCAACGAGCCGCCAACGATGGTACCGGCCCCGGCCTTGAAGCCGTGGGAAATCAGCTCCCGCCGGGTCATGGGGCGGTGGTGACCGTCCAGTAGCAGCGGTGCATCCGGGTGCAGAGGAGCCTGTCGTTTAGCCATAATGGTTTGCCTTGTTGCTCCGGGTTGGGTCGAGATCAATGTTCATCAATAACGGTTCCTGAAAGCCGGTTACTGCACCAGCGTCAGCGCACTGCCCAATGTCGCCGCACACAGGGCGGTAACGATGGTACGGCTGCGCTCGGCATCACCGCCGCTAACCGCCATCAGATCAATCAGATCATTCATTTCCGTGCGCAGAACCACCGGGTCCGCCTGGCTGGCCAGCGGCTGGCCTTCAATTTCGGCGGCGAGCAGATGTTTCAATAACGGCTCGATCACCGCCGACCGACCGTCGGTATCAAAGGCACCACTGACACCGGCGCTGAAATCAAATCCGGCGTAATAGTCGCTGCGCTTGTCGCTGTCTGCGGTCAAAGCCGAACAGTAGGCCACGGCCAATTGGGTCACCCCCATCTGGTGCGCAGCGACAAAGCCGTCTACCTGCGGGGCGGTGGGCAATTGCTGGCGGACTTTTTCATAGGTGCCGACCACCGAGGCGGTGGTCGCCGGGATACCCGTGGCGGTAGACAGGGTGGCGTTGATTGCGGCGAAGGAGCGCAAGCCAAGGCGTGGTTGATCCTCAATCACCGGGGGGCTACCCGGCGCTGGCGGTTCGGACTCCACGCGAACGAATTCATGCTCCCCCAGACGATCAAAGGTCAGGAAGAACTGATCGCTGTCCGGCCCCTGTTGCAGCTCAATCACGGCACCCTGGCCGGACAGGGGTTGACGCCCCTCGACAAACGCTTCGGAACTCAGCTCGGTATCCAGGGCGGCAAATACCTGACCCGTCGGGGCCTCTCGACCATTGACGCCAATGCGTATGCCCTTGATCGGGGTGGGCGGTACGGTCACGCCATCACCCAGAGTCAGGAAGAAGGGCTCGGCAAACAGGTATCCGTAATCGTCGAACTGCTGCACCTCAAAGGCGACGTAGGCGCCGTCAACGTCAATCAACTCAGAAATGTTGAACAGCAAATAAAAGCGCGCACCCACACCGACATCAAAGTTGGCGCGAATGGCCTCGGGGGCGAGCGAGCGATTGTGAATGGCGAGAAAACGGAGGCTGCCGCTCCAGGCGTAATCACTGCCCGACACTTCGTTGCCGAGCACCAACGCAAAGGTTTCGCTCCACTCTTCCAGCGCGGCGCCCGCCAGAGGATCCTCATCGTTGGTAAACTCACCATTCACATATAGGCGCCGACCGTTGACCGGATCAAAAGTAGCCACCACATGCTGCAAGGTGGCCTGCAGGCGTTCGTCGGCGTCATTGGTGGACAGTGCGGGCAGACCGTTGACATCCGTTTCGCTGCTGCGATTGAGGAAGTCGTAATTGTAGAGCGTCTGGCCCAGAGTGAAATTGCGTACATCATTGCTACCTGAGTAACTGACAATGCGGGCGGTATCCGCACCGCCGTCCCCCTGGGTCACGTTGTCGGGAATCACCCAGGCTTCGATACTGTACTCACCGGTGGCGGTGAGCAGGTCGTGCAGCTTGCGGCTGCCGCTGGTGGCCGCCTGGGCCTTGCCGTCATTGCCGCTGCTGTTCAGTCGAAGCCCCCAGGAGCTCATCCACTGCACATCACCACTGAGATTGAGGTTGGCGGCGGGCTCGACACCACTGGTGTCATAGGCGATGGGACCCTGACCGGTTTTGAACTCGTACTTGGCAATAATGTGGGTATCGACCCGTCCGCCACTGCTGGCGACAATACCGTTACCGAGGCTGAGCGCTCGACTGACCACCAGATCCGGATCGATCTCGGTTTCCGCAATACTGTCGGCGAATTCGGTAATGGCCGCGGTCATGGCATTGGCATCGCTCTGGCAGTCGTCACTCCAGCAGTTATGGCCCTCGTTACCCAGTCGTTGCACCAGTCGGGAATCGGCCGGATCATCCAGGCGCATACGGGTGCGCGCCGCTTCGAAAGAGAGAGATACCGAGCTGCTACCCAGGTAGGGCTGCTGTGCCGTGGGCGCGCTGCGTGTGTGACACTCGCTGCAGTATTCGGTCAGCAACGGATAGACCGTGCTGGCAAAAGCGCCAGGTTCGGCAGGCATGATTTTACTGCTGCCCACGGCCTGATCATCCGGCGCCTCAAAGACCACGCGAGTACTGACCGAACCGGAGGCACTGGCCCAGGCCTCAACGTATCCCTCGATGATGTCGGCACAGGCGTCGGCACTGGCCTGCCAACAGTTGTGGCCTTCGGCGACCTTGGTCACCAGACGGGAATTGGCGGGTTGCTCCAGGTCGATGTAATCATTGATGTCCGCATAGGCCAGATTGATATCGTCCGCGCGCACGAAGGTGGGTTCCTGTCCGCCAGTGCCATGGCAACTGCCGCAGCGGTTTTCCACCGCCAGTGGATCCCACACCGACAGTTTGAACTGCTGCACATCATCGGTCTGCGGAGCCGGGCCGTCGTAGGTGGCCGCCGGGGGTTCCTGGTTGGGGTCAACATTCTGTTGGACGTCGCTGCCACTATCGGAGCCACAGCCTGCCAACAGGAATAGAAGTCCGAGGACGATTGGAGAGTGCTTTATCATGTTCATCATCACTCTCCCTTGCAGTAGTCAGCGGTGTCGATAAACGCGCGGCGCAGATCGAACCCGGCGCTGGCGAGATTGTCGGTGGCGGTTTCGATCAACTGGTGATCCTCGGGGCTACCCGGTTGGCGCAGACATACCTGGCGGAAGACTTTCTCCACCTGACAACTGGCAAACGCCTCGCTGTGGGCCAGCTCCATGCCCATGCTCTTGGCGCCCTCACCGCTGCCCGGCAGTGCATCACTCCAGCCCAGCACCCGGTTGTTGCCCTCGCGCCAGTAGTTGTCCCACTGATCATCCATGGTCACGTAGCCATAGCGGAAGGTATTGGCATTGATGTGGTACTTGGGCACCACGCGGGTGCCGGTTTCCGCTTCCGTTTCACCTTCGCGGTTGTAGGTCAGTCGGCCGTCCTCGCCCTCAGGATCGGCGTCGGCATCATAGTCCCAGTTGTAATAGGCATAGGCCTGGGCCAGGGGATCCATGCCATTGTGGCAGCCCATGCAGTTGTTCAGGAAGACCCGGCTGTCCCCTCCGGGGCTGCGACTGACATCCTGGCGGATGCGGTCTGGAGTGAGACTGGTGTCGTGCACCTGCTCCAGATCCCGGCACAGGTGATTCAGCAGTGTAAAGCGGAACATGGCGCGGTTGGTGCCCGCGTAAAAGAAGGCGCGTGCCGCGGCTCGACTGGTCATCACCCCCGCGGTCGCCTCGGCGGGCAGACCATTGACGTCCGACTGGGTGCGCTTGACCAGCACCTCAGGGTCTCCCAGCGACAGGCCTTGCGTTTCCAGCGCCTCGTAGTGCTGATTGTCGTCATTGGCGTAGGCCGGCAATCCGCTGGTGTTTCCCACATACAGAACATTGTCATAGAGCAGGCCACGAATATCTTCGCCGTCGCGAACCATGCCGATAAACGTAGCGGTGTAATCGTTAAGCGGGGCAAACACGCTCTGCTCCCGGTTGGTCCAGGGCGTGGCCATGTTTTTCAGGGTGACACTGTAAAAATGCTCATTGTCCATCGCCAACTCAACCGCTGCGTCGACCTCTCCCTCAGCGATCAGGTCGGCCATTTGCAACAGCACGCTTTCGCTGGGCGGCACGCCGGCAATGCGGTTATGAATCTGCAGCGCCTGCTCCCGGGGGCCGGCCTGCGCTGCAACGCTACACAGTATCAGCAACAGACAAAAAACGGAGCGCAGGCAGAGAACGCCTCGCTGCAAAGGTGGGTGGGTGCTTTTCACAGTTGTTCCCCAAGGCCATTGGTGCGTATCCGCCAGACCGGGCCACGTTGGCCGGCAGGGGTCTGGTGATTACTTGTGTAATATTTGACGCGCTTTTCAGACCATTATAGGGATGATACCGGCCAGTTCCTGTGCGGGTTTAGCCACAGGTTTTGATAAGTGGATCACACTTCCGGCATTCAATGCCGTTTTTTGGCACTGGATCCCATTCCGTAGGCCCCGAAAGCCCTGATAATGGCGCTTTTGCTCCGGGACAACCGTCATGACACTTGGTGCCATCACACGTTCGACATTGCTGCCGATTCTGGCTCTTGGGCTCGCTGCCTGTGGCGGAGGTGTGGGCGACCCGGTGGGGTCCGGTGACGACAGCGGCGGCGGGCAGACACCGGACCCGGTCGTGGTGGATTTCCCGATTGTCTATGTACTGCGCTCCGTCCCCCGGGATGAGGACTCCGACGAAATTCTGGCTGACGTACTGACCGAGCCGGCCCAGTTTAACCCCGGAGCCCGACTGTACTTCCAGGACCGGGCCACCGCGACGGCGGGCCGGCGGGAACTGACCGCCGGGCTGTTCGATGGGGAGGCGCTTTACGATGTGAAGGACATTGCCGTCCACCCGGATGGAGACCGCTTTCTGTTTGCCCTGCGGGCGCCGGAGATCGAAGACGCGGATGACGACGAGCAACCCACCTGGAATATCTGGGAATATGACCTGCACACCGAGTCCCTGCGCCGGGTGATCAGCTCCGATCTAAGCGCCGAGGCAGGTCAGGACGTCAGCCCGCAGTACCTGCCGGATGACCGCATCCTGTTCAGCTCCACCCGTCAGAGCCGCAGCCGGGCGGTGTTGCTTGACGACGGCAAACCCCAGTTCGCGGCCCAGACCGAAAACGACAATCAGGATGCCCTGGTGCTCCACGTGATGGACTCGGACGGGCGCAATATCGACCAGATCAGCTACAACCAGAGCCACGACCTGCAGCCGCTGATCGACGTCGAGGGCCGGGTGCTGTTCACCCGCTGGGATGGTTTCGCGCAAAACCGGCTGAGCTTCTATCAGCTCAACCCCGACGGAACGGGCCTGGCGCCGCGCTACGGCTACCACAGTCTGGCCGGCAGTGAGGCACCCGCCCTCTTCTCGACCCAATTGACACTGGACGGTCAATTGCTGGCCATTGCCAAGCCACAAGACGAGCTGCTGGGCGGCGACCTGGTGCGGGTGGATGTGGCCAACCATGTCGAGAATGATCAGACTCTGGACGGTGTGGCGGGCGGCCCGGCCCAAACGTCACTCGCCGATCGACCCATTCCCCTGAACGGCGATATCTCCCGCGCCGGGCTCTACCACGCGGCCTATCCCATGCAGGATGGTAGTGAGCGCTTACTGGTCAGTTGGAGCCCCTGCCGGGTGTCCGTGCCCGACCCCGAGCAGGAGGATGGCGTCCGGATTCGCCCCTGTACCGAGGAATGGCTGAACACCGAGGGTAACGAACCCGCCCCACCACTGTTCGGCCTGTGGGTGTTTGACCCCGAAGGCCCGACCCAGCAGCCGGTAGTGCTGCCGGAAGAAGACCAGATGGTCACCGACCCCATCGCCCTGGAACCCCGCCCCCGGCCCGGCTTTCAGGAGCCCCTGGTGGGCGAGTCCAACTGGGTCAGTGAAGGCGTCGGGGTACTGCATATTCAGAGTGTGTACGACCTGGACGGCGAGGCGAGCGTCGATATCGACGCGCTGATGGACCCGGCCCAGACCACGGCCGACGAGCGACCGGCCCGCTTCCTGCGACTGCTGAAAGCCGTCTCCAGCCCGGACAATGATACCCTGAACGACCAGGACGACGAGGTGTTCGGCAACCGCTTCAACCAGAACCGGGGCCTGCTGGAAATTCTCGGCTATGTGCCCATCGAGCCCGACGGGTCGGTAATGACCAAGGTGCCCGCGGATATCGCTTTCAGTTTCGATATCGTCGATGCCGAGGGCACCCGGATCATGCCCCCGCACCGCAACTGGTTGCAGTTGCGTCCCGGGGAGCAACGCCATTGTCAGGGCTGCCACAGCGCCGATAGTGAAGTCCCCCACGGCCACCCCGAGCGCGGGCCGCTACCCGCTTATACCGGCGCGGATACCGAGGGCCTCCCCTTTCCCAATACCCGGCGCACGGATCGATTTGACACCCCGGTGTTTCCCGAGCTGGAGCAGACCATGGCCGAGTTCGACGCGGCCATCGCCTTCACCTGCAGCAACCCCGATGATCCCGCCACCTGCAGCCCCAGAGGCCCCCGCAAACCGGACGTGAATATCCGCTACACCGACATCTGGACCGACCCGGCGGTGCGCGAGCCCGACCCGGATCACCAGCGCCTGTACAGCGCCCTGGCGGCGGACGATTACCGTGAGTACGTCAATGGCGAAAACCCTGACGAAGGCCTGACCGTCTCGGCCACTTACCCGCCCACCAGCGAAGGCTGCCAGACCCAATGGACCGCGTTGTGCCGGGTGGTGATCAATTATGAAAACCATATTCAGAACCTGTGGGAGCGTCAGCGGCTGCTGACCGAGGAAAACGACGAGGGTCAGGCGACGTTGGTCCTGAATGAATTCGATGAGCCCGTGGACCACACCTGTGTGGGCTGTCACACCCGTTTCGACGCCGACGATGCGCCTCGGGTCCCCGCCGGCCAGTTGGAGCTGACCCGCAATGCGGCAGGCAACGGTCAGATGACGTCTTACCTTGAGCTACTCAATGGTGACGATGAGGTGACGCTGGTCGATGGCGCGGTGATCGACCTGTTGGTGGAAACCGGGGAGTTTGAAACCGATGAGGAGGGTGAGCTGGTATTGGATGACGACGGCAACCCGATTCCGATTCTGACCACGGTGCCGGTACAACCGCCATTATCCCGAGGCGGAGCCGCTGCCAGCGCCGCGTTCTTTGCGCGTTTTGAGCAGACGAACGACCTGACTGCCCCCGACGCGGTGGATCACCGTGGTATGCTCAACCCCGATGAACTCCGACTCCTGCGGGAATGGCTCGACACCGGTGCCCGCTATTACAATAACCCTTTTGACCGGGCGCGACAGGACGACGAATGAGGGACTTGGTTTTTTTGCATAGGCTTGAACCTTCTGGTTTAGCTTCACGTCCGGTCAGGGACGTGGTACTCCATTCCGGGACTCGCTGTGAATACATCCCTGTACGCTCCTCACCGCTAGTCCCGCGGGTGAGGGTCCCGGAATGGAGTACCACGTCCCTGACCTCCTCACGCTGTAGTACGTTTGGAGAAATCCCGACCCAGGTTCAATGGAGAAGAGTCGGAAGCTTACAAGGCACTGAGGCCCGATGTGGGGTAGACCATTCCAAGACCGTGAGCCGAGGGACTCGCGCTCTCGAGCGTACAGGGATGTATTCACCGCGTGTCTTGGAATGGTCTACCCCACAGCGGGCCGGACGTTCACCTATCACGGCAGGCATAAAAACACTCCTTATTGCGATGCTGACTCTACTCAGCGCACTGACAACCGCCGACGCCCCGAAAGTCACCGTCGCCACCACTTATATCGACGTTCATACCGGCCCCGGTAAAGGCTATCCGATCTTTCATATCGTCGAAAAAGACGAAGCCATCACCCTGGAAAAACGCCGCACCGACTGGATCAAAATCACCACCCGGCGCGGCAAAACCGGCTGGATACACGTCGACAGCCTGGCCAACACCCTCGACCGCACCGGTCAGGCCCCCGACATTCGTGCACCCGGTCGCGAGGACTATGGCGAGCGGCGCTGGGAACTCGGGTTTGCCGGGGGTGACTTTGATGGGGCCGACTCCCTCGGGCTCAACCTCGGGTTTCGCTTTACCGAACACCTCACCGCCGACCTGCGGCTGAGCCAGAGTACCGGGCAGTTTTCCGACAGCCGGATTGCCAGCATCGGGTTGATGCACCAGCCCTTTCCCGACTGGTGGGTCTCGCCCTATTTCCGGCTGGGTACCGGGCAGATCCGTATTCAACCGAGTGCGACGCTGGTGGAAGCCGAGGACCGGGAAGACAATCTGTTTCAGACCAGCCTGGGTGCTTACGTCTACCTGACCCGGCGCTTTTTTCTGCGCCTGGAAATGACCCAACACCAGATACTCACCAGCCGCGACACCAACGAAGAGGTTAACGAATGGCAACTGGGTTTCAACGTCTACTTCTAGCCCTCGCCCTGGCGAGCACAGCACCGCTGGCCCTCGCTCAGGACGGGCCGCTGGGTGATATTGTCGGCCCGGACGAAGAGCGCCGGCGGATCAGCGAGCGCGACCTGGACACCGAGAATTTCGAGTTCGGCGTGTTCTACGGGCTGATGAGCGTGGAGGACTTCGGCAGCAATCCCGTGGCCGGAATCAGCCTGAGCTATCATGTCACCGAAGCGATTTTCCTGCAGGCCAACGCCGCACAGACCGAGACCCGGGAAACCAGCTATGAATTGCTGAGCGGCGCGGTGGAACTGCTGACCGAAGACCAGCGGGACTACACCTATTACAATCTGTCCCTGGGGTACAATTTCCTGCCGGGGCAGATTTACCTCACAGAAAACTGGAGTTTCAACACCGCCGCCTATGTCATCGGCGGTGCGGGCAATACCGAGTTCGCCGGGCAGGATTACTTTACCTACAACCTGGGCGCCGGTTTCAAACTTTACACCACCGACTGGCTGGCTCTGGACCTGGGCATGCGCGGCCACGTGTTTACCCACGAGCTGTTCGGCCGGGAGGTGGAAGTGAACAATCTGGAGGCACGTCTGGGCGTGTCGCTGTTTTTCTAATCATGATGATCGGGTTTTAAGAGAGGAATTGAGCCATGAGATTGACGCACTATTTGCTGTTCGCCCTGTTCGGTTTCGCGGCCTCGGCTTATGCCGAGAAGGCGCCGGACTTCACCCTGAAAAGCGACAACGGCGACAACGTCCGGCTGGAGGAGCAGCGTGGCAAGGTGGTGATGATCAACTTCTGGGCCTCCTGGTGCGCGCCCTGCCGCAAGGAGATGCCGCTGCTGGAAGAACTCCACGACCGCTACGAGCAGGCCGGCTTCACTCTGTTTGGCGTCAACGTCGAGCAGAACCCCGAGGCCGCGCAGAAATTCCTGGATGACGTGGGCGTCACCTTCCCGATTCTGTTCGATCCCGAGAGCACCGCAAGCCGCGCTTACCAGGTGAGCGCCATGCCCACCACTGTGATGGTGGATCGCGATGGCAATGTGCGTTACGTCAATCGCGGCTACAAAGACGGTGATGAAGCCAAGTACCGCGACCAGATCCGGGAGTTGATTCGCGAATGAAGCCCCTTCGCTACAGCCTCGCGCTCACCGTCTGCGCACTGCTCGGTGCCTGCAGTGTGCAGCCCTGGGTACAACCCTACGAACGCCAGAAGCTCGCCGACCCGATCATGAGCTTTGATCGCGACCCGGCGTCCAGCAGTTATCTGGGGCATGTGCACGACGCCCGGGAGGCCGGTCGTGGCGCTGATGGCAGTGCGGGAGGCGGCTGTGGTTGCAACTGATCGATCGCGCACGCGGGTAAGGCAATGGCTGGCGCTACTGGTTGTCGGGTGTTTTGCCGGAACCGCCTGGGCGTCCGTGCTGCCCGAGGAGCGTATCGATGTTCTCTATCACAGCTATGACGGCGGCGGCGTCAAAATTGACGGGCCTTCGGTGTTGATGCGCAAAAGCATTGGCGGATCGGTCTCGGTGTCCGGTAAATATTACGTCGATACCGTCAGCGGCGCGTCCATTGATGTGGAAGCCGCCGGGGTGGACGTCAACTCCGCCGCCAGCCCCTACGCCGAAGAGCGTACCGAGTACAACGCCGGTATCGACTATCTGAACGACCGCACCTTGATCAGCGCCGGCTACGCTACCAGCCAGGAAAATGATTACGACGCGGAAACCGTCAGCTTCGGTATCACCCAGACTTTTTTTGGCGACCTGACCACCGTCAGCCTCACCACCAGCTACGGCGACGATGTAATCGGTCGCAACGATCGACCGGACTTTGAAGAGCATCTGGAGCGCCGCCGCTACGGACTGACCCTGACCCAGATTCTGCGCACCGACCTGATTGCCGCGTTCAGCTATGAAGCGGTCATTGACGAAGGTTTTCTGAACAATGCGTATCGGCAGGTGCGCTACCGGGACTCCAGTAGCGCCCGTGGCTATAGCTATCAACCGGAGGTCTACCCCAACACCCGCAACAGCGACGCCTTCGGTCTGCGGGCCATTTACCACCTGCCCAACCGCCGCTCCGCCCTGCGCGGGGAGTACCGATACTTTCAGGACAACTGGGCGATCGAAGCCCACACCGGTGAGCTGCGCTACACCCACAGTCACGACGACAGCTGGTTGTTCGAGTTGAAGTTGCGCCACTACGATCAGACCGGCGCGGACTTTTACTCGGATCTGTACGACTTCCGCGACGCCCAGAACTACCTGGCCCGCGATAAGGAAATGGGGCCCTTTAGCTCCAATACGATTGGCTTGGGTGCCACCTATAATTTACCGCGCTTCGCCATCCCGGGTTTTGAACGCAGCAGCATCAACCTCTATTGGGACCACATCCGTTTTGACTACGAAGACTTTCGCGATGTCCGGGTTTCCCCCGACGACTACGCCGCCGGGGAAGAGCCGCTGTATCAGTTTGATGCCAACGTGATCCGGTTTTATTTATCTTTCTGGTTTTAAACTGGCCAGGTTCAGAACCTCTGAAACTACTGACTAAATGCTCTCCAAAAACTGCTCATAGGCCGCAATTGCCCGATCCATGGTGGCATTGAGTGAGTCATCAACAGTCTGGCACTGCGGATGATTTCGGTAGTAGGCCACGGACTGGCGAATTCCCTTTTCAAAACGCGTAGTGGCCCTATAGCCCGGCACAAACGTTTTGATTTTGGTGTTATCCAGAACAAAGCTGATACTGGCATCTCCCAACAGAGGTGCTTCGAACTCGGGCAGAAACCGGGCGATGCATCCGCTGGTCATATGGATGGGACGGGGTTTGACGCCCAGGGCCCGGCCCAGCTCGTCCAGGTATTGATCCCAGGTTTTCACCTCATCGGAGGTAATATGAAAGGCATGCCCCAGGGTTTGCGTGTGTCCCAATAATCCGGCAAAGCCCTTGGCAAAGTCGGTGTTGTGGGTGATGCACCATAGAGAGCTTCCGTCGCCAGGAACTATCACTTTTTTGCCTTTCAGAATCCGATCCGCCAGGGTCCAGGGATGCTCCGCGCTATTGACGGCGAACGGAATGCTGGCCTCACCATAAGTTTGTGAAGGCCGGACAATAGTCGCGGGGAAATCATGCTCCCGGTATGCAGCCAGAAGCCGCTGCTCGCACGCAATCTTGCTGGTGGCATAATCCCACACCGGGTTGTGCTGCGGCGTCGACTCATCGAGAACGTAATACACCGGCGGTCTCTGGTAGGTCGCCACCGTGCTGATAAAAATATACTGGCCAGTTTTGCCGGTAAAATACTCGATATCCCGATCAATCTCGTCGGGGTGAAAGACAATCCAGTTCACCACCACATCAAAGTATTCATCTTTGAGCAGCGCCTGAATGTCGCGGCGGTTTTTGATATCACCCTGAACAACCCTCGCTCCCTCAGGCACAAACTCACTGCGGTTACCGCGATTGAGTAGCCAGAGATCAACACCCTCAGCGGCCAGCAACCGGGACACCGCCGTGCTGATCTGACCGGTACCACCAATAAACAATACTTTCATATAACCGACGCCTTATCTGTTGCTCCAAAGAGTCAGAGTGACCTTATAGCCCTGAGTGTGCACTACTTCGTACCGGATTGAAAACCGGGTGTCCATTAGAAGCAAGCGGAGGTTCTTTTTTATAACACAACACGCACATCCAGCGGTCTGCCCTTGGGCAACTCAATTTCAATCTGCCCCTCATCGGGCAAAAATCTGACATTCGTGGAGATTTCATTGACTGTTACCGAATCCGGCTTTTGATCAAGACGTACGCGCAGTACAGACGTCGACATCAACGCCGGGCCCTCGAACCCAATGACGCCTGATGAGTGGCTCAATGTCATGGGCTTGTGTTGGTTACCCTGATGAGGGTCAACATAAGTGAAGGTGGTCTTCTCCCCTTCGTCCCCAGGATAGGCGTGAATGGTGAGCTCACCCTTACCTTTCAGCTCGCCGCGCCAACGTCGATCACTGCCCCGGTAGATATCCCCCGTAACATGCAGGCTGTTTGCCCGGATAAACACTGGCGTTTGGTCAAAAGCGTAATCCCGGGTCAGCATTTGTTCGCCCGCAAAGGTCTGTGTCGGGTCGTTAAAGTCGTACCAGCGCCCCTCGGGAAGATAAATCTCCCGCTCGTCTTCCGGCCCAAACAATGGAGCCACCAGAAAGGCATCGCCAAATAGATACTGATCCCACATTTGATGGGTGCGCTCGTCCTGCGGATAGACATAAGCCATGGGTTTCATCAGCACACCGTTCTGCGCCGAGGTATTGGCCAACGAATAGCTGTAGGGAATCATGGCGATGCGCTGTTGCGACACCTGGCGGAAAACCTTCTGCAGACGTTCGGAGTAGCGCCAGGGAACCCGATCTTCGCCCTGACCGCCGATGCCATCGAGTTTGACTTCGAACATGCCGTTCCAGGCACCCCACTGCAGCCAGCGCGCGTAGAGTTTTTCATCAATATAACCATCGCCCAGATAGCCACCGGTATCGGTGCCCCACACCGGGAAGCCCATAAAGGAAGCGCGCATGGCGTTGGCCTGGTTGCCTGCCATACCCTGCCAGTTCGGACGCACGTCGCCACCCCAGACCGCGCTCAGGAAGGGTTGGGTTCGGTGAATGGCGGTGCGGGCGAAGTTGAACTGATCGTCGCCATGGGCGCCGCGCAGCAACTGATCGATGACTTTCGAGTAAAGGTAGGCGTAGGTGTTGCGGGTTTCGGATTCGGACACCGGGTCGTGCCACTGGGCGGTGAACGGAAAGTTTTCATCGGCCCGATCCATCTTGTGGCCCTTGATGCCCACCTGATACTGCTGGGTCTGCATACGCCGCTCGAATTCCACCAGCGCTTCAGGATGGGTCAGATCGATATAGGTCCGGTGGTTGGGTAACAGCCCGGGAAAACCCTTATCACCGAAGGTCATGGGGCCCACCCAGCTCATCACTTCCAGACCGAAGTCGTCATTGAGCGTGCCGATCCATTGTTCCGGATTGGCAAACGGCTCGGCGAAATTCATCTTGGACCATTCATGGCCCCCGTCGCTGTAGGGACGGTCCACAAAAGTGGCGGTCAGGGGAATTTCCAACTCGGCAAAACGCTGCATATCCTCGAGGATTTCATCCTTGCCCGTGTTGTGGTCGCGCCAGACCACCGGCCCCAGGGCCCAGAGCGGTATCGATTTGGGCGCACCAATGACGTTGTAGTATTTCTGGTGAATTCGCGACCCGCCCGGGCCGTGAAAGAGGTGCCAGTCGAGTTTGTCGGTCTGGTGATAGATGCGGGTCTGGCCACGCTGCGCGAAACGGTATTCACCTTTGGCGAAGGTATCAAAGAAGCTGCCATAGCCGGCGGTGCTGATATAAAACGACGAGAAAGCCGAGGCGTAGTTTTCCGCAAAGTCGCGCTCGCCCTGATGGTAGACCTCGACATCAACGGTTTCGCCGCGCAGGTCCGGGCTTTTGCGATTGTCCGGGTAGAGTTTTTCAATCAGGCCGTAGTAGTGCTCGTCCTGATCCGCCAGAGTGATGCCGATATGCCGGAAGCTTGGGTGTGCCGCCTCAAAGTGAAAGTGCCCGTCGCGGTGGCGGACAACAAGCTCCACGGTATCCGGTAGCGTCGGTTCATAACCGTCCGAGCCAGTCACAGTGAGCCGCAGCGTCACACCGTCGGTTTGAGTGGCGACAACCCGGTCGAACACCGCCGGGATGAAGTTGAATTCGAACTGCTCAATATGCGCCAACGTCTGACCTTGATGGCGAACTTTAAGGCCGTCGTCATTCAACGACAAGGCGTAGTCACCGCTGCGCCACACCTCTGCAGGGGCTTCTGAAGCAGCGTTCTCGCCCAACTGGGCGCAGGCGCTGAGCAGGCAAAAGGTCAGCGCCAGGACCAAGCCGCGATACTGTGAAAAACCACGCATACGTCAATCTCCGTCGTTCGTTATTGTTAATCAGTTGCCTGCCCGCTTGTCACGGAAGCGGCGTCAGCCCCTCGTGCCGAACGGTCCAGTCGTCGGGAAAGCCGGGCGTATGGTCATCGGGCGTGCCTTCCCAGCCGGCGGCCATCATGGCCAGGGCGGTGAGCAAGCCACCGTTGCCCGGCAGATAAATGGTCAGGCGCTCGTCCTGATAGTTATGACCGTTATTCAGATAGCGGTTTTTCTGTACATCCATCAGCAGCGCATCCACTGCCTGCTCAGGCCGACCGACACGGGCCGCACTCATGGCGATCATCGGGTAATCCCAGCCCCAGGTCCGCTGCCAGTTCCAATCGTGCATTACAGCGTCCAGCGTGTCGGCCATGGCATCTGGGTCGATGCCCGAACCGGGCAGCATGCCGTAGGCGCCCAGCATGGTGGGGTGATCGTTTCGGTGGATCGGGTCTTCGAAGGTTTCCAGGGCGTTTTCGGAATTGGGGTAAAGCCCCTTGTGCATGGGGTAATCGGAGAGCTTGTTCAGCACCTGGTCCCACTCCGGCTCGGCGTCCAGCGCCAACCGCTCGCGCCAGCGCTGGGCCACAGAGAGACCATAGCGCCAGTAGGCCAGCTCGAATACCGGGTTGAAGGCCTCCTCCGGCGCATAAATCTCCTGCCCGGGAATCAGCGGCGGCCCCAGGCGGTAACGGTCGGCATCGGGCTCGTAAATGGCGTAGTCGGCCATAAAATCGGCGGTGGCGAAGACGATATCGCGGTAGCGCTCAAGAATGGCCGGATCCTGATCGTGATACTGGTACAGCAACTCGGCGAAATAGATCGGATGGGGCTGTTGCCAGATCAGGAAAACACCGACGGTGGAGGGACTTTCATTGGCCTGCGGGCCAATCATTTTGGGCCAACGGGCACCGGCATAGCCCTGGCGCTGGGCTTTCTCCCGCGCCTTGGCCAGGGCCACCTCGTGGTACCAGGGCAGACTTTTTTCAAACAGCTCGGGCTTGCCCCAGAGGACATAGTGCACCCCGTGCCACCAGTGCATCTCCAGGTGAAATTTGCCGTACCAGCTGTTGTAAGTCAGCCCGGTTTCCGCCGGGGGCAGCGAACTGGCGGTCTGGATGGCGGTGAGATAACGCGATAGCACCATACGCCGCTCCAGCTCCCGGGCCCGTGGATCGTCGGTGCCGGAAAAATCGATGGCCCCACCACTCTGCCAGAAAGCGGGCCAGTGCTCGGCGCTGGCGGCCAGGGTTAACTCGGTATCGGGCTGCTCGCCTTCGGGTTCGGTGCTGCTGTAGTGAATGGTAAAGGCCAGCTCAGGCTGATCGGTACTCAGGCGAAACTCATGTCGGTCGGTCTGGGCCAAGCTGGCCTCACCTTCCCAGCTCAGGCGCACAAAATAGCGATCGCCGTCGAGCTGGCGGCGCAGCAATACATGCTGACTGCCCTGCTCATAAACCAGTGTGGAGTGTCGCTCCGGTTGAGACCAGTCGGCGGTCTGCTTGCCCCAGGACAGGGAGCCGTAGGGAAAGGCCAATGTCAGCGCGACCCGGTCTTCCGCCAACAGGGGTGAGCGGATACGGGCGGCCACTTGATCCCGCTCCGGGTGCACTGCGGTGATAACGGACACCGGCTCCCCTCCCAATCGAAATTCGCTGTGTAACTGCCCCCGCCACATATCCAGCCGTTGCGTCGGGTCAGTCAGGGCCTCGGGCCCGGCTGCCTCGCCCGATCCGGTGCTCAACGCCAGCCCGACACGCCCCAGGTGCAGGCGGTGTGGATTGGCCCTGAGCCACTCCCCCGCCTCAGACGGCTGTCCGGCCGCGTAGGGCACGGCGCGCCCATCGGTGTCGTAATTCTTGAAGGTGTCCGCCAGCTGATAGCCGCCGGTATTCTCCACCGAGTGCCAGCCCCACTGCGCCAGAGTGCCCAGCGGTATGCCCTCTTCATAAGCGTCGGGAAAGGTCTGCAACCCGGTGAAGTCGGCCGTAAAGGCAAACTCGCCATTACCCAGCGTAAAAGGCGATAGCGGGTCCAGCCCGGATTGGGAGGGGTTGTGCCGTTCCACCAACGCCTGTCGATCAATGGCCTCCGACTGGCCTGGCGCCTGGCAGCCGAGCAGGACGATCGAGGCCAAAAGCAGCGTGAGTCCAGCCCGGAAGGGGCTCCGGGCCCTGATCCTGATGGGATAAAGCATGGCTAACCACCGGTTGTTATTGGTTGTGATCAGCTCAACTATAGTTCATGTCACCATAAGAACCTAAACATCCGGCGGGAGTAGTGCCGTGGCCCCCGAGTTACTTGCCTCTGGGACCGATAAACAGCCAGATGATAAAACCGAGGAAGGGGAGGAACAGCAGGACCAGAATCCAGATGAGTTTGGCGGTGCTGGATTCATTGCTTTGCGCGACCTGCAGCAGGGCGTAGATGACGCAGATGAGCAAAATCAGCCCCAGGATACCGGTGATCTCAATGGACATTGAACATGCTCCTTATCGGATGGGTGACGAGCGTTTGTTAACGGAACAAGCGTTATCTTGGCAAGAAATCGAAAGTATAGTTCACTTGCGTCACGGTCACATCCGCATCGGGGAAGGTGATCAGCAGAATTCGGGCCAGCAGGCGCTGTTCAAGTTCTTCATTGTTCAATTCACTGGACTCGATCCGCGCTTCGGAGATTTCCCCGCTGGGCTCGATGACCATACGCACCACCAGTTTACCCTGCAGGAGCGGATCCTGGCGCAGGGCGCGGTTGTAGATGGCAAAGATGGCGCCCATGTGCTGATCGATGACCTGACGGATTTCCTCGTCGCTGCGAGCGGCCAGCTCTCTCGAGCCGCTCGCGGCGGCCTCGGCCTCGGCAGCGGCCAGAGCTTCCGCTTCGTCGCTAACCCGGGTGGATTCCCGGGCGGCCAGCTCGCCACCGCCGGTATCCCGGCTGAGTTGATCGGTATCGATGCCACCGCTGTCCTCGGCGACCTGCCCTTCCAGGCGGTTGCGTTCGGGCCGCTCGGCCTCGGACTGACCCTCGGACAGGGCGGCCTGCTCGACCTTACGGGTATCCAGGGTATTGCGCATGGCGGCCAGAGCGTCCCGATGTTGCATCAGGCCACTGCGAGCGGCGGTTTCCCGGGCCTCTTCCACCCGGGCAGGGGGCGGTGGCTCAGGTTGAGGCTCGGGTTCCGGCAGGGGTTCGGGCTCAGGCTCCGGTTCTGTCTCTTCCGGCTCGGGTTCGGGCTCCGGTTCCGGCTCGGGCTCAGGAGGCGGTGGCGGCTCCTCTTTTTCCAGTATCACCCGGGCCAGTTGCGGTGGCAGCTCCGGTGCCTCGTCCCGGCTGGGCCCTGGCAAGGGCACGAACGGAATCACCAGCCCGAGAATGAGCAACAGTATGATCAGCCCGCGCAGAATTCGCCGGTAGCGCTGATCGTCCTCGGCGCTGGATTCCCAAGGCAGCTCGGTGTTGGGGCTCGGATATCGGGTCATATCAGCCCTCGGCCTCCGAGGCGATCTGGTCGACCGCCAGAGCGATATCGCGATAGTCCGAGGCGGCGCAGGTGGCCATCACTTTTTTCAGCAGTTTATAGGGAATGCCTTTATCCCCCATGATGGTGATCGGTCGGCCGATCTGCGCCTCGGCCTCCGTCAGCGGTCGGGCGCGCTCGGCGCGCAGGGCCAACTCTTCCGATAAACCGGGGATCTCTTCGTCCAGCTGCGCCAGAACATCGGCCACGGACGCCACCGGTCGACCGTTTACCAGAATCTGCTCATCCCCCACCACCAGCAGCAGACTTTCATCCGGTTGCTGGTCCGCCACCGAGGCGGGCAACTCGATATTCTTATCCCGGCTGAGCACTTCCACCTCGGACGAGTTGACCAGCAGGAAGAACACCAGGATAGTGAAGATGTCCATCAGGGACACCAGGTTGAGTTTGGGCAACTGGCTCAGGCGACGGTGGTGCCGGGCCATCCGGCGGGCGCGCATGGACTGCTTCATTCGCTCGCCTCCTGTGCGGGGGCATCGCCCAGGGAAATGACCGGGAAGAGTTCCGCGTTCACTACCGATGCGGCCACTACCGCCCTGAAGGATCGGGCGGTGTCCATCGCACTGACCAGTGTCTGATAGGGGGTATCGGGCTCGGACAGAATGACAATATCGTTTTTGTCGATGCCCTGATTCTTGAGCATCTGTTTCACCTGCTGGAGCAATTCCGACAGGGCGGGCAGGTCCGGCTCACCGTCTTGATGAGGCACCCGCTCGACGGGAGCACCGGCGGGGAAGTTCACCTGGAAATAATCGTCACGAATAATCAGTTCAATCTGCTTATTGGGCTCGTCGGTTTCGCTCGCTTCGCTGCTGGCACTTTTGGGCAGTTGCAAATCCAGTACGGTGATGCGGGCGAATACCATGCTCATCAACAACACCGGCACCAATATGATCATCAGATTCATAAAGGAGGTGATGTCGAGTTCGGCTTCTTCTCTGTGTCGATGGCGCCGTCGATGAAACATCGCGCTTGCTGTCCTTTAACCGGGTCTTAGGGCGTCGGGAAGACGACTCAGGCTTTGGGCGCCGAATCGGCACCCGGTTTGGCAGGCGCCCGTGCGGCTGTGCCCACACCCATCAGGTTCAGGCATTTGACGCCCGCCATTTCCAGGCTGTCGATGATCTCGGTGGTTTTGGTCTGCAGGGTGGCGTGAAACAGCAACAGGGGAATGGCCGACATCAGGCCAAAGGCGGTGGTATTCATGGCGACAGAAATACTGGCGGAAAGCAGGTTGGCTTTTTCCGCCGGGTCGGCATCGGCCACCGCGGTAAAAGCGGCAATCAGGCCGATGATGGTGCCTAGCAGGCCGAGCAGGGTGGCGATGTTGGCCAGGGTGGCCAGATAGGGCGTGCGCTTCTCCAGACGGGGCATGGCTTCCATCACGCCCTCTTCCATCGCCAGCTCAATGTCATCGCGACGCTGGGATTGGCTCATCCGGGCGACGCCCGCACTGATGATCCGGGCAATGGGCGCGTTGGAGGTTTGCCCCAATTTCATCACGCCGGCGTAGTCGCGCTTTTTCAGCAGTGGCATCAGTTGCTGGAACGCCTTGCGGTTGGCGGACTTGGCGTGAGTCAGGTAAAGCCAGCGTTCCAGCGCCACGGCTACCCCCACCACCAGCACCAGTGCAATGGGATACATGAAGGGGCCGCCGTTCTGGAAAAAACGCAGCACGGTAGTGATAAATTCCATGGGTAATGCCCTCAAAATACAAACGCGACGTCGCCCTTGGAGAACGACGGATGTTTATAAAGCCTGCTATGTTTTTTGAATATGTTTTTTGAAATAGTTTTGAGACGGGCAAACCCGCCTGACGCATTGTTCATTATGCCGACTTGGCCGCAGCGAAACTGTGAAGCAGGTTCGCTTTTGGGAGGATTCCGCTGCCGTTCAGTCGTCGATTTCGACCGCCTCTTCCCGCTGACGCAAGGTGCGCTGCAATTCATCCCGTTCGACGTGGCCGAAGACGCTCTCCAGTTGCCGCTCCAGGGGGTCATAGTCCGGCTCAGGACTTTCCGGAGTCTGCCAGGGCACCACATGAAAAACCTGGGGCTGCTCGCGGTTGCCGGTCACACGGGATTCCAGCTCGATCACCGGCCCGGCGTCCCGCTCAGTATCGGTTTCACTGTCTTGCGCCCAAAGCGACGCGGACAACCCCGCCAGCAGCAAGAAAAACAGCCCACGGGTCCAATGATTCATTGTGCCTCCTCCGCGGCCAGGCGCCGCTCCAGATCCACGATCCAGCCCGCCACCCGACGGTCCGGTTCATCCTGGCGTTGCTGGTAGGCGCGGTAGTGCAATAGCGCCTGTTCACCTTCGCCCCGATACAGGTCCAGCAAGATCCCCAGGTTCAGGTGGCTTTGGGCGTGAAACGGCCAGACCGTCAGCGCCTGCCAATAGGACTGCTCTGCGGCCTCGAAGGCACCGGCTTCACGCTGCAACAGGGCCAACTGATTGTAGGCATCCAGATTGTTGGGGTTGATCGACAGGGCCTGCTCAAGGGCAGCCTTGGCCTCCGCTACCCGACCCTGTTCACTATGAATCTTTGCCAGATTGACCCAGGGGCCGGACAGCGCGGGATACTGTTCGGTCATCGCGCTCAGCCACTGCTGTGCCTGAGAATGATCACCCTGCTCCATGGCCGCCAAAGCCCGATCGAAATCCGCCCGGGCCTTAGCGCTGACGGATACCGTCGCCTGCTCATAGGGATTGGGCGTCACGGGCCCTTCGGGCAGCGCTGATGGCGCCGACGCCTCGGCTTGCACGTTCACCTCCGCTTCCGGACTCGATTCCGGTGCTGTGGCACAGGCGGTCAGACCCAGAAAGGCGCACAGCACAGTCCACCGCAACACAGCACTCAGATCAGTAAATGCCACGACTGACCTCCGCCACCTGTTCTTCCTTGCCATAGCGGGCCGGCAGTATCTGCGCCAGCGCCTCGAAGCTTTCTCTCACCCACTGGTCGTAAACGCCGCGCTGGGTGCGCCGGGCATTGATTTCGTAGAGCTCGATGGCTTTTTCCTCAAAGGGGTAGGCCTGCTCTTCCAGTAGAATGTCGTACTGCTCCAATTCCAGCACCCCCAGACCTTCCGGGCGTTCGGAGTCCATCAGATCACGCCCCAGTTGATGGTAGATGGCCGCCATGCGATGACTGGCGCGGGTACTGAACTCGGCCACACCGTAATCCAGAATGGCTTCCTGATCCGCCAGCGCCCGCTCCAGTGCCGCCTGTTTGCGTTCCAGGCTCGGCCCCAGAGGCAGGCGCAGTTTGATTTGACTGAACGCATTGAAACTCGACTCCGCCAGTTCGCTGGCGGCGAAGGCGGCAAGATAGTTGGAGCGACCGTCCCCCGACTGATGACCGTCCACCAATCGACGCAACCAGAACGCGCGTTTGTCCGCCTCACCGGTCTGCCGATAGAGCTCGGTCATCTGGTACTCCGCCTCGCGCCGGTCGGCCGCCGGTTGCGGATAGTTGTGCGCATAGCGTCGAAAGGCGTCGATCGCTTCACTACGTTCCCCCGCACGCTGGTATAGCTCAGCGGCCAGGTAGAGAGACTCGCGCTGCAGCTCGGGATCGTCGCTGATCTGCTCCACGCGGCGCAGCTCGGCGGCGGCCGCCAGCCAGTTTTCCCGGGCCTGATAGACCCTGGCCAGACGCACCGGAATCTGCGCCTGCAGTGGGCTATCGGGATAGGCGGCCCGGAACGTCTCCAGGGCCTGTTGCGCCTCGGGCCAGCGTTCAAGCTGCATCAGGTAGTGCGCGGTATCGAACTGGGCCTGCGCGGCCACGTCAGTGTTGGGCAGCGTCTGGGGAATTTCCGCGAGCAGTGCCACCGCCCCTGAGACATCGTCGGCATCCAACCGCTGGCGGGCGCGCTGGTACATGCTGGCGGCAATACGCTCGCGCACCTCGGCCCGACTGGGCGTACCGGCCATCATTTCGGCACTACCTTCGTCAGTCTCGGGCCAGCGCTCAAGTACCTGCCAATAGGCCCGCTCCGCGGCGGCAAACTGCCCCAGATCGAACTGACTGTGGCCGAGTACCAGCCAGGCGCTGAACTGCTCGTCAGGACTGGCTGGCGGCTGCCAATCAAGTAATCTCTGCGCCAGGGCGGCGGCGCTATTAAGCTCGCCGCGCTCAAGCTGTCCGCGGGCCAGGTGACCGAGCACCCCGGTCGCTCGCGGGTCGTCGGCATACTGATCCGCAAACTGCTGGCCCACCTCCAACCGCCGGGCCCACCATTGATCGGTCTCCAGTCCGGCGCGGCGCTCCAGCTCATCGGCGAGCAACACCGCCGCGTAGCCGGCTTCGCGGCCGTACTCCGGGTCCTGGTGGTCAAACGCCACCCGGCGGTAATGATCCAGCGCTTCGGGCCACTGCCCGGCGGCATTGAGGGCTTCGGCCAACAGAAAGCGCTGCTCCGGTACGGCCGGGTCGTCGGGGAAACTGGCCACGAACTCCCGGTACCAGGTGGCGGCATGAGCAAACGCCTGACGGGTCCGCTCTTCCCCGTCGCCCTGGTCCGCCAGGCGCTGGGCCCGCGCGTGCTGAAAGTTCGCCAGCACCGGCAGAAACTCGCGCAATGACTCTTCGACCAATGACCCCGGCTGACCGCCGCGCTTGAACCAGTAGGCACTGAGCAGACCGTAACGGCGCACAAACTCTTGTTGGGTAGAGCGCACCAACGTGGGGTAGCGTCCCTCCCGGTAGGTGTCGATCTGGGCCAGGGTGAAGCCCGGCGCCAGATCGCTGTCGGGGTTTTCGGCCACGTACCGTCCGTAGGTGTCGGCGGCGTCGCGCACCCGCTCCTGTTCGCGGTAGGTTTCCGCCAGGCGTTGATAGAGCCGGTGCTCATAGGGGCGGGCGCCGATTCGGCGCTCCAGTTCACCAATGCTGTCAGGCCCCTCAAGGTAGGCGAAGGACAGGGCCATGGCGCGCAGGGCATCGCCCGCCACTTCGGCCTGGGCGCCACTGAGTTGCGCCCAGGCCCGATCCAGTTGCGCCGCGTCATCCGCCGGCAGGAGCAGATGATCCAGGACGCCGGCGAAACTCACCAGTGCCTCCGGGTAATCGCCCTGCTTGAACTGGGCCCAGGCGCGCATGTAAAGGGCGTTCTGACCGAACTCGGGAACCGCGCCCACATCCGGCAACAGCTCGCGGTAAAGTGCCTCGGACGCCGCGTAATCCCCTTGCGAGAAGGCCCGCTCGGCACGGCGGAATTGGGCCTCGGCGTAGTAGCGCGATTCGGGGAACTGCTCGGCAAGCGCCACCAGTGTCCGATCCGCTTCCTCCATACGGCCATCCAGCGCGTAGGCTTTGGCCAGCTGGTAGTAAAGATGATCCGGGGAGGCCGGCGGTTCGATGCCGTCCTCCGCCCAGCGGCCTTCACGGTAATCGCTCAGCAGGGCCCGGTAGCGCTCGATCGGCTCGTCAAATTGCGGCTCGGCACTGTCCGAACGTGCCAACGCCGCCTCGCTGCGGGCCATTGCCAGATCCGCCAGACGCCAGCGAATGTCCAGTTGCAGCGCCGGATCCTGCGCCACCGCCAACGCCCGCTCGTAACGCTGGGCAATGCGCTCGGCCGACTCCGGGGTGAGCGCTTCGGGCCCGGGCAGCCGGGCCTCGGGCAATGCCTCCAGACCACCGTGCCGATTCCCGGAACTCACGCAGCCTGCCATCAGGGCCAGGGCACTGACCAAGCCCAGGGATCTGAAGACGCGACTCACGGTGCACCGCCCTGTTCGCGCAGCGCGCGATCCTGCAGCCGGGCGGCGCCCAGTCGCACGCGAGAAAGGTACTGCGTCAAACGGGCCTGGTGTTGTGCCAGGTGCGTCTGCAGGTTGTCCGCGAGCTGCTCGGTCTGACGCTGCTGCGCCTCATCAAGGCGTTGCCGCTGGCGCACAATCGCCTCGGTCCGCTCGGCGATACGGGCCAGTGCCGGTTCAATATCCGGGTTGTCCGCAATCACCGTGCGGACCCGGTCTTGCCGGGTGCGCAACTGCGCCAGGGCCCGGTCCAGGTCCCGCTGCTGTTTGCGCACCCGCCACAGATGGTCTGGATAGTCCTGAGCGGCACGCCAGAGCAATATACCCCGGTACAGCGCCAGTCGGTCCCGGGTTTCCCGGGGGTTCTCCAACTCGCCCGCCGCCGTCAGCCGATCGGCCCGCTCACGCGCCGCCTCGACGCGCTCGTATAGGCGGCGGGTTTCGTCATCCGCCAGGGCCAGATAATCCGACCGGGCCTCGATGTCCGACAAGCGGGCGACCAGAGGGGCACGTCGTTCACGCAACTGCCCGATCTGGGCCCAGAGTTGGCGCCGTGCGACATCCGCCTGACGGTCATTGCGCAGAGCGCGCTTGTTCCGCAACAGTTGGCCGTAGTGGGCCAACTTCTCGGGCCAGTCCGCCAGCAGTTGCGCCTGATCACGCAGATCGCTGAGCGCCTGTACCTGACTCTGAAACGGACTCTGATTGACCCAGTCGGACAGGTAGGGATCGGCGCTGGCGGCAACCGTGGATTCGGTCAGTGTCAGCCAGTTTTCACGGCCTTCCAGATACAGGGTGCCCCGGGGGTCGGTGGCCGCCAGTTGGCGGCGCAGATAGGCGGGAGTCAGTTGTCGCCGGAGCTGATCTACCCGGGCGAGCTCTTCCTCCAGACGCGCATCGGCCCGATCGTAAGCATCCAGCGCCGCCTGGGGAGCGTCGAGTTGGGTGTAGGCGTAGGGGAGGGCTACCAACGCCTCCTGGGCCGCGCTACCGGTGAGTGAATGCTCACCCAGAGCCTGCCAGGCGCGGACCGCGCGGGCGGGCTCCCCCCGCTCCAGGGCCGCCCAGCCGTAGCCCAGCAGTGCCTGGTCCGCATCCTCGCGGGACAGGCGCACCCGATCGAAGGCCTGCTCGGCGCGCTCGAAATCCTGCTCCAGCAGAGCCGTAAACCCCAGGGCGGTAAAGGCCCGATCGCGCAGGGTCAGGTATTCGGCTTTGTGACGCTCTTGGCGGGGGACTTCCTCCACCAACACCTGGTAGTAGTGCCGGGCCTGCTCCCGATCACCGGCCCGGGCGAAAGCGCCGCCGAGGTTGTAAAGCACCACCGGGGCCCATTCACCCAACTGGTCCCACAACGTCTCAGGGTCCACGGGCTCGGGCTCACCGGTGCGCAGGCGCCACTGCCACTCAAGTGCACGACGCTCCCGAGCTAGATCCGGGTCGAGGGCATCACCCACTCGCGCCCAGGCATCGGTGGCCTGCGCCCAATCGCCCCGCAGATAGTGAAGCTTACCCAGATAGAAACGTGCCGCGTCGCGCTGCTTCGGGCGGCCCGACAAGGCGGACTCCAGCAGACGCTCGGCACTGGCCGACATGCCGAAGGCCATACGGATGGCACCCTCGTGGACCGCCCCCCGGTCAAGCCCGAGGTCCCCCTGCTTTCGGGCCACCATCAGCTCGCTCAAGGCCGGCAGGTAATCGTTCTGATAGTAGTGATAGCGAGCCACGCCTTCACGCAGCTCGGCCTGGCCCCAGGTAACCGGAGCCAGGCCGAGCAGGGCAAACGACAGTGGCAGCGCCCAATGCCTCATTGCAGCGCCCACTCCTCAATGGCAAAAACCGGCTGCAGTTTGCGTTCGGAGTCCACGATTTTCAGCTCCAGCACCAGCGGCTCCTGACCTTTTTCCACCACCAGATCGGCGCCGCGTTTGTAATCCCGGCCGTCGGGCCCGATGCCCGTAAAGACCGCGCTGATCTCATGTTCGCCGGAAGTGAGGTTACCCAGATAGAGCCGCTGAACGCCGCCTCGATACAAGGCTTCGCGCTGAGCATTGGTATACAACTGTGCGGCCACCGGATCGCCATCTACCTGAAGGCGCACCCCGTCCAGATGAAAGAATTCCCCGAGATCCACCGACAGGTACACCGCTATCTGGCTCGATGCCGGATAGAGTAGCTCTTCTTCCAGAATCAGCAGGTCGCGGTTGAGGTTCAGGGTGTCCTCTTTAAGCTGCTCCAGATCGGCCTCGAGATCACTTTGGGCCCAGGCCAAAGGGACGGCCAATACAAGGGCCGCACAAAGTCCGACAAGCCGCCGCACCGGACGGAAGGAATGGGATGACATTGGAAGGCTCTCCTGACGGAAACGTGCGAGTTCTGGCGCAGCTTACAACGGCTTATTATTTTAGTGGCACCGGTGCGCTGGAATTGTGACGGCGCGCACACTTGGCCTATACGGCGCCCTATTCTTCGGGGTCAATCAGTCCATCACTGTAATGCACTCGACCGTCGTCGGTGATCACAATGGCTTCGAATTCCGGCTGCCGATTGATCAGCGCCAGGCCCGCCTCCAGACCGAGAACAAACACGCTGGTTGAGAGCGCATCGGTGTCCATGGCCCGTGGCCCCAGAACCGTCGCGCTGATGATGCCCCGCGCCGAAGTACCGGTGCGAGGATTGAGAATATGGTGAATGCGCTCGCCCTGCGCATCCACAAAGTAGCGCTCGTAATCGCCGGAGGTGGAAATGGCCTCGTTATTTAGAGGTACTACAATCGCCACATCTTCGGGCGCACGGGGGTTTTTGATGCCCACCCGCCAGGGGCGACCACGATGATCGCCGATCAGACGGGTATCGCCTCCGGCGCTGACGCTGGCATGCTCTATACCCCGTGCACGCAAAAGCTCAATGGCCCGGTCCACACCGTAGCCTTTGGCAATACCACCCAGATCGACATACAACTTGGAATGGCCAAACCAGACGGTATCTTCTTTCCGGTCCAGGTAAATCCGTCGGTAATCGATGGCCGTCAGCAGCGCCTTGCGGGTGGCGTCGTCGGGCTGACGGCCCGAGCGGTAGTCGTAGAGACGCCCGACCGAACCAAAAGTGACATCGAAGGCACCCCCGGTCAGTTCCCCGTAGTATTTGGATCGAGACAAGAGTTCGGTGAGTTCAGCGCTGATCGTCAGAGGCTGCTCAGCAGTGGCCTCGGGCGCTTCCCGGTTCAGGCGGGACAGCTCACTGTCCGGTTTGTAGGGACTGAAATGGCGGTCGATACGATGCAGTTCGTTCATCACCGCGGCCAGGGCGGCTCGCCCCTGCTCAGGATCGTCGTGCCAAAGGCGAGCCACCACTTCGGTGCCCATGATGGCCTGCTGGTCGCTGTACCACTCGGCGGTACTGGGCGAGCTGCCCAGTACCAGGAGCCCCAGCATCATGAACCTGAGAGCGATGACGACCGGGAGGCGGGGCATCATCATGGCGCGCCGTCAGAACTGCAGGTCGACGTGGTAGCGGTTGCCCTCTTGGTGGTCGAGCACCATGGGCAGCCATTCGCGCGCCTGGATCTGGTCACTGAAAGCGCCGGTCAACTCCAGCTCACCTTCCACAAAAATGCCTCCGGCGAGGGGCAGTCGGGTTTCCACTTCCAGATCGATGGGACCGTCGAGATCAAACACATCTGCCACCAGCGCATCGCGTTCGGCATCGTAGCGGGCCTCGGCGGCGAAGCTGCCGAGTGTCACCCAGGTGCCGTCCGCCTGAACCCTCGCGCCGGTCCAACTGAGGTTGCCCTGCAGTTCAGACAGGCGTCCGCCCTTCATGCGCATGGTTTGAATATTGGCCGCAAGCTGTCCCCGAATCGGCACCGGAACCCCCGCCTGGATCAGGCTCGCCGGCGCATCGACACTGGTGTCGCTGACCCGGACCGAGCCGCCCAGTCCAGCGCAGACCCGCCCGTCGATGTTCTGGTTTTCCAGGGTGGCGCTGACATCCGCGCAGGGTGTCAGGGTAAGCAAGGACCAGGGGCTGAGTTCCCAGCGAAGCGCACCCAGTGAGTAGTGCCGATTGTCGATCTCGATACTGGCCATGCGCGCCTGCCCGGACCAGACGGTTCCCTGCACGCCGCTGAGTCCGAGGGTGTTGCCCTGGGTCATGAAGTAGGCGGCCCAGGTCGCCGGAATGCGGGTCAGGGCGAACAGCAGGGTCAGGACGATCAGCAGGAGTATCCAGCGGATCGGGGGAATGAATTTTGACAGGGTGTCCCACATAGCGTTGTCGTTATCTCAGTTTTTTTGCAGTCGAATATTGACGGTCACGCGACCCTGTTCACTGGTCCCGGCCATGGAGAAGTCCACCACGGAGACGCCATGCTGGTACTCCATGTCGTAGAGCCATTGGATAAACCGGTCGTAGGGCACGTCGTCCAGGCGCACTCTGACCTGGCCCCCGGTACCCGGCTGGAAGCCACTCATGCTGAGGTTGTTGGCACGCAGGCTACTGTCCACCAGGGCACTGAGGTTACTGTCGTTCTCCCGATCACTTTGAGCATTACTGCGCGCCTGCTCAATCTGGGCGGCCAGCAACTCCACTCGCCCAAGGGACTGACTCACCGCCCGATTGGCATTGAGCTGGCGCTCTTTCCAATCCGCCATGGGCACCAGCACCGCTTTCCATAAGAGGTATAACAGTACGGCCACGCCACCGATCAGAAGAATGGTCTGCTCGCGCCGGTTATAGCGGGAGAGCCAATCAAATACCGCTTTCATGGGCGACCTCCGGTAACTTTCAGGCGAGCCGTGTGACTGTCGCCCTGGGCACTGGCGCTGAGCAGCTCAGCCTGCAACCCTCGGGTCTGAATGTCACCGCGTAGGGATTCAATGGCGTTGAAGGTGTCGGCTCGGACGTTAAGGCTCAGCTCACCACTGCGGGCCGCATAGGACACCGCACTGAGAGTGACCCCGCCGGATTCCGCCAACGCCGGGAACAGATCGCCTAAAAATGGCGTCACCTGACCACTGGCACTGGCCGGCTGCAGCTCGGTCAACTGCTGGCGCAACTGACGCTCGGCGTCCACCAGATTGCCCGGGCCCGCCACCGAACGATACACCTGCTCGATGTCCCGGCGAATCTCGATATTCTCCGCTTCCAGTTGATTCACCTGATAAACCGTCACCCCCACATACAGGACGAGACAGGCAGCGGCCGCCACTACCACGCCCTGCCAGGAGCGCCACCAGCGCTCAATCGGCAGTCGCTGGGAGAATTCTCCCTGACACAGATCCACGCGGCCGGTTTCGGCAAAGTCCAGCTGCCAGAAAGGCACCACGGCCTGTTCGTCAATACGGTCCTGGAGTTCATCCGGCAACAGCGCTTTCAAAGTGACCAGTTCCGCATCGGTCTCCGCCCGCAGGTTGAGCCGGGGCAGGTTATCCACCCGGTTCTGGGCGGTGAGCAGCATCTGCAGGCTCAGGCGTGCCTGTTCCCGATCAAGGCTAAAGCCCAGGTTGGGGGCGTACCGCACCAACAGCTGATCGCCCTGCATCTGCAGGGTCCAGTAGGGATACTGCTCGGACAGGTCGGTCTCTGGCGGCAAGGGCAGCATCAGCGGCAGGGGCCAGGTGCGCTGGACCTCGATGTGATACTCGCCCAGATGATCGAACAACTGGCGCAACCAGGATTGCTCGACATAGGCGGCAATGGCACGCCCTTCACGGACCGGGCCAAGAGCGAAATGAAATTGCTCGATGTCGCCAATCACACTTTCTTCAAGCTGGAAGGGTAAAAGCCGACGCAGATGTTTTTTTTCGGCTTCCGCGTATTCCAGCTCGCGAGTGACCACCTGGTTTCCCGGCAGCAGTAACCAGACGCTGTGATGCCCCTCCCCGAGCATCGCCCCCAGGGTATCGAGATCCCCCGAGGCGGCGCTATCGAGCAACGGTTGCCCGTCGGCATCGAGCCAGCACCAGCGAAACTGGTCCTGGGCGCGATTGGTGTAAAGCACAAGTTGGTTGGCCATAAGCGCTATCGTTGTTGTTCCGTTATCCGACGGCTGATCCCGTCTGTAAATTGATTGGGCGAATACCCACGCCCGTCAGTACACATCTGTGCGACGCACCACGTTCAGTTCGTCATTCGAACGCTGCAGGATACTGCGCATCGCCCGGCGCTGCTCCACCAGTGAAGCGATCGTATTGACCGCAAAGTGGCTGGTGCTCACCGACAGGGTTCCGGTTTCCGGATTCACCCCCAGGCTGGCCCAGACACTGTCACCCCGGAAACTGCTGACGTCCGGGTAAAAACCTTCCGCCGGCCAGCCCTGGCGAAGCAATTCCACCTGGGACTGACTGAGCGGCAGCAGATCCTCGGTGCTGTTGATGGTCCGCAGCAGCCGATCCGACATCGTGTTGACGTTGGTCTTCAACCCCGCTGGCAACACTTCCAAGTGCGGCCGCAACAGCTCCATCAGTTCCGGAGTAATATGCCGCACCAGACGCAGTTCCTCCACACTGGCAAAGGTCCGGTTGGCCGGCAGATACTCCGGGTCCAGGCCCAGGTAGTAATCGCCCTCGGCGCCGCCGAAACCGCTCACTTCGTTGTCCGTGTCCATCCAGTCCACCACCGATTCGAGTATGGCGATGGCCTCATCGGGGTTCAACGGCACCCCCTCTTCGTCAAACGTCTGCAGCAGACGGATAAAGCGCCGCTGCATCTCCGTGTAGCGCTGCGGGTCATTGTGCGCCCGTTGGGAGTTCAGGTTGCCATCTCCGAGGTCATTCAGGTTGATGCGGCTCTGAGCGTCGGTGATCGACACAAACAACCAGACGCCGCCCAGCTCCACCGGGGTTTCGCCGCCCCAGCCTTCCTCCGGGTAGTCCACTTGCGGGTCCGGGTCGAGCTCCAGCACAAAGCGGGCCACGGTCTCCGCCGCCAGCAGATAGGAGCGCGCCTGGGCGCCGTGCCAACGACTCTCGGCCTTGGCCAGGCCCAGCTGATACTCGCCGGTGAACTTCACCGCGAGCCCGGCCACCACGCTGACGATCAGCAGGGCCATGATCAGCACGGCGCCGCGCTCAGAACTGGGTGATTTCAAACAGGCGTTCACTGACACCGACGCCCTCCATTTCTATGCGCACCAGAACCGCCAGGGGCAACTTCGCCGGGTTGCCCCCGACCTGATCCGGGTCGGGCCAGGCCTCGGCCCAGTCCCGAAGGTAATCGTCACCATCCAGAGCGCTGCGTCCGGAGCGGTCCAGCAACGCCTGGGACAGGAAGCGGAGCTCCACACTGGTCACTCCTTCCAACAGCCGCTGTCGAAGCGCCTGTTCCTCAAAATCATACTCATCGAAGGGCCGATTGCGGACCGGCCGATAATCCCGCCACAGCGTTCCCTCCTCGAGGCGGTAACTGACTTCCTGCAGATCACTGCGCAGCCGCTCCATCGGATTCAACCAGGAGTGGCGGGTAAAGAGCATCAACCGCTCCTCCTGACCGATCCCCCCAAACGGATCGGCGGCAAACGGATTGCGTAGCCCGGTGGGGCCCCCCGGCTCCGGCGGCAGAATATGGCGCAGGTCCGCGCTGATGATCTGCCAGGCCCGATCCAGTCGGTTGATACCCTCCATGACTTCCCGGCTGCGCTCGGCACCGCGGCTGGCCGAATCCAGGGCCTGGTACGCCATGGTCGCAATGGCCGCCGCAATCGCCAGCGCCACCATCATCTCCAGCAGGGTAAAACCCCGCTGAGGGGCCAGGTGTAATCTAGGGCTCCGCATTGAAAATTCCTTCCAAACGGGCCAACACATTGTCCGGATCGGTCTGTGGCGATACCGCAATTTCAATCTGTCGAAACGCGGCCATCTCGCCGTAGTCGCCCACCTCCAGAGCCTCATTGCTCAGTTCCCAGCGCCACTCCCGGCCCGCCAGGGTCACCTCTCCCTGGTCCTGATCCGGCAGAGTGAAATCATCCAGCTGGCTACTCTGCAGGTGAAGCCGGGTCATCTCGTTTTCGGCCACCCAGAACGCCAGGGTTTTGTTCCGGATCGCACCGGTGCCATCCAGTTGGGACATGACCAACATCAGAAACGCCGGTAACGCCACGGCGACCACGACCAGTGCCACCATCACTTCGATCAGGGTGAAGCCCTGCATGCGCTTGGCACTATTCCCCAGAGCCCGACGTATCACCGGTCCTCCCACTCGCGCGCTTCTTCGCGATTCAGCCAGGTCAGGTCGCCCATCATCGACACCTCCACCCGCTGGGTTTCGTTTTCGTCGAACTGTGCCGGCATGATCGCCATTTCGTAGGGGGTGGCCTCACCGCTCGGGTAAAACACCAACACCGGCCGCTGCGGATCCTGGCGGGGATCGTACTGCCACTGTTCCCCTTCCGAGCGGACCTCCAGTTGGAAGTCCTCGGGCAGACAGTCACCCCGGAGATTTTCGCTCACCGGGCTCCAGGCCTGATCCCGAAATCGCTGCCAGTGATAGCACCAGCGCTGGCGAGTGCTGCCCTCGCTGGTCCTCGGCTCCCAGAACAGGCCGATGATTTCCTGGTTGAGTACGGTCTGCTCGGAAACGAAACGTGCCTCCAACATAAACTGCTCGGTCGTTTCTTCGGCCCGCGAGGCGCTGTCATCACCCCCGATAGAGAGTGAAGCCATGGCCACAGCGATGCCGATAATCATCACCACCACCATGATTTCCACCAACGTAAAACCCCGCTGGTGGTTCATCGGGCAAGGGCGATTCATCAATCGTTCTGGACGCTCTCGTCCCAGACACTGATATCCGCATTCTGGTCCTGGCCGCCGCTGACGCCGTCGGCGCCCAGAGTGTAAATATCGTACTCGCGGGTTTCGCCCGGGCTCAGATATTGATAGGGCGAACCCCAAGGATCCTGCGGCAATTCATCCAGGTAACCGCCCTGTTTCCAGTTGCGCGGCTCGGGGGCCATGGTCGGGCGCTGCACCAGGGCTTCGAGCCCCTGCTCGGTGCTGGGGTAGACATAGTTATCGATGCGATACAGTTTCAGCGCGGTCTGAATCGCCTTGAAATCGGCCTGCACTTTCTGCAGACGCGCTTCGTCGGCACGGTTCAGTACCGCCGGCGCGACGATGCTGGCCAGCAGCCCGATGATGATGACCACCACCATGATTTCAATCAGGCTGAAGCCGCTCTGACGGCCAAGGCCTTTAAGGTTCCGGTTCATAGGTGTGACTCCCACTGTGTTATTGAAGGTCTCAGATCAGATGAGACTGTTCATTTCAAAAATTGGCTGCAGAATGGCCATCACGATCAGGCAGACGGCGCCGCCCATAAACACCACCGTCGCCGGCTCGAGCAGCCCCATGGCCACCCCGAGCATCATCTCCAGCTCGCGCTCCTGATCCTGAGCGGCGTTCTCGAGCTGCTCGGGCAGGGTGCCGTTGGCTTCACCGCTGGCCACCAGTTGCACCAGCAGCGGCGGAAAGAACCCGGCGTTTTCCATCGCCCGGTGCAGACTGGTCCCTTCCTGAACATCTTCGGCGACCGCTTCACAGGCTTCCTGCATGATCTTGTTGGTCATCACCTGCCCGGCAATCCGCAGCGCCTGCAACAGCGGTACGCCGCTGGAGGATAACAGGGCCAGGGTCGCCGCAAAGCGGGCCGAGTTGATCTGCCGGATCAGGTTGCCCATAACCGGCAGTTTCAATTTGATTTCATGCCAACGCCGCAGCCGCGCCTCGTTGCGCAGCAGGCGCCGGAACCCGACCACCAGCCCGATCAACGCCAACAGGGTGTAGTGCCCATAGTTGAGGATGAAATCGCTGCTGGCAATCAGAAACTGGGTCAATGCCGGCAGTTCCCGTTCCCCCTGCTGGAACACGCTGACCAGCTTGGGCACCACAAACGCCATCAGGGCCACAATGACCGTGATACTGATAAACAGCAGCACCAGCGGATAGATCATGGCCATTTTCAACCGCTGCTGAATCTGCTGGTTGCTCTGGGTGTACTCCGCCAGTCGCTCCAGCACCGGAGCCAGATAACCGGAGCTCTCCCCGGCTTTGACCAGCGCGCAGTACATGGTATCGAAGGCGCCGGGCACTTCCCCCAGGGCCTTGGCCAGACTGAACCCTTCAAGCACCTTAGTGCGCACCTGAAGGATGATCTGTTTGTTATTCGGTTTCTGCTGTTGCTTGGCGGTGGCCTGCAAGGCTTCATCCAGGGGCAGTCCGGACTTCACCAGAGACGCCAGCTGCCGGGTGATCAGGCTCAGATCCCGGGCGTTCATCTTGCTCCGCCAGCGCTGGCGGAGCCCCGCCAGGCCCGGCTCGCCTTTGGTGGCCCGACGCCCACCGGTGACGCTGCTGACGTCCAGGGGCTTGAGTCGCTTGGCGCGCAACTGACTGCGCACCTGACGCTCGGAGTCCCCCTCGAGAATGCCTTTGACCGTTTTACCGGCCTCATTCAATGCTTGATAACTGTAGGCACCCATGGCGTATCGTCTCGCGGTTACGTCGGCTAGCTGGCGGTGGTGACCCGGAGCACTTCCTCCAGGCTGGTCACCCCGTCGAGCACGCACTGGCGACCATCATCACTGATGGACGGACTGTTCTTGCGCGCCTCGGCAATCAGTTCATGTTCACCGGCCTGTTCGTGGATCAGGTGACGCATCCGCTCATTGATTTCAATCAGCTCGTAGATCCCCTTACGGCCCCGATAACCCATGTTGTTGCACTGCTTGCAGCCCACCGGTTTGTAGATGGTGGCTCCCTCAGGCAAGTTCATCAGTTCCCGCTCGGCCTGATCGGCCTGGTGGGGCTCCCGGCAGGCCTGACACAGTTTGCGCACCAGACGCTGGGCCATGACCACTTCGAGACTGGAGGCCAGCAGGAAGGGTTCAACGCCCATGTCTTTCAGGCGCATCACCGCACCGATGGCGGTGTTGGTGTGCAGGGTGGAGAGCACTAGGTGACCGGTCAGACTGGCCTGAATGGCGATTTCGGCGGTCTCGCCGTCGCGGATCTCACCCACCATGACCACGTCCGGGTCCTGACGCAGAATCGCGCGCAGCCCGCGGGCAAAAGTCATATCGACTTTGGAGTTGACCTGGGTCTGGCCGATGCCCGGCAAGAGGTATTCCACCGGGTCCTCAATGGTCAGGATATTGCGGCTGCGGGTATTGATGTGGCTCAGGCCGGCATACAGGGTGGTGGTTTTACCCGAACCGGTAGGGCCAGTCACCAGAATGATGCCGTGGGGCTTGAGCAGGGCTTTGGCCAGCCGGTCGCGCACAAAGGGCGGCATGGCCAGCTGGTCCAGGGTCAGTTGCCCGGCCGCCTGGTCGAGCAGGCGCAATACAATCCGTTCACCGTGGGCCGAGGGGATCGTGGACACCCGGATGTCTACGGCGTGGCCCGCCAGGCGCACGGTAATCCGGCCATCCTGGGGCAGGCGCTTCTCGGCGATATCCAGGCGCGCCATAACCTTCAGGCGCGATACCAGCACCGGGGCGAGCTCGGCCTTGGGGGACAGGATTTCACTCAGTACCCCATCAATACGGAAACGCACCGACACCCGATCTTCAAACGGTTCCAGGTGAATATCCGAGGCGCCCTCGCGCACCGCCTGGGACAGGATGGCATTGATCAGGCGGATGATCGGGGCATCATCATTGCCCGCCAGCAGGTCGGTTCGATCGGCCAGATCCTCGGCCATGGACGACAGGTCGTACTCGGCCCCCAGATCCTCGGCCGCCTGTTGCGCGGCGCCATCGCCACTCTGGTAGACCTGGGTCAGGCGCCGCTGAAAATCTTCGGTGGGAATTTCTTTCAGGCGAAATTCGGTTCCAAGGTATCGTTGCAGTTCGAGCAATACATTGAGATTGAGTCCGGGACGATAGAGCAGGGTGGCTTCGGTTTCTTCCTCGTCCAGCATCACCCCATGAGTGGAGGCGAAGGAAAAGGGCAGACGCGCGTGGGCCGCGTCCTCACCGGCGCTGGCGGCCTGAACCTCCTCTTCCTCCGGCAACTCCGGTGAAGCGCTGTGCTCTTCAAACTCGTCCAGCATCGACTCTACCGCCACAGGTTACTCCTCTTCCGCCTCGTCGGCCTGATCGTCCTCGCGCTCCTCGCTCATCATGCGAATGCGTTCGGCATCGTCGACCTTTTCTTGCCATTCGGGCAGCATCGGAATGTCGTCAGTGCTGAACAGCATGCCACCTGCGCGGCGACGGTTTTCCTGCTGTTCCCGCAGCGCCTTGTACTTCTCCGCGGTGGCGCCTTTAAGCAGCTGGTCATCCTCGATCACCGTAGCGCGAATGAACACCAGCAGATTGGTCTTCGACAGGGAGTCCACCTGATTACGGAACAGGCGGCCCATGATCGGCACATCGCCCAGGAACGGCACTTTCTGCACCGAGGTCTGAATTTCCTCTTCGATCAAACCACCGAGAACCACGGTTTCACCGTTCGCCGCCAACACCTGGGTTTCCAGTTTGCGCTGGTTGGTGATCGGACCATCGGAGTTGTTCAGGTTGGACAGGCTGGACACCTCCTGGGAAATATCCAGCACCACACTGTCCCCCGCGTTCACATGCGGGGTCACCTCAAGAAGAATACCCACGTCGCGACGCTCAATGGTCCGGAAGGGGTTCCCGGGATTGCTGTTACCGCCCGTCGAGGCATAGGAACCGGTGGCGAAGGGCACGTTCTGGCCCACGGAAATCGACGCTGTGTGATTATCGGTGGTCAGCAGGTTGGGCGTCGAGAGAATGTTGGTAGAGCTGTTTTCCTGCAGCATATTGAGAATGCCCAGAAAATCGGTGCGCTCGCCAAGTCGACCTATGCCGAATATCTGTCCCTGAGTCTGGGACAGTGTCCCCGCCAGACTGACCAGTCCGTTGTCGTTATCATCATTATTGTCCAGTGCACCAACACCAATAGCGCCAAGCTGACCGCTACCAGTGGTGGAGCTGCCGAAGCCGCGCTTGTCGTCGCGGTACATCCACTGAATGCCCAACTCCCGACCATCAGTGTCTTCCACTTCCACGATGATTGCTTCGACCAGCACCTGGGCGCGACGGATATCGAGGCTATCGATCACCGCCAGCAGTGATTCCATGGTATCGCTGTTGGCGGTGATCAGCAGGGAGTTGGTGTCCTCGTCTGCCTGAACATTGGTCTCCTGACGACGGGCATTGTTGTTGCCGCCCTCTTCGGAGCGGGCGATGTTCTGCATCACGCCGTTGAGCACTTGCGCCACATTTTCCGCTTTCGCGTACTTGAGATAGACCACCCGAACATTACTGTCTTTGGTGCGCGGCCGGTCCAGACGCTCAACCAGTTGGCGAATGCGTTCGCGCTGGAGATCATCGCCGTGCACCAGCACCGCGTTGATCCGGTTGTCCGGCACCACGGTGAGTTCGGATTGACCGCCGTCTCCGGCGCCGGGCTTTTCAATCTGGGTCACGGCGCGGGCCACGTCTTCGGCCAGCGCAAACTCCAGCTCGATCAGCTCGGTTTCCACCACAGAGGACTGATCAATCTGGGAAATGATTTCTTTCAACCGAAGGATATTGGAGCGGGTGTCGGTGACGATGATGGCATTGCTGGGATCGTAGGCGGACAGGTGGCCGTGTTGGGGAACCAGCGGACGAAGGGTAGGCAGTACCTTGGAGGCACTGATATTTTCCAGCTTCAACACCTGGGTCACGTAGGTGTCATCCCCGAGCGGATTGGAGCCCAGGTCCGTGGGGACCGGCAACGACCGGGCGTCCCGGTTGGGAACGATACGCACCACATTGCCATTCTCAACGGCGGTGAACCCCTGCACATCCATCATGGACAGGAACAGCTCGTACAGCTCTTCTTTATTGACCGCATCCTGGGAAATGACCCGCACCTGCCCCCGCACCTTGGGGTCCACCAGGATGGTCTTGCCGGTGGCGTCCGCAACGAATTTGATCACTTCCTGGATATCGGTGTCCTTGAAGTTCACCGTCCAGGTCTGTTGCGCCCAGGCATTGAGACTGACGCAGAACAAAACCGCTGCTAGAGTTCCTGTCAGACGTTGCACACACACTTTCACTGGTCTTCCTCGCTGTTATTCGAGCTCGATGTCGATTGAGACTTCCTGGCCATCCCGGTCAATCAGAAGGCTGGCGGAACGGGCATCACCCATTTCGCGATAAATTTCCATGACGCGCTGCGGGCTGGTGAGTTCAACCCCATTGACCGCTTTGACCACGTCGTCGGCCTGCAGGCCAAGTGAATCAAACAGTTGCCGATCCCGACCGGGGCGGATCTTGTACCCGACGATCTGACCGTTCTCCCGGTGAATACTCATGGACACCACATCGGACAATGACTGGCTGCCCACCCGTGCGGCAACCTCATCGGCGGCGTCTTCAAGCTCCTCCTGCGGCGCTTCCCCGGTGTTACCGGGCGTCTCCGCCGGGGTATCGTAGACCGGCTCTTCGTCGCCCTCCCAGCTGCGCCCCGGGGTATCGGGCACTGGTTGGCTGGCAGCGAGGCTGCTGCTCCAGTCGTCGTCGGTATAGAGCCACAGGGATTCGTAGCGCCCGGCGTTGTTCAGGATGACCCGCAGGGGCAGTACCTTTTCCAGGGTCACGCTGCCTCGAACCGGCAACTCGTCACCGGGTGCATATATCGCCTGGTCTTTGCCATCGGCAATGATCGCACGGGCAGCGGTCTCGTCATTACTGCCCATCACGCCCCGCAGTACCAGCTTAAGGTCGGTATCTACCGCCTGATCCTCAATACTGGGGCCGCTCGCGGGACCCGCGGCTTCCCCGTCCAACGCACCGGGCTCCTCGTCGGCCGAGGCCTCGCCAAAGATATTGAGTGACGCCAGCGCCGCGATATCCACGGCTCTGGCCGAGCCGCCACTGCGCTCGGAGGTCACCGCATTCGGCGCCACTTGCGCTTTGGGAATCTCCGGCGCCGGTATCAGCACCCACAGCAGTTGGGCCAGGGTGTAGCTGAGCCACAGGACAATGAGAAATTTGGCACCAAAACGCCAGACGCCGGACGGCACCCGAGCCAGCCATACGCCCCCCTGACGCAGCCACTCGGCCAGTCGTTCACTGCGCCAGTCGGTCCCTGCGGACGCCGACGGATTGTGTTGCCTTTCTGTGTTCGACAATTGACTACTCCACGCACGCTCGAACGCGCTACCACTGGCGATCTGCCTGCGCCACGATGGTTTTATTCTTATCCGGCCACGACCACGGATTGTACCCCAGATCAGTCAGGCCCGGAAAAAGACGCCAAAGCGCAAGAGGCCTTGTAACCGATGGTTATGACACTATTATGCCAAGGTAAATTCCGCTCGCGGAAAAAACGCTCGGCGAGCATACCGTCTCTGCCCCGGAATTGAAACCGAAACCCCTCCGGAATCGCGACCAGGGTCACGTTTGGCGGGGTCTGCCGGCCATTCCCGGGTCGCTACTCAGAGACCGGGGCCCGGTACAGCAAATCCCACACACCATGCCCCAGACGGGCACCGCGCTGTTCAAATTTGGTGATGGGGCGGTAGTCGGGACGCTCCGCGTATTGCCCCGGTGCCACCGCATTGGTGAATCCCGGAGCCACCTCCATCACCGCCTGCATATGCTCGGCGTAATTCTGCCAGTCCGTCGCCAGATGAAAAACACCGCCGGGCTTGAGCTTGGTGCGCACCTTTTCGACAAAGGCCGGCTGTACGATGCGCCGCTTATGATGTTTCTTTTTGTGCCAAGGATCGGGGAAATACAGCTGAAAGCGATCAATGCTGCCCTCCGGGATGCAGTCATCCAGAACATCAATGGCGTCCGCCATATACACCCGGAGGTTATCCAGCCCGGCATCGGCAGCACCTTTGATGAGTCGCCCCACGCCGGGCGGATGCACCTCGATGCCGATAAAGTCTTTGTCCGGCTCCTGCTGTGCCATGGCCAGCAGAGAATCGCCCATCCCAAAACCGATTTCCAGCACCCGAGGGGCCACGCGGCCAAAGGTGGCCTCCAGATCCAGTCGTCCATGGTGAAGGCTCAGCCCGTAACGGGGCCAGCAATCGTCAAAGGCCGCCCGCTGCCCCTCGGTAATGCGCCCGGCCCGAATCACGTAGCTTCGAATAGCCTTGGGTTTGTACTCCGGACGAATCATCAGCCGGCTGTCATCTTGTTCAGTCATGAATTCCACTATCGTCGAATGAGTTGAGGCTTCCCAGGTCGCCTCAGGTTTTCAGGGCCCGAATGCCCACCGCCAGCAACAGGACCCAGCCCATCATGAAACACAGGCCACCCAGAGGTGTCACCGGCCCCAGCCAGCGCGGACCGCCCAGAGCCAACCCATAGAGGCTACCGGAGAACAGCAACACCCCGAGGACAAAGGCCCAACCGGCGGTCAGCAGGGAGAGCGTCGGGCCAAACCAGCGCAGCAGCGCAACCACCGCCAGCAGCGCCAGAGCGTGGTACATCTGATACTGAACCCCGGTCTCAAACGCCGACAGGGCGGACGCCGGCAGCCGGGCTTTCAGCCCGTGGGCGGCGAAGGCGCCGAGCATGACCGATAGCAGACCAAACAACGCGGCCAACACCAAAAACACAGCCGCCATAGCGCACCGCTCCCCATAAAAAGTTCAGTTACACAAAAAAGCCGCGCGAGGCGCGGCTTTTTCGAGGGCCATTGGCGGCGCTTGATCAGGCAGCCAGTATGGCAGTTTTCACCTTCTTCATGGCGTTCTTTTCCAGCTGACGGATGCGCTCGGCGGATACGCCGTACTCATCGGCCAGCTCGTGCAGGGTGGCCTTGCTTTCGCTCAGCCAGCGCCGCTGCAGAATCGCCCGGCTTCGATCGTCCAGGGTTTCCAGCGCCTTCTCCAGGTTGTTGACGCTGTTTTCCTCCCAGTTGGCGTCTTCCAACTGGGTGGCGGGATCATACCGCTTGTCTTCGAGGTAGTGGACCGGGGCCACGTAGTGGCTGTCGTCATCGTCCTCCTCACCGGCATCGAAGGCCGCATCGTAAGAAGAAAGACGCCCTTCCATCTCACGCACATGCTTGACGTCTACGCCCAGATCCTCAGCCACCGCTTCGGCTTCATCGTTGTTCAGCCACGCCAGACGCTTCTTGGCACCGCGCAGGTTGAAGAACAGCTTGCGCTGGGCCTTGGTGGTGGCCACTTTCACAATGCGCCAGTTGCGCAGAATGAACTCGTGAATCTCCGCCTTGATCCAGTGCACAGCAAAGGACACCAGACGCACACCCTTCTCCGGATTGAAGCGCTTGACCGCCTTCATCAGGCCGACGTTGCCCTCCTGGATCAGATCCCCCAAGGGCAGGCCGTAACCGTTGTAAGAGCGAGCGATGTGTACCACAAAGCGCAGGTGCGACATCACCAGATGACGCGCCGCTTCGAGGTTGCCATTGTAGTACAGGTCCTCCGCCAGCTTCTGCTCCTCTTCCGCGGCCAAAACCGGGAAGGCGCTGACAGCCTGAACGTAGGCATTTAGGTTTCCACCGGGGGAAAGTACCCCGGCCGGCATCAGGCCAGTGCTCATTCACTTACCTCCTGAGAATTTGACCGTTGAGTGTAGCACTGCAGGGTTAGACTGCCAAGCCCTGAAAAGTTCCCTTGCCTTAGCATAAAAACCTTACGAATCAGTGGGTTAGGGTAAATATAGAGGTTTGGGGTGACGGCGGATGCGGGTTATGCCGCTGCGCTCGGACCCTGCGGGTAACGGCGGATGCGCTTCGCTTATCCGCCCTACGGCCGAGCGCAGCGGTATAAATCCACGTAGGGCGGATAAGTGCGTAAGCACGCATCCGCCGCCACCACGCTATGACACTGAATACGTCAACGCGGCTCTATCTGGATCAAATGCCGCGCCACCGCCAACCAGGCCCCCACCAACCCGAGCAGGCCGGACAGCAGCACCAGCTGAAGGCTCTGGGTCAGATCCAACCCCTGAAGACGAAAATCACTCTGGTACAGGTCCGCCAATCGGGCCACCGGCCCGGACAGCCACCACAGCCCCAACGCCAGCAACACCAGCGCCAGAATGCCGCCACCGAGGCCGTACCAGAAGCCGGTATACAGGAAGGGGCGGCGCACAAACGCATCGGTGCCGCCCACCAGCTTGACCACCAGAATCTCGTCCCGGCGGTTCTCAATGGCCAGGCGGATGGTATTGCCCACCGCCAGCAGCACCCCCAGAGCCAGTAGCGCCGCCAGAGCGAGCACCACCCGCTGGCCGAGCACCATCATTTCCTGCAGGCGCTTGACCCAGGCCATATCCAGGCGCGCTTCGGCCACGATGGCCTGCCCGGACAGGTGATCCCGCAGCTCGGTGAGCGCCTCCGGGTCATTGGTGGCCGGACGCACCAGCAGCACATCCGGCAACGGGTTCTCATCCAGCCCCTCCAGCACCCGACCGAGGCCCGAATAGGACTTGAACTCCTCCAGTGCCGCACTGGGTGGCACATGCTCCACCTGGTCCACCCGCGCATCCTCGTTCAGCGAGGTACGCAGCGCGTCAATCGCCTCAGGACGGGAATCCCGCACCAGAAAAACCGACATCTGCCCGGAATCCTGCCAGCTGTAACCCAGATTCTGGACGTTGCTCAACACCAGATACAGCGCGGCGGGCAGGGCCACGGCGACGGCCACCACCAGCCAGGTGAGCAAGCTCTGCAGGGGCGTGCGAAACAGCCGCTGCAGACTCTCCACCGCAGTCGTGCTGTGGTGGGCCTGCCAGGAATCGAGCCGATCGGTCAGCCGGGTGCGACTCTGACTCGCGCCCTGGCTGCGTGGCTTCGCCGCCGGAGCGGCGGTTTTACGGGCAGTGGGTCGACGGGGGCTCACGGCAGGACTCCATCGTGTGCCACCTGACCGCCGGAGAGGCCGAGCACCCGTTTGTTCATGCGCTTGAGCAGGGCCAGATCGTGACTGGCGATCATCACCGTCACACCCACTTCGTTGAACTGCTCGAACAGGTTCATGATATCCGCGGACAGCTCAGGGTCCAGGTTACCGGTCGGTTCATCCGCCAGCAGCAGCGGCGGCTTGTTGACCACGGCCCGGGCAATGCCCACCCGCTGTTGTTCACCACCGGAGAGCATGATCGGGTTGTGCCGCTCCTTGCTGAGCAGCCCCACCTTGTCCAGCGCCGCACGCACCCGACGGCCGACTTCCGAAGCCTGATAGCCGGCAATCTGCAGGGGCAGGGCGACGTTATCGAACACCGTGCGGTCGAACAGCAATTGGTGGTTCTGAAAAACCACGCCCACCTTGCGGCGGAAGTAAGGAATATGTCGGCGAGACAGCCGGTTGAGGTTGCGATCATCAATGAACACCTGCCCCTGGGTGGGGCGCTCCATCAGCATGATCAGCTTCATCAGGGTACTTTTACCCGCCCCGGAATGACCGGTGAGAAACAGCATCTCCCCCCGGGCCACGTCGAAACTGACCCGGGAAAGGGCATCCTGGCCGCTGCCGTAGCGTTTGCTGACGTTATCGAACCGAATCACGCGGACACTCTCCTCGGTCAGCCGCGCTGCTCGCCAAACAGGGCATTGACGAACGGCTCGGCGGCGAAGGGTTGCAGATCATCCACCCCCTCGCCGACGCCGATAAAGCGCACCGGCAAATTGAACTCCTTGCTGAGCGCGAAGATCACACCGCCCTTGGCGGTGCCATCAAGTTTGGTCAGCACCAGCCCGGTGACGCCGGCGGACTGAATGAATTCCCGCGCCTGACTGACCGCGTTCTGGCCGGTGCCTGCATCGAGCACCAGGAGCACTTCATGGGGGGCGGTCTCGTCAATTTTGGCCATGACCCGTTTGACCTTGGCCAGCTCGTCCATCAGGTGACTTTTGTTGTGCAGCCGACCGGCGGTATCGGCAATCAGCACGTCGGTGCCGCGGGCCTTGGCGGCCTGCAGCGCGTCGAACACCACCGAGGCACTGTCCGCCCCGGTGTGCTGGGCGATCACCGGCACATTATTGCGCTCGCCCCAAACCTGGAGCTGCTCAACAGCGGCCGCCCGGAAGGTATCCCCGGCGGCGAGCATGACTTTTTTGTCCTGGTTTTGCAGATGTTTGGCCAGCTTGCCGATGGTGGTGGTTTTACCCACGCCGTTCACACCCACCACCAGAATCACATAGGGGGTTCTGGATGAGTCAACCACCAGGGGCGACTCCACCGGCGCCAGCAATTCCGACAACTGCTCGCGCAGGGCCTTGAACAGGGACTCGGGGTCATTCAACTGCTTGCGAGCGACCCGGTCAGTCAGGTTGTCGATGATGTCGGTGGTGGCCTCATAGCCCACATCGGCCACCAGCAATTGGGATTCGATTTCCTCCAGCAGCTCATCGTCGATGGTCTTACTGCCCAGAATCAGATTCCCCAGCCCCTCGGAAAAGTGGCTGCTGGTGCGGCTCAGGCCGGCCTTGATACGGGCGAACAGGCCTTTTTTGGGCTTGGGGTCTTCCGGGGTGTCGCGGGCCGGGTCGGACGCAGCCTGTTGGGGCTCAGCCTCTCCAGACTTTCCAGACTCTGCGGGCTCTCTAGACGCTGAGGGCTCTTCAGTCGCTGATGGCTCTACCGACTCAGGCGCCTCCGGTGACGATGCCTCGGATGAGGGTTCCTGGCCTTCGGACGCCTCGGGCGTAGGCTTCTTGCGTTTGAAAAACAACATAAGCGAACGGGTCTACCTTTAAGGAACGGGCGGAAAGGCGCTATCCTACCACTTCTACCCGGTTCAGAGAGAGGCCCCATTGACCCGCACCCGAAAAGCGCCCCAGCGAAGCGTGACCCAATCCGCAAAACCTACCCCGGTCAGCCAACCCCTGCGCATCATTGGCGGTCAGTGGCGGGGCCGCAAGCTTACCTTTCCAGCGGTGGACGGGTTGCGCCCGACCGGCGACCGGATTCGCGAAACGCTGTTCAACTGGCTGGCCCCCTTCCTGCCCGGCGCCCACTGTCTGGACCTGTTTGCCGGCTCCGGAGCCCTGGGGTTTGAAGCCCTGTCCCGGGGCGCCGATGAAGCCTTGCTTCTGGAGCGAGACCCCAGCGCCGCCGCTCAGTTGCGCGAGAATCTCAAGACGCTGAAAACTACCGCCGGCGAGGTGATTCAGGCCGACAGTATCGAGTGGCTCACCACAGCGCCGGCCACGCCGTTTGATGTGGTCTTTGTCGACCCGCCGTTTCAACACGACCTCTGGCAGATCAGCATCGACCGCCTGGCCGAGGGCGGCTGGCTGACGCCGGATGCTGCGGTCTATATCGAGTCGGAACCGGACACCCCCATCGTCGTCCCCGAACACTGGCACCTGCACCGGGACAAAACCAGCGGCCAGGTTCGCTATCGGCTATATTTCGTAGACCACTGACCGGCACGCACCAGAAACTGGCGCCCCGAGGGCAAATTCATTACCATCACCGCCTTTGATGACCGCAACCAAGAGACTTCCCATGCGCACAGTGGTTTATCCCGGCACTTTCGACCCGATTACCAATGGCCATATCGATCTGGTGGAAAGGGCCTGCCGACTGTTTGATCGGGTGATTATCGGTGTCGCGGAAAGTCCGCGTAAGCGCCCTCTCTTCAGTCTGAACGAGCGCGTCTCCCTGGCCCGGGACACCCTCAGCCACCTGAGCAACGTCGAGGTGTGCGGTTTTGATTCCCTACTGGTGGACTTTGTCCACGAGAAAAAGGCCCAGGCCGTGCTGCGCGGTTTACGGGCGGTCTCCGATTTCGAATACGAATTCCAGTTGGCCAATATGAATCGCGCCCTGGAACCCAACATGGAAAGCCTGTTTCTGACGCCCGCCGAACATCTGTCTTTTATCTCCTCATCCATTGTGAGGGAAATTGCCAGCCTCAACGGCGACGTCAGCAAGTTTGTTCCCCACCAGGTTGAAACGGCACTGGCCCACAAGTTCGGCCACAAACCCCACCACTGAGCATGATCCGCGACTCGCTTTTCGGTCGCCGCCACTGGGTCATCGCCACGGCGGTGTTCTGCTGTTTTCTCTGGGGTAGTGCCTATCCCGCGATCAAAACCGGCTACCAGTTGATGGCCATGGCGGCCACCGACACCGCCTCCCAGATGCTGTTTGCCGGCTACCGGTTTCTCGGCTCCGGCGTCATTCTGCTGGTATTGGCGGCCCTGATGGGCAAGTCCCTGTGGCGCTTCTCCGCCCGCGAGTGGGGTCAGCTCGCTCTGCTAGGGCTGCTGCAGACCACGCTTCAGTATGTGTTTTTCTACATTGGCCTGGCCCACGCCACGGGCGTCAAAGCGGCGATCATGAATTCCACCGGCACCTTCTTTACGGTGCTGCTCGCGCATTTCATTTACCGCAACGACAAGCTCAGTACCGGCCGAAGCCTCGGCTGTCTGATCGGCTTTGCGGGGGTGGTACTGATCAACCTGGGGCAGGGCCCCCTGGACTTTGATGTCACCCTGCTGGGCGAGGGTTTTATCGCCATCGCTGCCCTGGTGCTGTCGATCTCCCTGATGTACGGCAAGCGCTTGTCCCAACACATCGACCCGATGGTCATGACCGCCCAACAGTTGACCATCGGCGGCGTGGTTCTGATTGGTATTGGGTTGAGCGGCGGTGGAGATATTCCCCGGCTTACTGCCACCAGCGGGGTGTTGTTTTTCTATCTGATGGCACTGTCCGCCGCGGCCTTTGCGCTGTGGAGCTTCCTGCTCAAGCACAACCCCGTGGGGCAGGTGATTCCCTTCCAGTTTCTGATTCCGATCTTCGGCGCGGGCCTCTCGGCGCTGTTTCTCGGGGAAACCATCCTGGCCTGGAAAAACCTGCTGGCGCTGGTCTTGGTTTGCGGGGGGATCTGGTTGGTGACGCGGCCCGCATCACCCATGACCGTTCAGCGCTGACAGTCGGTGCAATACACCGTCGTCCGGTTGTTCATCCGGATTTCTTTCAGCGCCTTACCGCACTGCTTGCAGGGCTCGGTGCCTCGACCATAAACCAGCAACTGCTGTTTGAAGTAGCCCGGCTGGCCATCGCCGCCAACGAAGTCCCTCAACGTAGTGCCACCTTGATCAATGGAGCGTTGCAGCACAAATCGAATTTGCGCAACCAACAGTTCGCTCTGCCGCTTGGTCAGCGTTGAGGCTTTCCGGATGGGCTTGATTCCCGCCATATACAGCGCCTCGTTGGCGTAGATGTTTCCCACCCCCACGACGGTTTTACTGTCCATCAGAAACTGCTTGATGGGAACCCGGCGCTTGCGACTGCGCTGGAATAAGTACTCAGGCGTAAAGTCCTCTCCCAACGGTTCCGGCCCGAGGCTTGCCAGCAGGCTGTGCCCGTAGGGATCCGATTCTACCCAGAGCAGGCAACCAAAGCGGCGCGGGTCACAGTAGCGCAGCACACGGTTGCCAAAGGCGATATCGAAGTGATCGTGAAAGCGCGGCGGCTCGTCAGGTTTTACGATGCGCAGACTGCCGGACATACCCAGGTGAATCAGTGCGGTGCCACTGTCGAACCCCAGCAGCAGGTATTTCCCCCGACGTCCGACCTCGCGCAGTCGCTTGCCCTGTATTGCCGCCGCGAGCGGTTCGGATACCGGCCAGCGCAGCTTGGGCTGACGGATGGCGACCTCGGTAACGGTTCGGCCTTCGATGTGGGGAGCAATACCCCGGCGGGTGGTTTCGACTTCGGGTAGTTCGGGCATAGCAATCTGGGGGGTTGGGTTTGGCCGGGTACTATAGCACGCTCTGGGGTCGTGTTGACCGGGGGAGGTTTTGGTATGGCGTGCGCGCTCTGCGGTTGGGTGACGGCGGATGCGGCTACGCATTATCCGCCCTACGCGGCCCACGGGTGTGGGGCGCCGCATGGGCGCCTTACTCGGTGGGGGGCTGGCTGAAGATGCAGGTGAAGGTGCTGCCCACGCCCACTTCGCTGCTGATCTGCAGCTCTCCGTCGTGGCGCAGCAGGACATGTTTGACGATGGCCAGGCCCAAGCCGGTGCCACCGGTGCCGCTGTTGCGGCTCTGTTCCACACGGTAAAAGCGCTGGGTCAAGTGCGGAATGTGTTTGCTATCGAAACCCGGGCCGTTGTCCTGCACGGAGAAAAAAATCTGCCGGTGCGCCTGCCACAAGCGCATGGCAATCTTGCCACCGGCCGGAGTGTATTTCACGGCATTGGTTACCAGGTTGGAGAAGGCACTGTGCAGTTCTTTTTCGTTGCCCATAAGCTGCAAGTCGGGCGACTCGCATTTCAGTGAAATTTCATGCCCTCGTTCGCCACTGAGTGCCGTGGCCTCGGAGCGAATCGCTTGCAGTAACGGTTCCAACTTCACCGGCTTGTGGTTGTAACCCGACTCCGTGGTTTCCAGTTTGGACAAGGTAATCAAGTCGTTGATCAACAGCGACATGCGCTTTGATTGCTGCTGCATCTGATCCAGCGCCCGCCGCCATGGCGGCGTCAGATCGGTACCACTGTCCGACAGGGTTTCCAGGTAGCCACTGATGACGGTCAGCGGGGTGCGCAGCTCGTGGCTGACGTTGGCCACAAAGTCCTGACGCATCTGTTCCAGCTTATGCAGTTGAGTCACATCACGCACCACGATCAGTCGTTCGTTGCGGCCAAAGCGGGTGATCTGAAACTGCAGACGTTTGGAGGTGAAACGTGGCGAGGGAATTTCCAGCGGCTCGCTGTAGTTGCCCTCTTCGAAGTAATTCACAAACTTGGGGTGGCGAATGAAGTTGATGACCGATTTGCCCTGATCACTGCTGTGAAAACCGAGTAGTCTCTGGGCGGAGGGATTCCACCAGTCCAGGCAGCCGCGCCAGTCGAGCACAATCACGCCATCGCGCAGCGCCGCGCTGGTTTCCTGAACACGGTTGATGACCGCCTGCAGGCTGTTTTTCTCCTGCACCTGACGGCGTTGCAGGTGATAGATATTGTCGAACAGGTCGCCCCAGATACCGCTCGATTCCGGTGGCGGCTCGTCATTGTTGCGCAGCAACCATTTATTCAACCGGCGGATCTGCCACACCATCCAGGAGACGTACAGCAGACTGCCCGCCAGTAGTGCCCACACCACATGATCGAACCAGAAGCCGACCAGGGCGCACAGGAAAAGGATTATCAGCAGGCGCCGAACTTCGACGCTGTAACCACGCAGCAAAATAACCGGCCTCTTCAGGGAGCCAATGCACAGGCCCCGCGATTCAACGGATGTTCAGGAATCAACCTGCCTGGGTCGAAAACCGGTAGCCGGTGCCGCGTACGGTCTGCACCAGATTCTCGTGGTCGTCTATGGCCAGAGCCTTGCGCAGGCGCCGGATGTGAACATCCACCGTGCGCTCCTCCACATAGACATTGCCACCCCAGACATGATCGAGCAACTGGCTGCGAGTATAAGCTCTTTCCTGGTGCGTCAGGAAGAACTCCAGCAACCGATACTCGGTCGGGCCAATATCCACCGGCCGGTTGTTGATGGTGACCCGGTGGCTGGCGGGGTCCAGGCACAGGCCCTGAACCCGGATGGGATTGCCATTGACCTGGGGGTCGGCCCGGCGCAATACCGCTTTGAGGCGCGCCACCAACTCCCGGGGAGAGAAAGGCTTGGTGATGTAGTCGTCGGCGCCGACTTCCAGACCCTGGATCTTGTTATCTTCCTCACCCTTGGCGGTGAGCATGATGATGGGGACTTCCGCGGTCACCTCCTCGCGCTTGAGCCGGCGGGCCAACTCAATGCCACTGGTACCGGGCATCATCCAGTCCAGCAGCACCAGATCGGGCCGCTCGTCGACGATCAGCTCCAGCGCCTCCTGGGCATTACTGGCTTCGAGACACTCGTAATCCGCCATCTCCAGGGCCACCCGGAGCATGTCGCGAATTGCGGCTTCGTCGTCAACTATGAGAATCCTGCGCCCTGCCATAATACCTGCCTGTCATCAGTGAACGATCGGGACGGCGGCATGACGCCGGCGCCCCGAGGTTGGAAATCAACCTTCGCGCCAGCGTATTTAATAAACTCAGTGTTACACAATTATGACAAAGCGGAAATGAATAAGGTTATTGTGACACCATGAAGTCAATCACGATGCCCGCAAAAATGACAAAGCCCACCCAATTGTTGTTCAGAAAGGCTCGAAAACAGGGGTCCCGTTCCCGAAAGCGGATCAGGTACTGATGGTAGCCAAAGAGCCCGGCCGCCGCGACCAGCCCCAGATAATAGGGAACACCCAACTCAAAGCGCCCGCCTACCATCACCAGCGCGTACAGAGTCAGCCCCTGCAGCACCGCCACCATGGCCCGGTCCAGATCGCCAAACAGGACCGCCGTGGACTTTATGCCCACCTTGAGGTCATCGTCCCGATCCACCATGGCATAGAGGGTGTCATACACCACCGTCCAGAGCAGCACGGCGGTGTACAGCAGCCAGACGTCCGTGCCCAGACTGCCCCGCTGGGCGGCAAACGCCATGGGAATGGCCCAGGCAAACGCGGCCCCGAGCACCACCTGCGGCAAGTGGGTGTAGCGCTTCATGAAGGGGTAGCAGAACGCCAGGGCGACCCCGCCCAGGGAGAGCTTCACGGTGAACGTATCGGTAAAAAGCACCAGGACAAAGGCCAGCAGACAGAGCCCCACAAACAGACTGAGCGCTTCCCGCTCCGAGACTTCGCCAGTGGCCATAGGGCGGGCTTTGGTCCGTTTGACATGGCCATCGAAATGCCGATCGGCATAATCGTTGATCACGCAACCAGCCGAGCGCATGACAAACACCCCCAGCACGAAGATGACCAGCAGATCCCAGTCCGGCACGCCGCCGGCCGCCAGCCAGAGTGCCCAGAGGGTAGGCCAGAGCAACAGAAAACTGCCGATGGGACGGTTCAACCGGGTCAGGCGCAGATAGGCGGACAGCCTCCCGCGCCAATCGATTCGGGACGAACTCGAGCCGCCACGACGGCGGGGGCTTTGAGCTGACGGTCGTTTCATAGACTCACACGCTCCAAAAAGGCGGGCAAAAACACTTCACTGACCAGCAGCGGGCGCCCCTCCAGGCGAAAGACGGACCGCCTCCCCCATAGGGTCTCACCCCGCTGCAATGACGGCGGCACGTAGCGCTGGCCGGGCTTCAACCGGCTGATTTCCATCGGCTCGCGCTCCAGGTCGGGCTGGCGAAACAGAAAGCCCCCCAGGGGCCGGGTGTTCAACTGACGCAACTGGCGTAACCGCCCCTTGAGGCTGCTCAGGGGCAGCAGGCTGCGGGCAAATACCCAGGATTCGCCCTTGCCCATCAGGATCACTTCCCGAACCAACACCCAGCGGCCGGGGCCGACCCCCAGACACCGGCGTTCGGACACATCCGGCCGGGCCAACCCCTGACGCAACACGCGGACCCGGAACTCCCCCTGACTGAACGCCATCAGCTTGGCCGTCAGAGAGCCCTGATCCAACAGCCAGGGCCTAAGGGCATCCGGCCAGCGGCCCTGTCGCCCCTGACTGGCCGGATGCCAGCGAGGCGCCTGCACGCCCGGCGCAAACCCTCCGGCCGCCGGGCGACTGGCCGGTAATACTGGAATGTCCTGTGTCAAAAATGCCTCCCACTGGCATGGCGTTCGCCGTAGCTGGCCGGCGCTGCATAAGCTCACATCGGCGGCTATTCTAACAGCTTCCCTAAGCCCTGCAGGCGGTGGGCGACTTTACCCGGCCGGCCGGGATTGCTTTAATGGCCGCTTCTTTATACCGATAAGAGTCCGCTATGACCCTGACCAAACGCATTCTGCTCGCCATGATTCTCGGTGTCGGCACGGGGGTGCTGATTCACCTGATCGCACCCTCCGAGGATCATTTTCTGCGCGCCTGGCTGGCCCGGGGTCTGTTCGATGGCATCGGCCAGGTGTTTATCGCCTCCCTGACCCTGTTGGTGGTTCCGCTGGTATTCGTCTCTCTGGTGTGCGGCAGCGCCGCGCTGGGAGGGCACAGCCGCATGGGGGCTCTGGCGATCAAGACCATCGGCCTCTACCTGGCCACCACGGCGGTGGCCATTACCCTCGCCCTGGGCATTGGCCAGCTGGTTAAACCGGGAGAAGGCATTGATATGCCCGGTGAAGTGGAAGAGTTTCAAGTCGCCGACAAGCCGTCCTTGAAAGATACCCTGGTGGGTATCTTTCCCAGCAACCCGGTGGAGGCCATGGCCGAGGGCAATATGCTGCAGGTGATCGTCTTTGCCCTGCTGCTCGGCATCGCCATCTCCCGCAGTGAGCACAAAGCCTCCCACTACATGCAGGAATTTTTCGGGCACCTGAACACGGTGGTCCTGAAGCTGGTGATGATTCTGATGCACCTGGCGCCCTACGGTGTCTTCTGTCTACTCGCCAAACTGTTTGCCGATCTGGGCTGGAGCGCCATCGCCGACCTGGCACTGTACTTTTTTACCCTGCTGTTTGTGTTGCTCTTACAGGGGCTGGGGGTTTACAGCCTGTTGCTCAAGCTGCTCACTGGCCTGAACCCGGCGATTTTTCTGCGCAAGATGCGCTCGGTGATGGTGTTCGGTTTCAGTACCGCCTCCAGCAATGCGACCATACCCGTTACCCTGCGTACGGTGGAACAGGACCTTGGGGTGGACAACCGGGTGGCCTCGTTTTCGGTGCCGCTGGGTGCCACCATCAATATGGATGGCACCGCCATCATGCAAGGCGTCGCGACAGCGTTTATCGCCCAGGTGTACGGTATCGATATCGGCCTGATGGGTTATCTGATGGTGGTGCTGACCGCGACCCTGGCGTCGATCGGCACCGCCGGGGTACCCGGCGTTGGGATGATCACCCTGGCGATGGTGTTGCAGCAGGCCGGCCTGCCGGTGGAGGGCGTCGCGCTGATCATCGGGGTGGACCGGCTGCTGGATATGGTGCGTACCGCGGTCAATGTGACCGGTGATGCGATGGTGTCGACGGTGGTGGCGAACAGCGAAAAGCTGCTCGACCGGAAGCAGTTCGAGCGCCCGATCTCCAACGAGGACTGACGCTCACGACTCAATCAGGAGGTAAACCACGTCCGAATGGAATCGGGCAGGGGCCGGGATTTGCCATCGGCGCCAACCCAGACCACCTTGGAGTGGGCTTCGGCGCAGGGCTGTTCGAGGTTGTCGGTGGTATAGAGCCGGTAATAGGCCACAAAACTGGACCGGCCCGGCTCCGCCGCGTAGCAGTCGATACGAAGGGTCGCCGGGTAGACCACCGGACGCAGAAAGGTACATCCAACGGTCACCACCACCGGGTAGCTATCCGCCGCCAGCGTGATGCCAGCCCGGGACAACCATTGAAAACGCGCTTCTTCGCAATAGCGCAGATACAACGTGTTATTGACGTGCCCGAAGGCATCCATATCACCCCAACGCAGTGGAATATCACAGGAAAAATTGGGTTGTTCGGGTAACTGGTCGGCTTTCATCCGGCGTCTCTCCGTCCCTGAATCACGCTTCAATGCGCGCCTTGAATGACACGCTGATCTCGCCCAGCTCACCGAACTGGACCCGCACCGGCTCCTCCATCGGCGCCTCGAGCACACCAGCATAGGAGCCGGTAATGATGATCTCACCGGCTTTCATGCCTTGCCCCCGGCTGCGCAGGAACTCCACCAGCCAATACAGCGGCGCCCGAGGCTGGGTATTGGGATGGCGCCCCTGGTGGTGCTCGGGCCCTGCGCTGCGGGTGTGCAGCGTAATGGGAAGCTCGCTCGCCTCCAGAGCCAACTCCGGGTCCACTTCCGGGCCGATGAACAACCCCTGATTCAGCAGGCCGTCAGCCAACATTTCGGGAAACGCCGCTTCGGCCGGATCGGCGTAACGGCTGTGAATCAGTTCGAGCACCAAGTGGGTGTGGGCAATGGCCTGATCCACTTCGCTATCGCTGTAGGGGTAGTCTCTGGGCGGCAGGTCCCGACCCAGCACAAAAGCCAACTCCGGCTCAATCCGCGCAAAGCCCTCCGGCGCCCATACCGAAACCGGGGCGCCCCGGTGAATGTCCTCGGCATGAATCGGTGCCACCACCAGGCGGCCAGGCGGTGGTTCAAGGCATTTCCAGCCACCGACCTGCGCCCCCAGATCCCGGGTGACCTCGGCCTGAATGGCCAGGGCAGACTCAAGATCCTCGGGGCGACAGTCCTTGGGCAGGCGTTCCGCCTGAACCCCACTGCGACGTCGTTCTGCCAGAATACGGGCCGCCTTGGCGATCCCTGACGGGTGCAACATAGCGTCTTCTCTCGACTGAAGGAGCCACCTTGGTGGTTGGCCCCGCGCTAACGATGGTGGCGACGGCGGTTAGCGGGGGCTGAGCTGTAAAGCAATGTGGTCCAGATCGTCCAGGGACTCCATCACGTTAGTGACGGTCGCCTGAGCCTTGTCCGGATCGAGGTGCAGATCGGCAAACACCGAGGCCGGGATTTCCAGCTTCGGCCCCAGACCCACGCCCTGCTGAAGCAATAACCGTTCGGCGACATAAATCAATTTGGCGTACTGGTGGTGCTCGCCCTGGTAGCGGGGATTGTTCTGGTGACGCAAGGCAACAACCACCTCGTCCGGCATGGACCAGAGCGACATCAGGGTGCTGGCGAGCTGCTCGCGAGTCACGCCCAACAGGTGTCGTTCGATCGGCTGGTGCGTACTGTGCGGATTGGCTTCGGTCATCCGGCAGTACTGACTGAAGTAGGGGGGAAACAGCTCTGCGAGAATCAGGAAGCCGAAGTTATGCAGCAGACCGGACAGGTAAGCCATGCCGAACGTGGGCCGCTGCTCTCGGGGAATCGCGGTCACCAACCCTTCAATGGTGGCCGCCATGTACACCGACTTTTGCCAGTAACCCAGATACCCCTCCGGGCCGTCTTTGGGCATGCTCAGGCTTCGTCCCAGGGCAAGCCCCAGTGCCAGGTTGAGCACCATATCAAAGCCCAGTACCCGGACGATGGCATCGTGAATGGATTTGATTTTGCCGGGGGCGGAATAGTAGGGCGAAGCCGCCCAGCTCACCACCTGAGCGGCCAGACTCGGGTCGGTTTCCACCACCTGGGCCAGGTCGCTGATGTCGGCGTTGGGGTCCACCCGCAGGTTGATGATCCGCTGCGCCGTTTCGGACAGCGGCGGCAGTTCCAGGGTTTCCTCCAGGCGCTGCCGGATGCGAAGTTGCGTAAAGTTGCGCACCGCGCCGAGAATCTGTTCCTCATCCCGCTCCGCACTGATATCCACTTCCAGTGGGTCCAGAGGCGTGGCGATATCACAGATGATGGCGTCTTCGAGAACCTGCTGAAAATCATCCCGGTTGATGTGCAACAACTGGGCATCGTCCCCGGAGTCGAGCAGCAGACTTTCCCGGCGTAACAACTGTTTGTCCACCAGCGTCGGGAGACCGGCCAGCTTGGGCAGCGCGGGCACCGACTGCAGGCTGTAGGTATCACAGAACTGACGCACCGCATCCTGATTGGTCGCCCGAAGCTCCCGATCCATCTGCCGATTGACGGCGTTCAGATCGAGCAGCGTGTCGGCGGAAATCACTGCGAGGATGCGACCTTTTTCGTCTTCAAGAAGAACCGCTTTGGCGGCCCCGACATTGCGCAGATGCTGGTCGTGCCACAGCGGTTGATTGTTGGCATCCACCGGGGCGGTGGCCAGGTCATAGTGGATATTTTGGCTGTTCAGCAACGATTCAACGCTGGTGGGTAGCGGCACGTTTGACTCCTTTTTGTTCAACAGACGCCCGTTCTTGATCTGGCTCGGCCAGTGTCGCCGAAAATTACGACTCCGATGTGACGTTCAGTGTGTAAGAAGCCGGGCGCTTGATCAAGCGTTTTATGCACAGGTTCTGTTTATTGAAGCCCGCCAGACGCGGGCTGTATCTGTTATTCAGTTTAGTCGATGTCCGCCGGACCGCTGTCGACTGGTGCACAGTTTGGCGTCTTATACCTGAAAATATCGTCGGTTATCCCCCAGCCAACGTTCCATGATGGCATTGCACAGCGCCGGGTGCCGACCGAGCAGTTGTTGGGCGCCCGCCTGGACGCGGGGTAACAGATCGGCATCGCGCTGCAGATCCGCGATCCGGAACTGCATCTCCCCGGTCTGCCGGGTGCCCAGCACCTCACCGGGGCCGCGCAATTCCAGATCCCGCTCGGCAATCACAAAACCATCGCTGGAATCGCGCATCACCGCCAGGCGCTCCCGGCTCTGGCGCGAGAGCGGCGAGCCGTACAATAAAACGCAGTGACTGGCCTCGGAGCCGCGCCCTACCCGGCCGCGCAACTGGTGCAACTGAGCCAGGCCGAGTCGCTCGGGATTTTCGATGATCATCAAGCTGGCGTTGGGCACATCCACGCCCACCTCGATCACCGTGGTGGCTACCAGCAGATCCAGCTCCGCCGCCTTGAACGCCGCCATCACCGCCTCTTTTTCCTTGGCCTTGAGCCGACCGTGCACCAGCCCTACCCGCAGGTGCGGCAGGGCAGCCGCCAGGTTCTCCGCCGTGGCCTCCGCCGCCTGGGCGGCCAGGGTTTCGGATTCCTCAATCAGCGTACAGACCCAGTAGGCCTGACGGCCCTGCTCACAGGCACGGCTGACCCGCTCAATCACTTCCGGACGGCGTTGCTCGCTGATCACCACCGTGGTCACCGGCGTGCGGCCCGGGGGCAACTCATCAATCACCGAGGTATCCAGATCGGCGTAGGCGCTCATCGCCAGGGTCCGGGGGATGGGTGTGGCGGTCATGATCAACTGATGGGGACGCAGCCCGGTGCGACTGCCTTTCTGGCGCAACTCGAGGCGCTGGTGCACCCCGAAGCGATGCTGCTCGTCGATAATCACCAGCCCCAGATTGGCAAATTCGACCTCCTCCTGAAACAACGCATGGGTGCCCACCACAACCCTCGCCTCGCCGCTTGCCAGGCGGGCCAATTGCTCCCGGCGCCGGGCGGCGGTCAGCCGTCCGGTCAGCCAGCCCAGCTCAATCCCCAAAGGCTCAAGCCAGGCGCCAAAGTTGTTGCGGTGCTGCTCGGCCAGGATTTCCGTCGGCGCCATGATCGCCGCCTGATAGCCACTGGCCACGGCGGTCAGCGCCGCCAGAGCCGCCACCAGGGTTTTGCCCGAACCGACATCCCCCTGAACCAGGCGCAACATGGGGATGGGTTTGACCAGATCTTCGGCAATCTCCCGGCTGACCCGCTGCTGCGCGCCCGTCAGCTGAAAGGGCAGCTGGCTGAGAAACTGTTTGTGCAGCGCCGGATCCGGGGCCAGCGAGGGCGCACCCTCCGCCTGGGTCTGCTGACGCAGTACCAACAGGCTCAGGTGATGAGCCAGCAGCTCTTCAAACGCCAGTCGCTGCTGGTAGGGATGGGTGCCGTCCATCAGCCGCGCCACATCCGCCCGCCGGGGCGGCGCGTGCAGGTAGCGCAGGGCATCGGCCAAGGGTACTTGATCCAACTCCCGGCGTAGATCCTCAGGCAGAAGCTCGGTCAGCGGATGTCGATCGAGAAAGGTCAGGGCCTGGCTGGCCAGGGCGCGAATGCGCTGCTGGGTGAGTCCCTCGGTGGCGGGATAAACCGGGGTCAGCCGGTCATCCAGGGCCACGGCCTCGGCGCCGTCGAGAAATTCATACTCCGGGTGATAGAACTCCAGACCCGAGGCGCCCCGACGGCTCTCGCCAAAACAGCGCAGACGGGTACCCGGAGTCAGGCGCTGCTTCTGGGCGCCGGAGAAGTGATAAAACCGCAGGGTGGTGGTGCCCGAGCCGTCCTGCAGTCGGCAGACCAGGCTGCGGCGGCGTCCGTAGACCACATCCACCGCCCGAATCTCACCCTCAATCACGGCATTGACGTTGGGCTGCAGGGCCCCGATGGGGGTCACCCGGGTGCGGTCCAGGTAGCGCAGCGGCAGATGAAACAGCAGATCCTGAAGGGTGTTGATCCCCAGCTTGCCGAGCTTTTCCGCCAACTTGCCACCGACGCCTTTCAGGGCGGTGACGGATACTTGATCCAGGTTGGCCGGGTCCTTGGTCACGCAGCGCTCCGGTTATTTGGCGTCGGCGAGCCGGCACATATTGATGGCTTTGCGCAGTGCCTCAATGGCCTTGTAGCGAGGGAAGCTGGCCCGCCAGGCCAAGGCCACGGTGCGACTCGGTGCCGGCTGGGTGAACGGGCGCGTCACCAACATGTTGTTGGAATAGTTGGCCGTGACCGCCGCGGACATCGGCAGGATGGTGATCCCCAAGCCGGAGGCGACCATATGGCGCAGGGTTTCCAGAGAGCTGCCCTCGGCGGCGGTGCGGATGCGGCTGTGGGGGTCGTCCATGGACGACTGCAGGTTCGGGCAGGTGGCCAGCACCTGATCCCGGAAGCAGTGTCCCTCGCCGAGCAGGAGGACATTTTCGGCGTCCAGCTCGTCGGGGTGGATCGCCTCCTTTTCGGCCAGCGGATGATCGTGGGGCATCAACACGACAAAGGGCTCGTCGAACAGCGGCTGGGTCACCACGTCCGCCTCGGTAAAGGGCAGGGCCACAATGATCACGTCCAGCTCGCCTTTGCGCAATTTCTGGCGCAGCGTCGCGGTGTAACCCTCTTCCACGTACAGCGGCATTTTGCTGGCAATCTTCTGCAGTTCAGGGATAAAGTGCGGCAACAGGTAGGGGCCAATAGTAAAAATGGCCCCCACATGCAGGGGGCTACTAAGTTGGTCCTTGCCGGCGTTGGCGATATCCTTGATGGCGGCGGTCTGCTCCAGCACCAGATTGGCCTGGGCGACGATCTTCTCCCCCAGAGGTGTGGCCTGGACCCGGGACTTGGACCGCTCGAACAGGGCAACCCCCAGCTCTTCCTCCAGTTTCTTGACCGCGATGCTGAGGGTCGGCTGACTGACAAAACAGCGCTCGGCCGCGCGACCGAAATGCTGTTCCTGAGCGAGGGTTACGATATAGCGCAGTTCTGTTAAGGTCATGCTGATCCCGTAGTAGCTCTGACGCCCGGCGGAACCGCCCGGCACTCCGATAATCTGACCACAAGTTTGCCCTGTTATGATCGAAGACGCAAAGGTAAATAGCCAGAAACTATTGATCGTCGGTTGCGGCGATCTCGGCCGTCGCCTGGCGGAGCGCATGGCGCCCCTGGGGTACCGGGTCACCGGTCTGCGCCGCCAGCCTCCCGCCGACACCGGGAGCCTGCATTACCAAGCGGTGGATACCGCCGATGCAGCCGCCTTTGAGCGGGTTCTGGCCGAGGACTTTGACGTGATTGTGGTGACCATGACCCCCTCGGAGCGCGGCGATGAAGGCTACCGCCGGGCCTATGTGCAGACCTGCGAGCATCTGATGGCCGGGCTGAACGCCACCGGAGCCTCGCCGCGTCTGATTCTGTATGTGTCCAGCACCGGTGTCTATGGCCAGAGCGACGGTGAGTGGGTGGATGAATACAGCCCAACCCAGCCAAACCGCGCCAGCGGCGAACGTCTGCTGGAAGCGGAGCAGATTATTGCCCGGAGCGGTTTCGAGCACTGCGTTGTGCGCTTCAGCGGCATTTACGGCCCCGGCCGGGACCGCATGCAGACGCTGGTGCGCCAGGGCCGAGCCACCCTGAGCGGCCGCTACACCAACCGCATCCACGCCGATGATTGCGCCGGGGTGATGGCGCACCTGATTGAACGCCATCGCCAGGGACGCCCCATAGAATCACTGTATCTGGCGAGCGACGACGAGCCCGCCCCCATGGCGGAGGTGGTCAACTGGCTGGCCATGCAGATGAAAGTGGATCAGGCGCGCTTTGCTCCGGATGACGGCGGCCTCGGCAAGCGCTGCGACAATCGTAGGCTCAGAGCCAGCGGCTACGAATTCCGGTATCCAAGCTACCGCGAAGGATATGAGGCGTTGCTCAGGTAGGCCACTGGATTACAGGAAAAATAACCCGGTTACCGTGCCATACATGATAAACGCCGCCAGGGGAATGTATCCGGCGAGCGTCGCGAGCTCCACTCCCTGTGGCAGCGCGGGTCGCCACAGATTGATCAGCAGATACGCCGGAAAATAGTAGCGCGGGTCCACCATCGGGTGGGCCACCACCGCCAGGGGCGCAATGAGCAACAACCAGTAGCAGCGCCGATCCGGGTAGGGCATGACCACCAGCGTCAGTGCCATCCAGGCCATGGGCACAAACAGCAGCCCACGCAGCCACAGATACTCCTCCAGCAGATGCAGCCAGCCGTTGTGCACAAAGAAGGTGTAGTGCGTGCGGTTATAACCGTGCTCGTTCGCGTAAAAGCTCATATAAAACGCGAACGCCGCCAGCAGCAGCCCCCACACCCAGGGGCGCCGCAGCAGGCGGACAATGCGGGGCAGCTGCTGAAGACACAAGGGTAGAAACAGCAACCAGGCACAGAACAGAAAGCCGTAGAGGTTACTGAGGTTGAAGCGCATCATTGGGTGACTGCCACTGTCCCCGATCGCCACACCACCGTTGATCAACACAAAACCGATGAACGCGCCAAACAGCGCCAGAAAAACCGGCCCTCGCAACAGCGCATCCCGAAGCACGGCACGCCAGGCAAAAGGCCGACTTAGCGTCAGATGTTCCGTGGCCATATACAGGTAGGCCAGCCCCAGCCAGATGATGGCATCCTGACGGATCAACACCGCCCCGAAACCAAACAGGCCTGCCAGCCAGGGCCTGCGTTCAAGCACCGCCAGAAAACTGAGCGCAATAAGCAGCAGTGCCCACAGGTCGGTGTAGACCAGAAAGTAATAGGGAAATATCAGCGGTGCGAACAATAGTTGCGCGGTACGGGCCGAGGCGGTGGCGGGCCGATAACGGCGCACCATGCGGTAAAACACCGGCAATAGGCACAGCGCCACCAGCAGGTTGACCAAGCGCAGCAGATAATCGTGGTAATAACCGATCAGGTTCATCACCGAAGCGATGATCTGGTGATAGAAGGTGGGCGTGGTGATGGTGTCAAAGGGCTCGTTGCCCCCGACGTAGTAGTGCCAGATCTGATGCGCGTGGAAGCCCTCGTCAGAGGCCGGTCCACCCAGCACACAGGAGGCCGCGTAGCCGAAGACCACGCCGGCCCAGACAACCAGCCAGAGCGCAGCGCGGTTCGCCCCGGCATCTGCCGTCACTGGGCGTGCTCCACAGCCTCCGGAGTGCCCTGGAGCACCTCGAGGAAGTCGGCGCCAAAGCGCTCCAGCTTGCTGTCCCCCACACCGCTGACATCGAGCAGCTCACCCGGGGTCTGGGGCCGTCGCTCCAACATATCCCGCAAGGTCACATCGTGAAAAATGACGTAGGGAGGCACCCCGTGCTCTTCCGCCAGCCGGCGCCGGCAGGCGCGCAACGCCTCCCACAAAGGACGATCCGCCTCGGTAATATCGGCATCGGGGCGACGGGCGGTGCGGGTGCTGGTGGGCTTGCGGGTACGGATATCCCGGCGCAGGTGCACCCGCTGCTCGCCGCGCAGAATCGGTCGGCAACTCTCGGTCAGTTGCAGCCCGCCAAAGCCTTCCGGGTCCACATCCAGATAACCGGCCGCGACCAGTTGGCGCAACACGGCCCGCCACTCATCGGCGCTCATATCCTGACCAATACCGTAGGTGGACAGCTTGTCATGCCCCTGAGCCAGCACTTTTTCGTTACTGCTGCCGCGCAACACATCGACAATATGGGTGGCGCCAAAACGCTGGCCGGTGCGGTACACGCAGGAGAGAGCCTTCTGCACCGCCTCGGTGGCATCCCAGGTCTGGGGCGGGGTCAGGCAGGTGTCGCAATTGCCGCAAGGCTCATCCAGCGTATCGCCAAAATAGCGCAGCAGAATCTGCCGTCGGCAACTGGTGACTTCACACAGGCCCAGCATGGCGCTCAGGCGCTGCTGCTCCTGGCGTTTGAACTGGTCATTGCCTTCGGACGCGCCCATCATCTGGCGCAGCTTAACCACATCCTCCAGCCCGTACAGCAGCAGCGCCGTGGCGGGCTGGCCATCGCGTCCGGCCCGGCCGGTTTCCTGATAGTAGGCTTCAATGCTTTTGGGCAGATCCAGATGGGCGACAAAGCGCACATCGGGTTTATCAATGCCCATGCCGAAGGCGATGGTGGCCACCATTATGATGCCGTCCTCGCGCAGGAATCGGCTCTGGTGGGTTTCCCGCAGGTTCCCCGGCAAGCCGGCGTGGTAAGGCAGGGCGTTAAACCCCTCTTTCTGCAACCACTCGGCGGTCTGCTCCACTTTTTTGCGGGACAGACAGTAGACGATGCCCGCCTGCTGGGGGTACTCATCTTTGAGAAAACCCAGCAACTGGCGGCGCGGATTGTCTTTCTGCTGCACCCGATACTGAATATTGGGCCGGTCAAAGCCGACGATAAACTGCCGGGCCTCTTCGAGCTGCAGCCGCTCAATGATCTCTTCCCGGGTGCGCATATCCGCGGTGGCGGTCAGGGCGATACGCGGTACCTGGGGGAATTCGTTGTGCAGCAGATCCAGACGCAGGTAGTCGGCCCGGAAATCGTGCCCCCACTGGGCCACACAGTGCGCCTCATCAATCGCAAACAGGGCGATGTTGGCCTGGTGCAGAAGATCAAGGGTGCGCGGCTGGATGAGTCGTTCCGGGGCGATGTACAGCAGGTCCAGCTCACCATCGAGCAGGGCCCGCTCGGTGTCCACTACATCGGGCCAGGCGAGGGTGGAGTTCAGAAAACCGGCGCGCACGCCCAGCTCCCGCAGGGCGGTCACCTGGTCTTGCATCAGGGCGATCAGGGGGGAGATGACGATACCGGTGCCCGGTCGGGCGAGGGCGGGAATCTGATAACAGAGGGATTTGCCGCCGCCGGTGGGCATGAGCACGAGGGCGTCCTGGCCTTCAATGACGGCGTTGACGATGCGTTCCTGTTGGCCGCGAAAGTCGTGATAGCCGAAGACGTGCTGAAGAATGTCCTGAGGGTTCTGCATGGCGAGCAGTATACTGGGCGCCCCCTTTAAATGGTAGGCCACCCGAGGAAGAACGCGTAGGTCGGATTAGCGATAGCGTAATCCGACGAATGGTTTTTGGACTTCGCTCCGAATGCTACGGGAGGGTATACCTTTCCAAGAGACGGACTGAGCGCATCTCCACCCAGAACCTATCGGTTTGCATCACGTTCGGGCCAAGGAGGGGAAGCCCTTTCAAGACACGCCGTAAACCCATCCCTGGGGGCTCGACGCGCGGAGTCCCTCCGCTTACGGTCTTGAAAGGGCTTCCCCTCCTCGGCCCTAAATGCCTAATCTAACCCTATTTATGAACACCATAAGTGTCAAAACAAAAGGGGCTATTTCCCGAGACGTAAAGCCCGCTCCGCGGAGGGAGGGTATACCGTTTCGGGACCGTCACCCGCCTGGACGGCGGGTGTCGAGCCCCCATGGATGGGTTTACGGCGTGTCCCGGAACGGTATACCCTCCCGCAGCACTCTAGTCGAAGCACAATGCAACGACAGAGTCAGTCACACACGCTTCCATTTACCTCTGGCACTTGCGCGGAACCGCTGCCGCCCTTGCTCACCTGGAAGCCGAACTCCACGGACTGGCCCGGTTGCAGGGTGCCGTTCCAGCCCAGATCGGTGGCGGTATAAGGGTTGCTGCCAGAAACCTGTGCGTTCCAACTGTTGGTGACCGACGAGCCGTCTGAATACTCCCAGTTCACCGACCAGCCATTGATCGCCTGGGCTCCCGTGTTGCTGATCAGAATAGCCGCAGTGTAGCCCGTGCTCCACTCATTGCTGATCTGATACTCACACTCGGCCAGGCCGCCATTGTCGGAACTTGAACTCGAGCTGGACGACTCACTGCTCTCGGATTCGCTGCTGCTCTGACTGCTCTGCGAACTGGAGCTGGACGAGGAGCTGCTGTCGTCACCGACAATGCCATAGGGGTCCGGCTGGGACTCGCAGGTGCTCGGCGCGATGCAGCTCTGGTTATCCTCCCAACCCCAACCGCTCTGGGTCTGTTCGCACAGCGGGTACAGCGTGCCGTACCAGTTGCACTGTTGCCCTGCGGGTTCGGAAGACGAGGAGCTGGACGACGAACTGCTGGAGCTGCTGCTACTGGAACTCGACTCGCTGCTCGACGAACTGGAGGATGAACTGCTGGACGACGAGCTTGAGGAAGAGCTGGATGAATTGCCCCCTTCGGCGTAGTCATCATGGAAGGCGAGCACCCAGGCCAGCGCACTGTTCCAATTGATGGTGATCTCGTTGGTGGACCAGGCCTCGATATCATCCAAGTAGCAGGTGGCCGGAGCCGATTCGCAGCCGCTCAGGGCATTGCGGGAAACGTCGTCCTCCAGGCCGTAGTTCGGACCGCCGGCCAATGCACCGGGCGGTAGCCACGGATAGCTGCCATCAAGGGCGCCGGCCCAGAACCGGTGGTGCGGTTCGGTCAACGCGTCTTCGCCGTGCCCGGAGACAAACGAGAACGACAGGGTATTGCGACCGAAGAGGTAATCAATCCCCGAACCCACACCGTGAGCATACTGATCGTCTCCGGTGAAGTCGTAGGCCAGCCCCAACAGGAACAGCTTGTTGGCGATCACATTGTTCGACCCCCAATAGTATTCCTCATCAGTATTGGGCACCCGATAGCCGGTGTTGGCAATGGTGATCAGATGCGTGTCGGCCACCGACTGGATGTACTGTCGTGCATCGCTGCGCAGGCTGGCGGTGTGCTCGGACGGCACCGTGGCAAGGGACATAACCCCTGGCAGTTCCGTATCGGGCCAACCCCAGTCGATACGCTCCAGTTCATAGTTCTGCAGCGTCGGCAGGTAACGGCTGTCACCCGTGGTGATGTAAAGCTCTGCGGCGGCCCAGTAGAACTCATCGGCGGGTTCGTCGTCGCCGTAGGCGCCGCCACCGTTGTCGTAACCGCTGGTGTAGACATCCCCCGGATTCGCCTCGGCGGCGTCCCAGGCGCGCTCGGCGGCGGTCAGGCAACGATCGGAGAATTCACTGTCGATGTCGGCCCAAATACGGGCACATTGCGCCGCTGTTGCCGCCAGGTTCAGGGTGGCGGTCACACTCGGTGGTACCAGGGCCCGGGCACTGCTGTCTTCGTGCGGCGCCAAAGGCAGACCGGTCCAACCGACGTCATGCATTTTGTGGTGCGCCATACCGGCTTTGGCTTCACCCTGGGGCACCTGCATGGACAGCAGGAACTCCATTTGCCAACGCACTTCGTCTAGCAGATCGGGGATGCCGTTACCGCTCTCGGGAATGTTCATCGTACCGTCGGCAAAGCGATCCAGGTTGCCCCCCAGGTGCTGGGCGCGCTCGTACATATTGAGCAGTTTCCAGGCAGAGATGCCACCGTTGACCACATACTTGCCGTGATCGCCAGCGTCATACCAACCTTTGGTCACATCCAGTGAATAGTTACAGGTACCTTCCCAACAGGGAACGTCGTAGTCGCCCTGATTGACGCCCTGGTTCAGATGGCCGGCCGGACGGGACCAGCGGGCATCGGCCGCGTAGCTGGTGTTGCCACCGCCGGTGTACTGGGTTTCGATCTCGATGCCGCTGCGGTTGTGGTAAAAATATTTCAGCGAGTCGTATAGGGGGCCGGTAAAGTTGTCGGCCGAAATGGAGAACGGGTAGCTCTCATCACCGTCGATCATCAGCACATAGCCATCGCCTTCCACCGTGACATCGGAAAAGCCCAGATGGTGTACGTGATCACCAGACGCCGGGTCCTGGCCGACCGGCACGGTTGTGCCTTCGGCGACCAATGAGCCGTTCTGATACAGACGCCAGGCTTTGCCTACCGTGCTGTCACTGACATAGGTCGCGACTTTTTCGCCGTTGGGCAGATAACCCACCTGGTTCACCCGGGGGTTACCGACGTCGGCGAATGCCTGGGAAGCCGTTGCCAAAAGTACCGCGCTGGCCAGGGTGTTACGAGCCACGGTGAACCGTGACGATTGCCGATTTGAAGCTGTTACCTTCATGGTTATTATCTCCGATTATTGTTGGCGGTTCAGTTCCATTGCAGTAACGACTCGGGGGCGACGCGCTGATGCAATTCACGCACCTCCCTGCCCTCGAGATCCATCGTGCGCACAGACAAAGTACGCGCATCGAGTGTCTCGGCGAATAAAAAACCGATGCGACGCCCGTCCGGGGAAAACACCGGCGCCCCATGTCGGCCTTCGCCCTGAGTGAGCTGACGGGCATTGCCCGACCGGTCACTGAGAAAAATCTGCATACTGCCTTCGTACACCTGTTCGCGCTGCGTCTCGTCGTAATGGAAATCAAAATCCACCAGCGCGGCATAGAGCAGAGCATCCCCGTCCGCCGACCATTGCACCGGGTTCTGTACGTGATGCTCCGGGTTGGATAGACGCCGACGTTGCCCGGTCTTCAGGTCATACTGATATAACCGGCGGGCACGATCCGGGCTGTTGACGATGTAGGCCACGGCGGAGCCATCGGGGGACCAGCTCACCCCGGTAATGACAGAGCCGCGCTCTTCTGGCTGCAGGTACGGCAGCTCGGGATCACGCTCCCCCGGGGCCGCGACAAACTCCAGGCGCGATCGACCGGGATCAAACACCACCACCGCAAGAGCACGTCCGTCGGGAGCCCAGGCGTAGTCGAGAATGTCCCGGGCCTGAGTGACCGGAGTCGCGCCGCGCGCATTGAGCTCGACCACTTCCAGTGCGGCATTCCCGGGCCGGGCGTGAATATAGGCCACCGCCTCGCCGCTCGGACTGAAGCGGGGCGATACCGCACTGTCGTCAGTGTCGCTGATGAGCTCGGGCTCGGCATTGCCGGGTTCGAGCAGGAAGATCTGCAAGCGTTCGCGATCTTTGTCCAGATGAATCTGATCGCGACCGTGACGGTTGGACATAAACACCAGCGTTCCCTGCGGCGACCAGTGCGGTTGTAAATCCCGCCAGCGCTCGCTGACCAGAACCGGCCCGCTTTCCCCGGTCGGGGACACCCGCTGCAACTGGGTCACCGGGCCCATCTTTTTCTGTACAAACGTCAGTTGGCCGGCCGCTGTGGCCGACGAGTGGGATGTGGTCTGACAGCCCGTCAGGCCGATCAGCACCAGAATCAGTACACCGAGTGCGCACTGAAACCAAGGGGAATATTGAAATCGTAAACTTTCAGTACTCATGCAATAACGCTCAATCAAAGCCTGGCTGATTGTTGGCTGGCAAACAGAAGCGAGACGCCTCTATTGCGATTCGTACATCGGGAAGCACACCACCGCCCGAAGGCAGTGGTGTGCGACCGGCGGCGAAAGGGGGGAACACCGCCGGTCAATTTCACCTGTTTCCGCACAACATCAATCCAGCGGCGGATAGGCGTTCTGCAGGTACAGCTCGAAGGCCTCCGGGAACCAACGACCGGCATGCGGTGCATTGGGCAATGCTCCGGTGGGAACCCCGGCGTCTTCGTTGTTTTCATTGGGGTTACACATGCCATCGTGCTGCTTGGCCGGATCGTTCGGATCTGGCTCGAAATCCGGATCGGAGATACCGTCGGATTCACCCTGCGGTTTCACCCAGACATAGGCGTCGAGGCCCGGAGCCGGATTGGCTTGGGGACGCTCGCCCACACCACCGGGCTGGTTACACCAGTTCCCGCGATGGTGACGACGGTCGATGCGCGACTCATCCACATAGGTATCCAGATCCGTGCTGGTCGACACGCCCGTGGGACGATCCGGTCCACCCCAACCGTTACGGCCGGTGTCGATCAACATACCGATGTCACTCGGGAAGCCCTGTTGGATCATCGCCTGACGCCAGTCCTGCGCGAATTCGATTTCCCCGAAGTAGGGGTTCCATTCATAGAAGGAACTGGAGCGAACCGGCTGACCACCCACCTGCAGGCTGGGGTCGGGCAGATACGGCTCTTCCAGCGGCGTGTAGTTGGCCGAGTTGGTGACAAAGCCTGCGATGCTGTCCACACCTTTGTCAGTGCCTTTGATGGTATTGCCGATAAGCTGAACGGCTTCGCTGAAGTTGTCGCTCCAGCCCAGCCAACCGCTGTGGGCAATATCAACATAGGAATACACATTGGGCAGGGTGCTCAACTCATTGAGCGCGTGCTGAATGCCATCCTCGTAACCACCGGGTCCGGCCGCTTCCTGACAGTCGGGTTCATCAAGGTTGGTGACCAGATTGGGCAGGGAGTCGACTTCCACAATGGCGACGATGTGCAGGTCGCTGTATTCCGGCTGACCCAGCAGTTGCACGATCGGGGCGATATAGTCCTGCTGATAGATTTCGAAACCGTTCTCCGAAATCCGCAGCTCGCCGTTGGACGCCAGGGCGGCACAATCGCGATTGGGCAGGTTGTACACCACAAACATGAAGGTGTCCGCGCCCTGATTGACCGCTTCATCCAGGTGACCTTTCAGGCCGATACCGTCGGTGATCGCACCAATGCGATCCATCCACACGGCGGTATTTTCAAAGGCAATGGCCTCGCCACCGGGTTCCGCCAGTGCTTTTGCAGACCAGACCGGATCGACGTACAGGGTGGTGCCGTCAAATGGGTTGTCGACACGCGTGTAATTGCCATCGGAAGATGAGCTGCTGGAGGACGAACTGCTCTCGCTGGAGCTGCTGTCACTGCTTGAAGAATCAGAGCTGGAGGAGTCCGAACTGGACGACTCGCTGCTCGATGAGGAAGAGCTCGACGATGAAGAAGAGCTGCTGCTCCCGTCGCCATCGATCACCCCATAGGGGTCCGGTTGCGCCTCACAGGTGCTGCGGGCGATACAGCTTTCATTGTTTTCCCAGCCCCAACCACTGTCGGTGGTTTCGCACAGGGAGTAAGTCGTGCCGTACCAGTTGCACTGCTGCCCCGCGCCGCCCGGGTCACTGCTTGAGGAAGCACTGCTGTCAATCGATGAGGACTCGGAGCTCGAGCTGGAAGACGAACCGCCGTCTTCACAGAGCGCGCCTTCCAACATCGGCCGTTCCGCCGCGCCCCCGTTTTTGTCCACCTGAAAACCGAAGCTGACACTCTGCCCCGGCTGGAGCGTGCCATTCCAGCCCATATCACTGGCGGTATAGGGATTGCTTCCAGAGAACTCGGCGTTCCAGCCGTTGGTCATGCGGTTGGCGTCAAACGTCCAACTCACATCCCATCCGCTGACGGCGCTGGCACCGTCATTGGTCAGGGTGACCTCGGCGGTGTAGCCGTTATCCCATTCGTTATTGACCGAGTAGGCGCATTCGGCTGACGCGCCGTGACTGGCGGCGGCAATAGCCAACCCCAGCAACGCCAGACCACTGCCTTTTTTTACTGTCGTTATCATTGTATTGGATCTCCTTAAAACGTACTTGGAAAGTTAAGTACTGCGTCGCAAATGCCACCACCTCCCGGTGAGTCCGCCGACGACCTTTCGCCGACGGTAGTCGTTTCCCTGACAGGCCAAGAAGCACGGGCGGTCGCACCGGCCCGTGCAATTCAAGCTCAGGCGACGCCCTGCAACCCGCGCCGCCCGACTAATCCGTTCAGTCACACAGCGGGCCAGACAGGCCGGGTACTTGGGCCTCCGCGCCCCCTTTGTTGACCTGAAAACCAATCTCGATGGTCTGTCCGGGTTGCAGGACACCATTCCAGTCGAGATTGGCTGCCGAGTAGGGGTTATTACCGGACAGCTCCGCGTTCCAACTGTTGGTGATACGTGAGCCGTCGCTGTACTCCCAGCTCACTGACCATCCGTCCACGGGCTGCGTACCGGAGTTGGTCAACCGGACGGCACCGGTATACCCCGAACTCCATTCATTGGTGATCTGATACTCGCAATCTCCAGCACCTGGCTGTGCGCTGCTGGACGATGAATGACTGCTGGAACTGCTAGAGGAGCTGCTCGAGGAACTCGACGTGGAGCTTGAGGAGCTTGAGGAGCTTGAGTCGACGATGCCATAGGGGTCGGGCTGCGCCGAACAGCTTTCGGGGCCGACACAACTTTCATTATTTTCCCAACCCCATCCGCTAGCGGTGCTTTCGCACAAGGGATACAGAGTGCCGTACCAGTTACACTGCGCTCCCATATCGGGACCGCTGGAACTGCTGCTTGAAACGCTGGAACTTGACGATGAGGAACTTGAAGAGGCGTCGCTACTGGACGATGAGCTTTGACCTTCGTAGACCGTCGCTGTCTGGGCCGTCTGGCGCAGTCCGTTACTGCTGTTGATCAGAAAATCGCCCCAGGAAGACAGATTGTCAACATCCCAGTTCAACGTGATATCCAGCGAGGCAACTTCGCTGCTGTTACCCGACCAGGACCACCCCAGATAGCCAATGCCATAGTCTTCGGCCACGGACAGAACCGACGCTTCATCAACCTCATTGCCGTAGTGATCCGCCCCGAATTCACCCACAATCAGCGGTAAATTATGGGTGGACAAGAATGTGGACACATAATTCTCAATAGTGGAACGGTCCTGGTACACCTCGTACATGTGAACGCTGAACAACGTGTTATTGCGCTCATCCGCGGCGGCCACGGTGGAGGCGTTATCGCGCATCACACCCTGCCAGTCCTGTCCCCAGTTGGCCGCATCCACCAGCAGTGTGTGGGTCAGGCCGGCTTCGCGCAGGCGCTGGATAGCGTCGACATGCTGATCCACCCAGGTACTCGCGGTTACCCCGTTTCCGAACGGCTCGTTGGCGATATTGATGATGACGTAATCTTCCTGCCCCTCAAGTACCGGAGCGATGTCGAGCCAATAGTCGACAACATTTTCCAGCGTTCCCGCACTGTCCTGCTCGCCATAACCGGTGGCGTCATGCACCTCCAGTACCGCAATCAGCTCGTTGTCTTTACACCATTCAATCACCTGCGCCACATCGGCGGCACTGTTGCGCGTCCACTGCTGGCCATCGGACAACACTATACGGACGGTGTTGGCGTTGAGGCTGGCGATATCGGACAGCGCCTGCTCGGTGCGACCGGTAAACCAGGTGTGAGGGTGGTTCACTCCGCGCATGATGAACGGATTGCCATTGCCATCCAGCAGTTGGGTTCCCGATACCTGAAATCCTGCCTGTACACCGATTGCAGCCGACAGGGCACTGGCACCCAAAGCGGCGCACGCGAGGGTTTTCTTGATAGCGTTCATGGTTCTTGCCTCTTTCTTTTAGGAAATGGAGCAACGTTAAAACCCGAGTGTTTGAAACGTTCGGGTCTAAATTGCTTTCAACGTTACCCAAGCGTGAACCGGTCGCGCCGATTGTCGTCCCGGAGGGCGGCGCGTTTTATTGTTTTATGATTTTCGGTGACCAAAAGCGTCTCTTTATCGAATGCTTTGCAACGCGTTTTGTCTCCGATCCGGCGACACCCTAAAGTACTTTTTGACCATAAGACAATCCTGAAAACGCGATCGTGGCGCGTAATAGCGTGTTCTGTGTCACGAATCAAAAATGTCAACGTCGAGGCGGGGTATGGATCACATAAGCATTGTCGTTTCAATCAAAAATGGCGGGATTGAGTGCAACTGTTTCTTAATAAATAACATTTTCCGTTATTTGAATTTTTGCTAACAGCTGTAGGGAAGGTGGTTTAATCCGACACAAAAAAAGCCGGCACAGAGGCCGGCTAAGTCAAAATTTTTTTCAGATGCTTCACATCAGCGCAAGGCGTTATGGAACCGGATCAATCGGTACAAACTGACTGTAAAGGCCATTGACGTCAAAGACAGCAATGGAGAACTCGTAGATTCCATCTTCCAGATTCAGTTCATGAGACGTGGCGTACGCATCGTTCACCACAACCGACTGAGACTCACCATCGGCGCCCTGCTGGTAGCGGATTTCATAACCGCCAATTTCATTCAACTCCAGGTAGCTACCATTTTCGCGCTGATCCGGCGTCGTCCACTCCAGGACCACGCCGTCACCCACAACCTGCTCACTGTTGGTGGTGACAACCAGCGTGGTGCTGTTTTCGGACCAGTTGCCCGCCGCATCACCCGCGCGCACCGAATACTGATAGGTGGTTCCTGAGGACAAGCCCGTGTCGGTGTAGCTGGTCTCAGGCGCCAACAGCTCCGTGATTCGGGCGCCATCGCGATACACCTCATAGCTCATCACCGCTTCGTTATCAGTCGATTCCGACCAGGACAGGGTCACGTAAGAGGTGCCAACCGCGGTATCGTTCAGTGAACCCGGCGCCGAGGGTGCCGTCGTATCCACCGTTTCCTCTTCAGTGGACTCTTCCCCGCCGGTGGAACCATCACCGGTGGAGCCATCATCAGAGCCGGTGTCGGTATCAGAGCCAGTGTCGGTCTCGGAGCCGGTACCGTCATCAGTGGAGCCATCGGTGCCATCGGACGGTGAGTCGGCGCTATCGGCCGGATAACCGAACACCTGCATTTCCCAAAGTGAGTGACCCCAGGATGTCGCCCGGGCCAGGCCCATCATGCGTACATAGCGACCGTGACCGTCGACGACGAGCTCATCGGTACCGCCATTGCCATCGACAATGTGCTCGACCGTTGTCCAACTTTGGCCATCGTAGGACGTCTGAATCTGGTATTCACTGGAATACGCCGTTTCCCAGTCAAGGTTAATTCCGGTGATCTGATGCGCCTCGCCCAGATCAACCTGCAGCCAGGCGGTATCACCGTAAACGCTGGCCCAACGCGTACTGCCGCTACCGTCAAAGGCATTTTCCGGCGCGTAAGCATCCCGCTCAGTGGACGAGGCGGTTGCCGGACGTCCCTCGGATACCAGTTGCGGTTCGGGTGCGACGTAGGGTTCCGCTCCATATACCTCAAGTTCCCACAGCGAAATGCCCCACTGGGTGGCGCGCCGCACGCTCTGAATGCGGACATAGCGACCGGTTGCGCTCAGCTCAACAACGTCCTCACCACCATCGCTGTTCGTGACCGACTGGGCCGTCTGCCAGTCGTTAGCGTCCGCCGACACTTGAATATCGTAGTCTTCGGCGTGCGCCACTTCCCAGCGAAGAATCAGGGAGGAGAGATCATAAGTTGCGCCAAGATCCACGGCGATCCACTGATCTTCGCCGTACTCACTGGCCCAACGCGAATTCATGTCGCCGTCGACCGCCTCTTCGGGCAACCGGCTGCTGTTCTCGGAGGAAGAAGCGAACATCGTCTGGTTTAACGCCAGATTCGCGCCGTCCCCTGAGGTGGTTTCGGAATCGGTTGTGGATTCAGGTTCAGTTTCGGGCTCGGGCTCGGGCTCGGGCTCGGGCTCGGGCTCGGGCTCAACACCGTAAACTTCCAGCTCCCACAGGGATACACCCCACTTGGTGGCACGCTTGACGCTTTCGACACGAACATAGCGCGCGGACCGGGTCATGGCGAAACTGTCGACACCGCCGTTGCTGCTGGTTACGGCGCTGACGGTTTCCCAATTGCTGCCGTCCAGCGAAACCTCAAGATTGTACTGCTCGGGATAGGCCGTTTCCCATTGAAGTATCACGGAAGAAATGTCGTAAACACTCTCCAGGTCAACAATGATCCAGTTGCCATCGGAAAAATCGCTGCTCCAGCGAGTACCGACATTGCCATCGACGGCAAACTCGGCGTCACGATTTCTGTTCTGGGAGGAGGAGGCGGACACCGGCTTGTCCAGGGCCAGATTTGACGGCGCGGCAGCCACCGCGCCATAGGCGGGGGCCAGCAATGCGGCGGCCAATACGGCAGAAGCAATGTATTTCATTGAATACCTCGAAAGTGTTGATTGCTACCGCTCACTTTCGAGGTGCGTTGCGTCAGGTGCGGCCGGACATACTCCCGCCGTCACCTTCCGCACTCCGGAAGGAAGCGATAACCCAGTTACTGATGCAACCCATGGAGCTATTCATAAATGGAATCCATCCGACCGTTAAATAGCTTTGAAAGAGAACGAGTGGCCCGGGAGCCATTCGCGTTGGTGGCAAGAATAGGGATCATTTTTCGTCTGTCAATCGACGGAAGGAGTTCACAATTTCAGAAATCTTTGCGGGGCGATATGCATTGATAGCGAGTGATCAACCACAGCGTAAAATAGGTTGAGCTGCTAACCAATTAGCATCGCTCATGTGATGAAAGTCCGCACCCGGAAGGACACAGGCCCAGATCGTCGTTTTAATAAACAGGGGTATAACCGGGAGTTTGGATGTTGCTTACGGACAGGGGAACCGCGTCGCACTTTTACCGGTAAACCATCGGGCGGCGGCGTCTCAAAAATGTGAACTGTTATATAAAGACACTCTTGACATTTCTTTTCCTGCTAAGAAAACAAGGCATCAGGTCGCCATTTCAAGACCATTTTGCGATAAAAACATCCGTTCTATAATTAAAAAATTGAATAAAACGGAAAAAATCTTCGGCTTTCCTGCTTGAAACCCCGATTTTTGTGGTTTGGCGCGACAACCTCCGAGATGGGCACCGTCGAACGATCGCCGCCACCCTCATCATGGCTTGATTTTATAGCCGGTTTTGAATAGCCACGCGATGACACCGAGACAGAGCAGCATAAACACCAGAATCATGGTGAGACTCAGCCCGACTCCCACATCGGACACGCCATAAAAACTCCAGCGGAAACCGCTGACCAGGTACACGACCGGATTGAACAGGGTAATGGTCTGCCACAGCGGAGGCAGCATGTTGATGGAATAGAAGCTGCCACCGAGAAACGCCAAAGGAGTGATCACCATCATTGGGACGATCTGCAGCTGCTCAAAGCTCTCCGCTACCACACCGATGATGAACCCCAGCAGGCTGAAGCTCAGCGATGTCAGAATCAGAAACGCCAACATCCAGAAGGGATGGTCGATGGAGTAGTCCACAAACACCCTCGCAGTCAGCAGGATGATCAAGCCCAAGATGATGGACTTGGTGGCCGCCGCGCCAACGTAACCAATGACAACCTCCAGGGCCGAAACCGGGGCGGACAGTATCTCGTAGATGGTGCCGGTAAACTTCGGCATATAGATACCGAACGATGCGTTGGAGGTGCTTTCGTTCAATACCGTCAGCATGATCAGGCCCGGAATGATGTAGGCTCCGTAACTGACGCCGTCGATCTCCACCATGCGCGAGCCGATCGCAGCCCCGAATACCACAAAGTACAGCGAGGTGGACAGCACCGGCGAGGCAATACTCTGCATGAGGGTGCGCCAGGCCCGCGCCAGTTCAAACAGATAGATCGCCCGAATCGCGTACCCGTTCATGCGCGCTCCTCCACGAGGCTGACAAAAATATCTTCCAGTGAGCTCTGGGACGTGTGCAGGTCCCGATAATCAATATTGAGTTCGGCCAGTTGCCGTAACAGCCGGGCAACCGCCACCGGATCACCCTGCGCATCGTAGGTATAGGTCAGTTGATAACCATCATCGGACAAGGTGGTCTGTTCCGCGGGCAGAGCGGTCGGTACCTGATCCAGGGATTCACTGAGCTGAAGGGTCAGCTGTTTCTGTCCGAGCTTCTGCATCAGCGCGGCTTTTTCATCCACCAGGATGATCTCGCCGCGCTGAATGACCCCCACCCGATCGGCCATATCTTCGGCTTCTTCAATATAGTGGGTGGTGAGAATGATCGTCACGCCGCTGTCGCGCAGTTGACGGATCATCCGCCACATATCCCGGCGCAACTCGACGTCCACACCGGCGGTGGGCTCATCGAGAAACAGAATACGCGGCTCATAGGCCAGGGCCTTGGCGATCAGAACCCGACGCTTCATGCCACCGGAGAGCGCCATGATCCGGCTGTCTTTTTTATCCCACAGTGACAGATCTTTCAGTAACTGCTCCAGGAACGCATCATTGGGTGGCTTGCCAAACAGGCCCCGGCTAAATCTGACCGTGCTCCATACGGTTTCAAAAATATTGACCGCCAGCTCTTGCGGCACGAGCCCTATTTTCTGACGGGCCGCCCGGTACTCCTTCACAATATCGTGGCCATCGGCCAACACTCGACCGCTGGTCGGATTGACGATGCCACAGATGATGCTGATCAGCGTGGTTTTACCGGCGCCATTGGGCCCGAGTAACGCGAATATTTCGCCGGGGTTGATGTCCAGGCTGACATCCGTCAGCGCCTGAAAGCCCGATCCGTATACCTTGCTCAGGCCCTGAACTGAGATTATCGGTTGCACAAGTACTCCTGATGGTTTCCCTGGTAAGTCGCCAGTGTACGGGGTAACGCCGGCCAGAACTACGCCCCGACCACCTCTTCCTGCAGGGGCACCCAGATCTGGATACCGCCCCACCCGGTGCGAAAATCAAACTCGGCGCCATAGCGTTCCAGGAGCAGGGGGCCATTGCGACGCTGGGGGCTTAAATTGAGCCCCGGCAGGCTATGGGCAAAAATGGTGTGCAGGGCCGGGCGCAACTCCGACACATGATCCCGGTGCAGAAACACCGCATAGCGCTGCGCCGGCACCGTCAGGCGATCCCAGTCATCATTGATTCTCTGGAAACCGGGCACTTCCACCGCGGTCATATAGTCGAAACCATCCGGCGAGTCGGCCGCGGGTAATAACACGCCATAACTGTGTTTATCGGTCTGATCCGGAATCCAGCCCCGGTAGGGCGAAAACTTCTCCCAGAACCCCGGAATCGCGGTCGATGGTAATCCCTGGATTTTTCGCCTCAGCCCCACCAGCCGAAATCCTGACAGCGACTCCACTCCCAGCAGCCCGGGAACGGCCGTAGCGGGCGCCTTGAAAGAATGCATACCTGTCATGGATGAGTCTCCTTCATTGTCATCAATGTTGTCGTCCGCACACCCCACAGATCGACAGCCCGTTACCGAAGCCATGGAATTTACCGGACAAATACGACATTATTTGACGTACATCGCCTCCACAATGCCGACGAACCAAAATTGAGGGGTCAGCCCCATGGCGAATACCGCGACACGCCTGTTCAATCTGATTGCTTATCTGCAGCGCCACCCCAACAGTTCGGCCTCACAGCTGGCCGAAGCACTGGATGTTTCGGCGCGCACCGTGCAGCGCTATATCGTCATGCTTGAGGATATGGGTATTCCGGTGTACGCCGAGCGCGGTGCCCAGGGTGGCTATTCCCTGGTGCGCGGCTACCGCATGCCACCACTGATGCTCTCGCCGGAAGAAGCCGTTGCGGTACACTTGGGGACCGGGCTGATCGAGTACGTGTGGGGCAAGCTGTTTCGGGGCGCGGCATTGAGCGCCATGACCAAAATCGAAAACGTCCTGCCGGAAGAACAACTTCAAGAAATCGCCTGGGCTCGTGGCAACCTCATCACCCAGGGCATTCCGCGGATCAACCCCAATCTCGATATGGAACAACTGGAGACTCTCTACCAGGCCGTTCGGCAGGGTTTTCAGGTGCGGATTCTGTATCAGGGAAAACAACAACCCACCCCTCAATGGCGGATCATTGAGCCCTATGTCCTGGTCTACAGTTGGGGCCAACAGTATTGCATCGCCTATTGCCGGTTGCGCCAGGCCATGCGGTCCTTTCGGGTCGACCGGATTCAAGCGATGGAGCGGCTCACCGAGACGTTCAACAAGCCACCCGAATTTGACCCAGCCCAGTACTTGGACGAGCACTTTGAAGGTCAGTCGTCCTACGAAGTGCGGCTGTTTTTCTCCGCCGAAACCGCCAGCGTGGCGCAGGACTACCGCTGCTGCTGGGAAAGTTTCGAGGAGCGCCCCGATGGATCGGTGGTGGCGGGCTTCCGCGCCAGCGACCTGGACACCGCGACCCGCCGTGTCATGTGTTTTTTACCGGACGCGCGGGTGCTCGGGCCCGCAGAGCTCAAGCACCGAATTGCCTCGACCAGCCGGGCCATTGCCGAACAGTACGAACCGGACAATGCCATGGCGCGCTGACTGCCATGGCGCGCGGAAAAGCGCGCTAGACCTGAAGCTGGCGGATCGGACGGACCTCAATACTACCGACCCGCGCCGGAGGAATACCGGCAGCGATGGTGATCGCTTCATTGAGATCCTTGGCGTCGATCATGTAAAAACCCGCCAACTGTTCTTTGGTTTCAGCAAAGGGCCCGTCGGTAATGCTCATCTGCCCGCCACGCACCCGCACGGTGGTCGCGGTGGCAACCGGCTCCAGCGCCTCTCCGGCCAGCATATGACCACGCTCGGCGAGGCCCTGGGCGTAGGCGTGGCACTCGGTATCTTCCGGGCTGTCGGGCAGACCGTGGAGATCCTGTTCATCACTGTACACAAGACAAAGGTATTTCATGGGATGTTTCCATTCACAGGGTTTGAAAGGGTGACCCGTATTATTACACCGGCGGGCACCATCTTACTGTGAGTCGCTTCCCGAGCGATGAATTCGACAGTGGCCTGGTCACGGCCCACAAAAAAAACCGGGCGCGCCGACGAAAATAACGACACGCCCGGGTATTCTGGCAGCTTCAGGTCAGCTGGCGGTCTGAAGCCATCGGGTTTCGCAAATCATCCGGGACATGGCCAACACTTCGTCCGGTGTCAGGACATCTTTATTTTTTGAGCTCCGACCACTTACCGTATGATCAATCAGGTCTTTCAGGCTGATCATGCCCACCATCTGTTGCTCGCTGTTGACGACCGGCATCCGCCGTATTTGTATGCTGCCCATGGTTTTGAGGACACTATGGATATCCTCTTCTTCATGGCAAAAATGACAGGCCTTGCCCTCCACCAGTTCACGGGCACTGATTTCCCACAACGGCCGATGTTTAAGCGCCGCTGCCATCGCGACATCCCGATCGGTAATCAGGCCCACGACCCGGTTATTTTCGGCCACCAGCGGAATGGCCCCGGAGTCTTCGTTCCACATCGTCGTCGCAATCGCCTCCAGGTCGCTGTCGATCGAACAGACTTTCGCTCCCTGGTGCATCACATTCTTGACTAACATTACGTGTCCTCCATGGTTGGTTCAGGGTTGTCACCAAAACGACCAGTCGTCGTAAACCTCGTGACTGGCAAGCGCTCAACGCATCCGATTGACAGTAGTCACAGTGGACACACAAAGCTGGATTCATCATAGGCGCTATGAGGGCGGGTGAATAAGATTGTTAATGCATAACGAGAGGGCGATTTAGCGAGATTCAGGCGCGCTGAAGTGCGTCCAGGCGACATTGAAGGTAGCGTCGCTCCGGCTCCTGTTGAACCAGCGCCAGGGCCTCGCCATAGGCCTCCCGGGCCTCCCGGTCGCGCCCCAGTTTCTCCAACAGGTGCGCCCGGGCGGCGGGCAACAGGTGGTAGCCCGCCAGCGCACCCTGATCATGCAACTGGTCCATCAATGCCAGGCCCGCCGCCCAGCCGTCGCGCATGGCAACGGCGGCGGCCCGGTTCAGCGCCACCACGGGCGAGGGCGACACCTGCAGCAACAGGTCGTACAGGCCGACGATTTCCACCCAGTCGGTCGCCTGCCAACTTGGCGCTTCGGCGTGGAGCGCCGCGATGGCCGCCTGCAGCGCGTAGGGGCCCGCCGGGCCCTCGCTCAATGCTCGACGAACCAGCCTCGCGCCCTGTTCAATAACGTCGGTGTCCCAGCGATTGCGGTCCTGATCCTCGAGCAGGATCAAGTCACCATCGGGGGTTGTCCGGGTTTTCCGGCGGGCGTGATGGACCAGCATCAGCCCCAGCAACCCGTGCACCTCCGGGTCCAGCAGAAGCTCCTGGAGCAGATACCCGAGGCGGATAGCCTCCTCGCTCAGGTCCCGACGCTGAATCTCGGGCCCGGCGGTGGCTGAGTAACCCTCATTGAACACCAGGTAAATGACCTGCAATACCGCCTGCAACCGTTCCGGCAACGCCGTCGGGCCCGGCACCTCGTAGGGTATCTTCGCAGCCTGGATCTTGCGTTTGGCACGCACAATGCGCTGCGCCAGGGTCGAGGTGGTGGTGAGGTAGGCCCTGGCGATCTCCTCCGTGCTCAGGTCACAGACCTCCCGCAGGGTTAAGGCGATTTGGGCGTCGGGGGACAGACTGGGGTGACAACAGGTAAAGATCAGGCGCAGGCGGTCGTCTTCAATCCGGTCATCATCGGTGAGCAGGTCGCGCTCGGTCTGCTGATACAGGGTATCGGCAATCGCCTGCTGAGACTCGTCAAAGCGGGCTCGTCGACGCAGCTGATCAATCGCCTTGAAGCGGCCCGTGGACACCAACCAGGCGCGCGGGTTATCGGGAACTCCCTCACTGGGCCACTGGGTCGCCGCCGCCATGAAGGCGTCATGCAATGCCTCCTCGGCCAGATCAAAGCTCCCCAGCAGCCGGATCAGCGTGGCCAGTACCCGGCGCGACTCCCGCTGATACACCTCGGCGAGCTGTTGCTGGCTGGAACCCTGATCAAGCATGCTGCCCCTGCCGACGTCCGATCACCGACCTCAGAAACGATAATCCCATTGCAGGGTGTAGGTTTCAAAACGGTAGTCATCGGTTTTGACCAACTGGCGATATTCGATATTGAAGTTCAACCGCTTGTTCACAAACCAGCCCATACCAATGCCATAGGATGTGCCCGACAGGGAGTCGTCGGCCTCGGTGCCGGTGTTGCCCTGCCAGCGCGTTACCTGGGTATCCAGTGCCGCGTAGCCCAGCAAACCATATAGCCTGGCCACCTCATTGGTGATTTCCGGGCGGTAGTACAGGGCCGAGTAGGTCTTTACCTCGCGTTCGATCTCGCTCAGGCTGGCATCGGTTGCCTGCTCAGCCAGAAAATAATCCGAGCTGATGTCCCGGTCGTCCTTCAGTCCCGCCCCCAGTCGAGCCTCGAGCCCCAACAGGCCGTTGTACTTGTACCCCGCCGAAAATTCGACCACCGGCATCTCGGCTTCATCGTAGGGGGTGCGGGCGTCTCCGGTGACCACCCCGCCACCAATACCGGCATAGAAACCCCGGTGGTTATCCGCAAGCGCGGGGACGGCCAACAGCACCAGTGCGGCGCCAATACTCCAAGCGGTTTTCATAAGCAGCTCCCTGAGGTGGGCGTTATCGGTCATTGTCACTTGGCGGGAAGTATCGCACAGCGGCGCGGGGGATCAACGGTCGGGGGACGATTTTCGAACCGGATTCACGTTTCAGTGGCGCAATTCCTACCCCTGAAACGACAGAACCCGGCACAGGGGCCGGGTTCTGATCGGAACGAAGCACAAAATCGCTTACTTGATTTTGCCTTCTTTGTAGACCACGTGCTTGCGGGCAACGGGGTCGAACTTTTTGATTTCCATTTTCTCGGGCATGTTCCGCTTGTTCTTGTCGGTGGTGTAGAAGTGACCGGTGCCCGCGGTGGAGTTCAAACGAATCTTATCGCGCATGGGAGTTCTCCTTTAAACTTGTTCGCCGCGAGCGCGCAGATCGGTCAGTACGGCGTCAATGCCGCGCTTGTCGATTACACGCATACCTTTGGAGGAAACCTTCAGCTTCACAAAACGCTTCTCGGATTCCACCCAAAAACGGTGAGAATGCAGGTTGGGCAAAAAACGACGCTTGGTGTGGTTTTTTGCGTGAGATACATTGTTTCCAGTAACGGGACGCTTGCCGGTTACCTGACATACCTTGGACATGGTCTTGCCTCGTCGTATTCAGCGCGCTGCGCTGCGGGTTGGTTGTCGCCACACCACAGCCCAGCACGGGGTGTTTTTGTAGCCTGATTCGATCAATTTGCGGCCCGGGGACACGAGGTCCGGGGGCGGCTCCTGGCGCTATGGCCGGCTACCCAGCCGCATAAGGGCGCGTTTTATACCAAAACCGACGAGCAATAGCAATGTTTTCTCCCGATTTTGGTGATTTTTTAGCCTGCAGAGTGATGCAGGTTTTTGCGGGTCCGGTCCGATATCGGGTGCACTGTCCCCGGACACGCCGTACATACATCCCTGTAGGCTCGGATCGCGGGTCCCCCGCTCTACGGTCCAGAAACAGTACACCCGACACCGGACCTCAGTGCCATTCTTCACAACCAACCGCGCTCGGCGAAGGAGACGACTTCACCGTCACCGACCACCATGTGGTCCAGCACTCGCACCCCCACCAGATCCAGCGCCTCCCGCAAGCGCTCGGTGATCCGGCGGTCCGCCTGGCTCGGCTCCGCTACACCGGAGGGGTGGTTGTGAGCCAGAATCACCGCGGCCGCGTTGTGAGTAAGTGCTCGCTTTACCACCTCTCTCGGGTAAACACTTGCGCCATCAATCGTGCCCTGAAACAACTCATCAAAGGCCCGGAGTCGGTGCTGGTTGTCCAGAAACAGCACCGCGAACACCTCGTGCGGGCGATGGCGAAGCTGGGCGCTGAGGTACTGGCGGACCAGATCCGGGCTGGTCAGGGAATCGCCCGCCTCCAGACTGGCGGATAAATGGCGGCGCGCCATTTCCAGTACGGCCTGTAACTGGGCAAACTTGGCGCTGCCCAGGCCCTGCCCCCGGCAGAACGCGGCCTGCGAGGCCTCCAATAACGGGCGCAGGCCACCGAATTCGGCCAAGAGCTCCCGCGCCAGGTCCACAGCGGATTTGCCGGCGCAGCCGGTACGAAGAAAGATGGCCAGTAGTTCGGCGTCGGAGAGGGCGGCGGGGCCGCGGCTGAGCAGTTTTTCCCGGGGGCGTTCGGCCTCGGGCCATTGGGCTATGGACATGATGTGACTCCCTGTCTTGAAACGTCTGACTTCTGAAATCGTCTGGAAACGCGTCGTCCTAGTGATTCGGGGCTAGAGAATGGTATCTTAGCCGGTTCAAGTCAAGCTGTCAGACCTCCACAGACCGGATCGCCATGAGTTCACTGACCAACAAACGTATTCTGTTAGGTGTCACCGGTGGCATTGCCGCCTATAAGAGTGCCGAACTGGTGCGCCGTCTCAAGGAGCGGGGCGCCGATGTGCGCGTGGTGATGACCGCTTCGGCGCGCGAATTCATGACCCCGCTGACCTTTCAGGCGCTGTCGGGCAATCCGGTGCATACCGATCTGCTCGATCCGGCGGCCGAGGCGGCCATGGGGCATATTGAGCTGGCCCGCTGGGCGGACCGGATTCTGGTGGCGCCTGCCAGTGCAAACTTCATGGCGCGCCTGGCCGAGGGCCGGGGCGATGACCTGCTGACCACCCTCTGCCTGGCGACCCGGGAGCCCATCATTCTGGCACCGGCCATGAATCAGGGTATGTGGCTGAATCCGGCGACGCAGGCGAACCTGGAAACATTAAAGGGACGGGGCATTCAATTGCTCGGTCCCGGCGACGGCAGCCAGGCCTGTGGTGAAGTCGGCCCCGGTCGCATGCTCGAACCCGACACGCTGGCGGAGGCCGTGGCCGCCCAATTCGCCACCGGGCAGTTGGCCGGCCGCCACGTGGTAATTACGGCTGGTCCTACCCGGGAGGCCATCGACCCGGTGCGCTACCTGAGCAACCACAGCTCTGGCAAAATGGGCTACGCTTTAGCCGAAGCGGCTGTTGAAGCAGGCGCCCGGGTGACACTGATCAGTGGCCCCACCGGGTTGCCGACCCCCGAGCGCGTCACCCGCATCGACGTGACCAGCGCCCTCGAGATGCTTGAGGCCAGCCTGGCGCAGGCACCTCAGTGCGATCTGTTTATCGGTGCGGCCGCCGTGGCGGATTACCGCCCGGCCGACTATCAGCCGCAGAAAATGAAAAAAGGCGATGAGGACACGCTGCAGATTGCGCTGACCAAAAACCCGGACATTATTGCCGCTGTTGCCCAGATAGAGAACCGACCCATCACCATAGGCTTTGCCGCCGAGAGCGAACAGCTGCTCGAATACGCCCGCGGCAAACGGGAGCGCAAGGGGCTGGATGCGATCATTGCCAATGACATCAGCCGCGAGGGGCTGGGCTTCAACAGTGATGACAACGCGGTCACCCTGATCGATGCCGAGCGTGAGCTGGCCCTGGGCCCGATGAGCAAAACCCGGCTGGCCCGCGCCCTGATCGCTGAGCTCAGCCGCTATACCCGCTGACTGACGACAACCATTCCAGAGACCGACAACGGGAATCCGATACCGTGGCGAACCGAACTTCCAAGGAACAACGACAAAAGCAGGCACGTCTGGCGCGCCAGAAGCTGATTGGCGCTCTGGTGCTGGGGGTACTCGTGCTGAACGGCCTGCTGGGTTACTGGCTGTACGGCATTCTGGTAACGGATGTTCAGGATCTTCGCCTGGAGGCGGCAGTGGAGGCTCAGGCCGAGCAACGCGCGCAGCCACTGCAGGATTATATTCGGGAGCTGCGCCAACGCGTGGCGGCACTGGCGGCAGAACCGGCCACCGCTGAGGCGCTTCAGGGCTCGACGGAGGTCCGACAGTCAGCGGCAGAAGCGATTGCCGCGCGCATTGAGCATGGCATTGCCGCGCGCCTGATTCCGGCGGGCAGCGCTCGGGTCGAACGCGACCACCCCGCCCCCATCCGGTTTGCCGAGCTCGACCTGATCCGCCGGGCGGAGCGCCGTGACAATCATCTCCCGGAGCTGGCCAAAGTGGATCAACAATGGCAGTTGCACGTCATTGAACCCATCCCGCCATCCGCCGACGAGCCCGTGGAGGGAACCCTCCTGGTCACACTCAATGACACCGGCTGGCGCTCGCTACTGGATGCCGCCAGTAAAAGCCTGGGGCGCACCGAGCTGCACCAACAGATTCCGGGCAGCAATCCCCTGACGGTCTACCTGAGCGGTCAGGGGGAGGGCGGCGCCAAGCACTCCGTCGCCATCCCCAATAGCCACTGGCGTCTGAGCTTCACGGCCTCACCCGAGCTGGTGGCCCAGACCCGCGAGCTTCCGACGCTCTGGCTGCTGGTCCTGTCCACCACCACCATCGGCGGATTGCTGCTGGCCTGGTTCAGTGGCCATATGATTGAGCGCCGACAGCGCCAGAGCGCCCGTCCCATTCAGGTGCCCGGCGCCGCGCGCTCGGGCGGCAAAAACGCCGACGCGCAGGACGAGCACGGCGAAGAAGAAATCGGCATGATCAACACGCTGTACCAGAACCAGGACATTCTGGATCTGGATGTCAGCGACGAAGACGAAGACATTCTCGCCCTGGACCAGGCGCCCACCAAAACGGCCGCCGCCGACGCGACCCAGGCGGGCCAGTCAGGCCCGACCATCCCCGAGGGGATTTTCCGCTCCTACGACATTCGTGGCCTGGCCGATACCGAAATCACCCCGGAGCTGGCCGAGCATATCGGGCGGGCACTGGGCAGCGAGGCGCTGGATCACGGCGAAACCGATATGGTGCTCGCCCGGGACGGCCGGACGCACAGCCCGGTATTGGCCGAAGCCCTGCGCAGCGGGATAGCAAGCACCGGTTGCAACGTGATTGATCTGGGCACAGTACCCACCCCCCTGATGTACTTCGCCACCCATCACCTGAGCGAAACCAGCAGCGGCGTCATGGTCACCGCCAGCCATAACCCCGGTAGCTACAACGGTTTCAAAATGATCATCAACGGGGTCACCCTGGCCGATGATGCGGTACTGGATGTACGCTCGCGGATTCAGCGCCAGCACTACCACCAGGGCGAAGGGGAGACCCGCAGCCACGACATCATCACCGACTATATCGAACGCATTTTCTCCGACGTCGCGCTGGTCGGTGCCGTGTCGCTGGTGATCGACGCGGGCAACGCGGTCCCCGGTGTGGTGGCGCCCCGGCTGTTCGAAGAGCTGGGCTGCGATGTGACACCGCTGTACTGCGACCTGGACGGCACCTTCCCCAATCACGACCCGGACCCGACTCAGGAAGCCAACCTTCAGGACCTTATTGCCAAGGTACAGGAAGTCGGTGCCGATCTCGGCGCGGCCCTCGATGGCGACGGTGATCGCCTGATTGTGGTCACCCCCCAGGGGCGGATCATCTGGCCGGATCAACTGTTGATGCTCTTTGCCCGCGACGTGCTCGGACGCAACCCCGGGGCCGATGTGCTGTTCGATGTGAAGTGCTCCCGCCAGCTGAACCAACTGGTGACCAGCTATGGCGGTCGGCCGATCATGTGGAAAACCGGCCACTCCCACATGAAATCGAAAATGATCGAAACCGGTGCGCTGATCGGCGGCGAGTATTCCGGTCACATTTTCATCAAGGACCGCTGGTACGGGTTCGATGACGGTTTATACACCCTGGCACGTCTGCTGGAAATCATCACCTTGCGCGATCAACCCATAGACGATATCTTCGCCGCCTTTCCGATTCTGCCCTCCACCCCGGAGCTGAAAATTCCGGTGCAGGACGACCAGAAATTCGCCCTGGTGGAACGGTTGATTGCCGAGGGCGACTTCCAGAGCGGCAAGCCGAGCACCATTGACGGGCTGCGGGTGGACTTTGCCAAAGGCTGGGGGTTGGTCAGAGCCTCGAACACCTCCGCGGCCCTGACCCTGCGCTTTGAAGGCGAAACCGAGGAAGCGCTGAACAAAATTCAGCAACTGTTTAAACGCGAGCTGCTGAAAATCGACAGTCAGCTCCAGATCGACTTTTAACCAACGTACCCTTAAACAAGGTACTTTTAAACAACGGACCCCGCTATGTCACTGAACCGCACCCAGGCCATGAACGTGGCTCAGGTACTGACCGAGGCGCTGCCCTACATTCAGCGCTTTACCGGCAAGACCATTGTGATCAAATTTGGCGGCAACGCCATGGTGGACGAAGAACTGCAGAACAGTTTTGCCCGGGATATCGTGCTGATGAAACTGGTGGGCATGAACCCCATCGTGGTCCATGGCGGCGGGCCCCAGATTGGCGATCTGCTCAAGCAGCTCAACATCGAATCCGAGTTTGTCGGCGGTATGCGGGTGACTGACAGTAAAACCATGGACGTGGTGGAAATGGTGCTCGGTGGCACAGTGAACAAACAGATCGTCAGCCTGATCAACCACAACGGTGGCCACGCCATCGGCATTACCGGTAAGGACGGGCAGCTGATCCGGGCCAAAAAGCTTTCGGCAAAGCGCCAGACGCCGGACATGCAGGCGCCGGAAATCATCGACATCGGTCACGTGGGCGAGGTCGCCAGTATCAATACCTCGGTGATCGACATGCTGATCAACAGCGACTTCATTCCGGTGATTGCCCCGATCGGGGTGGGCGATGACGGCGCTTCCTACAACATCAACGCCGACCTGGTGGCCGGCAAAATTGCCGAGGTACTGCAGGCCGAGAAGCTGATGCTGCTGACCAACGTGGCCGGCCTGCAGGACAAGAATGGCGAAGTATTGACCGGGCTGACCACGCAGCAAGTGGACGGCCTGATCGCTGACGGGACCATTTACGGCGGCATGCTACCCAAAATCGGCTGCGCGCTGGATGCGGTGAAAAGCGGCGTGAACAGTGCCCACATCATAGATGGACGGGTCGCTCACGCGGTATTGCTGGAGATCTTCACCGACGCTGGCGTCGGCACACTGATCACCAACAAGGCGCAGCAAGCCGCTCAGTAACACGCCCGAAAGCCGCACTGGCCATTGAAAAACGTAGGCGATGGGGCGGGCATGCCCCGCATCCTGTGCTAGGATATCCCCGTCGCCTGAAACGTCCTGAGGCCGCGCCGAAGGATTCACCCCTGACAACCTATGGACCGCCATGAGCAAGCAGCCCACCGCCAAATCCTCCCGCCGCCAACAGATTCTGGAGTCTCTGGCTCACATGCTGGAAGCCAGCCCCGGTGCCCGTATCACCACGGCCGCCCTGGCTCGGGAAGTGGGCGTCTCGGAAGCGGCGCTTTACCGCCACTTCCCCAGCAAGTCCAAGATGTTTGAAGGGTTGATCGAGTTTATCGAAGACACGATTTTCACCCGCATCTCCCTGATCCTGTCGGAGGAGCCGGCCGCTTTGCGCCGGTGCGAAAAGATTCTGCTACTGCTGCTGACCTTCACCGAACGCAACCCCGGCATCACCCGGTTGCTCACCGGCGACGCCCTGACCGGCGAAACCGAACGGCTTCGGCTGCGCGTCGCCCAGCTCTTTGAGCGGGTGGAAACCCAGTTGAAGCAGGTGTTGAGAGAAGCGGAATTGCGAGAGGGGTTACGGCCCAATTTGCCCTTGTCGGCCGCCGCCAATCTGTTGATGGCCTGCGCCGATGGGCGGATCACCCAGTTTGTGCGCAGTCAGTTCCGGCGCCCACCGACCGAGCACTGGGCGGAACAGTGGCCGGTATTGGTGAGCGGCCTGATGCGCGAACAGGTTCCGGCCTGATTCGCACCTCGGGGGTTCAGCGGCGGCCCTCGGCCGCCCGTATCTCGGCGAACGCTTCAATGTCCTGATCAAACTTGTCCGCCACCTCGTCGTACTCCTCCTGGCGATGACGGATCTGCGCCTGTATTTCCTGAACTTCGGTTTTCAGCGTCCCCAGATTGACCAGTACCGACTCGGGCACCTCCTGGCCACTGCGCTCCAGACGCGCGGCCCGACTCTCCAGGTCCCGTATCTGCAAGCGCACATTGCTCAGGTTGCTCTCCAGAATACTGATATTGCCCTGCAGCTCCGCCAGACTGCGCCGCTTTGCATCCTCGATATCCTTGACCGTGCTGTACCGACGCTTCAGTTCCTGCTCGTAGGCCTCACGCTCCTGTCGGGCCTGCCGTTCGCGTGCTTCGGCTTCCAACTCTTCGTCGCTGGGCGCTGGAGGCACGGTTCTGAGCACCTCCCCATACATGGACACGACTTCGTAACCTCTCGGGACGTACTTGGGTGGGATGCGATCTTCCAGCACCTGCACGCCTTCATCGTTGGTGTATCGGTAGTACACTTTCTCTTGCGCCTGGGCCAGCGACGCCAGACCCAGGAGGCAGGATACCGAGAACCACAACATTGATTTACGCATAACGCCCTCGTTGCTCCATCGCGCTTGGGAGCGGATTCTGATTACACGCCGTACTCGGCGCGATAGGCCTCAATGGCTGCCACCACCTCTGGGCGGGCTTTGTCCGCTTTCAGGTAGGCCACCACATCGTCCAGATTGACAATACTGATCACCGGAATGCCGTACTGCTGCTCCACTTCCTGGATCGCCGACAGGGAGCCCTTGCCGCGCTCCTGACGGTTAAGACCAATCAACACCCCCGCCGGTTCAGCGCCCGCCGAACGAATCAGTTCCATGGACTCACCCACGGCGGTTCCCGCAGTAATCACATCGTCCACAATGAGCACCCGACCGTCCAGCGGCGCGCCCACCAGGGAGCCGCCTTCGCCGTGGTCCTTGGCCTCTTTGCGGTTGAACGCGTAGGGCAGATCCCGCTCGTGGTGGTCGGCCAGCGCAACGGCAGTGGTGGTGGCCAGGGGAATACCCTTGTAGGCCGGGCCGAAGATCAGGTCCACCTCTACACCAGAGGCCATCAGCGCCGCCGCGTAGCAGCGCCCCAGCTTCGCCAGTGCCCGACCGGTCTGAAACTTGCCGGCATTGAAAAAATACGGGCTGACCCGGCCGGATTTGAGGGTAAACTCGCCAAAGCCCAGGGCCTCGTGCTCAATGGCCAACTCGATAAAGTCGCGCTGGTAGTTCTCCATGCAAAACTCTCAAAAATACGCTAGATTGAATAAGAATAACGGCTGACGCTGTGGGGGCGTGCCATTAACCGCCGGTTACTCCAGTGGCCCCAATTATAACCATCGAATGCCCACCTGCGCTGCCCAGCCGTTCACTGGTCCCGAACTAAAGTGCGGAAATGGCCTCCAAACGGCTGAATTCCGGGGTTTTTCTGTCACTAATTAACACAAAGATAACAAGCTCGGGTATCATACACAGTCCGTTAACAAGGGGCTAATATGAGAGTTATCAGTCTTAGCGTCGATGGTATTTTCCAGGCGGCTCAGCGCGGTCTGTTTGACTGGCTGGACAGCCAGGATGCAGACGTCATCTGTCTGCAGGATCTGCGCGCACTGGAATATGAACTGGAAGACAAGCCGGTATTTCAACTGGACGGTTATTTCAGCTACTTCTTCGACTCCGGGACACCACACTACAACGGCGTGGCCATCTACACCCGCAAGCAGCCCAAGGCCCTGATTTTTGGCCTGGGGTTCTCGTCCGGCGTGGATATGGAAGGTCGTTACCTGCAGATTGACTACGAACAGCTGAGCATTGGCTCAATGCTGGCGCCCAGTGCTACCTCGGAAATGGAATCCCAGGAAGTGAAGATCAAGTTCTTCGACGACCTGCAGGCCCATCTCGACAAGATTACCCGCAAGCGCCGCGAGTTCATCTTCTGCGGCAACTGGGCCATGGCACACACGCCCCGGGATGTGACCAACCCGGAGAAAAATGAGCACGAATCCGGCTTTCTGCCCCACGAGCGGCAGTGGCTGAGCCAGGTGTTCAACCAGATCGGCTATGTGGATGCCTTTCGCAAGGCCAACAAGGACCCGGACGAATACAGTTGGTGGCCCAGCGGCAAGATCAATGACGGTGAGGGCTGGCGCACCGACATGCAGATCGTGTCAGCGCCCATTGGCCAGCGGGTCGAGCATGCGGCCATTTACAAGATTCAGCAGTTCTCCAGCCACCTGCCGGTGATTGTGGATTACGATATCGAGCTTTGATCGGTCGGGTGGGGTAGCGGCGGATGGGGTAACGGCGGATGCGCCTTCGCTTATCCGCCCTACGCAACCCTCGGTTGCATCCATCGCAATCCGGTCCGGGTTACTCCGCCAGCGCCGCCTGCTGCAACCGATTCAACTCCCCAATCCCTTTCTTGGCCAACGCCATCATGGCTCCGAACTCGGCCTCGGTAAACGGCTCGGCTTCGGCGGTGCCCTGAATTTCGATGATGCCACCGTCATCGCCCATGACCACGTTCATGTCGGTATCCGCAGTGGAATCCTCTGGGTAATCCAGATCCAGCACCGGCACACCCTGATAGATGCCAACGGACACTGAGGCAATGGCGCGCTTGAGCGGACTGTCCTTCACCAACCCCTTCTCCTGCAGAAACGCGACCGCATCGGCCAGCGCCACCCAGGCACCGGTAATGGAGGCGGTACGGGTGCCGCCATCGGCCTGAATCACATCGCAGTCGAGCTGGATGGTGTTCTCGCCCAGCGCGTCGAGATCAATCGCCGCACGCAGGGAGCGGCCGATCAGGCGCTGGATCTCCACCGTGCGCCCCCCTTGCTTGCCACGGGCCGCTTCGCGATTCATACGCGAGCCGGTGGAGCGGGGCAGCATGCCGTACTCGGCGGTCAGCCAGCCCTGGCCCTTGCCGCGCAGGAAAGGCGGCACGCCCTCGACCACGCTCGCGGTGCAGATCACCTTGGTGTCCCCAAATTCCACCAGCACCGAACCCTCGGCATGCTTGGTGTAACGGCGGGTCAGGCGCACATCGCGCAACTGGTCGGGCTGGCGGCCACTGGGGCGCTGAACGGTCGTCTCGGTCATGATCGGATCCTGTACTGTCAAAGGGTTTGAAAAAGTCGTCTGTGGTAACATCGCCGGTTTAATGGGAGCGAAGCCTACCAGCTCCGCCCCCACAGTGTCACCGCCGCATTCAGACAGAGGATCGCCCATGCCACGCAGTATGACCGGTTTTGCCCGCACATCGCAGCAGTTCGACTGGGGCACACTCACCTGGGAGATCCGCAGCGTCAACCACCGCTACCTGGAACCGGCCTTCCGTCTGCCCGACGATCTGCGCGAAATCGAGCCCCATCTGCGCGAGCGCATCCGCAAGAGCCTGCACCGGGGCAAGCTGGAAATGAGCCTGACCGTGCAGAAGGAAGAGGGCGCCGACCAGGCTCTGGGCATCAACCTGCCCAGAGTCCGCCAGCTCGCCGAAGCCGCGCACACCATCGGCAACGAACTGCACGACGCGGCGCCGATCAACCCGCTGGAGGTGTTGCGCTGGCCCGGCGTACTACAACAGGCCGAACTCAATCGCGAGACCCTGATTGAAGCCGCCCTGGCACTATTTGACCAGACCCTGAAACAACTGTTGGAACATCGCACCCGGGAAGGCGGCGAGCTGGTGCAGTTCATTCACCAGCGGCTGGACAGCATCAGCGCCGAGGTGGTGAAACTGCGCGAGCGGTTACCGGAAATACTGACCGCCCAACGCGAGAAACTGCAGAGCAAAATCGAAGCACTGAAGGTCGACCTGGACCCGGAGCGCCTGGAGCAGGAGATTACCCTGCTGGCACAGAAGGCCGACGTGGACGAAGAGCTGGATCGCCTCGACACTCACGTCGCCGAGGTGAAGCACACCCTGACCCAGAAAAATTCCCTGGGTCGCCGGCTGGATTTTCTGATGCAGGAGCTGAATCGCGAGGCGAATACGCTTTCATCAAAAGCCATCGTGGCAGACACCACTCAATCGGCGGTGGAGCTTAAAGTGCTGATTGAGCAAATGCGGGAACAGATCCAGAATATTGAGTGACCTTAACGCAGCCTGGCAATAACGCGCGAGTGATGTTGCGTCAGGTGAAAGTCAGGCCAAAAAAAATTCCTCAGCGAACACACACCCGATTTCGCCCCTGATGCTTGGCATCGTAAAGCGCCCGGTCGGCGCGCCCATAGAGCAGGCTTTTGGTGTCGTGCGGGCAGATTTCGGTAATACCGAAACTCATGGTGACTTCACCGTAACGACCGCCATACTGCGCCACCAGTTCGCGCTTGCGCTCGGCGACCCTGATCGCCTGTTCCGCAGTAGTGCTCGGGAGAATAAGCGCAAACTCCTCACCGCCCATGCGCACCAGCGTATCAATTTCCCTCAGCCCCTGATGCAGGCACTGAGCAACATCTTTGAGTACCCGATCGCCCGCGTCGTGACCAAAGCGGTCGTTGATTCGTTTAAAGAGATCAATGTCCGTGAGAACGAGCGCAAAGGGCGTGCGCGTGCGGTGGAACAGGGCCAACTGTGCCTCTATCTGTCGATCGTACACCCGGCGATTGGCCAGGCCGGTGAGCGGGTCTTGTGTTGCCATCAACTCCAGTTTTGCGTTGAGCTCGGAAAGCTGCTCCTGGCGCTGCTCCAGTTCATGGGCGAGCGCCTGTACCTGCTCCAGAGCCCGGGCCTTTTCTTCCGTCGCCTGCTCCGCCGTCTTGCGCGCCTGCTGCAGTTGTTCCTCGACCAGGTTGCGTCGCTGCATGGGTAGCAGCAGTAACTGATACCCCGGTTCATCCCCGGCTACCGAGGATGCACTGAGCAGCACCGGTAGCGGTTGCCCGGAAGCGCTGGTAAAGGTCAGGGTCATTTCCTCGGCGTGGCCGTGCAGTCGCAGCGCCGGCAATACATGCCCCAGATAGTAGATTCTGGAACCACCGGTCATCCAGCTCTCTGGCGCATGCCCCACCAGCTCAGTCTCGGCCCGTCCCAGCCAATCGCAGAGCGTGCGATTGACGGCGGTCACGATGTTGGCCTCGTCGAGAACGATAAGGCCTCCCGGCAGGCGGTCTATGTCAGGCTGCACCCTGGGCGCCCTCAATCACGGCACGGGCCACCGCCCCAGGGTTGCTGACCTGAGGGTAGTGCCCCGTGGCGTCGAGCCGCCGGATGATTCCTTTGGGGAGCGCCCATTCGAGGTATTCGATCACTGCGGTCGGGACAATCACGTCCTGCTCGCAGTACAGCACCAATGTGGGTACCTGAACGTGCGGTAGCTGAGTGCGTATGTCACAGAGAAAAGTGGTTTCGGCAAAACGCCGGGACATGGCCGGATCGGCATTGAGAAAACTCTCACGCAACTGCTCGGCGAGGGCGGGGCGGTCACCGTTGGCCATGACGATCGGTGCCAGATAACCGGCCCACTCGAAGTGATTGCGCTCCATCAGGTCCAGCAGCTCACCCACGTCTTCGGCCTCAAACCCACCGATATAATCCGGCGGATCATTGATGTAGCGGGGTGAAGGCCCGATGGCAATAATCTGGCGAAACAGCTCCGGCTCGGCGATCGACGCCAGCCAGCCAATGGCACCGCTGACCGAGTGCCCGACCAGAATGGGCCGCCGCTTCAGGCCGAGGGCCTGCACCAGTTCGACCAGATCCTCGGCATAAGCCGAGAGGTCGGCGTAACGCTCAGCGTCGAACGCGCTTCGGTCGGAGCGGCCGCAACCGATGTGATCAAACAGCACCACCGGATACTCCAGGGCCAGGACATCCGCCACCGGCGCCCAGATCTGCTGATCACAGCCAAAACCGTGAGCAAGAATCAGCGTCGGTCGATCGGTTGAGTCGGGGGCAGGCCCCAACCATGAAACCTGGTGTCGCCTGAGGATGTCGGCAGATAACATGAGTACCTCGGTCAAGGGCCTCCGGCCCGATACCTCTTCAAGATAGCTCATGGTAGCAGAGGCTGCCGCTTATACGGACCAGTTCATAATGATTTTCGTGCCAACCTCTGGTCGCGCAATGGCAGCTCAACCCACGGCGCGCTGCCGCAGTCGCTGCCACTCTTCATCCAGGGTGTTGTCCGGCAGGGTCTCTCCCGCGCGGCGATACCAGTACCCCGCATTGCCCAGGTCGCCCTCTTCGCGATGCAGGTAGCCGTGAATCAGGCAGGAGAGGGGATCATCCTGGGCCTCCACCAGGTCGTGAGCACCATGCCACTCCCCCTCGCGAGCCAGTTCCAATGCTTTAAGCTGAGTATTCACCCGTAAGTCTCCTCGGACGGTTCGTAAAGATACCCCGTCAGGATACCGCATCCCCCACTCCAGGCTCCACGGTGGCCTCCATCCGCTCCCGCTCCTGATCCAGCCTGGCCAGGGACTGCGCCGGCGTGAGCGCTTGCGGGGGCGTCATCAAGCTGACCACCACACCAGCACCGAGCGCAACAATGACGGCCGGAATGACCGGATTGCCCCAGAGGGCCATGAACGAAGTCATCACCCAGACCGAGGCAATCGCGCCGCCCAGCAAGGATGCCAGCGCGCCCTGCCAGTTGTAGCGGGGCCAGAAACGACCGAGCAGGCCACAGGCGAACATGCCCGCCATCAGGGTGGAGATCATGCCGGTGATATAACCGATCAGGTCATCGGACAGGGAGGCCATCAGCCAGGCACCAGTGATCACCAGCGCCAATGTAATCCGGGAATTGCGCACCACCGTGATCCGCGATGGCGTGTGCCCGGTCACCATCACCCACAGGTCCCGCATCAAGACGGCCACGCCCGCCATGGCATCGGAGCTGGCACTGGACATGGTGGCGGAGAGCCCGGCAATCAGCACCACCAGCCCAATACCCAACGGCAGCACCTCCACCGCCAGAAACGGAAACGCGAAATTGCGATTGCCCAGTTCGGGGTTGAGCGCATAGGCACCCATACCGATAATCGCCGGTACCAGGGAAAAGAACAGATACAGGGTGCCGGAAATGACAAACGAGCGACGCACGGAGCCGACACTGCGCGCCGAATAAATCCGCTGGCGAAACGATGGGGTGGCCAACACCCCCACGGCGATGACCAGCACCAACGACAAGGCCGGCAAGCCCCCAATGGATTCCCGCGCCAGAGCCGCGACGTTGGCCTTGGGCTGGGCCGCGAGCAACGCACTCCAGCCACCTACGGCGTGCACCGCCAAGGCTGCCATCAATATAAAACCACCGAACAGGACAATCGCCTGAAGCGTATCGGTCCAGACCACGGCGCGATAACCGCCGACAATCACATAGATGGCAAAGCTCAACGCCACCACCGCGCGGGCCACATCAAGGTCCATGCCGGCGATCCAGGCCAGGTACAGGCCGCCGCCGAGAATGTGGGCTCCGAGCCAGCCGATGCAGGCCAGAAAAATCAGCACGGCCACGATATTTTTCACCAGGCGATTGGCCCCCACATAAAAAGAGAGCTCTTCGCTCATGGTCATGAACCGGTATTCCCGCACCGGCGCAAACCAGGCTGCCAACAACAGAATGCCGATGGCGCCACCCAGGCCATAAAGCGCGCCGGCCCAGCCATTAGCATAACCAAAACCCACCGCACCCATGGAGGACCCGGTGCCCACCATGGTCGCCACTGTGGTACCAATGGTCAAAAAAATGGGCAAGCTGCGCCCCGCCAGCAGAAAGTCATCCCCCCCCTGGTGTCGGCGAGTCACCCACCAGCTCAGGGCAATCAGAAACACCACATAGGCGGCGAAGGTGGAGAGAAACAGCGTACTGTTCATGCATCCTCGGCTTTGTAACAGACCACGCCCACTTCCACTTTACAGTCCACCACCAGATCGCATACCGAGCAGATGCGCGCGGGCGGGTGTGCGCCAAAATTCTGTTTGAACACTTTATTGAATGATTGGAAGTAACGGGCGTCGGTGAGAATCACCGTTACGTGCACCACATGTTCCGGGCCATAGCCGGCCTCGCGCATGATCGCAAAACAGTTGTCGATGGCCAGCTGTGACTGTTCGACGATACCGCCTTCCACCACTTCCCCATCGCGCATCGGAGTCTGCCCGGATACATACAACCACCCCGCCGCGCCGGCGGCGCGGGCAAAGGGCAAGGCCTGACCACCGGTGCCCACACCTCCTTCGGTACCGTAACGCTGAATGCTCACACAGGACTCCTTATCATTGCGGTTAAAAAACAGAGTTGAAAACAGACACGGTCGTTTTGAGCGCTATCGCCCTCGAAACAGGAATTCGCCCCGTCGCTCCAGATCGGTGCGTCCGGGTTGATAGCTCAAGGCGCCGTTCACCCACACCCGGTGAATACCCCGGGCGACCTGCTCCGGCTGCTCAAAAGACGCGGTGGATTCAATACGATCGAAATCAAACAGCACCAGATCGGCAAAAGCGCCTTCACGAATGACACCGCGATCGCGCAAACCAAATTCAGCTGCCGAGCGTCCGGTCATTTTGTGAATGGCGGTGGGCAGATCGAACAACTTCCGCTCGCGACAGTAGTGCGCGAGCACCCGAGGGAACGCCCCCCACAGGCGCGGGTGCGGATGCGGGTCCTTGGGCAGTCCGTCGGAGCCGATCATGGTCAACGGGTGGCTCAGAATATTCTCGACATCCTCGACCGCCATACAGTGATACACCGCACCGGCCGGTTGCAGTCGCTCGGCCGCCTCCATGAGGGAGAGTTTCCACTCCTCGGCAATGGCCGCCAGAGTGCGCCCACCCTGCTCGGGAAACGCCCGGGACCAGGTAATGAATACGTCGCTGTCCGGTGACACCTGGGCAAGGTCCAGGGTGCTGGAGCTGGCGGTATAGGGGTAACAGTCGCAGGCGACTTTCTGGTGCGCGGCGGCGCTCTGAAGATGCGACAGCACTTCGGTGCTGCGCCCCCAGTTGCCTTTGCCCGCGCACTTGAGGTGAGACACGATCAGCGGCACCCGACCTTCCCGGGCGGTGTCCAGCGCTTCGTCCATGGCCTCGATAATCTGGTCAAACTCGGTGCGCAGATGGGTGGTATAAATCGCACCGAACGCAGTCAACTCTTTGACCAATGCCAGCACTTCCGCCGTGTCGGACCGATTGGCATTGCGATAGGCCAGCCCGGAACTCATGCCCAGAGCGCCCTGCTGCAATGCCTCGCGCAACTGAACCCGCATGGCGGCCAGCTCTGGCTCGGTGGCGGTGCGCTGCAGATCGCTCATATGCCCAATGCGCAACGCGGTGTGTCCGACCAGCGCTCCGACATTGACCGCCGGACCGGCGGCCTGCACCGCGCGGGCATAATCCGCAAAGGTGGGATATTGAAAGTCTGCCCGTTCGCCCAGCAGGTTCAGTGGGTCGGGTGGCTCGCGGTTGAGTTGTACCGGACTGGCGCTGATGCCGCAGTTGCCGACAATCACACTGGTGACGCCCTGACTGAGTTTGGGCCTCATCTCGGGCTGATGGACCACCGCCAGGTCGTCATGGGTATGCACATCAATAAAGCCCGGCGCCAACACCAGGCCATCGGCGTCGACAGTGGTATCAGCTTCAGCATCAATTTGCTCGGCAATACGCACCACACGCTGGTTCTCAATCGCCACATCGGCCCGGTATGCTTTGGCACTGGTGCCATCCACCACCTGCGCGCCGCGAATCAGCGTGTGATATCCCATAACTAGCCCACTGTGATCGTGCGCTGGCTCAGTCCCCCAAAGGCAGTCGATCCTGTCCGCGTTTGTGGGTGTCCAGCGTATGTTTTATTCGACGCAAGGCCTCACGGCTTTTGCGTTTGTGTTTGGCGGCCAGTTCCGTGGCCAGCACATCAATCGCCGCGAGCATCACATAGCGGGACGCACTCGGCTTGAAAATATAATCCGTCTCGAGCGGCTGCATCGGGATCAGCTGATCCACGATTTTCCCGAGCGGCGAATCCGCCACGGTAATACCGATGGTGCGCGCGCCGTACTCTTTGGCGATTTCCGCTGCCTCCTGCACGTCCGGGCTATAACCACCCAGCGATAGGCACAACACCACATCGTTACTGTCGATGGCCGAGGCGGCCATGCGCATCAACATCGGATCCGAGTAGGCCGTGGCCGCAAACCCCAGTCGGAAAAACCGGTGCTGGCACTCCTGGGCCATCACGGTGGAGCCACCGCCGACCCCGAAAATCAGAATCTGGCGCGACTTGGACAACCACTCCACCGCCGGGCGAATGACCGCCTCGGTCACCAACTGGGCGTTGTGGTCCAGCGTGGTTTTGATGGTTTCATAAACGCTGTAAATGCCGCCGGGCTCAGGGCGCACATCGGTGTAAAACCGCTGCCCAACCGCTTCGGCCTGGGCCAGGCGCATTTTCAGGTCACGCACATTTTTGCATTCAATGGCTTTGGCGAACCGGGTAATGGTGGCTTCACTCACTCCGGCGCGCTCGGCCAGTTCGCTGATGCTGGCCTGAGCGGCGAAGCTCATGTCGTCGAGCACCAGTCGGGCAATTTTCTGTTCCGCATCGCGCAGGTGGCTGTACAGTGTGTTGATGCGCGAGATGATGTCTGGTTCGTGGCTCACGGCGGTGTCCTGTATCTGGTTATAAGACCGATCCGTCCCCGACCTCAGGCCAGGGAACCCCTGAGCCGATCATACGAAACTTGAGGCCAGTATAGATACCGTGTTTGTTATTTTCAATACTTGACTTTATGTTTTGGTAATTTCTATCATTAATGCCAGAAGTGGAGCTTCGGAATGGAGTGCTACGGTCGGGTAACCCCTTGTGAGACACGCCGTGAACCCATCCATGGGGCTCGATCGCCTGCCGTCCAGGCAGGCGACGGTCTCACAAGGGGTTACCCGACCTCCGCGCTGCCAACGTAAGGTTCCGGGAAATAGCTCCCACCGTAAAACATTTCGGACAACGGCAAATACGCATCGCTCTGAAGTATCGGAACCATTCGCCCGAAGTAACTTATGGCGCTAGTTCCCGAAACGTTATGCCTTCACCGCGGATGCAAATGTCTCGGTATGGCACTGAGGGCGGGGGAGGGGAAGCCCTTTCAAGACCGTAAGCGGAGGGACTCCGCGCGTCGAGCCCCCGTGGACGCCCCACAGGGATGTGGGAAGTGTCCCGAAGCGCCGGGAGCGCGAAGGGGACCGGGTTTACGGCGTGTCTTGAAAGGGCTTCCCCTTCCCCGCCCGGACGTTACATTGCACATACAATCTGTCGGATTATGCTTCGCTAATCCGGCCTAACGCCATTCGACATCAATAATTCAGGTGTTTTATGAACAGGCCGAACCTTCTGGAAGAAGACCTGCCGCTGCCAGCGGCGGTGGTGTACCAGTCCCGACTCGATAATAACCTGCACTGGATGCAACGGTTTGCCGAACAGAACGGTGTACTCCTCTGCCCTCACGGCAAAACCACCATGACGCCCGACTTTTTCCGTCGCCAACTGGACGCCGGTGCCTGGGGCATTACCCTGGCCACCGTTCCCCAGGTGCAGGCCGCAGCCGAGGCGGGGGTGCCCCGGGTGCTGATGGCCAACCAACTGGTGGGCAAAGCCAACATGGCGTCGATCAGTCACTTGCTGGACAACGGCCTCGACTATTACTGCCTGGTGGACTCACCGGACAATGTCCGCGCCCTCAATGACTTTTTTGCCGTGCATGGGCAGACCCTCAAGGTATTGCTGGAGGTCGGCGTGCCCGGTGGGCGCTGTGGTTGTCGCACGACCAAGCAGGTCGACGCCGTATTGAGTGCGCTTGCCGAGGCGCCGGCGTTGCAGTTGGCCGGTGTGGAAACCTATGAGGGCGTCATCCACGGTGACGACCCGGAAGCCTTGGTGCGGAAGCACTTGTTGAAGGTGCGCGATATTTGTCAGTCGCTCTATCAGCAGGGCCGGTTCTCCACCGACACCGTGATTCTCACCGGCGCCGGATCCGCCTGGTACGATGTGGTCATGGAAGTGTTCGGCCCGGTCCGCGAACAGACGGGCGAGCAGCGCATCCTGCCGGTGTTGCGCCCGGGCTGTTATCTGATTCACGATCAGGGCATTTACTGGGACGCCCAGAGCCGGATCATGGCGCGTCTGCCCCGTGACTGTCAGCCCGGGGGCGATCTGGAGTCGAGCCTGGAGGTCTGGGCATATGTGCAGTCGGTGCCTGAACCGGGTGTGGCCATCCTGACCCTCGGGAAGCGGGAGGTAGCCGTCGATGCGGGGCTACCGCAACCGGTGTTGCACTATCGTCCCGGCGACACCGCACCGCGTCGAGCACCAGCGCTCTGGCAGGTCGACCACATCATGGACCACCACAGCCGCCTGAGGCTGCCCGAAGACGCCGATGTGCGCGTGGGGGATATCATTGCCCTGGCCACCTCCCACCCCTGCCTGACCTTTGACAAGTGGCGTCAGCTACTGGTGATCGACGATGATTATCAGCTACTTCGCCGAGTGGAAACCCGCTTTTAATTCGCCCATTTCCAACGAGCCCGCTATGTTCAAGAATAATAAATACTCCATCGCTCTGACGGCCTTACTCTGCCTAAGCCCGCTATCTCTCGGCGCCGAACCGGACGAGCTGCCCCTTATGCCCTATCCGGCCTCCGTGGAGTACGCCGACGGTGCGCTTTCCCTGACGCCGCGCCTGACGCTTCGTCTGATGGGCGCGATCGGGTCGCTACCCGAAGGCACGCTCAAACGTTTCGCCCAGCGCCTGAAGCAGCAGACCGGCCGAACGCTGGAAAGCTCGGGGGAAAACGGCACTGCGCTGATGATTCATATCGATCAGCCGGCCCATCGTCTGCGCTCCTCCGAGCAACTGGACCCGAACCTGGAAGGCTATCAACTGCACATCATGGACAGCGGCATTCATCTGCATGCCACCACCCATCTGGGTGTGCAACACGGGCTGGAAACCCTGCTGCAATTATTGGCCGACAACCCGGACCGCCTGCCGGCCATGTGCATCGATGATCAACCCCGGTTTGGTTGGCGCGGGCTGATGCTGGACTCGGTGCGGCATTTCTTTTCGGTGGAGACCATCAAGCGTCAGCTCGACGGCATGGCCGCCGCCAAGCTCAATATTTTTCACTGGCACCTGACCGACGACCAGGGCTGGCGACTGGAGTCCCGCGCTTACCCCAAGCTTCACCAGGAGGCCTCCAACGGACAGTATTACACCCGAGAACAAGTACAGGAAATCGTCGCCTATGCCGCCGAGCGCGGCATTCAGGTCATGCCCGAAATCGATATGCCCGGGCACAGCAGCGCGATCGCGGTCGCCTATCCGGAACTTATGTCCGCTCCCGGTCCGTATCAGCCCGAGGACCGCTGGGGCGTGCACAAGCCACTGCTCAATCCCGCCAACGAGGCGGTGTACGAATTTGCCAAAACCATTCTGCGCGAAGTGGCCGAGCTGTTTCCGTTCGATTATATCCACGTCGGCGGCGATGAGGTCGATCCCGAGCACTGGTTGAACAACCCGGACATTCGTGCCTTTATGGACAATGAAGGTCTGGAGAATGCCGAGGCGCTGCACGCCCATTTCAATCAACGACTGTCCAACATTCTGACCCGACTGGATCGCAAAATGATGGGCTGGGATGAAGTGCTGCATCCGGATCTGCCTCAGCATACCGCCGTGCAATCCTGGCGGGGTGTTGACTCGCTGGGGCAGGCGGCCCAAGCGGGGCATCCCGCGGTACTGTCCACCGGATTTTATCTGGACCAGCCTCAAGCCGCCGGCTATCACTACCGGGTCCGCTTTGAACCCGAGCCCCTGTCAATAGAGACTCAACCCAGTGAGTCGGAAACCCGCCAGAGCTGGGCGTTTGAAATGCCACGCAAACGCGGCTCCGCGATAACCGGGTATGTCACCGTCATTCAAGGGTCGGGTAACCAACGCCGTGGCTATATCGACTTCACCGGGAAATCCCGGCAAACACTGCACAACCTGATCCTTGACGGCGATCGAATCCGATTCGATGTCGACACCTGGATGGGCCCGGTGCGCGCTCGGCTGGAATCCCGGGGTGATGCGCTCGATGGCGATATGGTGGTAGGCAACGCCGCTTATGCGGTCTCTGGCCAGCGCGTCGAACAGTCCCCAGAGCCTCTGACCAAACCCGTATTATCCGACAGTGACAAAACTAACATTCTTGGTGGCGAAATTGCCCTCTGGGCTGAATTGATCGACGAGCAGAGCATCGACCTTCGCCTGTGGCCTCGCGCTTTCGTGGTTGCCGAGCGGCTATGGTCTCCCGCTCAAAGGCGGGATGAAACATCATTGTATCGCCGGCTGCCGCTGATCTCGGAGTGGGCCGCCAAATCCGTGGCGCTGAAACACAAAGCGCAAGCCCGACAGTCGTTCGAGCGACTGGTGGGTTCAGACTCTGTGGCCGACGCAGAAGTACTCATCGAAGCCTTGGAACCGGCCCAGTACTATCATCGACACCATGAAAAGTCCCAGCGGGAAAGCTACTCCCGACGCGATCCGCTGGACCGGTTTGTGGACGGTCTTCCCGCCGAGAGTCTGGCGGCACGTTCACTGAAACAAGACATTGAACAGCTACTGGCAAACCCCGGTAACGACGTTTTAGCCAGCTCCATTGAATCCCGTCTGACCCGCTGGCAACAAAGCGCTCAAGCGTTGATCTCCAGGCTCGATGCCACTGGCGCCACGTCAGAAGTATACCGGCAAGCAGAGCGAGTCGTAACCGTCACCGAGTGGGGCCTCACACTGCTGCCCCTGTGGCGGGAACATACCGCGTTGTCGCCATCGGTTCGTGCATCGGCGCGGGACAGCTTGCGTCGCGCCCAGGGTATAGAGCATGAAATCGTGGTGGCCGCCGCCTACGTCATCGAAATGCTGCTTGATGCGATTCCGGAGCCACCGGCCACCGTCGACTGGATGCCCGACGACAGCTTTCCCACCGGCATAGAGGGTCCGGTCGTCGGACCGGAGGGTTCACTCTACGCCGTCAACTTCGAACGCCAGGGCAGTATCGGTAGAGTGAGGGAACAGAATCAGGGCGAGCGCTGGGTGGATCTACCCGAGGGCAGCATCGCCAACAGTCTTCGCTTTGATACCGCAGGCCAACTCTGGGCGGCGGATTACACCGGGCACAACCTGATTCGACTGAACCCGCGCACCAGCGACATCATTGCCACTTATCATGAACCGCGCATGCACCAGCCCAACGACATCGCCCTCACCCGTTGGGGCGCTATCTTTGCCACCGATCCTGACTGGGCCAACAACAGCGGCCAGCTCTGGCGCATGGACCCGGGTGGCGAGTTTACGTTGCTGGAAACCGGAATGGGCACGACCAACGGCATAGAGCTGAGCCCGGATGAACGTCGACTGTACGTGAATGAAAGTGTCCAGCGGCGGGTGTGGGTCTATCGGGTATCGGCCACGGGAGAGCTGAGTGACAAGCGTCTGTTCTATCAGTTCGATGACTACGGTCTGGACGGTATGGCCACGGACCCGGAAGGCAACCTGTATATCGCCCGCTATGGTGCGGGTACCGTTGCAGTTCTGTCACCCCACGGTGAGCTGATTGAAGAAATTTCTTTGAAAGGGCGGTATCCAACCAACATTGCCCTGGACCTGCGCCAGCGACCCCGCGCCTTTGTCACCCTGCAGCAACGCGGGGCCATCGAAATGTTTGAGCTGGCTCCCCGCCTTCATCAGAAACACCGACCTGCGGCTAATCAGACGCCCGTCGCCGAACTATTATCCCGCGAGCAGTTCAACAGCCTGTTTCCCGAACGCAATCCGTTCTACGACTACGACGGCCTGCTGGCTGCCAGTCGGCAGTTTCCCGCTTTCGCCGGCGTGGGCGATCGGGAGACGCGCCTACGGGAGTTGGCCGCCGCACTGGCCAACTTCGCTCACGAAACCGGCGATCTGGTCTACATCGAGGAAATTCACAAAGACGATTACTGCTCCAACACCGATACCCTGTGTGGTGTCTGCGCCCCAGGTAAACGCTACTTCGGTCGCGGTCCCATTCAACTGAGCTGGAACGGCAACTACTGCGCCGCGGGGCTCGCGATGGGTATCGACCTCTGGGCCGAGCCGGAGCGGGTCGCGCAGGAGTCCGCCATCGCATGGCAATCGGCGCTCTGGTATTGGCTGACCCGGCTGGGCCCGGGCACCATGACCGCCCACCGGGCCATGGTGGACGGCCAAGGCTTTGGAGAAACCATTCGCACCATCAATGGCAGCCTGGAATGTGACGGCGGCCGCCCAGAACAGGTCCAGAGCCGCATCGAGCGTTACCGGACCTATACCCGGATTCTGGGGGTAACCCCGGGCGATAACCTGGACTGTTAAACCACCGATTGTTCGGCGACAGCAGGCGCCAGCAGCTCGTTATGGGGACGAAAGTTCAGAGCGCAGCGGCGAATGAAGTCCGCCAACTGATCCTGCTCCTGCGATGCCTCAGCCGTTGGGCTGCCGGTGGAAGAGCGCAGCGGGGGAAACACCCCATAGCCAGCCAGAAGGCAGGCCCAGGACTTGGGCTGGTAGCTGCCACCGAGGTGATTGGCCTGCATTTCCTGCGCGAAGTTCTCACTGTGTTGCCACAGATACAGAATCCGACTCAGATGCTCCGATAGTTTGGTGTTCTCCGCATTGTCCCGCCAGTAGGCCGTATCCCGGCGCTGATTGACTTTGTAATGACAGACGATGTAATCCCGAATGCCTTCAAATTTGGTATTGATCTCGCGATTGAAATCATCCGCACCCTGGTTGGTGAAACCGCCCCGCTCAAAGTGCAACATGAATCGCCGGACAGTCTCGAAGGATAGCGCAATGGCGGTCGCTTCGAGCGGTTCGATAAAACCCTGAGACAGCCCGACTGCCAGACAGTTTTTGGTCCAGTGAGAGGCCACCCGGCCGACTTTCATGTTCAGATGCCTCGCCGGAGTATCGCTCTCGAGCAGCCCCAGGTTCTGTCGCAACTCTGTTTCTGCCCGATCCGCGTCGATATGACTGGAGCTGTACACATAGCCGTTTCCATACCGATTGGTTAACGGAATCTTCCATGCCCAGCCATTAGACAATGCCGTCGATCGGGTTTCCGGCGGAATGGTGGTTGAGGTCTCACTGGGCAGCACCACCGCCGCATCATTGAACAGGTTGTCTTCAAAACCCAAAAACCGCGTTTTCAGGGCACCTTGCATCAACAGCGATCGGAAGCCGGAACAGTCGACAAAGAAATCCGCCTCCAGGGTGTCATTGCCCGCAAGCCTGACGGAAGAAATTGCCCCATCGGTGCTCAGCAACACTTCCGTCACCGTACCGATAATGCGCTTTACCCCTCGCGCAACCGCTTTTTCTGACAGAAATTGCCCCAAAAGCTTTGAATCAAAGTGATAGCCATAGGCGGCGCCGAATGGAAAACATTCGTCGGCCAGGGGGCCCAGGTTATTCTGGGCAAGGTAGGTTTCCAGAAAATAGGAATCCGGATGCGCATGGGCATAGTCACCGCGCAGACGGGCCTGAACGTTACGCAAAAACAGGGGCACGGTCAGCAGGTCATCGGTCTGCGCGGGAAACGGATGAAAGTAGGATTCAAACCCCGGAATCGAGGACCAGCCGTGAAACGAGATACCGTTTTTATAGGTCGCGTTGCACTTGGGCATCCACTCGGATTCCTCGATACCGACGGCGTCGAAGAATACCTTCAGGTGCGGCGTGGAGCCTTCCCCAACACCCACAACACCAATATCGCGGGACTCGAGTACGCACACCTCGATATCCGGCCAGCGTGAATTCAGCAGGCAGGCGGCCATCCAGCCCGCCGTGCCTCCGCCGACGATCAGAATTTTTTCGGGCTTTCCTGTTGTGGTCATTCTGGTCATTCCACCAATGATTCTCTCATCCGATTCGGTGCACCTTACCGCTTCAACTTTTCGACAAAGTGATCCTTGATCGCTCGGGCATAATCGGGCGAAATCGGTCCCAACACATGCTGCTGATGTTCGGGAATGTAGGAGGCCGGATCAACGCCCTGCTTGAACAGATAGTGATCAAACAGATGACGCCAGGCATTGCGCTGCTCTTGGGACAGGTCTCGCATGGCCAGCAGCGCAATATTCAGGCTGTCGATCGGGCTCGGAGGTGTGGCCGCTTTCGCGGAAGACCCGTTCCACCAATAATTCATCAGGGCATTCACCTTTTCCAGTGACTCCACATGGTGCCACCAGAGCATGGGAATAAAGATCGCATCGCCCGACCCCAATTCCGCCGAATAGGCGTTGGCCAGGGCGGTTTCAAAGCGGGGGTAGCGCTCAAAATCCGGGTTGTTCAGGTCCACCAGGGAAGTGGGCGCTCCGGCCGGGGTGAAGTTGAGCGGGCCGGGGTAGAGATTGCCGGTCTGCGCCGGAGGAAAGAGCACAAAGCGTCGGCGGCCGGCGACCACGCAGGCCATATTGTCCGCACCGTCGTAGTGGGCGCTGACGATACCCTCGTTACCGACCCAGAGCCTTGGTGTCACATCCGGGAAAAACGGCGTTGGATTATCCTCCACCAGACCGGGTAACAGATTTTCCGGCGCGCCATTCTGCAAAGAGATGGCGGGATAGACCGACCGGTCCATCAGTTCCAGTAACCGTCCCAGAAACAGGTCCACGCGCTCGTCACCGGCCAGATAGTTCACGCCGGTCATATCGCCGTTGTAGTAAAAGCGTTTGTTGGCCTCGGGTGGGGCCAGGAGAATTCGGGCCTTTTGCCCCTGGTAGAACTGCAGCAGATACCGCACCCAGTCCTCGGGGGACTGCTGGGCGGCCGTCACCAGCGGCCAGTGCCGAGCGAAACCCCGGATCACCACCGGTTTCTGTTCGGGCGCGATTTGCTCAAAAAACTGGCCGGCGGAGAGATCATTAAACTCCGGAATTTTCCGATAGCCCGCCATCTCAGGAAACCTCCCCCGAGGTCCGGACCCGGCTCTCAACGCCGCAGTGCTGCCGAATATAATCGCCATGACTGGGCATCTTCATTACGGTAGTGCGGATATGGTCCGCCTGTTGCCGCAACTGCGCCGCCAGACGCTGACAGTCAAAGGCGTCCATCAACGGGTGGTATTTTCTGGGCCGGATGTTCATGCCTTCAAAGATGGAACACCAACTGTCCCTGCTGAAGAAATCTCCGCTGTTCGATTCCAGTTCGCCGCGCTCTCGAAACCGACGGATTTTTTCCCACAGAGAGTCCGGCACCGGAAGATTCTGGCAATTCTGCCAGAAAGGGGTATCCCGTCGATCCGCGGTACAGTAATGCAGAATAATGAAATCGCGGATTTCGTGATAGTCGGTATTGATCTTGCGGTTGAACGCCTGTTCGATACCGGGATCGAAATCCCGATCCGGAAAATGACGGATAAAATGGATCAGGGTTTTGTACACCAGGTGAATGGCTGTGGACTCCAGAGGCTCCAGAAAACCGGAGGCCAGCCCCAGCGCCAGGCAGTTGTGGTGCCAGATTTTCTCGCGCCGCCCGGTCACAAAGGGAATCACTCTCGGCTCGTTCAGTGCCTCGCCGTTCACCGTCGTCAGCAACGTCTGTATTGCCTGCTCGTCGGAGCAGTAACGGCTGGAGAATACATAGCCATTCCCGGTGCGATGCTGCAAGGGAATCCGCCAGCTCCAGCCCGCGGCCCGCGCGGTCGCCTGGGTATAGGGCACCGGGTCTTCGGTGTTCCGGGTTTGCACCACCACCGCCCGGTCACAGGGCAAGTAATCCGACCAGTCCCGATAACCCACATTCAATGCCCGGTCGATCAACCGGCCCCGAAATCCGGTGCAGTCGATGTAAAAATCGCTGGTTACTCTGGCACCGCTATCCAGACTCACGGAGCGAATGAACTGCCTGTCATCAACGGCAACGTCGTTGACGGTGGCTTCAATTCTGGCCACACCTCGCGCAAGGCACAGGTCACGCAGGTAGCGGGCAACCAGAACCGCGTCCAGATGCAGGGCGTAGCTGTAGTTTCGAAGTGCCCAATCGTTCGATCTCGGTGGGCGCAACATGAAGCGCGAGTGTTCCGCCATGATGGCACCGGGTGACTGGTCCAGCCAGCGGGTTGCCTGACCTTCACTAAGCGTTTTCAGCCAGGCCTGATAGAACTCGAAGCCATTGATATCCTGCCCGACACGGCCAAAGGGGTGAAAGTAGTGCTCGCCGACTTCCCGCCAGTCATCAAAACGGATCCCCAGTTTGAAGCTGGCCGATGTGGCTTTGATAAAGGCGTTCAGGTCGATCCGGCAGGCCCGGAGAAAATCCAGGATGGAGGGCACGGTGGATTCGCCGACGCCCACGCTGGCAATATCCGGCGATTCGATCACGGTGATCTTGATACCGCTGCCCTGAAGCGCCGACGATAGCACGCTGGCGGCCATCCAGCCGGCCGTGCCACCGCCCACGATACACAGTGAATTCAGGCTGTTCTGCATAAGCACGAAAAAGGCGCGCCGCACAGCGGCGACGCGCCTTCCCTGTTACCTCCAGTCAGTCACCGGTCAGAATACCGCGCGCACGCTCAGTGCGTATCGGCGGTCGGTGGTGAAGCTCAACGCGTCAGTTCGGTCACCGGCCTGGTTCAGCTGATACTGGGTTTTGGTCTCTTCATCCAGCAGGTTGCTGGCTTCCAGACCGACACTCCAGATATCGTTGATGTCATAGTACAGGCTGGCATCCATCATGCCTTGCGCTTTGGCGTACGTCGGTACGAACTCCTCGGATTCCCGCATCGTCAACAGATACTCCGAGCGCCAGGTGTAGGCCAGGCGGAACCGGATATCCTCGTACTCATACATACCGACGATATTGGCATTCTGATCCGAGTAGCCCACCAGCGGCAGACCGGTGAACCGACGGAAGGAGTTTCGGTTGTCGGTAATCGGTGTGCCATCACCACTATAGCGTATTCCCTCGGATGGATTGCTGTTGGGGTCTTCCAGGCCATCCTGATCGATATAGGTGAAGTTCAACTGCATACCCAGGCCGCTCCAGGCTCCCGGCAACATATCGTAGAACTGGGAGTATGAAAATTCGACCCCGCGGATCGTACCGGACCCGGTGTTGGCCGGACCGTCCGCAGACACCGGATAGGTATAACCCGCGTGCTCAACCTCAGTATCAAACTGGCGGTTGCGGATGATGTTGTCCAGTTCCTTGTGGAACAGACCAACCGTCAGAGAGCCCACCGGGGCAAAGTACCACTCGGCACTCAAGTCCAGGTTGATGGACTCTTCCGGTTCCAGGTAGGGATTGCGCGCATTGGCGCTGATCTCGATATCCGTCAGATCGACTACCGGGTTGGTTTCCTCGTCTTTACCCTCGTTCGGATCCTGCAATACCTCGGTGTAATCCAGACTCACCACCATGCTGTTACGGGCATCGGTCAAGGTCGGGTAATACAGCCCCTTGGAGGCACCAAAGCGCAATACCACATCTTCGGTGAGGCCGAAGCTCAGGTTCAGGCTGGGCAGAACGGTGTCGTAATCGGTGCCCTGAACGGTACTGAGCATGGAGTCACCGGAGGCGAGTGCGAAGATTTCCGGATAGTCGTCTCTCATCACCTGATACAGTGATTCATCTTCACTGGTACCGCGCCGAGCGGTGGGCGGCAGAGTCACATTGCCCGTAGACGCCAGTTGATAGTTCACATAACGCAGACCGACATTACCGGTCAGAGGAACCGCCCAGTCGTCAAACTCGAAGTTCCCGCGAACATAGAATTCACTACGCTCTTCGTTGGTCGAGCTGATATGACGCGGCGCGAAGTGGCTGTACAGACGATCGTCCAGGTCTTCATAGGGTAGGGCACACTCGCCGCTGCCGTCCATGGCGTTACCCAGGGCACTCCAGGAGCCACAACCGTCGCGCAGGGTCTGAATATAATTTTCGGACAGATCCATTCGGGGAAACAGGAAGCTGTTGTTCGGCCCCTGCACGACTTTTCCGTCGTACTGATCGGCAAAGCTGACCCGCTCAAACAGCTCCGGCGCCACTTGCGGCGAAGCGTTGTAGGAGCCTTCAGCGGACCAGGGCGTACCCAGCGCCTGCCAACCCTCATACTCGGTATCGGCAATGGCCAGGTCTTTTTCCGAGTAGTAGGCACCCGCCTGAATGGAGGTGAAAGCGCCGTCGAAATCGTACTGGAAATCCACCTGGAAGCTATCCGATTCGGCGCTAGCGTCCACTTCCTGCTGCATGCCATTGCTCAGCCGCAGTATCGGGTTGGTGTAGGTACCATCCACTGGCCCATCAACTTCCGGCGGGTTGGAGGTGTTCGAGTTCAGATACTCAAAGGTTGGGGTATCGCCCCGCAAATCCATAAAGAAAGGCGCATGCTCAAAGGTCTGGTTGCCGTTGATGCGTGAGGTCAGGTTGTAGTTGTGGACTACCTGCGTCGACTCCACCCGCTGATAGTCCAGCGACAGGGTCATGCGATCAGAGGGGTTCAACTGCACATTGAGCGAGGTGTCTTCCACCGTATTTTCGTTGTAGTTGTAGCGCGAGCGGAATTGCAACGGCATTTCCGGATGGTTGGCACGGCCTACGCCCGAGGTCAGAAAGCCATCCCCATCGTAATCGGTCTGGTTATTGACGGTCAGCGGCCGGCCCTCATCGCGCTCATCAAACCACTGAATGGTATTGGGCACGTACGGCAGGAAGCCGCGGTCCCCCGACGCAATCACTCGCTCGCGCCACTCCAGAGAGGCTTTGGAGTTGATGTGTTCCAGTGTAGCCACGATGGTTTCTTCGGTATTGGCCCACTGCAATGAGGTGGTAAAGCCCGTGCGCTCACGGTCATTTTCCGCGGTGCTGATGTGGTAGTTGGCTGGCGCATACCAGGTGACCCCGTCGGGCTGACCTTCCAGCGCCTCGCCCTCGTAGGGCGGCACAAAGGCGGCGGCATCTTCGGCATCGTATTGGACGGTGTCTTCAAAACCCAGGGCATCACAGGCACGCCAATCAGAGGCGCCCGGAATACAGGGGTTGGAATACTGGCCTTCAATCACCCCGGGAGTAGCGGTGCCCCACTCGTCATAGGAGAAGGTGTCCAACACACCACGGCTGTGGTAATTCCCCAGGCCAACGCCATCGCCGCGGGTCTGGTATTCAGACTGGGAGCCGGCGATCAGAAAGCCGAACCGACCCGCACTGGTTTCCCAGTTGTCGGAGAACAGGGCCGAGAAGGACGGCGTCACCTCCTCCCGGTAGTCGCCATAGTGGCCCTTCGCATTCAGGGAGACGAGCCGTCCTTCAGAATCAAAGGGTTTGCGGGTGATCAGGTTGACCGTGCCAGCAATGCCGCCGGAAATCAGATCGGCGGTCTGGTTCTTGACCACCTCCACGGACCCCAGCAGCTCCGCCGGGAAGTCCTCATAGCTCAAGCCGCCCCAGGGGTTGGCACTGAAGGCGTCACGGCCATTGATTTCACTGCGCACCCGATCCAGGCCCCGCACCAGCACGCCCGTGCCTTCGTCAGCGTAGTGCTTGGGATCATCGGAGGAGGCAAAACGTTCAATGGTAACCCCCGGCACCCGCTGCAGCGCTTCGGTCACGCTACGATCCGGGAGCGCGCCAATGTCCGACGCCGTAATGACGTCCTTGAAGGTATCCGCATTGCGCTTGATGTCCTGGGAGGTTTCGATACTGGAGCGCATTCCGCGCACCACGATTTCCTCCAGTAGCGCCTCGTCCCCCTGCGCCACGGCGGGTTGGGTAGTCGCCACGGCGGCACTGCAGACCACCAGGCTGAGCAGCTTTTTATTGAACACGGTTGGCATGGTTGTGTATCCCCTATTGGCGTGTGTCATGCATTTTTTATGTTTGGCGGAGTATCACCTCCTGGATGTCCTTCCCCAGCAACGCCACCTGCGCTCCGTCCCGGAGCCGCCGGGCACTGGACCCATCCAGTGCCCGGCAATGTGATGAACATAACAATCGTGAAATAAAATATCAATAACTATTTATTTTTATGAAAACAACTTTCACGACCCTCGGCGCCAATTGCCCGGACAAACAAACGAAGCCTCTACTTTTTCCCGTATTTGCTCATAAAAACGTCAATTCGATATTGCCAATTCTTCTAAATCATCGTCGGAAATCCAGTGGTTGACCTGTATCAATGCACGCTCCGGAATATGTACTACCCTTTCGATAGTCAGCCTTGAATAACGAGATCGAGACACGGAGTCGCCATGTCAGTCGACACGCACCCATCCGAACCAGACAACTCGCAGGAAAAACGTCGGGAGTGGCGAATGTTCGCCTTCATCGTGGTTTTCCTGTTCCCGATACTCACCGTTGCCCTGGTCGGCGCCTACGGTTTCGCCATCTGGATGTACCAGCTACTGGCCGGGCCTCCCGGAGCGGGTTGATTCCCACAGCACTGCCTAACGCCACCCCCTATGAACCACCAACAGGAGGCTTCTCATGGCTGTCATGCACCATGAGCCCGACCATCAACAGATACCCGTCACGACGCTGCCGGTGGAGTGGCACGTTGCCAGTGTGATCGTGCACACCCAGCCCGCGGCACTGGCAGCCATCGAGCAGTGGCTACGCGAGCTGCCCCAACACTGGCCGGACGAAACGCTCAAATGCGCCGAAATACACGCCCAAAGTGATCAGGGAAAGCTGGTATTGGTGCTCGAGAGCACCGACGCACAAGCGATTCTGGATGTGATTGACCAGACCAGCGCGCACCCCGGCGTTGTCAACGCCGCACTGGTCTACCACGAAGTGATTCCGCCGGAGGAACAACCGCAATGAATCTGACCCGCCGCCAATTCGCCAAGGCCAACGCCGCTGCGGTAGCCGCCGCGGCCATCGGTATGCCGTTGCCCGCCAGCGCCAGCAACCTGGTCACCAACCGCGAGCTGACCAACCTGAAATGGAGTAAGGCCCCCTGCCGGTTCTGTGGCACCGGCTGTGGCGTCATGGTCGCCACCCGGGACAACCGGGTCGTGGCTACCCATGGCGACGTCAAAGCCGAGGTGAACCGGGGCCTGAACTGTGTGAAGGGCTACTTTCTGTCGAAAATCCTTTACGGACCGGACCGGTTGCACAAACCGCTACTGCGGATGCGCAACGGCCAGTACGACAAGAACGGCGACTTCCAGGAAATCTCCTGGGACCAGGCCATGGACTTGCTCGCCGACAAGTTGAAGCAGTCGATTCGCGAACATGGCCCGGAGAGCGTCGGCCTGTTTGGTTCCGGGCAGTGGACCGTTTGGGAAGCCTACGCGGCCAGCAAACTGTTCAAGGGCGGGCTACGCAGCAACAACCTCGACCCCAACGCGCGCCACTGCATGGCCTCGGCGGTGGGCGGCTTCATGCGCACCTTCGGCATCGACGAGCCCATGGGCTGCTATGACGACATCGAGCACGCCGATGCGTTCGTGTTGTGGGGCTCGAACATGGCGGAAATGCACCCGGTGCTGTGGAGCCGGGTCACCGACCGCAAGCTCTCCTACGAGCATGTCCAGGTGGTCGCCATGTCACCCTACGAAACCCGCAGTTTCGATCTGGCGGATCTGCCCATAATTTTCAAGCCTCACACCGACCTGATCATTCTCAACTACATCGCCAACTACCTGATCGAGAACGACAAGGTCAATCACGAGTTCGTCAACAAATACACCCGCTTTGTGAAAGGCCAGGACGATATCGGTTACGGCCTGCGCGCCGAAGACCCCCGCCAACAGCGGGCCAAAGGCGCCGACAAAGCCAACACCTGGAGCGATATCACCTTCGAGGAGTTTGCCGAATTCGTCAAACCCTACACCCTGGAACGGGCCGCCAAGGAAACCGGCGTCCCCAAGGCCCGCCTGGAACGGCTGGCAAAAATCTATGCGGACCCGGACATCAAGGTCATGTCCTGCTGGACCATGGGCTTCAACCAGCACACCCGCGGGGTCTGGGCGAACAACATGATCTACAACATTCACCTGCTGACCGGCAAAATCAGCGAGCCGGGCAACAGCCCCTTCTCGCTGACCGGCCAGCCCTCGGCCTGTGGCTCGGCTCGGGAAGTGGGCACCTTTGCCCACCGCCTGCCCGCCGACATGGTGGTCACCAACCCAAAACACCGGGCCATGACCGAGAAAATCTGGAAGCTGCCCGAGGGAGCCATCCCCGACAAGGTGGGCTTCTCCGCCGTGGAGCAGAGCCGCAAGCTGAAAGACGGGGTGCTCAGAGTTTACTGGACTCAGGTGACCAACAATATCCAGGCCGGCCCGAATACCAGTCAGGAAACCCTGCCCGGATGGCGCAACCCGGATGCGTTTGTGGTGGTCTCCGATGTCTATCCCACCGTCTCGGCCCAGGCCGCCGACATGATTCTGCCCAGCGCCATGTGGGTGGAAAAAGAGGGCGCTTTCGGCAACGCCGAGCGACGCACCCAGTTCTGGCACCAACTGGTACCCCCGCCGGGCGATGCCCGCTCTGACCTGTGGCAGTTGATGGAAGTCTCCCGGCGCATCAAAACCGATGACGTCTGGCCTGCGGAGCTGCTCAACAAAGCCGGGGAATTCAAAGGCAAGACACTGTTCGATGTACTCTTTGCCAACGGCCAGGTCAACCAGTTCAGCAACGATGACCGCGCCGAAGGTTATGCCAACTATGAATCCGAGGCCTTCGGCTTCTATGTGCAGAAAGGCCTGTTTGAAGAGTACGCCCGCTTTGGGCGCGGCAAGGCCCACGACCTCGCCAATTTCGATCGGTACCACCAGGAACGGGGCCTGCGCTGGCCTGTGGTGGACGGCAAGGAGACCCGGTGGCGCTTCCGCGAGGGCCACGACCCCTACGTGGAAGCGGGCACCGGCGTACAGTTCTACGGCAAGCCGGACAACCGGGCCCTGATTTTTGCCCTGCCTTACGAGCCCCCGGCGGAGTCGCCCGACGAAGAATACCCCTTCTGGCTCAGTACCGGGCGGGTACTGGAGCACTGGCACACCGGCTCCATGACCCAGCGGGTCGAGGAGCTGAACCTGGCCGTACCCCACGCGCTGGTGTACATGAACTACGAAGACGCCCGTAAGCAGGGCTTCCGCCGCGGCAGCGAAGTACGGGTGACCAGCCGGCGCGGCAACATCCGGGCACGGGTAGAAACCCGGGGCCGGATCAAGCCACCGGAGGGGCTGGTGTACATTCCCTTTTTTGACGCCAACCGGTTAGTCAACAAGCTGACACTCGATGCCACCGACCCGATTTCCCTGCAGACGGATTTCAAGAAGTGTGCCGTCCGCCTCGAACTGATCAGCCTTGCGTAAGGGAGAGCCCATCATGATCAAACTGATTAGACGCAGCATTCTGATGGCAGGCCTGGTGATGCCGCTGATCGCCTCAGGTGAACCACCCCAGGAGGTCCCGGCACCGGATGGTGTGCGCCAGGGTGGCACGCTCAGCCAGACGGCCGAAGCGCCTCCGCTGGCCAATGTGCGCTCGAGCATGCGCCGGCCTACACGCAATTACCCCGAGCAGCCGCCGATGATTCCGCACACTATCCGCGGTTACCAGGTGGACACCAACTTCAACCAGTGCCTGAGCTGCCATAGCCGCAGCGCCACCGAAGTCAGCGGCGCCCCCATGGTCAGCATCACCCACTTTGTCGACCGGGACGGACAGACGCTGGCCTCGGTTTCACCGCGCCGCTATTTCTGCGTGCAGTGTCATGTGCCCCAGCACGACATCGATCCGGTGAAGGTCAGTACCTTCAAAGGGGTTGACCAGGTGCTGGAAGATATCATCAAGCGCGGTGAGTAGCGGGGGACGGTTATGTGGAAAACACTGAAAGCGTATTGGAAAACGTTCAACCGACCCGCAACGCACATCAGCCTGGGGGTACTTACCCTCGGTGGTTTTATCGCCGGCATCATTTTCTGGGGCGGCTTCAACACGGCTTTGGAATTCACCAATACCGAAGAGTTCTGCATCAGTTGCCATGAAATGAAGGCCAACCCTTACGAGGAGTTGATCCCGACCATTCACTACACCAACCGATCCGGCGTGCGTGCCACCTGCTCAGACTGCCACGTTCCCCACGACTGGACCTACAAGATCGCCCGAAAAATGGAGGCCTCCAAAGAGGTGTGGGGCTGGATCTTCGGCACCATCGATACCCGGGAAAAGTTTCTGGACAAGCGCCGCATGCTCGCCGAGCGCGAGTGGCGCCGGCTGAAAGCCAACGACTCATTGGAGTGTCGCAACTGCCACAACTTCGAGTATATGGACTTTACTCAGCAATCACCCCGGGCCCGGGAAATGCACTCCACCCTGCTGGCCAGCGGCGAGAATACCTGCATCGACTGCCACAAGGGCATCGCCCACAACCTGCCGGACATGCGCGGCGTGGAATCGGGCTTTCACGGTGACCTGAGCGAAGTCTACGCCCCCGGCAGCACGGCCGTGGCCCGGTTCCTGTTGACCGAGGAATAGCCTTCGCTCACAATTCCGGAACCGACCAGGAGACCGAACTGTGAGCGACAACGTCATAGCCTTCAAACGGCCCAGCGCCAAAGAAAAGCACAAGGGTAAAACCTTGTGCCGCAGTGGCTTTCATAAGTGGAAGGTGGTCACCGAGCGGAAGTTTGATGTCAAGCAGGGGAAGTTGGTTACTCTCTACGAGTGCACTCGGTGCGGCAAACGGAAAACAACGGCCCATTGATAATAGGCCGATGATCGTTTAATGCTCGCACTGGACTGAGTGATAGCTGAACTACTCGCTATCAACAGCGCGACTTGCAGTAATGATTAATAAACTCCTGATGGGTGGGAATCTTGTTTACCGCATCGGAAATTGTTTTACGGGTGTTGCTTAGGTGGCCCACCAACTCCTCATCCGACATGGTACTAAATATCGAGTGATAGCGTTTCGGCATAATACCTTGGCCTAGCATCACGTGTAGCCAGGAGCTAAGCCTGAACAGTTCATTCTCACCCAGAAAAACCAGAGCGTTTTCTTTAAACAGCTCAATACGATGGGAAAGTGACTGCGGAATATCCATGTGCTTGCAATAACGCCAAAACTCGCTATCTTCGCGAGAGGTGGCGTGATAGTGCAATATAATAAAGTCGCGTACATTTTCCAGCTCAGCAATATTCTGCTGGTTGTATTCATCAATGATGGGTTGGGTAATCCCATTGAACGGAAACATCCGCATCAACCGAATGACTCCAATCATGAACATATAGATACTGGTGGATTCCAGAGGTTCAACAAAACCACTTGAAAGCCCGAGTGCAACACAATTCTTAGTCCAGAAGACTTTACGTCGCCCGGTCTTATATTTTATTACCCTGGGCTCGGTTCTGACCTCGCCTTGAACGTTATCCAAGAGGTGCTGAGTTGCTTCATCGCCGGACATGAACTTACTACAGAAAACATTGCCATTTCCCACTCGATGCTGCAATGGTATGTGCCATTGCCAGCCGGCTTTATGCGCCGTACAGGTAACGTAAGGTCGAGGAGACTCAACCGATTCGGTTTGAACAGCAATGGCACTGTCACAAGGTAACCAGTGCGTCCAATCTTCATAAGGTACCTTCATCGTTTTATCGATCAACAGGCCGGTGAACCCCGTGCAATCGATAAATAAATCACCCTCAACTACCTCGCCAGATTCCAATTGCAGCGCTTTGATATCACCATTCATGTGTTGCTGCACATGCTGTATCTTGCCTTCTACGCGTTTGGCACCTAATTTCTCACTGAATTGTCGTAAAAACTGGGCGTAACGGGTGGCATCCAGATGATAGGCGTAGTTAAGGCTGCCTTTTTTCGAGATGGCGAATTTATTGGCTTTGGCGGCTTGTGCTGCCAAGCTATACTCTTCAAATCCCGCGTGTATGCCTTTGCTTTTTCCATACAGCCAAAAGTTTTGGAAATCAGCAAGGTAACTACTTTGGCCAGTGGCGCCAAAAGGATGGAAATACTGCTCCCCAACCTGTCCCCAGTTCTTGAATTCAATACCGAGCTTAAAAACCGCCTCCGTAGCACACATAAACTCCTGTTCATCAATACCCAGCAACTTATGAAACGCTTTCATGGGCGGAATTGTTGCCTCACCCACGCCTACTGTTCCAATTTGATCGGACTCAACCAAAACCACGTCGATCAATTTCCCCAGTTGGTGGGACAATGCTGCAGCAGCCACCCAGCCAGCAGTGCCGCCGCCGGCTATTACCACTCTTCTTACACTAGTATTTTGCAACGCTAACCACCTACATCACCAACAGGCTTCAACAATTTATCGGTTAAGCTTATTTAGCAGCAAAGCACGCAACATTCGGGCTTTGGCCGAGTCAATTTCACCAAGATATCCACGCGCCTCCTCAGGTAAATGTGCACCTGCCCGGTCCGGGTCACCGAAGATGTAATAATCGAATATATGTTTCCAAGCTTGTTTTTCGTGCTCGGGCTTATCACGCAAGCTCAACAATGCGTGGTACAACACATTCATTGCGGGGCCCATATGTTTAGCGGAGTCACTCCACCAATAATTGATCAGCACATTAAAGCGACTTTTAGACTCCACTTGATGCCACCACATACTTGGCAGATATAGGGCATCACCGGGCTCTAGATCAGCAACCTGCCCGTGCTCTATTGCTTCGGCAAAGTTGGGGTATTGTTCGAAATCCGGATTATCGAAATCAACCATGCTTAACGCCTGGCCCCCGGGAGTGGGAGTCAAGGGCCCCGGGTAGAGGTTGGCTATTTGATCAGGTGGAAAGAGTGTAAACCGACGCTTGCCCACTGTACAGCACGCCAAATTATCCGAGGCATCGTAGTGACAGCAAGCGGTCGTACGGTTGCCAATCCAGATACTCGCCCGAACGTCTTCAATTGGGTAGCCCAAATCCGGTCTGGGAATTGCAATGTCATTTTCAGCCCTGAAACCAGGGAAGTGAGTATCAATAACGTTGGATGCAATGTAGTAAGAGGTCGGATTTTCCTCTTCAAAGCCTTTCTCTATAAGATCAAGAACTTCATCTATCGTCGTTTTCTTAATATCATAATTGAGCTGTGTGCGATTATCATTATAGAAGTAGCGTCCCTGGATCTCAGGAGGGCCGATACAGGCAAACGAAGGCCGACCATTATAGTATGAATTTAGATAGCGTATGGCACTACTGTCTGATTGCCGCCCTTCATCCACCAGCTTCCAATGCTTAACCAGGCCTTTAATAATTACCGGCTTTTTAGAGGCTATGACACTTTCGTCCAAGGATTCGCTTGAGCAGTCGGTAATAACAGCAGTTTTAGTGGCAATCGTTACCATGATATATCTTCATTACACATAATTTAGCTATTCTGACATCACTGTATTTTGGCATTTTTGATCTCTATCAACTTCCGTATATTTGTCATAGACGCAACCACAGCATAAGCCAAGGGCAGGAAACCGCGCTTACTCAACGCCTCCAATTTATCACCACTAAGTGAGGCGAGCTTCTCCTCATTAATAGTGTAGTTCCCTACGAGCTGACGCTTCTCCCCATTGTTCAGATCTATATCGATAGTGACCGGTTCAATTAAGTCTAATTCCGAAAAGGCACTAAACATAGCGTCTTGAGTGGCCATGCCTTCATGTATGATTTTTAAAACGCTCGTAATATGGTCTAAATATGGGCTAGTCCCGCCATGCTCGAGAAAGAGCGGATATCCATCCTCCTCGCTCACTTTGGGGTGGTCCAAATCTATATGGACCACAGGATTTGCACTGGAATCCTCATCTTGAGATTGCAGACCAATCAGGAACGGGCCCTTTACTATAGCGGCGGGAATATAATTTGCAGTCCAACCCGATCTATTAGCTGGATTAAGATAAAGATTCTCGTCTTTGTTTAGACCTAGAAGTGCCGTCGCTTGAAATTTTTGGGATTCAGAATTCTTCCTGATCAGAATAGGGTATTCTTTTTGCAATTCGACAAACTCGGTCGGGAAAGCCAAAATGCTAGCAATGTTGTCTCCAAGCTCAGCACTGTAACGTGGGATCACTTTCAAGTTCTGATGCGATACATTGTTCAGCAATACATGGTTTGTCATAGTCTTCTTATTTGACCTTCAAAAAATTGTGACATCTACCGGGCAGATAGAGAATAACAACAAAACCTGCCAAGTGAAATAAAAAAGCCGCTTTGCAGCGGCTTTTTTATTTATCAACGATAAGACTATTAATTAAATTTCAACCATTTTAATTAAAAGCTATAACGTGCGCCTACTGTATAACGTGGTCCCAGATCGCGCAGATCCCACATCATCTCGTAGTTACGACCATGAGAACGGCTGTCTTCACCTGTGATATTCAAGCCCTCGAAGGACACAAACAGGTCCTCAATGATCTCATAGCTCACACTCACGTCAATTTGAGAGTAATCCTCAATATAGCGTGGGTTAGCGAAAGCACCCCTGTTTGTCTCGTTTAGATACTTGTCACGCCAGTTATAAGCGATACGAGCCTGGAAGCCATAATTTTCGTACAAGCCCACCAGGTTTGCAGTATCGCTTAAGCCCACCAGCGCAAACTGAGACTCATCAGGAGAACCCAGGTTATCGAAGCCTACATCACCGCGAACCAGCGTGTAGTTGGCTTGAACACCAAAACCGGTATCGCCAAAGAAGTGCTGCACCGCAAATTCAGCACCGTGAATTTTGGCTTCCCTGGCGTTGTTTGGCGTATTGGTTCTGAAGATAGTCTCGGGATCTTCTGGGCGAGACCTCAGATCCCAGAGTCCTCCTGGCTGACCTGAGAGGAACTCGTTCTGCTCTTGAGTTGCCGTGTAGTCAACATTACCAAATTCAGTGACCCAAGCCTCGTTGTACGTTCCGTTTTGGTCAATAAATTCATTGAAGACCATCATACCGTGCAGGTTGTCGTCATTAAGCGCGAAGCCCCGATCAGCCAACTCTTCAGCCGCCGCTACCGCTCTCGGGCCGGAGGTAACGTCACGAATACCAAGCAACGGACGCTCTACCTGTTCGGACCCGATAAAGTTGAAAACATTCTTCTCAAAGAACCCAACAGACGCGTAGCTTGTATCGTCGTAATACCATTCCAGCGACAGGTCGAAGTTGGTCGACTCCAAGGGTAGCAGACCGGGGTTTGACGCGGACGCTGTAGGCCGTGCACCCAAGTACGTTGAACCACCGCCAGCTCCGAAGCTGTCTGCCGAGACACCCAAGTCACCCAGTCCCGCCCGGGCAATGGTTTTGCTGGTCGAGAAACGACCAACCAAATCATTGGTAATATTCAGGGTGAAATCGAAGCTAGGTAGCAGGTTGTCATAGCTGGCCTCAGCTGAGACCAGACTAGAGGGTTGGGAGGGATCCACGTTAATCGCAACGTCGTTGTTGGATTCCCAAATAGTGACATAGCCCGCTGCCAGAGAGCTGGAATCCACGTCCGTGGTTTCATAGCGCAAACCCGCCAAAATATTGAATGGCATATCGCCCAGGTCGCCGTTTACCGTAATTTGGGCAAAAGCCGCCGTCATCTGCTCATTGACCAGATTGTCAGCCGATTGATTCAGCGGCGCTGGCAAGATATCAGAGTAACGTGGGATCTCATTCGTGGCATAGTCATACAGCTCAGCGGCGTTAGCCCTGAAGCCATAACCATCCAGCGGGTTGTAGTCATCAAACTCGCCCTGAATGTCAAATGGCTCTACCAAGTCGCCAAACTCACCGGGGTAGGCCCCTTCCCAACCCCCTAAAGCAACATTGCTTGCCGTGTAGTTAAGCGTGTGGGATTCCATTTCGCGCGATTCAATACCAAAATCAATTGCACCGTTATCGAACTCATAGGTGCCATCAAGCTGGACTTGGGTAACCGTCATCATCTGGTCAGCTTGACGCAGATTTAGCATGGTTGAACTCACATCACCGGGGTCAATTACGCCGTTATCGTTTGCATCATTAATACTGTCATCATATTGGTTTTCAACAATAGGGAATTCTCGGCCGAACCACCATTCACGACCGGTGACGACGGGCGCCGCCAGAGCCATGCGTACCGAACCGGTTCCGAAAGGCCCGGTGCCGCGAGCGTGCATTTCCGAATCGTGTATATCCAGGTCAAAGCTGAGCGCATCATTAACCTGATATTCGAAGTTTACGCCAAATGATTCCAGGGTATCGGTTGTCTCTGCCCACTGCTGCTCGTACCCTTCATCGATACCGCCTGCGTACGATTCCCGGGCATAGATCATGGTGGCAATGTCTTGGTTGTCAAATTCGACAGCCTGAATATTGGCACCCTGCTGCATCCAGTTACCAGTTTGCCCCAACGCTTCTTTCACTTCATTTTCGGCAAAGGTGTAATCAACAGTCGCCGTAAAGTCTTCATTTGGCGCAAACTGGAGAGTCAGCTGCGCATTATCGCGGGTACGCTGAGTATCGGTAAACTCATAGCGCAAATCGAAGAAACGAGAATACAGCTGACCTTCTTCTGGCGCATTCTCCACATCTACGTCAGTGTTATTCCATGCTCTTTGTGGAGCATTCACGCTATCCCATTCGTAGATACCCCAATCGTTAACGTTGGCACCGATGGTACCTGAGTCACGCTGCTGGTGGCTTGCACTCAGCGAAACCCCCCAGGTGGCGTCGTCGTTAGAATAACTGATAAGCGTGGATAACTCTGGCGTAACATCGTCGCCGACACGGTTGGTGGTGTCCATCATCGCCTTACCACCAACAGTTGCATTAAAACCGGGGTTGTCCAAAGGCCGGGCTGTAAGAATATTGATGGTGGCACCAATACCACCAGTGACCATCGACGCTTTACCCGTCTTATAAACTTCTACGCCGCTAACAGCTTCGGATGCGAGGTTACCGAAGTCGAAGGATCTTGAACCGCCGCCTTCGCCGCGGTTGATGCCTGCCGTCGGCATGACACGACCATTCAAGGTCACCATATTGTTACCCGCGCCAAAACCGCGCACTGTTACTTCTGCGCCTTCACCGTTTTCGCGACTGATGGAAACACCGGTGATGCGCTGTAATGATTCAGCCAGGTTGGTATCGGGGAACTTACCGATATCCTCCGCCGAAATAGCGTCCACGACGCCGGTCGAATCACGCTTGATATCCATTGACTGCTCAAGCGAGGCACGAATACCCGTCACCACCACCTCTTCAAGCGCTGGGCTACTTTCTTGCGCCAATGCCACTGCAGAAAACCCTGACATTGCACATGAGGCGACGGCCGAAGCAATCAGTTTTCGTTTGAAATTCATATTTTTATACATGTGACTCTCCTAACTGAAACCAGGTTATTATTGTTGACACAGAAAGTGCCACAAATTGTTTACCAGCAAGCTGTCATCACTGCTGTACATTTCGGTTGGTTGATCACCATCGCTGAGCCAGGGGCAGACTCCCTTACTGTTATTGTCATATCCTGCTTCGGCATCCACTCGCTCTCATTCTCCGAAAACCATTCACCGATAAAAGAATTTTGCGCAAGGCGCTAAGCTATAGGCTTAAGATATCATTTGGAAATATCAATTTTATTTTTTATTCCTTTCGAGGTCTTATCGAGCCTGAAGTCACCGAGATCATCATTAGCCCCCCGCTCAACCCCTCATAACGGTCAAATCGACCATATTTATTAGTCGTATAGACAATTACATCTGAAAATACACCCTGTCAACTATTAATTACCTATGCCGAGTAAGCACGTACTTAGCTAATGGTGTACTCCTTCCAGAGTAGCCCCAAGCTCATCAATGTGCAAAGACCTAAGCACAAAAAAGAGTCATCTGACTTACAATATTATTATTGTATTACCTTTTATGCTTTTAGCCTGCTCCCCATGCTGTCAGCTTCGTTGTCGAGTTGGCGATTTCTCTAAAATTAAATTCAGAGTGGGCGGGATTAGGGCTGGCGAACCTTAAGCCTGGGCAGGTTTTTACCGGCCGCCACCTGGAAATCGCTCAGCCCTAGTGTCAAGTTTGAAGTGCGACAGAAGTAGCTAAGCGTAGGATAACTCCGAGGGAGAACGATGTTGATGACGTAAATTTACGACACGTAATCACATGTCAAATTGGGGGTCCACACCAAGGAAGTCTTATACTTCAAGTGTTTATTTGCTAGGGAGTCAAATCAACAACGTCGATAAAGCTGTTAATTGATAAGCGACCGGTGAGCGGGTCGGGGTCCGGATGAAAGTCGGCTTCGATGCACCCCGAATGAAGGATATTGCGGGGATAGACCACCATCCGATTGAAAACGCCTTCAACGCGATGGATTTCTTCAAACAATGGTGTAGATCCATTGATGTAGGCACGGCCGGGCATATTGGGTCCATCATTCTCCGACTCCAATGACCGCAGATAGGCCACTTTCCTATCTTCCGTGAGCCGCTCAAAACCGGTTTTGCGATGTCGATAGAACGCCGTGCCACCGTACCCGGATCGAAACAGGTAGTGGATGGCTGCCAGGCCTTCCGGTTCCAGAGAGTCAAAATGGGGAATACGCTGCAACAGCGACAGCTGCTCCGGCGGAGTCGTGACCAATGAATACTGACACATGGTAAATTTGAGTGTCCGGCCAGACAGGCCAAAGGCATCCGCCATGGCCCCCTGAAGGCTCTCCAGCACGAAGCGCTGGTAAGAAAGAGAAACAGGCGCTCGAATGCCGGGGAAGAAGCGCGACTGGGTCGTAAAGTTCAAATGACTCGCTTCTTCACGCAGCCGCTCTGGCTGCTCCACCAATTGGTCAATGATCATTACCGGTGTGCGCTCTTCCCCGACATGTTCCATCCGAATCGACCTTTCAGGCGATGGGGCCCATACACGATCAACCCTCACGACAATACTCCTCAACAAATGCTCCGTGCGGGGGGAGCCTCTCTACCCCCAAACTCACCTGTCGCCTGAAATCGTCCAACGTTTTTTTCAGTCGCTCGTCACCCATAGCACGGACAATCGGGTGGTAGCGTTCTGGATTGATTCGTTGCCCCAACATGACCTGCACCCATGAATCAAGGCGGAACAGTTCATTTGGAGACTGGTAGGCATGCCCCTGCTCCCGAAATAGAGCGATGCGCTCCCGTAATGAATCCGGAATGCTCATGCCACCGCAGTGACGCCAAAATGGGCTGTCAGACCGTTCTGTGGCGTGATAGTGCAGAATGATAAAGTCTCGGATCTTTTCCAGCTCATCTTCTGCAATCCGATTGTAATGGCTCACCAACGAAGGCGTTATACCGTCAAAGGGAAAGAGCTGAATCAACCGCGTCATACTGATCATGATCAGGTGGATTGACGTCGACTCCAACGGCTCAACGAAACCACTGGACAGGCCCACGGCCACACAATTTTTGTTCCATGTCTGACGACGCCGTCCCGTGCGAAACCGGATCAGGCGTGGTTCAGTCAGCGGCTCACCCTCGATACTTGATAAGAGCCGATCCCGCGCCGCTTCATCGCTTAAATAACGGCTGCAGTACACCAGGCCATTTCCCACCCGATGCTGGAGAGGAATACGCCAACGCCAGCCACTGTCGTGAGCACTGGACAAAGTGTAGGGTGGTGGTGGGCCGACGGATTCTGTCTGTACCGCCAAGGCGCTGTCGCAGGGCAACCAATGGCTCCAGTCCTCATAGCCGGTATGTAGAGCTTGCTCAATGAGCAATCCACGAAACCCGGTACAGTCGATGAACAGATCCCCCTCCACCACATCCCCGGATGCCATTTCCAGTGACTCGATATGGCCTGAATCGGGATTCAGGTGCACCTGTTGGATTTTACCCTCGATGCGCGTAACACCCTCGCTTTCACTCTTGGATCGCAAAAAGGCGGCGTATCGGGTCGCATCCAGATGGTAGGCGTAGTTCAGGCTGCCGTTCGGCGAGGTGGCGAACTTGCCTTCCCGAGCCGCCTCATGCTCCATGCAGTATTCCCCGAGCTCTCCACCGAAACCCTGCTCCCGGGCACGCAGCCAGAAATGCTGAAAGTCCGCCATCCAGGTTTCTTTCCCGGTCTTCCCGAAAGAGTGGATATAGTGGTCACCGTCCCGGGCCCAATTCTCAAAGGCGATGCCTAATTTAAATGTGGCGCCTGTGGCTGCCATAAATTGCTGCTCATCTACACCAATCAGTCGATGAAAGTTGCGCATGGGCGGAATACTGGCTTCACCGACACCGACGGTACCAATGTCTTCGGATTCGACAAGCACAATATTGAGCAAATCGCCAAGCTGCGACGACAATGCCGCCGCACAGACCCAGCCAGCAGTGCCACCACCTGCAATTACCACTTTGCGTACGGGCTTGTTCAAGATGCTCTCCTGACAAACAATTTCAATTTGTAGAAACCATATCACGGTTTTTCCAGAAACTCACCGGCGAAAAAAAAGGCCGCTGCAAGCAGCGACCTTTTTTTCTTACCAGGGACCACGCCAAGAGGCGGGTCCAGACGTTCGCACGACCTTAGAAGGCGTAGCGAGCACCGATCTGGTAGCGAGCGCCCTGGTCTTGCAGATCCCAGAGCTGGTTCACAGAGCGACCATGTTGGCGAAGATTTTCTTCGGTCAGGTTGATACCTTCGAAGAATACCGTCAGGTCGTCGGTCACATCGTACGCGACGTTCAGGTCAAGCTGAGAGTACTCCTCAACATACACCGGGTTCCGCGAGTTACCACGGTTGGTTTCATTGAGGAACTTGTCACGCCAGTTGTACGCCAGACGCACGGTGAAACCGTAGTTCTCGTAAATACCTACGAGGTTGGCGGTGTCACTCAAGCCTAGCAGCGCGAACTGTGACTCCGAAGGATCGCCCAGATCGTTGAACGCTACATCACCACGAACGATGGTGTAGTTGGCCTGGACACCGAAACCGGTATCGCCAAAGAAGTGCTGGGCAGCCAGTTCGCTACCGTACAGCTTAGCTTCGCGGTTGTTTACCGGTGTAGCGGTATTGAACACCATCAGCGGATCTTCCGCATTCGGAGTCAGGTCGTAATCGGTCGCAACGTCTACCGCGAAGTCAGCGTCGTCACTGTAGTCAGCCGCCCCATTCGGGAAAGCATCCGGATTATCCAACACAGCGGTCATTACAAACAGTGACGTATCGTTGATGTCATAGCCACCATCGGACAACGCCTGAGCTGCCTCTTCGACACGAGGACCATTGGTTACGTCACGCAGACCGAAGTGACTTTCCGGAATTTGCTCCGTACCGATGAAGTTGCTCACGCGCTTCTCGAAGAAGCCAGCTGACACATAGCTGGACTCATCGTAGTACCACTCAACCGACAGATCCAGGTTGTCTGATTCCAAAGGCTTCAGTGATGGGTTGGTTGCGTTTGCAGTCGGAGTGGATCCCAAGTAGGTGGAACCTACGTTCCCGAAGCCGCCCACGGATGCTGCCAACTGGCCGTAACCGGCGCGAGCAATGGTTTTGCTGTAAGAAAAGCGAGCTTTGACGTCGTCTGTCAGCGCGATATCGAAGTCCAGGCTGGGCAGGAGGTTGTCGTAATCAGACTTGACGGTAAACGCTTCCGTATTTTCACTGAAGACAGTCTGGAAGTCATTGTTGTCTTGCCAGACTCGAGCATCCGGAATCAAGGTGAATGACGTTGAGGTCACATCAGTGGTCTCGTAGCGGAAGCCGGTCACCAAGTTGGTTTCCATTCCGCCCAGCTCGCCCTGGATAGTTACTTGGGCGAACAATGCGTTGATATCTTCTTCAATCAGGTTGTTATTGGAGAAGTCCGGGTTATAAGCCACCGCATAGCCATTGTCGGCAGTGCCGTATTCGCTGACAGCCCACTCCGCCAAGGCAACCGGATTGCCGCGGGCGCCGTTCTGGAAACCACCGCCAGTGGGGTAATCATCGAACTGTCCCAACAGGCTGAACTCTTGCAGCAAGCCATCGGGAATTTCACCCGGGTTGGCTACACCCCAGTCACCCAGCGCCATGTAGCGATCCGAGTTCTGCTGTTCCATTTCTACCGTACGGCTTTCAACACCGAAATCGAAACGGCCATCGTCAAACTCGAAAGCACCATTGAGCTGTACTTGAGTGACATCAGTAGTCTGACCCGCGTACCAGATCCGAGCAACCTGGGAACCGAAGTCATTCAAGCTGAAGCCATCTTCAAATGTCGCCTGAGTCAGCGGCAGATCTCGATCCCAATCAGTTACCTGAGACGTCTGGGTCGGGTTGGCCACACTCACGTCGATAGAGCCGGCGTTACCCGGACCGTCCGGCAGACTCTCCATGGTCGAGTCATGAACGTCAAAGTTGAAGCTCAAGCGATCGTTGACCTGCCACTCAGCGTTGAAACCAATAGAGGTCAGTTCGTCGCGCTGCTCACGCCACTGCTGCTCGTAGCCGTTGTCTTTATTGGCCAGGGTCTCTGAGTAAAGGGCAGGAGTAGCAACTGCGGAATCATCAAACACCAGGCGATCAACGGTATTGCCGTTGGCATACCAGAAGGTCTGCTCGCCACGATGCTCAGTGAGATAGTTCTCAGCGTAGACCAGATCACCGGTCAGGGTGAGGTTGTCCTGGGGCTGGAACTGCAGGGTCAACATGGCGTTGGTACGCTCACGGTGACGATCCGAAACGGAGTAGCGAACATCGTTGGGACGACCATACAATTGGCCATCTTCCGGCGCATTTTCAATCACTGCATCATCGGTGAAGGAGTACAGTTCATCCTCACCCCAGCGACCAATGTTCCAGTCGTTAGAAGTGGCACCCGCAGCTCCGGAATCACGCTCCTGGAAGCTAGCTGCCAAGCTTACCCCAAAGGTGTCGGAGTCATCAGTCCAGCTGAAGATGCCGGACAGCTCGGGGGTCAGGTCATCACCCGTCAGAGTGGTGGTATCGTGAACGGCTTTAAAGCCCACGCTACCTTCGGTTCCGCGATCGAGAGGACGGGCGGTCTTGATGTTAATGGTACCGCCAATACCGCCGGTTGCGATGCTGGCGCGACCGGTTTTGTATACTTCCAGCCCAGAAACGCTTTCTGACGCCAGATTGGCAAAATCAAAGGCGCGCGTGCCGCCACCGCGGGTACCGCTGGCGCCACTACCACCACCGAAGGTGCTGGCGGCAGGAAGCTGGCGACCATTCAGTGTCACCATGTTGTTGTCGCCGCCAAAGCCGCGGATGGTGACCGACGAACCCTCGCCGTTACGGCGGTCAATGGACACACCGGTAATACGCTGCAGGGATTCAGCCAGGTTGGTGTCGGGGAACTTACCGATATCTTCGGCAGAAATAGCATCGACCACACCTGTGGCGTCACGCTTGATGTCCATCGCCTGCTGCAGTGATCCGCGGATACCGGTGACCACCACCTCTTCCAGCATGGGCTCGCCCTGCTGCGCGAATGCACCGCCGCTGAAGCCAGCCAGGGCCGACGAGGCCACGACTGAGGCGATCAGGCGCTTTTGAAAACTTTTACGATTGGGATTCATGGAACTCTCCTTACTGAGACCAGGTTATTATTGTCGGCACACAAGGTGCCGCAAATCATTTGCCAGCAATCTGTAACAAGCTGTTGTACGGTTTTTGGTTGATCACCACCGCTGAGCCAGGGGCAGAGTCCCTTACTGTTGTTGTCATTTCCTGCTTCGGCATCCAGACGCTCTCACTCTCCGAAAACCGATCACCGCAAACCCAATTCGGCGTCCGCTCACACGACACAGGCACCTAATCGCCATTAGAAATAAACCTGATGATTCTTATAACTTAAAAGAACTTACCAGATCCACTGACGTTTAGATAATCCTTTATGTGCCGCCTAAACCCACAATAGGGTAATAGTGACCATAAATATTAGTCTTCTAGACTATTACACTCCCACCCATACCTTGTCAACAACCAATTGCTTTGACGAAACAATCGGTTATGAGCGATTGATGTGTTCTTCATTCAGGTAAGTCGGGACGTCACCAAGGCCCAAATATTTAATCGTGAATAAGTAGGGGGATGCCCTTAAATATTATAATAATAATATTTTGCTTCGGCTTGAATTATGCGGCTTCACCTGACTGATCACATTAGGCTCCACACCCTAGAGCTAACTTCATAGCCATGCTTGCCTCATTCTCGCGCACCTCAAACCTCGTCCACCGTACCAACTTGGCGCACTCTTTCTGTCGTCATGCCCGCGCTTGAGGCAAACACAGCTGGATTATCCTGACCCAGGATGAAGCACCTCTCTGTTTTTCGATCCACTGCTGTGCAAATCGGCCAATCCTCCCCTCATTTACGGGAAATTTCCTCTATCTGCTCAGTCGTCGTTTCGTTGGCACAGCTTTTGAATACACCAGCTCGTGCACCCGACATTCACTTGTCCCTTTAGTTTGCGATCGTGAGCCAAGCCATCTGATTGTTCCTGTCGAACAGTCAGCGACACATGACGATCAGTTCCGTCATCCGTGTTTTTCACTTTTCAGGAGTCAACAATGAACACCTTTCTTGACGCGCTTCGCTCTTTGCGTCGCTCATTGCGACGCCCTCTATCATCCTGCTTTTGTCAGATCTCAAAACGGTTGGGATTTGCATTTATTGCTTTAATGAGCCACTCCACATTGGCCGTTGGGCCACCCGAGAAAGCAGACCTGCGGTTTGGCTTCATCAAGCTGACCGACATGGCCCCTTTGGCCATTGCACTGGAAAAAGGCTACTTCGAGGATGAAGGCCTTTTCGTCGAGCTGGAAGCTCAGGCGAACTGGAAAGTGTTATTGGACGGGGTGATCGACGGGCAGTTGGACGGCGCTCACATGCTGGCCGGTCAACCACTGGCGGCCACCATTGGCTACGGCACCAAAGCCGATATCATCACCCCCTTTTCCATGGACCTGAACGGCAATGGCATTACCGTTTCCAATCAGGTTTGGGAGGCGATAAAACCTCATCTACCAACCGGCGAGGACGGAAAAATACAACATCCGATCCATGCCGATGTCCTGAAGCCGGTCATTGAATCAATGGCCAAAAAAGGTGAAAGCTTCAAAATGGGAATGGTGTTTCCCGTTTCCACACACAACTATGAACTCCGCTACTGGCTCGCCGCCGGCGGTATACATCCGGGGTTCTACGCTCCCCACAAAGGAGACACCTCCGGCCAGAGGCAGGCCGACGCCTTCTTGAGTGTAACGCCACCACCCCAGATGCCTTCAACCCTTGAAGCAGGCACTATTCACGGCTATTGCGTGGGGGAACCCTGGAATCAACAGGCCGTTTTCAAAGGCATCGGTGTGCCCGTCATCACGGATTACGAAATCTGGAAAAACAATCCCGAAAAAGTGTTTGGGATAACCCGGGAGTTCTCCGAAAAGTACCCCAACACCACCATTCGCCTGACCAAGGCGCTGATTCGTGCGGCCAAATGGTTGGATGCAGACGATAACGCCAACCGGGAGGAAGCCTCGAAAATTCTCTCTCAGCCCTACTACGTCGGGGCCGACTATGAAGTGATTGCCAATTCCATGACCGGCACGTTCGAGTATGAAAAAGGCGATACCCGAGAGGTTCCGGATTTCAATGTATTTTTCCGCCACAACGCGACCTATCCTTATTACTCGGACGCCATCTGGTACCTCACGCAGATGCGCCGCTGGGGCCAGATCAGCGAATCCAAACCAGATGAGTGGTACTTCGACATAGCCCGAAAGGTCTATCGCCCGGACATTTATGCGCAGGCAGCTCAAGCGCTTATTGCAGAGGATTATGCGGTCGCCGACGAGTTCCCCGACTTTGCCAGCGAGTCCGGCTTCAAGCCCCCGCAGGATGATTTCCTCGATGGCATTACTTACGACGGGACCAAGCCGACCAACTACATCGAATCACTGGAAATCGGTCTGAAACAGAACGACACCCTGTAGTCCCGCATTTAGATATGTTGGGCGCTGCAAATCGCCCAACCTTACCCGGAGGACGTCACCATGACTTCCACAACCTTTCAGAAACCCAGGTGGTTTCGCTGGCCTATCAGCGGCGACCGGTTGACGAACATCGTCAGCACCATCACCTTACCCTTGATTGGACTGGCCCTTTTCATTGGCGCCTGGCACATCGGCGCCCAGCAGGTAAACACCTCGCTGGGCACCTTTCCCGGACCCGCCGCCGTCTTTGAGCAGTGGCAGAACCTGATCGATGAACATCAGTCGGAGAATCTTCGGGCGCAAGCGTTTTACGAACGACAGGAGAAGCGTCACGAGCGGCAATTGGACAAGAATCCGGATGCACAGCTCACCTTTCGGGACTATAACCGTCGTCCGACATTTTTCGATCAGATAGTTACCAGCCTGTTTACCGTGATGACCGGTTTTCTTCTGGCTACTGCGGTGGCTATTCCATTGGGGATAGTCATCGGCCTGAGTACTACCACCTACAGGGCAATCAATCCGATCATCCAGATATTCAAACCGGTATCCCCTTTGGCGTGGCTACCGCTGGTCACCATGGTGGTGAGTGCGGTTTACGTCAGCGATGACCCGATGTTTGAAAAGTCCTTTATCACCTCGGTGATTACCGTGGCGCTGTGCAGCATCTGGCCAACCCTGATCAACACCGCCGTGGGCACCGCCAGCATTAACAGCGACCTGCTAAACGTCAGTCGGGTGCTGAGCCTCAACTGGTTTACTCATGTAAAAACCATTGTACTGCCCTCGGCCATTCCCATGATGTTCACCGGACTTCGGCTGTCACTGGGTATTGCCTGGATGGTATTGATTGCTGCGGAAATGCTCGCCCAGAACCCGGGGCTGGGAAAATTTGTCTGGGACGAATTCCAGAACGGATCCTCCAACTCCCTCGGACGCATTTGCGTCGCAGTATTGATGATCGGGTTCATTGGCTTTTTGCTGGACCGCTGTCTACTGCTGATTCAGAGCCGCGTCAACTGGGATAAAACAGCGATCTCTCGCTAACCAAGGAGTTTGATATGAGTCAAGTTCACCTCGAATTAACCCAGGTCGGAATCGATTTTCCCACTCCCAAGGGTCCGTTCAACGCACTCAGGGATGTAAACTTGAAAATCGGTCAGGGCGAGTTTGTTTCGCTGATCGGCCATTCCGGCTGCGGTAAATCCACAGTGCTCAATATAGTCGCCGGTCTGTATCAAGCCACCAGTGGCGGCGTGGTGCTCAATGGCAGGGAAGTGAACTCTCCGGGACCCGAGCGTGCAGTGGTGTTTCAGAATCACTCGCTGCTCCCCTGGCTGACGGTTTACGACAATGTCGCACTCGCGGTCAAACAGGTCTTCAAGGGCCAGAAGTCCAGGGCGGAAATGCGTGACTGGATCGAACACAACCTGGCACTGGTACAGATGACCCACGCCATGCACAAGCGCCCCGGTGAAATTTCCGGCGGCATGAAGCAACGGGTCGGCATTGCCAGGGCGCTGGCCATGGAGCCGCAGGTGTTACTGATGGATGAACCCTTCGGCGCGCTCGATGCACTGACCCGCGCACACCTTCAAGATTCGCTGATGGACATTCAGGCCACCCTGGGCAACACGGTCATCATGATCACCCACGATGTGGATGAGGCGGTTTTGCTGTCCGACCGGATCGTGATGATGACCAACGGCCCATCAGCCACCATCGGAGAGGTTCTGCCTGTATCCCTGGAGCGCCCGCGGAACCGACTCGATCTGGTGGACAGCCCCGAGTACAACGAGTGCCGCAGTGCCGTACTGCGTTTTCTGTACGAGAAGCAGAAGAAGATTGAATCCATTGACGCCAAACGAAAGGCCAAAAAAAGTTGGGCGCAAAAATTGAAAATTACCGGCTAGCTCCTCTATAGACAAAAACATCTTTTACCAAAAATTCATTACCCGATTACAGAACTGGAGAAACCTGCAATGCACAGAATGACTTATCCCCTGAGCGCCTCGCTCGCCCTATGCCTGAGCGCCCCGGCCGCTGTTGCTCAAAACGGTATTGTCGAAGCCCTGCAAAGCGGCGAGACCCAGCTGCATCTGCGCACCCGTTTCGAAGATGTGGACCAGGACGGCGTGGAAGGCGCCAGCGCCTTCACTCAAAAAACCCGCCTGACCTATGCCTCCGGACGCTATGAAGGCTTCAGCCTGCTGCTGGAGATGGACGACACCACCGCGATCACCGATGTTGACTACAACGACGGCACCGGCATCAACCCGGGCACCGCCGTCATCGCCGACCCGGAAGGCACCGAGATCAACCAGTCCTACCTGGCCTATCAGGCCGGCGCCACCCAGGTGAAGTATGGCCGCCAACGCATTCTGCTGGACAATCAACGCTTTGTCGGTGGCGTCGGCTGGCGCCAGAACGAGCAGACCTACGACGGATTCTCGGTCAGCAGCAAAGCGGTGGATCAATTCGAGCTGTTCTACGCCTACGTGCACAACGTGAACCGCATTTTTGGTGAGAGTGTGGCCGGTGGCGATGACAAGCATCAGAGCCATCTGCTCAACGGCAAATACACCGGGCTTAATGCCGGCACGCTGGTGGCCTACGCCTATCTGCTGGACAACGAGACGGCGCCGGGGCTGGCCAGTGATACCCTGGGGCTGCGCTGGCAGGGCACCTTCAACGAGACCTTCAGCTACAACCTGGAGTACGCCACCCAAAGTGAGGCGGGCGACAACCCGACCGACTATTCCGCAAGCTACCTGATGGCCGAAGGGCTGGCCAAGGTGGAGGGGTTCAGTCTCAAACTGGGCTACGAGGTGCTGGGCTCGGATGACGGCGCCGCGGCGTTCGCCACACCCCTGGCCACGCTGCACGCCTTCCAGGGCTGGACGGACAAGTTTCTGGCAACGCCCGCCACCGGGGTAGAGGATATGTACTTCAGTGTACGGCGACCGGTCGGGCCCGTGAACCTGACGCTGGTGTATCACGACCTGAGCGCCAATGAGGGGGATGCCGATTATGGCTCCGAGCTCGGGTTGGTAGCTGGCACCAAGGTGGGGCCGGTGGGCCTGACCCTGAAGTACGCGGACTACAGCGCCGATGAGTTCGCCACGGATACCCGCAAACTGTGGCTGATGGCGGCGGCCACTTTCTAATCGGTCGATTCGTCAGGCGTTATCTACCGGGCCCAGTTCCTCATCAATCAGCCCGATCACGGTGCCCACACCGTTTTCGCGCAACCGCTCCAGGAGCTGGGCCAGGTCGTCAACCCGCTGCGGGTCAAGCAACCCCGCCTCGTCGGGCGCCAGGCGACCTTTTTCGATCATCCGCTGTACGAAGGCTTCGCTGGCATTCAACCGCTCGGCGGCGGCTTCTTTCGTCATACCTTGTGTCACATTCACCTCATTGGTCGTTTTTCACCGGAGCACGGTCGATGAACCCCGGTTAAAGCTGTGTCATAATGCCGTTTTTTAGCGCCAAAGTCGCCCTGCATCGCTGGCGTTACCCACTCAACCCAGACCGACCCGAGAAGAGCAGCTTCATGAGCAGCAAAGGCATTCTCTACACCGTTTCCGCCCCCTCCGGTGCGGGCAAAACCAGCCTGGTCAACGCCCTGGTGAAATCCAGCCCGGAAGTCTGTGTCTCGGTGTCTCACACCACCCGCCCCATGCGCCCCGGCGAGCAGGACGGCGTAAACTACCACTTTGTGGACCACGCCCGCTTTGAGGCCATGCTCGCCGAGAATGCTTTCCTGGAGCACGCTAAGGTGTTCAGCAACCTCTACGGCACCTCCCGTCACTGGGTGGAAGATACCCTCAACCAAGGGCTGGACGTCATCCTGGAAATCGACTGGCAGGGCGCCCGGCAGGTTCGCGAGCAGCTTCAGGATACCGTCAGCCTGTTCATTCTGCCCCCGTCGCTGGCGGCCCTGCGCCAGCGTCTGACCGGGCGCGGTCAGGATCAGCCGGAGGTCATTGAGGCCCGTATGAACGAGGCCATCAACGAAATTTCCCACTACCGGGATGCGGACTATCTGATCATCAACGATGACTTCACCACCGCACTGGCGCAGTTCCAGGCCCTGATCACCAGCCAGCACCTTAGACGCGACCGGCAGGAACAGGTTCACAAAGCCATGCTGGACGAGCTATTGGGCTGACGCACGGCGAGCAAATTGTGTACAATATCCGGTCCGATTCCCGAATTTCCCGGCGCCGGCACCCGGACCCCTTGAAGGTCCAGGATACCGACGCCATTTCAATACTGTGAGTACGAGACACTATGGCACGTATTACCGTTGAAGATTGCTTGGATCACGTCGACAACCGTTTCGAACTGGTGATGGTCAGCGCCAAGCGCGCCCGCCAGCTCGCCGTGGGCGGTAAAGACCCGCACGTTCCGGAAGAAAACGACAAGCCCACCGTCATCGCGCTGCGCGAAATCGAGGAAGGTTTTGTCGACGCCAGCATCCTGCTGGAGGCTGATGAGCCGATTCGCCAGGAGGCACCCAGCGCCGAACACATTCAGGAAACTGAGGCCCAGCCCGGCAACGAGTAAGCGCCTCGCCATTTAATACCCGGCCGGGTCCGCCCCCGGCCTCGTTTGGAGTAAGGCCTTGCAGACGATCGAAGCCTTGAGTCACAGGCTTTCATCTTACCTCGAGTACAGCCAAATCAATTTGGTGAAGCGGGCCTACTTTTACGCGGAACAAGCCCACGACGGACAAAAGCGCCGTAGCGGCGAAGCGTACATTACCCACCCCTTGGCCGTCGCCGACATCCTCGCCAACATGCACATGGACCATCAGAGCCTGATGGCCGCCATGCTGCACGACGTAATCGAAGACACCGGCATCAGCAAAAAGGCCATCGCCAAGCAGTTCGGCGATACCGTGGCCGAGCTGGTGGACGGGGTAAGCAAGCTGACCCAGATCGAGTTTGAATCCCACGCCGAGAAGCAGGCCGAAAACTTCCAGAAAATGGCTCTGGCCATGGCCAACGACCTGCGGGTCATTCTGGTCAAACTGGCCGACCGACTGCACAACATGCGCACCCTGGGCGCCATGCCGCCCCACAAGAAACGCCGCATCGCCAAGGAAACCCTGGAAATCTACGCCCCTATCGCCCACCGCCTGGGCATGAATGACATCCGCCTCGAGTTCGAGGACCGGGGCTTCTACGCCATGCACCCGCTGCGGGCCAGCCGCTTGCAGGCGGCCCTGAAAACCGCCCGGGGTAACCGCAAGGAACTGGTCGAGCAGATTCAGACCGCCATTGAAAAGCGGCTGGAGCGGGAGGGCCTGATTGCAATCGTGATCGGCCGGGAGAAGCACCTGTACAGCATTTACGAAAAAATGCGGCAGAAAAAGAAGTACTTCAAGGAAATCATGGACGTCTACGCCTTCCGCATCATCGTGGACAGCGTGGACACCTGCTACCGGGTACTGGGGGTCATTCACAACCTGTATAAACCGGTAGCCGGGGAGTTCAAGGACTATATCGCCATTCCCAAGGCCAACGGTTACCAGTCCCTGCACACCGTGCTGCTGGGCATGCATGGCGTCCCGATCGAAGTGCAGATCCGCACCAAGGAAATGGACGAGATGGCCAACAACGGCATCGCCGCCCACTTCCTGTACAAGAACAGCGGCGATGAAAGCATCAGCCACAGCCGGGCCCGCCAATGGGTTCAGGGCCTACTGGAAATGCAGCGCCGGGCCGGGGACTCGTTGGAGTTCATCGAGAACGTCAAAATCGACCTGTTCCCCGACGAAGTCTACGTGTTCACACCAAAAGGACGCATTGTCGAGCTGCCCCACGGGGCCACGCCGATTGACTTCGCCTACGCGGTCCACACCGACATCGGCCACAACTGCGTGGCCTGCCGGATCAATGGCCGCCTGGCACCCCTGTCTCAGCCCCTGCAGAGCGGCCAGAAGGTCAACATCATTACCTCACAAGGCGCCCAGCCCAACCCCAATTGGCTCAATTTCGCCGTGTCCGGCAAGGCCCGCAGTGCCATCCGCCACTTCCTCAAGCACCAGCGCCATCACCAGTCGGTCGCTCTGGGCAAGCGGCTGCTGAGCCGCTCGTTGGCGGATGTCGGCCTGAAGCTGGATCAACTGAGCGAAGAGCAGGAAAAGCAGTTGCTCACCGCCACCCAGATGAAGTCCATGGAGGACCTGCTCGAAGACATTGGTCTGGGCAACCGGGTCGCGCAGGCGGTAGCCAAACTGCTGCAGCCGGACGCCGACGTCAATCCCCCCAGCGGCAGCATCTACTCACCGCTAACCATTGATTCCGCCGAAGGCATGATGATCACCTTCGCCCGCTGTTGCCGCCCGATTCCGGGCGACCCGATTATCGGTCACATCAGCTCGGGCAAGGGCCTGGTGGTCCACCAGGACACCTGTCGCAACATCACCGAGCTGCGCCACAAGCCGGAGAAAATCAGCTACGTCAATTGGGCGCCCACGGTCACCGGCGAGTTCCTGGTGGATGTGCGGGTGGAAGTGGAGTCCGAGCGGGGCATCATCGCCACCCTGGCCACCCGGGTGACCGAGCAGGGCGGCTCCATTGAGCACATCAAGGTGAACGAACGGGACGCGCACAACAGCGTCATCAACCTCTGTATTGGCGTACACAACCGCATCCATCTGGCCAATATCATGCGTCGGGTGCGCAATCTCAGTTTTGTGCTGCGAATCAATCGGGCGAAGAACTGACCCCGTCAATAGACTCCGCGCCCCTCAATTGTAAAAAGGCGTAGCCCGTCGATTTCGCTCAACGACCATCGACGATATGCTTAGCAGCCTCGCTTGGCCGACAAAACTTTGTGCAGTAGTTAAGCGATGGCATCGGTGCGAAGTTTCCTAGGTCCTCCCTAGCCGAAGTTGAACACCGCGGGCTCGGCTACCTCTTCGAAACGCCCAACGTCACTCCAATTGGCACCCAACTCATTTTCCATCCTGTGCATTAGAAACTAGTTCGGATTCTCACTTTAAATCCGTCCTTTTCTAAGTGAAGCCACCCTTATAAAAACTGAGTGCTTTTATGAAAACAATTGCCCTGTTATCTCTCGTTTTTCTGTGTTTCCACGCTAAGGCGCAGGAGAGCCCCAACATCTTACTCTTCATCGCTGACGATCTCGGCTACTTAGACACAGAGATTGCCAATTCGCCGGATGCAAAAACGCCAAACATCAAACAACTTGCCTCCGAAGGCATGGTATTTGAACGCGCTTACGTCAACAGCCCTACTTGCGCTCCAAGCCGAGCGGCGCTATTCACCGGATTGCGATCACAGCGCAACGGAATTGAAGCTAACCACGATAAAACCCGCCTTGAGGGCGTCAAGCATATACTGACGGGATTCCAGGATCTTGGATACGAAATAGCTGCCTTTGGCAAAATCCGCCACGGCAAAAAGGGACAAGACCCGTGGGATCACGGGGTCGAACACTACGGGGCCGACAGTATCGACATCCAAGAGATTGCAACTTTCCTCAAGAAACGCGACCCAAACCGTCCTTTGCTACTGCTGGTGGGGTCCAACCCACCACATGTTCCTTGGCCCAGGAAATCCTCTTTCGATCCTAAGGACGTTACGCTACCCATTAAGTCAATAGATACCCCGAAAACCCGAATAAGCTGGTCTCAGTACTTGGAGGACGTCAGAACAATGGATGAGCTATTTGGTCAGACCAAAACGTTGTTTGAGCAATATTCAGGAAAAAACAGCATTGTCGCTTTCACGTCGGACCATGGTGCACAGTGGCCCTTCGCCAAGTGGAACCTCTACGAGGCCGGAACACGAGTACCCTTGGTTCTCAAGTGGCCTGAAAAAGTACCCGCCGGAAGCGATACTCAAGCTCTGGTAAGCTGGATTGATATTTTCCCGACACTGACAGAGCTGGCCGGTGGCACTCTAAAAGTCGACATCGACGGAACAAGTTTTGCCAATGTTCTTCGCCATGGCAAAAAAGATCATAGAGAAAAGGTTTTCACTACCCATACAGGGGACGGTGTTGGTCCTAACGCCGCCAACAGCTATCCAATGCGGGCCGTGGTGCAGGAGCGATTTAAGTACATACGAAATATGCACCCGGAGTTTCTCTACACCAATCATTTAACCAAAAATGTGCATATGGACCACAACAAGCATTGGCCAGAATGGGAGAAGCGTGCGAAACACGACCCTCATTCTGCGGCGATCGTGGGTGCCTACCTCGCACGACCGGCAGAGGAGCTGTATGACCTTAAGCTAGATCCTCACGAACAAAATAATCTAGCACAAGACCCCGATCATGTTGATGCTCTATTAACACTCAGGAACGAACTAAATCAATTTATGCACGAAAGTCGGGATAGGGTTATCGTTACCGGTCAACCTATTAGGCTCATCGACTGCTGGCTGATTGGCTGTCCCCTTCAAAATTCGGAGCCTAGCTCCAGAGAGTTTAATGAAAACTGAACGTTATAGCTGGGAACCCAACTGGCGCCGATTACATCACGTTAGTACAGGAAATTATACTTTGGAAAAATTAAAGCTTTATCTGCGGTGCAGCCTTTTGATTGTTGTTCTACCAGCAATAGTCGGATGTGGCAGCTACACAGCTACCACCAATCAAAAGCCGAATATACTATTCATTTTAGTTGATGACATGGGCTTCGGTGACTTAAGTCTTACAGGGAACAAACAAGTCGAGACACCCAATATCGACCAGCTGGCCGCTAACGGCTTATTACAGCGCAACTTCTATGTAGCTTCTCCCATTTGCTCCCCCTCCAGAGTTGCTTTCTTTACTGGTCAACACCCGTCTCGATACAAAATACACTCCTTTATCAACACCAAGGATCATAACCACCGTAGGGGCATGGCTCACTACTTGCCGGAAGACGCGTTCACTCTAGCAGATTTAACGAAGCGAGCTGGATATGCCACTGCTCATATCGGGAAATGGCATATGGGTGGTGGGCGCGATGTCGGAGATGCGCCGCTGCCCACTGACTATGGTTTCGATGAATCCTATGTATCGTTCGAAGGATTAGGCAATAGATTATTATTCTCAGATCATCAAAACAGGCTTTCGGAGCGCAGTTCGGAGCTTGCCCAAGGCAACATTGACTGGCGACCAAAGCATGAAACAACTGAGATTTATTTTGATAAAACTATTGATTTCATTAACCGGAAAAAATCCCAACCCTTTTACGTCCAACTATGGCTCAATGATGTCCACACTCCTAACATGCCCTCAGATGCCATGTTATCCAGAATCGAAGATAATGGGCTATCGATCAATCAAAGGAAATTCAATGCTATTCTCGTCAACATGGACAAGCAGCTTGGGCGCCTCTTTAGCCATATAGAAAACCAAGGTCTGGCCAACAATACCTTGATAATTCTAACCAGCGATAATGGCCCAGAAAGCAAAAAGCAATACTACCAGAATGGAGAAATACCGCCTGGCAGTACGGCTGGTTTGCGTGGACGGAAGTGGAGCCTGTATGAAGGCGGTATTCGTATGCCGCTTCTGGTGCAGTGGCCAGAAAAGATCATAGCGGGTCGACAGGACGACACCACTTTAATCACTGCGGTTGATTTCTTGCCGACCGTCGCTGCACTTTTGGGCGAACCTCCACCTCAGTCTGACGGGCATAACCTGCTTCCTAGCTGGACAGAGGCCCCCATTCGTCATCGGCCAAAGCCAATATTCTGGGAATTTGGCAGCACTGGTGATCCAGACGCACACCCTAGATCTCATCTAGCATCGGACCGAAGCCCAAAACTGGCTATTCGTGACAACCAGTGGAAACTGCTGGTAAATCCGGACGGTACGGGGGTAGAACTTTACAATATTGCAACCGATCCACATGAAAAAAATGAAGTTTCAGGGCAGCATCCAAGTATTACTGAGCGTCTAACTAAGGAGGTGACATCATGGCGAGCGGGGTTTAAACACTAAGCAGATATTTTTAAGCCCGGCCACTACCAACCGGGCTTAATTTTAAGTTTGGCTCTAAAATCGAACACGCTCAAAATGAGTTATAGAGTCAAATTCGAGATCGACATTTTCGGCATAAAGCCCTACACGGCCAGGCTCTCCGGCAAGAGGGTCGACAACATCAAACTGTAGTTCATTATTGACCCAAACCATGACACGCCCTCCCTCTTTCGCAACGCGATAGAAGTTCTGAGCACTGACTTCCTCACGCACAACAAAGCTGAACGGACGGTTTTCTCCCTCCGGCACATTGAGACGAACCCTATCCGCTGTAACATCGGCATTGAACGTTGCGTCATGGAAGCGGCCTCGGCCATTGAAATCGTACGCTACTGGTGCAACTGTCCACTGGCCTCCATCGAAGTACTCAATTCCAAAATTTTCAGACTCTACATTCGGTAGCCGGTACGTGACCGACAAATAATTATTGAAACCGGAGTGCCAAAGGATCCGCGCCATGGATAATCGAGACTCTGCACGTAAGTCATACTCGTACTGCGTTTGCGTATCGCCCTTGTGGTTACTGTGCCCATAAGTTACGTCGCGATACGCTGAGGATTCCGTAATAACAGTCGACTTGCCATCTTTCACGTGAACCAACTCGTGCGTTTCCTCTCTAAAGTTAGTCCGAGCCAACATGTAGTTTTTTTCATCGACCCAATGCACCACTACTCCTGCATAACCCCTGGATGGTAAAGTACTGCTAGAGGCGTTCACTGAAAACTCGTAGTTCAACAAGCCATCACCTTTGATAGAAATTTGTCTTCCATCGGTCGGCGGCTTTAAACCTGTCTCTGTCACGCTCCAGGTCTTATCCCAGCCGTTAATGTAGGCGTCATTTTCTTCGAATCCACGAGTCATGGAGACATTGTCCATCAGCACATCTGTATCCGTGCGGGAAACAAGCCCCATTCTTCCAGCGGAGTCAATGCGGTCGTCGATAAAAATCGGCTGGTCATTATTGACCTTGTAGTGGCCAACTTCGGCGAATAGACTATTTCCGTTTCGATACACTCTAAGTGGGTGAAAAGGTTCCTTGAAATTTGCTATTCGTGAATCGTCATCAAGAAAAGCGAACGAATCTGGTAGCGCGTACGTCGTGCGTTTCTCAATCCCTTCTAATCGATCTACAACGACGACAGAATCATTTACCCTGTCGAGTAAAACCTCTACCCAGCTATCATCATCCTGATACCAAGCGATGATACCGGCCAACATCTCTAAACCAGTCCGACTGGCTTCAGAAGCCTGCGCCAAATCATCTTGTCCCACGCCAGCGAACTGCACATGAGATTCAACGTAACCGTTAGCAATAGGGGAAGTACTGAACAGGATGTGTTTGGCGCTCTCTCCAGACATCGAGAGCTCACCATTCTTCGAAAAACCTATTGTTCTTCGGGCTTCCATTTTCGATTTGTCGGTATTGTTAAAATCCAGGGTCAGTGAAGGCGCAGACGATTCCAGAGGTTTAACCGGCGAGCTTTTTGCTGTAGGGCCTTCAGTAACCATTTCATCGTCCCAAAAATAGATGCGATCCTTTCCTTGTCCATTGTCATTATTCCATAGCGCCTTGTATACAACCCAGGTTTCGAAGCCGTTTAACCCTTTTAATATATTGGGCTGGGAAGGAATGACAATGTCAGGCTCATAGGGCTCTCCGTTGGTATCATAAACCCCAAAATCCACCTGATGGAATTTCTTCTCATCCATGGTACGCGCTGCGACGGCCACAACATTTTCTCCTTTTCGCAGCATGTGTTGTGGAATCTCAGTATTCTGGAAACCACGTTCAGGGGAATTGTCATTACGGCGATCAATGAGTACATGCCCATTTACCGACAGTGTTCCGAGAGCTTCGAAATGGTGACGTAAAATAATTCGCTCTGGAACTGTGTCTAGATTGAAAGAGCGCCGTAGCCAGATAGCCGCCGGCCCCTCCTCGTGCCCCCATTTCTTTCCATTATTCTTTTCATAATTGTTGACGATACTGGGAATTACGGTGCTCTGCTCTATCTCCGGATACCCGAAACCACCTTCCGCTAGCGTCCAATTACTATCGTCATAGGCGGGATTGTCCCAGTTGGAATCCGGCTTAGAGAACGTTAATCGGTATTCTTGTGCGCCATGCTCCGAAGTGGGAAGGATAGGCGTGTATTTGAGCAATAGACGTTCGAGGTTCCTAGTCAGAAGCTTACCCGGATATTTATCGGCGTTACTCATCGTTTTGTAATCGGCGTTTTGCGCGACGCCGGTATCGTACAGACCGGTTCGCGGACTAAAGTGGTTCCCGACGAAGAGCAAGTAATACTGCCCATTTCGGTAATACATTTCAGGCCCTTCAAAATTGAATTTGTTGAAGGCCTCCCAGCGACCTTTTTCACCGGACAGGACTTCGTGGCCGTGGGTGGCGTCAATCTCCCCCGGCTTGTATGGTGCGTTAAGAAATGAATCACCCACTTTCCAAAACCATGCTTCGCCGATACCCTCAGCTCGGGGGAACTCAAATGGTTGAACTTTGCGAATGTAGAGTAATGTTCCGTCATGAGCAACGAAGAACTGTGGATCAATGCCACGCCCGTAAGGATGCTCCGGTAAGCTGTGGAAGAATTCAGGTTCATCATAGATAGTTTCGGGCTTACCATGTATGAGACCAACACCATTGAAGACGTGAAAGAAGACACCGTTGTGGAAAACGACGTCACCTGCCCCGTACGCCTTGTATCGAGAACCTACATATTGATCATTGTTTTCAAAAGCCGGGTCTGATACCCACTCAGGCAGAGTGGACTCAGAGGATGAAATAAGCTCGTAAGGCTCGCTCCAATAACGCAGATCCTTGGAAAAATAGCCATTTCCGTTTGAGGGATACCCCGTGAGAAGATACTTTCCTTGATACTTCTCGATGGTTCCATCAAGTATCATGACTTTTTGATTGTCGATATGCTCTGGTGTCCAGTAGAACGGATTAGCCGTCAGGATGGGCGCATCGTTCTCTTCCGCCACCTGACCAGAATCGCTCCGAACTCCCGTAGTAGTTTCTTTTGCGCCCTCCTGGCTGACGCAAGATGTCAGCCCAATAATGAAAACCAGCGAAAATTCTTTGAATCTCTTAAACATAGGTATGTTTCCGATCGAAGGGTATGGCTCCAACAGAGCTTGGGTTCCGTGGCGCTAGGGCATGACCGATCGACCAAACCACTAGCACTTTCGCGACCGTCTCCCCCAAGACCACGGTGGAATTGAGGTGTGGAACGAAACCCGTCTCCGTAGCGCTTATTCCTCGTTGTCTCGGGTGGGAATGATTAAACCCGGCTTGTGCTCATAAAGGCGCTCCTTCACGCTCCAAAGTCCTCCCGAGTCAGGGCGGCGCTTCCCTATCCATTGGTCAACAAAATCGCGCTGCGCCCACTTTTCATACTGTAATATCATTGATTGGGCAATATCGGGGTGTTTTTGGAAAAGGTCGACAGTCTCGGTGCGGTCTGCATCCATATCATACAAACGCCAAGAACCCAACAGTCGAGAAACTAGCTTCCATCTCCCGTCACGCACCGCACGGTTACCCTCGTGTTCAAAGAAAATTGGCTCTGGTCGGCTTAGCCTCTTCCCTTCAAATAGGGGAACTAGGCTTACTCCGTTCATGGGTAGTATGTCAGTATCCCTGTACCGTGCCGGATATGTAGCATCGCTAACGTCGATTAAGGTGGGAAGTATGTCTATAACATGGGCGGGCGTGTCCAGGAACTCTTTTTCCGGACGCTTTGAAATACCAGTTGGCCAGTGAGCAATAAAAGGCGTTGCGATGCCACCTTCAGTAGAGAAGTGCTTGTAAAGCTTGAATGGTGTGTTTTGCAGCTCCGCCCAGCTCTGTCCGACGAACACTCTCGACGTGGGGCCTCCCAATGGACTCCCCAGCGACATACCGTTAGGGCCACTTTCCGCAGAACCGCCATTATCTGACAAAAACAGGATTAATGTATTGTCGAGTTGCCCTTGTTCCTTCAAGTATTGCGTCAATCGCCCAACACTCGCATCCACATGTTCCATAGCGGCTGCATAAACCGCCATTATATGGTCGTAGCGAATCTTATCCTCGCGGCTTAGGCTGTCCCAATCCGGAACGTCCGGTGACATCTCGGGCAAAAGCCAGTTTTCATCCAATAATCCAAGCTCAATCTGGCGCTGATAACGCTCCCGACGAAGAACTTCCCAGCCTTTCATGTAGCGGCCTCGGTATTTCTCTATGGTCTCCTGTGGTGCCATTACCGGAAAATGCGGAGCAACGTGAGACAGATATAAGAAGAACGGTTTGTTAGTAGCCTCGGCTTCCTGGATAAACTTAATTCCCCAGTCTGTCCATAGATCAGTTCCGTACCAGTATTCGTCTGATACCCGATTATCGTCCAGTTGCAGCTTCTTACCATTTAAAAAAATGGGGGAAACAACCTTTTGTCCTTTTTTAAAAGAAGCCTGATCCGGGAAATAAACGCCACCAGCGGGTAAAGCCAGCGAAGCCTGAAAGCCACGTTTATGCGGGGGCGTTTCATTATGTCCTAAATGCCACTTACCGGTCATCGCCGTAAAGTAACCGGCATCAGACAGTACATCGGCGGCCGTAACGGCTCGATCATGAAGGTAGCCAAGCGTCCCCCTCGATCCTTGACGCTCGAATCCTGCCAAATAGCCCATTCCTGCTTTATGCGGGTACATCCCTGTTAGCAAAGACGCCCGCGTCGGACTGCAACGAGCCGTATTATAGAACTGACTCAATTTGACACCGTTGCTAGCCAATTTATCTATATTGGGAGTTGGGATCTCCCCTCCATAGCTACTTATATCGGAGAATCCCATATCATCTAAAAGTATAACGACAATATTTGGCTTTTTATCAAGACTTTCCGTTGAAGCGTTGGCCACGAAAGAAACGTAGGTAAATACCAAGATAATATACAAACCACATATTATTTTCGCCATTCAACGCTCCTAGAAGCTATTTTATATCATTCAAAACGTTAATATTTTTGGATTTCTACTCGATGTAGTGAACATTGAAATAGTTTTGACAAACTTCTATAGCTATTTTTACCACCAACTTTGATCGCTGCGCACAACTTAAACAAGTTAAGCGCAGCGACATAAAACACAGCTTTGTTATTGTTTACTACCTCAAGGTTCTAGAAAAGTCAGGGTAGAATCTTTCACCAACCATACGCATTGGAATAATTGCCGGACGAGTAAGAAACTTCCGCTCCAAAAGATCTCCACGGGGATTTCCAAACATGGTTGCCCACCAATTCCCTTCCTTATCCTTGAATAAATTATTGTGACCGGCCCCAATAACGGATGTGTATCTATCACCGTAAGGTCCGTAAACATTATCGGCCGTTGATATCACCACGTCGTAGCTGTAACGATTGGCAGCCCAATCCTTTCGGTCTTCGTAAACGCGAGTCGGATCATTGGGCTCGCCCGGATCATAGGCATAGCTTCCATCAGGCATACGAAAGCTCCAAATTGCTTGGACGAGATGATACTTTCCCTTTGCCTTGAAAATGTAAGCCCCCTCAATGTAGGGCTTTCTGCCATACTCCTTTTCATCCAACTTTCGCATAGGCTCAGCCAACCCACTCATATCTTCTTTCATTCGTGCAATTTCATGATTGTGTCCCACGAAATACACAGTGCCATCATCATCCTCGAACAAGCTTCCATCAATTCGAGGAAAGATTGGGCCATCACTATTTCCTTCTACGTTTTCATAGGGTCCCGCCGCTTCTCCTGTCTTACTACGTAGAATAAAGCTCCCTTTTCCGTTAGGATTTTCAGGAATAGTTGCGACAATAAAGTAATTTTTCTGACTTTCAATATAGTGAATTTCCGGCGCCCAGAGAGTACGACGCTTGCTGCTTATTGGGTTACCATTGAGATCCACAGTACGATTATCGTCAGCATAGAAGTACTCTTTCTGCCAAGTTCCATGCTTATCGAAATCCCATACAACGCCCATCGACTCCCAGTCTTTTAAATCTTTAGAGCGCCACAGCTTAATTCCTGGACTGCGATCATAGGCCGTTAACCTACCCGGCATCCCTACCGTTCCGGTCATATAGTAGTAGCCGTCGTTTCCTAGGTTAACGTATGTATCCCTGAGCCAATGATCAAATAAGGGCTCTACAGAATCTGGGATTTGTAATACGGGATCTTCTACATTTACCTCCCCATAGCGGGAAGGCTCATCGGCCGAAAGCTCACTCTCGTGCGTCTCTACCCCTTGGCATGCACATAGCAATGCCGATAGACCGAAAGTAATAATGGGATATGTGATACGTTTCATATAGTTTATACTCGCCATTGTTTTAACCGAATTGTATCCTAGTGTTGTTCTCCGGTCATAGAGAACATTCACATGGTACCTAGAAATTTGTAACATTCAGCCCATTTCGAATGGGTTATACGGTCGAGGCAGACATCCTTGAAGCCACCTCGACTCAAAACATTACGCTACTGCTTGGGAAGGTCTCTAAAATCATCTAGCCACTGAAATCCTTCGTCCTCTGAATTACAAGTACTGAAGCAGAACAACCCATTGTATATCCATGCATCCGAGTTGCTCGAATAGTTTGGAAACGAATTCTGACGCAACGCAAAAGTGGCAACTCGAATTTTATTACTATTTACGCTAAAATAATCTCTGTGGACATTTCTCAAGTAGTGTCTACGCGAATTAGTAAAATTATGCATTGCATTAAAGTCCAACCAACGCGACGTACTTTGTATATTCTGCAACGTTACCAACTCCTCCCAAACTTTCTTGTTTGTACCTCCAGGATAGTATTGGTTAGCGTAAGAGCTTGAAAGCGAGTTTCCATTATTACTTTTATACCAACGCATCAACGAAAACTCTGTTATTATAATACCTTGATTACTACGAATCTCACCCAACGTGAAATTTAATGCATCACTCCACTCTTCAATCAGATTGTGATGCATGTGAAGGTCTACACCTGAAATCCAGCTTTTGTCCTTTGCAAACTGCATCAAATCATTGAACACCGCTGTTCTTTCAGACGTTTTGTGGACATTGTTGAAGGATCCCATGTAGATATCATATGCATAATTGTTATTATTTTTGAAGTTATTGATTTCAATCGCCATTCTTTCATACCAATCCGTCATATCTCCATCCCTAAATGTCAGATCAGTTTCACGGAAAGGCTCATTGCCAACAACGACAATGTCAATATTTCCTGCTCCTGCACCCCGTATGACTTTACGCATAATATCAAAATCGTCTAGTCGTCCCTGCGTTCCAGGACCAGGAAAATCGCGTCCATTAGTAGCCCACTTCAAATTGAGAATCGTTTTATATCCCGCGTTGTGCAGTGCCCTGAAGTTAGTAATGCTCGGGTCAGCATCGACTTCCGCCTGACTCTTTCCGCGTAGATTCGACATATCGACAAACATCCTCACCCATACTGTTCCTGAGCGCTGCAGCATGCCGTTTTCACTAAGATCGGAAAGTTGGACTCCCAGACCGTTTACATTTACACCCATTGCCTTATCAGCCTTCGCAGGTAAAATAGCCAAGCAGGAAACTGTAAGGGCCACCCACAGTACATCTGTTAAAAATCGACTAGTCGCAAACATTTAACACATCCTCTTATTTGACATTATTGGATCGACTGGAATAGTCCCTCATCTAGCAAGTAGCTTCGGAGTCTTTTCTACAGCCGCCTAGTATCTTTACTCTTACTTCATGAAGAAAAGACGTGTAGAAAAGCATAAGCCGAATTGAAATAATGAGATTTACATTACTTTATAATGTATTTTTATAATACATTTGGTTTCATAATAGTTCCTAATCTCCCCTGTTAACCAAATAAATTTCAGCCTGTACCGCAATTAAGCTAAAACTTGGCATTTTCTGGACATTAGGCTAAAACACGCCTTCGAGTAATCACAACCAACACATCCAGTTCGGTTTTTTCGGACTTACGCGTCTTTAATAGATAAGGGCGCAAGTTCTACCTGCCGATCATGCGCCTCATATGAAGAAAGACTCACTAACAAATAACAATGGGTGAATTAGCACTATGACTACCAAAGCGACTAACTTGTCCCCCAAACGCCTTGCGCAAGCCATCGCACTTGGCGCTGCGTCGGCTGGCGCAGCCTACCCCTCGCTAGCCCAAGAGGAAGCGGTGCTTGAGGAAATTATTGTCTCCGGCGTCCGCTCTTCTATTGAGGGCGCTGTAGACATCAAGCGGCGGGCGACTAACATTGTAGACGGCATTACCGCTGAGGATATCGGCCAAATGCCAGATGTATCCATCGCTGACGCCATCAGCCGTATTCCCGGGGTTAACTACACTACAAACAATGGCCGTGCTGAATTTGCGACAATCCGAGGACTGACTCCTGATTTGACGCTGACAACCTTCAACGGTCGTATCTTGACAACCACCGCTCCGGGCACGCGTCGCGTTGCGATGGGCCGATTGCCATCGGAGCTTCTTAATCGAGTTACAGTGGCCAAAAGTCCTGAAGCAAAGATGATCGAGGGCGGCGTTGCCGGAACGGTTCAGCTCGAAACCGTAAAACCTCTTGATCGGAAGCGTCGCAGTGTTGTCGGCGTGGTGCGGGGCCTTCATAACGAAAATGCCGACGACATCGAAACCGCTGACGGTATGGGCTGGAGAGGTAGCTTATCTTATATCGATCAATTAATGGACAACAAGCTCGGTATCGCTCTCGGCTGGGCTGGACTTGATGAAGACACGCCTGTCTATGAGAACCGGTTGTCAAACCCTAGGTTCCGGGCGCCAAATAACGGACCATTCGGAAACGCTGATGAGAATCTTACGCCACGGAATGACCTCGATAACAGTGGTCTTCGAGAGGTATCTCCCGGAGCGGTTAGCTACGATATCGTAGATCAGGATGTTGAGCGAAATAGCTTCTTGGCCGTCGTTCAATACGAACCAACGGCTGATTTTAGTCTGAACTTTGACGCAGCTTACGTAGAACAAACCACATTTGTTCGCAATAACCGGCTAATTTTTGAGAACTTGCTGATTCCTGAACTTGGTCCCTCTCCAGGAACTGAGGGTGATGTATCCATCAAAGAGTTTCTTTCCGGCTCCGATGACGCGTTCGAGCTCCTCACTGCGGTTTCCGATGGATTGGGCAGAATTGTCAACTTTCGAAACCCCAACAACATTGACGAGGAAACCGTAAACCTGGGGCTTAAATCCGAGTACCGTATCGGAGACTGGACTCTGGGGGCGAACCTCTCCCACTCAAGCTCGACGCAGGATCGCGACAACCCCACACTGGCCACACAAATGTTGAGCGTCGATGGCCGGCCAGGGCTTCCGCTAACACGAAATGGCGCATTTGATATCACGGACTCCGGAAATATAATTATTGGATTTGAGGAGGGCGTAGAGAATCCGGAACAATGGGGCATTCGCAATATACTTACGTTCCAATCGGAATCGGAAGACGAAATTAATTCACTAAGTTTTGACGCAAATTGGAATGTCAATACGGGATTTATTTCGTCTGTTGACTTAGGAGTTAGAATCGAACAGCGCGACCTATCCCTGGTAACAGATCGAAACCGTTACTTTTTTGGTCCACCACCGACGTCCGGAAACTGGCCTACTCTAGACGAATCTGATGTGGCTTTCGATTTCCCATATTCTAGCTACTTCAATAGCTACGGTGATCCTTCACGCGACGGCTCGAACGGCCTGGATTATACGCCCTACTGGCCACAATGGAATGAAGATGCACTTATTCAACGTGCTTTCGATGAATTTGATCGTCAAGACCGGCCTGCAAGTTACTCGTTTGAGGACCAGCTGAACTCCTTCGACCTACCAAACACCTTCGATCTATCCGAGGACACCGCTGCCTTCTATGCTCAACTTAATTTTGATAGCGAAGTCGCGGGCTTAAACTATTTTGGTAATGCGGGTATTCGTGTTGTATCTACGGATGTTGAAGCCTCTGGATTTAGCGTTTCGCTAGACAACCTTACAGCTCGATTTGATGATGAGACGCAGTCTTACGCCTTTGGCGGAGTGAGCAATGACTTGCTGTCCAACACTGAAAGTCATTCTTACACCAAAGTATTACCCTCACTTAATCTAACGTTCGAGCTGACGGACAACTTGTATTTGAGAACGGCTGCCGCCCGAACTATGTCTCGACCGCTATTAACCGATTTGATTCCCACAGTGGATACAAATGTAGACGCAAATCAAGCTGAGTCATTACGGTTGACACCTAAATCACCAGACCTCGATCCTTTCTTCGCGGATCAAGCGGATCTATCGCTTGAGTGGTATCTCAGTGAAGATATCTCAATGACCGCAGGCTATTATTTCAAGAAAGTCGAAGCGTTTTTGACTCGAGAGCTTCAAAATGCCACTACCCCTGCGATTGAAGTTGATGAGAGTGGTAACCCAACTGGAGAAACACTTGACGTAGAAACTCTAATTAATAGGCAAGTAAATGCTGACACATCATTCGACTTCCAGGGACTAGAGTTCTCTTACAATCATTACTTCGGTATGGGCTTCGGTGTTACCGCTAACGCGTCGTTCAATGATACTGATGCCGTTGAGGACAGCACCGGCGTCGGGACAAGAATAATTCCGGTTCCGGCTGGAGGCATTAGCGACGAAGTGTATAACGTTATCCCTTACTACGAGCAAGGCCCGCTAGCAATTCGACTTGCGTGGAATAAAAACAGTGGTTTCAGTCGTCCCGCTCGCGGCTCTTTCCAAGAGACCCCAGATGGTCGTTTGGATATGACATTTCAATATGAAGTGAACAAACATATTAAAATCATCGGGAGCGCGAGAAATATAACCGACGAAACTCTGGATCAATATACTTACCTTTTTGAAGGTGTCGATCCGGTATCCACCGGATACCCTGAACGTATAGTGTCTCCGGGACGATCCTATACTCTGGGGCTTCGGGCGCGCTTCTAACTTTTTTACTTAGTTCTAGGCCACTGTTGAAACAGTGGCCTATTTTCTAATAAAAAGCCATGAGAAACGGTTCGTTCGCTAAAGAAAGTAGCTTGATATTATTTGAATACAGCACTTGGATCTTCTACATACTGGCCCCAACAATATGAGCTAATCACTGTATTTCCAAATAATATGGCAATATTATGGAAGAGCGCCTTAAGGCGATCCAGATTTTACGAAAGAGCTTTCAGAGAGTGGATTCGATGAAGCAAAAAACAAGAGACAACAACGTTGAGTTATCCGCACTTCGTTGGCTTGAACGAAATCAACATTCAAACGACGCCAACAACACTCTTAAGGATTATTTGACTTGGATGCGAGATCCTGATAACGCTCAAGCGTATGAAAAAGCACTTCATGTTCTTTCACTTGTTAACTTCTTATCCGAAACTAAGCAGATAAATGAAATCAGTGAAGAAACCAACAAGCGTGTAAGCATAGAAGGACGTTGTAAAGACCACAATTCCCAGAATAGAAAATTGGATCATGAAACCTGACTGAATTTTCATTTAACCTCCGGCTCCACACAATCTTTTACCTATTCTAGAATTTCAACGCTTTCTTATTAAAAACGCTTTAAATTCTTCCTCTCCCGGACATGTAGCTTTAGCATCCCAGGTTTGATCTGACAGTTATAGCTTTTCTGTTGGTTTCTGAGAGATCAGATCTAGACTACCAAACCTTACAACTGTGCGTTTAATATGAAATAGCATTATAAGTGCCGGAGACTCTTTACGTTTTCTTTAGGAATATCCATGTCATTGAAAGGCCGTTGCTTAGATGAAAAGCAACGACCAATAACGCTAAATTTATCACGCGGGCTTATAGTTTAAGATTAATTGTCACTGCTTCACTTGAGTGGGGCGCTTGGATTTCCCAAAGGTGCGTATCGAGCTGATCGACTTTAAAGCCTTGATTGCTAACTGGCTTCTTTTTGTGATAAACAACAACAGGGCCTGATTCAACGAGAGTAAAAACCAGATTTTCCTTGTCATACTCAATCTCCGAAATGGTGGCCGCACTTAAGTATTTGTCACTGCGACCAATTACAGCCCAGCCTTTCTGAATAGGAGACAGTTGAATAAGCTTGTCCGAAAAGCCTTTAAGTTCGAAGTCAAAACTTTCGTTCAGCTTGCCGCCAGCTTTCTCGTACCAATCATAGTAAACCAGTCCTTCTTCGGTTAGCATCCAATCTTTTTTCTCATCCTGAATCATTAGGTCTGCTTCGAGATAATCTTGCGGTTTAATTGAGGCTCTCACTGCGTTTTTTGGCGTCGGGTGAACTAGGTTATAAGCTATAATAGTAGCCGATCCATTAGCAAGGGGCGCAATGGTTTTATAGGCTTCGGCGACATTAAGCGCATCTAGCCCCGCAGATTCCACCATTGGTGATGACGGCGCAATTGGACGCAGGAGCCTTCCATCATGAAAGCTCAACGGATCAATAAGCTCCGGAACAAAGTCGGCCGGCGCGTCGGAGAGATAAACAGGGGCGCCCGAAACTGCCTTACTAACAGCCATCATTCGACCAGAAACTCTATCGCTCGAATGGAACATATCGTGATCTGGCCAAACGACTTGACCAGCCCAAAGCGTATTTTGGTAGCTCTGGTAAAGATGTGACTTCGCCTTGGCCTGGTCATTCAACAGGTAGTCGACACTGACGCGACTGACATTGCTGTAGCGTGTATTGAATACCGTTAGCAGGTCGAGCGCGAAGCAGTTAATCAGTCCCTGAGAAAGATTGTGTACGGACTGCTCTAAAGACTGAGCATTACGTGCGACGGCCTCAACCGGATTTTCAGTGCCGAAATAGAAGGGAAGCACACGATTTTGATTGTCGATTTTTACAAAGTCAAAACCTTGATCAACCGTTCGTCCTATCATCGTATCGTAGAAAGCATGAGATGCCTCGGGCGTATTCTTCGGAATTAGGACCCCCTTTTTTTGCTCGCTTTCGAACAGATGGTTATCTAGGGCCTTTTCAGTGTGATCGACATGCAGTCCCTGCCAATGACCATTCATCGCGTGCCAAATCGAAATCCAGCGAATCTTATCAGACTTCAACTTCATGAGTGGTTCGAAGCCATTTTTGAACGTTTTTTTATTGGGGTTGAATGAGAGAAGCTGGCTGTCTGGCATCCTGCTACCGGTTTGGTCCTGATGACCATCATCGACGAGCACCCAGCGTACGGGAACCGAGCTCGCTTCGATTTTCTTGATCGCATCAACCAGTAAATCAGAGCTGATGTTTCGACGGTACTGTTCCCAACTGGCCCAGCCCAAGTACTCAAAGGGCTCAGGGTACACTTTGTCTTTGCGGAGCTTGAAACGGCCCTCTAATGGCTTCTCGGCGGCCGCCTGTTTGTAAATTTTTTCGAAGGCTTCATGAGGTGTGTTGGCCATCGCCCATGCAAGAATCGGAATGTCGCCACTGGTCGTTGCTGTGCCGAAATTGGAAAGAATCAGGTCCAAGCCATTGTTGTCGTCAATCTGGAGGTAGGACATAGTCTTTGGTCCAGCCAAACCGTGCACAATCAGATACCTTCCGTCTTTTAATTTGAATTGTGCAATTAGGCCTTTACGCGAAGGGTTAGACGCTGTCGAATCGGGTTTGTAGCCGTCTTCTACTAAGTTGCCAAGCTTCTCCGCAGGCCAAGCGAAGATTCGATTTGCAGCTCCGTGCAACCTGTCTTTTCCGTCGGTACTGAAATAGACGACCGAATCATAGGGAGGGAGTTTAATATCCCAACTATCGAGCGTGAAATTTTCCGGTGTTTTTTCGTAGCCGCCAAGGACCTTGATCCCAGAATCATCAAGCGCAGTAATGTCCAAGGTTTTTGCGAACGCCAATGAGCTTACAGCCCATGATAAAACAAACGTAATGGATGCGGTTAATAGTTTATTCATACTTTCCTCATTTATTAAATAACCCGTAAACGGGTATGGAAGAGATTGTCGAATCTGGTGTACATAAATTCTAGCGCGACGCTTCTGATGACTTGGATTTATAGAAACCATACCTAAACTTAAGTCCCTTAATGAGATCTTCCAATAGCTCCTATTCTTTCATCCTTCGCCACTCTTTATAGGCAATGGTAATGAAATAAAACGCCATGGACTGTGGTACTTTTCAGCTATATCACTTTTCCGCATTTTTCCGTTTTCAGTTGAACCAACCCGACTATCGATTTAGTCCTATTGGCTATTATAAAGTTAACTAAGTAATACCCCGATAAGTCATAAAACAATAACAGATTCTCTTGGACTTCCTGCGGGAACACTATGACCTTCACGTAATTTCCTTCGAACCGATCCATGCATGGTCCTTAGGCTAAATTGGCGGCGTTCAGGCCATGCACTAAAAATTACCATAACTCTCGGATACTTTTGGAATTATCAAATTAGGTCCGTTTCAAATTGGGGAGGGGGGGGATAAGTACCATAACCTGAAAAGCCTTGTCATAATAAAATACGTTGCTACCTAGCAGAGTACCGATTAGTTATTTATTTTATCTAAACCGCTAACACATCGCCCAATAAACCGATAGCTTTTGCGGTATGCTTTTCAGCAGATCTCGTCGAAATACTCATTAGCTCAGCTATCTCAGCATAGGGGCGATTTTGAATCGCCCTCATAACAAAGATGTCTCGAGTACGCTCCGGCAATTTGTAAAGTTCAACTTTCAGCTTGTTCACTGCTTGCTCACCCATAGCGGCACGCTCAGCGGAAATTTCCGACCAAGGTTCGGGAGCGTCTTCCAACGAACAGTGTTCGCCTTTCGACCGAACGGCATAGTAGCGAAGATAATCTTTATATGTATTGGCAGCAACCCGGAATATATACGAATCAAGATTGTCTATACGGTCACAGCTGTTGCTTTTCAGCAAACGAAGAAATACCTCTTGAACGAGGTCTTCCGCCTCGTCAACACTGCTGACACACTTTAAGAAGTATTTGTAAAGTGGCAACTTGTATTCAGAAAATCTTTCTGCAGCCGAGCAAACATTCTTGCCTCTGTCAGCGCAAGTATCGCCTCGGGCATATTTATTAAGCTTCATGTTAGCTCACCTCAGCTTTGAGCTATCGAGTTCTGCAAATGTGTATGCACAACACTTTTGGAGCACAGGCGTCACTAATTACAGGGCCGCCACATCACCTTTACGCAGAATTCAGTGCGAGGTTAGCAGCCGATTATGTAAACGTTATACCTACATTAACCCAGAGTTTTATGCCTGTCAAACGATAATAATGTAATCGTTTAACCTTTTTAGACTATTTCGTGATAAAATGGCTCACGCCGCTAGCCGAGATCTGACAGCAACTAGCAGGTGGGAGGCACACCAAAAAAGTGTTGGCACCTACTCTCTTACGCAGTTTACCCAGAGGGGATTCAAATCATTTCAGTGCTTGCTTTTTCCTTAAATAATACGCCGATTTTGGTTCAACGACGACAAGATCCTCCCCCCCTCCAACATTCCTAAACTGAGCTTTTACAAGGGCCGTGGCACGTGGATGAACGTCTGTTGCGGTTGCATGGGTATGAAACACATAGAAAAGCTGCTTATCGTCTCCAAAGAAGAAATCTCCATGGCCAGTGCCATCTGCGCCCATTGAATCTCTGTCGATAATTGGGTTCCCAAAGTAACGCTTCCAGGGCCCCAATGGCGAACTTGAGGTTGCATAACCCACTGCGTAGTCATCGCTTTTGAAATGGTTGGCAGAGTAGAACAGGTAGTATGTCTCGTTATGCTTAATTACCGTAGGGCCCTCAGCTACCACAGCCGACTCGAAGGTCTGAGTATCCTCCCACGTATCGGGCTGGGGCGTAATGCAATGCCGGAGAGTTTCAGGTTTAATCCCGCTCAAATCATCTTCAAGCTGTGCTACATAAATGTGGTTACCTTTATCCAACCTCACATGGTAAAGATACACTTTCCCGTCATCATCCTTGAAAACGAAAGGATCTATCTGTCGGCGACCCTCGCCAAGAGGCATAATCTCTTCCTGTACAAAAGGCCCCAAGGGCGACTCACTATGCGCAATCGCAATATTCTCATTAGCTGTATATGCGATATAGTAAAGGTTTTTGTGCTGAAACACCTGAGGTGCCCAGAATCCCCTGTCGCCATAAGTCTGCTGACCTTTATTCAAAACGCGTCTTTTTTCGACGCTGCCCGGTGCATGCCATTGAACTAAGTCGTCTGAAACTAGAACTGGGAATCCAACTTGCGGCGGTGGTTCCGTTCCGTACAAATAGTATAGCTTTCCGTCATAGTGTATCGTTGGGTCCGCTATACGGACCTTATCGGGCTCGTACACCGATGAATGGTCGAGACCGGCTGTCGCTATCTCATTCGGTAGGGAATCGCTTTGAGCGCAGGACGCCGCTATCAGTGACATCAGGATAGTCACGATTGATATTTGAATTTTTGAAAACATATTAAGTCGTCCTGTTTATCGTTTTTAAAGAGGCTAGCGCCACAAGTCAAAATCCTTATGAAGATACTTGTTGAAGGAGAACGTCCCATCAGCATTTTTTCGTACGGTGCGACTTAAAATGATACCGTTTAGAATCCAAGGACTAGTATTTTCATCGAAGATTTGTTGAGCACCAAACTGCTGCCATACGCCGTAAGTGGCAAGCTCAAACTGACCAGATGCTGTATCCATGAAAACATCGAACGCCTTCGAGAAATAGTCATTCAGCATGCTGTCATACCAAGGATGCGCAGTCACAAAATCGATCCATTGTTGTCGACTGATACCTGCTCCGCTTGCCTGTCTGGCCAGAAGATCGTTTAGATATTCATGTACCTCCCAGTTTGGGTCAATGCCATAGGCTCCTGCAAATTCCGCATCAATTTGATCGCTCGTATGCTGCTTATAGTAGCGCATAGCTGAGAACTCCGTACTGATGATCTTTTGATCAGATCGGATACGATCCAGTGCATACTCAATAGATCGCTTCATTTCGCCAAAATCACTATCTATATGGTGTATGTGCAAATCCACACCCTCAACCTCGGGCGTAGCTCTGGCGAGCTCAAGAAGCCCGTCAGATGCTGACTGGAACGCAACGTCATCGAGTCTATTGAAAGCACCCAAATAAATAGGCATATTCTTTTTTTCACTTCCTGCACGGTACGCTACCGTGGCTTGAAGCATCTGTTCGTAAAAGCGCTCTAGATTTGGTGCATTGCTGGGCGCGTTACCTGGACTTTCGATAATGGGCTCATTTCCCACAACGATGATATCAGCGTGCCGCCAAAATCTATCATATAGCTCAGACAAATTGCTTTTGTAAGTATCCATTATAGCTTCGTCCGGATCGGGCATATTACGATCTGGATTCTTGAAACCCCATTTTATATTGATGATTATCTTATATCCCTGCGCCTTAAGTTCTGCAATGTTACTCAACTTAGGAGAGTTATTAAGCCGGTATGGTGGCGTTGGGTCATCATCAAAGAAAAAGAAATAATCCAGAAATCCTCTAGCCCATTCGCTGTTGAGCTGATCGATCGTCTCTTTCGTTTTACCCGTATAGTTTTGAATGGCGCCGTTTAGATTCACACCGATTTGCGGAAGCTTCGTCACGGTTTTAAAAACAGTGCTATAATCCCCTACCGTTAATGCAGCCTTGTCGGTCCAGTTTCTCTTGGAACTCGCGATGAGTCGAACTTGCAAAGAATCGCCGTTTTCTACAGTCGAGGAAGTATCGGTAAATGTACCTTCATTAATAGCGTACTCACCGCCCTCAATACTTATAGGTAAAGTGGTATCAATACCGGAGATTGTCACTAGCTCAGAGGTAACAAAAGAACCCGGCGCCACGTCATGTTTCGGATTAAAAAGGAACACATCGGGCGCATCAACCATTTCTTGGTTCGGTTCCGGCGCTGGATCCTGGGATCCGCACTCATCAATGATTGACGATTTGCAGTCTCCTTCCGTACTACTAACCGAACTGCTTCCACCACAAGCACTGACGACCAGCACTAAAAAAATAAGTGTAAAACTCAAACAAATATTATTTTTATACTGAATAAACATGAATTAGCCTCGCTGATCTCAAGTCCACTTTAGCCTATCAAAGGCCCGGCGATAGTCTCTGTTAAGGTCATAGCTACCAGTTTGTCTAAACTGTACAGTTCGATTGACGAAAATTCCGTTAAGAATCCGGGGACCCTGGGTTTTGTCAAAACTCCCTCACAACCCTGTTTGAAGGCTTAGTTCGCCAAAAGAAACTGTGGATATTTCGTAAAAATTTCATAAGCATCTGTCAGGCACCAAAGTCGGTATTGCAATGGTGGACATGTAGGTCTATTCCATAGACTTCTGGAGTTGACTTCGCTAGCGCAAGCATTGCCTCCGGTGCCTCCTGAAACCGGGGGAGCGACAGCCGACTCAAGATGTATTCGCCCCCTCAATATCGATCGCTTTAGCAACATCGAGCCTAACCCGGACTGACAAAATTTCAGTTCTAAATAGAACATCGCGAAACTGTGCGAGAACAACTTGGTCTTGGGTGCTTCCGGCAACTGCCGAGTTGGCGATGGCTGAAAACATCAGCACAGCCAAGACAGCATCAGAAAGTCCATTTTTTTTGACTACTTATATCAGGGAACATCATTATATCCCTTCAGCCTCACCCGCCGCCTCCCCATGTTGCCGCACAGGCTTAAGCTGCATGTGGTTGCTTATGACAATGGGCACAAGACCGAAGTGCATTCGGAAAGGCGCAGTGATGTCGTTACCAAACATAGTGGTCCACCAGTTTCCGGACTTGTCCTTGAACACTGTGCCGTGTCCTGCGTGGGGAACGCCCATTCGCGCCTTGGTGTAAGGACCCCAGATGGTATCGGAAACACCATACATCATGTCGTAGGTACCGTTAGTGCGCAGAGGACCATGCCACTCTGCCCCTGTAAGAACATACTTACCATTTATTTTGGCCAGCGCGTTTCCTTCGTAGCCTACGTGGTGGTTTTCGATCGTCTGCAGTTTGCGTGGTGGCGCCACAAAACCAGATCGGTCTGCATTAAGCTCACCGAGGCGTCCCCCGCCCCAAAGAAAGTACAACTTGCCGTTACTATCCTCAAAGATATAGCCATCAATGCCGTCAACGAATTTTCCCTCCGTGACATTGGTATAGGGGCCTTCAGGTCTTCCTGTAGCGCTTTTGAACAAGTAAGTCACGCCCTTACAGCACAGACTGAAGGTCAAATAGTACGTATCGTCGCTTTTAACATATTTAAATTCGGGGGCCCAGAGCTGCATTCTCGAGAAGTCACCAGGACCTAGCTCGCTCCAACTCCAAATGGTTGCCACATCCTCCCACTTCTCAAGATCCTTGGACCGAAATAGCGTAATTCCGCCATCGCCATAGAGATATCCATAGCCATTCTGTGTTCCGACAAGATAGTAATAACCATCACCGCCTAGTGTCACAGATGGGTCACGAAGGGTCTCGCTGGAAAGACGAGGCTCTTGCTCAGAAACAATAGAGTCCTCCAAGATAACATCAGAAACTGGCCTAAGTCGCTCTCGTTTGGAGAATTCCAAAGGAACTATCGCAGGTCTCGTACGCAACGCCGCATAGCGATCGGCTTCGGGCGCGGCGTAAGTAGCGTAAAGCTGCCCATATTCATCTTTGAAAATAGTCGTTTGTCCGGCATGGGGTACCGCAAGGTAGCGACCCGAATATGGTCCTAGCAAGTTTTCTGACTCAGCGACATAGACATCATCCGTCGCCGTCTTCATGCGGCCGCTTACTTCGTTGGCGAATCCGTAGTACTTACCGTCAATTTTCTTGATGAAAATCCCCCGATCGCCTATTCGATCACGTGCGGGCCAATCTTTTTGCGCCGAGAAGTCTGTTCTCGGGTAACCATCGTTTGCCGGTTTGATGAATTTTGATTCACCTATGACTGATGTGAGAGATTCATCTAAGGGAGCGATGAAACCATGCCCATAGAGAAGATAGCTTTTTCCATCTTCATCGTGAAAGAGGGAGGGGTCCGACTGGTGACGAATGAGGCAGTCAGATTCTTTGTATGGACCCGAAGCATCGCCTGTAATGCTTTTCGCCGTTCGGATACAACCCAGTACATCAACAAAAACGATATAAAATTGGCTATCAATGTAGTGGATTTCTGGCGCCTCATAACGCTCGCCCTTTGCGTCGTATACAGCGCCCAGTGGAATCCATTTTCGTAGGTCTTCAGAGTGCCATACGTAGATTCCGTTATTCGGTTTTTTGAGATTGGTTCCGGTCATATAGTAACCATCTTCAGCGCGGGTTATACTGACATCCTTCAATAAGTTATCGCTGAAAAGGGGTTTCAATAATTCGGCGCTCGAACCAGGCTCGTTAACTGCATTTAACTGATTTGAAGGGTGATCCCTAAATAATAGGTCGCGCTCACCCTCTTCTTCCTTCCTATCAAGTGGCGAGGCAGAGACAACCATCGAAACTGCGAACGCAAAAAATACAAACCAGCATTTCATAGGGAGCCTATTTGCATATTTTGACCAGCACATATGGTTCGTGCTCCTTAATTTTGGCGAACGAACCACTAGGTTTATTTAGAAATAACCTGGTTACAGCGCGGTCACTGAGTGGATTTTATTTCGTCAAGCTTGCTCTGGAGTTCTTTTAGAATCTTAGGATGTCGCTCGGCAAGATTGACTTTTTCCTCAGGATCCTCTGATAAATTGAAAAGTTGAGGGTGGCCTTTCAGGCCGGCATCCACCGCTTTGTTCTTCATCCAATCGGGCAACGTACCTGTGAACGGTTCAATATATTTCCAGTCCCCGCGGCGCAATGCCAGAGTATATGCTTCCTCCAGCATGTATGTACGTCCATCCTCATTAGCATCCATAAGTGCGGGCAAAATATTTTCGCTATCTTTTGCTTCCTTTCCGTTTAGTTCTACACCAATTAGTGATGCCAAAGATGCATAGAAGTCAATGTGGCTGAACAGTGCGTCGCTAACACCTGGCTGAATTTTCTTCGGGTAGTAAGCAATCATAGGAACTCGGGTTCCCGCCTCTAGAATGCTGTATTTACCGCCTGAGAATGGACCACTGGGCTTATGATTACCAAGCATCTCCACTGCAAAGTCCTCGTAGCCGTCATCCAACACCGGTCCATTATCACTACTGAATAAAATCAGCGTATTATCCAGGAGATTATGACGCTCAAGCTGTGACACTATTTCTCCCACAAACCAATCCAGTTCGACGATATGATCCCCACGGGGACCCATATCGGTCGCACCAACGAATTGCTCATTGGGTACACGCGGCACATGAATATTATTGGTGGGCAAGAAGAGGAAGAATGGTTCGCTTTTATTCTTTTCTATAAAATCTTCTGACTTCTTAGCGAAGTCTTTTGCAAACTCTTCATCTCTATACTCTGCTGACTTTCCACCTTTCATATAGCCAATGCGACTAATTCCGTTTACGATGCTGTCGCTATGCTGGTCATCAGCCTGCTGTTTGAGTAGATCCGGCCGTTCGCGCCCCACCGGGCGGTCTCCGATTTTCTCCTTGTAACTAACGGTAATTGGATCTTCCGGATCCAGGTTATAAATTCGCTGATTTTCCAAGTATGCAGTCGGTACACGATCACCGGTTGCCGGGATCAAAAAGCTATAGTCAAAACCAAGCTCCGCAGGTCCCGGACTTACATAGTCATTCCAATCAATGTTTCCACTGCCAAGTCCTAGATGCCACTTTCCAATTACGGCCGTGTTGTAACCAGCACGCTTGAACATGTCGGCAAGGGTTGGCTCTTCAGGGTCTATTACTAGCGGGGCATCGCCCGGTATGATTTCTGCCTCTGCGCGAAACGCGTATTGACCCGTTAGCATGGAAAAACGAGAAGGTGTACACGTAGCTGCTGGACTATGAGCATCAGTAAAGCGAATGCCTTCGTCAGCCAATTTATCTACATGAGGCGTTTTGACAGCCGTTGCGCCATAGCTACTGAGGTCGCCATAACCTAAATCATCAGCATAAATAAGGACAACGTTAGGCTTACTTTCATTGTAACTTGATGATGCAACATCGCTGATTGGCCCCGATGAAGTTTGGTTTTTTCCGCATCCGGATATGACTAATAAACTCATGCTAATTAGGAAAATTTTATTTACGGACATCATGATTGTATCTCCTATGTGTATTTTTCTTCGAACCTTACCGTGGAAGATTCCCGGCCATCAAAGCCTATAGCAGGATGGGCCATTATCAGAGAGGTTTCGCTTCCGTACTAGACCAAGTTCTATGCTTGTCACCACTGGCGTCTTTCTATGAATAATATCCTTATAAACAAGTTTCGTAACACTCTATTATGACTACTGCTGGATGGTCGCCGAATTCTTTGTTCTCCTAGCTCGGTCGTTTGGCAGGCTAATCTTCATCCTTTACAAGCCTGAACCCGACGTGGGCATGTCCCGAATCGGGACTAGACTTCATCCGAGCGGACACGCGATAACTTTCACAGTAGGTCTCATGACATAAGAAGGACCCTCCTCGAAGAACACGCTTCGGTACCCTAGGTTCCTGCGGATCATGGCTCTTTTCCGGCCCCGTAGGATTGGTAATGTGGCCCTGTCGTTTTGCTTGAGAGTAATATTCCGAGTGATACCAGTCGGCCGTCCACTCCCACACATTTCCCGCCATGTCATACAACCCATAGCCATTGCTGGGGAAAGACTTTACAGGTGCTGTTCTGTAAAAGGAGTCCTCTTTTGTATTGTTATCCGGAAAGCGTCCTTGCCAAATGTTCGCCTTATGCTGCCCTGTATCAACCCCCTCGTTGCCCCAAGGAAACATATTATTCTCTAAACCGCCTCGAGCAGCCCACTCCCACTCTGCCTCCGTAGGCAACCGCTTCCCTGCCCAACGGGCGAAAGCCTGAGCGTCGTCCCAGGATACATGGACCACTGGATGATTCTCTCGACCTTCAATGTCACTGTCAGGTCCCTCAGGATGACGCCAGTTGGCCCCGGGAACCCAACGCCACCAATTCGCGGGGTTGCTCAGAGATACAGGTTGGCCTGATGGAAAAAATACGAGTGAGCTGGGGACCATTACATCATCTGGTGGGCGAGGAGTACCCGGCGGGAGCTGCTTTTTAATATCTTCCCAATTCGGTTGGCGCTCCGCTGTGGTAACATAGCCAGTCTCTTCGACAAATTGACGAAACTGGGAATTAGTAACCTCTGTTTTGTCCATCCAAAAGCTAGACACAGTGACTTCATGTATGGGCGACTCATCTGGCCTTGCGTGATGGGAATCAGAGCCCATTAAATATGTACCACCCGGAATCAGTACCATTTCTGAGCGGGAAGGTGTTACCTCAGACTTAATCACTTCCTTGTCTTCAGCTAAAGCAAAACGCTCAGACAATGTACCACTACAATGAGTTGAGGAACCATTCCCCCCCTCCCTATTCTGGTTCAAAACCTGATCTCGGTTACCACTTGTGTCTAATGTGTTTGCATAGGTGGAAAAACATTGAACCAACAACAACATTAATGTCGGCAAAGTAAGGGCAGTTTTAGTTCGAGGCTGTTTCATAAGGCAATCACGCTAAGTAGTCAGATTTGTCATTATTTTGAAGTACAAACGAACCGTATGCTTTATTACCGTAGTCGAACTTCAAAAAAATCTACGTGCCACATTCGAACACCGAAAGTCGGCCAAAGAAGACAAACACATCAGTGACATCTTGCTATTGATGCGTCGCTAATGCCGTGTCAATGTAAACGTTATACCCTCGCCATCCCCAGCCGTCAAGCGCTCCTTGACGCACTTTATGTCAATCGCGGCGGAGGGCTTAAACCCTCCGCCGCGTAGCTTTCTAAAGAAGCCAAAATTTTCAGAAAAACCTATCTCAAATACCAACTAAGTAGAGCAAGTTACCACCAGGCGACATAAAACGCCGCAAGAATGACAATGACAGCCAGAGCCGACACATCGAAACCCGGGCGGGTAGCAAATGTGATATCTCCGAGCTGCACCGGCCTCTCATGCTCCGGCGTTCGCCCAAGCAGTGATACGACGACCGCCACCAGAACGCACATCAAGAACACCATACCCACCCGGTCGATAAAGGGCAGTTCGGGCCAGAACAGCTTCAGAGCCACGCTGAATATCGCCGACCCCAGGGCTGCCGCCAATCCGCCGTTTGCCGTCGTCCGCCTCCAGAACATACCCAGTAGAAATAACGTGACAATCCCTGGCGTGAAGAAACCCGTGAACTCCTGGATGTACTGGAAGGCTTGATCAAACTGGCCCAACAATGGCTGCGCGACCAGCATGGCAACCACCAAGGCGGATAGGCTGGCGACACGCCCTATCAACACATAATGACGCTGGCTCAGACCCGGGCGGTATTTGGCATAAAGATCCATGGTAAATATGGTCGAAATGCTGTTGGTCATCGATGCCAAGGACGAAACAATCGCGGCGATCAATGCGGCAATGATCAGGCCTTTGAGACCCGAGGGCGCGAAAGTCAGCAATGAGGGGTAGGCTTGATCCGGTCGCTCCAGATTCGGCACTAACAGCACGGCAGCGATACCGGGCAGTACCACTATCAAAGGCATCAGCAACTTCAGGAATGCGGCTAACGCAATACCTTTTTGAGCCTCGTGAATGCTCTTGGCTGCCAGCGCACGCTGAATGATGTACTGGTTAAAGCCCCAGTATGACAGGTTCATGATCCACAAGCCTCCTACCAGTACAGACAGGCCGGGCAAGTCCTTGTAGTGGGGACTCGAGGGTGCCAGGATCATATCGAACTTCTCAGGCAACTCCCTAGTCAGAGTGACAAATCCGGATAGGGCCCCTCCTCCGTCGCCAATCAGGGTCAAAACGGTATAGGTGAGAAACAATCCGCCCAACACTAGCAATACCACTTGGATAATGTCGGTCATGGCAACCGCTTTCAAACCGCCGTAAAGGGAGTAGGTAATGGAAAACAGTGCCAAAAACAACATTCCGTACAGGATCTCAATGCCGCTAATGGTGTTAATCGCCAAAGCTCCCAACCAAAGCACTGCGGTAAGATTCACGAACACATACACACCGAGCCAGAACAAAGCCATTACCGAGCGAACCCGATGATCGTAACGCTGCTCCAGAAACTGAGGCATAGTGTAAATTTTTCGCTTCAGAAAAATTGGCAGGAAAAACTTACCTACGATAATCAAAGTCAACGCCGCCATCCACTCGTAGGACGCAATTGCCAAACCTATATGGTATCCGGAGCCGGACATCCCGATAATCTGTTCAGCAGATATATTGGCGGCAATTAGCGAGGCACCAATGGCCCACCAGGGTAAGCTGTTACCCGCGAGAAAGTAGTCATTGGTGTCCTTTTGATGACCGGTTTTCTCCCGAGACACCCACCAGGCAATACCAATAATGCATAACACGTAAGCGACAAATATCCCGATATCAAAAGTGCTAATCTGCATAAGTAAACCTTTTTATTATTACGGTGATTGAGTTAACAATTTTCGTCTAAAGAGGTTTCACTGAATGCCCCTTGCTCTGCCGTACAAATATAAAGACTTTCTCGAATACCCGTGCGGGCGTGATACTCAACCGATACCGCATTCTCCACCGAAGGAACCAGTTCCTTGGGCACCAGGGCCACAACACAGCCACCGAATCCGCCTCCGGTCATGCGCACCCCGCCTTGGGTACCAATGACCTCGTCGATAATGGCAACCAGGGTATCTACCGGTTCGATTGTGATTTCAAAGTCTTCCCGCATAGAGCGATGGGACTCCGCCATCAGTTGACTGACGATTCGGTAATCCGACTCCTCCAGCGCTCGGCCCATGGCGAGAGTCCGATCATTCTCGGATATAACGTGGCGGGCACGTCGGAATACCGGATCAGACATTCGTTCTCGCCCGGCGTAAAGTTGGTCCATAGTCGCCGCACGCAAAGACTCTACCCCCAGAAGACTTGCCGCCTCTTCACACTGTTCTCGGCGTAGGTTGTACTCGCTGTCCACTAATCCCCGTTTAACGTTGGAGTTGACGATGACGACCTGATAATCGGGATTAATAGGATGGTATTCATAAGCGAGCGACTGGCAATCGAGTAGCAGCGCATTTCCCGCTTTGCCTAGTGCCGAGATGAGTTGATCCATAATCCCGCAAGAACAACCGACGAACTCATTCTCGGCCCGCTGCCCGATTAGAGCAGCTTCGACGCCACTGAGCGGCAACTTATACAAACTGGCCACCGCCTTGAGTACCGCTATTTCCAATGAGGCGGATGAACTCAGTCCTGCCCCCTGGGGTACATTGCCGGTAATTATCATGTTCACGCCGTTAAAATCGTACGTTTCACTCAGAACTTTCAAGACCCCCCGGACATAATTGCTCCAGGGTTGCGCCTGATCAAATCGAATGTCATCCATGCTGAAGTAACTGGTTGCACCAGAGTAATCCATAGCAACTGCAGAGATAATGCGATCGTCTCGCCGGCCGACAGCAACATCAGTACCGAAATTGATCGCGGCCGGAAATACGAAGCCTTGATTGTAATCCGTATGTTCACCAATTAGGTTGACACGACCGGGCGCGCGAGTCATCACATCGGGGGCACACTGAAAGTAATACTCAAAGGCTTGCGCCAGCTTGTTGAATTCAGCCATGGTTCTGCTCCCGTTTGTAATGAATCGCCGAAAGAGATCGTAATCTCTCGGCGGCTTGCTCAGGCGTCAAGTCACGCTGAGCTTCCGTCAACATTTCGTATCCCACCATGAACTTACGCACCGTGGCCGAACGTAGCAGGGGAGGATAGAAATGGGCATGAACACGCCACTCAGGATGAGCACTTTGATCAAAGGGGGCGCCATGCCAGCCCATTGAGTAGGGAAAAGACACCTGGAAAAGATTGTCGTACAACGTCGTCAGACGCTGGATAGCTTCAGCCAGCGATTCGCGCTGGTCTGAATTCAGATCTGACAGACGGGCCAGTTCAAAACGCGGCAACAACAATGTTTCAAACGGCCAGGCGGCCCAATAGGGAACCATTACCAACCAATCCCGATTTTCAAAAACCAGGCGTTCTCGCTGTTCAACTTCACGTTCAGCATAATCCGCCAACATGGATCGACCATTCGCCTGATAATAGGCCCTGAAACGCTCAAGTTTGCGCGCCGCCATGGTCGGTATTTGCTGCTGTGCCCACACTTGCCCATGAGGATGGGGATTGGAGCACCCCATCATCGCCCCTTTGTTCTCGAACACCTGTACCCAGCGATACTCACGCCCCAGCTCTCGAGTCTGCTCCTGCCAACAATTGATGACGGCCATGAGCTCCGAAATACTCAATTCAGGAAGTGTTTTTCTATGATCAGGCGAGAAGCAGATGACTCGACTGCGCCCCTGCTCGGCGGCCATAGTGAACAGGGGGTCGTTGGTACTCACAGATGGCGTATCGGGTTTGAGCGCGGCAAAATCATTCTCAAAAACATACGTAGATTCGTAGCACGGATTCTGCTCACCATTTACTCGCCGATTGCCCGGGCACAGATAACAGTCCGGATCGTAGGGTGGCCGCCTTTCGGTGTCCGGTAGCTCAGACTGGCCCTGCCACGGCCGTTTGGCCCGATGCGGAGAAACCAGCACCCAGTCGCCTGTCATGGGGTTAAGACGGCGATGTGGATGCTCAGTCGGATCAAAGGTGTTGTTCATTTCCAATGCTCTGCTGTGTTTCAGTTTAACGTCTGCCAAAATCACTATCGCGCGGAGAAGCGGTAGATGATCTGCTGTTTATAGGTGTCCCCCGGACGCAGGATGGTGTCAGGGAAATTGGGATTATTGGGTGAATCAGGAAAGTACTGGGGCTCCAGACACAGAGCCGTTCGGTGCTCATAAGCGAGCCCATTTTTACCCCGAGTCGAGCCGTCAAGAAAGTTACCCGAATAGAACTGCAAGCCCGGACTGTCAGTGACTAAGGTCATTCTTCTGCCCGATGCCGGGTCACTGAGAACTGCCGCCACCTGCAAGTCATTGGGCGATTCCTCTGACAAGACCCAGTTGTGATCGTAGCCGTGGCCGAAAGTCAGTTGTCGGTTATTTTCCCCAATACTTTCGCCAATTGCCTTGGGCTTAGTAAAGTCAAACGGCGTTTCAGAAACCGAACGAATCTCACCCGTTGGAATCAATCCTTCGCCTACCGGTGTAAAATGATCGGCGCGGATTTGTAAACGATGGTCGGCGATGGATCCCGAACCAGCCAGATTAAAGTAGGCATGATTAGTCAGGCTTACAGGAGTCGGCATGTCAGTCTTCGCCTCTAGGGTCAAGCGCAACTCGTTCTCTTGGTTGAGCTCATAGACCGCCGTAGTGGTCAGCGTTCCGGGGTAACCACCTTCTCCATCTGGACTGACCAGTCGTAGCCGAACTCCTGCGGTCTCTTGGGTATTATAAGGTTCAGCCTGCCATACTTGCTTGTGGAATCCGGTGCTTCCGCTGTGCAGGTGATTACCGTTATTGTTTTTCTCAAGCTCATAGGTTTCCCCATTCAGCTGAAAATGACCTCCGGCTATTCTATTACCGTATCGCCCGATTATAGCGCCAAAATACTTGGTATCATTGACGTACTCATCAAAGCTTTCATACCCAAGTACGACATCGTCGATATTGCCCTGTTCATCCGGAACCTCGATTGACCGGATGATGCCACCATAGTTCAAAATGCGAACCGTCATTCCCTGGTCGTTGCTCAGAGTAAATTCGGAAACATCCTCACCCTTAGGAGTTTTACCGAAATCTGTGACGGTGACGTCCACTACCGAATCACCATCGCTGCACGCGGCCATCGAGAGTAGCCCGACAGAGGCTAAAATAGGCCTCCAACATAAGCTAAAATCGCGTTTTAGAATTATCATTATTAAATCCTCACAGGTTAATTACGCAAGTAATTGATTCCCCGAGTTCCATTATTGAAAGCCATTCGGGTTCGTAGACTGCCAGCGCCAAACATCCTCTGCCATGAGATCAATGCCAAGCTCCGCCCGCCAGTGCAATTCTCGCTCAGCTTTGGCAGGATCGGCCCAGCACTCTGCGATATCGCCTGCGCGACGGGGAGCCAACTCATAGGGAATAGGGCGACCAGTCGCCCGCTCGAATGCGTCCACGATGTCGAGAACGCTGTAACCACGTCCGGTACCCAGGTTATAGATGTGGACCCCAGCGTCCGTGTGGCAGTGCTCTAGTGCCGCCAGGTGGCCCCGCGCCAGGTCCACCACATGGATGTAGTCGCGTACTCCGGTGCCATCTTTTGTGGGGTAGTCGTTACCAAATATCGACAATGAAGGCCGTCGTCCCACCGCCACCTGAGCGATGTAGGGCATGAGATTGTTGGGAATGCCGTTGGGATCTTCCCCGATCAGACCGCTCTCATGGGCACCGCCGGGGTTGAAATAGCGCAACAGAATGACACTCAGATCACGCTCAGCATGCGCCACGTCTTCGAGCATCTGTTCCGCCAGCCATTTGGTGCGACCATAAGGGTTGGTCGCCGACATAGGGAAGTCTTCCTGAATCGGTACCGACGCCGGATTACCATAGACAGTGGCCGACGAGCTGAACACGATGCAAGACACATGGTGCTCCAGCATAACCGACACCAATTGTCGGGTACCATGGACATTGACATCGTAGTAGTCCAACGGAATCTGTGTGGACTCGCCAACCGCCTTTAACCCAGCGAAGTGCATAACAGCGTCAAAACGATGGTCGGTGAAAATGCACTCCAAGGCTGCCCGGTTTCTGATGTCCGCCTCGTAAAAGCTCGGACTCTGACCAGAGATTTGCTTAAGGCGATCCAGTCCCGAGCGTTTGCTGTTAGCCAGATTGTCCAGAATCACTACCTGGTGGCCCTGGGAGAGCAGCTCCACACAAGTGTGGAGACCTATATAACCCAAGCCACCGGTTACCAGAATTTTCATGCCCACCCTCTTGTTATCCGGGAATTTCTGACAGGTTATACGTTTTCCCTCCGATTTTAAAGCTGCTTCACAAACAAAAAACTATCTCCCCCTCGCTATTAAATGGCAACAACCGCCAAAAAATAAAAATATTCTGCCAATTATTCCTGAGAAAAAGCCAATAAGCCGAATATATATTATTTATAATAATTTATAATTGCAATGTTATTCGTTGCCGGTAATCCTAAGATTTTTGCCAACAGGTGGCTTGAAAATGCATCATTACGGCCAGGAAGGTTAAACGATTACAACGGCTCTCACTCTTAAGCTGCGACACCTTAGCGGATCTGGTATTGTTACCGCTTATTCTGGAACAGGTTTACTCAATGGCCACCATTAAAGACATTGCCAATGCCGCCGGCGTATCGCTGGCCACGGTTTCCCGGGTCATCAACGATGGTCCCAAGGTTGGCAAGGCCACCCGTGAACGCATCAAGAAAATCATGGACGAAATGGGCTACCGGCCCAATGCCAACGCCCGAGCCCTGGTCAACAAACGTAGCGCCTCCTTGGGCGTGGTGCTTGCCGAACTGTCCGATCCATTCTTTGCAACCCTGGCCCATGGCATTGAAGCCACCACGCGCAAACAAGGCGTCCAGATCCTGATGAGTTCCGGCTCCATCGAACGAGAGACCGAACGCCAGGCGATCGAAACCCTACTGGAGCATCGCTGCGAAGCCATGGTGGTACACAGCAAGGCGCTGGATGACGAGACACTGATTGATCTGGCCGGACAGGTGCCCGGCTTTGTGTTGATCAACCGCTACATCCCCGAAATAGCCAATCGCTGCGTCTGGCTCGACAACGTCGCCGGCGGTCGGGCCATGGCCAAATACATGCTCAGCCAGGGCCACCGGGATATCGCCGTAATCAGCAGTCGCTATCAGATTGAAGACCCGGTGCAGCGGATTCAGGGCATCCGGGAGGAGCTGGAGCAAGCGGGTATAGCTCTGCCCGATGCCAATATCGAGTACAGCACGCCGGATCAGGAGGGAGGGGAGATTGCGGTCCAGAATCTGCTAGCCAAGGGTAAGCAGTTTACCGCCGTTCTCGCCTACAACGACGCCATGGCATCCGGCGCCATGACCATTCTGCAGGATCACGGCATTGACGTACCCAACGAAGTTTCGGTAATCGGCTACGACGATGTGTTGCTGGCGAAGTACTGTCGCCCCAAACTCACCACCCTACGCTATCCGGTGGAGGTCATGGCGATGCGTGCCGCCGAGCTGGCATTGAGTTACGCCTCGGGAAACCGCCCAGAGCCCGGAGTCACTTTCAAATACACTCCGACGATCGTGAAGCGCGAATCGGTGGTCAAGCGCTAGCCGGTCGCGGATTGCGCCGCTCCATCCGCCAGGCCAATGCGAAAAACACCAGCCCCGCCACGGCCGTGGTGGCACCGACATAACCCGTCGAACTCCAACCCAAGCCCGCCGAAATCGCCAGGCCTCCCAGCATAGGGCCAATGGCATTCGCCGTATTGAAGGCCGCGTGGTGGGAGGCGGCAGCCAGGGTCTGGGCGCCCACCGCCACATCCATCAGGTGGGTCTGAAGGGGCGGTGATACCGCCGCCACCGTGCCCACCAGGAAGGTCATCATCAGAATGCTCCACAGCTCACCGGTGGCCGAAGGGAACACCAGATACACCGCCAGGCTCCAGAGCAACGCGCCGCCCACCGCCTTGAACTGGAATTTGTCGAACAACCAGCCGCCGAGAATATTGCCCAGAAAGCCGCCCGCGCCGAAGGTCGCCATGGCGATGGGAATCCAGCCTTTTTCCACCTCGGTGACGTACAGCAGGGTAGGGGCCAGATAGCTGAACACGCAGAAGACGCCGGCAAAGCCGGTGGCACCGATCATCAGGGCCAGCCATACCTGAGGGCGGTGAAACGCCTTGAGTTCGGCCACCGGGCGGTTACGGGGCTGGTTTCGGTCCAGGGGCAGGTAAATGACAATCAGGATCACCGTCAGAAACGACACCGCCGCGACCAGGACAAAAGCATAGCGCCAACTGATGGACTGACCCAGCCAGGTTGCCAGCGGGTTGCCGATCAACACCGCCAGGGTCAGCCCGATCATCACCCGGCTGACCGCCTTGCCCCGATCACTGGGCGGCGCCAGACTGGCCACCACCAGGGCGGCCACCCCGAAATAGGTACCGTGGGGCAGGCCAGCAATAAACCGGAATGCCAGCAGCGACTCATAGCTGGGCGCCAGGGCACTGGCGATATTGGCCAGGGTGTAAAAGCCCATCAGACCGATCAGCAAGTGCCGCCGGAACAGCCGCGCGCCAAACACCGCCAGCAGCGGTGCCCCCACTACCACACCCAGTGCGTAGCTGCTGATGACATGACCGACCTGAGGCTCGCTCACCCCCAGACCCTCGGCGATACCCGGCATCAGGCCCATGGTAGCGAACTCCCCGGTACCGATACCAAAACCGCCCACGGCCAGGGCGATTTCGATCAGCCACATCTGGGCTTTGGTCAGGGTCGGGCTGGTGGAAGTGGTCATGTGCGGTCCGTAACTGTGAACGACGCCACCGCCGGTATGCCGCCTACTGTGCTGCATACCGTCATTCGGAGCGTTGTTGTGATTGTCGTTTGTGGGGAAAGAGGCTTATGGTGGGCTGCACCACAAAGGCGCGCATTGTACCCCATTTCTGGTAGCTCGCGCAGGGCGTCCCGATGAGGGCGCCGCGCAATATCTGGCCCTGACGCCCGCCAATCACTATACTGAGTGGTTTTCCCACGCAGAGCATTACCGAAGGATTCTGTTATGACCAACCGCGCCGTGATCCACACCGATAAGGCCCCGGAGGCCATCGGCACTTACTCGCAAGCCGTCAAAGTCGACAATACCGTTTACCTGTCGGGCCAGATTCCGCTGAACCCGGAAACCATGGAGTTGGTGGACGGAGGCTTTGAAGCCCAGGCCGAGCAGGTCTTTAAAAACCTGGCCGCCGTGTGTGAAGCCGCCAATGGCAGCCTGAACCACATCGTCAAGCTGAACCTCTATCTGACCGATCTGGACAACTTTACCGTGGTCAATGAAGTCATGGCCCGGCATTTCCGCCAGCCGTTCCCCGCCCGTGCTGCGGTGGGTATCAACCAGTTGCCCAAGGGCGCGCTGTTCGAAGCCGAAGGCGTCATGGTGTTGTAACCCATGGTCTATACTCCCCAAGCAGGACATTCATTCACTGTGACGGGAGTCGCGCTATGACAACCAATAAACTGATCGGGCTAATACTGCTGGTCGTCGGCCTTATTCTGTTGTATTTCGGTTGGCAGTCCTCCCAATCGGTGGGCGACCAGGTGGCGGAGGCGTTCACCGGTCGGTTCACCGACGAGACCCTGTGGTTTCTGATAGGCGGCGCCGCCGCAGCCGTTGCCGGCGCCTATATGGCTTTCTTCCGAAAGTAGGGGTCAGCCCTCGGTCAGTGTTTTGGCGCCGCGAAGCATAGCGTGGACCAGTTCCTCGGCGTCGAACTTGGTGAGCGCTTCATTGGCGCCAACCTGATGGGCATAGCTCACACTCATTTCGCTGTTCAGTGAGGTGTGCAGAATGATGTAAGCGTGACTCAGCGCCTTGTCGTCGCGCACGCTGAAGGCCAGCTCGTAACCGTCGAGCCCCGGCATTTCGATATCACTCACCAGAATATCAATGGCGTTGTTGTCTTTGGCCGCCTGGCGCATGCGCTGCAGGGCTTTTTCGCCATTGGTCAGTACCTGATAGGGAATATTCAGTCCGTCCAGCGCATCCTGGAGTTGCTTGCGGGCCACATGGGAGTCGTCCACCAGCAGGATATTCAGCGGTTTGAGCTGCTCCCGCTGGACATCGGTCAGCACCGCCCGGCGGCGGCCCGGCGGGTCGGGGTAAACCTGGGCAAAAAGCAGTTCCAGGTCGATCAACTGAACCGCCTGATCCTCGTGCATATACAGGCCGGTGACAAAGGCCCTCTTGCCCAGCATCTGCGGGGGCGCCTTCACCTCTTTCCAGTTGGCATCCACAATCCGGTCGATACCGCGCACCAGAAAGCCAATGTCCTTGCGCTGGCAGTCGGTTATGATGATCGACCCCTGACGCATCTCCTCGTCGGACAAGGGTTTGTAGCCTACCGCCGCCGCCATATCGATGACCGGTATGGTTTTGCCCCGCACGGTGGTCGCGCCGAGAATCGCCGGGTGTTCCTGCAGAATGCGGTTGAAACGGGTATAGGGAATGATCTCACGCACCTTGAGCGTGCCCATCGCAAAGCTCTGAGTAGGCGTGAGCTTGAAAAGCAGCAGTTTCTGGGCGTGTTGCGCCTTACCGTTCATGGGCAGTCTCGGAATTCGAAGTACATCTGATGTCAGGGGGGTACACTAGCGTATCGGCGGTTTGCGCGTAAACCGAAGGGAATCAGGCAATTTTTTGGGCTGGCCCGGCCGCCGGGTCCTCGGGAATCGCCTCGGCAAAGGCCTTGATCACGTAATCCACCCGGGCTTCCGGCGTCTTGTGCAGGCCAGCCTTCAGGGACTCAATATGGCGCAATCGGGGTAGCAGTCCCAAGCCGTTAGCCACCTGGATCGCCAGCCCCGGACGGGCATTGAGCTCCAGGAGCTGGGGTCCCCGGCTTTTATCGAGCACAATGTCGGTGCCGATGTATCCCAGACCGGTCATTTCATAGCAGCGCGAGGCGAGCACCAGCATTGAGCGCCAGTCCGGCACCTTGATTTCGTTCAGGGGCTTCTTGGTGTCCGGGTGCAACGAGACGCCCAGACCGAACTGGACCGCCTTCAGGCAGCGTCCCGTGGCAATATCCAGCCCCACGCCCACGGCGCCCTGGTGGAGATTCGCCTTGCCATCGGAGGCATGGGTGGCCAGGCGCAGCATGGCCATCACCGGGTAGCCTTTGAAGACCACCACACGGATATCCGGCACGCCCTCGTAGGAATAGCCCTCAAAAATATCGTCGAACTCAATCAGGTCCTCGACGATCACCACATCGGGCTTGCCCCCCAGGGAGTAGAGACCGGCGAGAGTGTTGGACATGTGCCGACGGATTTCTTCAATGTCAATTTCCGCTCCGGAGGCCTTTACAAACTTGCCTCCATTGCGGCCGGTAATCACCAGAATGCCTTTACCGCCGGAGCCTTTGGCAGGCTTCACCGCGAAGCCATCGAGTTCGTGAAGCTGTTTCTCGATGTGGCTGATCGCGTGCTGCTCCGACACCACAAAGCGCAGGGCCGGCGTTGCCAAACCAAACTCCTCGGTGAGCAGTTTGGTTTTCAGTTTGTCATCCACCAGCGGATAGCGCGAGCGGGTATTGTAGCGGCCAATAAACTCCCGGTTGCGGGCATTCATGCCGAGAATACCCAGCTTTTTCAGGCGCCAGGGGCTGATCCACTTCATGATTTGTCCGACCCCGCGGCGGCTTCCTGCTCCAGCGCCATGGCCCGGAACCGGCGCAATTCCGACAATTTATAGCCGGTGTATTGGCCCATCAGCATGATCAACGCCAGGATCACCAGGTTCAGCTCCGGAAAGTTGAAGCTCAGATGGTTGGCCAGGGGCAGCTGCATCAACAGATAGGCCATCACCGCCACCAGCAGACTGCCCCCGCCCTGAATCACCACTTCGTGGGCACCTTCCTCCTCCCAGAGAATCGACATGCGCTCAATGGTCCAGGCGATGATGATCATCGGGAAAAAGGTGATGGTCATACCGGTACTGAAACCCAACTGATAGCCGAGCAGGCTCAGCATCGAAATCAGGAAGATCACCAGCACCACCAGCGTCGCGATCCGAGCCACCAGCAACAGGTTCAGGTGTGACAGGTAGCTGCGCAGCATCAGTCCGAGCGATACCACCACCACAAAACTGATCAGCCCGGGCAGCAGTGAGGTTTGCAGAAACGCCAGGGAGATCAGTACCGGCATAAAGGTACCGGAGGTTTTCAAGCCCACAATAATACGCATGAAAACCACGACCAATGCACCCAGCGGCAACAGGAAAAGCATTTTGAACATGCTCTGCTCTTCAATGGGAAGCTGCTGAACCCCCAGCAGGGCGAAGGCACTGTCACTGAATTGCGCCACCGCCAGCTCTTCAGCGGGCACGGTCTGGCGGATCATGGAGAAGCTGACCCCGGAGTTGCGCCCCCCGGTGACATCGAGCAGGGAGGCTCCGCCGCGATGCCAGAGCACCAGGTTCTCCGGCACGCCCTGTTCACCGGTCTGAGGGTTGAACAGCACCCACTCCTCACCATTGTAGGCTTCCACCATCGGGGTCAATGTCTGGCGGCGACGGGCGTCTTCCAAAAACAGACCCATGACCTGACGGGCGGGAATATCGGCCTGGTTCAGCAGCCGTTCCAGCAGCAGGGAACGACTGCCCACCTCTTCGATCAGCAACGACGCATTCTGATCGCCGGTCGGGTTGTTCAGTCGCTTGATCAGCTCGCGGGTCAGGCTCTCGGGGGTACTGGATGTCTCCAGCGCCTGGGACAACAACTGATTGGCCGCTGTATCCTGCGGCTCTTCCCAGTACAGGGAGCGGGGCTTCGGCGCTTGTTGCTCATCATCGGGGCTTGGTTGCGGCCCTACTTCCGACACACCACCGATCAGTTGCGCTTTGTAATACAGCGTTTGAGGCCCCCTCGCTTCGCGTTTGGACCACTCCCCCCGGCGATCACCACCCTCTTCGATGATGGAGAAGCCGTACCCGGGGGACGTTGCGTGTTCGGTGTGCAGGCGGAAATCCGGCGGATTATCGGGCAAATCCAGACTGACCAGTACCTCGCCCCCGGTGGCCTGAAAATCGACCCGGGCCTCCACCAACCAGACCGGCCGCTGCTCACCGGGCCAGAAGGGCAGCTCCATTTCCACATGCCGGGCCCAGGCGGTCGCCAACCCGGCCACCACCAGACTCACCACAATCAGGTAGAAGGGGACGCGGGATTGGGTCATTCGTCAGTGCTCTTGTCGACATCCGAAGGTTTGGGCGGTTTGGGTTCGGTAATATTATCCCGGGCGACGTCTACCAACATGACATCGCGCAGGACATTGCGGCCAATTAACAGGGGAAACTCCATATGGCTGCGATCTGACAGGGTGAATTCCGCCATCTGGGTCAGGGAACCCATGGTGATGCGCATCTCCACCACCGGGCGTTTTTCAACATCTTCGCTGCTGGCCTGAATAATACGGACTTTGCGCGACCGGGGACGTTCCAGCTCCACCAACTGGTCCAGGTCCGGGTCGTGAATTTTGAACCGCACCCACTCTTCACCGTTGCGCTCAAAGATCTCAATCTCCCGGGCGTCCATGGAGGAGGTGGTCGCGCCTGTGTCGACCCGTGACTGCAAGACAATTCCCAGGTCCGTCAGCAGTACCCGCTCTTTGGCACCCACGACCTTTTTGTCCATGGCGTCACCGGGAACCGGCAGTGCCAGGCCCTGCGCACATTCGCTACCAGCGCCCCTGGACTCACGCCCGTCTCGTTCACTTTCAACCAGATCGCGCAGCGCTTGCTCATCCTGTTGCTGCAGCTCAATGCTCTGGCGCAGCAGCTCCAGCGCCTCGGCAATTTGCTGCTGTTGTTGCTCAAAAGTCAGATCGCGCTGCTGTTGTGCCAACAGGCACTGATTGGCGGCTTCCATATCCGCTTTTTTGACGAGAACGTGATGGGTGCTGCACGCCGAGAGGAGTGTCAATAACGGCAGCAAGGCCACCCATTTCAGGGGACGGTTGTTCATGTTTCCCTTCCGATTGATGATCATATTCATACAGTGTACCCCAGTGCGGGGGCTGGCGGCGTCAACGGCCTGCTTTACAAAGGTTAAGGCCTGTAAATTGTTCAATAGCGGGGCGCGTAGTCATCCGGTAGCCGGCGAAACCGCTTGTATTCCCATTGATACTGGGTCGGCGCTCTGAGCACACAGTCTTCCACGCTGCGGTTCAGGCCGGCGACTGACTCAGCCGCATCCTCTGCGTATATCCGTTCGTCTGCGGGCAGAACCACCATTTTGAAACCTTTTGGAACCCGCTGGGCGAACACACTCACCACCTTACAACCGGTGCGCTGAATCAGACCGTACACCAGTGTCATGGTAAGCGCCGGTTGTCCGAAGAAGGGCGCCACTTCCGCGCCATTGCCACGCTCGGGCACCTGATCGGGCAGAATCGCGACAATCTCACCCCGCTTCAGCGCCTTGAGTAGTTGACTGACCCCTCGGCGATTGGTCGGCGCCATATCGATATTGTCTTTGCTGCGCCCTTGCAGAATCATTTTGTCTAGGGCGGCCTGACGCGGCGGTTGGTAGAGCGCCGTCAAACGGGCGTAGCTGGCCAGAAACGGGCCAATTGCCTCCCAATTGCCCAGGTGGGGCGCCAATACCAGGACGCCCCGTCCCTCGGCCTGGGCCGCCTTGAGCGCCTCGTCGTTTTCCACCTCGACAATATGCCGCTGCAGCCATTCCCAGGAGTGCAGCCAGACCGCCGCCGCCTCCGCGACGGTTTTGCCGGTCTCGGTGAGGCTCTGGCGCACCAGCCGCTCCCGGGCCCGATCTTTGATATGGGGCTGGCACAGTGCCAGGTTCTGCCGGGTAATACGGGCCGAGCGGCCACTGCTGAGCCACATCAGCCAGCCGGCAAAGCCGCCGAACACTCGCCCCACAGACAACGGCAGGCGCCCGAGGAGCTTCAACATCCATACGGCGAACCGTTCTTTCATGCCTAAACCACCGTTAAATCGCCAAAGTGCGCGCAGTTTACGGCAACCAGCCGTACCAATCACCCCCCAACTACCGCTATAATTCGCGGCTGTTTTCGCTCAGGGCCCTGGTGCACCATCAGCGTCCTAGCGACTGGCGCGTTATATAACGCGACTTCAATTTCTCGACCTCATGCTCGGAGGCAGGTTACCCGTGTCAGACAGTCAAACCCCCGCCGGCGCCCACTCGCCCGATGTCAGTACCTTTCAGGGGCTGATTCTCGCCCTGCAATCCTACTGGGCACGCCAGGGCTGCGTGATCCTGCAACCGCTGGACCTGGAAGTGGGCGCGGGCACCTTTCACCCGGCCACCTTCCTGCGCTCGATCGGCCCGGAAACCTGGAACGCCGCCTACGTGCAGCCCTGCCGCCGGCCCACCGACGGCCGCTACGGCGAGAATCCCAATCGGCTGCAGCACTATTACCAGTTTCAGGTGGTAATGAAGCCCTCCCCGGCCAACATTCAGGAGCTGTACCTGGGTTCGCTGAAGGAGCTGGGCATTGATCCCGCGATCCACGACATCCGCTTTGTGGAAGATAACTGGGAATCGCCCACCCTCGGGGCCTGGGGCCTGGGCTGGGAAGTCTGGCTGAACGGCATGGAAGTCACCCAGTTCACCTACTTCCAACAGGTGGGTGGCCTCGAGTGCTACCCGGTCACCGGCGAGATCACCTATGGTCTGGAGCGGATTGCCATGTACCTGCAAGGGGTGGACTCCATTTACGATCTGGTCTGGACCGTGAACCCGGCGGGCGACAAGGTCACCTACGGCGATGTGTTCCACCAGAACGAAGTGGAAATGTCCAAATACAACTTCGAGCAGGCCGACACCGAGTCGCTGTTCAACAGTTTTGATGTCTACGAGCGCGAGAGCGAGCGCCTGATCGGGGAGGGGCTGCCCCTGCCGGCCTATGAAATGGTGATGAAGGCCTCCCACGCGTTCAACCTGCTGGACGCCCGTCACGCCATTTCCGTGACTGAACGGCAGCGCTTTATTCTGCGGGTGCGCAGCCTGGCCCGGGCCGTCGCTCAGGCCTACTTCGACGCCCGCAAGGCCCTGGGCTTCCCCCTGGCCCCCGAAGCCCTGCGCAATGAACTTCTCGCGGCAGAGGGAGACGACCAATGAGTGCCGATTTTCTGTTTGAACTGGGCACCGAAGAGCTGCCCCCCAAAGCCCTGAAAACCCTGATGAACGCGTTGCGCGAGGGCATCGCCGGCGGCCTGGACACCCAGGATCTGGACTACAATGCCATTCACGCCTACGCCAGCCCGCGCCGCCTGGCGGTATTGGTGAGAGACCTGGCAGAGCAGACCCCGGTCAAAGAGGTGGTCACCTACGGCCCGCCGGCCAAGATCGCCTTCGATCAGGACGGCAACCCCACCAAGGCCGCCGAGGCCTTTGCCAGCAAAAACGGCCTGAGCGTGACCGAGCTGACCACCGAGAATGACGGTAAGGCGGACAAACTGGTGGCCCGCTCCAAGGCCGGCGGCCAGTCGGTGGTGGAGCTGCTCGGCGATATTGTCAATGACGCTCTGGCCAAGCTGCCCATCGCCAAACGCATGCGCTGGGGCGCCAGCCGCACCGAATTTGTCCGTCCGGCCCACTGGCTGGTGATGCTCTACGGCGATGAAATCGTCGACGCCGAGGTGCTCGGCCTGCGCGCCAACCGCTGCACCCGCGGCCACCGCTTCCATTACAACCACGAGCTGGATCTGTTCAACCCGAGCGACTATCTCGAGAAACTGGCCTCCACCGGCTATGTGCTGGCCGATATGGACGCCCGTCGGGACCTGATTCGCGAGCAGGTGGACGCGGAAGCCAAAAAAGTCGGCGGTACGGCGGTGATCGACGACGATCTTCTGGATGAAGTGACCGCGCTGGTGGAGTGGCCGGTGGCGCTGCTGGGCAACTTCGAAAAGCGCTTCCTGAACGTGCCCGCCGAAGCGCTGATTGCCTCCATGAAAGAACACCAGAAGTACTTTCACCTGGTGGACGCTCAGGGCAAGCTGATGCCCCACTTCATCACCGTGGCCAATATCGAAAGCGACGATCCGGAACAGGTCATCGACGGCAACGAGCGGGTGATCCGCCCGCGCCTGTCCGATGCTGCCTTCTTCTTCGATACCGACCTCAAGCACACTCTGGAAAGTCGCCGTGAGCAGCTCAAGCCCATCGTGTTCCAGAAACAGCTTGGCAGCGTGTTCGAGAAAACCGAGCGCATCGCCGCCCTGGCCAAACAGATTGCCGCGCAACTGGGCGCCGATGAAGCACTGGCCGAGCGTGCCGGCACCCTGTGCAAGTCGGATCTGGTCACCGAAATGGTGCTGGAGTTCGACAATATGCAGGGCATCGCCGGTTACTACTACGCCCGCAACGACGGCGAAAACAAAGACGTCGCCCAGGCCATGCAGGAGCAGTACCTGCCCAAGTTTGCCGGCGACGCACTGCCGGAAACCACCACCGGGGCCATTATCGCCCTGGCGGATCGCCTGGATACCATTACCGGTATTTTCGGCATCGGCCAGCAGCCCACCGGCTCGAAAGATCCCTTTGCCCTGCGCCGGGCCAGCCTGGGCGTGCTTCGCCTGCTGGTGGACAAGCAACTCGACCTGGACCTGCGCACCCTGTTGGAACAGGCCGTGGCCCAACACACCGGACTGACCGACACCGATGGTCTGGTGGATCGGATACTGGATTATATGCTCGAGCGCTTCCGCGCCTGGTACGAAGACGCCGGCATTCCGGTGGAAGTGTTCCTTGCGGTAAGCGCGCGCAAAGTCAGCAATCCTCTGGATATCGACCAGCGGGTGAAGGCGGTGCACGAGTTTTATCAGTTGCCCCAGGCCCAGGCGCTCGCCGCCGCCAACAAGCGGGTAGCCAATATTCTGGCCAAGTCCGGCGCGCCGGCCGGTGAGCTCGACCCGGCCCTGCTGCAGGAGTCCGCCGAGAAAGCCCTGGCCGAAGCCGTACAGGCCAAGGCAACCCTCGTCGAGCCGCTGTTTGCCAAGCGCGCTTACACCGAGGCGCTGACGCAGCTGGCGGACCTGCAGGAGCCAGTGGATGCCTTCTTTGACCAGGTAATGGTCAACGCGGAGGATGACAAGCTGCGCAATAACCGTCTGGCACTGCTGCAGCAACTGGGTGACCTGTTCCTGGCGGTCGCCGATATTTCCCTGCTCGCTCCGGCGAAAGGCTGAACCATGAAACTGATCATTCTGGACCGGGACGGCGTGATCAACGAAGACGCCGGCGATTACATCAAGTCCGTCGAGGAATGGCAGCCCATTCCCGGCAGCATTGAAGCCATTGCCCGGCTCAGTCGGGCCGGTTTTACACCGGTAGTGGCCACCAACCAGTCCGGCCTCGCCCGGGGCCTTTTCGACCTGGACGACCTGGAGGCCATGCACGCCAAACTTACCGCCCTGGTGGAAGAAAACGGCGGCAAGCTGGAGGCGATTTTTTACTGCCCCCACCACCCGGACGAGGACTGCAAGTGCCGCAAACCCAAAACCGGCATGCTCGATGCCATCGAGGCGGTGTTCAACACCTCGGTGCAGTCGGCCTGGTTTGTGGGCGACACCAGCAAAGATCTGCAAGCAGCCCTGACCAAGGGCTGTCAGCCCTGCCTGGTGCGCACCGGGCGCGGGCGTGAGACCGAAGCCGAACTGGCTTCGTTCCTGGATGCCGGCGAGCTGGAACAGGTGCGCATTTTCGACCACCTGGAGGCCGCGGTGACAGCCCTGCTGTCAGAGCCCGAGCAGGCCGGCGCCGCCTCTGATCCGCAAGACCACGAAGGACAGCGTTAACCGTGTTGTACAAAGCCTTTCTCTACGTCCGCACCACGATTTTCGATATTGGCTACTACGGATCGGGGATTCTGTTTGGTGCCCTGAGCACGCTGATCTGGCCGTTTCTCCCCTACCAATGGCGCTACCGGCTGATCAATCAGTGGAACCGCTTCGTGATGTTCTGGCTCTGGTTCTGCTGCAATATCCGCATTGAGGTGCGAGGCGATATCCGCAACGATCTGCAACCCTATGTGGTGATGTCCAAGCACCAGGGCGTGTGGGAAACCCTGTACTTACAACTGTTCTTCCAGCCCATCTCCACCATTCTAAAAAAAGAACTGCTGCGCATCCCGTTTTTCGGTTGGGGCCTGGCGGCACTGAAACCCATCGCCATCGATCGGAGCAATAAAACCCAGGCGCTGCGTGATGTGAAGAAGAAGGGCGTCCAGGCCATCAAGGATGGCAATAACGTGCTGATTTTCCCGGAGGGTACCCGCACCCGTCCCGGTCAGGTGGTGCCCTACGCCCGCAGCGGCGCCGATATTGCCTGCACCGCCGGCTGCCCGGTCATCCCGGTGGCCCACAATGGTGCCGAATGCTGGCCCCATAAGGATTACCTGAAGTACCCGGGCACCATCACGATGGTGATCGGCGAGCCGATTTCCAGCGAGGGGAAAGATCGCAAGCAGTTGACCGAAGAAGTCCGGGACTGGATCGAGTCCACCGCCAAAACCCTCCCTGTCGGCCGCAAAGACGGCCGCAGACCCTGGCTTGAATCATCACCAGACCAATAAATAACGGACATATCAATTCGTAACGTCCGGCCCGCCATGGGGAATACCGTTGAGACGGACAAAAAAGGGCCGACACAAAGGTCGGCCAGTCAAGCGAGGGGATTCGCCGTCGTTGGAAATCGACGGGTTTACTGACAGGGCACCTTGCCCAGACTCAAAACGTAGTAAATATCGCCCGCGAGCGGCGAGTTGAACGGCAGCTCGCCGTGCTTGCCGGCGGTCGCGCTCACGTAATCAATCAAGTCCTGTCCCGCATCCAGCCGGAAATCATTGATCGTATCGCGAGACGCCACGGTGTACTGCTGAGACAGATCACCGACACTGCCCGACGCATCCGTCAGCGCACGCTGGGTTGAGGCGTTGATATCGCACGCGCTATTACCGAACCATAGGTAAACCCCATCGGCGCGGTAGCTGCCGCCGCTGACATCGCGGGTCAGGTTGCCCTGCAGCTCGTCCAGCGCGCTGTTGATATCGTCTTTCTCCTGGAAGTCGCCATTGATGACCAGCGCATTGTCCTCCCATAGAAGGTCGGCACCCACGCGGACACTGATGATGTCTTTGCGGTAGTTCATGAACAGGTTGTTCCACATATGGGACGTGCCCCGACGGATCAGCGGAACCCGGCGCGCCGTGTTGCCAAAATCGAAGTACAGATCATCCCGGGTCACAAAGGCATTGTGGTGCATGGTAGTGGTGATGTTTTCGTTGATCTCACGACTATCACTGGATCCGTGCAAAGCGGCACGTTTGACGTCCACCACCCGGTTGAACGACATGGTGATATCGTAGGCACCGACTTTCACGTCAAACGCCGAGTCACCGGTCAGGTCAAACGTGTTCTTGTGAATCCAGATATCGTGAGACGCACCGGTAGAGCGAATCATGTCCGGGTCCAGTCCGTGATCTTCGGTGTGGCCGGCGCCGCGGAAATCCAGGTGGGTCAGAATCACGCTGTTGGCGGTCTGGGTCGGCTGACCGGAGCTGTCCTTCCCGATGGCAAAACCACTGAAGCGGAAGTAGGCATTACTCATGCGACCGTCGATGGTGGTATTGGAACTGATCACCGGGTTGCGAATGGGAAGGTCTTTATCGTCCAGACGATTGTTGAAGAACTCCTCCAGACACTGATCGTGATCGTTATAGCCGCGATTCGAACACCACTGACGGTAATCGACACACTCCGCCTCGGTACCACCGATACGGCTCAGAACATCCGAGTTGCTGCAGTGCAGACGGTACATGGCCACTTCCGTTTCGGGCGCAAAGTCATTCTTGTCGAACACAATCCAGTGATGATCTTCGCTGCTCATGGCATCAAAGATCTGCTGCTCTACCGAGTCACTGCTACTTTTGGTAATCACAGTCAGCGTGCTGTTGCCATTAGGGTCATAGCCGCCCAGAGCGTTTTCACCATAGCCCACGGCACGGCCCAGAGTCTGCGCCAGACATTCCACAATCTCCTGATCACTCTGCAGCGATGTATCGCGCCAGTTGACGTTTGGGTTGGTAGCCAACTCCACGCAATCATTACTCAGCGGTCCAGAGTAATCCGGGAAGCTACTGCTCGACTGACTGCTTGAGCTGCTCGAATTGCTGCTGGAGCTGTCCGACGATGAGGAATCGCTGGACGAACTGTCGCTGCTGTCAGACGAGCTGGAAGACGAGTCACTGGACGAACTGCTGGAGGACGAGCCGCCGTCAGATACGTCACCGGTCGCGTTGTAGATTTCAAACTCGGCAATCTGCGGCGCACTGCTGGCGCTGTCGATAACCAGGTTGACTTTGTACAGGTCTCGGTCACCAAAACCGGTGATGATCCGTTCGCTGCCCAGGGTCGAGCCGGATGCGAGTACTTCATTGGTATCGTGATCTTCCAGACGCCAACTTTCCGTGGCGCCATTGAGCTCACGGATGATCACGGTATTGAAAGTACCACTGAAATTTTTCACTCCGATGCGTTCACCACTGGTGCCGCTCGGCTGCCAGTAGCTGGCCAGATTGCCGTCATTGACGTTGCCATAGCTGGTACCGCCACCCTTGCTGGAACCGTCGGCGCCACCACTCAGAGCCAGATTACTGCCCAACTCAACCGGCTCACCGCTATCACTGGAAGAATTACCGGACGACGAACTCTCTGAAGAGGACTCACTGGAACTGTTCTGACTGCTGGAAGACGAGCTGGATGACTGCTCCCCGCCGCCACTGACCGGCGCATCAAGGCAATCGGTCACGATACCGGCGCCCGCATTGGCCAACACGTGAGCCTTGGTATCCGCCGCAAACAGACGACTGTAGCTGTACGGGGGCAGATAGCTGGTGGTGGACTGCACATCAGGTCCGGCAATCACGCCATCGCTGGGGTACTCAACCCAATTGACGTTATTGAAGGTATTATCTTCAACGTCCCAGTAGCCCAGCTCACTGCTGTAGAAGGAGACGATCGGGTTCTGAGCGTCTTCGAACACATTGCCCTCAATACGCAGGGTGGCCCCCATACGTGAATTGATCCCGGTGCTGATCACGCCATCGTAGTAGTTATTGACGATATGCCCTTCACCAAAGCGGAACAACGGCAAGCGCGAGTTGGCGTTCTCCCAGTGGTTCCCCCAGAAGGTGATCCGGCGGTCGTAATCGTCACCGTCACTACTTCCCCACAGGGAGGTTTTCCAGCTATCACGCAGGATGTTATAGCTGATGGTGATGTTGTCGATCTCACCTTTACCACTGACCAACTCGTCGTAGTAGTCCTTGTCCACGTCCAGCGAGTTGTAGAAAGTATTGTGATCGATCCAGATATTGCTGGACGGACCGTCAATGGTAATGTGATCTTTATCGCCAATGCGGACGTAGCGCATGGTGATGTTGCGCACGATCACATTATTGGCGCGCCAGATCTTGATGCCAATACCGTCAAACAGGGCGTTATCGCCCACGCCGATGATGGACACGTCGTTCATGTCCTTGATATCGAATTTGGTCACGTTGGAATTGTCCGGGGTAATGATGCCATCGACGTAGATGGTCAACGGGGCGCCGCCTTTGTTACTGAGTGCCGCGGCCAGCTCGGAGCCGGTGCTCACCGTCACTTCATCCCCGCCCTGACCACCGGTCGTGCCGGCGCCCAGGGACGCAAAACCCTGAACGGTGTTGGCCTGTTCACAGGACAGCACTTCACCCGGTGTGCCGGGCTGGGAACTCGAAGAACTGCTGGAGGAGCTTTCAGAGGAGCTGCTACTTTCGGAGGATGAACTATCGGAAGACGTATCCGAGCTGTTGCTTTCGGAACTGGACGACTCCGAGGAGGAGCTACTTGATGATGTCGACGAACTCGAAGACGATGAGCTGGCGCTTCCGCTGTCGGTCGCGCTGTACACTTCGAACTCCGCAATCTGCGGTGCGCCACTGGCGCTCTCGATCACCAGATTGATTTTATACAGGCTCTGGTCACCGAAGCCGGAAATGATCCGCTCGGAGCCAAGCGTTGAACCACTGGCAAACACCTCACCGGTGTCGTGGTCTTCAAGACGCCAGCCCGTCGTGGCACCGTTCAGCTCACGAATGATGACAGTATTGAAGCTGCTGCCGATGTTTTTCACACCGATCCGTTCATCACTGCTGGAGCCCGGTTGCCAGTAGCTCGCCATGTCGCCATCAATGGCGTTGCCATAGCTGCTGCCACTGGCTTTACTGGAACCATCGGCCCCGGCATCCAGCGCCAGGTTCGGCCCCAGATCAGCTTGAGCGATACAGGCAAAAAATAATGAGGAATAAACGACCTTGGAGGCGTATCGGCTGATACGCCCGGATTGGTTGATGATTGTCATGTGCGTAACCTTGTTTGACGTTATGGTTTTTTGGTTTGCGTCCGTTCAGCACCGCTCCTGTCTCTCACCGGGGATTCAATCACATTCTCAGCCAGCCAAAATGTGAACCAGGTCACACTTATTTAGCCGCAACGAAACCGGTTAGATAAGTTTGAAATAGCGAGAGAGTCGCGATATCAGAGTTTTGAATGAAATACCCGCGGAGCGAACTCCGCGGGTGTCAGCCTAAACCGGGTTGGGGTCAGTCAGATGGGATCAGGGTGCAACGCAATTACTGATCACACCGGCTCCGGCGTTGGCCAGCACATGCCCTTTGGCATCCGACGCTGGAAGCGCAGAGTAGCTGTAGGGCGGTGTGTAGCTGACTGTTGACTGGACATTGGGGCCGGCAATGATGTCGTCCCCTGATCCTTCTTCCCAGGTGATATTGGAGAAAATGTTGTCCTGGACATCCCAGTAGCCGATTTCGTCACTGTAGAAAGAGACAATCGGGTTCTGGGAGTTCTCGAACACATTGCCTTCAATCCGGATAGTGGCACCCATCCGCGAATTGATGCCGGTGCTGAGTATGCCGTCGTAGTAGTTGTTGATGACATGACCCTCACCAAAACGGAACAGCGGCAAGCGGGAGTTGGCGTTTTCCCAGTGGTTGCCCCAGAAGGTCACCCGGCGGTGGGAGTCATCGCCATCACTGCTGCCCCACAGAGAGGTCTTCCAGCTATCGCGCAGGATGTTGTAGCTGACCGTGATGTTATCAATATCGTTCTTACCACTGACCAATTCGTCGTAGTAGTCCTTGCCCACATCCAGCGAGTTGTAGAAGGTGTTGTGGTCAATCCAGATGTTGCTGGACGGGCCATCAATGGTGATGTGGTCCTTGTCGCCAATACGGACATAGCGCATGGTGACGTTGCGGACAATCACATTGTTGGCGCGCCAGATCTTGATGCCGATACCATCAAACAGGGCATTGTTGCCCACACCGATGATGGACACGTCGTTCATGTCCTTGATATCGAACTTGCTCACGCTGGAATTTCCGGGCGTGATGGTGCCATCGACATAGATGGTCAGCGGATTGCTGCCTTTGTTATCCAGGGCCGCTTCCAGTTCGGTGCCCGAGGAAACGGTCACCACATCACCGCCGGCACCGCCCGTGGTGCCGCCACCGAGGGAGGCAAAGCCACGCACCGTGTTGGCCTCCTGACAGGAGAGCGGGGAACCCGGATCGCTGGGTACCGAGCTGGACGAAGAACTGGACGACGAGCTCGAGGATGAGCTGCTGGAGCTGGAGGAACCATCCCCGCCGCTGACTTCAATGTAATCGAAGTTCGGCCCACCCGAGGATACCGTGGCATCGGCGCGGATCACATTGCTGCCCGCCGCCAGGTTGACCGTCACGGTCTGGATGTCCCAACTGGACCAGCCACCGGTGCCCTCGAAGTCAACGCTGGAATGCGCCACCTGGCCATTCACGCTGACCGTCATCGGACGGTTGGCGGTAGTGCCGTTGGCGTACCGGAACGTCAGGGTCGCGTTGCCGGAATCCGCCTGATTGACCACCCATTCAATGTAGCTGTTACTGTCGTTGAGAAGGTCAACGAAGCCGCTGCCACTGTAGCCGGAGTGATTGGTGGCCACCACGCCGTCAAAATCGACCGCGTTTTCCGACTCGTAGCGAACGGTTTCGCCGCCAGAATCCGAGGAGTTGGACGACGAACTGCTGGAGCTGCTGGATGAGCTACCGCCGCCGTCGGAATCGTTGTAGATCTCGAATTCGGCAATCTGCGGTGCACTGTTGGCGCTTTCAATAACCAGGTTGACCTTGTACATCTGTCGGTCACCAAATCCGCTGATCACCCGCTCGCTGCCCAAAGTAGAGCCTGACGCTAGCACTTCGTTGGTATCGTGATCTTCAAGACGCCACCCGGTGGTGGCGCCATTGAGTTCACGGATGATCACAGTATTGAACGTGGCATCAAAATTTTTCACGCCGATCCGCTCACCACTGGTGCCACTGGGCTGCCAGTAACTGTTCAGATCGCCGTCATTGACGTTGCCATAGCTGCTGCCACCGCCTTTACTCGAACCGTCAGCACCGCCGCTGAGGGCAAGATTGCTGCCGAGATCGGCGTGGGCGATGGTGGCCAGGGAGCTACACAGAGCCACGGCGAGGCACCGGCGTAAGAACCGGTTGGGGTTGATAGTTTCCATGATGCTTGAACCTTTTGATTAACGTTATGGTTGTCGGTTTAGGCTGTACGCATCCTTTCAGCACCGCTCCTCTCTCACGGGGCGATTCAAGCACATCGGGAAATTTCAAAAACGAGACGTCGTTCGCAGTTCGGGCCAGTCAAGTCCTGGCCCGAAACGACTTTCGTCAGAATCTTTTTTGGTTAGACAGATTTGAAATGCTGAAGATTTTTTATATTAAAAATGTTTAGATCGATCAACAACCAACGCTGGGTTGATCAAGCAAAAGCCCGGAAGGTCATCCCGTTTCGACCCGCGGCTTTGGTTTCATAGAGCGCCTGATCGGCGGCATTGACCAATTTGGTGGCCAACACGCCGGGGCCGGCATTGGCGGCGGTCACCCCGATACTCAGAGTCAGGGGTATCTCCACGCCCTCTGCCGTCACCGGTCGACCACTGACCCGCTCGACCAACCGCCGCGCCAGAAACTGTCCCATTTCTGCCGGGCACTGAGCGGCAAACACCAGGAACTCATCGCCTCCGTAGCGCGCCACCACATCCTGCGGCCGAACAGCACCCCGGAGCCGCTGCGCCACTTCTCGCAAGACTTCGTCACCGGCGACGTGTCCATAACGATCATTGACCTGTTTGTAATAATCCACGTCGACCAGCATCACACAAACATCTGAGCCCGACCGCTGCGCCACCGCCAACTCCCGTTGCATCAATACGTCCATCCCCTGGCGATTCCAGGCCTTGGTCAGTGGGTCGATCAGGGCGTTCCGCCGGGCTTCATCCAGCTCGTCAAGTAACTGGGTCTGTTCCGCACTGAGCGCCTCCACCCTTAGCTCGTTCTCCACCCACGCCGCCAGACTGCGCAAGGTATCTTTCTGCTCCTCCGTTAAGGTCCCCGGCGCATAATCCACCAGGCACAGAGTGCCGACCAGTTGGCCCTGATATTGAATGGGCTGGCCCGCGTAAAAACGGACATGGGGGTCGTCGGTAACCGCCGGGTGGTCATGGAAGTCCGGGTGCACTCGCGCGTCTTCGACCAGCAGCAGTTCATCATGGTTGATGGCGTGGGCGCAGAAAGCGACATCTCTCGGAGTTTCCGGCACCCCGAGTCCCTGCGCGGACTTGAACCACTGTTTGTCCCGGGAGATCAGGGTGACCAGCGAAATCGGTACGTCAAACAGTCTGCACGCCAGTCGGGTGATCCGGTCAAAGCGTTCCTCGGCGGGGGAGTGCACCATCGCCAGGGCGTCAACGGCGGCTGTGCGTTCAACCTCATTGGCGGGGATGGCGGGTGTTCTCATGGTATAGAAGGCCTTTGGGTTTTGTCCGGCTTTTGTCGGGTTACGTTTTTGGCTAACCCGACCTACAGTCGGTATCGGTGGCACGGCTCGACACTCGAGAGTCGCAAACCGTTAGTACACAGTTAGCTTAACGGTTCAGGGACTATTGTGCGAATCGTCACGGGCGGCGAGGCGGTTTTTGGCCTCGATCCATTGGCTCATGTACTGGGTGCTGCGGTGTTGATGGTGACGCAACATCGTGCCGACAATATTGCGACGTCGATGGTCGACCAGAGTGGTTTGCAGGGTACGCAGGCGATCGAGCAGAGCACCCTCAAACCGCTGGGGAGAAAATCGCTGGGCCAGAGTTGTCCGGCTTTGGATCTGGGCCGATTGCCATCGAGTTTTGTCCTGATACAGAGAGACTGCTGCCTCGAGAAGAGCGTCGGCATCATCAGCCACCACGCCCGGCCAATGGTTCTGGTCAGCCATGGCTTCAGCACCCACCGAGGTGGTCACACTGGGCGTGCCACAGACCATGGCGTCCAGCAGCTTGCCCTTGATACCGGCCCCAAAGCGCAGCGGCGCCAGGCAGACGCGTGCCCGTCCCATCACCTCGCGGGCATCTTCCGCCCAACCGAGCACCCGGAAGCCCTGCCGGGGGTTGTTCAGCGCGGTGGCTTTGGGTGGCGGATAGGCGCCGTACAGATGCAATTCAGTTTCGGGAAGAGCCGCGCGGATGCGCGGCCACAGGTCGTGTTTCAGCCACAACACCGCATCCCAGTTGGGGGCGTGGCGAAAGTTGCCGATACTGACAAAGTGCTCGCGCGACTCAAAGGGCAGGGGGTTCCGCTCGGATGAGGCCCAGAGGGGCAGGTACATCAGCAAGGACGGCGGCACCTCGAAGGTATCCGTCAGCAGCTGCATTTCAAACTCGGAAATCATCAGGCTCAGGTCGCAGCGATAAATCGCGGCCAGCTCGCGCTGCAGCAGGTCGCTGTCGGCCATTTCCTGAAACAGTTCGTCGGGGGCGGCGGTTTCCGGGCCGACCGACTGGCGCTCGGCTTCGGAGCCAGCAAGGGACTGACGACGTTTCAGCCGTGCCCAGCGGGCGGCGCGCAGGCTGTGCAGGTCTTCGGTATCCAGCAGCCTCACGGCGCTTGGGCAGGTTCGCTCAACCCGCCAGCCAAACTGCTCCTCGGTCATAAAGCGATCAAAGAGCACAGCATCCGGCGCTTGCTCGGCGAGCCAGCGGTCGAAGCTGTCCGCGTTCAGTTCAACGGCCGCTTCCGCGATACCTCGCGCCGGAAGATCGAGCCGGTGCTGGGAGGGCAGGGCGGCGCTGGCAAAGGTGATCCGCCAGTCGGACCGCTGAAACTCTTCCAGTAGTTGCACCATACGGGTGCCCGCCGCTGAAGATTTCGGTTCGGGCCAGACACTGCCGAGGACAATCAGGTGTGGCATAGCATGACTTACAGTTTCCAGCCCAGCTTCAAGGCGCCAAAACGCTGTCGGGCGGTGGCGTTCTTGTCCAGGTTGCTGTTGTTCACAAAGCTGAAGGTGAGGCTGAAACGCTCCCAGGCGTAGGAGGCGCCGATGTAACCCGCGTATTGATCGTGGCGCAGATCACCGCTCTGGCCGGAGCGCAGGCCGCCACCGCTGACAAAGATCTGGTTGTACACATACTCCGCACCGCCTCCGATATAGACACTCCAACCGCCATCAATGGCCATGGGGGTACTGACCCGTCCGACAATCTGGGCCGCGGTACCAAAGCTACGCTCCAGTCGGGTGCCGTAGCGAAGAATGACCGCCGCACCGGCGGCGCTCTCCAGGTTGCCCAGGGTGCCGCTGCCCACCAGGAGCAGATCGGCATGGGGCTCTTCGCTCGGCGCCGGACCAAACCGCCAGACCCGGGTGCGCTCAATCTGGCCGACCGGCTCGTCTTTGACCTGGTAGTCCCAGCCCTGAGGCTCGGTTGCTCCGACCATTTTGTGCACGGCCCGCTGTACTTCATCGGCGCCGGAGGAGGGGCCAACAATGCCCACGGTGACGCCGAGCGTATCGGCCACATCGTCTCCGATAACGGTGTAGGCCGCCCGCAGCTGCAGAAGACCGGCGTAGGGCGCATCGTTCGGGTCTGGCACCGGCTTTTCAATATCTTTCGGGGTCAACATGGCCTGGCCGATGGTGAACTCGGTCACCTGCAGTTCGCCATAGGGGTCGGGCAGCAACCATCCGTCAAAGGGCATCACCAGAAACGGCACATCGTACCGCTCCGGAACGGTGTCGGCGAGGTCAAACCAGGACACGTAGAGACCGTTGGTGTAGCCACCCCCATCGGTACCGGCAAAGAGGTCGTTGTGCCAGACACCGGTAATCCAGTCCACATCCGCGTAAGCAGGAAAAGTCAGTAAGGCTGAAACGGCACCGGCCATCAGCTTGGGTAAATGCATGCTTGCACTCCATCGAAGCCGATCCGAAAGCCGTCGGCGAGTTCAAAGGTGACACTGGGGTACGCGGGGTAAAGCTGGCTGGATGCCCAGCCCACCCGACGACGCTCTGGAGGCTAGCATAAGCCGGCGTCACCACACCGTAAAAAAGTGTTGGAATGTGACTTCAGTGCAGGGGTTCATCCGGACGTTCGTTGGCGATGTACACCTTGTAATGCTCCCGATAGTCCTCCAGGTCCGCCTCCAACTGCTCGCGGAACTGGCCGCTCAAAAACGACAGAGCGGACGGAATTTCATCGGTGTACTCCTTGCGATCCAGGGATGAGGTCGCAACCACAAAGGCGCTGAAACGGGAACAGGCCTGAAGCAGGGCAGCGGATACCAGCGCCGGGTCACCGGCCTGGTCCACCGCCTGATTGGCGTTTTCGATAAATTCGTCCACCAGGTTCCAGAAGGTGTCTTCGTCATGGGGTTGGTTCATTCAAGGCTCCATCGTCATCAATGTCTGGACCCTGACGACGCCCGCGCCAGGTCGCCCAGCGCTGCCCGACCCGGTCAGCGGCCAGGTACAGGGTCGGCACCAGTATCAGGGTCACCGTGGTGGCAAAGAGTACCCCAAAGGCCAGGGAAATGACCATCGGAATCAGGAACCGCGCCTGCACGCTCTGCTCCGCCATGATCGGCATCAGGCCAATAAAGGTGGTGACCGAGGTGAGCACAATGGCCCGGAAACGGTCCCGCCCGGCCTGAAGCACCGCCTCCAGCACCACCAGGCCTTGATGGCGCAGGCTGTTGATCCGATCCAGCAGGACCAGATTGTCATTCACCACCACCCCGGCACAGGCGATAAAGCCGAGCATGGACAGCATGCTGATTTCCCGGCCCATCACCAGGTGGCCGATGACCGCGCCCATAAAGCCGAAAGGAATGGCGGTCAGGATGATCACGGGCTGCCAATAGGAGCGGAAGTTGACCGCCATGATGCCGTAGATCAGCAGCACCGCCAGGACAAAGTTCTTGCTCATCGAACTCATGAAGTCCGCCTGGTCCTGCATATTGCCATCGGGGGACAGGGTCAGCCCCGGGAACCGCTGCTGCCACTCGGGCAGGTGTTCGCGCAACAGTTCCGCCACGATGGCATTGGCGTCCTCGCCCTCCTCGACGCTGGCGCTGATACCGATGGTGCGCTTGCGATCCCGGCGCTCAATGGTGGAGTAGCCGGGCACGAAGTCGATGCGGGCCACGTCGAGCAGGGGAATCTGGGTGCCATCGGCCAGGCGGATACGCATCCGATCCAGTTGGGAAATATGCGCCCGCTCCTCGCGCGGATAGCGCACCAGAACCCGCACGTCCTCAATGCCGCGGGGAATGCGTTGTACCTCGGCGCCGTAAAACGCCTGACGCACCTGCTCGGCCACCTGACCGAGGGTCACCCCCAGAGACTCCGCCGCCGGGCGCAGCTCGATATTGATTTCCTGACGGGCCTTCTCGATGGTGTTCTCGACGTCATACACCCCCGGAAACTGGGCCAGCACCCGACTGACCGCTTCGGCGGCCTCGCGCTGGGCATCCAGATCGTTATCGGCAATGCTCAGGTTCAGGTTGATATCGTCCCCGGCGGCGTTGATGGTGAAGTCCAGCCGGAATTCCTTGGCCTCTGGAATATCGCCGATCAGTTCCCGCCAGCGGCGGCTCACTTCCGGGCTCCCGATGTCCCGCTCCTCGGCACCGACCAGGCCCACCGACACATAGACGTTTTCACCCCAGGCCCAGGTCTGGATGCCTTCAATGAGGTCTTCTTCACTCCCGCCGGTCAGCTCCTCATCCTGATCCAGCCCCAGGGCCGCCGATTCGACCTGACGCATGATGCGGGTGGTTTCATGGAATGGGGTGCCCTCGGGCAGGGTGACCCGTGCTTCCAGGTAGTCCGAGGGCACCATGGGCATAAAGCTCACGATCAGCCAGCCGCCGATAAACACCCCCAGGGACAGCAGAAACGCCACCGCAAACCCCGCCAAGGTGGCCAGTTTGTGTTCCAGCATCCGGGTGAGGTAACGCAGATACACCCGGTCGGCGAACCAGTCCAGACTGTCCGCCACTTTCTGGCGGGCGTGAGTCAGTTTGCGCAACAGTGGGTTCTTACTCTCCCGTTCCGGTTTCAGGTGGGAGAGGTGGGAAGGCAGTATCAGCAGACTCTCAATCAGGGAGAACAGCAGGCACAGAATCACCACCACCGGGATGGCAAAGGTGACGGTGCCCATGGCGCCGGGGACAGCCATCATGGGGGCAAAAAAGATCATGGTGCTGATTACCGCCAGAAATACCGGCGTCGCGACCATTTTGGCACCGCTGGCCGCGCTGGACGTGCCTTTGAGACCATGCTGATGGCGGGTGTAAATACTCTCACCCACAATAATGGCATCGTCCACTACAATCCCCAGAACCAGCAAGAACGCAAACAGGGAGATCATATTCACGCTCACCCCGGCATAGGGCAGCAACCAGACCGCACCGGCAAAGGCGGTGGCGATGCCCACGCAGACCCAGGCCGCCAACACCGGGCGCAGGAACAGCATCAGCACCACAAACACCAGCAGAAGGCCGGTAATGGCGTTTTCCAGCAGCAGGTTCAACCGGCTCTCGTACAGGGTCGACATATCCCGCCAGACTTCCAGGGTCATCCCCGCCGGCAGAATGTCCCGGGTCCGCTCAATGTAGGCTTCCACCTCTCGGGCGGAGGCGACGATGTCCGGATTCTCGGTAATCGACAGGTCCAGAAAGACCGCCGGTCTGCCGTTGAACTGAGCGAATACGCTCCAGTCATCAAAGCCGTCCCGGATCTCGGCCACATCCCTCAACATCACCTGGGTGCCATCGGCGGCGGTGATCACCGGGATTTTGCCGAAATCCTCGGCGGTGTAGGCCTGGTTGCGGGTCTGAATCTGGATATCGCCGCCGTGGGCGCGAATCACCCCGGCGGGCACATTCAGGGACGAGCCGGCAATGGCATTAGACACATCCGAAAAGCTCAGGCCATAGCGACGCAGGCTGGCTTCGGACACCTCGATACCCATCTCATAGGGTCGGGTGCCGTTTAGCTCCACATGGCTGACCCCATCCAGCAGTGTCAACTCATTGCGCACCCGCCAGCCGGTTTCCTTCAGGGCCGCCTCACTGACGTCCCCGGACAGCGCCAGGCTCATCAGAAAACTGCGCCCGACAATCTGCCGGGTCACCGGGCGCTCGACGTCACCCGGGAAGGTACTGATGGCATCCACTTGGGTCTTGATGTCGTTCAGCACCCGCTGGGGGTCATAGCCTTCCACCACTTCGGCCCGCACCGAGCCCCAGCCCTGGTTGGAGGTGGAGGTGATTTCCTCAATGCCGTCGATATCGGCGATGGCCTCCTCGATCCGGATGGCCACCTGTTCTTCCACTTCCGAAGGCCCGGCCCCGGGGTAGTTCATGGAGACTTCAATGAAGTTGAGCGATACCGTCGGGAAGACTTCTTTATCCAGTTTGCTGGTGCTCACTAATGCGCCGATGAAGATCAGCACCATCAGAAGGTTGGCGGCTACCCGGTTCTCGACAAACCACTGAATCAACCGGTTCATACGCCGCCCTCAGCCTCCGGCTCCGCCGGCTCGTCTTCGTCTTCAGCAGGCTCTGGGGTTGACTCCTCCTCACCGGCAATCCGGACCGACACACCCGGGCTGACATAGCCCTGACGGTCGGTGATCACCGGCTCGCCGTCGCGCAGATCCCCCTTGACCCAGATTCGCTCGCCCTCGATGGTGAGTACCCGCACCTGCTTTTCCACCACCTCGCCGTCCTCGCTGACGCTGTACAGCCGGTCGCGCTGAAACACGGCGGTGATCGGCAAAGAAACGATATCGGTCAGCGGCTTGCCTTCAATCTCGGCGGTCACAAAGGAACCCATCAGCAGCGGCGCGCCATGACGCTCGGTGTTGAAGGGCTCCGGCAGTTCCGCCACGGCGTACAGCATGCGCGACTGCGGGTCCAGGCTGGCCTCGGTGCGCACCAAGCGGGCCGACCACTGGTGGTCTTCGCCCAAGGCTCGCCCGTGCAGGGTCACCGATGGTTGGGCCGCTTGGGTCAGTTCATCACCAAAGGGCAGGTTGAGCAGCGCCGCCTGAGCATCGGTCAAGGGCAGGCGCACCTGGGCGAGGGTGTCTTCATAAACGTCCGCCACGGGCGTGCCCGGCCCGATAAACTGCCCCTGATCGGCCATGGTCTGTCGGATGCGACCATCGAAGGGCGCGCGTACCTCGGTGCGCTCCAGCTCCAACTGGGTCTGGTCCCGCGCCGCCCGGGCGGAGGCCACTGCCGCCTCGGCCGCGGCAATCTGGGGCTGGCGCAGAAACAGCGCATTGGCCTCGGCATTGCCCAGATCCCGCCACTCGCGCTCGGCCTGACGGGCCCGGCCGCGCTCTTCGGCCAGCAGACGCTCCGCCTCACGCAGTTGAGCTTCGGCCTGGGCGAGGGCATTGCGGTAGTCCCGAGGGTCCAGCCGCACCAGCCAATCCCCTTTCTGGAACCGACCGCCGGCCACAAATTGCGGTGCCGACTCGATGATCTGCCCACCCACCTGACTGACCAGTTGGATATCCCGACGCGGCGTGACGGTACCCTGGGCCTCGACGGTCAGCGCCCGGTCCTCCAACTTCACCCGCTCCACCTCCACCACTGGGCGGGGTGGCTCGGGCTCCGGGCGGGGCTCGGGCCGGGGCTTGAGATTGAGCAGCGCCACGAAGCCCAGCACGCCCACCACAATAATCAACAGCGACAAAGGCACGCGCCGCAACCAGCCAAATAACCTCAAAATCGTCTCCTTAATATGTTTCCCAGCCTGCAAACCTTCATGCGGGCATCAGTTTACAGCTCATACCGGTAATTGCGCAGCCAGATGGCCGCGATGGTAAAGCCCGCCGCGACCACCAGACCCGCCCAGAATGCCGGTTCACTCAGCGTCTCGCCCCACTGGCTCAGCCAGGCTTCGGGTTGCGCCTGGGCCCGCACCAGCCCTTCGAAGGACCGATGGGTGGGCACCCAGATCGCCTGCCACAATTCCACACTGCGCAGTATCCACAGCTCCAGCACCATGGCCACCGCCGGGACTCCAAAGGCCACCAGAAACGGGGATTTTTTAGCGTAGGCGGAGGCCAGCAGCAACCAGGCCCACAGCGGCAGGAACCAGAGTGAGAACTGCAACCAGCCGGACACCAGCGCCAGGCTGTGGCCCAGAAAGGTGCCGATCAGACTGCCCATATCCGGTAAATCCACCCCCAACTGCCAACTGATATACCCCAGCAACATCAGCAGGTGCAGCAGGCCCACCAGCAGCGAGGCGCCGATAAAGATTCCCGGCCCCACCAGCGCACCGAACGCCAGCTTGGTCAGTACCACCCGGGTTTCGGACACCGGCAGGGATTTCCAGAACAGAATGCTCTTGTCACGCCGGTCCGAATAGAGGCTGCCCAGCAGGTAGACCTGACTGACCAGTAGCAGCGTCAGAATAAAGGGGATGGCAATGGCAGCCAGCGCCGCCCGCAGTACCTGGGGATGAGTGCTGAACAGATCCCCGGACATCAGTGCGCCCACCAGATCCGCGCCGTCTTCAAACTTCTGCAGGTTTTCGGGCGCGCCGCGCAGCTCGTTGAGCGCCGCATTCAGTTCGATATTGCCGGTGATCATGCCCATGACCATCAGCGCGGCGATCACCGCCGCCACCCACAGGGGCGTGCGCAGGAAGGTACCCCGGGATTCCCAGAATTCGCGCTGGCATTGCATCCACACCGGACGCCATTGAATCGGGTTCATCAGGCAGCCCTCCCCGGTTGTGCCCGTTCCAGTTTGGCGACAAACAGATCCGCCAGCCCCGGGGTTTTCACCTCGCCCAGAGGCGCCAGGCGCTCCGCGCTGACCCCTTCAAAAATCAGACACTCACCGCCCAACATGGAACGCTGATGGATCGGACCCAGCGCCTGGGCCTCCGCCAACCGATCGCCGCTCACTCGCAGCTCGACAAAGTCCTGCTCCAGCGATTCCATCGAGGTGTTCAGCCGCAGCTCGCCATCCCCGATAAACACCACGTCGGTGAGCAGATGCTCGATCTCCTCCACCTGATGGGTGGTCACCAGAATGGTTTTCTGTTCGTCGAAGTAGTCGTTCAGCAGGCTGGTATAGAACTGCTTGCGATAGAGGATATCCAGCCCCAGGGTGGGTTCATCCAGCACCAGCAACTGACTGTCGATGGCCATGATCAGCGCCAGGTGCAACTGGGTGACCATGCCCTTGGACAGCTCCTTCACCAGCGAGCGGCGCTCAATGCCGGTTTTGGCCAGGAAACCCTCGGCTTTGGTCCGATCGAACCGGGGATGCACCCCGGCCATATAGTCCAGCGCCTCACTGACCTTGAGCCAGCCGGGCAGGATGGCGGTATCGGCAATAAACGACACCCGCTCCATCAGGGCCGTGCGCTGACGCTGCGGATCCAACCCCAGCACCCGCAGATGCCCCTCCACCCGGGCGAGACCGAGAATGCCCTTGAGCAGGGTGGTCTTCCCCGCGCCATTGGGGCCGATCAGGCCCATGATCCGACCCGGCTCCAGGGTCAGGTCGATGCCTTTTAAGACCGTTTTGGGCCCGTAGGCCTTGCGCAGGCCGCGCGCGTCAATCACCGCTGTCATGCCTTATCCTCCCGTTGATAATCCGCCAGGGCGCGCCGCAGCGCCTCGCCCTCAATGCCCAGACGACGCGCCCGCGCCACCACCTCGGGCAGTTCCTGCTCCAGAAATAGCTTGCGCTCGCGCGCGAGTAAGTGCTCACGCGCACCGGCGAGAACAAACATCCCCAGGCCCCGTCGCTTTTCCACCAACCCCTCATCCACCAGGGCCTGGTAGGCTTTCGCCACGGTGAGGTGGTTGATCTGATAATCCGCCGAGAGCTGTCGCACCGAGGGCAGTGCATCCCCCTCGGCGATCTCCCCTTGCAATATCAACCGCACCACCCGCTCGTAGAGCTGGCGGTAGATGGGTTGGTCGTCATTCCAGATATCGGCCACAATGGCTCCCTTGGTGAACTGGTGTTATACATAACTATAACACCTGATCGCCAACTGACAACCCTTTTTCTTCCGCGTAGGGCGGGTAAGCGACAGCGCACCCGCCGTTACCCACCTTTGACGCGGAAATCTAACGACCTTGTGGCCAATATCCAGACCGGGCCGAGAAGCGAGGATACCGTTTCAAGACACGCCGTGAGCCCATCCCTGGGGGCTCGACGCGCGGAATCCCGCCGCTTACGGTCTTGAAACGGTATCCTCGCTTCCCGACCCTCAGTGCCACCATAACGCTTATTAGCCGCGACTTTTGATGTACCGGGGAAACGGCGGATGCGTTCCACTTATCCGCCCTACGCCACCTTTCGTGCGACTGCATAGTCAGGCCGTAGATGGCACTGAGGTCCGGGACGTTGTTTGGTGTGGGTGCTATTTCCCGAAACGTTATGCTGACGCCGCGGAGGCTGGGTAACCCCTTGTGAGACCGTCGCCTGCCTGGACGGCAGGCGATCGAGCCCCCATGGATGGGTTCACGGCGTGTCTCACAAGGGGTTACCCAGGCGGAGCATTCTGTTCGAAGTACCTACAATCAGAAATCCGGCCTAGCCGCTCTCACAAAAATTCCCCAAAAACAAGACTGGTCTGGCGGAGCCAATTGCGGATAATGAGCGGCCTTGGCATTTTGTTTAATCAGAGATTCTCAACCTTAGGTCAGCGCATGAACAGCATCTCCCAACGCATCGCCGAAGAACTGAACTGCCGCGAACAGCAGGTCGCCGCCGCCGTCGCCCTGCTCGACGAAGGCGCCACCGTGCCCTTCATCTCCCGCTACCGGAAAGAGGTCACAGGCGGGCTGGACGATACCCAGATGCGTAACCTCGAAGAGCGCCTGCGCTACCTACGGGAACTCGAAGACCGCCGTGAGGCCATTCTCAAGAGCATCGCCGAGCAGGAAAAGCTGACCCCCGAACTCGAGCGGGACATCAAGGCGGCGGATACCAAGACCCGCCTGGAAGATCTCTACTTACCCTACAAACCCAAGCGCCGCACCAAAGGCCAGATCGCCATCGAGGCGGGCCTGGAGCCCCTGGCCGAGGCGCTGCTGGGAGACCCGAGTCTGGACCCGGAAGCGGAAGCGGCCCAGTACCTGAACCCCGAACACAAAATCGACGACACTAAGGCCGCGCTGGATGGCGCCAAGTACATCCTGATGGAGCGCTTCAGCGAGGACGCCGAGCTGCTCGGCAAGCTGCGTCACTTCCTCAAGCAGGAAGCCAACCTGAGCGCCCGGGTGGCGCCGGGCAAAGACGCCGACCAGTCCCAGGAAGTGCAGAAGTTCCGGGATTATTTCGAACACGATGAGCCCCTCAGGAGCGTGCCGTCCCACCGCGCCCTGGCCATGTTCCGGGGCCGCAACGAAGGCATTCTCAACCTGTCTCTGACGCTGGGTGAGAAGGAGCCCGAGCGCACCGAAGCCCACCCCTGCGAGGCTATGGTGGCCGATCACTGGCAGATTCGCGACCAGGGCCGGGCCGGGGACAAGTGGCTGGGCGAGGTGGTGCGCTGGACCTGGCGGGTCAAGCTGCTGACGCATCTGGAAACCGACCTGCTCAGCGAACTGCGGGAAGTGGCCGAGGAGGCCGCGATCAAGGTGTTTGCCGCCAATATGAAAGACCTGCTGCTGGCCGCACCGGCGGGCCAGAAAGCCACCATCGGCCTGGACCCGGGCTTGCGCACCGGGGTGAAAGTGGCCGTGGTAGACGCCACCGGCAAGGTGGTTGATCACGGCGCCATTTTCCCCACCGCGCCTCAATTCAAAATCGCCGAAGCCGAGGCGGTGATCGTCGCCCTGTGCAAAAAGCACGATGTGGAGCTGATCGCCATCGGTAACGGCACCGCCTCCCGGGAAACCGAAAAGTTTGTTCAGGACATGCTGAAAAAGCACAGCGACCTGAAAGCCAAGAGCGTGATGGTGAACGAGTCCGGCGCCTCGGTGTACTCCGCCTCCGAGTTTGCCGCCAAAGAATTTCCGGACCTGGACGTCACCATTCGCGGCGCCATTTCCATCGCCCGTCGTCTGCAGGACCCGCTGGCGGAACTGGTGAAAATCGATCCGAAATCCATTGGTGTGGGCCAGTACCAGCACGACGTATCCCAGACCCAACTCGCCCGGGAGCTGGACGCCGTGGTGGAAGACTGTGTGAACGCCGTGGGCGTGGAAGTGAACACCGCCTCGGCGCCGCTGCTGGCCCGCGTGTCCGGTCTGAACCAGACCCTGGCCAATAACATTGTTGAATTCCGCAACGCCAACGGCGTGATCCGCTCGCGCAGCGAACTGAAAAAAGTGCCGCGCCTTGGGGACAAAACCTTTGAGCAGGCGGCGGGCTTTTTGCGCATCGCCGGCAGCGACAACCCGTTGGACGCCTCCGGTGTGCACCCGGAAGCCTACAGCGTGGTGGAGAAAATCGCCCAGATCAACGCCCGTGAAGTGAAGGGCCTGATCGGCGACTCGGCGTTTCTGCGCAGCCTGAAAGCGGCGGAGTACACCGACGAAAAATTCGGGGTCCCGACGGTCACCGATATCATCCGCGAGCTGGACAAGCCTGGCCGCGACCCCCGCCCGGAATTCAAAACCGCCCAGTTCCAGGAAGGCGTGGACACCATCAAGGATCTGGAGCCGGGCATGATCCTAGAAGGCTCGGTGACCAACGTCACCAACTTCGGCGCCTTTATCGATATCGGCGTCCACCAGGATGGCCTGGTGCACATCTCCGCGCTGTCCAACACCTTTGTGAAAGATCCCCGCGAAGTGGTCAAAGCCGGCGATGTGGTGAAAGTCAAAGTGATGGAAGTGGACGTGCCGCGCAAACGCATCGGCCTGTCCATGCGCCTGGACGATGAGCCGGGTGAGAAAACCGACGGCCCCAAAGGCGGCCCACGGCGCGCGCCGAAATCAAGCGGTGGTCAGAGCCGTCAGGGCAACCGTGGTGGTCAGGGTGCCGGCATGGGCAGTATGGGCGCCTTGTTGCAGGAAGCCTTGAAGAAGAAGTAAGCGCGTTTGAACCGAGCGGCACGCCTATCGTGCCGTTCGGTTGGCGACAGCCACAGGGGATTACGGCGGATGCGGGCTGCGCCCTTATGCCGCCCTACGCGACCGCCGTGCGTTCCATGAACCATTGGAATCGGCGTTCGTACCAATGATGGTGATCTGATTTTCGTTTTACGAAACCGGTATGGCCGCCGTGGCGGGCCAGCTCCAAATAAAAATTCGTGCTTTCTTTGGCCAATTTAACCGGTAACTGATTGTTGTCAATAAAAGGGTCGTCTTCAGCCGTAAGAACATAGGTCGGAACGGTGATGTTTTTCAGGTGGGACAGGGAGCAAGCATGCTGGCGGTAGTGCTTCGAGCTTTCGAAGCCGTGCATGGGTGCAAACAGTCGATCCTCAATCTGGTCCACACTTTTGCAGTCCCGCACCCAGTCCATATCCACTTCGTTACCAAAATCGATATAGGCCGCTTTACGTTCAAATTTGTCGAGCAATGAACGCACAAAATGCCGTTGATACAACCAGTTGTTCAGGGGCTTGGTCATGGCCGCATGAAACGAGTCCAGCTCCAGCGGTGGCGATAATAAAAAGGCCCCTTTGACGACCGGGTTGACCTCCGAGCTGTCCTTCCCCAGATAATTCGCCGTGATGGTTCCGCCCAGACTGACACTGACCAGATAGATCCGGCGATAGTGTTGACTGTAGTGATTGACCAACGCCTTCAGATCCTGATAGTCATGGCCGAGGTAGAACCAGCGCGTGTGATTGAGCCGTTTACCGCAGGAGCGCATGCTCCAGTTCAGGGTATGGCAGCCCCAGCCGGACACCGTATGGGCGAAACTCAGTAGCGGTCCATCTTTGGCATGACTCTCCAGGCCGTGGCTGAAGATTACCAGGGTGTCACTCTGTCCAGGGCGGTACCAGAACAGTTCCAGCTCGTCGCCATCATCGGTACTGAAATGATCCGGTTCGGGCCGTTCGCTCGGTCGATGCCGGAACAGACGCAGGGACAGTGTCTGCAGGTGGCCGTTACGAAACAGCCAGGGAGCGCGATAGTCAGAGTGAATGATGGGCATAGCTCGGCGCCTCACTGAGCGGTATCGGATGAGTGTTGAGTGCGGGAGCGACAGGCCGGTCGACGACGTAACGGTTGGCAAACGCGAGAGAGCAATCGATCCAGATGATCGATCCAGTAATAGATGGGCACGGTTCGGGTGTAGCAATGCGCGGGAATCAGCGGCTCCAGTTCTTTATGCAGCTGCGGCAGTTTGGACCAATGAAGACCACACTTGTGATGGTGTGCCGTGTGGTAACCGATGTTGCCCGTCAGAATGTTCAGCCACTTGGAGTCCACCACATTGCGACTGGCCGCCATGGGGTTTTCCAGGTCTAGCTCCAGATGGTGATAATAGGTGGCACGCATGGTGACGATGAGCGAGGCGAACATCGGAAGCCAGAACACACACAGTGCCGGAAGTGGTCGATACACCGTCAACGCCAACAGTATGCCAAGGCTGGCCGACAACTCGATCAAGTACCGACGCAATAACTTCGGCCGTTGACAGGCGATGGCAATCGCCCGTGGGTAGGTAAGAAACAGGCCCTCGGCAATATAGCGCCACAGGCCGATGGTGGTGCCGCCGGCCTGCCAGCGTGAGGTGTCCCGATTCTGATCCAGGTAGTGACGGTGGTGTCCGTGGATGTGGTGCAAGGTCCAGGTACTGGCGAGCATTCCGGTCTGGAACCCGTAAACAATTTCCAGCAGCCGATTCATCCAGGGGTGGTGAAAGGTCCGGCAGTGATGATGGTTATGGTTCCAGACACAGACATTGGTTTTCGGGAAAATGCCGAGCAGGAACCAGCTGACCAGCCAGACAATGCTGTCCACGAATGCGTAAACACACAGGTCCAGCAAAAAATAGAAAAGGATGATCCCGACCGGCAGCCGATCCTCGGAATGGCGAAAGAGTTTCATCGACGCCTCCAAAAACAGAGGCTCTGGGGAACAACAAGCGGGACTGCAGGTGGTATCACACATCACTCCTTGATGATTGGGGGGCTAATCCATCAGCCGCGATGTTAAGGGGGGTGTCGAATTACCGACAAGGAACCGGGTCACAGTTCACAACAGGGGCGTGCTTTTAATCGTCTTGTGTCAGATTTTTCATCCATAACCGCTTACCAATGCGGCGCCACATGGGAAAGAACTTGAGCGCGTCTTCCAGAAACATCAGCGCATAGACAATCAGGAATGGCCAACCCAAGCCAAAGATGGCCAGAGCACACAGCGGAATCCCCACCCCCCACATGACCAACACATCGGTTATCAGTACGAAGCGATTGTCGCCACCGGCGCGCAGCACACCGATGATACGCATCATGTTGAATATCTTGACCCAGACCAACGCACAGAAAATGCCCAGCGTCGCCCTAAGCAGCTCGGCGGTATCCTGCTCGACCTCACCAAAGGCACTCAGGATCCAGGGGCTGATCAACCACAGAGTCAGCGACAACGTCAACACCAGTATCAACGTCAGGCGATCAAACACTTTGTGCAGGCGCCAGGCCTCCTCGGTGTTGTCCGCCCCCAAGGTACGTCCGACCATGACCGCGCTGGCGTTGGCCAGACCAACAAACAGAGCAAAGAAGGCGCTCTCGATCGGCACGATCACGCCCATCACCGCCAGAGCGTGGGTGCCAGTGAAGCCGGTCATCACATGGTAGGTGGCATTGCCCAGCCCCCAGAGCCCGTAGTTCGCGACCAGAGGCAGCGAGAAGGCCAGAAAGCGTCGGGCGGGCTGCCAGGCGAGCGCCGGCTTGAATTGCGCCCAGCGCAACGCAAAGCCGTGTTGACGGCCATACACCCAGCCGAGAATAAACAACAGTTGACAGAGGCGGGCGATCAACGTGCCCCAAGCGGCCCCGGCCACACCCAGGGCGGGGAAGCCGAAATGACCAAAGATCAGGATATAGTTGAGCGAAACGTTGATCAGAATCGACAGGGTACCCGCTGCCAGCGGCATACCGGTATTGCCCAAGGCCCGCAGGGACGCCTCGTAAATGACGATCCACTGGGTCAGCAGCAATGCCGGTGCGGTAATTACCAGATAGCGGGCGGCGAGGGCCACCACTTCCGCGTCCGGATTGAGCCAGCCGAGCCAGATTTCCGGGCGAACACCGAACAGCAGCAGAAACGGCACCATGGTCAGGGTGCCCACCATCAGGGTAACGCCGAGGGTACGCTGACAACTGGCGAATTTACCGGCACCACTGTATTGCGCCACCAGTACACTGCAACCCGTCGCCAGACCACTCATCAATACCAGCAACAGGAAGTGCAACTTGGCCGCCAGCCCCACGGCGGCGATCGCCTCGGATCCCAGTCGGCTGACCATCACCACATCGGCCATACCGAGCAGCGATTGCAGCAGCATCTGCAACGCGATGGGCAAAGCGAGCAGAATGACCGTCCACCAGAACTGACGGTTATCCGGACGAAGCGCTGTGGTCATTCCCGCAACGGTCCTGAAGCCCGGCGAGCATTTTTCTGTAACCAACGATCAAGCTGGTCGGCAAACTGCTTGCGATCGGTCTGGGAAAATCCGGAGGGTCCGCCGGTCACTTCACCGGTGCTGCGCAGCTCTTCCATCAGGTTGCGCATGGCCAGACGCTGGCGAATGTTTTCCCGGGTAAAAGGCTGGCCGCGCGGGCTCATGGCCACCGCCCCGTTTTCCACCACCTCCGCCGCCAGGGGAATGTCCTGGGTGACCACCAGATCACCCGGTTGCAGCAGGCGCACAATCTCATTGTCGGCCACATCAAACCCGGCCATCACCTGCCGGGTTTTAATAAAGGGAGAGGGGGGCACACGAATGCCCTGGTTCGCCACAAAAGTGGTGGTGATTTTCCAGCGATCCGCAGCCCGACAGAGAATGTCTTTCACGACCACCGGACAGGCGTCGGCATCAACCCAAATTGGCATAATTGATCTCGTTGTGAAGGGTGCCTATTCGAACCGGATGACTCGGTTTCGGCCCTGGCGTTTGGCCCGGTAAAGAGAGGCATCCGCGCGATCGAGAGTCATTTCCAGTTCACCGGGCAGGGACGCGGTGGCGACACCGATACTGACGGTCGCCTGTTCGCGCTCCAGCTCCGGATGCACAAGCTGAGCAACCTGAACCCGAGCGCGCTCAGCGACGCGCGTCGCTGCCTCAAGATCGGTGCCCGGCAGTGCCATCAGGAACTCCTCACCGCCCCAGCGCGCAATCTGATCACGTTCCCGACAGCAGTGGGCGAGGGTCTCCGAAACCCTGCGTAGAATAACATCACCCACACCGTGGCCATAGTTATCATTGATGGGTTTGAAGTGATCGATGTCGATGAACAGCACACTGACCGGCCAGGCCGTCGGGTCAGCCTTGACTACTTCAAAGTATGCGGACAGGCCGTGACGGTTCATGACCCCGGTCAACTGATCGACTTCGGACAACTGCTGATACTGCTCTTTCTGCGCTTTCAAGTGGGTCGCCACACGCCGAAGCTGGTAGAGCCGAACGGCGCCAGCCAGCAGAATGACCACCGCCCAGGAAATCAGAATGTAACGGTACCAATGCTCTTCCGATACCCAGTCGCCTTCAAAAACCACACGGCGAATGCGCAATTCGTGATACCCCAGCGCCGCGGGGAAGGCGATATCAATGCCGAACGCCGCTACCCGCTCAATGCTTCCCTGCGCATGCTTTCTGGGAACATTGTTATTGTTGACCCACCAGTCCGCCACGGTGAACTCTGACAGGTTGATTTCAATGGTGTCCGTCGTTTCATCAACCGACACGTACATGCTCATGTATTTAGAGGAATCCACCGGTTCCTGCATGCTGGAAAAACCAGGCTCGAACTCACGAATAAAAAATCGCAGCTTTTTATTGGCGCCCTGGTAATCCACATCGACCCGCATGAGATCGTAGTCACTCAAGTCCACCAGCGGTGGATCGGCACGACCGTCCAGAATGATATGCAGTCCGCAGAAGGGCTCCAGGTCGATTCGGGGAGTCTGGAGTTTGCAGCGTAGGTGAATGTCGGAGGGACTGGCTCGTTCCGCATAGCTGGCCCCACCAAAGATGTCTTCGGAATAGAGATACCATTCCGGATTATCCGTGGGAATCCACTGCCATGTTTTCGCCGGCAGATAATCGTAGGCTCCCACCAGGCCCAGGGTGACCAATGCCCAGACAAGCAATACCTTGCCAATAAGCGTCGACTGCTGTGGCATCAGGCGCGAGCACCCCCACTGGTCGGCGCCCACCACTCGGACGGTGGCCGGAAAGGCACCTTACGCTGATAACAAAAAGGCAAAGAAATTCGATGTTCCATAGCAAATGGTTATGGTCTTTATCGCGTCTACTGTACTGAGAGTATGCACCGGAGTTCGACGGTGCGCCAGCCTGACCGCTCAGCCTTGATCAAGGCTGGTCCATAGGGGTTCACATGCGCCATAATGACCGGCAGACGGATTCGGGACACGCACCATGATGCAACTGCAAAACGCACTTCGCCGCCCCTGGTTATGGCTCACTCTGGGCTGTTCACTGCTATGGGGTTGTATGGAACAAGAAGCTCCCTCACTCACACCGCCCGGCATTGAAAACCCGCTGATTCTGCAGCGGGCCGACCCATGGGTGTATCAGGATGAGTCCGGACATTTTTTCTTTACCTCCAGCGTGCCCGAGTTCAACCGCATTGAACTGCGACAGGGCGATAGCCTCCAGGCCCTGCAGAGCGCCTCGCCCGAGATCATTTGGCGGAAAAAGACCAACGGCCCCATGAGCGCCAACATATGGGCTCCAGAGCTGCACCGCATCGACAAAAGATGGTATCTCTATTTTTCAGCCGGCAGCCAGGAGCATCCATTCGATATTCGCCTCTATGCACTCCGCAACGACGCCGATAACCCCCTTCGAGGCACCTGGCAAGAAGCGGAACAGATAAAAACCCGCCACGATACCTTTGCCCTGGACGCGACCACCTTTGAGCAAGCGGGGACGCGCTACCTGGTCTGGTCCCAGAAAGACCCGGAAGACCTTAAGCCAGCGTCTTTGCATATCGCCAGGTTGTCAGATCCCGTCACCCTCGAAGGTCCCGAAGTGCTCATTGGACGGCCCGAGTTTGCCTGGGAGCAGCGGGGTATCCCGGCCAACCAAGGCGCCAGTATTATCAAGCGCGGCGACCGCATTTTCATCTTTTATACCGCCAGCGCAACCGACCACCGTTCGGCGATCGGTGTGCTATGGGCCGAGGCTGATGCCGATCTGCTGGATTCCCAATCCTGGCATAAGCTTCCGGAGCCCGTACTGGCAACCAACGAAACACACGGGCGGCTGGGTCCGGGCCACCCCAGCGTCATCCAGCATCGCCCCTCCGGTGACACCTTGATGTTCTACCACAGCCGGGACTACAAGAACCTGCATGGTGGCGAGCTTGAAGACCCCAATCGCCACACCCGCGTGCGGCGGGTTCAATGGGACGAACAGGGGATGCCTGTGCTACGCTCTGAGCTCCCTGATTAACCTGCACTCAAGGAGGACAGCACCATGATCTTCACGTTACGCCACCCGATTCACACGTTGGTACTGCTACTCGGGGTCAGCTTCGCCCTGGGCGCATCGGCCAGCACCAGCCTGTTTGAAATCACCAAGGGCGAGCAGCGCATTTTCCTCGGTGGCACCATCCATCTGTTACACCCGGACGACTTCCCACTGCCCGCCGAATTTGACGCCGCCTACGCCCAAGCGGACGCCCTCTATCTGGAAACCGACCTCGGGGTCATGCAGGATCCGGCCTTTGGCCAGAAAATGATGCAGGTCATGATGTACCCGCCCGGCAAAACCCTCAGTTCCGAGCTCAGCCCGGAGGTATGGAAAGAGCTACAAAGCTTTTCCCAGGCGAACCAGTTCCCGGTACAGCAGTTCATGGGGTTCGATCCGGCGTTTGTCAGCATGGTAATGACTGTGATGCTCGCCCAACAGAACGGCATTCAGGAGGGCGTTGACGCCTACTTCTATCAGAGAGCACAACGCGATGGCCTGCCAATGGGCGAACTGGAAACGGCCGAGCAAGTGCTGGATTATATGCAGGTGATGACCGGCCACGACGGCGACACCATTATTCAGGCCACATTGACCGACCTGAAGCGCTTTGACCAGCTGATGACCGATATGGTCAATGCCTGGCGTACCGGGGACCTGGAAACACTGGACCGGGAAATGGCGCAACCGATGCGGGAGCAGGCCCCCGGGATGTATCGGACGCTGATGACCGAACGCAACAACGATTGGCTCCCGGTGCTGGAGTCCCTGTTTGAGCAGGAAGGAACCGAACTGGTTCTGGTGGGCTCGCTGCATCTGGCTGGAGATGACGGCTTGCTGAACTCGTTGGAACAGAAGGGCTACGCGGTAACCTCCTATACGGTCAACACCGACTAGCTCTGTCCTTGTAGAACCCGGCGCCAGCAGGCGGTTTTTTGCGTCGGGTCACTTTACAAAACCCGCCCCCGTCAATGACACCCCATTAAACAACGTCAATGATGGCGCGGGTTTACCCGCCTTGGCACAGTCCCTGCTTCAGTACCTGCGATGCCGAATGCTCGAGCCTCGGCACGGACACAATACGCTGTTCGATTCAAGTAGGTACCTATCATGAACATTTTATCAAAAGGATTTCGTGTCGCTCTGGCCACGGTTATTGTGGCGTTTGCGAGCCATGCACAGGCTCTGTTGTTGGGACCGGGAGATGCAGACTGGACCAGCAACTCAACATCCAACCTGAACGGAACCCAGGTGGCAGACATTGTCGGAACCAGCTCGATATTGGAGCTTTACTATAAAAAAGATGTTGACGACGGTAAGGAGAGTGGCAGCTTTACCACCTCTTATAACGCCGCTTTTTCGGGCGACCCCAATAACGCTCTGATCACTTATGTCGGTGGAGCGTCAATTATCTGCCCGGAGTGTTATCTGATCGTCAAGAATGGAAAGCAGCCCCAGTATCTGTTCAATCTCGCAGACTGGGATGGCCTGGAAAGCCTCGACCTGCAAGGGTTCTATCCCAAAAAAGGCGCCATTTCCAATGTCGCGATCTGGGGTAAAACCGGAGTCAGCGTACCGGAGCCCAGCGCTCTGATACTGATGGGATTGGGATTGATCGGCTTGGGAATGGCCCGGCGCCGGGTAGCCCGCTAAGGAGAAGCTAATCAGCAGGGAGGATTACCCAGATCAAGGATGATGCCTCTTCTACGAAAAAGCCCGCAAGGAACTGCGGGCTTTTTTCTTTTGGGGTCGGCGTTTGATCCGTTTTCAGAACGCCATGGACTTGCAGTCGTCCCGAGCCACCTGTTTGTAAAAATCCCCCATGCCCCCCATTCGGGTGCCGTCGAGAATCTGGCCGTCCCCGATACCCCGAGCTTCGGCGCAGGGCTTACAGACAATAATCTCCGCGTTCTCGTGCGCAAACACCTCCGCAAACTTGGCCGGCGGACCGCAGGGCACCACCTTCTCATGGCAGCCTGGAACCGCCAGGGTCACCGCATCGTGAAACAGGATAAGGGTGACGGTATCACCGGCTTCCAGCGCCGTATTGGCGAAAATAAAGGGAATCGCCGCCCGGGTGGTATCGCTCGGCCCCCAGGTGGTGGAAATGGCGTAGTGCATAGTCAGCTCCTGTTTCGATTGCATTCAACATAGGCGCCGCATGGGTGCCCTTGGATGTTCGGTTTTGGTTACGGCGGATGCGGGCTGCGCCCTTATCCGCCCTACGCAAACTGCCGTACTATCCTTAGGCGTAGGGCGGATAAGCGCCGCAAGGCGCGCATCCGCCGCTACCTCACTCCCAACTACTGTGTCGGCTCATGTTGGTAATGGTACGCGTAGTAGACCACCGGGATCACCAACAGTGTCAACAGCGTGGACACCGCAATACCAAAAATCAGGGACACGGCCAGGCCACTGAAGATCGGGTCGTCCAGAATGAAAAACGCGCCCATGGTAGCCGCCAGAGCCGTAAGAATAATCGGCCGGGCACGCACCGCCGCCGCGTCAATCACCGCTTCGGCCAGAGGCTTACCCGCCTTCTGCTGATGCTGGACAAAGTCCACCAACAGAATCGAGTTGCGCACGATGATACCCGCCAGGGCGATCATGCCGATCATGGAAGTGGCGGTGAACTGTTTATCCAGCAGGGCATGGCCCGGCAGAATCCCGATCAGGGTCAGGGGAATGGGGGCCATGATGATCAAGGGCAGGCCATAGGAACGGAACTGCGCCACCACCAGCAGATAAATCAGGATCAGCCCCACCGAGTAGGCGATACCCATGTCCCGGAAGGTCTCAAAAGTAATCTGCCACTCGCCGTCCCATTTCAGGCTCCAGGCGTAGGGGTTGTCCGGCTGGTCGGTCCAGAATTGGGCCAGGGGGGCGCCCTTGATGGGCGTTTCGTTCAGCGTTGAAACCACATCCAGCATGCCATAGAGCGGGCTGTCGAGCGGGCCCGCCATATCGGCGTAGACGAAGGTCACCGGCAGCAGGTCCTTGTGGTAAATGGTTTGGTCCCGGGTGGTTTCCCGGAATTGCACCACTTCACTCAGGGGCACGCGGGTGCCGCTCTGGCTGATGACCGAGAGCGAGCCCAGTAGCGCCTGATTGGCCTTGTAGGCTTCGTTCAGCTCCAAACGGATCGGAATTGGTGCCTTGCTGGCGGTGCCGTGCAGGTAAGTCACATCGGAGCCGGACAGCGCGGCGGTCAGGGTATCGGCAATCGCCTGCTGGCTGACGCCCAGACGCGCCGCCCGCTGACGGTCCACTTCTGCAACCAATTTGCGCTGGGGCGCTTCGATATCATCGTCGATATCGACGAGGTCTTCGGTATTTTCAAACACCGCGCGCACCTCTTTGGCGACCTCCATCTGACCGCGATAATCCAGCCCGTAAACCTCGGCCACGATGGGCGCCATGACCGGTGGCCCCGGGGGCACTTCGACAATTTTGACGGTCGCATTGAGCGACCGGCCAATGTCCTGCAGGGGCGCACGCACCGCGCGGGCAATGTCGTGGCTCTTTCGGTCGCGCTCGCTCTTGTCCACCAGGTTGACCTGAATGTCGCCCTGATGGGGCTCCCGGCGCAGGTAGTACTGGCGCACCAGGCCGTTGAAATTGATCGGCGAAGCGGTGCCGCTGTAGGTCTGGTAATCGAGTACCTCCGGCACGGTCTCCAGATGATCCCCCAGAACGTTGAGCACCCGGTTGGTCTGCTCCACCGGGGTGCCCTCGGGCATCTCCACCACCACCTGGAACTCGGACTTGTTATCAAAAGGCAGCATTTTCATCACCACCGCCTGAAAGCCCACCAGTGCCATGGAACCGCCAATCAGCACCAACAGAACCACCAGCAGACCGACCCGGGCGCCGCGGCCCTCACGGGCGCGCAGAAAGGGGGTCATCAGGCGCTCGGACAGTCGGTGGGCAAAGCCAGAACGGTCGTTTTCGTCCGCCGCCTCGTGGTGAGTCACCCGGGCAAACAATCGGCGGTAGAGCCAGGGGGTGAACATGAAGGCGACAATCAGGGAGATCAGCATGCCCATGCTGGCGTTGATTGGGATCGGCGCCATGTAGGGGCCCATCAGGCCGCTGACAAAGGCCATGGGCAGCAAGGCGGCAATCACGGTGAAGGTGGCCAGAATGGTCGGGCCGCCCACTTCTTCCACCGCATAGGGAATGCGCTCGGTCATGGTCTTAAGACTGCCGGTGGCGCGTCGGTGGATGTTTTCCACCACCACAATGGCATCGTCCACCAGAATCCCGATGGAGAAGATCAGGGCGAACAGGGAGACCCGGTTCAGGGTAAAGCCGTAGGCCCAGGAGGCGAACAGGGTAATGGCCAGGGTCACCACCACCGCGGCCCCCACCACCAGAGACTCGCGCCAGCCCAGGGTGACCAGAACCAGCAGCACCACCGAGGCGGTGGCAAAGAGCAGCTTTTTGATCAGGGTCTGGGCCTTGTCGTTGGCGGTTTTGCCGTAGTCGCGGGTCACGGTGGCGTTGATGCCCTCGGGCACAAAGGTACCCTGCAGGTGCTCAAAGCGCTCGATCACCTGCCGGGCCACCTCCACCGCATTGGACCCCGGCTGTTTGGCTACCGCCACCGTGACGGCGGGCTGACGGGGCAGGGACTGCTCATGGGCGGGGCCCATACCAAAGCTGACGTACTGTTCGGGCTGATCCGGCCCCAGGGTGATGTCGGCAACATCTTTCAGAAACACCGGGCCTCCCTGGTTCATGCCCACCACCAGCTCGGCCACTTCGTCAGCGCTGCTGAGAAAACTGCCCGCCTGCACCTGAATGACCCGGTTGTCCGCCACCACATTGCCGGCTTCGCGGGAGACATTGGAGGCCATCAGGGCATTGCTCAGTGACTGAATATCCAGGCCATAACCGGCCAGCTTCTGCGGGTCCAGGCGCACGTTCACCGCCCGGGTGGGGGCACCGATGGTGTCGATATCCCGGGTACCGGGCACCCGCTGCAGTTCGGTTTCGATGGTGTGGGCCACCCGCGCCAGCTCGTGGGCTCCCACCTCCGGGTCATCACTCCACAGGGTACCGGCGACGATGGGTACATCATCAATGCCCATGGGTTTGATCAACGGCTGGCCGATACCCGCATTGGCGGGTACCCAGTCCTGGTTGGAGTAGAAGGCGTTGTACAGCCGGACGATGGTTTCCTGGCGGGTTTCCCCCACTTCGAACTGCACCGTCAGTACTGCCATGCCGGGGCGGGAGGCAGAGTAGATATGCTCGACGCCGGCAATTTCCGAGAGAATCTGCTCCGCCGGGGTGGCCACCAGTTGCTCCACCTCCCGGGCCGAGGCGCCGGGGTAGGGAATGAACACATTGGCAAAGGTCACGTCGATCTGGGGTTCTTCCTCCCGGGGCGTGACCAGCACCGCAAACAACCCGAGCAGCAGACCCATCAGGGCCAGCAGCGGGGTGATTTCGGTGGTCAGAAACTGCCGGGCGATTCGGCCGGACAGGCCGAGACGGGGTTCCTCACTCATTGCGCCTGCCGCTCCTTCAGGGCGATGCCCGCCGCAATGGGATCCAGCGCCACCCGCTCGCCGGCGGCCAGGCCAGACAGGATCACTCGATGGCCGTCCGGGGTCAGCTCACCGGCACGGACCTGACGCAACTCGATGCGATGATCCGGGTGTACCACATACAGGCCGGTGACCTCGCTGCGCTGTACCACCGCCGAGGCGGGCACCCGCAACAGGTCCTGCTCACCGCGCTTGAACGCGACTTTGACCAGCGTACCGGGAAACACCTGATGATCGCCCTCAGGCAGAGTCACCCGGGTGCGAAAGGTATGGCTCCCCTCGCTCGCCGCCGGCGAAATACGCACCTCGGTGGCGGCCAGGCTGGTGCCGTCGGGCAAAACCACCCGGGCCTCGCCGTGCTCCCGCAGCGGGCCCACCAGGGATTGAGGCACTTCCACCACCGCGCGCAAGTGCTCCAGAGACAGTCCGGTCAGCAGGGGCTGGCCCGCACCGGCGGTTTCCCCTAGCTCGATATGCCGCTCTTCCACAATGCCGCTGTAGGGCGCCCGCACCACCGTGCGCTCCAGGTTTTCCTGAGCCGCGCGCACGCCGGCCTCGGCCGCACTGACCCGCGCCTGGGTCGATTCGAAGGTGGAGGTCAGCCGGTCCAGCTCGGCCCGGGCAATCAGCTCCCGCTCGAACAATTCCTGCCCCCGCTCATACGACTGACGCGCCTCGGTCAATTGGGCGCGGGCCTCCTGCAGGGTCGCCTGGGCGGTGGCCATCTGGGCCTGTTGGTCGGCATCGCGAAAGCGCACGATCACCTCGCCCTTTTCGACGTAATCGTCCACATCAAAGGGCAGCTCCATGACCCGGGCGCTGACCTCCGACGATACCGTGGAGCGATGTACGGCTTCGAGCACGCCATCCAGACGGGTTTCTTCAGCGACGCTGACCGGCTCTATGCGTTGGGTATCCAGGCCAGGGTCAGACCGATCGGGTGACGCCGTGGCGGGGGAATCAGAGTCCGAGCAGGCGCCCAAAAACAGGGACACGGCAATCAGGGCGATCCATCTTTTCATTGGGCAACTCCGGTGTACTCATCTGGGGACGATATCGACTGTTAGTATGCGCAGGGTTATACCTCCTGCGCTTGATGTGCATCAAGGTTTACCAACCCTTGCACTCGCATACTGGACGGGTCATGTCTACATCAGAATGTCCTGGGCGACAGGCCTAAGCATAGACCAGAATCGACCCGGTCACGGTTCAGCACAATACGTCTTCAGAGGGTAAGACTATGGCCAGCATAGCGATCATGGGGGCCGGACTGGGCGGTATGCAGGCCGGCTACGATGCAAAGAAAATCCTCGGTGCCGGACACCGGGTGGTACTGATCAACCCCAGCCCACACTTTCAATTTACCCCGTCCAATCCCTGGGTGGCGGTGGGCTGGCGCAAGCCGGATTCGGTCACCGTGGATATCGGCCCGGCGGTCAGCGCCAAAGGGGTGGAGTTTATTGCCGCCGGCGTGACCCACATCGATCCCAAAGCCAACCGGCTGACCCTGTCCAACGACGAGCAGGTCGACTTCGACTACCTGATCATCACCACCGGCCCCAAGCTCGCCTTCGATGAAATTCCCGGTTTCGGTCCCGAGGGTTATACCCAGTCGGTGTGCACCAACCCCCATGCGCAGTCGGCCTTTGCCGCCTACGAACAATTTCTGGAAAACCCCGGCCCCATTGTGGTCGGTGCCGTGCAGGGGGCCAGTTGTTTTGGCCCGGCCTACGAGTTTGCCTTCATCCTCGACGCGGACCTGCGCAAGCGTAAACTGCGCCACAAGGTGCCCATGACCTATGTCACCAGCGAACCCTATATTGGCCACATGGGCCTGGGTGGGGTGGGTGACTCCAAAGGCCTGCTCGAATCCGAATTTCGTCAACGGGATATCCGCTGGATTACCAACGCCAAGGTGGATGAAGTTACCCAGGAACACGTCAAAGTGACCGAACACAATCTCAAGGGTGAACCGGACAAAACCCATGAAATCAAAAGTCGCTTTACCATGTTGCTGCCCGCCTTCAAGGGCGTGGATGCGGTGGCCGCGGTACCGGAGTTGTGCAACCCGCGCGGCTTCGTGCTGATCGACGATTATCAGCGCAACCCCACCTATCCACACATCTATTCCGCCGGGGTGTGTGTCGCCATTGCACCGCCCGAGCCCACGCCCATTCCCACCGGGGTGCCCAAAACCGGCTATATGATTGAATCCATGGTCACGGCGGCGATCGAAAACATCAAAGCCGATATCGAGGGCAAAGCGCCCCACGCCCAGGCTACCTGGAACGCCGTCTGCCTGGCGGACATGGGCGATACCGGCGCCGCCTTTGTGGCCCTGCCCCAGATTCCGCCGCGCAACACCACCTGGGCGAAAAAAGGCAAATGGGTTCACCTGGCCAAGGTGGCCTTCGAGAAGTACTTTCTGCACAAAATGCGCAGCGGCAACACCGAACCGGTGTACGAAAAGTATGTCCTGAAGGCGCTCGGTATTGAGCGTCTGAAAGAGAAATAGCGGTCAACTACCAAGGAGCCCGACAGCACCATGATCCAGACCCTGTGCCCCCATTGCCTGACGCCCAACCGGATCGATTCAAGCCGGTTGGGCGACAGGCCCAAATGCGGAAAGTGTCACCAGGCGCTGTTCATCGGCGCGCCCTTGGCTGCCGACGATGCCCAGTTCCAGCGGTTGCTCAGCAAAGAGCAGCTACCGCTGGTGGTGGATTTCTGGGCGGACTGGTGTGGCCCCTGCAAAGCCATGGCGCCGGTATTTGCCAAAGTGGCGGCGGAGCAGGAGCCACGGGCGCGGTTTGTGAAAGTCGACACCGAGCGGGCCCGTCAGGCCGCGAGCCAATGCAATATTCGCAGCATCCCGACGCTGATGATTTTCAAAAACGGTAAACCGGTGGCCCAACAGGCCGGTGCCTTACCCTATCCGAACCTGGTGCAATGGTTGAACAGCGCTCTGTAAAGAAAAAGTCGCGACTCGTTCATGGTGAAACACTCACGGAAGCGCTACCCTATAGACCTTTACCCACATCGGTAGAGGCCCGACTTTGGACACCAGACCCCACGTCGCATCCCTGGATGAAGTACTGGACCGGGTGGCAGACATCTGCGATCACCGGCCGCGAGTTTCCATCGACGCCATCATGGACGCCATCGGCCAACGTTCCTTTGGCCCGGTGTTGCTGCTGATTGGCCTGATCGTACTCGCCCCCATCATTGGCGATATTCCCGGCGTACCCACCCTGTGCGCACTGATGGTGCTGACCATCTCGGTACAGCTTCTGCTGCACAAGGAACACTTCTGGCTGCCCCGGTGGATACTGGCCCGCTCAGTCACCACCGCGCACCTACTCAGAGCCATCCGGGTATCGCGCAAACCGGCCCGTTTTATCGACCGGCTGGTCAAGCCCCGGCTGATCTTCCTGATTCGCGGCTACATTCCCATGCGCTGTGTCGCGCTATCCAGTATGGCCGTGGCACTGATGATGCCGCTGATGGAATTTATCCCCTTCAGCGCTAACCTGGCCGGGGCGGTGCTGACCTTTTTTGGACTGGCCATTATCGGCCGGGATGGGTTGCTGGCCCTGTTGGCCTTTTTGTTTACCGGGGCCAGTGGGGCGGTGATTGGGTGGGCGCTCTTAGGTTAACCCTCCCAATTAACGCTATCTGTTACACTCAATCACTCCCAACTACGCCATCGCAGTGCATTGCCATGACCCTGTTTCAATCTTCCGAACTTGAGCGCGCCGTTCACGTGTCGCGCCTTCAACCCGAAGACCCCCTCGGCTGCACCATTCAGCGACCTTTTGAACTGGACGGATTTGAGTGGCCCACCGCCGAGCATTACTACCAGGCCATGAAGTACCCGGGACGAAAGCGGTTTGATGACATTCGTCAGGCCCACACGCCCGAGCAGGCGAGACGCATCGGTCGCGGCTGGCTCAAGCGACCCCGCCCCGACTGGGACAAGGTGCGTACCGTCGCCATGACCCGCGCCATTTATACTCAATGCCAGATGTATCCGGAGTTCTCCGAAGCCTTGTTGGCGACGGGCGATAAGAAGATTGTTGATGTGAGTCAGTACGATTATTTCTGGGGACTCGGAAGGGATCTTCGGGGCGAGAATCAGTATGGGAAGGTGTTGATGGCGGTTCGGGAGAAAATTTCTTCTCCCTGAAAGCCGGTGTTTCAATCAACGAGTCTGACCCCTTTGGTTTCCGAGGAGTCACCCACCATCCTGCCGTTGGCGTCGTCCGAGTAGCTCTGGTCGTCGCTGGTTTTACACAGCGCGTGGGGGCCTGCGCCTTGCTGGCACTTGGAGCCATAGGTGTAGCTGCCCACATCAGACTTGTTTTTGATGTTGCCCAGAGCGTCGTAGTCGACATTGACCTTCTTACGGCCACTGACCTTGGACCACTTCAGGCGGTTGAGCTTGTCGTAACCAAAGTCCTCTTGTACCGGCTCTTCACCATGGTGGTCATAGCGGCACAGAAGAGTGCTCAGATCTTCCTAGCAGTGCTCCCGACGCTACACTGCACGAAAAAATCAGCGCGAATCAACGACTTTTTGTTCCACCTCCAATTTATCTTTCTATAATTCCAACCGGACATCCAATATCTGCTTGACATTTCTTTTCCACTTTTCTCCCATATTACCGCTACAATTAATATCAATTATTATGCTCGAGGAGTTAACCAGATCGTTTCTTAAAATTATCCCATCAACAGCATCAATACTTTTAAACGATACAAGGGCATTAGGCTCTCTGCCGCTAGGCTCCTTCCCTATGACGATGTCTAATCCACCCAAGCTACATTCATTCACTTCTCGCTGGGAAATTGTAATATCTGTCAAGGAGGGAGAATTTATGCTAGTAAGACTAATAATAACCCCAAAATCCTTTGCTTCAGCTACATTCGTGGAATAAGTTTCCGAGCACGGTTCTGGACCACAATCAGCAGTTTCTGCAAAAACACTGCAGTGGAAACCAGCCATAAGCAGTAAAGGGTACTTGCACATGAGCAAGAACTTCTGAACGAACTTCATTTTTCACCTCCAATCCACTACTGAGTGTTTCGATACCTTTCCAAAACTTTTTTACCGAAAAAATTCGCACTGATTTCAGATGGCTTTCTAATGTGCGCAACCTCATGACCAATGATAAAAACTCCAGCTTCAAGTCCTGAGCTTATAGAACCAAATTTGAAGTCATCAAACCCCCTTCTTGATAAATTAATTGCTCGAATATCGGCAGAAAAAGCGGTTCTATAAATAGTTACTCTCCCGCCTCTTTCAACTCCTCCGAATATTCCATATCCAGACCTCCGAGCTTTAGCTGCTTGATTAAAGTCTTCGAAAAACTCCGCTTCTCCAGTCTCCGGATTGATCAGAGCATACCTGTTATCCAAATTAATTTTGGCTGGATCGACATGGGCCGCTTCCTCCACGGATAAAACAAACGCCTTTGCTTCCTGATACAATCTTTCAGCGTCCTCTTGTGAGATCTCATTGAGACTTCCAAAACGAACTGATTGCTCTGAAGCTCGATTTTCCTTAATCTTCTGTTCCCCCAGCGCCACCGCCCAAGAGAAAGCCGCATAGGCCGCCCCATTTGCAAACTTACCACCGGTCGCCTCCGATATCGACCCCGCTATCACACTGGAGGCGATCAGCTCGGCAGCAGCATTATCTAATCCTTGAACGAATCCGCCCGTTACAGCCCCCGTATACGCGCTGACAAAGCCATGCCCGAACTTACCGCCCCGGAGCGTAGAGGTAATGCCTCCCGTGACACCAAAGACAAACGCCTCGCCGCCACTAAAGCCGCCCCCACTCGCTGCAAATCCCTTCCCCATGCTGGCCATCACATAGGTACTGAACGCCGAAACAGCGACATCAAACGCATCACCACCGTAGTAGGCCGTTGTCGCCGCCGCTAACGCGGTGCCACACGGAATACAGTGGAAGGTGACAATGGCCTGAACGACGGGTTTCAGGAAATTGTCCCTGAAACGCGTCCAGGCGGAGAAGCCGCTGGGGTCGGTCGCATTGAGCGGGTTGTTGTGTACATAACTATAGCGGTTATAGCCTTGTGTGTCTGTCACGCCGTCGATCAGCGGATCCGCCTGCAAAAACCGGCCCAGTCGCGGATCATAGATCCGCCCATTCATATGGATCAAACCCACTTCATCCAGCATCTCGTGCCCGGTGAAGCCGCGCTTGGTGATGCCGGTAATGTTCGTTTCGAGTTCGCTTAACGCATCGTCCACCAATGGGCCCCAGTTCAACGGATCACGGCGCTGGCCCCAGGGGTCGAAGCTCATCCGCGCGACCAATTGACCGATCTCGTTGCTGATGATGTCGATCGAACCCAGGTGGTCCATGTGCAGGTAGTGGGTGGTTTTGCCCGCCGGTTGGCCGTCAGCACTGCGGGTGTAGCTGATCAGCGCGCCACCGGGCAGGCGGCGCTTGATTTCCAACCGACCGTCCGGGTGGGTGATGCGCTCCACATTGCCCAGGTAGCGGGTGAGGGTGGTGGCACCCTGCGCGCTCTCGTCCGTGCGCAGGTAGCGGGCCCGGCTCGGACTGTAGGCAAAACGGGTGGTGTGGCCGCCTTTGCTGATTTTGGTGGGCTTGTCGAAGCTGCTGTACTCAATGGTCCGGCCCGAGGAGTCGCCGACCATACTACCGTTGGCGTCGTACCAGTAGCTCGTGCCGTCGCTGGTTTTACACAGGGCGTGGGGGCCTACGCTCTTGTCGCACTCGGCGCCATAGCTGTAGCTGTAGCTGCCCACATCGGACTTCTTACTGATGTTGCCCAGGGCGTCGTAGTCGACGTTGACCTGCTCACGGCCACTGACCTTGGACCACTTCAGGCGGTTGAGCTCGTCGTAACCGAAGTCCTCTTGTACCGGCTCTTCACCATGATAGTCGTAACGGTATATGAGGTTGCCCAGCTCGTCCCATTCGTATTCCTTATCCTGCAGTTCCCCGAACAAGCCATTGAAGAGGTCGGCGCGCTGGGTCCGGAGTCGGCCGGTGGCCGAGTAATAACTCCGTTCAGTGGTAATGCCGTTGCCTTGACGCGAGCGAGTGACGTTGCCGCGCAGGTCCATCTCCAGCACTTGGTAGTAGTAGTGCTCCATGCGGCCGTTCTGGTCTCAATAGACCATCAGGACATTACAGTAAGTCCGACTTCAGCACTGGCTCACCACAGTACAGACACTTGATATGACGCTGGGCCAGTGAGCGGCTGCACTTGGGGCAGTTGTGCGATTTGACGTACTTTCCATCCAGCTGACCATCGCGCAGATCAATTTCCTGTATTTTCGCGATCACCATTTCCTTGCTGAACCCAACATTTTCCATCAGTTCACACATGGCCTGACAGACCAGGGAGAGGTGATCCACATGGTCTTGAAGCACTGAAATCTCGGATTTATTACCTGTTGTTTTACGGGATACTTTGTCGACTTTATCCTTGGTAACGCCGATTCTGAAGTTTTGAAATACGTCGTATAAATCCATATTAGCTCCCTATAGGTAAGTGCCGAACGAACTATCCGGTTTTGTCTATTTCCGATTCGATTATAGCGATTTTGCTCTCGTCATTTACACTACCAATGCTTCCATCCGGAACCTTCCTAATCTTGTGAAGACTTTTTCTGCGCGCGCGGATGCGCCTTGTCATACACCTTCGCCAGATGCTGAAAATCCAGATGGGTGTACACCTGGGTCGTTGAAATGTTCGCGTGACCCAATAGCTCCTGCACCAGACGCAGATCGCCGCTGGATTCGAGCATGTGGCTGGCGAAAGAGTGGCGGAGCATGTGGGGATGGACCGGTTCGTCCATGTTCTGTCGAATGCTGAGCTGCTGCATTCTCAGTTGCACGGCGCGGGGCGTGAGGCGCTTGCCGCGCTGGCCGATAAACAGTGCGGTTTCGTCCGGGGGCGCCGCCAGGGCGCGCTCCGGTAGCCAGGCTTTGACGGCGTCGCGGGCCTGTCGGCCCACTGGCAATTGCCGGGTTTTATTGCCTTTACCGGTGACCGTGACAGCGCCTTCGCGCAGGTCGATGTCGTTCAGGTTGAGGCCCACCGCCTCCGCCAGGCGCAGGCCGGAGGAGTAGATCAGCTCCAGCAGGGCGCGGTCGCGTTTGCCCAAAAAGCCCTCGTCCTTCACTTCCACGAATTGCCCGGCCTGATCCACATCCAATACTTTGGGCAGTTTCTTTTCTACTTTGGGAGCCTGCAGGCCGTCGGCGGGGTTCGTTTTCAGCCAGCCGCGGCGTATGCCGAAACGGAAAAAGGCGCGCAGGGAGGAAAGCCACCGGCGCAGGCTTTTTCCGGTGAGGCCTTTGCGGTGCAGCGATGCCAGGTTTTCCCGCAGGTGGTGGACGGTGATGGCGGACAGGTCGGTGATCTGCCGGGTTTCGCAGTAGGCGAGGAATTTGTCCAGGTCCCGGGCGTAGGCGTCTTCGGTGCGCGGGGAGAGGTGTTTTTCCGTGCGCAGGTAGGTTAGGAAGGCGGTGAGTTCGTTTGAGAAAGTGTGGGGCATGGGTGCTGTCCGTTATGGGGGACGGCGGATGCGCCTTTGGCTTATCCGCCCTACGGGCCGCGCAGCGGTACAACCAAACATACAAGGGCACCCATGTGGTGCCGACAACCGTTTCAGCTTAGCGCGGGAGGTGTTCGGGGAGCAAGCGGTTGAGGACTTCGGCGATGTAGCCGAGGAACAGGGTACCCATGCTGGAGCGGTAGTAGTGGGGGTCGCGGTTGCCGATGGCGAGCAGGCCGTAGGCATTGCCATGCACCAACGGAACGGTGGCGACGGAGCCAATCTGATGGGCGTTGTCGCCAAACAGAAACTGCAGCTCGCCTTCGCCCAGCGTGCCGCACATGGCGCGGTTGTTTTTCAGCAGGGGCGCAATGTGCTGGCGCGCCTCGCCGATAGTAACCACCCGAGCCTGGCTGCTGGGAACGCGATCTTCGTGACCGAACAGCAGGATGCTGGTGTAGTGAATATTGAAGTCCTGGTCAAAGCTGAAACACAGAGCGTCGATGATGTCGCCCATGTCCCGACCTTCGAGCAGGGCCAGCACCAGACGCTTGGTTTTGTCGAACAGCTTGTCGTTTTCCCGGGCGTTATCCAGCAGCTTGCTCAGCCGGTGGCGCATGTCCATATTGCGCTCGCGCAGTACCGACACCTGACGCTCCACCAGAGAGACCGCCGGACCACTTTCGTGGGGTAGCTCCAGATCGGCGAGCAGTTTGCGATGCTGAACAAAAAAGTCCGGATGCGCTTCCAGGTATTGGGCAACCTGCTCGTCAGTCAATTGGCTGGCTTCGGTGCTTTGCTCGCTCATAAAGGCCTTATATTTTTACCTGTCCGTGAAACACCGTGGTGGCGGGTCCGGTCATGATAACCGAGTGGCCGGGGCCGGGCCAGGTGATGCTCAGGCTGCCGCCGGGCAGGTTGACCTTGACGGTTTCCTCCAGCAACTGGCGCAACCGTCCCGCCACCACCGCCGCGCAGGCGCCAGTGCCGCAGGCGAGGGTTTCCCCGGCGCCGCGCTCGTACACCCGCAGGTTGATTTCGCTGGGGGAGACCATCTGCATAAAGCCGGCATTGACCCGACGCGGGAAACGCTCGTGGCTCTCAATCAGCGGCCCCAGGGTTTCCACGGGGGCACTGTCGACCTTGTTGACCATCAACACGGCGTGGGGGTTACCCATGGACACTGCGGAGATATCCAGCGTCTGCTCCGGCAGCGCCAGATCGTAACGGATCGCTTCGGCATCGGCCTGAAAGGGAATTTCCTCCGGGTTCAGGCGGGGTATGCCCATATCGACCTGAACCTGCCCCTGCTCGGTGACGTTCAGGGTGATATCGCCGCCGGCGGTTTCCACTTTGATGGACCGCTTGCCGGTCAGCTTGCGCTCCAGCACAAAGCGGGCAAAGCAGCGGGCGCCGTTGCCGCAGTTTTCCACCTCGCCGCCATCGGCGTTGAAGATGCGGTAACGAAAATCGATATCCGGTCGGGTTGGCGTTTCCACCAGCAATACCTGATCGCAACCGACACCGAAATGCCGATCCGCCAGGGTACGGATTTTCTCCGTGCTCAAACGCACCTTCTGGGTCACGCCGTCGATCACAACAAAGTCGTTGCCCAGGCCGTGCATTTTGGTAAAGCGCAAACGCATGAAACTTCCTTACTCCGAGTCGGGGAGCACCTGCTCACCGCGCAACTGGTCATCAATGGTTTCCCGGGCCCGCACCAGGTGCGCTCGATCGCCGTCCACCAGCACTTCCGCCGGTCGGCCCCGGCTGTTGTAGTTGGAGCTCATGCCAAAGCCGTAGGCCCCGGCGGAGAGCATGGCCAGCACGTCACCGGCCTCCAGTGCGAGGGATCGGTCTTTGCCCAGAAAGTCCCCAGTTTCGCACACCGGGCCTACCAGGTCCCAGGTTTTTACCTCACCCCCATGCTCCCGCACCGGCACAATGTTTTGCCACGCCTGGTACAGGGACGGGCGAATGTTGTCGTTCATGGCCCCGTCAATGATGGCAAAGTTCTTGTGTTCGGTCGGCTTGAGGTAGAGCACCTGAGTCAACAACACGCCGGCATTGGCGGCAATGGAGCGGCCCGGTTCAAACATCAGACTCAATTTACGATCGCCGAGCCTGGCCTTGATCGCGTCCATATAGTCACTGACCGGCGGCGGGGTTTCGTCCCGATAGGTCACCCCCAGGCCACCACCCAGGTCCAGGTGATGAATGTGGATGCCTTCGCCGGCCAGCTCGTCGACCAGCACCAGCAGGCGATCCAGCGCGTCCATAAACGGGGCGAGCTGGGTCAGCTGGGAGCCGATGTGGCAGTCCAGACCCTGCACGGACAACCCGGGCAGCTCTGCCGCCCGGCGGTAAACGGCCGGGGCGCGTTCGATATCGATGCCGAACTTGTTCTCTTTCAGCCCGGTCGAGATATAGGGGTGAGTCTGGGCGTCCACATCCGGGTTGACCCGCAGGGAGATATTGGCGGTTTTGCCGAGCTCACTGGCCACCTGTGAGAGCTGCTCCAGCTCCGCCTCGGATTCGACGTTGAAGCAGAAGATCCCGGCGTTGAGTGCCTGGGTCATTTCCTCGCGGGTTTTGCCCACCCCGGAAAACACCACCCGCTTGGGATCACCACCGGCGCGCAGGACCCGCTCCAGCTCGCCACCGGAAACAATATCGAACCCGGCGCCCAACCGGGCCAGCAGGTTCAGCACCGCCAGGTTGGAGTTGGCCTTGATGGCGTAGCACACCATCCCCGGGTGATCGCCCAGGGCCTGGGCGTAGGCCAGGTAGTGCTGGGTAAAGGCGGCGCGGCTGTAGACGTAGGTGGGCGTGCCGAACTGCTCGGCAATGCGGGCCAGGGGGACGTCTTCCACAAACAGTTCGCCGTCACGGCGTTCAAAAGGCTGCATATCGGGTCTCAAATCGGGGGTTATTCGCTCTGGCTGCCTTCCGGCGCGGGTTGCTCGTTCCGGGGTTCACCGGATTCGGCATCTTCGGGCAAGTAGAGAGGGCCTTTCTGACCACAGGCTGCCAGCAGTAAGGTGGACAGCAATACCGCACTCAAGGTGGCGTAACGGGGGGTCATGGGCACTCCTGCAGGGCTCGGGCGAAACAAGGCGGGCAGTATAACCCTGAGGGTGTGGGGGCTCAACAAATGGGAGAGGGGACCAGACGGTGGATGACGGGGCTTCGCCACCCTACGGCTTTGAGTAGGCGGGAAGAGTGGTTACGGCGGATGCGGCCTTCGGCCTTATCCGCCCTACGCGTAACTCGGTGGTTGACGTAGGGCGGATAAGCGAAGCGCATCCGCCGTTACCTGACCCTGGATCAAGTCGCCCAGGCCCGGTCGCCTTCCTCGTACGGCATACAACCATCGTAACGGCCCGGGATGGCGATGTAGCGCAGCACCTGGGTGGCCCCCACCTGGGAGGTGAAGAAACCGAAGAGGGTCAGCTGCTTCATCATGGTGAAGTAGTGCGGCGGGGTGGTGCCGGCGGCGGCTACCGCTTTGGCCTCGGCATCCAGTGCACGAATGAACTCGGTGCGCTGCTCGCCACTCAGGTTCATGAAGTCGCTGCCGTACTGCTCGTTAGCCGCGGCGTTCAATTGCTCCATGCCGCTGTGGAAGATCGCCTGCTCGGCCTCGGTGTAGCAGTCCCGGACAAACACGGTCATGAACTGGCCCACTTCGGCGTCTTTGGCCCCTGGGGTGTCGGTGCGTGGCAGGATGGTTTCCGCCACTTCATCGAGCAGGAACACGTCCTGTTCGGTGAAGCTCAGGCTCGGGGCCGCCTCCTCTTTGGCGGCACAGCCGGCGATGACCCCGGTGCCGCCGATCATGGCGGTGCCAGTGGCGGCGGTGATCAGTTTGAGGAGTTCACGTCGATTCATCACAGATTCCCCTTCTTCAGTTCATTCACCGCGTGGTCCACGGCCCGGGCGGTCAGTGCCATATAGGTCAGGGACGGGTTTACGCAGGAGGCGGAGGTCATGCAGGCGCCGTCGGTGACGTAGACGTTGGGCGCGTCCCATACCTGGTTGTGGGCATTCAGCACCGAGGTTTTCGGGTCCCGGCCCATGCGGGCGGTGCCCATTTCGTGAATGCCCATGCCCGGAGCGTAGCCCCAGTCGCCGCCCTGAACATTCTTCACACCCGCGGCTTCGAGCATATCCACCGCGTCCTGAATCATGTCCTTGCGCATTTTCTTTTCGTTGTCCTTGATCTCGACGTTCATCGCCAGCACCGGCAGCCCCCAGGCGTCGGTGACGCTGTGGTTCAGGGAGATGCGATTGTCGTGATAGGGCAAAATTTCACCAAAACCGATCATGCCGATGTTCCAGGCGCCCGGTTCGCTGAGTGCCTGCTTGAGATCAGCGCCTACCTCAAACTCGGCGATGTTGCGATCCCAGTTCTGGCGACTGGCGGAGCCCTGGTAACCAAAGCCGCGTACATAATCACGCTGATCACCGCCCACGTTGCGAAAACGCGGGACATAAAAACCGGCGGGACGACGGCCGTAATAGTATTTGTCGTCAAAACCTTCCACCTGGCCGCTGGCGCCGGCCCGGAAATGGTGGTCCATGACGTTGTGGCCCAGCTCCCCGGAGCTGCTGCCCAGACCGCCATCCCAGACATCCCGGGCGGAGTTCATCAGAATCCAGGTGGAGTTGAAGGCCGAGGCGTTCAGGAACACCACGTCGGCGGTGTACTCGTAGGTCTGGTTGTTTTCGGTGTCGATCACCTCCACGCCCTTGGCCCGCTTTTTGTCCTTGTCGTAGATGATTTCTTTCACCAATGAGAAGGGCCGCAGGGTCAGGTTGCCGGTTTTCATGGCCGCCGGCAGAGTGGAGGACTGGGTGCTGAAGTAGGCGCCGAAGGGACAGCCCAGCCAGCACTTGTTGCGGTACTGGCAGTTGACCCGGCCCTGCTCGGGCTTGGGTTCAGTGATATTGGCCACCCGGCTGTGGATCATGTGCCGCTTGCCGCCGAACGCCTTTTCGATACGCGCCGCCACGTCTTTTTCCACGCAGTTGAGCGGGATGGGGGGCAGGAACTGACCATCGGGGAGGATGTCCAGGCCTTCCCGGGTCCCGGCGATGCCGGCGAATTTCTCGACGTAGTCGTACCAGGGGGCGATGTCGTTGTAGCGGATCGGCCAGTCGATGGCGATGCCTTCTTTGGCATTGGCTTCAAAGTCCGCCGGCGCCAGGCGGTAACTCTGACGGCCCCACAGCAGGGAACGACCGCCCACGTGGTAACCGCGGAACCAGTCGAAGCGCTTTTCTTCAATGTAGGGGTTTTTCTGCTCGTCGGCCCACATCCCGAAGGTGGACTCATTGAGCGGGTAGTCCCGGCTGAGGACCGGGTAGTTTTCGATCATTTCCTGGGTGGGCTTGTTCCGGTGCGGATAGTCCCAGACTTCCTTGGTGGCGTTCTTGTAGTCCTTGACGTGTTCGATATTGCGACCGCGCTCCAGCAGGAGCACTTTCAGGCCTTTTTCGGTCAGCTCTTTGGCGGCCCAGCCGCCGCTGATGCCGGAGCCGACCACAATTGCGTCGTAGTGGTTGTCTGCCATAGTTACATCTCTGTCTCGTTATATTATTGACCCGGCGGATCAAGCATCGCTAATACGAATTGCCGATCTGAGCGATTCGATGTCTTTTCATAAATCCCACCTGGGGAAGGCCGTCAGGCTTGTATGACGAACCCCGGCATAGCCTACCCTGCGCCCGTGCAAATTTCCACGGGCCTCACGGTTCTTAACACAAGCGCTTACAGATCCAACAGCGCCCTGTTGAGCCGCTGTTCCAGTTGGGCCTTGATGTCCAGGTAGTGGCTTAGTTGAAGCCCCAGTTGGGGTGCCAGCAGGTCCCGGCACTGGCTGAGGTCCAGGTCGGTGATATAGCAGGGATAGCGCTCTTTGGCACGACGCATGGACAGGATATAGCGCGCCACTTCGGTGAACAGCTCGTCTCCATAGTCCAGGGCCGAGAACTCCCGGTCATTGCAGTACACGGTGTACAGGATATCGCCGTCCGGAGCCGGCTCGGCAATCACCTGAATATTGGTGAAGGTCAACCGGCTGAGGTCTCCGGCGCTGGCACGTTCCTCCAGGTAGCCGCGACCCTGATCCACCCGGCCACACAGCTCAAACAGCCGAACCGGGGGCGTCGCGTCTCCTCCCTGATCGGCGCTGGCGCTCTGACGGGCCACGACGGAACGCAGGAAATGATGCAGGGGACGCAGAAGCGTCGTGTGGCTGAAAAACGAGAGCCGGATCACCAGCAGAGACCCCAGCTCATCAATCAAGGTCACTTCGGCCTCCTCTTCCTGCACCTGATAAAACAGATAGACCCCCGGCTCGCGAGCCTGGTCGGCCATCAGTTTCAGAGGACGATTTTTCAGGGCGTGCCGATCGACCACGATGGGGCTGTATTCCAGTTGCGCATTGGTCAGCTTGTCGATCAGGGCATCGTAGCTGCCATAACGGGTGACGTGGGGTTGTTGCTGGAGGAACTGGATCAGCACATAGCCTTCGGCGGTTTCCAGCACATAGCGGCTACTGGCGGGACGGGTGCCGGAGTAATAACAGCCGACCAGGTCCTGCCAGAGTTCCTCCAGACGCTGGACCACCAGGCTACCCTGGGCTCCCAGGCACCGGATGGTGACCTCCGGCGGGGCCAGCCCCCGTCCCGGAGGCGCCAGACGCAGGTAATACTGGAGGCCGTTGATCAGTGCATCGTCGTCATAGTGACGGCACAGCACTTCGCGCCAACTGTTGATCTGGACCAGATCCAGGGTCAGCACCAGATTGTCGCGCAGGCCACTGAAGTCCAGGGCATCGCGCTGGGCGCTGAGCATCTGCAGGCCCCGCTCGTGGAGATTGGCCTGGGGCTCGACGCCCAGATTGAACAGTAGCAGCAGGCGTTCCGCGCGAGCGGCCCGCTGAAAAGGCTCGTGGGCCCGAGTCACCAGCGGCAACGGCAGCCACTGATGCAACCATTGCCAGAGCTGCTGGCGCTGGGGGGCGGTCAGGCTGACCCGCTCGCCCTGCACATCAAACCAGGCACCGGCGCCGAGCACGCCGTTACCATAGGTCCACAGCAGCAGCTCCCCCAGATAGCGCGCGCGCTTGAGGGGCGGGCCGTCCGGCTGGCCATCCCGGCTGCGAAACACGGCCCAGAAGCGGACCCCCTCGGGGCTCGTGTCCGGCTCTTCCACAAAGATCAACGCCGGTTCGGCGATGTCCTGGGAGATGTCGGGGTTGAGCCACTCCACCTTGCCCGCCTTGCGCTCAAACGCCGCGTGCAGTTTGCGCCCCAGCACCATCAGCTCGTCATCGCTGATCCGGGTTTCGGTGGACTCCTTGCTGACGGCATTAATCAGCCGATAACTGGCACTGAGCTCTGCCACCAGTTGGCGTCGTTCCTCCATCACATCCGGCACCTTCCAGTGCCGGCGCTGGTCCAGCCGCTGAAGCTCAGTGTGTCTCCACCCCCACTCCGCCACCAGTTGCTCGAGTTGCTCCCGCTGCCAGGACTTGCGCCCGCTGCGGGGCGGGCGGGTCAGCGGTTTGTCCACTTTGAAGTACAGGCAACGGCGGGCCAGGTTGAGGCGATCTCCCGGGTCACCAGAGTCGATCAGGTACTGCTCCAGACGCCGGTAGATCATCACATAGGCGTCGAGGCGATCCGGGTGTGGCGCCTGTTGATACACCGCCTCTTTGAAGGTCAGCGCCAACGGGCGCCGATCCTGCCCCTGCAGATAGGCCTCCAGCAGCATCAGTTTCAAGACCGATTTGTGGGGCGACTCAATGCCTTTATAGAGGTGCCAGATGCCCGCGCCCACGAATTCATCGGTGGGAATGTCCGGCAGGCCGCCAAAGTCGATCACCTCGGCGGCACGCAGGAACCGCTGCCCGAGCAGGGTTTGTGTGTAGGCGGCGTAGTCGCGCTCACAGGTACTGGGCACAAACCACCACAGAGGCAGCTTGCCGCCCAGCCACAGGGCGGTGCGATAGAACTCATCCAGCAGGAGAAACCGCTGGGCGGAGCCACTGCCCTCCGCCGACAGCTGGCCCAGCTGACCCGTGCGGAACTGATCGGGCTCCATCAGAAAAAAGTGCACTTCCAGGCGCACCTGCTGTTCCGCCCAGAGAGACAGCTGGCGGCACTTGCGCCGGAGCTGATCGCGCGCCTCGCGCTCCAGGCCCGGCCGGTGGCATACCCAGACATCCAGGTCACTGCCTTCGCTCTGGGCGATGGTGCCGACGCTGCCCATGACAAACAGCGCGTCGATGTCACAGGCGCGGGCGCTGACGTCGCGCTGATAGTGGAAGCTGCGGGCCAGCCCCCGGGCTCGGCGGATCTGATCCCGGTCGGGTTCGTAGCCACTGAGGCCAGCGGGGGTGGTGCCGGAGACGTAGCCGGGCAACATGGGGTGGTTGACGTGAAACAGCAGCGGCAGCAGAACCACCAGGTCCTGCTGACGGTCGCTCAGGCCCTCGAGCATGCGCCGGTGGCGCACCCGGTTGAGATCGAGAAAACGTTGTTTGAGCCGCTTGAGCTGTTTCCGGTCGAGCCCGCCATCACTATGATCGAGTTCAATGACGTCTGAGCGTAGGCCCATTACTTTCCCTGGGGTGTGGTTGCCGCCTGAACCACCTCGAACAGGGTCTGGTAGAGCAGGGCCGGCTTGATGGGTTTGCTGATGTAGTCGTTCATGCCCTCGGCCAGGCAGCGCTCGCGGTCGCCCCGCAGTGCCTGAGCGGTCAGGGCCACGATGGGAATGTCCGGGCGCTGGTCGCCGGCGCGAATCCGCCGGGTCGCCTCATAGCCGTCCATGTCGGGCATTTCCAAGTCCATCAATATGACATCGAAATGATCCACATTCCGGTAAAACTGATCCAGTGCCTCGCGGCCTGTGGCGGCCAGTGTCACCTCGGCGCCGCGCTTGCGCAGAATGCCCTGGGCCACCTGCTGATTCACCTTGTTGTCCTCCGCGAGCAGGACATTCAGCCCGGCCAGGGATACCTCCGCGCCGGGCGTGGTGGCGGCCTGAGCGTTCAGATGGCCGCTGAACAGTTGACTGAGCGCGTCAAACAGCCGCGATTCGCTGACGGGCTTGTTCAGGAACCCATCCACCAGCTCGGCATTCTGCTCGCCGTCGAAAATCTCATCGCGATGGTAGGATGAAATCAACAGGACCTGAGGTGTATGGGCCAGTGCCGGATCCGCCTTGAGCACTTCGGTGGCCTCCAGGCCGTTGACCACCGGCATCTGATAATCCATCAGTACCAGGTCGTAGGGCCGGCCGGCCCGTTCGGCCGTGCGCAACTGGTGAATCGCCTCCTCGGCCGACGCTGCGCAGTCGGCATGAAGCTGCATATTGTGCAGGGTTCGTGCAATGATTTCCCTCGCCAGGTCGTTATCATCGACGATCAGGGCGCGAAGATGCTCAAACTGGTCCGGGCGCTCCTTCAGCGTCCGGGCCCCGATCTGGCTGTGCTCAAACCGGGCGGTAAAGCTGATCCGGCAGCCCCGGCCGGGCTCGGTCTGAATTTCCAGTTCGCCGTGCATGAGCTTGATCAGGTGATAGCAGATGGTCAATCCGGTGCTGGTCGCCACCCCCACTTGCCGGGGGAAGTCACCCCGGGCCATGGCGTCGAAACTGGCTTCCAGTGCCGCAACCTGCTCCGGGCTCATTCCCACCCCGAAATCGGTGATGCAGAATTTCAGCTCGACGCCTTCCGAAGTGGCGTTGATCTGACGCACGCTCAGCAGCACCTGGTCGCTGGTGGAATACTGCATGGCGTTATTGACCAGATGGCTCAATATCTGGCTCAGGCGGGCGGTATCGCCCCGGAGAAAGCGGGGCACCTCCGGGTGAAGGTCATAGGTGATATCCACCTGCCGGTGGATGGCGCTGACCTCGAACAACCGGGCCAGCTTTTCGAACACCTGTTCCAGATCGAAGTGAGCGGATTCGAGGACGATTTTGCCGGTCTCGATTTTGGAGAAGTCGAGCACCTGGTTGATGATATGAAGCAGTGAGTCCGCCGCCGCGCCCATGCTGTCCAGATAGCTGCGCTGTTGGTCGTCCAGCGGGGTGTCGCCCAACAGGTGCCCCAGGCCGATGATGGCGTTCATGGGCGTGCGGATTTCGTGGCTCATTCGGGCCAGAAATTCACTTTTGGTGCGGTTGGCCAGGTCGGCCTGGGTTTTGGCGGCAATCAGGGCATCCTGGGCGCTGGACAACCGATCCGATGCCTGCGCCTCGGAAAGCGCACCGGCGGGCTCTGAAGAAGCCACTCGGGCTTTCAGCTCTGCCAGTTCCTTCTCCAGCGCGCGGATGCGCTGTTGCACAGAGGGATCATGTGTCGCCATTACCAAGGCACCGCTGGCCATTTATCGGATAGGGCGGCGCCAGAGCCGGCTTGCTTCAGACGGCTCGAAGCGCCTACAAGGTATATACTTCGAGAGCCGTCAGCGGTCTGCTTTCGCCCGGAGGGCCCGCCCAGACTGTGCTGAGAACGGACTACAGCCCCTAAGGCTAGTGCATTTTTGGCGCGATGCCAAAGGAAAAATCAATGTCCGGTTATAACCACTCAAAGAGGCCCGTCTTGCCCGATATCCGACCCACTCAGGGAAAATGGCTCAGTTTACTGCTCGGGACCACCGGCGTGCTGTTGGTGGCCCTGGTTCCGGCCCCCGGCGATCTGTCCACCGAGGCCTGGCGCGCTCTGGGGTTGGCATGGCTGATGGCCGTGTTCTGGATTGCCGAAACATTGCCTCTGGCCGCCACCGCGCTGCTGCCGATTGTGCTCGGCCCACTGCTCGGTCTGGTCGAGCCCGGTGCCGTAACTCGCGATTATGCCCACCCGCTGATCTTCCTGTTTCTCGGCGGGTTTGTGTTGGGCCTGGCCATGGAACGCTGGCGTCTGCACGAGCGGATGGCACTGCGGATTCTGTCCACCATGGGCGGCACCCCGGCCCGGGAACTGGCGGGTTTCATGTTGGCCACAGCCTTCCTGAGTATGTGGGTCAGCAATACGGCCACCGCGATCATGATGCTGCCCATTGCACTCTCGGTCATTCAGGTGAAAGGGGTCGATGATGCCCGTTCGGGCAACCCCTACGCCGTGGCCCTGCTGCTTGCCGTTGCCTATTCCGCGAGTATCGGCGGCATTGCCACTCTGATCGGCACCCCGCCAAACGCTCTGCTGGCCGCCTATCTGTCCGAACAACATGGTATCCAATTGGGATTTGGCGAGTGGATGATCATCGGCTTGCCGGTCAGCCTGACCATGCTGACAGCGGCCTGGCTGTGGCTGGCCCACGTGGTGGCCCGCGGACGGACCGCCGGTACCGGCGATGCTCCATCTCACAAAACCGATCACGACCTGTTCCGGCAGCGCCTCGACGAGCTGGGGCCCATGACGCGGATGGAAAAGCGGGTCACCTGGGTGTTCATCCTGACGGCGGTGGCCTGGATTTTTCAGCCCTTGCTGGCCGGATTATTCCCCGCTGGTTCGCTCACCGACACCAGCATCGCCATTGCCTGTGCCATTGTACTGCACGCGCTTCCCGCCGGTGATGGAAACGGCTCACGCCTGATGGACTGGGAATCCAGCCAGAAACTGCCCTGGGGGGTATTGCTGCTGTTTGGTGGCGGGCTGGCACTGGCCGGTATCATCCAGGATTCCGGGCTGGCCCAAGCCATTGCCTCGGGCCTGGAAACGCTGAATCGCTGGCCTACCGCGGTCATTGTTCTGGCCGTGACGGCAACCATCATCTTTCTGACCGAAATCACCAGCAATACCGCGACAACGGCCGCCTTTCTCCCCCTGCTGGGCGCGCTGGCCATTGCCCTGGGTCTGCCGGTGGAGGCGCTCGTGGTGCCCGCCGCGATTGCCGCGAGCTGTGCCTTCATGCTGCCGGTGGCCACCCCACCGAATGCCATTGTGTTTGGCTCAAACCAGCTATCGATCAAACAGATGGCATCCGCAGGTTTAGCGCTCAATCTGATCGGTACCGCTCTGGTGGCGGCCCTCGGGACGGCGCTGATTCACTGGCGGTTGTTCCACTAGCGTTCACTGGTTAGTTGGGCCCAAAAGGGATATAGTCGTGCCGACCGGATGATAATAATCAGCCCACTGTGAATCCAAACCCGTTGCCGCTCGCGTCCTAACCCAGAGCACAACGGGTGAGCCAGCCGCCGGCCTTCCGGAGCGGTCGGCATCAAGGTATCAGTCTGGGCTATCAAGCCAGGAAGCCAATTTGCGGACAGCGTCATGATCAAACTCGATAATATTCACAAGTACTACGCCACCGGCGACCAGCGCCTGCATGTGCTCAAGGGCATCAACCTGCACATTCGCGAGGGCGAGCTGGTGTCGATCATGGGTTCGTCGGGCTCGGGCAAATCCACCCTGCTGAATATTCTGGGGATTCTCGATACCCACGATGAGGGCGACTACTTTCTCGCCGGGCGGGAAATTCGCCACCTGAAACAGAAGACCGCCGCGCAAATGCGCAACCAGTTGCTCGGCTTCATTTTCCAGTCATTCAATCTTCTGCCCTTCAAAAACGCCCTTGAGAATGTGGCCCTGCCACTGTACTACCAGAATGTCGGGCGCAAGGAGCGCAACCGGACCGCCGCCCGCTACCTGGAGATGGTGGGGCTGAGTGACCGCGCCCTGCACATGCCCAACGAACTATCCGGCGGCCAGAAGCAGCGCGTGGCCATTGCCCGGGCGTTGGTAACCCAGCCCAAAGTCATTCTCGCCGATGAGCCCACCGGCGCCCTGGACAGTAAGACGACCGAGGACATCATGGCGCTGATCAAGGAAGTGCACAGTCTGGGCAACACCATCGTGATCGTCACCCATGAAAAGGATGTCGCCAACCAGACCGAGCGGCAGATTGTGCTCAAAGACGGCCAGATTATTTCCGCCGCCGACCTGCACAGATCGGCCCTCGAACACGCCTGAGCGCCGAGGCCAGACATGGACGGATTACAGGAAATTCTCTACACCCTGCGCCAGAACAAGCTGCGCACCGCGCTCACCGCCTTCGGCGTGTTCTGGGGTATTTTCATGCTGATCCTGCTACTCGGCGCCGGCCGGGGCATGCAGAACGGCGTGTACGACAGCTTCGGTACCGACGTGCGCGATTTTGTGGTGATCTGGTCCGGGGCGACCTCGGTGGCCCATCAGGGCATGTCGGTGGGTCGGCGCATTCAGCTCACCACCGCCGATCTGTACGCCATCAAACGTCAGGTCCCCGGCGTCGGGTTTATCGCGTCGGAAAACCGCATCAATAACGCCAGTATTCGTGCGGGTAACAAATCCGGCAGTTTTTCCCTGCACGGTATCCCCGATGATTTTTTCCGCATCAAAGGCGTGGAGCCATTCGACTTCGGCCGCGAGCTGAACCGTCTTGACCAGGCCCAGTTGCGCAAATCCTGTCTGCTCGGGCGCACCGTGGTCGAGAGATTGTTTGGCCCCGGAACGGACCCGGTCGGCCAGGAAGTCACGGTCAACAACGTAGTGCTGACGGTGGTGGGTGTGTTCTACGACCGGAACAACCGCGGCCAGGATTCAGAGCGCATCTACATTGCCGATACCACCTATCGCACCGTCTTCGGGGGCGGCGACAACATTCAGACACTGTGGCTTCGGCCGGCACCCGGCTACGACGGTGTTCAGGTGGAACAACAGGTGATTGAGCTGCTGAAGCAGCGTCATCAGGTGGCGGAGGAGGATCGCCGGGCAATCCAGTCCTTCAACATGGCCGGCCCCGCAAAAATGGTCAACGGGCTTTTCCTGGCGATCAATGCCTTCATCTGGTTTGTCGGCTTGGGCACGCTCACCGCCGGTATTGTGGGTGTGAGCAACATCATGATCATTACGGTAAAAGAGCGCACCCGGGAAATCGGCATTCGCAAAGCCCTGGGCGCAACACCGTTCAACATTGTGAAAACGCTGCTGCTGGAATCCATTCTGGTCACCAGTATCGCCGGCTATGCCGGGCTGGTCTTGGGCGTGGGACTGATCGAACTGATGGCCTTCGGTCTGCGCTCGGTGGGCGCCAACCTGCCGTTCTTTCAGAACCCGGAAGTCAACTTCCAGGCGGCGATCACCGCCATCGTATTGCTGGTGATTGTGGGTGCCCTGGCGGGTCTGGTGCCGGCGCTGAAAGCGGCCCGAATCATGCCCATTGAAGCCATGCGCGCGGAGTAGCCACCAGTGATTATTGATACCCAAAAGTGGCAGGAAATTTTCATCACCCTGCGCCAGCACAAACTGCGCACCGGGCTCACCGCCTTCGGGGTGTTCTGGGGCATTTTCATGCTGACCGTGCTGCTCGGCGCGGGCAAGGGACTCGAAAACGGCGTGATGGAAGGTTTTCGCGGCGTACCCAACGCGGTGTGGATCTGGTCCCAGGGGCGCACCCAAGTACCCTACCAAGGCATGCCCATCGGCCGCCAGATCATACTGCGACCCGACGATCTTCCGGCGATTCGCGACAATATTCCCACCGTCGATCGTCTCTACCCCCAGAACAGTGTGGGCATCTGGGGCGGTTCACCGGCCTACACCGTGTACGAACAGAACAGTGGCAGTTTTTCCGTTCAGGGCGCCATGGCCGGAATGGCCGGAATTTATCGGCAGCGGGTCGTGGAAGGGCGCTATCTGAACACGCTCGACGACCGGGAACGGCGCAAAGTGGTGATCATCGGCCAACGGGTCAAGGACCAACTGTTCGCGCCGGGCGAAGCGGCCGTCGGACAGTATCTGACGATCGATGGCATCAGCTTTCAGGTAGTGGGCGTGTACGCCAGCACCTCGACCGAGCCCGACAGCAGTGAGGAAGAACGCATCTACATGCCCAACGATACGCTGCGCCAGACCTTCAACCAGACCGCCTGGATCGGCAGCATGGTGGTAATCCCCAAGCCGGGCGTTCACGCCGCCGACGTCGAGCAGCAGGTCAAATCATTTTTGCACGAACGCAAGCAGGTGGCGCCCGATGATGTCGGCGTGCTGGGCAGCTTCAACCTGCAGACCGAGTTCGACAAGATCAACGGGCTGTTCACCGGCATTCAGGTATTCAGTTGGTTTGTGGCCATCGGCACCATCATGGCCGGCGCTCTGGGTGTGGGCAACATCATGTTGATCGTGGTTCGGGAGCGCACCCGGGAAATCGGGTTGCGCAAGGCGCTGGGCGCAACACCTACGTCCATCGTGGCCATGATCGTGCAGGAGTCCATCTTCATTACCGCCGTGGCCGGCTACACCGGTCTGGTGGCGGGCGTCCTGCTGCTGGAGGGCGTCAATGCCCTGCTCGCGGCCAGCGGCGGCCGGGCCGGCATGTTCAGCAATCCGGAAGTGGATTTCACCACAGCGCTGATGGCCTTGGCCGTGTTGATCGTTTCCGGGGTCATTGCGGCGTTGCTCCCCGCCGCCAAAGCGGCCAGCGTCAATCCGATCGCGGCCCTTCAGGACGAATAATTTTCACGTTTGCTTCACTACGAGATCGTCACCATGAAAAAGGTATTCACAGTTCTTCTGCTCGGGTTTATCGCACTGATCTTTATCAGCACGGCGGTATTTCTGTACAACAAATCCCAGGCCAAGCCGGTGACCTACGAAACGGACGCGCCTGCGATAATGGACATTGTCCAGAAAACCGTGGCCACCGGCCGGGTGGTTCCCCGCAAGGAGGTCAACGTGACCTCCCAGGTGTCCGGCGTGGTGGACACCGTGTATGTCACTGCCGGACAGACGGTCCGCAAGGGCGATCTGATTTCGCGCATCACCCTGGCTCCCAGTATGGTGATGCTGAACAACGCCGAGTCCCAACTCGACTCCGCACGGATCAGCCTGGCCAACGCTGAAGAGGAGTTGGACCGACAGCGCAAATTGTTTGAAAGCGGGCTGATTCCCGCCTCGGAATTCAGCCGGTTCCAGTTGGACTACGAGCTCAAGCGCGAAGCGGTTCGCTCGGCAGAAAATCACCTGCTGCTGATCAGCGAGGGCGCCACCAGCGATTCCGATCTGGTCTCCAACGTGATCCGCGCACCGGTCGATGGCATGATCCTGGATATTCCCAATAAGGAAGGTGCGTTTATCGTTGAATCCAGCACCTACGGAGCGGGTACACCGGTCGCCGTGATGGCCGACATGAACGATATGATTTTCGAGGGCAAGGTGGACGAAGCGGAAGTCGGTAAAATCGAAGAGGGCATGTCACTGATTCTGCATGTGGGCGCGCTACAGGACGAGACCTTCGATGCGACCCTGGAGCACATTGCTCCCAAAGGCGAAGAAGATCAGGGCACCATCAAATTCGAAATCCGCGCCGCCGTGACCCTGGAAGACCAGGTGTTTCTACGAGCCAATTACAGTGCCAATGCGGATATTGTTCTGGCCGAACGCAAAGACGTGTTGGCCATCAACGAGGGTAACCTGATCATTGAGGGCGATGAGTATTTTGTCGAAGTCGAAACCGCCGATCAGGTGTTTGAAAAACGCCCCGTCGAGGTGGGGCTATCCAACGGCATCCACATTGAGGTCGTTGAAGGTTTGACTCAGGACGAGAAGATCAAGAAACAGTCCTGATCCACGTAAAGGCAGCAGCTGTCGGGTTACGCCTTCGGCTAACCCGACACTGGGCTCAATCAGCTTCACAAGGTGGTTCGCGCTCGCTGGACCGCGGCGCGCACCTGATCCGGGGCGGTGCCGCCGATGTGGTTGCGGGCCGCCACGGAGCCTTCCAGAGTCAGCACGTCAAACACATCCTGCTCGATGGTATCGGAGAACTGCTGCAACTCCTCCAGCGTCATTTCCGACAGATCCTTGCCGGTTTTCAGACCATAGGCCACGGATTTACCCACCACTTCGTGCGCATCCCGGAAGGGAGTGCCCTTGCGCACCAGGTAGTCCGCCAGGTCGGTGGCGGTGGAGAAACCGCGCTTGGCCGCCTCATACATATTGTCTTTACGCGACTCAATGGCCGGAATCATATCGGCGAACGCACGCAGGCAATCGCGGACGGTGTCAACGGCGTCGAACAGCGGTTCTTTGTCTTCCTGGTTGTCCTTGTTGTAGGCCAGCGGCTGGGACTTCATCAGGGTCAGCAGGCTGATCAGATGGCCGTTGACCCGGCCGGTTTTACCGCGCACCAGCTCGGGTACATCGGGGTTTTTCTTCTGCGGCATGATGGAAGAACCGGTGCAGAAACGATCGGGCAGATCGATAAAACCGAACTGGGCCGAGGTCCACAACACCAGCTCTTCACTGGCACGGGACAGGTGGGTCATCAGAATGCTGGCGAAACTGCAGAACTCGATGGCGAAGTCCCGGTCGCTGACCGAGTCCAGGGAGTTTTCGGTGGGCTTATCAAAGCCCAGCAGCTCGGCAGTCATGGCCCGATCGATGGGGTAGGTGGTACCGGCCAGCGCGGCGGCGCCCAGGGGCGACTGATTCAGACGAGCCCGGCAGTCGCGCAGGCGGCCGTGATCGCGCTGGAGCATTTCGAACCAGGCCAGCAGGTGATGGCCAAAAGTGACCGGCTGGGCGGTCTGCAGGTGGGTGAAGCCGGGCATGATGGTGTCGGCTTCGCGCTCGGCCAGATCCAGCAGGCCGGTCTGCAGACGGTTCAGCTCGCCGCTGATCACATCAATGGCATCGCGCAGGTAGAGACGAATGTCGGTGGCCACCTGATCGTTGCGCGAGCGGCCGGTGTGCAGCTTTTTGCCGGCAATGCCAATGCGCTTGGTCAGCGCCGCCTCGATGTTCATATGCACATCTTCCAGGCTCACGGACCACTCAAATTTCCCCGCTTCGATATCGGCGCGTACACCTTCGAGGCCTTTAATAATCAGGTCCCGCTCGGCTTCGGTCAGCACCCCGACCTTGGCGAGCATGGTGGCATGGGCGATGGAGCCCTTGATGTCCTGAGCGTAGAGGCGATAATCAAAACCGACGGAGGCGGTAAAACGCTCCACAAAGGCATCGGTGGGCTCGGAGAAGCGACCGCCCCAGGACTGGTTGGTCGACTCGGTGTTTTGATCACTCTGGCTCATGAAGACACTCGCTGTAATTGGACGTAGATAATAATTGGTTCACAAATCGGGCGCGTAAATCGCCTCAGGGTGCGCAAAACGCGTAGGATAGCGGCACGAAAGGCGCACAGTATAACGTAATCGAGGCCTACTTTGACGGATCACCCAACAGCCAGACCCGCCTCCGGCGAGAGCACAAGCTTCCTGCCCAACCTGTGTGCACCCCAGGCGGTGCTGCTGCTGGTGTTGGTGGCGGAGCTGCTGGCGGTGTTGCTGGCCATGATCAACCGGGGCCTGGCCCAGCTCAGCTGGGATGCCATCGCCCTGTATTCCTTTCTGGTGCAGTGGATCGTGCTGGTCAGCGCGGTTCTGCTGTGCCGCCTGCAACCGCGCCTGAACCGCTGCACCCCGGTGCGGGCCGGCGCTCTCAGCTACGGGCTGGTGCTGGCCGTGACGGTCATTTTCTCCCTGCTCGGACAGTGGCTCTTGCAGGCCTTTCTGGGCGCCGAGCTTCGGCTCGACGGCTGGCAACTGGCGGAAAATCTGCTGGCCGCCGCCATTCTGGCGGGCATCGGCTTGCGTTACCTGTATCTGCAGCAGCAGCTGCGCAACCAACAGCAGGCCGAGTTGAGCGCCCGGATTCAGGCCCTGCAATCGCGCATTCGCCCTCATTTTCTGTTCAACAGCCTCAACAGCATCGCCAGTCTGATTGCCACGGCGCCGGACCGGGCCGAACGGGCGGTGGAGGATCTGGCCGGCCTGTTTCGCGCCAGCCTGGCCGAGCCGGCGTTGATTCCCCTGAAGCGGGAGTTGGCGCTGTGCCGGGGCTATCTGGCCATGGAGCAATTGCGCCTGGGAGACCGGTTGCGGGTGGATTGGCATCTGGACGAGCTGCCAGAGAGCACGCCCATTCCCGCCCTGTTGCTACAACCGCTATTGGAAAACGCCGTTTTCCACGGCATCGAGCCGCGCCCGGAGGGGGGCGACATCCAGATTCAGATCGCCCGCTCCGGCAACCAGGTGGCGATCCGGATCGATAACCCGCTGCCCGCCGGCCGCCACCCGGAGCAGGCCCGGCAGACCAACCGCATGGCGCTGGATAATGTCCGCCACCGCCTGCAGGCGCACTTTGGGCCGGCGGCGCGCTTGTCCGAGCGCCGCGAAGGCGGTAGGTTTACCCTGATCATCACTTACCCGACGGAGTGACCCATGGATGTCCTGATTGTCGACGATGAACCTCTGGCCCGCGAGCGACTGGCTCGCATGGTCGACCAGTTGGACGGCTATTCCGTGGTGGCCCAGGCCGGCGACAGCGCCTCGGCTCTGACCGCCATTGCCCACCACGACCCGGATGTGGTCCTGCTGGATGTCCGCATGCCGGGCGACGACGGCGTCACCGCCGCCCACCGGATCGGCGAGCTCGAGGACCCACCGGCGGTCATCTTCTGCACCGCCTTCGACGAGTATGCCCTGGATGCCTTCGGAACCCAGGCCGTGGGCTATCTGCTCAAACCCGTGCGCGCCGAACAGCTACTGGAAGTGCTGGAAAAAGCCCGCACGCCCAACAAGCTTCAGAAGCGGGCCCAGCAGAACCGTCACCCGGCGGGTAAAGAACGCAGTCATATCAGCGCCAAAACACCCCGCGGCGTCGAGCTGATTCCCCTCGATAGCGTGCGCTATTTTATGGCCGACCAGAAGTACGTCACCGTCTATCACGACCGCGGCGAGCACCTGCTGGACGACACCTTGAAAGAGCTGGAAGAGGCCTTCGGCGATCGCTTTCTGCGCACCCACCGCAGCGTGCTGGTGTCGGTCAATCACATCCAGGCCATGGAGCGGGACAATGAAGGACACTATCAGGTGCGTCTGGCGGATACCGACCATCGGCCGCCGGTGAGCCGGCGGCACGCCAGTGCGTTGAAGGAGCTGCTTCAGAAAATATGAATCGCCTCGTATTGAGCGCAGAGCCTGCACCGGGCGCGCCAACAATAAGAAGCTACTATTATTACTACGCCTTCTGGAATCACCACCGCCAAATCACTATCATATGACCCAGTAGGCTACAACGGCAAGCGCACTTAACACTGTGTGAATTGCGGTAAAAATCAGGAGCCCTACCAACAGCGTGAACAGAATACCGACGTAACGTCCTGATCCTGTGTCAATCACGGGTTGAATGGTTGCACGGTTGATCAGGATCAACAGAAACAGCGCTGCTATCGTAAACAAACTGGCGCCGATAATCTTAAGCAATGGCCAACCGATTGGTGCCACGAAAACAGAACCACCACAAATGAAAATTAGAGTTATCAGCCACTTGTAACGGAATGCAAACAGTGAGAGCTTTCTGAAAATCATTATGAGGAGATCAAAAACACCACTATCACTCCTTGGTGTCGATCCGACTTCCGTAACACGTCGGTTCGATCGAACAACTGCAAAAACGAACCACGCAACCCAGGAAACCAATAGGGCCGCTATCAACCACCATTGCTTTTCCGAGCGAGATACCGTTTTATCTAAGGCGATCCCTAATAGCGGTAGAACCCAAACAGTAAAAATGGCAGACGTGATGTATGCATCTGTAATGTCAAAAGAACTCATCGTTACATCCATGAACAAACCTTATCGCCTGCCAATTGTTCTATCAGCTCTCGGCATTGATTTCATTGAAGTACTCCTTCACCTCTCTTGGAATATTATTATCAAACTCTCCCATACCCAATCTTTTCCTTTGTCCTGATAGATTGTTATATATTTCATTAGCTGTATCGGAGATCGTTTTAACCATACTATCTGTAAGTGCAATATCGTTCTCTTCTAAGAATAATTTTATTGACTTTTCTCCACTCAAGTCACCACGCATAATCGCAACTTCATAGTGAGCCAGAACTCCCGTTAAAGCCGCTTTCTTAGCATCATGGTTTCCACTGGAGCTTAACCGGTAATATGCAGATTCATAAACTCCGGCAATAGCCTTCAAAGCATATGTAGAATCTAAAACGGCCGCTTTTTCATAATATAAAAGAGCATTAGGATAGTCCCCACTCTCTAACATTTTTTTCGCTAGAATATGGGTTGCTGCATAATCTGAAGCATCTGACAGGCTTTTTAACGTGTCCACGGAATAAGACTGATAATCTGAATCTTCAAATGATATTCCGTATCCTTGACTGCGTCGAAATTCTTTAATACTGTGAAGGCTATCTTCTTGGGCCCAGCTCAATTTATCTTCCCCTTCAGAAGTCCGAAAATCCTTCATTTCTCGCTCCGGAATTTTTTTAGTATTTTGGGGTATTAATATTTCGTTAGAGTCCGCGTATGAAACAACATCTCCATACTCTTTTGAAGCGCTATTTGAATAGTGAAAAATATTTACACCAATAAACAAAAAAGCCATAAAAAAAGTAAAAATCAGTGATACTTTTCTAACACTCATAGATACATCTCCAATCGATCCTTTATGATATCCGCAATGACATTATATGGATAATAAGGAGAACCAAATCACTCAATGCAGTTTACTGAGTTATATCGATGAACGAATATGCACGATTTCAGATCAGTATCTAAATTTGCTTTTTTCTCTGCCCTACACTGGGCATCAGTATTTATAACAGTATACGATCGACACGTTTTAATCCACTCCGCATAAGCACTGTAAGCAACTTGATCACAATGCGCTTTCTCCAAATCTACCGCATCACATGATACTTTTTCGTTCGCACGGGTACCGCCTTCAGTCGGAAAATTAACATTACTTTCTTGTAAGTTGCTGTTGAGTTTCTGAGCAAGGTTTGCCAGATATTGCAGCTGACCTATTAATCTCCCAATATTGTAGTAATCCGCCGCTCTTTGAGCGATTTCAATTTTCCGCCCTATAACAGTGAAATCGACTGGTTGTATCTTTTCAGCAGGTTCAGAGCCAATTGAACATAGAGGAAATGCGAGGGCTAAAGAGAAAGAGAGGAATCGCCAAGCAATATAAGTAGGATTGCGTTTCATATTAGAAGTCCTTTTCGAAAACGATTAGTTTTATATGCTGATTAATTTTTATCGACAAACCGAAAAGAATCGTGCACTCACTTCTTATTTTTGTCAACAAAAATATTGAGAGTTTTGCGGTTTTCTGCAGGCAGTCTCACAACTGGCATCAATTACCACGAATCATGTCGCGAGTTTCACTCTGTATCGAAACGTTTCAGGATCGGCTTCTTCTGTTGTAACGCACCGTTTCAATCACCGACTTTACCCAAGATTCAGAAGCCATGTGTGAGTCAATCAGAACATCGCTTCGAAAGCGGGCCTGAACACGAAACGGATTGTCGGCATAGCTGTTATCGATTAGTAGTGTTTGATCCACGATAGGAATGACGTTTACCAACTGTTGCAACGAACGCTCAATTCTAGGGGCTATCTTTTCCGCTGGCACCGAATGACCACCTTCGTGAACTCGCTGCTCGATGCGCATCCGATTCAGTTCGGGAGAAACCAGGTGAATTGCGTAGATTTCGACGGCATATCCGGCGCGTTTTGCCTCACGGATAAAGTCGAGTTTAGAGGGGTGTGAAAACACGGTTTCAAAGCAAAACGACCGCTTTTGCGCCAGTGCCAAGTGGCGGCTGCGCTCGACCAATCGCATCGCCTCGTAACTATGCACTTCCGGATCATCGGGCCAGAGTTCACGCGCCAGGACATCGGCATTGAGAAAGGGAATCTGACGGTGTGCCAGGTACTTCTGATAGAACGTGGACTTACCGGCGCCGTTACCACCGACCAACAGAATGACCGTTGGTCGGGGCGTACTGTCCGATAGTGAGGTGGTCATAAGCCGGACACGACCCGCTTGCCCTCCGCACTGTAAGCGACCAGTTTCGAGCTATCGTCCGGATCAACTCCGTAGCGCACCGGTGCCTCACTGACCCGGCCAGGCAAGCGGCCGGACTGTCGGTCTGATTCAAGCTCTTCCAGAATGCTGTCCATTGACAGGTCCTTGGGCTGGCTCTCTTCCAATCTCAGGGTGACCAAGCCCTGCATCAGGGCCAAACGCTGATCCGACGTCATCATGCGGGAGATAAGTTGTCCGAGTGACGCCCAGTACTCAATTTGACGAGGTACAGAACGATGCTCCAACGCTGCCTCCTGCTCCGCTTTGCGTATCAACTCCGGGTTCAACCGAATGGGTTTTTGCTGAGCCATCGAAAACCTCACAAGCCTCGTTCGAGCATAATTAAAGAAGCCTCTATTGTAGCGCTACGCACTATAATGAGCAAATTGCTACACCACATCAGCCCCTGTTCAGGAGAGGCTATCCTTTCGCCTTTGCATCCCCCCTGGTCTGGTATCATCCCGCACTGACACGCACTCGCAACGGGATGAATTATGTCCGAGACCCTACGCATCGCCACCCGCAAATCCCTGCTCGCACTCTGGCAGGCCGAATACGTCAAGGCCGAGCTGGAGCGCCACCACCCGGGGCTGACCGTGGAGCTGGTGCCCCTGGTCAGCCGGGGTGACAAGATTCTGGATGTGCCCCTGGCCAAAGTGGGCGGCAAAGGGCTGTTTGTGAAAGAGTTGGAGCACGCGATTACCAGTGGCGAGGCGGATATCGCAGTGCACTCCATGAAAGATGTGCCCATGGAGTTCCCGGAGGGGCTCGGCCTGCCGGTCATCTGCCCGCGGGAAGATCCGCGCGATGCTTTTGTTTCCAACCGCTACGACCAGCTCAGCGATATGCCCGGCGGCACCGTGGTGGGCACCTCCAGCCTGCGCCGGCAGTGCCAGATTCTGGCCGCCCGGCCGGACCTGGAGGTCAAGTTTCTTCGCGGCAACGTGCAGACCCGCCTGCGCAAGCTCGACGACGGCGAGTACGACGCCATTGTCCTGGCCACCGCTGGCTTGGTGCGTCTGGAGCTGGAGGAGCGGATTCGCAGCCGCATCGCCCCGGAGGAGTCCCTGCCCGCGGGCGGGCAGGGCGCAGTGGGCATTGAGTGCCGTACCGAGGATTTGCGCACCATTGAGCTGATCGCCCCCCTGCACCACGAGCCCACCGCCGAGCTGGTATTGGCGGAGCGGGCCATGAACCGGCGCCTGGAAGGCGGCTGCCAGGTGCCCATTGCCTGCTATGCTATACCGAGTGATGAAGGGCTGTGGTTGCGCGGTCTCGTGGGCTCACCGGACGGCACGGAAATGCTCTACGATGAGATTCGTGGCCCGGTCGCCGAGGGTGAGGCGATGGGCATTGCGCTGGCCGAGCGGCTGCTGGCGGCGGGCGCCGACCGGATTCTGGCGGACGTGTACGGACGGGAGCTGAAGTGACCCGGAGCGCCGGAGCGGACACGCTGACCGGCCTGCAGGTGCTGGTCACCCGGCCCGAAGCCCAGGCCGAGGCCTGGGCGGACACACTCCGGGCGAGGGGCGCTCACGCGGTGGTCGCCCCCCTGCTGACGCTGAGCCCGGTCTCGACGTCCGAGGCGAAGCAGGCGATCAAACAGTGCATACTGGATTTCGACCTCTACCAGAAAGCGATTTTCGTCAGCCAGAACGCCGTCGCCTATGCGTTTGAATGGCTAGAGGATTACTGGCCGCAGTTGCCCATCCGGATCGAGTATTACGGGGTCGGCGAACGCACCGGCAGGGCGCTGGAAGCCTATGGCGTACCGGTGACCGCCTGGCAGTCGGACGGCGCCATGAACAGTGAGGCCCTGCTGGCGGCCCCCGAATTGCAATCCGTGGCGGGCGAGCGCATTGTGATCTTCCGCGGCGTGGGCGGCCGGGGCGTGCTGGCCGAGACACTGCGTGAGCGCGGTGCCCGGGTGGATTACTGTGAGCTGTACCAACGCCAGTGCCCGGATGACGCCGCCACACAGCTGAACCAGGCGCTGGTGGAACTGAACGAAACACCCCTGATGGTGGCCTTACACAGTGGTGAGACCCTGGAAAACTTTCATCAGGTCCGCCGGGCACTGCCTTCCGACCAGGCTCGGCGCCTGGCCCGAGGGACACTGCTGGTGCCCGGGGAGCGGGTTGCCCAGCAGGCGCGCGCGCTGGGCTATACCCGCGTGCTGACCGCCGAAAACGCCACCGACCCGGGTATGCTGGCCGCCCTTGAACGCGCCGCCATCGACCCGACCCTTTTGCAGACAGACGGAACCCACGACTGTGACTGATAACGACCAGACCAACGACACCACCCAGGAATCCACGCCCCCCGCCGACAAGACACCGGCGGACACCACCAGTGACAGGGCGGACAAGGGCACCCCCAAACGCCCCAGCAAGAAAACACCGGCCAACAAAAGCGGCCGTGCGCGCCGATGGGGCTGGTTGCTGCTGGTGTTGATCTGCGTCGGCCTGCCCCTGGCCGCTGGATACGGTGTCTGGTGGGCCTGGCAGGATCTTGAGCAGCAGCGCGAGCAGCTGACAGCGCTGCAGCAGCGCCTGGCCGAGCAATCCCAGGCCCTCCGGCAGCAGGACCGCACCCTCGACCAATTGCCCGGTCAGCTCAGCAGCGATTTGCGAGCCGATGTGCAAAGCGCCCAGCGAGGCCAGGCCGAGATCATCAGCCAGATGGAGCAGCGCCTGAACCGGGTAGACCGCCGCCTGAGCGCCATCGCCAGCACCGACCGGGAGGACTGGAAGCTGGCCGAGGCCGAGTACCTGCTGCGCCTGGCCAACCAGCGCCTGGTACTGGAGCGGGACAGCCGCAATGCCCTGGCCCTGGCGGAAACCACCGATGCCATTCTGCGCGACCTGGGCGATGCGGACCTGCTGCCGATCCGCCGGGCCCTGGCGCGGGACATCCAGGCCCTGAAGCTCGCCGATCAGGTGGATCGGGAGGGTCTGTACCTGCGGTTATTGGCCCTGAACGAACAGGTACCCACGCTGCCACTGGTGGAACCCATGCGCAGCACACCCGACAACACCGTCCCCGATGAAGCGTCGGCTGAAGCCAACACCGGACCCTGGGCAACCATCAAACAGAGTTTCGCCCGCCTGGTCGAGCGTATCAGTGGCCATATCCGGATTCGCCATCATGATCAGCCCATTGCCGCCCTGGCTGACCCGCGCGAGCAGTTCATTCTGCGCCAGCAACTGCAGTTGATGTTGGAGCAGGCCCAGGCGGCGCTGTTGCGGGAGCAGACCGAGCTCTATCAATCCAGCCTCACCCGCGCGGCCGACTGGCTCGAACAACACTACGCCCTCAATCCCCAGACCGAATCGGCCCTGTCCAGCCTGCGCGAGCTGGCCGCCGTCGATATCGCTCCCGAGCTGCCGGACCTCAATGACGCCCTGAAGCTGCTCGAGGTACACATCGAGCAACAACACCGGCTGTCCCCGGACTTTCAGCGCGCACCGGGTGAGGAGTCCGACTCATGAAACGGACGCTGCTGATTCTGATTGTCGCGATGTTGCTCGGCGCACTGACGCTGAGCGCCATTCAGGCCGACAGCGGCTATGTCCTGATCGCGCTGGGCAACACCAGCGTGGAAATGAGCTTCTGGCTGGCGTTGATGTTGCTGCTCGGAGGGCTGGGATTGATCTGGCTGGTATTGCGGCTGTTCCGGGGCAGCATCAGGGCGGGGCAGGCCGTCACCGAACGGCTGTTCTCCGGCACCAGCGCCCGGGCCCAACGGCGCACCGCCAGCGGCCTGGTCAGCTTTATCGAGGGGAACTGGAAGCAGGCCCAGCGCAAACTACTGCGCGCGGCGCCCAAATCCGGGACGCCGCTGATCAATTATCTGGCGGCGGCCCGCTGCGCCTTTGAGCAGGGCGATAATCACACCGCTCTGGAATTGCTGCACAAGGCCGAGCAGAGCAGCACCAACAGCGAGCTGGCGGTCGCCCTGACCCAGGCGCGTATGCAGCTGATGAGCCGACGCTACGAGCAGTGCCTGGCCACCCTGGAGCGGGTCAAACGCAAAGCCCCCCAACATCCCGTGGTACTCGACCTGTTGCGCCAGGTGTATATCGCCCTGCACGACTGGGAATCGCTCAAGCAGTTGATGCCCAGTCTCCGTGCGTACGGCAACCAGAACGAAGCCGCGCTTGAAGCGCTCTCCAGCCAGCTGCACCGGGCCCTGCTCGAGCAGGCCGGGCAGCGGGTCCGCGGGCTCGGCCCGGAGCGGGCGCGCGAGGCCCTGGCGAGCACCTGGAAAGACATCCCCAGCGCGGTGCGCAAACAACCCGATGTGGCGCTGTTGTACGCACAGCAATTAGTGGACAACGACCTGCACGTCGAAGCAGAAGCCCAGGTGCGCAAAACCCTGGAAAAACACTGGTCCCCCGAGCTGGTTCGGCTCTATGGCCTGATTCGGGCCAACGATGCCGGACAACAGCTGATCACCGCCGAAGGCTGGCTGAAGAAGCGCCCCGCCGATGCCCTGCTGATGCTCACCCTCGGCCGCCTGAGCCTGCGCAATCAGCTGTGGGGCAAAGCCCGGGATTACTTTCAGAGCAGCCTGACCCTGCACAAGCACCCGGAAACCTGTGCCGAGCTGGCTCGTCTGTTGGCCCATATGGGAGAACACAAAAAGAGCACCGAGTACTACCAGCAGGGGCTGCTGTTGACCACCGAACGGCTCCCGGACCTGCCGCTGCCCAAAGAACCCGAGCCAACGCACTGACTTGCAGTCGCGACGGGGAAAGGCATAATACCGGGCAACCAGATCGAATAATAATAGGTTTACATCAAGAAGTAGGGAACCTATCACCGCTTAAAGGAGTTTGTCATGCCTCTGCCGGCACTGCTGCGGCTCGCGTTTGTCGTGCTACTCGCGCTTCGTTATCGTCTGAAACTCATCCTCGGCATTGTTGTCGCCGTGGTGATCGGGCTCAGCCTCACCTTCATTTCCGGAAAGATTTATCAACACCTGGATCGGGATCCGGACCGGGGCGCCATCGCGCTGGAAGACGGGGCCTTCGGGGAAAGCTACTCGACGCCCATCTACCTGGACCAGGGCTGGAGCCCGGCCGACACCCTCTGGTACTACAACACCACCCAGGGTTCGGCCCTGCTGCCCTATGACCTGTTCGTGGCCCTCGAGCAGCCCGCCTCGGAGGAGCTGTTCCGCTCGGACCACAACATGGACCGCTACCGCTACCTGCCCCAGAAACCCACCTTCTTCAATCCCGACGGTCTACCGGTGGGGTTTGCCAAGGACAGTTACCAGGGCAAAGACTATTTGGGCTTTACCTGTGCGGCCTGCCACACCGGCCAGGTGAACTATCAGGGCCAGGCCATCCGCATCGACGGCGGCCCCGCCCTGGCGGATATGGACGGCTTCCTGCACGGACTGGAAAAGGCGCTGTCGGCGGCCCGGGATATTCCCGCCAAACGGGAACGGTTTATTGATCGAGTCCTGCAGCGGGACAATGACTATCGCTCGCCCGAGGCCGTCGAGGCGGACCTGGCCCAGTGGACCGAACAGATCCGCATGTACAACACCATCAATCACAGCCATATCCGCTACGGTTACGGTCGCCTGGATGCCTTTGGCCGAATCTACAATCGGGTGCTGCGCCACGTGGTCAACCGGGAACAGATGCGGGATCTATTGCTCGCCGCCGAAGGACCCACCGGCGAGCTGCTGCTCACCGAAGCCGAGGTGGACCGGGTTCTGGCAGGTATCGAGCCCACCCTGATCGATGATACGGCCTTCACCCGCATCGTAAGCCGCCTGCAGTCGAGCGACGAAGGGCTTCCCGGATTGTCCCAGCGCAACCTGTTGCGCTTGCGAAACCAGCTGCTTAACGAGCCGAACGCGCCGGTCAGTTATCCGTTCCTGTGGGACATCACCCACTCCGATTACCTGCAGTGGAACGGACTGGCCAATAACGCCGACCTGGGGCCCCTGGGGCGCAACGTCGGGGAAGTGATCGGGGTCTTTGCCAAACTGGACTGGGAAGTAAAAGAGCCCGGCTTCAGTCTGTCCGGACACCTGACCGGTCAGAGCAACAAACGGGAGCGCATCGCCTTCACTTCCAGCATTGATCTGGTCAACCTCCAGCGCCTGGAGGCTCACCTCGGTCGCCTTACCTCGCCGCAATGGCCGGAGGACATACTGGGCGAAATCAACCGGGAGCAGGCCGCCCTGGGCAAGCGCCTCTATGCCCAGCACTGTCAGAGCTGCCACCAGATCATCGACCGCTCCGCCTGGGACCGTCTGGTGGTGGCCGAAATGACAGATATCGAGATACTGAAGACTGACCCAAAGGCGGCGGAAAACAGCGTAAATTATCAGGGAAAGTCGGGAAACTTCGAGAATACCTACCAGAACACAACCGTAGGCCCTCTGGTCCTGGAGGCGACCGCGCCCGCCGTGCAGATCCTCACCTCGGTAACCAAAGGCGCGGTTTCCACCCCCGATGCCGACAAAGGCCCACTCCGGCGCACCCTGGACTGGTTTTATGTGCTGGGGCTGTCCTGGTTTGATAATGACGTCAAATACAGCGTCAAGGCGGGGGACTATCGGCCGGATACCACGGCTCGCCCCTACCATTCGCTGCTGGCCTACAAGGGCCGATCCCTGAACGGCATCTGGGCCACGGCCCCCTATCTGCACAATGGCTCGGTGCCCACACTGTACGACCTGTTACTGCCGGCACGGGAAGAGGGTGACCCGGAAGAGGGCGCCTATCGCCCCGAGGCTTTTCAGGTGGGAAGCCGGGAGTTCGATCCGGTCAAGGTGGGCTTTCGCACCGAGGGCTACGAGGGTTTCACCCAGACCACGCACCGGCTTGGAGACCGCAACACGGGTCACGAATACGGCACCGATACCTTGACCGAGGCCGAGCGCTGGGCGCTGGTGGAGTATCTCAAGACCCTTTGATGCTCGGTGAGACAAATCTCACCAAACTGCCCGGAACCATTGGCGCGAAAAACACACCAAATGACGGCCTGCTCTAAAAACTAACGCCGGTAGGCGAGGTGTTTTTTGGTGTATTTCGCGCCAACTGCGTTTATCCTGTGGCCGTTTTGAGTGTCGATTGTTGATTCCACCTTTGATCATGGCTGTATTGTGTTCCCTTAAGGCGACTCTCCGAGCGCCCCTTGTCCGTGCGTTGCCCGTTCTTTTGCTGTCCTCTCTGGCAGGGGCCGATAATGACCTGGCGCATCGCCCGGTCGATTTTGTTCAGGCCACCGAACAGTACGTAGTGGAAGAGGTGATGCCCCATATTCCCGGCGCGGCACTGGCCATCATTGCCAACGGGCAGATCGAACTGCTACGTGGCTACGGTGTGCGCAGGGTCGGCGAGAACGAGCCAATTAACCGGGACACACTGTTTCGCCTCGCCTCGGTATCCAAAACCATCGCCGGTACCGCTGCCGGGGTCGCCGTGAACGACCGGGCCCTGCAATGGCAGACGCCGGTCAGTCAGTTTCTCCCGCTGGATGTCAAAAACCCGGACTACCGGGATAAAATCACCCTGCAAAGCCTTCTGTCCCACACCACCGGACTGATGCCCCAGGCCTACACCAACCTGATCGAAGCCAATGTGCCCTACCAGAAGGTGATCGGGCGGCTGGACGAAGTGGCCTTCATCTGCCCGCCATCCACCTGCTACAGCTACCAGAACGTGGCCTTCAGCCTGGTGGGGGACCTTCTGATGGCGGCGACCGGCGAGCGCTACGAAGACTTCACCCGCAGACGCCTGTTTCAACCACTGGGCATGAAAACCGCTTCCTTTGGTTGGCGGGCGTTTACCAGCAACTCCAACCGGGCCACGCCCCATATCAAACGGCGCGGCCGCTGGGCACCCGTAGAACCCGACCGGAACTACTACAATGTGGCGCCGGCGGCCGGCGCCAATGCCAGTATTGCCGATATGGCTCTGTGGGTCCGCGCCCAGCTGGGACAGCGCCCCGATGTGCTGCCCCACGAAGTGCTCGACCAGTTGCACAGCCCCCGGGTTGCCACCAGTTACCGTCAGGCGCATTATCGGGCCCACCCCGAGCTGCGCAACATTCACTACGGCCTGGGTTGGCGAGTATTCGATTTTGGCGAGCACCGCCAGTTCGTCCACCATGGGGGTTGGGTGCAGGGCACCCGTACCGAGGTGCTGTTCAACCGGGAGCTGCAGCTCGGGCTGGTGTTTCTGTCCAACTCGGAGAACCGTTACGCCCGGGAGGTCGTATACCGCTTTCTCGAGCTGTTCACCGACTACTACCGCCAGGTGGAAGCCCCGATTCTGCTGCAACAGGCCCGACAGGCACCGCCATGACCCCAGAGTTCATCGATCGCATTGACGCCGTCAGTCCCGAGGACTGGGACCGCCTCTGCCCATCGGATTACCCCTTTACCCGGCATGCCTTTCTGGCGTCGTTGGAAGACAGCGGCAGCGTCGGAGCGGACACCGGATGGCAACCTCAGCACCTGCTGTTACGCGACGACCAGGGCGACCTCAAGGCGGCGATGCCGGTGTACCGCAAGGATCACTCCTACGGCGAATACGTGTTCGACTGGGGTTGGGCCCAGGCCTACGCCGAGCACGGGCTGGACTATTACCCGAAACTGATCAGCGCCATTCCATTTACCCCCTGCACGGGCCCGCGGTTGCTGGCGGCGGGGCAGGAGGCCCAGTATTGGCCCGCGGCCATCGCCGCCCTGCAGCAGCAGACCCGGACCCTGGGCGCCTCGGGTTGGCACTGCCTGTTTCCCGACGAGACGCAGGCCGAGGCGCTGCGGCCAGCCGGGTTGGCGGAGCGCACCGGCTGCCAGTTCCACTGGATAAACCGCCAGTATCGGGATTTTGAAGATTTTCTCGGCCAGCTCAGCTCCCGCAAACGCAAGAACCTGCGCAAGGAACGTCGCCAGGTCGCCGACCAGGGCTTTCACTTTCAGTGGAAAGTCGGAGCGGACATTCAGGACGAAGACTGGACGCTGTTTTATGGCTTGTACCAACTGACTTACCTCAAGCGCAGTGGCCACGGTGGCTATCTGACCCCGGCGTTTTTCCGCCAACTGGGTGAGCGGATGCCCGAGCAGACCCTGATGGTACAGGCTCGGCTGGGGGAGGAAACAATTGCCGCCGCCCTGTTCCTGTTCGACCGCAACACCCTGTATGGCCGCTACTGGGGCTGTCGGGCGGAATTTGAATTTCTGCACTTTGAAACCTGCTACTACCAGGGGCTGGATTTTGTCCTGGCGCGAGGGCTGGCGCGCTTTGATGGTGGTGCCCAGGGCGAACACAAGCTGGCCCGGGGCTTCGAACCCCGGCTGACCACCTCGTTTCACCAGTTGATGGAGCCGGCCTTTCAGGAGGCGGTGCAACACTTTGTGGCGCGCGAGCGTGAGGAGGTATTGGGCTATCGCGACGAGGCACGAGCGCACCTCCCGTACCGGCAGACCGACCGGCAATGAGGTTCGCAACCGGCGCCTAAATCAGGTTAAATAGCGCCTCTTTGCCACGGATTCGTCGAGCCACCTCATGCCTCAACCGTCTCTCACAAGGTCCCGACCGTTTCTGCATCCCGGCCGTATTCTGGACTGCCTGGATGAAATCGATCAGAGCCCCGACGCCTACCAACTGAGCCGCCCCCGCGCCCTGCGCCGAGTGTTCGTTACCCTCGCCAGCGTCAGTGTCTGCCTGCTGATTCTGCACTACGCGAAGAACTCCTACCTGCTGTACGAGCTGCTCGGTTGGCTGGCGCAGTTGCAGTCCCTGCCAGGCGACCACTACACCAACGATCTGCTTCAGTCCCAGTGGCGACATCTGCTGGGCTATGCCTGGTGGACCGGATGGCACCTGATCTGTTTTCTGTTGATTCCGGCGTTGGTGATCCGATACCTGTGGCGCGAGCGGGTGAGCGATTTTGGCTGGCGCTGGGGCGAAACCCATCGGCATTGGCGGGGTTACCTGCTACTGCTGAGCCCGATTTTGGTGTTTGTGGTTCTGGTGAGTCAGGGGGAAGATTTCGTCAATCACTACCCCTTCTACCCCCACGCGGGGCGCAGTTGGCTGGATTTTCTGGCCTGGGAAGCGCTCTATATGACCCAGTTCGTGGTGCTGGAATTCTTTTTCCGGGGTTACATGCTGCGGGCGGTGCAGCCCGCGCTCGGGGCCAATGCGATCTGGATCATGTGCGTACCCTACCTGATGATCCACTTCCCCAAGCTCTGGCTGGAAGCCACCGGGGCCATCCTGTTTGGCCTGTTTCTGGGTATACTGGCGCTGCGCTCGCGCTCAATCTGGGGCGGTGTGCTGGTCCATGCCGGGGTCGCACTGAGTATGGATATCGCCGCCCTGATTCAGAAAGACCAACTGCCCACTCAGTGGTGGCCCTTCTGATGCGCGCCGATCGCTGCCTGAGGTGATTCAAAGCAACGACCGGCCTGATCGGCGGACAGCGGGCGCGCAAAGTAATAGCCTTGCCCCAGCTCGCAACCAAGCCCCGCCAGGCAGTGCGCGACGTCTTCGCTTTCAATTCCCTCGGCGATCACCCCCAGCTCCAGTGCATGGGCCATGGAAATGATGGCCCGCACCAGGTGCAGGCCGGTGCTTTCCTTGATCTTGGCGGTAAAGCTCTGGTCAATCTTGAGCACCTCCAGCGGAAATCGCTGCAGATAGCTCAGCGACGAGTAGCCGGTGCCAAAATCATCCACCATGATGCCGCAGCCCATGGCGAGAAGCTGACGCATCCGGTCCACGATCTGCGGGTTGTCATCCACCAGAATACCCTCGGTCAGCTCCAGCTTCAGCTGACCGGGCTGGACGCTATGCTCACTCATGGCCGAGCGTACCGTCTCGATCAGGTTCGCCTGGAAAAACTGCACACTGGACAGGTTCACGCTGATATAGAAATCCTGCTCCGCCCCCTCGTTCCGTTGCCATTGCCCGATCTGCCGACAGGCCTCACGCAGGACCCAATCGCCGAGAGGATTGATCAGGCCAGTCTCCTCGGCCAAGGCGATAAACTCGCCGGGAAAGACGCGGGAACCATCGGGTTTGCGCCAGCGGATCAGGGCTTCGAACCCGGTCAACTCACCGTCCGGCAAGCGGACGATCGGTTGATACAACAGCTCGAACGCCTCGTCTTTCAGCGCCTGACGCAGGTCCCGCTCCAGAGCCAGACGCCCCTGGGCGCTCTGGTGCATGACCGCATCAAACACACAGCTGCGGGTCTGGCCCTGCTGTTTGGCCCGCTCTTTGGCGAGGGTCGCATCCCGGTAGAGTGCTTCGGCGTCACGATAGCGGGGATGAAACAGAGCAATACCCACACTCAGAGAGAGAAAGAACTCCTGCTCCCCCAGCCGAAACGGCTGCTCAAAGGCCTGGTGCAACCGCTCCGCATCCCGCTCAATCAACTGAACCTGGGGAGCGCCCTCAAACAAAACTGCAAACTCGTCTCCGCCGACCCGGGAGACCAATCCCGACCGGGGCAGAGCCGACTTGATTCGCCGGGCGATGACCTTGAGCAACTGGTCGCCCTTGCTCATACCAAAGTTGTCATTGATCAGTTTGAACCGATTGACGTCCACAAACATCACGGCGAAAGGCGGCGTCATCGAGTCCGAGCGAGGCCGTTGGGCCCACTCATTGACCAAGGCGCTCAGCCGGTTCATAAAAAACTTGCGGTTGGGTAGGTCCGTCAAGGGGTCATTGAATGCCAGGTAGCGAAGCTCCTGCTCCATCTGTTTGCGCTCGGTAATGTCAAAGGCGCTACCCAGATATCCCCTGGCACCACTCTGCAGGCGCCCCAGCGTCACATACAGCCACCGGTGATGACCCTGCTTGGTGGTAACAAAGGTTTCCCGGTACAGATGCTCATCCTGAGCACGGCCGGTGAATTCCAGATCGGGATCAAAACCAAGCAGATCGGACACCGGCATCTGGTACAGCTCGCCCTCGCTGTAGCCGGTGATGACACTCATTGCCGGATTGATGTAGTCGAACGACTGCTCGCAGGTAAAAATGCCGCTCTCGCTGGTTTGCGCCAGCAGCTCGAAACGCTTTTCGCTGCTGCTCAGGGACGCGCTGATCAGACTGAACCGACGATCGAGCAGAACCGCGAGGAAGAGCAGCGCGATGATGATGGTCACCGCCACCGACACCAGAATGCTCAACACCTGATAGTCCATGGCCAGACCAATGACTTCGCCCTGCGAACTGGGCACAAACTCCGTGGCGGCCATGGCCACATAGTGCATGGCGGACACCGCCAGGCCAAGAATGGTCGCGCCAATCAAATAGGCCCAGATTCGGCGCACATGCCGCAGCAACCAGATATTACTGCCCAGCCCCAGCCAGGCGACACCGACTGCGACCACCAGAGAGAGCACAAACAGGCTCGGTCGGTAATGCATGCTGACCGCCGCCATCAGGGCCTCCATGCCCACATAGTGCATGGCACCCACACCCAATCCGAGCGACAGGGCCGCGATCCAGAGGCGGTGTTTTCTGGGCAGGGGCAGGCGGGCACAGAGCAGGGTGCCAGCGGCGCCGAGCACAATCGGCACCATCGACAGGAAGGTGATACCGGGCGAGTAGGTCACCGCCACCGGCAGACGGTGCGCCAGCATCGCGGTGAAATGCATCGCCCAGACGCCGCAACCCATGGCCAGGGCACCGGCCAACACCCAGCCCCAGCCCGAGCGGAGCGAAGCGGCGGAACGGCAGCGCTCCAGAACCGGCAACAAGGTCGAGGCGGCCAGAATCGCCAGAAGTACCGCCAGAAGCACCAGACCCGGATTATGCTCGGCCATCAGGGGCACACTGTCTTCCGGAAGAGGATCAAACCGCCACATCATACTGCTACTCATCATTATCGTTATTGCCGGAAGGGATAACCTCCATTCCGATGTTATAACCGCTCCAGGTAGCGTTTCAGAGCGGATTGCTTTTCTTCGTCCTGGTCGACGAACCGCACCGTCACCCGAACCACCTGGGTATCGGGATTGGCCTCGGCCGCCTGAAGGCTGTGTATATAGCCATTGAGTTGCGACGGTGCCTCGCCCTCATCGGATTCGATATCCACCACCACGGCGTCAAACAGGCGGGGCAGGGCATCGGTACGCTGAATCAATCCGGTCAAGGCATCGGGAGACAGCTCCCGCAGCACACAGCGCAACCCCTCACCTCGGTTGCCGAGCCGCAACTGGGCCCGACCCTTGAGTTTTTTGGTTGAAGAGGAGGATGGCCGGGATTCCGGTTTCGGGGAGCGCGCTGCACCGCCGGTCAGCACATTGACCGAGTGCGCCGCGACCCCCTGGGCCGCGCTGTGAGCACCGGCTTTCGGGACTTTGCCCACGCGCGCCAACTGCTTGGTCACCTTGCGCAGAAGCTCTTCCGGGGTAAAGGGTTTGACCAGATAATCCGAAGCACCGGCCTCGACGGCCGCCACCACATGGTTTCGATCGCCCCGGCTGGTGACCATGACGAAGGGCACATCGCCCCCTTCGGCCTGCTGGCGGACCGTGCGCAACAACTCTTCGCCGCTCATGTTGGGCATTTCCCAGTCCGACAGAATAAGGTCCATCGTCTGGTTTTTCATCGCCGCCAGCGCCCGATTGCCATCCACCGCTTCGAACACCTCCACCCCGGGAATGCGTTCACGGAGCTGCTTTTTCACCATATCGCGGATGAAGCTGGCGTCATCGACCACCAGAATGCGAATTGCCATTCAGTCACTCTCACGTTGTTTTTTGGCATACCGACAGGACGGGTATCGGCCGAACATGCCCAATAATGAGTAAGGGTAGCCGATTATGACGCCAATGGGGAATGCTCAGCCGGCAGAAAAGCGGCGTACGGGCGATTGCGTGGGGGCGGTTACGTAAGCCGGCTCCGGCAGTGGCGCCTGGCTGGCCTCTACCGCGGCCCGCATCCAGAACAACAGTTCGGAGGAGTCTTCAAGGACCACGTCGGGCAGTTGGTAGAAATGACTGACGGAAGAACCGGCGCCGCGCGGCTGAAGGGCGGGCATCGCCCGGTCAAGGTAGGGCTGGCGCGAGGCGTCGTCGACCCGGAAGTAGAGCCGATCGTCCGCCATGATCGCGAACAGGTGCTGCTGATGATAGAGCCCGATACCCGCAAAAATGCGCCGGTAAGACACCGGTGCCACTTGGGACAAGTGGTGCAGAGCGCGACTGAGTGCGGGCTGGCTGACAGACAAGAGTCACTTCCTTTGGTTAACAGGTGGCTTCAAGCCGCAGGTAATACCGTTGAACGGCACGAGTGTCCTGACTCGAAATTCGATTTTACGCGCCCTGCCCGCAGATGTAAGGGCCGGTTAAGATCTTTTTGTTGTTTGTAGAGGCCTTTTTTATGCGTTATCGCGAGTAAACACCCATTGGGCACCCTTGGACAGATCCTCATTATAGGCGTAGCCCTCGACATCAAACGCCTTCAGCGCCTCGGCGTCCTGGATGCGGTTCTGAATCGCGTAGGCCGCCATCAGTCCGCGGGCCTTCTTGGCGTAAAAACTGATGATCTTGTACTGACCGTTTTTCCAGTCCTTGAAGACCGGCGTGATCAGCGGCGCCGAGAGCCGCTTCGGCTGGACCGATTTGAAATACTCATTGGAGGCGAGATTCACCACCACCGGGTTCTTCAGGGTAGCGAGTTGTTCGTTGATGGCCTGGGTCAGGCGCTCGCCCCAGAATTGGTAAAGGTTGTCGCCGCGCGGGTTCGCCAGTTTGGTGCCCATCTCCAGGCGATAGGGCTGAATCAGATCGAGCGGGCGGAGCAGCCCGTAGAGTCCGGACAGGATGCGCAGATGTTTCTGGGCAAAGGTGAAATCGCCCGCCTTGAACTGCTCAGCATTCAGGCCGGTGTACACGTCCCCTTTGAAGGCCAGGGCCGCCTGTTTGGCGTTGCTTGAGGTGAAGGGTGTGTGCCACTGTTGGTAGCGGTCGTAGTTGAGCTGACCGAGCTTGTCGCTGAGGCTCATCAGGCTGGAGATGTCCTGGGGCGCCAGATCCCTGAGCACGCCAATCAACTCCCGGGACTGGTCCAGAAAATCCGGTTGGGTCGCTTTGTCGGTGACCGGCGCGGTTTCGAAATCCAGGGTTTTGGCGGGGGATAGCAACATCAACATAACGAAAACGCTCACTGTCGGTAAGGCGGTTTAGTAAGGGCAGGCATGTGCTGCCGTTTTGCGGCTCCAGCGGACTACTGTGGCTTCACTGCTTTAGCTTCATTACTCTGGCTTCAACACATCCTGCCACCAGTTCAGCGGCGTCGAACCATCGGTCGGGTCGTACACATTGCCGTACATCCAAGTGCTGTCCGGGTCTTTGCCCAATACCTCGTTCATGAGCTTTTCGATGGTTTCAAACCCGCAGCTGACGTGGATGGAGATCACCAGCATACGATCATTGTGCAGATCCAGCTCACCCCCGAGCTTTTCCAGCGCCGGCACCAGCGCATCGGCAATGGGCGCCATATCGCCCTTGGTGAACACCCGCAGGCTGAGGTTGCCGCTGCGCCGCACCAGCTCGATTTCCTGGGTCTGGGGTAGCAGCCGAACGGTGTCGCCGCTGGCAATGCCCTGGGCAAAAGCGGGGGAGCGCACCAGCTGCAGGTCACCGGACTCCAGTTCATTGACCGGCAACTGTTCCACAATCGGCTGGCCGTCCGGCCGGGTACCGGCAAATAATTCGATGGTGCGCAACGCTTTCTTCATTCGGGTCCCCCTGCTATAAAGGGCAACATTATACACACTGAGCCCATTGAACCCGATGGGCCCATGCCGTCACTGGAGGACCTCTCTCATGAAACGCTGTCTGTCTCTGCTGGCCGTCACTGGCCTGATACTGGGCGCCACGGCCTGTTCCGTCAATCCGGTCACCGGGGAGCGTCAACTGACCCTGATGTCCGCCGATCAGGAGCTGGCGATCGGCGCCGAAAACTATCAGCCGAGCCAGCAATCCCAGGGGGGCCGTTATGTCGTCGACCCTGAATTGGGGCTCTACGTCAGCCAGGTCATGGACAAGCTCGCGGCGGTCAGCGATCGTCCCGGCCTGCCCTATGAAATCGTGGTGCTGAATAACGGGGTCCCCAACGCCTGGGCTCTGCCCGGCGGCAAGATGGCGATTAACCGGGGGCTGTTGGTGGAACTTGAGGACGAGGCTCAACTGGCGTCGGTACTCGGCCACGAAATTGTCCATGCCGCCGCACGCCACAGCGCCTCGCAGCAAACGCGCAATGTGCTGTTGCAGGCCGGAATGCTAGCCGCCGGAGTGGCCGCTTCGCAGTCCGATTCCGAGTATGCCGGGCTGGCCATGGGTGCAGTCGGCGTGGGCGCCATGGCCTGGCAGGCCAAGTACAGTCGCAGTCACGAGCTCGAATCGGACCGCTATGGCATCCAGTACATGGTGGAAGCCGGCTACGACCCCCAGGCCGCCGTAGAGCTGCAACAGACGTTCGTTCGACTGTCGGAAGGTCGTCAGAGCAACTGGCTGGACGGGCTTTTCGCCAGCCACCCGCCCTCCCAGGAGCGCGTCAACGCGAACAAGGCGCTGGCCGAGCAGTACGGCGGGGGCGTGCGCAACAAGGCGGCCTTCGATCGGGCCATGGCGCAGTTGCGGCGCGATCAGCCCGCCTACGAGCAGTATCAGCAGGCCCAGAAAGCCGCATCTGAAAAACAGTATGACCGCGCTCTGGCCTTAGTGGAGCAGGCCATTGACCACCAGCCCAAAGAAAACCTGTTCTGGGAGTTGAAAGGGCAGTTGTTAATGCAGAAAAAGCAGCCCGGCGAGGCCATTGCCGCCTTCGACCGCTCCATCGCGGCCAACCCGGAGTTCTTCCGCCCACTGGTCTACCGGGGTCTGCTGCATAAACAGCAGAACAATACTCGCCAGGCGCGGGAGGATCTGGAGCAGAGTCGCCAGCTGCTGCCGACCCAGCTTGGCAGTTACCACCTGGGTGAGCTGGCCCAACAGCGAGGCGATCGCGAGGCGGCCGTGAGTTATTACCGTGAAGTGGCCTCCGGCGGCGGCGAGCTGGGCGAAGCGGCCCAGAGCAAGCTCTCGCAGTTGGGCGTGCAGGCCGGGTCCTGACCGTCCGGAACACCGGGAGTCGGGCTCACCCCGGCTCCCTAATTCGGTATACTGCGCGCTTCGAAGCACCCAGACTCCATAATCATAATGCCCGAAGACACCCAGACTCCTAAGCCACTGGCCGCCGTTCGTGCGCTGATCCGCGCGCTTGACGCCTGCACCGAAGGGCTCGGGCGCACCGTCGCCTGGCTCGCCCCGGTCATGGTCGTCATTACCTGCACCGTCGTATTGCTGCGCTACGGCCTGGGACAAGGCTCGGTGGCACTGCAGGAGTCCGTCACCTACATGCACGCCGCGCTGTTCATGCTCGGGGCGGGCTACGCGCTCAAGCACCACAAGCAGGTACGGGTCGATATTCTCTATCGTCGCTTCAGCCCCGAGGGGCGCGCCTGGGTGGATGCCCTGGGCAGCCTGGTGTTTCTGATCCCCTTGGCGATGTTTATTGGCTGGATCAGCCAGGACTTCGTGCGCAGCGCCTGGCGCATCCGGGAAGTCTCGGCCGACTCCGGTGGCCTGCCCTGGGTTTACCTGCTCAAGAGCCTGATTCCTCTACTGGCGGTGACGCTACTGCTGCAAGCGGTCGCAGAAGTCCTGCGCAATCTCTTGCGACTGATGGGCTATCCGGCCCCCGGCAGCGCGCCAACCGATGAGGCCGGGGAGGAGGAATGCTGATCGAGCTGATTCCACTGCTGATGTTCGCCGCGGTCTGCGCGGTATTGATGCTCGGCTATTCGGTGGCCTTTACCCTGGCCGGTGTGGCCCTGGTGTTTGCCGGGTTCGGCATCGTGACCGGCGTCTTTGAGCCCAACCTGTTGCGCACTTTTCCCAGCCGCATCTACGGCATCATGGCCAATTACACCCTGGTGGCTGTGCCCCTGTTCGTCTTTATGGGCACCCTGCTGGAAAAATCCCGGCTGGCGGAAGAGCTTCTGGAAAATATGAGCCGCGCCTGCCGAAGCCTGCCCGGCGGACTGGGCCTGTCGGTCATCATTGTGGGGGCGCTGCTCGCCGCCAGTACCGGTATCGTGGGCGCCACCGTGGTGACGATGGGCCTGATTTCGCTGCCCACCATGTTGCGCCAGGGCTATCACCCGTCGCTCGCCGCAGGCACCATCTGCGCCACGGGCACCCTCGGGCAGATCATCCCGCCCTCCATCGCCCTGGTGTTGCTCGGTGACGTCCTGTCCAATGCCTACCAGCGGGCCCAACTCTCTCAGGGGATATTCAGCCCGGAGACGCTTTCGGTGGGGGATCTGTTTGTCGGCGCGCTGATCCCCGGACTGGTACTGGTCAGCCTCTATCTGCTGTACATGCTTCTGGTCGCCCGGTGGCGGCCCACGCTCGCGCCCGCCGCACCGAGTGAGGAGCGGATTTCCACCGGTCGTCTGTGGCTCAGTCTGGTGCCCGTATCGGCGCTGATCATTCTGGTACTGGGCTCTATCCTGTTGGGTATTGCGACACCGACCGAAGCCGCCGGCGTGGGCGCACTCGGCGCCGCGTTGCTGGCCCTGCTTAAAGGTAAACTCGACCTCGCCCGACTCAAAGAGGTGGCCCGCAGCACTACCATGACCAGTGCCATGATTTTCACCATCCTGATTGGCGCCTCGCTGTTCTCTCTGGTGTTCCGGGGTTTCGGCGGGGAAGAACTGGTGGAAGGCTTCTTCCATCAATTGCCGGGCGGGGTGTTCACCGCCATGCTGGTGGTGATGGTGATCATTTTTCTGCTGGGCTTTATTCTCGATTTTATTGAAATCACCTTTGTGGTCGTCCCCATAGTGGGCCCGGTGCTACTGGCCATGGGGGTCGATCCCATCTGGCTGGGGATCATGATTGCCCTCAACCTGCAGACTTCTTTCCTCACCCCGCCGTTTGGCTTCGCCCTGTTCTACCTGCGTGGGGTGGCACCCGCCTCGGTCGCCACCAGTGCCCTGTATCGTGGCGTGATTCCGTTTATTGTGCTGCAATTGCTGGTACTCTGTGCTCTGGCGCTGTGGCCGGGGCTTGCCACCTGGCTACCGCAGCAACTATCCCTGTAAAATCAGCATTCCATTACTGAATTATTCGAGGTACTGAGTTCATGGCCATGCAAGGCATTGATGAGGATCCCACCCCCCACGGTGAACTGACCCTGCAAACCCTGTCCATGCCCGCCGACACCAATCCCTATGGCGATATTTTTGGCGGCTGGCTGATGACCCAAATGGATCTGGGCGGTGCGATTCTCGCTCAGGAAGTGGCCAAGGGGCGGGTCACTACCGTGGCCGTGGGCAGCATGGTGTTTTTGCGGCCAGTACCTGTCGGGGCGACCGTGAGTGTTTATGCCAGCACACTGGATGTCGGGCGCACCTCCATCCGCACCCTGATCGAAGTCTGGATCAAGGAATGCGGTAACCGCGACATGACCAAAGTGACCGAGGGCGAATATGTTTATGTCGCCATCGACGACAATGGCCGGACCCGGCCGGTGCCCAAATAACCGTCCTCCCAAAGGCGCGCGGCTTTACAGTCGCGCCTGCTCGATCCCGCCAAAATCCCGCGCTTACACGACTTTACTAACAAATCTTAACCGCTACCTTTACAGTATTCTGCTAGTTTTTAATGACCCGATGGGGTCGCGAATACAGTTGAAGGAAGACAGGTCCATGATAAAAGACGATGCTCAACGCTACGGTTGGTTGTCCATCACCGTGCACTGGCTGTCCGCTCTGTTGGTGATCGCCATTTTTGGCATTGGATTCTACATGGTGGACCTGACGTACTACGACAAGGGCTATCACGAACTCCCCAAACTGCATGTCAGTCTCGGACTGTTGCTGGCCATGCTGTTGATTGTGCGAATCGGCTGGCGGGTCAGTCAGCGGGGTAAGCCACAGCCGCTGCCCAACCACAGTCGTAAGATCCGCCTCGCGGCAGCTTCAATGAAACATCTCCTGTATCTGTTGATGCTGGTGATGGTCGTGACCGGCTATCTGATCAATACCGCCAAGGGCGATTCCGCGGATTTTTTTGAACTGTTCAGTGTGCCCGCCACCTGGCAATTGAGTTCTGATGGCGTCGATCTGGTTGGAGAAATCCATGAGATCGCCGCCTGGCTGCTGATTCTTCTGGCGCTCGCCCACGCCGGCGCGGCGCTTTGGCACCATTTTGTGATCCGGGATCGGACCTTGCTGCGTATGCTTCGCCCTGGTAAATCCGACCCCAACCCGTAAACCACTCTTGTTTCTCAACCGTTAAGGAGTAAGACCATGAAAAAGACGTTAGCCGCATTGACTCTGAGCAGTATTGGTTTGGCCAGTGTTCCGGCAATGGCCGCCGACTATGTGATCGACACCAAAGGCGCACACGCCGCCATCAACTTCAAAATTCAGCACCTGGGCTACAGCTGGCTGACCGGTCGATTTAACGACTTCGAAGGCAGCTTCAGCTACGACGCCGACAAGGTCGAAGACAGCAAAATCACCGTGACCGTCGATACCAGCAGCATCGACAGCAATCACGCCGAACGTGACAAGCACCTGCGCAGCGATGATTTCCTGAGCACCGACAAACACGGCGAAGCCAAGTTTGTCAGCAAGCGCATTGAAAATGTTGAAGACAATGGCGAAGAATTTGATGTCGTCGGCGACCTGACCCTGCACGGTGTCACCAAAGAAATCACCATCGAAGTGGAAAAGGTCGGCGAGGGTGAAGACCCCTGGGGCGGCTACCGTGTTGGCTTCGAAGGCGACGTTGAGCTGACCCTGAAAGACTTCGGCATCGACTATGATCTGGGCCCGGCATCGCGCGTGGTCCACATGGAACTGCACATTGAAGGCATTCGTCAGTAAACCTGATTTTGCGTTGACCAAAAAAACAGCGGGGCCTTTGTGCCCCGCTGTTTTTTTTGCCTGCGCCAATACGCTGGTTATTCTTCCCCGTCGGGCCCGACCGCGTCCGCTGTTACCTGCTCGCGAATGTCGTAATAGGTGTGTTCCGTTATTTTGTGATAGTCGGTCACGTCCGCCAAAAAGGTCCGATAGGAATCCCACACTTTTCGAAACAGCGGATCTTCCTCGGCCTGCTGTTCGAAGAGTTCCCTGGAGATATCATATAGGCGTTGAATCACATCGTCCGGTAGGCGCCGCAGCTCTGTACCCTCTTTCGCCACCATATCGTTCAGCGCGCGAGGATTTCGCGCGGTGTATTGATCCAACATGTCCTGGTTCGCGGCGCGGGCCGCGTGGGTGACAATGGCCTGAAGGTCGTCCGGCAACGCCTCGAACGCGGGCTTGTTGACCAACAGCTCCAGCGTCGAACCCGGCTCCTGCCAACCCGGGTAGTAGTAATACCGAGCGATCTGATCAAACCCGAAGGCCTGATCGTTGGACGGCCCCACCCATTCGGCGGCGTCGATCACCCCCGTCTGCAATGAGGTATAGAGTTCGCCGCCGGGGATATTCACTGAACTGCCACCGGCGCGATTGAACACATCCCCCGCCAGACCCGGAATACGCATTTTCAGCCCGCGCAGGTCCTCAATGCTGTTAATCTCTTTGTTGAACCAGCCGGCCATCTGAATGCCGGTGTTGCCGCCGGGAAAGGGAATGATATTGAAGGGCGCGTAGACCTCTCGCCACAATTCCAGGCCGCCGCCGTGGTGCAACCAGGCGTTCATTTCCTGGGCGTTCATGCCAAACGGAATGGTGGTAAAAAACTGTGCGGCGGGGGCTTTGCCACGCCAGTAGTAGCTGCCGCCGTGGCCCATTTCCGCACTGCCATCCGACACCGCATCAAACACGCCCATGGCGGGCACGATTTCCCCGGCGCCGTACACGCGGATCTGCAAACGGCCGCCACTCATGGCCTCCACCATATTGGCAAATTCCTGCGCGGTGGTGCCCAGGCCGGGAAAATCCTTCGGCCAGGTGGTGACCATGCGCCACTGGTACACACGTTGCTCCTGCACCTCACCATCGACCATGACCGCCACTTTGTCGGTGGCCTTTTCCATGACCAACAGGGAAAACAGGGCCGCCACCAGGGCGACCAGTAGCAGAATGATCAGAGGGGACCAACGGGGTTTGGAGGTTGTGTTTTTGGAGGTTGCGTTCATAGTCACTGTGCGCTGTTATGTTTTTCTTTCGGCAGGACCCGCCTGCCCTACATGGGAACCAGTTTCGCGTATTGCAGCACCAACCACTTGCTGCCTTCATCGTCGAAATTAACCTGTACCCGGGCGTGGGCGCCCTGGCCTTCAAAGTGGAGGATAACACCTTCGCCGAATACGCCGTGGCTGACCCGCTGGCCAAGGTGGAATCCGGTGTCTTCACCGGAATCGGTCAGGCTGACGTTATTGGCCCGGCCGTAATCGCCTTTACCATAACCCATGGGTCGGGTAACGGTGGTTTTCAGGCGCACTTCCTGAATCAGTTCCGCCGGAATTTCCCGCACGAAGCGGGACAGGGCGTTGAAGGTTTCCGCGCCGTACAGCCGCCGGGTTTCGGCATAGCTGATGTACAGCTTCTCCATGGCGCGGGTGATACCCACGTAGCACAGGCGCCGCTCCTCCTCGAGCCGGTCCGGGTCCTCCATGGACATTTTGTGCGGAAACAGATTCTCTTCCACCCCGGCAAGAAACACCAGTGGAAATTCCAGACCCTTGGCCGAGTGCAGGGTCATCAACTGGACCGCGTCTTCAAACTCGTCCGCCTGGGTTTCGCCGGCATCCAGCGCGGCAGTGTCCAGGAACTGCTGCAACACCGACAGCTCGTCTTCCTCGGCGGCATCGAACACCCGGCAGGCGTTGACCAGCTCCTGCAGGTTTTCCTCCCGGGCTTGACCTTTTTCGCCTTTTTCCTTGCGATGAAATTCCAGCAGCCCGGTTTCATCCAGTACCAGCTGGGCGATGTCGCCCAGGGGTTCTTCCGTACTGTGATCGGCGAGCGAGTCGATCAGTTGCATAAAGCCTTTGAGCGCATTCGCCGCCCGGGCGGGCAGGGCGTTGTTGGCAATGATCTGCGCCGAGGCCTGCCACAGGGACAGGTTCTGATCCCGGGCGCACTCGCGGATCGCATCCAGGGTTTTTCCGCCAATACCCCGGGTGGGCGTATTGATCACCCGCTCGAAACCCGCATCGTCATCGGGGTTGGCGATCAGGCGCATATAGGCCAGGGCGTTTTTGATTTCCAGGCGTTCGTAGAAGCGTTGGCCGCCATAGATGCGATAAGCAATGCCCTCGCGCAACAGCGCTTCTTCCAACACCCGGGACTGGGCGTTGGAGCGATAGAGAATGGCGGAGCTGGAGTAGCTGTTGCCCTGCTTGACCCAGTCTTCAATGCGCTCAACGATAAACCGCGCTTCATCCTGTTCGTTGAACGCGGCGTAGAGTGCGATCGGCTCGCCATCATCCCCGTCGGTCCACAGCTGTTTGCCCAGGCGACCGAAGTTGTTGGCAATCACCGCATTGGCCGCCTTCAGGATGGTGCCGGTAGAGCGGTAGTTCTGTTCCAGGCGGATGGTCTGGGTGCCCGGGAAGTCATCGGTAAAGCGCTGAATGTTTTCAATGCGCGCGCCGCGCCAGCCATAAATGGACTGGTCATCGTCGCCCACGGCGGTGACCTTGGCCGTCTTACCGGCGAGCACCCGCAGCCAGGCGTACTGAATGCTGTTGGTGTCCTGGAATTCGTCCACCAGAACAAACGGAAAACGGCGCTGGTAATGCTCCAGGATGTGGGGCTTGTGCAACCACAGCTCGTGAGCGCGCAGCAACAGTTCGGCAAAGTCCACCAAGCCACTGCGTTGGCAGTCCTCCTCGTAGGCACGATAGATCATCAGCATGGTGCGAATAAACGGATCGCCGTTGTCCGGGATGTGCTGGGGGCGTAGGCCTTCGTCTTTCTGGCCATTGATGAACCACTGGGCCTGACGGAACGGCCACTTGGACTCATCCAGCTCCAGGCGCTGATACACCCGCTTGATCAGGCGCAGTTGATCGTCGCTGTCGAGAATCTGGAAATTCTGGGGCAGCCCGGCATCCTGCCAGTGCGCTTTGAGCAACCGATGCGCCAGCCCATGGAAGGTGCCCACCCACATGCTGCGGGTATTCACCGGCTGGCCGGTATCGGACAGCAGGGTTTCCAGGCGGGCGCGCATTTCCCGCGCGGCCTTGTTGGTAAAGGTGACCGCCATGATGGAGTAGGGCGATACCTGCTCAACCTGAATCAGCCAGGCGATCCGGTGTACCAGCACCCGGGTCTTGCCGCTGCCCGCACCAGCCAGAATCAACTGGTTATGGGCGGGGGCGGAAACGGCCTCGCGCTGGGCGTCGTTCAGATCGTTAAGCAGGGCGGATACATCCATGGGCAGGTCGCTGGTTGGTGACTGGGGGTTCTGATGGCGTTAAACGAGCGCGACAGTGTACCGGTTTTTGTGTCCCTTTTCAGGCCGGAAGCGCCTCGAATCTGGATAAACGTACAGGCTCATATCAGGATCGTCAAGGCGATGCGCCTCAGGACGGCCGCACGTGACGCCCCAATACACGCTGACCTTCACGCTTCACCTCGACCCGGTTGCGCCAGCCCCACAGACGCTCCCGCGCGGCACGGGCGGCCTCGGTCAGGTCGACAATGGGTTCGGGGTAGGCGAGATCAAACATCATGCGCTCCATCGGCGCCAGCGCCCAGGGCTGATGGAGCAACGGCACCGGCAACTCGGCCAACTCCGGCAGCCACTGGCGAATGAAAGTGCCGTGCGCATCCTGCTGCTCCGCCTGACGCACCGGGTTGTAGATGCGGATGGTGTTGACGCCGGTCACCCCGGCCTGCATCTGAAACTGGGGGTAGTGGATACCCGGCTCAAAATCGAGAAACAGGCGCGCGAGATGCGTCACGCCCCGGCGCCAATCGATGTTCAGGTGATGGCACAGCACGCTGACCAGCATGGCCCGCATCCGGAAGTTGATATAGCCGGTCTGGTGCAGACAGCGCATACAGGCGTCCACCAGCGGGATGCCCGTTTGGCCCTCACGCCAGGCTTGAAGGTCGTCTTCGACCCGATCATCGGTGCGGTAAGGAAAAGCCTCGTAGGCCCGGTTGACCGGCCGGTGTTCCATGGCGCACTCACTTTCGAACTTCTGGATAAAGTGGCAGTGCCAGTGCAATCGGGAGCTGAACGCGGTCAGGGCGTAGCGCCATCCCGGCGCCTGCCGGCGCTCCAGCGTGGCCTGATACACCTGACGCAGACTGAGATTCCCCCAGGCGAGGTAGGGCGAGAGCCGGGAGCAGTGTTCACGGCTGGCGGAGGGGCTGGAAATCGCCCGCCGGTAATCCCGCCCCCGGTGCTCGAGAAAGCTCGCCAGGGTCTGGCGGGCGGCCCGAATGCCGCCGCCCTGGAAGGCCGGGTTGGCCCGGCGCCAGGCACCGGGCGACAAGCCCACCCCCAGCGCCTCGGGCAAAACCGCCCAGCGGATGCGCGCCAGCTCGGGATCTCGCGGCGCGGCGCGCAGGGTCCGATACCAGTCGCGGTCCCATCGGCGACGATCGGGCAAGCCGCGCTGAACAGCGCCGGTGGGTGATTCATGCCAGGGGACCCCCCGCGTCCGACACCAATCCGCGACCGCTTTGTCCCGTTCAAAGGTCACCGCCAGGCCGGTCTCCTCGTGGCTGAACAGGCCCGCCACCGGTTGACTGCGATAGATCTCTTCCAACAGTGCGGTTACCGACCCCCAGAGCCGGTGAACTTTGCCGCCCAGGGGCGCCAGTACCCGATCTAGATCATCCAGCGATTGCCAGATGAACCGCCAGTGACGTTCATCGTAGTGAGGGTCATCGAGCAACTCCGGCTCAAAACAATAGATCAGCGACAGGGGCTCCGGGAGGGCCGCCGCATCGGCCAGAGGGGCGTGATCGGTCAGGCGCAGGTCGCGCTTCAGCCAGACCAGGTTGATGGGTTCAAGCTCTGTCACGAACGGGCAATGGGCCAGTCGGCGGCATCCACCGAATCGAGCGGGGTCAGCTCGCGGTTGTCGCCCCATCGGCGTACGTAGTTGCCGTCGGGGTCAAACTGGGCGGCCTGTTTTTCCAGATTGAAGTGCCGACCGCCACGGGGGTCCGCGCCCACTCCAGCAATGTACTGCCAATTGCCCCAGTTGCTGCCGACCTCGTAATCAATCAACTGCTGTTCAAACCAGGCGGCGCCATAGCGCCAGTCCACCTGCAGCTCATTGACCAGGGCACTGGCGACAATCTGTCGGGCGCGATTGGACAGATAGCCGGTGCGATTCAACTGGTTCATGGCGGCATTCACCAGCGGGTAGGGCGTGGCGCCCTCACACCATTTTCGAAACCGCTCCGGGTAAAAACTGGTATTTAACGAGCGCCGCGGCCGACCGCCAAACCGATAGAGATCCGCGCCATAAGCGCGGGCCATCCACTGAAAGTATTCCCGCCACAGCAGTTCGAACCGGATCCACTCGGTGGATTCATTCGCCCCGTAGTGCCGTTCATAGTTCACCAGCGCGGTATTGACCTGTCGCGGCGACTGGCAGCCTCGCGCCAGCCAGGGCGAGAACTTGGTGGAGGAGGCCCAGTCATCCAGCGCATTGCGGGTGTGTTTGTAGTGGGCTGGCGCATCGCTGTCGAAATAGCGAATCCGGTGCATGCGGGCCGCATCTTCCCCACCGCGAAAGCGACAGCCGTTGCGCTCGGGCGGAACCGGTATCTTGCGGCCTTCGGCCGGGCTCGGCGGCAGGGCTGACAAAAAGCCCCGGGCTTCGGGAATCGGGCGCTGTTCGACGCGCCGGCGAAATTGCGAAAAGGTGGTTGGCAGCTCCGTCAGGTGAAAACCCAGTTGCTCGGCGTTGAACAGCGTCTGATTCTGAATGTCGACGAAGCTCAGTTGCGGGTAGTGGTCGCGCAGCCACTGCCAGTCACGCCGCTCGTAATAGCCCGGGTGGTCGCTGCGATAGAGGTGGGTAATACTGTAGCGGGAAATCAATGCCGGCACGATGTCCAGCGGACGCGCCCAGATGACGTTCAGATGCTGGCCCAGGCTGCGCAGACTGGTGTCCAGAGCTCGCAAGGCTTCCAGTAAGAACCGTTCACGATGGATGCCCATCGGCCGGGTCAACGCCAGAGAACCGGGCCGGAACCAGGCGGAGTCCACCACATACAGGCAGATCAACTGATCCACTTCGGCCGCAGCACGAGCCAGCCCCGGCTGATCCGATACCCGCAAGTCATCTCCGAACCAATACAAACCTACGCGCCGCACGGTACCCCCTCCGGACATTTATCCTGGAAGGCAGGTTACGGGCACCGGTCAGGGTCAGATCATTCAGAAAGGGGGGCAACCACGATCTGATTGCGGCCCTGGCGCTTGGCGGCGTAGAGCGCCTGATCCGCCGCTCCGAGCCACTGCTCGGCATCCTGGTAGGCCAGGCTCCAGGGCGCTATGCCCAGACTGGCGGTAACTTCGATGGTCTGATCGAGGCATTTGAGCGGTTGATGCTCGATCACCGAGCGAATCCGCTCCGCAAAGCACTCGGCACCTTCCAGATCGGTTTCCGGGAGAATGATTGCAAACTCCTCCCCACCGTAACGACCGGCGATATCGGGCTGACGCAAGTTGAACTTGATCAGGCTGGTGACCTGACGAATCACCTCATCCCCCACCATGTGACCATAGGTATCATTGATCGGTTTGAAATGATCAATGTCCAACATGACCAGCGCCGCCTCGGAACCGTAGCGAAAGTGCCGCTCGAACTCGGTCTGCAGGAAGGACTCCCAAGTGCTGCGATTGAGCAGCCCGGTGAGCCCGTCGGTCTGGCTGAGTCGCTTGAGCTGGGCATTGCTTTTTTCCAGTTGGCGCCGGCTGCTCGCCATATCGGTCACGTCATACACCAGCAGACAGACACCTTCGACCGCGCCGCGCTGATCGGTCAGCGGGAAGAAGGTGATGTTCTGGAACATGTAGGCTTCGGTGCCGGTAATCGGGCGGCGATTGCGGAACCGGAACAGGTAGGGTCGCTGCTCCCAGACGCTGAAAGTTCGGGTGTTCAGCAGGCGGACGGTGTGCAGCTTGCGCTCCAGCCACTCCCGAGGCAGGTCCGGAAACAGCTGAAACAGATCCGCGCCCTGGGCCTCGTCGGCACGGATGCCACTGTGGTTTTCCATAAAACCGTTCCAGGAGCGCACCCGGTTTTCACCGTCGAGCACCACGATTCCCACCTCGATGGTCTGCAACAGATCCATCAGCCAGTGCACATCGCTCAGGGTAAACTCGGTACGGTTCACGAGGCGCCCTCCGGGTCGGGGCGCAGGTAGTCCAGTGTTTCCTGCAGCCGGGGAATCGAATCTTCGGTGAACAACAGCAACAGATTGCCCAGAATATTGTGGTTTTCCACCGCAAAGGACACTTCGATGCTCAGCATCTGCTCCCAGAGGTGGCTATTGTGGTGCAGCAGATCGTCCATGGTGACGTGGGTGCCGAGGACCACGGGCGGCGTGATTCTCGGCGACAGGTGCAACTGCTCCCCCAGGCCTTTCAGGAAGGCGCCCGCCAGAATACCGGACAGGTCCATCAGCACTTCAAGCTCCTTGTGCGGCGCATTGTCGTCCTGATAACCGAGCAGGGCACTCATGTCCTCCACGCTGCTATCACTGAACAAGAGCAGCGCTTCCCCGGCCAAGCCTCCGCCCACGAATCCCTGACTGACGCCAGACCACTTGTGGTGGCTGCTGCCAGCGGTCAGCGCCATATTGAGCTCACTGGCCGCGAGCATGCTGACTTTCGGCACCGACAGCTCCACAAACACCCCCAGCAAGCGGGCCAGCAAGTCACCGGCCTGGCCCATGGCGATATTGGCCTGTTCCTGCAACACATCATGCCAGGTGGTACTGCGGTCGGGGCTTTCCGGGTGCACCGCCAAGCGGCGATCCTCAGAGGGGTCGTAGAGCCCGAACTCCACCAGAACCGTTTGCAGTTGCGCCGGGTCCAGGGGCTTGCGGATCATCTGAACGGCGCCGAGATCCCGCACGCGCTGTTCCGCCTCCGGCTGAATATCCCCCGAGACGACGATCACCAGCGTCGGCCAATCCCGGGCCCGAATTTCCCGCAGCACGGCGTAGCCATCCAGCACTGGCATGTTCAGATCGAGAAACAGGATATGACCCCGATCGGCCTCGAGGTAGCGCAAACACTCCTCGCCATCGCAGGCAAAACTGACCAATACATCCCAGTCGGGAGGCAGGGCGCGGAGCATTTGCTTGCGAGCGACCAGGGAGTCATCGCAAATCAGTAGCGGGGTGGTCATCGCTTGGTTCCGGTGATTTGGATATTTACCACTATGATACAGCTAATACCTCACTACCTGACCTGAGACTGATCAAACTATGACGCATTAGTGGGTTCAACGGAATGCCGATTTTCTCTCAGCAGCGTCTCGAAGGCGCAGGGGCGATGAACCCAAAAGCCCTGGGCGCCGTCCACGCCGATTTCTCTGAGCCACGCCATGGCCTCCTCGGTTTCGACAAATTCCGCTACCGTGTGTTTTCCCAATGTCTTACCAATTTCATTGATGGCACGGACCATCGCCCGATCGGTTTCGTCATTTGCAATGTCCCGAACAAACACGCCATCGATTTTGAGGCAGTGTATTGGTAGACGGCGCAGATAGGCGAATGACGACAAGCCCGTTCCAAAGTCATCCAGCGCGAACTGACATCCCAGGTCTCCCAGTAATTCCATAAAGTCCAGTGCCTCAGCCAGATTGTTTACTGCCGCCGTCTCAGTAATTTCAAAACAGATTTTTCCCGGTGGAATCCCAAACTCTCGCAGCACCTCAATTACAAAAGCGCCAAAATCCGCCTGATCAAGCGAGCCGCCCGAGAGGTTGATGTGACAGGTCTGCAGCTCGGCCAAATGGGCGGGGTGCCGCGCCAACTGACGCATGACCTCTCGCACCACCCACCGGTCGATCTGGTGCACCGCGCCAAAGCGCTCGGCGGCCGGCAGAAAAACGCCCGGGGGCACCACTTCTCCGGTTTCGCTGCGCAGCCGAACCAGCACCTCGTAACACAGCGCCGAAGCCCCCTCGCGAACCGGAACAATGCGCTGGGCTTCAAGAAACAGCCGATCCTCCGCCAGGGCGGCACGTATCCGGTTGACCCACTGCATCTGGCCCAACCGTTCGCGCTGAGCCTCGTCTTTGTCGCTGGTCAGGTGTATGCGGTTGCGTCCATGCTCCTTGGCCAGGTAACAGGCGACATCCGCGCTTTTCAGCACATGCTCTACATCTGGAGTGCCGGCACTGATGGACACGAGACCGATGCTGCAACTGATATCGTAGCTGTTGCCTTCCCAGGCGAAGGGCGTTTCGTCCAGCGCCACACGCAACTTTTCCGCCACCGGTACCGCCTGCTCCGGATCACAGTGCTCGAAGATGACCCCGAACTCATCCCCTCCCAGACGGGCCAGCATATCCCCCTCGCGCAGGCAGCGACGAAAGATACCCACTGCCTGCTGGAGCAAGCGATCGCCCGCAAAGTGGCCGGAGGTATCATTGACGACTTTGAACTGGTCCAAATCGATAAAGGCCAGGGTGTGATGTGAATTTTCGGTGCGGGCACGACCCAGGGTTTCCGTCAGGCGATGCTCGAAGGCACGGCGATTGAACAGGCCGGTCAGGGCATCGTGAGTGGCCTGGTGGCTCAACTCCATGGAGAGCCGCCGGGACTCGGAAACATCCTCAAGGATTACCACAAACTCCTGGCCCTGGCCGAGAGAAACGGTGACCCGCCCCCACACTGTCTTGCCATCAGCACACTTCAGTCGCTTTTCCAGGGTGTAGGCGGAACGTTCGCGCCGACGCAGCTCTTCCCTAAATTCATCTCCCTTGTTGACGTCTTCCGGGTGAATCAAATCCTGGTACAGGCAGCCCACCAGTTGCTCCCGCGGCAGGCCGAGAATCTGTCCGAACGCGGGGTTGATATCGCGAATCACCCCGCGGCCGTCCAGTTGGGCAATCCCCACGGCCGCCTGTTCAAAAATGGCGCGAAAACGACTTTCAGAATAGCGCAGAACACGCAGAGTCCAGGCGCTCAGCAACCCGGCCAACACAATTATGACCACCAGAAATACCACGCTCACAGTGGACAGAAACCGGGTGACCCACCGAGCTGCATCAATCATGGCGCTGCGGAACTGCTCGGTTTGAGTATCCAAACGTCGGTTGAGAACCCCAAGCTCCTTCTGCAGCGCCTCCAGGGCAGCAGGTTCGGAGGTCTGAGCCATCTCCTCGGTCAAAGATTGGAGGCGAAGTATCCATTCATCGGAGGCCTCCCAGACTCGAACCGCCTGCTGTAGTGGCCCGAAACCGGAAAAGTGACGATACAGCCAGACCATGCCGGCCGCATCCTCAGGGTGGTTGTCGCCTCGAATCAGGGCGGCTCTGGCCTCCTCCTCGCGGATGGGGGAGGCCGCCATGGCCTGGCGGGCTTCTCGATCCGCCAGCGGAATCGCCAGCCACTCGCGCGCCCGCTCCAGGTCCTCCTGGTCCCCGGCCCGGGAATAGCGATCGAGATAGTAGACGGTTGCCAATTGCGCCCGGGACCATATGCTCTGGCCACTCACGTAAGCGGCGGTGGCAAACTGGATTTTTGCCACGGTATACGTAAAGCCCACGGCGAGCACCATCAGAGCCAACAAGCCCAGAATCGGCGCCAGTAGTTCGAAACGCCATCGGGTTCCAGAGGTATTATTTGAGAAGATATACAAAAGCCGCTCCTGGCCGGTGCGTTAACGCAGCGTCCCACCGGGAAAGAATGGATGAACCAGACTAACAGGGTTACTGTCAGTTAAGCATCCAAACCCGGTTCTTGCCATGCGGATTGGCGCTAAAATGCACAATGCCGCCCGAAGGCGGCATTGCAGGGGTGGGTCGCCGTGCCTGAGCACGGCAGCGGGATCAGTGCCCCTCGGCTTCCTCTTCGGTGGGCAGGGTCACCAAGTAGGCGACGATATCACGCAACTGGCTGCGATTGAGCAGTTGTCCCATCGGCGGCATGCCGGAGCCGGAGTACTCGGTGGACACCACCTCGGCCTTGGCTACCTCAATGCGTTCTTCGCCATCGACAATGGTCATACTGTCCTGACTCTCGGCCTCAAAGAAACCGCTGACCGTCTGACCATTGTCCAGCGTGACCGACACGCGACCGTGACCGGCGGGCACCCGGGCGCCCGGGTCCACCAGCGCCTCGAGCAACTGGCGACGGCTCAGCTGGTCCCCGATAGCGGTGAGCTCGGGACCCACCCGAGCGCCGCGGTGGCCGACCATATGACAGCGGATACACTGGGCACTGTTGCTGTAGCGGAACAGGTTCATCCCCGCATTCGGATCGCCGCCCTCCAGGGCTTCCCGGTACACCTCGAGGGGCTTATTGCGGTTCTTGCTCGCCTCGTAGGCCTCCAGCTCGGCGATCAGGGTCTCGTTACCGGTGGCCTGGGCCGCCTCGATCACATCCAGTTGCACCGCGGCAGGCAGCTCACCGGAGCGCAGGGCCGCCAGGGATTCGCCAAGCAACGCGTGGGCACTGGCGTGATCGACATTCGCCAGGGAGCGGTAGGCGGCCTGCTGTTCAGGCAGGGAGCCGTTATTCAGCAGCACCCGATGCAGCTCAACCACTTCCTCTGTCGGCAGGTCGAGCTTGGGCAGCAGGGCCAGCGCGGCCATGCGCACGTCGGTATCGGCGTCGTTGGTGGCGGTCAGGGCCGCCTGGCCCATATCCGGGTAGTCCAGCGTGAACAGCGCCTCCAGAGCCGCGGCCCGAACCATCGGGCTGGCGTCGTCTTTCAGTGTTGCCGCCAGGGCGTCGCTGGCACCTTCGATGCCGAGCATCGCCAGGGCGCTGGCCGTGGCCGCACGAACTTCCGGGCTGCGATCCTGCAGCAACTCGGCCGACAGGGCCATCAAGGGTTCGCTGGCCTGCTCGCTCGGGTGGGATACCACTCCGCGATGACGGCCCGTCACCCGATCAAAGGCCGAGCTCTCCGGCCAGACCGACAGGGTGTGAAGGGCCTCGGCGCGCAGGACACCGTCGATGTCGTCGCGTTGGGCGAAGCCCAGCAGGCGCTCCACCGAAGCGTCGCCACCCACATAGAGGTTGGCGTTGATCAGGCGGCGCAGCAGAGGCTCATTGGTAAATTCCGTGGTTGCCAGCAGCTCGGCCAGGGCCGGCAGCGCGGCATCCACGTAATGATCGTCGCTGATGCCGCGGGCGGCGTTGGTCACCACAAATTCACTGGCATCATCCAGGAAGCGGGCCAGTTCCGGGCTCTGCAGGCGTTTCAGCGCCACCACGGCGGCAATGCGCACCGCTTCGGAGGCGTGAGTCTCCAGGTTGCCCAGCGTCTCGGCATCGCCCATGCGAGCCAGGGCAATCGCCCCGGCCTGACGAAGGTAGACATCTTCATCGTCGTTCGCTTCCAGCATGGCGATCACCGCCGACTGATCCTGCGGGTTACCGATGCGACCGAGCGCCTGGGCGGCGAAGAACTGCACCCGGGCACTGTCATCGGTCAGTAGGGGCAAAAGGTCCGGACGGGCGTCGGCAAAGGCCACATCGCCCAACACTTTGGCCACCTGGGCACGAACTTCGGGATCGGTATCGCTCAGCAACGGCAGCAGCACGGCGGCACGGCTCGAGTCCTGACGGGTAAGCTGGCCAATGCCCCACAGGGCGTGGATACGGGCCAATTGATGATCGCTGTTCTGCGCGACCTCCAGCAGGCTGGCCTGATCGTCACGGGCCGCGAGAGCCAATTGGGCGCGCTGACGCACACGCATATCAGGGTGACTCAGGTGCTCTACCAGCTCATTCGCACCCAGTTCGGCGAAGTTTGCTTCCAGAAGTGCCTGGGTATTGTCCCGCTGAGCCTGATCGACCCCTTCGGTAACATCCATTTTCCAGATGCGGCCCTTGCCGTTGATGCCCCAACCTTCGATCCAGTCGCTCATGAACAGGGAGCCATCCGGACCAAAGTCCAGGCCGGTGGCCTGTACGCCGCGGAAGATGTTCTGGTCTGAAGCCAGTTCGAACGATGCACCTTTGGGTTCCAGGGTAAACGCGTTGATACCGGAGCGGGCCGCCGAGCCGACAAACTCCACCACGAAGAAATGGTTGTTCCAGCGCTCGCTCAACGCCGTGCCCGGGTTGTACACCATGCCGGTGGGGCCGGCGTGATAGGGGGCGATGGGAGGCAGAATGTGGGCGGACTGGTCTTCAAAGCGGGGTTTGAAGTAGTCCTCGTCCATCCACACCTTGTAGGTATTGTTTTTCGGGTCCTTGTATTTCCCCAGTTGCCAGTTGGTGCGCCAGCCGGTGTCGGAGCCGTCAATCAGGTAGACCACCCGCTCGTATTCACCCTCATGGTCGCCATCGTTATCGACGGTGATCAGGTTGCCGTATTTATCGAACGTAAACTCGTGGGTATTGCGCACGCCATGGGCAAACACTTCAAAGTTGCTGCCATCGGGTTCACTGCGGACAATCACCCCCCGATTTGGATGGGCGTACTCGTTGCCGTCAACGTCGGTGATATTGGCGCCAATGTCGCCGATTCCGTAGTAAATCCGGCCATCCGGCCCCAGGGTCACGCCGGACATGCCGTGGCCACTGAACCCCACATGCACGGCAAAACCGTCGGAGATGGCCTGCTTGGTATCGGCTCTCAGGTCGCCATCGGTGTCTTTGACCCGCCAGGCGTTCGGGGCAACTCCCAGGAACAGTTCATCCAGTTCGTTGTGATAGTAGATGCCGCCCAGCACATCGGTCACTTCGCTGTGGAAGTCCTTCAGGAAGCGCCGGCTTTCGTTGGCCCGGCCATCACCACTGGTGTCCTGCAGCAGAATGACCTCTTCTTTGACCACCGCCAGGTCGCGCCAGTCCCGCGAGCCGTCGTTGTTGCGGTCGTCCAGCCAGGCATTCTGCTCACTGTTTTCCGGGGCCAGCTCTTGTTTCAGAAACGCCCGCCGATCCTCGACGCTGGTCCAGGTCATGGAAGAGTGTTCCCAGTCCGGGTAGCGGCGGATATCAAACTCGGAGTTGTTGCTGCGGTTGGTCACCGCGGCCCACACCCGGCCCTGATAGTCCACACTGATCGCCACCGGGTCGGCCAGCAGTTTCTCCGACGCCCAGAGATCCACGCTCAGGCCATCAATCGGCTCAAGGTTCACCTGGCGCATCACCCGGTCGCGGGCGGAATCGGCTTCGGTATCACTCAGGGCAATCACTGCCGCATCGGTATCGCTGAGCGGAGCCACCGCTTCAGACTGAGCGGGCGAATGACGTTGTTCCGGAGTCGGGGAGGAGGTGTTGTCATCCGGCGCGCAGGCCACCAGCAACACGGAGAGGGACGCCGCAACCAGCGGGCGACCGAAAACGGGGTCTCGTTGTTTCATTGCCTTCTCACACATCTTTATGGTTTTGGATGATTCATGCAGCTTGGGCGACCGGTTGGGAGAGCCTGCTCAGAAGCCGCGTTTACTTAGGGTGGTACAGACCACGAGGGAGTATAGGGGAGCGCTGAGAAGATTTATACGTCTTATCAGCTAAAAAATGTTTATGTTTAAAACTCCCCGGGCGTTTTTGTCGCCGATATAAAGAACTCCCGATTACCTTCACCGCCCTTGATCGGGCTCGCAAACCAGGTGTTGACCGTCAGCCCCAGGGTGTCGCACTGGGCGCGAATTCGCTGCTCCACCTCGGCATAGAGACGATCGTCGCGGACAATTCCGCCTTTACCGATGCCCGCCTTGCCCACTTCAAATTGCGGCTTGACCAGGCTGAGCAGCTGCCCGCCCGGTTTAAGCAGCGCCGGCAACCCGGGCAGAATCAGCGTCTGGGAAATGAAAGACACGTCCATCACAATCAGATCAAAGCCCTCTGGCGCCTCCGCCAACAGGGTGTCTCTGGGCAGGTCCCGGGCATTGATGCCTTCAAAATACACCACCTTGGGGTGCGCTCTCAGAGCGGGCACCAGCTGGTCCCGGCCGACATCCACTCCGACCACCCTGGCGGCGCCGGCCTGCAACAGACAATCGGTAAATCCGCCAGTGGACTGGCCCACATCCAGTGCCACCCAGCCCTCGGGGTTCAGGCCCGACTGCGCCAGCGCGCCACGCAACTTCAAGCCGCCGCGGGAGGCGAACTGATCTTCATCCCCCGGCTCGACGTCCAGAACCTGATCTTCCGACACTTTGGCGCTGGCCTTGTTCAGTACCTGCCACTCGTTACCCACCCGGCAGCGGACCCGCCCGGCCTCGATCATCCGCTGGGCCTGGCTGCGGGTATCCGCCAACCCCCGGCTCACCAGAGCTTTATCCAGTCGTTCCACATTATTGCCTTTCGCTGGGAGGTTCTTGGGTAAGTGAAGACTCACCATCACCTGACTTCACTCGGGGCGGCGACAGGGGTTGCCCCTGGGCTCGGCGAACGATCCAGCGCAGGCCGGCGCCGATATCCGGGCGCTCCATCTGCAGTTGCGGCGGAACCGGTTGCCATTGCCCATCCACCCGCTCGGCCACCACAAAGTTGAAGCTGTAAAAGGGCTCTTGCCCCATGCGCAGGTCGGTAATCCGCGCCACTCCGTCCCGCGCGCTGACTTTGAAAAATCCCTTACTGAACCAGGCGATTCGCTGCACCCCCCAATCGTTCTGTAGGGATTCATACAGCGCCCGATCGCGCTCGAAGCGATCGAACGCAATGGCACGGTCGCCATCGGCCAGGGCATAGAAGCCCTCGTAATAGTGATCCGGCGCCATGACCAACACCCGCCAGAGCAGTGTGTTGAATGCACTGGGGGTCACCAGGACCCGCTCGACCGGCCAGTCCCGGTCCGCCAACTCGCGCTCGACTCGGGTTTCTACCCAACTCTGGGCCGCCATACTCCAGAGCAGATAGCCCGTGGTCAGCGCCAGTCCCCAGTGGTTCGCCCGGTGCCGACCGCCCAGCGCCAATAGCAGCCCGACCAGCAGTGGCAGCGTGTACAGGGGGTCGATGATAAACAGGCTGGCCACCCCGAACGGGTAGTCGGTAAATGGCTGACCGATCTGGGTCCCGTACACCGTCATGGTGTCGAGCAGCACATGGGTAATCAGAATCAGCCACAGCGCGGCCCACCACCTTCGGAAGCCTCCGGAGGGCATCCAGCGGGTGATCAACCAGGCAAACAACGGGGAGAGCAGCGACAGATAGAACAGTGAGTGGCTGGCGCCGCGGTGATAGGTGACATTGCGGATCGGATCGCCGTAGTCCACAAACGAATCCAGGTCCGGCAGGGTGCCGAAAAACGCGCCCACCAGTGCCGAGCGCCAGACCGGCACCCGCCGGCCCATTACCGCGACACCGACGGCGGAGCCGAGGGTCATTTGTGTCAGTGAATCCATCTTGGTCTGCGTGCCTCTCAGTTCGGCTGCCGGCGACAAGCATCGCATTTTACGCAACTGGCGACGGATTTGTACGCCAGCGCGGCTCAAAGCGACACCCGTCCGCCCCAAAACCGCAGGAAAGCGAGATCGAGATCGCATTTACGGCGAAACGGCTTTGACGGATCCGCTTCGAACGCCTACATTTAGACAACGTTGTCCAAACACCTTGGAGACAACGCCTCGCGGACCGCCAGGGAGGCGCATCCCACCGGGCAATTCGATGTCTCTCTGCCCTCAACCGGTCCAACGATGGCCCGGCCGCACATCCCTTGAACCATAACAATCTGGGAGTCTCTTCATGAAAATCCGTCTACTTTTGATTACCCTGGCCCTGGGCCTGGCGGCCACGCCAGCCCTGGCCTACGACTGCTCCTCGGTGCCGGACTATGCACCGGATGCGACCTATGACACCGGCGACCGCGCCCGCAACCTGGGCAATGCCTACGAATGCGAGGTCGGAGGCTGGTGCTCCACCGGCGGGGCCTATGCCCCCGGCGAAGGCTGGGCCTGGGACGAGGCCTGGAACCTGCTGGGTCAATGCGATGGCGACAGCTCCAGTTCCAGCAGTTCCTCGAGCAGCTCGCTCAGTTCCAGCAGCTCATCCTCCAGCAGCACCGCGACCGGCGAAGGCTGCGAGGGACTGGACAGCTGGAATTCCAGCAACGTCTACACCCAGGGTGATCGGGTTGAATACAACGTTGTCGAGTATCGCGCACGCTGGTGGACTCAGGGGGATAACCCCGAACAATCCGGCGATTGGGGCGTGTGGGAAAATCTGGGCGCCTGCGAACCGACCTCTTCCAGCAGCTCATCGGAATCCAGCAGCAGTTCCAGTTCGGAATCGAGCAGCAGCTCCTCCAGCAGTAGCACACCCGGCAATGGCGACGAGCTGGTCGTGGGCTATTTCACTCAGTGGGGCATTTACGATCGCAACTATCACGTGAAGAACATCCACACCAGCGGCTCCGCCGAGAAGCTCACGCATATCGTGTACGCTTTCGGCAACGTCCAGAACGGTCAGTGCGTCGTGGGTGACTCCTATGCGGACTACGACCGGGCCTACGGCGCCGAGGAAAGTGTGGACGGGGTGGCCGACACCTGGGAGCAGGGCGCACTGCGCGGTAACTTCGGTCAGCTCAAGCGGCTGAAAGAGATGTATCCGCACATCAAGGTGCTCTGGTCGTTTGGCGGCTGGACCTGGTCCGGCGGTTTTGGCGAGGCGGCGCAAAATCCGCAACAGTTCGCCCAATCCTGCCACGACCTGGTGTTCGACCCCCGCTGGGACGGCGTGTTTGACGGTATCGACATCGATTGGGAGTACCCCAACGAGTGCGGTCTGACCTGTGACAACAGCGGCTTTGATGCCTACCGCGAGTTGATGCAGGCACTGCGCAACGAGTTTGGTGACAAACTGGTGACCGCCGCCATCGGCGCGGGCGAAGCCAAACTGAACGCGGCCGATTACGGTGGCGCTGCCCAGTATCTGGACTTCTATATGCTGATGACCTACGACTACTTCGGTGCCTGGGAGGCCCAGGGGCCCACCGCGCCACACTCACCGCTGAACAGCTACAGCGGTATCCCGCAAGCCGGCTTCTACAGCGACAACAGCGTGCAGATTCTGAAGGGCCTGGGTGTGCCGGACGAAAAAATCCTGCTCGGCATCGGCTTCTATGGCCGGGGCTGGACGGGCGTCAGCCAGGCGGCCCCGGGTGGCTCCGCCAGCGGTGCGGCCAATGGTACCTATGAGAGTGGTATCGAGGATTACAAGGTTCTGAAAAACACCTGCCCGGCCAACGGTACGGTTGCCGGTACCGCCTACGCCCACTGCGGCGATGACTGGTGGAGCTACGACACCCCCGCGACCATTCAGGACAAGATGAACTATCTGAAACAGCAGGGGCTCGGTGGTGCTTTCTTCTGGGAGCTCAGTGGCGATACCGACGACGGTGAACTGATCGAGGCGATCGACACCGGACTGTAATTGCGTCGCCTACTTGTGAGCGTAGACAGCAGCCCCGGCTGCTGTCTACTTCTCCCTGAGGTAGGCCTCTTCGATATCGACATAATCAACCGGCTGAATGACATAACCCCCGTTCTGAAAACGCTGTAACTGCAACCGGTCTTCCCCGACCGAATGCACCACCCCCTCCAGCGTGCGCCCGTTGGTGAGTCGAAGTTCCACCGTGGCATTGGCAGCGTTGCGCAGCGCCTCCATGGTGATCCGACCTTCGTCGTCTTGCGCTTGCCCGGTATCACCAGACTGCTCCGCTTCACTATCCGAATCAACGGTCCGCTCCCGGCGCGCTTCCCGCCAGGCTTGGGCTTCGGCCTCGTCCATGGCCGACAGGTCCAGGCGCTTCATTGGGCCCTGGTTGACCGATAGCTGCATGGGCAGGTAATAGAGCATCAGCTCCGTTGACATGCCACTGAAGTCGTCAGCGTGCAGGCTGCCGCTGGGTTTGATCTGCACCCGGAACTGATCCGGGTTGGACAAAAATTCCCGATAACCATCAACCAGGGTCGGCCCGGCAGTCAATCCAAATTGGTGCCAGACATCCTGCCAGGCACTCAGGTGCTGAGCGAGAAACGCCTCCCTATCCAGACCGGTCTGTTCAGTGCAGAACGCCGACACACGCTGGGCATAGCCTTTATCCTGATAATCAATCACTACGCTCAGCAATTGGGCATTGGCCATGGCCATCGCAACAGCCGGCGCATGACGTGACGGCGCGCCAAGGGAAAAGTCCATCTCGACTCGGGTGTTGTTCATCTCCCGCATCAGGGTGTCGACGGTCAGGTTCAAGAGCTCGCCATCACCCACCAGGCGATAATCCACCCGGGTATCCATCACGAATTCGGAGTAGCCCATCTTCACAATGTCCAGTGCGCTGAAGGCCGTCCGATCACCACAACCGGCGGCGGCGAAGGAATCCGTGACCCCCAGATTACCGGATTCGGTCACACTGGACAGGGGGATACGGATGCCATCAAACGACACACCCAGGCGGGTGGGTAATAACTGCTCGCGAGCATCCATGGCCAGGCGATGGACCCCCATCAGCCCACCGGTATGCAGCGAAGCCCGATCGATGCTGACGGCGCTGGGCATACCGGGTACCCGGAGCAGAATGTCCTCGACCCGAATATCACCCGACAGACCAATGACCACCTCGCGATAGTCCAGATTGCCGCCCATCTGCCCCAACATGCGAGCGGCACTTTCCACCCGCTGCTCCACCTGCCGCTCGTAATAATAGTGACCACCAAGCGCCGCGATCGCGACGAGCAGCAGTATGGCTATGAGTATTCGCTTCATAATATTCCCTGCGTATAACACTTAATCAGTAAACAGACCCTGTACTCTAATCGAGCCCGCGCCCTTGTGTTGAGACACCCGTCACTGCGCGATCATAAAAAGTACCGGTGCAGCAGTAACCCGGCGCACACCGCCCAGAGTCCCAGACTGAACACCGGCAAGACAACCATGACACGCACAGTAACGGACTGCTTGCCGGTTTTACGATCGAGGTACGAGGGGATGGATGGCAACATCCCGGCCAAGGCGTCATCAAAGCGGCGCAGGTTCTTCTTGTGATGATTCAGGAACGCGAGCCCTGACTTCAACTTCAGATAGAACATGATGTTCACCACAAACCCGAACACCACCAGGACACTGACAATCCAATTATTGGTGGTGGTTGGATCCCGCTCCAGCAGGAAACCAAAGGCCGTGAGCAGCGCCGTCATAAAGGTGACCAACATACCCAACTTGGTCCAGTTCAGGTTGTCCTCATGCATGTAGAGGTTGACCGTTCCCTGTTCTTTTTCGATCAGATGCTGCACCAGTTCGGAGCGGTCCACCTGCGCCATACGAGTCTGAGGTCGGGTGCCGGTTTTGGAATAGAACCAGATGGACCGGGTGCGGGTCACGCCATCGTAGTCGGCCGGGGGGTGCAGATCCCACAAATGGCCGAAGCCCAGTTTGCGATGGTATTCAATCGACTTGGTGTTCAGAGGCTCGTTCACAACCGCCGCCAGCGCCAGCTCGGTATCCATCTCGTCAAAGAGCTTCTGGTACAGCGTCGACGCCGCGCCGCGCACCTTGCCGCTACTGCAGATCTGCTTGATCAGGGTAAATGGCTGAACCACAGAATAACGCAGGCAGGAATTGATCACCTCTTCGGGCTTGATCGATTCACTTTTATAAGCGAGCAGAAATCCACCCAGCTTGCCGTCCTCCTCGGCCACCCAGAAGTACTCGGCGCTGTCCACATACGCCTTGTAAACATCGAGGGAAAAGTTGGAAATCAGAAAACCGGTATTTTCGGGGTCTTTCAGATTCTCGAGCAGAAACCGCTCAGCCAGCGCATGCAGTGCCGGCACATCATCGTAGGTGGCCCTTCGTATTGTGATCATCCTGCTGTCTTCCTCTGCGTTATTGTTGGCGATCCGATCCACCAAGTTGGTACTCGATGGCTCGGATCGCCTCAGAATCTACAAAGACGACAGGTTACTCGACCGTCACACTCTTCGCCAGGTTGCGCGGCTGATCCACGTCGGTGCCCTTGATGATGGCCACGTAGTAGCTGAGCAATTGCAGGGGCAGGGTGTAGAGAATGGGCGCCAGCCAGGGGTGGCAGTGGGGGACGTTGATGACCCGCATGGTCTCGTCCGAGGCGAAGTTGGCTTCCACATCGGCGAACACATAGAGGATGCCCCCGCGGGCGCGGACTTCTTCCACGTTGGATTTGAGCTTCTCCAACAGTTCATTGTTCGGCGCGACCACGATGATGGGCATCTGCGCATCGATCAGCGCCAGGGGGCCGTGCTTGAGTTCGCCCGCGGCGTAGGCCTCGGCGTGGATGTAGGAAATTTCTTTGAGCTTGAGCGCACCTTCCATCGCAATCGGGTACTGATCGCCCCGACCGAGAAACAGGGCGTGGTGTTTATCGGCAAACTCTTCGGCCAGATCTTCAATGCGCTCGGCGAGCGACAGTGACTCTTCGAGCTTGGCCGGCAGACCTTTCAGGGCCTGCACCATGTCGGCCTGCTGTTCGGTACTCAGGCCATTGTATTTGCCCAGTGCCAACACCAGCATCGCCAGGCCCACCAGTTGGGTAGTGAAGGCTTTGGTGGAGGCCACACCGATTTCCGCCCCGGCGCGGGTCATAAAGGCCAGGTCGGATTCGCGCACCAGGGAGGAGCCCGCCACGTTGCAGATGGTCAGACTGCCGAGATAACCCAGCTCCTTGGCCAGGCGCAGAGCGGCGAGGGTGTCGGCGGTTTCGCCGGACTGGCTGATGGTGACCACCAGGCTGTCGGGCTGGACCACGGATTTGCGGTAGCGGAATTCACTGGCGATTTCCACATTGCAGGACACATTCGCGAGCGATTCCAGCCAGTAGCGGGCGACCATGGCGGAATGGTAGCTGGTGCCACAGGCGACGATCTGGACGTGCTTCACTTTCTTCAGCAGCTCGGCGGCCCCGTTGCCGAAAGTTTCGTCCAGCACACTCTCTTTGCCCAGACGGCCTTCGAGGGTGTTGGTGACCGCGTGGGGCTGCTCGTAAATTTCCTTGAGCATGAAGTGACGGTATTGGCCCTTGTCCCCGGCGTCGTAGCTGACGGTGGACTCATGCTCTTCGCGTTCGACGGCATTGCCGTCTTTATCAAAGATGCGCACGCTGGTGCGGGTGATTTCCGCCACGTCGCCTTCTTCCAGAAAGATAAACCGGCGAGTGACCGGCAACAAGGCGAGCTGGTCCGAGGCAATAAAGTTTTCCCCAATGCCCAGGCCGATCACCAACGGGCTTCCGGAGCGGGCAACGACGAGACGCTCGGCGTCGTTGGCGTCCATCAGTACAGTGCCGTAGGCGCCGTCGAGCTGTTTCACCGCCTTCTGCACCGCGCTCAGCAGATCGCCGGTCTCCAGACGGGTTTTGTGGACCAGGTGGGCAATGACCTCGGTGTCGGTCTGGGACTCAAACTGGTAACCCGCCGCCTCCAGCTCCTTTTTCAGGGCGGTGTGGTTTTCGATGATGCCGTTGTGCACGACGGCCAGTTGGTCGTTGGAGACGTGTGGGTGGGCGTTGCGCTCGCTCGGCTCACCGTGGGTGGCCCAGCGGGTGTGGGCAATACCGGTGCCGCCCGGGGTGGGGCTGGCGGCGACGGCGTCGGCGAGTTCTTTGACTTTGCCCAGCCGGCGCAGGCGTTTGAGTTCACCGTTGTTGACCACAGCCACACCGGCGGAGTCATAGCCCCGATACTCGAGGCGCCGAAGGCCTTCGACCAGAATATCCACTACATCCCGCTGCGCTACGGCGCCTACGATGCCACACATAATCTTTCTCCTTTGAGAATGAAACGTTCTTAACTAAATATTGGGGTAGGAGTTGGGTAAGGCCCTCATGGACACGCCGTGAACCCATCCATGGGGGCTCGGTTACCTGCCGTCCAGGCAGGTAACGGTCCATGAGGGCCTTACCCAACTCCTGTCACGTATTTCAATTCTTAAGACTTTCCTTTGTGGGCTTCAGGAAGCCCGGATAACATCGACTCCCAAGGCCTCCAAACGTTGTTTTGCCTCATCAGGGAAATCCGAATCCGTCACCAGATAGGCAATCCGCTCCCAGGGCAATTCAAGGTTGTGGATCTTCCGGCCCAATTTGTCCGACTCCGCCATCACGATGACTTCGCGCGCCACCTCGGCCATTACCTGGCTCAGGCTGTACAGCTCATTAAACGTGGTGGTCCCGCGTTCCAGGTCCAGGCCATCGGCGCCGATAAACAGCTGATCAAAGTTGTAGGAGCGCAGCACCTGCTCGGCCAGCTGCCCCTGAAAGCCTTCGGATTGTGGGTCCCAGGTACCGCCGGTCATCAGCAGGGTGGGTTCGTTTTCCAGCTCACGCAGGGCGTTGGCGATGTTCAGGGAGTTGGTCATCACCACCAGCCCCTGCTTGTGGGACAGCTCCGGCAGCAGGGCGGCGGTGGTGGTGCCGCTGTCGATGATGATGCGATTGTGGTCCAGAATCAGGTCCGCTGCGGCCTTGGCCATGGATTGCTTTCGTTCCGAAACTTTTTCGGTGCCCGGGTCGACGATCATTTCCTGGGGCAGGGGCACGGCGCCGCCGTAGCGGCGCAGCAGCAGGCCGTTGTCCTCCAGGGCCGCCAGATCCTTGCGGACCGTCACCTCGGAGGTACCGAAATGCTGAGCCAAGTGCTCGACACTCACCTCACCCGCCTGGGTGAGCATGTCGATAATGGCGCGGCGGCGCTGCTGGGTGTTGCGTTTGTTCATCCTGGACGCTCTTGATAAAACTTTTGAAACGAAAGGTATTTTAGTACAACGAAAGTTATATGCAAGACATCTTTCGGAGCGGAATTCTCCCTCCTGACCGATATCGGGCCACACCACCCATAAAGACAACGTTGTTTCAGAGTTGGGGCGTCTGTGTCTATAATGCAGACTGACTTCAGACGGGGAGCACCATGGACAATTCAGCGGTCAATCAGGTCGTCATTCTCGGAGGAGGCACCGCGGGCTGGATGGCGGCCGCGAGCCTGGCACGTTACTTCGAGGGTCGACAGGCCCAGATCACTCTGGTGGAGTCGGCGGATATCGGTACCGTGGGCGTGGGGGAGGCGACTATCCCCAGTATCCGGGACTTCAATGCCTCGCTCGGCGTTGATGAGCGGGATTTCATCCGTGCCACCGATGCCACGTTCAAGCTGGGCATCGAGTTCTGTGATTGGCGGGCCCCCGGCTCGGCGTTCTTTCATCCTTTTGCCGACTTTGGTCAGCCTCTGAATGGCGTGGCATTTCATCATTACCTCAACCGATTGCAAGGCGAGGAGGCCGGCCAGTCACTCGAGGATTATTGCTTTGCGGTGCAACTTGCCCGCCGAGGCCGTTTCGCTCAGCCCCACGAGCAACCCCCCACCCCATTGGCCGATTACGGCTACGCCTATCATTTCGATGCGGGGCGCTATGCCAATTTTCTGCGCCAGTACGCTGAAGCCCGGGGCGTTATTCGCCGGGAAGGGAAAGTGACGCGGGTGGAGCAGAACCCGGACAACGGATTTATCACCGCATTGCACCTGGACGACGGGGCGCGCGCTGAAGGTCAGCTGTTTGTCGACTGCTCCGGGTTCCGGGGGGTGCTCATTGAGCAGACCCTGCAGGCCGGTCATGAAGACTGGCGGCAGTGGTTGCCCTGCGACAGTGCGATTGCGGTGCCCGGTGCGGCGATGCCGGAGCCGACCCCCTACACCCGCTGCACCGCGCTTGATGCGGGGTGGCAGTGGCGTATTCCCCTCCAGTCCCGCACTGGCAACGGGTATGTGTACAGCCAGGCGTTTGTCTCGGATGAGCAGGCCAAACAGACACTTTTGAAGCAAATGGCCGAATCACCTCTCAAGGACCCAAAGACATTCCGCTTTGTTGCGGGCCCCCGGAAATCCATCTGGGAAAAGAACTGTTTTGCACTGGGGTTGGCGTCCGGTTTTCTTGAACCTCTGGAAAGCACCAGTATCTCCCTGATTCAGACCGGTATTGCCAAACTGCTGCGCCTGTTCCCGGAATCGGGTTTCCATGAAGTCGACCGGGCCGAGGCCAACCGCCAGCACCACCACGAATTTGAACGTATCCGCGATTTTCTGGTACTGCACTACAAAACCACACAGCGATCCGATACCGCATTCTGGCGGCACTGCCAGACCATGCCGATACCGGATTCTCTGGCCCATAAGCTCAAGTTGTTCAGGCATCGCGGTGAGCTGGTCCAGATGGAGCCGGAGGCATTTGAACACGACAGCTGGCTGGCCATTTATTCCGGTATGGGCGTACAGCCGAATCACTACGATATTCGGGCCAATAAAATACCAGAGACCGCGCTGACCGACGAACTGGGCAGAATGCGTGCGATGATAGCGCAGGCGGCGGAGCAGGCGCCTTCACACAGCGCATTTATCCGTCAACACGAATTGGATCGTCAACCTTGAGGATCAGAGAAGATCCAGGCTTGGGTCAGCCGGTGCGGTTCAGCGATTGCAGATAATCGTTGTGGGTTTGCGCCTGGGCGACCGCGTCGGCCACTGACTGACGCATTGCTATCAGAGCGTCCTTCAGGTACTGAAAGTCGAGACGATCCACTCCCGGGTGATAACGCTCGGGCAACAACCCCAGTCCGGAATAAATCGCCAACCAGCTCGCGGGGCCAAAAATTTCAGCGCGATAGCGAAGCAGCTCACCTTGCGCCCGGAATGCCTCCACCTTCTCCCGCAGGGTGTCCGGTATTGGCATGGCGCGGCAACGCTCCCAGAAGGGTGAATCCGTTCGACCGTTCAGTTTGTAATGCAGGATGATGAAGTCCCTGACCCGTTCGTACTCCAGTGCGGTGTCTTCATTGAAACGGTCTATGTCGGCCTGTGTGTACCAGGGCTTTTGAAATGCCCGACGAATCTTGTGGATGGCGGTTTCCACCAAGGCAATACTGGTGCTTTCCAGAGGCTCCAGAAAACCCGCTGACAGACCGACCGCTATACAATTCCGGTTCCAGGCACGCCGACGTCGACCGGCCGTGAATCGAAAGGGTTTAGGGTCGTTCAAAAGCGGACCGTCTATATGATCAACCAGCGTTGAAGTGGCCTCGTCATCGCTAACCTGGTCGCTGCAGTATACATAGCCGTTTCCCTGTCGCGTTTGCAAAGGAATTCGCCACTGCCATCCGGCAGTCTGGGCGCGGCTGACCGTGTAGGGTGGTGCCTCACCGAACCGTTCACTTTGAACCGCCACGGCCCGATCACAGTGCAACCATTCACTCCAGTCGCAGTAACCGGTGTTCAGGGTCTGCTCGATCAACAGCGCACGGAAGCCGGAACAGTCGATAAACAGGTCCCCACCGACAAGGTTACCCGAATCCAGGTACAGGGCCTCGATATTGCCGGTTTCGGGATGCTGTTTGACCGACTCGATTCTGGCGTCCAGCCTCTCTACGCCATGACGCTCGGCGTAATCCCTCATCAGGCGTCCGAAGGCCGCCGCATCAAAATGCAGCGCCCAATCAAATACCGACAATTCGGATGGAGGTTGGAGAGAAGGAGGCGTAAAGCGGTGGTGGCGAGCCAACTGCAACCCCAGAGAGTAATCCGCCAACTCAGAGGTATCACCGCGCTGACGAAGCTTCAGCCAATAGTGGTGAAAATCGATGCCGTTGGCTTTTTGTCCGAACACACCAAAAGGGTGAATGAAGTCACTACCGGGTTCTCGCCACTGTTCAAACTGAATGCCGAGTTTGACGGTGGCTTGCGTCGCGCGCATCACCTCTTTATCGGTCATGCCAAGATCCGCATAAAACTGGCGCAAGGTTGGAATGGTTGCCTCCCCGACACCCACGGTTCCAATATCCGAGGATTCCACCAGGGTTATTCGGATGTCCGTTTTACGGAAGTGCCGGGCCAGACGGGCCGCCGTCATCCAGCCAGCCGTACCCCCACCGACAATAACCAGTTGCTTGAGTGTATGCCGGATCACCGAAACCTCCTCAACGGAAAAAACCGCCACGATCACTCGCGGCGGCGCAACGATCGGGCCTCCATGCCCTTACTGAGTCAGATGACGCCCAACTTAAAATGTGTAACGCGCACCCAGAGCCCAGCGAGCCTCGTAGATATTCTGGAAGGCTTTCTGGTCTTCGAATTCCAGGTAGGTCTGCTGGAATTCCTCGGTGATATTGGAACCATTCACGTACAACGCCAACTCATCGGTCACATCCCAGGTCACGTTCAGGTCGAGCTGACCGTAATCATCCTGGTACAGCGCCTGCTCGGCCAACGCCGGGCCGCCGACACTGATCAGGCGGGGCGAGCGGAAGTTGTAGGCCAGGCGGGCTGACAGATAGTTGTTTTCAAACCAGCCGACAATGTTGTAAGTGTCCTCGGAGTTATTGACGAACGGCAGTTCTTTGCCTTCTACACCAACCGCGTCTTGCGAACTCTCAGACAAAGTATAGTTGACATCAAAGCCGAAGTTTTCGAGTGCACCGCCGGTGAAATCACCAAAGGCCACTTTTGCGGCAAGCTCCAGACCATTGACCTTACCACCCGTGCCCTGAACCGGCGCGGTGAACTCCCAGGGACCGCGGCGAATGCCATCGGCATCGGGCTCATCAATCACCACGGTACCGCTCTGGACAAAACTGTCAATTTCAATCTGGAACAGGGTTGCGCTCAGCACCGAGGCATCACCGGCATACCATTCCGCTGACAGGTCGTAGTTTTTGGCCCGTGTCGGATCCAGCTCCGGGTTACCACTCAGAGAACCACCGGTCACTCGCATGCACTGGCAGTCGTCATTGAATACTCGTCCGACACTCTTCGCACCACCCCAGGTCAATAGATCCAGCGGTTGCATCGTCTCGCCATAACCCAAGCGGAACTTGAGGGTATCGGTGGCATCCCAGGCGACGTTCAGGCTGGGCAGGACGTCAGTGTAACTGCGGCGGGTGACGACATCGCCAATATCATAGCTAACCCCCGAGTGCGGCACACCGCCACCAACTTCGTTCTGAACCACGGTCAGATCGGTTTCAACGACTTTGACACCCAAGTTACCCGTGATGTCATCGCCCACAGCGAAGTTGGCCTGTGCGAAATAACTGAATTCATCCAGACCGACACTATAGGACTGACCTGGCTGAGGGAACCGAACCTGTTCACCGAAAACACTCTCCTGATACGCCAGAGTATCGTCGAGTGCTCGGGGATCCACGGCCCAGACACCGGGTACACCAGAAACCGGACCCAGGTCATCTACCCAGACAACGTCGTTGTACTGATCGATCGCGATCGGGGGAATCAGGGTGTAATTTTCGAAGACCTGATTGCCATCGTCGTCCAGTACCGGGTCGCCGTTCTCGTCAACCAGGAACTCACCCTGCTGTTTATCCGGGTCACATTCACTGGTACCGGCGAACTGGTCCACCGCCTTCCACTGGGCCTGACATCCGGTATCATCAAACTCCGCGAAGTAGGAGAACACTTCGTGTTCCACTTTTCGTTCGCTTTGACGCAGACCGAAATCAACACTGGTGATGAAAGGACTGTCGGAGAACTCATAGTTCCAGCGGGTGCTGAAGGTGTTCATTTCACCTTCATCATTGGTGTTGTTTTCCGAAGACATGGCGCCCACATGATAGGCTCGTGGATCCGCCATATAGTCGGCAACACTCATTTCCCCAAGGCCGCCACTGACGGTCTGGTCAAAGCCGGTGAATACCGGATGCTCGCCCGATGCATCGTAGCCAATCAGGAAGTCGGTATCCTCAATGCTGTTGGGGGAGTACTGAACAAAGCAGCCACCATCTTCACCGACCGCGGTGCCAGGCACGGCGTTGTCCCCAGTACAGTCACCCGCCGGTCGCAGGCCACCAGGTCCGGTGACCAGTGTGCCCTGATCGATGCTCATCAGGTCACCTTCCACATAACCGTGGCGCATCTTCGCCTCGGCAGTGGCTCGCGTAACCCGGACCTGACCGGTCAGTGCGCCTCCGTTATCAAAATTCAATTCAGCGCTGCTGTTGTTGGACTCTTCCTCGTTGTAGTTCACCTGACTGAACGACTGCAACCGGTAGGGTCTGGCTTCAAAAGCGTTTACCGTGCCCCACTCCTGGCCGTTGTAATCGAAGCGGTCGCGAACCAGACTGCCTTCCTGAGCAAACGCGTAGTTATTGAAGGTCTGCCAGCGGTTGTTGTGAGACATGCCGGCCCGGCGGTTCCAGCGATCCTGCTTGCTGTAAAAGTGATCAACCACCAGCTCAACCCCTTCGGACAGTTGAGCCTGGAAGGACAGGTTCAGTCCGTCGCGTTGGCGTTCTTCAACCTTGTTGAACGCAGCAAAACCCTGGGGTACCACATGGTAAATATCCTGATTCACCGGTGGTGCGCCCCAAGTGTAATTGTTGTTCGCCGCACCGATACCGCCGTTTTCAGAGGTATCAAAGTAACCGTTGTAGTCAGTCGCCAGGTTCTTCTCGGTGGTCACCGCGCTGACCAGAAAGCCAACGTTGTCATTGTTCCACCCAATCAGACCGCTGACCGTGGGATCGGTCTCCTCGCTGATGGAGCCGCGATCCACTTCGACCGACGCCGATGCGGTAAAGCCGTTATCAAGATCAAACGGGCGGCGGGTTTTCAGATCCACGGTGCCGGAAATACCCAGGGTGCTCAGGGTTGCCAGCGGGGATTTGTAAACATCAGCGCCGGAGAACAGCTGGGAGGGCAAGTCACCAAAGTCGGCGCCGGAGGAGTCGATGGTGGTGGCACTCAGAAAGGTTTCGCCGTTGAGCGAGGTGGCGACATTGGCCAGCCCGCGAATCTGGACCGGACCACCTTCACCGGCGGTGCGCTCCACCTGAATACCGGGAATCCGCTGGAGGGAGTCGGCGATGGTGACATCCGGCAGCTTGCCGATATCTTCGGCGGAAATGGCATCTACGACCGAGGCCGCATCGCGTTTGGTGTTCACCGCGTTGAGCTGGGAGGCGTACACGCCGGTGACCACAATTTCTTCCAGCATGGGCTCATCCTGAGCCTGCACCAATGCGGGTGCGATCAGCAGTGATGAAATGCTGGATGCGAGCAGGGTTTTTCTGAACCCCCTGGGTTTATTGAATGCTTTGCTGCGAGTTTCCATGACGACCTCCTAACGGATCTTATGTTGTTTTGATGGACGTTGTTGGTACTACTGTTTTCTAGCCTATGCTCTTTTTACGCCCGATGGGACAACGTTGTCAAACACTTTTTTGTAAAAAGTTGTTCCGGTACCACCCGCCGGTCAATCCAGGCGGGTCGAACGACTGGCGTTGTTGTCCAGACGGGTGCGCAACATCACCGGTGCCTGCTCGGCCGATACCGGCGCCTGGAAGGCTTGCCAGTCCAGGCTATTGGTGCTGACTTCGACCGTCAGGCCGGGCAGGGCGGTGTTCACCTGCAATTGGCCGTTTTCCCACCGAGCACCCGGAGGGGCCAGATACGCCTGGACACCGGCTTCGGCGAGGCGCGGTAATTCGCGTTCCGCCAGGGTTCGGGCGAACACCGCAAATTCCCGGGCGCGAGCCTCGGCACTGGAAGAGTCCCCTTCCCATTCGGCTCTGTGCCAAGCGCGCTCGGCCAAGGCGAGCAGGCGGGGGTAGACCATGCGCTCGAGCTGCTCCGGGGTACGGATGGTTTCGGTCCAGACCTGGCCCTGAATGCCGAGGATGTTGTCCGGTTGTTTCAGGGGCGGCAGGGCGCGCCCCACTAGCGCCTCGAGGTTGTCGATGGGCGCGCCATTGCGGGTGGTGTCGGCGTTGGCGTAGAGGTGTTCGGGCATGTATCCGAACACTTTGCGGGTATCGGTGTACCGGGTGGCCCAGTAGTAGCCACGCTCTTCGGGGTGTGCCTCGTATGGATGATCGAAATAGAGGTGAGTACCGTGGGAGAGCACCACCTCATAGCCGGCGTTCGCCAGGCGGTAGGCCCGGTCGGCCACACCCCATTCCCAGATGTTATCCCAGGCGTTGGCGATGACCCGATCGTTGTCAAACTGGCTCCGATTGAAAGGGTTATTCGCGTCATACATCAGACCGTCTTCCCAGCCGGCGAGGGCCAGGCCCCGCTTTTTCGCCAGCGCGGCAACGCGGCTGACAAAGTAGGGCTTCAGATCTGCAACACCGGCAATGCCTTCGCGTTCGGCAATCAGATCCCGACAGGCCGGGGAGGCAGTCCAGGAGCCTTTGCCCACCTCATCGCCTCCCATATGGAAGATGTTCAGCTTGAGTCCGGCATCACGGTACATCTGCTGCAGCTCGTACATCACCTTGTCCACAAAGGCATAGCTGGAGTCCAGGCAGACGTCGATGGAGTTGTCGGTGTAGTTCTGCACGGTCATGTAGTCCGAGGTGTCCTCGGGGTGAGACAGCAGGTACTGACGGGCGGCCTCCGGTTGCTCCGTGGCCATCAAACGGCGGTAACGGGCGTCCATGGACTTGATGGCCGCCCGGGCATGACCGGGCATATCGATTTCGGGGATAACTTCAATGTGCCTTGCGGCGGCGTACTCGAGAATCTCAATAAAATCGTCCCGGGTGTAATAGCCATTGCCACTACCACTTTTATGCGGCCCGGTGCCCAGTTGGGTGAGCAGACAGTCGGTCTCTTCCGGATCAAAGCAGCGTTCACCTCCCACCTCGGTCAATTCGGGCAGGCCGGGGATTTCCAGGCGCCAGCCTTCGTCCTCGGTCAGGTGCAAATGCAGCTTGTTGAGTTTGTAGCGGCCCATCTGTTCGATCAGGCGCAGGGTCACGGCCTGGCCGTGGAAGTTGCGGCCCATGTCGTAGTGCATCCCCCGCCAACCGGCGCGGGGCGCATCGAGCACGGTGAGATTGGGCAGGGTGACCGAATCGCTGTCCATGGTCGCCGGCAAGAGTTTCAATAAACTCTGAAGACCGTAGAAGGCACCGGCATTGTCCCGACCGGTAATGCGGATCTGGTCGTCGTCGATTTCCAGCCGGTAGCTTTCCGCCTGTTCCGGCAGATCGGTATCCTCAGACGCCACCCTCAGGCTGATTCTGGGGCCCGAGACCGACTCATGGTCCGCCGCACGCGGGAATTCAGCATCGAACAGCGTCGAGAGCTGCTCCGCCAGGTAGTCAGCCTCTGAGCTCAGACGACCGGCGTAGTGAATGGTCCAGTCCGGCGAGAGAGTCGCGCTGCCCCAATGGGTTTCCAGTGACAGCGGCTTGGGAATGATGCGCTGGCGCACCGCCTGATCGGACACCCGCTGCGAGTGGATGGCCCGGTTGCGTTCGTAGCGGCGCTCGGCGGTGGCAATCGGCACCTGATCCTGGGCCGAGCGACGCTGCTGGGCCTCCCGGTCGAATACATCGACAAAGCGGCTCATGTCTTCGGTGTCGGTATTGGCAAACACCACGGGTTCGCTACCCGGGCGATGAATAAAGGCGCGGGGCATAAAATCGGTATAGGCCGCCATGGCCGAGGAGGGTTCATAGAACAGCTCCAGGGACTCTCCCGGGGCGAGGCCCGGGAAGTCCTCGGTCGGCGCAACCCGGTGTAAATCCCCCTGGACATGGGTCAAATGCAGGCCGGACACGGTGGTGTCACTCACCCGACGCACCGAGTGGAAATACAACCGCCAGTCACCGGTGCCCTCCGGCAGTGCCACGTCGGAACGGTTGTGCAGCCGGATTCGCGCTTCCGGGCCATCTTCTCCGATGTTGCTGACCACGGCAAAACGCCATTCGGTCTGGGCCGCAAATGCCTTCAATTGGGCGTCGCTGAGTGGTTGGGCAAGGCTGCCCACACTGGCAAAAAGCGCGACTGACAGGAGCAGGACGGTACGTACTATCATTATTGATCTCCACTTGGGGCATGGTCCAAGGTGGAGCATAGCTTACAACGGACAACGTTGTCTAATCGTTTAACACATTCAACCGATTACCGGGCTCAAATACTGAACATTAGAAGCGGTTGCCCTAACGGCCGATCATGGACCGCAATACCCCATCCCGCCGGATGAGGCCATGTTGGAGGGCGGCGCCAATATGCAGGAAGATCAGTGTCATAAAGCCCCAGGCAAACCATCCATGTAGGGTCCGCAGTAACCCGTAGGTTGCCAGGTCGGTTTCGATCAACGCGGGCAGGGTAAATCCCTCAAAAAAGGTGATCGGCCGTCCAGCGGCGTTTTGCATCAGGTACCCGCTCACCGGCAGGGCAAACATCGCGGCGTAAAGGGCCACATGGCTGGACTTCGCGGCCCACACCTGCCAACTGGGTAAAGACCCGGGCAAGGCGGGGGTGCGGCTGCCCAGGCGCACGATCAATCGGATCACAGCCAGAACCAGGGCCAACAGACCGAAGGATTTGTGCAAGAGCAATAACGTCGGCTGCCAGGGTTCCAGGCTGCGTACCAACGTCAGGCCCGCCAACAACATGGCAAACAACAACAGAGCCATTGCCCAGTGGAGCAGCCGGGCCGCGCCGGTATAGTGAGTAGGCCGATCCATTAGTGTGATGCCTCGTTAGCGTGTTGCCAGGTTTCATAGGCTCGCCGCCGATAAGATTCAGCGTAAGCGGCAGAGCGAGCCCGGAGAATTTTGTCCGCCGTGGGTACTATCCCGGTGGGCAGAACCAGCGGGTCGAAGTTGATGTCGTTGCACTGGCCGGAGGATTGTGGCTGTGCGTCGGTAATCATCAACTGACCGGCGGTATGCGCCTGCCGGTCCTCGGGCCAGGGGATGGTGGGATCGGCTTCGTCGTCCGACGGCTGGGCGAACGAAAATATCAGATCAAACACGACCGGGCCCGATGCCAGCCGGTGGAAGAACTCATTTTGTAGCGCATCTTCACCCTCAAGGGTCGATACGTCAGGCATTTCCGACAAACCATGGGGTTGGGCGCGCCAGCGCACGGCCTGTCGATGCCCCTCTTCATCCACCAGATAAAAGGCATTGATACTGTGGTAGGTTTCGGCCGCGAAGCTACCGGTCGGTTCGTACTCGGACGCCCAGGCGCGGAAGGCGGCACTTTCCGGGTGCGCCGCAAAAAACGCCTGAATGGTTCCATCCCCCAGCGCCTGTAGTTGCCGATAGAAATCCTGCGGGTTGCGCACCGCCATGACCGGAGGCGTGTTCATCGCCGTTCGCCACACCTGCCCGTCCGCGCCTTCAAGACTGATGGCCAGGCTGCGTACAGGCGCCTTGAGGTCGGGCGCCGAGGGATTGTTGCCGGCAATGGAAATCCGCCCATTGAACGGGGTACGGCCGCTGGCGAGCAGATCGGCCTGGGTAAAAGGAGCCAGGGCGCCAGAGCTGACCCACTCTCCGGTAATGCAAAAGCCTTTTGCATGGGCTCGACGAAACCCATGATGAATTTTGTCGCCTTGCTGAAGGTCCACAAATTGCCCCGCATCCACCCGCTTACCGGGTAACCCGAAAGCGGCCAGGTAAAACAGCGCCCCAAGGACCGTCATAATCAGTAAGACCGCGGCGTACCGGCCCAGCATGGATGAGAAGGGAGGAAGAGACATCTATCTGGCACCACCTTTGTAAGCCCTCATTGTCCAGGCTTCGCCAGGCAGAGGAATTGGGTTCCGGGAAATATACGAAAGCCTATGCTAAAAAGGCCACTGACATCCCAACTATCGTCGATTGATTCGGTGCGCCGGCTTAAAAGGTACTCAGCCCCGAAGCCTCCATGGTTCGGTACAGTAGTCGGGGCCACAGACTTTCATCGGCGTAGGCAGCGTAATCCAGGCTGTACTGCTTTCCGGATCGGTTATGCCAGCGGTCGTCAAACCATTGCGCGGCTGCGGTTAACGGCTCAGAGTCGGAAGATCCCCGCAGTACAACGCTGGTTTCGAGATTCAGGTCGTGCAGGTTGCGGCGAGTGAAATTGGTGGAGCCCAACAACATCCGTGCCCGACTTCGGCTATCTTGATGCATCAGCCATTTGGAGTGGCATTGCTCTCCGTGTGTGTCACACCACCGTACCTGTACTCCGGCGTTGACCAGCTCGTGGGCGACGGGGCGGTTGGGCACGCCATTTTTTTCGCGCCCGAAGGCGTCTTTGTTGGGGTCGAGCAACACCCGCACCTTAACGCCGCGCTGTGCGGCCTCCTGCAGAGCCCGAACCAGGTGTCGGTCCGATAAATAGAACATTGCCAGGTCCAACCGCTCCCCCGCGGCTGCGCCATTGATGATGTCCAGAGCGGCTCGCTCGACGGCACGCTCGGTCACCACCTGGACCGACAGGGCAGAACCGGCGACTTCACCCTCAGGTCGATCCAGGGACGGCCTGGGCTCGGGTCCGCCAGAGAAGGTAAGAACGGCGGCTTCACTGTCGAGCAGGTCCCACGCCGCCGGACCACCGAAGCGCAACGCGACATTGCCGTGGGCGCTGCTTCCATCGTGGGGGTTGGCCGATGTGACCAGGGCCGTCAGCTCGTTGTCCTGATCGGCGATAATCAGTTTTCGATGGTTGGCTTTGAAGTTGATCAACGCCAGGTAACTGCGTAGAGACACCCGACCCTCCCCAAAGGGATTGGGTAGCGTATCCGTTGCGGTGTTTCCCCAGGGTTGAATAAAGGGGCGCCAGAATGCGGAGTAGAGGGGATTGCTGTCGCGCAGCCTGGTGAGGTCGGTCAGGGTCACCGAGATACCGGCGGTTTCCAACCGTTGGAAGTGAGAGGAGGGCAGGCCACCGTACAAGGTATTCAGGGGATCACTGATCACCAGAATCTGAATCTCTGGGTGACGGCGTTTTTGGGCGATAAGCCGGTCGGTCAGCTCGTCAGACAGCGCCCGGTGAGTGTCGCTCAACTGCCCCTGGTAGGCATTGAACAGAAACATGTCCACAAGAATGAACCGTTCTGCCTGAGCGACCAGACGAAATACCTCGTCAAAAATGCGCTGCTCGGTCTGTCGTTCACCCTGTTTATCGATATAGGTCCGATCGGCCAGAAACTGGACCCGCGTCGCCCCTCGGGCGGGCGCTTCCATGCTGATGCCCTCGGGAAGCGGCCTGAAAGCGCCGTACAGGCCCACCGTCAGAACCACAATCAACAGCAGCCCGAAAATGCTGCGAAGTGGGTGACGAATGATCGCCCCCGGTACCCATTTAGCCATTGATATTGCGTCCTTTCCGGTGACTCTTTGAGTCAGTCTTTTTTACTCGGTCTCTGCCAGCCCTGAATGTTACGCTGGCGGCCGCGGGCAATCGCCAGTTCCTCATCGGGAACGTCTTTGGTGATGATCGACCCCGCACCCACCGTTGTGTTCTTGCCCAACTTGACCGGCGCCACCAGCGCGCTGTTGGAACCGATAAAAGCATTGTCCCCGATTTCCGTGAGGAATTTGTTGACCCCGTCGTAGTTACAGGTAATCGTTCCGGCGCCGACATTCACACAGGAACCGACCTTGCTGTCGCCGATGTAGCTCAGATGGTTGACCTTACTGCCTTCGCCTATGGTCGCTTTCTTGATTTCCACAAAGTTGCCGACCTTGGCGCCATCGGCCAGTAAGGTGCCCGGGCGCAGACGCGCAAAGGGCCCGATGGCGCAATGGCTGGATACCCGTGCGCCCTCAATCACCGAGTTGGCTTTGACTTCAGTGCCCGCGCCGATCACGCAGTCTTTCAGGTAGCAGTTGGGTTCAAGGTGCACGCCATCTTCCAGCATGACCTCGCCTTCAAACACGCAGTTCACATCAATGACCACATCCCGCCCGACAGTCAGCCGGCCACGGCAGTCAAATCGAGCCGGGTCCATCAGGGTGACCCCTTTGACCATCAACTCTTCCGCCTGACGACTCTGGTAGTAACGTTCGAGGGCCGCCTGCTGCTGACGATTGTTGATGCCTTCCACCTCTTCCGGTGTGTCCGGCTGAGCCACATGAATGCCCAGGCCACTTTGGCGCGCCATGGCAATAATGTCGGTCAGGTAGTACTCACCCTGGGCGTTATCGTTACTCAGTGCCGGCAGCCACTCGCGCAGGTGTTTGGCTTTAGCAGCCATGATCCCGGTGTTGATTTCAGTGATCCGGCGCTGCTCGTCGTTGGCGTCTTTGTATTCAACAATGGCCTCGACCTGGCCGGCGGCATCGCGCAGGATACGTCCGTAGGCTCCCGGGTCGGGAAGATTCACGGTCAGCAGGCCGATGGTGGTGTCGGTCACCGCCAGGGCCAGCTTTTCCAACGTCGTTGCCTGAGTCAGCGGCACATCACCGTAGAGAATCAGTACCGTCGCGTCGTCACGGAAGTGGGGCAGAGCCTGGAGCACCGCGTGGCCGGTGCCCAGCTGTTCGGTCTGGGCCACAAAGCGGATATCGTCGGCCGCCATGCGGGCCTCGACCTGTTCGGCGCCATGGCCCACCACCACCAGGATCTGATCACTGCCCAGTGCCCGGGCGCTGTCGATCACATGCTGCACCAGGGGGCGGCCGCCCACGGGATGAAGCACCTTGGGCAGGTTCGAGCGCATCCGGGTGCCTTTACCGGCAGCGAGAATGACGATATCAAGGGGGGTGGTCATGCGGCGACTCCTTCAACAAACCGTTGATCAGGACAAATTAGGGGGAACAATCGTAGTGTGACGGACGTAAAAAAAGGGCGGCCGATCAGCCACCCTTTTCTGTTGCCAATGCCATGCACGGCGAGGCCTACTTGTTGCTGCCCAACTTCTTGCGAATGGACTGCAGAGTACGCAACTGAGCGGCGGCTTCCGCCAACTGCACCGCGGCCTTGGAGTAGTCGATCTCGCCAGACTGGTTGGTGAGCTCTTTCTGGGCGGTTTCTTTGGCTTCCTGGGCGGCTGCTTCATCCATATCATCAGCGCGCAGGGCGGTATCCGCCAACACGGTGACGTGGTAAGGCTGCACTTCCAGATAACCACCGGAAACGTAGTAAATCTCTTCCTCACCATTGTCCTTGACGATGCGCACCGGGCCCGGCTCAAGGCCGGTCAGCAAAGGAGCGTGACCATAGGTCACACCCAGGTCACCCAGGGTACCGGTGGCCACGATCATCTTCACCAACCCGGAGAAGATTTCCCGCTCTGCACTGACAATATCGCAGTGAACTGTCATAGCCATATTTCTGCCTCTAACGCTTCAGGGCCAGTGGCCCGGCAGTGCCGGGCCGGCGGGTTACTTTTTCTTGGCCTTGTTGGCTTTCTCGATGGCTTCTTCAATGGTACCAACCATGTAGAACGCCTGTTCCGGCAGATCATCGTACTCGCCGTCAAGAATGCCTTTAAAGCTGCGAATGGTGTCCTTGAGGGACACGTAAACGCCCGGAGAACCGGTGAATACTTCGGCCACGTGGAACGGCTGGGACAGGAAACGCTCGATTTTACGGGCCCGGGATACGGTCAGCTTGTCTTCTTCTGACAGCTCATCCATACCCAGAATAGCGATGATGTCCTTCAGCTCTTTATAGCGCTGCAGTACGGTCTGAACACCGCGAGCCACTTCATAGTGCTCCTGACCAATGATCAGCGGGTCCAGCTGACGAGAGGTGGAGTCCAGCGGATCAATGGCCGGGTAGATACCTTTAGAGGCAATGTCACGGCTCAATACTACGGTCGAATCCAGGTGAGCAAACGTAGTCGCCGGAGACGGGTCAGTCAGGTCATCCGCGGGTACATATACGGCCTGCACCGAGGTAATGGAGCCGGTCTTGGTGGAGGTAATACGCTCCTGCAGAACACCCATCTCTTCAGCCAGGGTCGGCTGATAACCTACCGCGGACGGCATACGACCCAGCAGCGCCGATACTTCGGTACCCGCCAGGGTGTAACGGTAGATGTTATCGATGAACAGCAGAACGTCCTTACCTTCGTCGCGGAACTTCTCCGCCATGGTCAGACCGGTCAGAGCAACACGCAGACGGTTACCCGGTGGCTCGTTCATCTGGCCGTAAACCATCGCTACCTTGTCTACAACCTTGGAGTCGGTCATTTCGTGGTAGAAGTCGTTACCTTCACGGGTACGCTCACCGACACCGGCGAATACCGACAGACCAGAGTGCTCTTTAGCGATGTTGTTGATCAGTTCCATCATGTTCACGGTCTTGCCCACACCGGCACCACCGAACAGACCAACCTTACCACCCTTGGCGAACGGGCATACCAGGTCGATCACCTTGATGCCGGTTTCCAGCAGCTCGTTGGACGCGGCCAGTTCTTCGTACGCCGGGGCATCGCGGTGAATCTGCATGCGCTCGTCTTCACCGATGGGGCCGGCTTCATCAATCGGATCGCCCAGGACGTTCATGATACGACCCAGGGTTTTGGTGCCCACCGGAACCTTGATCGGCTCCTTGGTGTTGCTCACATCCAGACCACGACGCAGACCTTCAGAGGAGCCCAGGGCAATGGTGCGTACCACGCCGTCGCCCAGTTGCTGCTGCACTTCCAGAGTCAGGTCTTGCTCGGTGACTTTCAGTGCATCATAGATTTGCGGCACGGCATCGCGCGGGAATTCCACGTCGATCACGGCGCCGATAATTTGTACGATACGTCCGCTACTCATTTCCGGTTCCTCTTGGTTTCAGATCCGGCCGACTGTCAGTGAATGACGAGGGCAGCCTGAGACTGAAGGTTTTAACTCAAAAAAGGGTTCTCAGCTCTGGGCCTTAAGAGGCCACGGCGGCGGCACCGCCCACAATTTCCGACAGCTCCTGGGTAATCGCGGCCTGACGGGCTTTGTTGTACACCAGTTGCAGGTCACTGATCAGGTCACCGGCGTTGTCGGTGGCGCTCTTCATGGCCACCATACGCGCGGCCTGCTCACAGGCGCCGTTTTCAACCACTGCCTGATACACCTGAGACTCGATATAACGAATCAGCAGACCGTCGAGCAGTTGCTCGGCGTCCGGCTCGTACAGGTAATCCCAGTGGTGCTGAAGCTTTTGGTCTTCTTCGGCCACCAGTGGCAACAACTGCTGAACTTCAGGTTGCTGAGTCATGGTGTTGATGAATTCGTTACCGACCAGGTAAAGCTTGTCGATCTTGCCTTCGCCAAACGCGTCCAGCATGACCTTGACGCTGCCAATCAGGGAAGCGACGGTCGGCGCCTCACCCAGATCGCGTGCGCTGGCTACCACATTGCCGCCGTGGCTGTTGAAAAACGCACCGGCTTTGGCACCCAGCAAGCAAAGATCCACTGCGACACCCTGGTCGGACCAGGACTTCATGGACTTGAGTGCGGCCTTGAACACGTTGACGTTCAGGCCACCACACAGACCGCGGTCACTGGAGACAATGATGTAGCCCACCCGTTTGACTTCGCGCTCTTCCATGTAGCGGTTTTTGTATTCGGGGTTGGCGTTGGCCAGGTGACCGACCACGGCACGCATGCGCTGGGCATAGGGCTTGCCCCGCTCCATACGCTCCTGAGCTTTACGCATCTTACTCGCGGCGACCATTTCCATCGCGCTGGTAATTTTCTGCGTGCTTTTAATGCTCGAAATCTGCGTCCGAATCTCTTTTGCGCCTGCCATACTCAAAGGCCCTCAAGCGTGAATGAAGCGGTGCCTTTCGGCACCGCCGGTCTTACCAGGTCTGGGTGGATTTGAACTTGTCCACCAGGGCTTTCATCTTGCCTTGCAGCTCATCGTTCCAGTTGCCGGTTTCGTTGATTTCTTTCAACAGGTCGGCACCTTCACTTTCAGCGTAGGAGAGCAGGGCACTTTCAAAGTCCAGAACCTTGTTTACTTCCACGTCTTGCAGATAGCCTTCGTTGGCGCAGAACAGAACCAGCGCCATCTGGGCGATGCTCATCGGCGAGTACTGATTCTGCTTCATCAGCTCGGTCACGCGCTCACCGTGCTCCAACTGAGCCTTGGTGGCTTCATCCAGATCAGAGGCAAACTGGGAGAAAGCCGCCAGTTCGCGGTACTGAGCCAGAGCGGTACGAATACCACCGGACAGTTTTTTGATCACTTTGGTCTGTGCGGAACCACCTACACGGGATACCGAGATACCGGCGTTCATCGCCGGACGGATGCCCGAGTTGAACATGGAGGTTTCCAGGAAGATCTGACCATCGGTAATGGAGATCACGTTCGTGGGTACGAACGCCGATACGTCACCGGCCTGGGTTTCAATGATCGGCAGCGCGGTCAGAGAGCCGGTTTTGCCTTTCACTTCACCATTGGTGAACTTCTCGACGTAATCGGCACTGACTCGGGCAGCGCGCTCGAGCAGACGCGAGTGCAGGTAGAACACGTCACCCGGGTAGGCTTCACGGCCCGGCGGACGACGCAGCAGCAGGGAGATCTGGCGATAGGCCCAGGCCTGCTTGGTCAGATCATCATAGATGATCAGTGCGTCCTGACCGCGGTCGCGGTAGTACTCACCAATGGTACAACCGGCGAAGGCCGCCAGGTACTGCATGGCCGCCGGATCCGATGCGGTGGCAGCCACAACAACGGTATGATCCATGGCGCCGTGCTCTTCCAGCTTGCGAACCACAGAAGCAATGGAGGAGGCTTTCTGGCCGATGGCCACGTAGATACACTTAATACCGGAGTCTTTCTGGTTGATGATGGCGTCTACCGCAATGGCGGATTTACCGATCTGACGGTCACCAATGATCAACTCACGCTGACCGCGACCGATCGGCACCATGGAGTCAACCGCTTTCAGACCCAGTTGAACCGGCTGGTCAACAGACTGACGCCAGATAACACCGGGAGCCACCTTTTCAATGGCGTCGGTTTCTTTGGTGTCAACCGGACCCTTACCATCGATCGGGTTACCCAGTGCATCGATGACGCGGCCTTCCAGCTCGGGGCCTACCGGCACCTCCAGAATACGTCCGGTGCACTTACAGGTCTGGCCTTCGGCCACACCCAGGTAGTCGCCCAGAATTACCGCACCGACGGAGTCGCGCTCCAGGTTCAGTGCCATACCGAAACGACCGCCTTCAAATTCGATCATCTCGCCGTACATCACGTCCATCAGGCCGTGAATACGCACGATGCCGTCGGACACGGAAACCACCGTGCCCTGGTTGCGGGCTTCGGCGGACACATCGAGTTTGTCGATGCGCTGCTTGATAATGTCGCTAATCTCGGATGGATTCAGCTGCTGCATGCTTTTTTCCTCAATCCTACGAATTGATTGCTTTGGCGAGTTTTTCTAACCGACCGCGCATCGAGCCGTCGATGACCAAATCACCTGCTTTAACGATAACGCCCGCCAGAAGCTGTTCGTCGACCTGGGCCCGGACGCTGATTTTGCGCTTGAGCTTGTCGCTGAGAGCCTGAGCCAGTTTTTCCTGCTCGGCATCCGCCAGGGTGAAGGCGGTGGTCAGCTCGACATCCACCGACTGCTCTTGGGCGTGCTTGAACGCCTCGAACAGTTGCTGAATTTCCGGCAACAAAATCAGACGCTTGTTCTGGGCCAGAAGCTGAACGTAGTTGCGCACTGGCTGGCTCAGTTCGTCACCGCAGGCCTCGATCAGAACGTCGGCCTGTTGTTGGGCCGACAGTGACGGTGACGCGATACGATCGGCCATGGTGCCGTATTGGCTGGCGCCGGCCAGAGTCGCCAGTTGCTGGGCCCAACCGCTCAGATCCTGTGCTTCCAGCGCGTATTGAAACGCCGCTTTGGCATAGGGTCGGGCGAGGGTAGTCAGTTCAGCCACAGTTCACCTCACTTAAAGATTGGCAGCCAGTTTGTCGATCATGGACTTGTGCTTGGATTCGTCAATTTCCGCTTCCAGCACTTTCTGTGCACCGAGCAGAGCCAACTGGGACACTTGCCCACGCAGCTTCTCTTTGGCACGGTTCACTTCCTGCTCCACTTCGGCTTCAGCTGCCGACCGGATACGCTCGGCTTCTACCCGAGCCTGGTCTTTGGCTTCTTCAACAAGCTTGGCGGCGCGCTTATTGGCGGACTCGACGATACCGGCCGCTTCCTGTTTGGCTTCGCGCAGGGTCTTGGCGGCTTTTTCTTTCGCCAGTTCCAGATCCTTGTCGGCGCGATCCGCGGCGGCCAGGCCATCCGCAATGCGCTTCTGACGCTCGACCATTGCGTCGGTGATGAACGGCCACACGTACTTCATGCAGAAGAGCACGAAGAAAATAAACGCGATGGACTGTCCGATTAGGGTCAAATTAATGTTCACGCCGATAACCTCTGTTCCAGTAACGCTTTTGGCTTTAACCGTGTGCGCTCACAACGGTGATGCACACGGATCGGGTTTCTGGGAGTTCGCGAGGTCTTACGCCAGGCCCGGTACGGTAACGAACAGGATGTACATGGCGATACCTACACCAATCATCGGAACGGCGTCCAACAGACCGGCGATCAGGAACATTTTGCCCTGCAGCATCGGAGCCAGTTCCGGCTGACGAGCTGAACCTTCCAGCAGCTTACCGCCCAACAGAGCGAAGCCGATAGCGGTACCCAGTGCGCCCAGGCCAATCAACAGTGCAACAGCAATCAGTGCCATACCCATGGTAGTTCTCCTCAGTTTTAAAAAAAGATAAGTGAGTTGTTCAAAACGTTAGTGCGTAAACTGGTCTTCGTCTTCCACATGGTGCGCCATGGCCATGTACACGATGGTCAACACCATGAATACGAAGGCCTGCAGAGTAATCACCAGAATGTGGAACACCGCCCAACCCCACTGCAGGAAGCCGCCGAAAATACCGATGATCAGGCCGGCGGAATACATGGTGGCGATCAGGATAAAAATCATTTCACCCGCATAGAGGTTGCCGAACAGTCGCAGGCCCAGAGAAATCGGCTTGGCGATCAGGGCAATGGACTCCAGGGCAAAGTTGATTGGAATCAGCAGCAGGTTCACATACCACTTGTCGGTATGGAAGGGGTGCAGGGTCAACTCTTTAACAAACCCCATAAAGCCTTTTTTGACGATACTGAAGCCGATCATCAGGAGGAATACGGTAAAGCCCATGGACAGGGTGATGTTCGGATCGGTGGTGGGCACGATCTTGAAGTAGAAGTGACTGTCGCCGGCGATCCACATCGCCAGGGAGGGAATCCAGTCCACCGGTACCAGGTCCATCAGGTTCATCAGGAACACCCAAACAAAAATGGTCAGGGCGAGCGGGGCGATCATGGCGTTTTTATGCTGGAAGCCGTCTTTGACGGTTTTGTCGATGAACTCGATGATGATTTCAACAAAGTTCAGCAGACCGGTGGGAACCCCCGCGTGGGCCTTTTTGGCTGCCCAGCGGAAAACGCCGATAAACAACAGACCGAGACCAATGGACCAGGCCATGGAGTCGAGGTGAATGGCATTGAATCCCATGGCAGACATGGCTTCGGAACATTTGGCCACCGTCCAGCCGGTGGTTTCCTGCACCTGATAGCCGTCACAGTAGGAGCCTTCCGGCAGTTTGCCATAGGTCCAGTTGGTCAGGTGGTGCTGAATATACTCGGTAGTTGTGGGAGTGTACTCTTCCGCTGCCATCCAAATAGTCTCTTTGTGTGAGTTCAACCTAGCCCTGGTGACGCGCCAGGGTGCGGGCGGTGACCAGACTGGCGCCCAGGTGTGCACCGGCAAATGCGATAAAAAATGCCGCCAGATGAATCTCTTTCACCTGCATGAACACAGCCGCAAACAGTGCCGCCGTGAGTAAAAACTTGATGGTTTCCGCCCGGTAAATGGCTTGCACCGCGGCTCCAGACTGCCGGGCACCGCCCAAGCGGCGAAAACTGTACCAGGCAAAACAGGCGCCGGGGAGGGCGCTGACCGCAATTCCCCAGAGCACTGACAGGCCCAGTCGGATCTCAAACAGCCAAATGCCCCCCGCTGCGATGAACAGCAGCAGCCAGAACAACAACAAGCGCGAAAGAACCGGAGGCCGGGCAATCGACTGTGGTCGGCGCTGTCGTGATGGCGTGGCGTTTATCAAAAGCTCGTCTGTTCGACCTGAGTGTCCAGCCCAGACGCCAAGCGACCGGGCCGCAGCATTATAGGGATAAAGCCCCCCCGCTTCAACCTGAGTCGGAAGCATTTACAACGCCGCTAATTATCGGATAATTCTCACTTTTTGCCGTTTTGACCGATTACTCAAAAAACTCGCTATTTGATGTGAGCGAGAATGCCGTCGAGCTCGTCCAGATTGTTGTAATTGATTACCAGCTTGCCTTTGCCCTTGGCCGTGTGTTGAATGGCCACACCGGCGCCCAATGTCTCCGAAAGCTGCTCCTCCAGGCGGCGAATATCCGCCGAGGGTGCGGCCGGTTTTACCGTATTCTTGTGCTTCTGCTCCTGAAGATTGCGTACCAGGGTCTCGGTTTGCCGGACCGATAGGGCCTTGCCGACCACCTGACGGGCCGCCACCCGCTGATCTTCGGGCTCCAGAGTGAGCAGGGCCCGGGCGTGGCCCATTTCCAGGTCGCCATGCTCGAGCATGGTTTTGACTTCCTCGGTCAGGGCAATCAGGCGCAACAGGTTGGTCACCGTGGTGCGGGATTTGCCTACCGCCTGGGCCACTTCGCCCTGGGTCAGCTCAAATTCTTCCTGCAGCCGCTTGAGGGCCATGGCCTCTTCGATCGGGTTGAGATCTTCGCGCTGAATGTTTTCGATCAGCGCCATGGCAATGGCCGCTTCATCGGGCACATCCCGGATGACCGCGGGAATCTTGTCCAGACCCGCCAGTTGAGTGGCCCGCCAGCGACGTTCACCGGCGATGATTTCGTATTTTTCCGGGGCAACAAGCCGGACCACGATCGGCTGCATCACGCCCTGGGCTTTGATGGAGTCCGCCAGCTCTTCCAGTGCCTCGGGGTGCATGTCGCGACGGGGCTGGTAGCGCCCGCGCTGAATCATTTCCACCGGAATGTGGGCGAGCCGACCATCGGCCAGTGCTTCCTCGACGGCCTGGGGCGAATCCGGAGTGGGTGTATCCGCCGGAGCCGGCGTCACGCCCGCCCCCAGAAGGGCATCCAAGCCTTTGCCTAAGCCTTTGCGTTTTCCCGCCATTACCTTGCCCTGCTGATGGTTTGCTGTAATTCAGTGATGATTGCTTCAGGAGTGCGCTGCGTGAGCAGCGGCCTTCTCGTCGTTTTCGTTGCGCCGGATGATTTCCCCCGCCAGGGCCAGGTAGGCGATTGCCCCCTTGGACTGGCGGTCGTAGCTGAGCACCGGCTGCCCGTAACTGGGCGCTTCGGCCAGACGCACGTTGCGCGGAATGCAGGTCCGGTAGAGCCGATCGCCAAAGTGCTGGGAGAGCTGGGCGGAAACGTCGTTGGTCAGGCTGTTGCGCGGGTCGTACATGGTGCGCAGCAGGCCTTCGATTTTCAGGTTGGGGTTGAGCAGTTCCTGAATTCGGCCAATGGTGTTCATCAGGGCCGAGAGCCCCTCGAGCGCGTAGTATTCACACTGCATGGGAATGATCACGCCATCGCAGGCGGTCAGGGCGTTGACCGTGAGCATGTTGAGCGAGGGCGGGCAGTCGATGATGATGTAGTCGAATTCGTCTTTGATCGGTTGCAGGCCGTCCCACAGGAGGCGTTCTTTGCCGTCCAGGGAGAGCATTTCCACTTCGGCGGCGGTGAGGTCGCCGTTGGCGGGCAGGAGTTTGAACTGTCCGGATTCGGAGGTCTGCAGGCATTCGCGGGCGTCGGCCCGGCGGGTGAGTACGTCGTAAACGGTCAGTTCCAGTTCGCTTTTGTCCACACCACTGCCCATGGTGGCGTTGCCCTGGGGGTCCAGGTCCACCAGCAGGACGCGTTTTTTCGTCGCCACCAGGGAGGCGGCCAGGTTGACGCAGGTGGTGGTTTTGCCCACCCCGCCTTTCTGGTTGGCTACCGCGTAGATTCGGGTCAAAGCGTTATCCTTTGGATTATTCGAGAAACAGGATCAAAGCCGGGTATTGTGTGGCAAGCGGCCCTCGGGGACAAGTCCGGATTGTTTTTGATGGTGGGCGCATCACGTCCGGGCCGCTGCGGGGTAACCCCTTTCAAGACACGCCGTACATACATCCCTGTAGGCTCGAATCGCCGGTCCCCGGCTCCACGGTCTTGAAAGGGGTTACCCCGCACCGCCCCTCAGTGGTGTGGATCCGGCTGCAAACTGGCGGCAAATGACATCCGGTCGCGTAGGGCGGGTAAGCGAAGCGCACCCGCCGTAACAGAAATTGATGCCTCCTCCCCGACGATTATCGCCGCTTCAACTCTAACAAATGCCGCTCTCCTTCGTTTCCCGGCACCCGCAATCGGTGGCTCTCCATCAGTTCTACGCTACTTTCCACCTCAGCAAGCTCAGCCTCTGGATACACCCCTTTCATGGCCATAAACAGGCCTCCTGACGAAAGTAAGTGCTCACACCCGGACACCATGTCCGCCAGGCTGGCAAAGGCGCGGCTGATCACGATGTCGAACGGTTGGTCGGGCCGGAACTGTTCGACACGGCGGTTTTCCACGCTGACGTTATTGAGTTTGAGCAGGGTTTTGATGTGGAACAGGAACCGGGTTTTCTTGCCGTTGCTGTCGAGCAGGGTGATCTGGCAATCGGGTAGGGCGATGGCCAGGGGGATGCCGGGCAGGCCGCCGCCGGTACCCACGTCGATCAGCCGCCGGGGGGTTCTGGCCTGCACATGGGCCAGTACGCTCAGGCTGTCGAGCAGGTGCCGGTCGAGCATGGCGTCGATGTCGCGTACTGCGGACAGGTTGTAGGCCCGGTTCCACTTGTGGAACTCCTGCAGGTAAGTCAGCAGTTGCTCCGTCTGGTGTTCGGTAATGGTCAGGCCCAGCTCGGCAATGCCCGCCGTCAGCCGGGCCTTCAGGGGTTCGCTCATGAGGCTTGGGAGGTCTCCCGCTGCAGCAGGCCGCGCTTTTTCAGGTGAATCAGCAGCAGCGACACCGCCGCCGGGGTCACGCCCGGTATGCGCGAGGCCCGGGCCAGGGTTTCTGGACGGGCGGCACTCAGTTTCTGCTTCACTTCGTTGGACAGGCCCTCGACCTTGTCGAAATCGAATTCGGTCGGAATCAGGGTCTGTTCGTGGGCGCGCAGGCGATTGATTTCGTCCTGTTGGCGATCGATGTAGCCCGAGTACTTGGCATCGATTTCTACCTGTAGCGCAACGCGCTCATCCGTCACAGGTTCGCCTTTCAGGCCCGCCACGTCGGGGTAGTTAAGCTGCGGGCGCTTGAGCAATTCAAACAGGCTGTATTCCCGGTTGAGCGGGGCGTCAATTTTGCTTTCCAGTGCCTTGGCGGCCTCGGAACCGGCCTGAACCCAGGTGGTTTTCAGGCGCTCCTGCTCCTGGGCAATACCATCGCGCTGGCGGCAGAATTGCGCCCAGTGGTCGTCGTCAATCAGGCCCATGGCCCGCGCCTGTTCGGTCAGACGCAGGTCGGCGTTGTCTTCGCGCAGCAGCAGGCGATATTCCGCCCGGCTGGTGAACATCCGGTAGGGCTCCTGGGTGCCCATGGTGATCAGGTCGTCCACCAGTACGCCGATGTAGGCCTCATCGCGGCGCGGGCACCAGGCGTCGAGATCCCGGGCGCGGCGGGCGGCGTTGATGCCGGCGAGCAGACCCTGGGCACCGGCTTCTTCGTAGCCGGTGGTACCGTTGATCTGGCCGGCAAAATACAGGCCGGAAATGGCCCGGGTTTCCAGGCTGTAATTCAGGTCCTGGGGATTGAAGTAATCGTATTCAATCGCGTAGCCCGGGCGGGTGATGTGGGCATTTTCGAAGCCTTTGATCGAACGCACCAGCTCCAGCTGCACATCGAACGGCAGACTGGTGGAAATGCCATTGGGGTAGAGTTCCTGGGTGTTCAGCTCCTCGGGCTCGATAAACACCTGATGCGAGGATTTGTCCGCAAACCGGTGAATCTTGTCTTCGATCGACGGGCAATAACGCGGGCCAATGCCCTCGATAACCCCGGAATACATGGGGGAGCGGTCCAGCCCGCCGCGGATGACGTCGTGGGTGCGCTCGTTGGTATGGGTGATCCAGCAGCACACCTGCTGTGGGTGCCAATCCCGCGAACCGCGGGCGGACATGACCGGTCTGGGCTCGTCGCCCCACTGCTCCTGAAGCTCACTGAAATCCACACTTTTGGCATCAATGCGCGGCGGGGTGCCGGTTTTCAGGCGATCGACGCGCAGCGGCAGTTCCCGCAGGCGGGCCGCGAGGGTCTGGGCCGGCGGATCGCCGGCCCGACCGCCGGCGTGGTTTTCCAGACCGATGTGGATCTTGCCGCCGAGAAAGGTTCCGGTGGTGAGTACCACGGTGGGAGCCATGAATTTCAGCCCCATCTGGGTGACCACACCTTCGACGGTATCGCCATTGACGATCAGGTCATCCGCCGCCTGCTGAAAAATACTCAGATTCGGCTGGTTTTCGAGCTGGTTGCGGATGGCGCTTTTGTACAGCGCCCGATCCGCCTGGGCACGGGTCGCGCGCACCGCGGGCCCTTTGCGTGAGTTCAACACCCGGAACTGGATACCGGCACGGTCGGTCGCCATGGCCATGGCGCCACCCAGGGCGTCGATTTCTTTCACCAGATGGCTTTTGCCAATCCCACCAATGGCCGGGTTGCAGGACATCTGCCCCAGGGTGTCGACGTTATGGGTGAGCAGGAGGGTTTTACAGCCCATGCGAGCGGCCGCCAGACAGGCTTCGGTGCCGGCGTGACCGCCGCCGATGACGATGACGTCAAAGCGCTCGGGGTAAATCATAGCTGGAGGCCTCCGGGGCCGTACCGGTGAAAAAGGGCGAGCATTATAGGGCCTGAATCGGATTTGTACAAAAGTTGTTCAGTTTCTAAACAAAGTCAAATTAATCAGTTATACAAATAAGTATTAAGTAAATAAGTTAATAGATAAGTTAGTTAAGTATTTAATGCTGTTACTACTAATGGTGACCCAGAAATCTGTGTAGAAGTCTAAAAACTGTTTATCAGACAATGACTTAGCGTAATAGTAACCCACGGGACAAAGCGCGGGTAAGGGGCTGACAAGCTGACCGCAAGCTGGTGACGAAAAGCCGAGTTATACAGAAAATCGGCAAAGCTCGACTTATCCCCAATTTCATCGCCAGCTTTTACCCCCAGACGTTCACAGGGTTATCCCCAACAATAGAATGAATTCACGGAAAATCAATCGGTTATGGGTGAAACCTGTGAACAAGTGTGGATAACCGTCGTAAGTTTGTGGCTTTAAGTCGACTCGGGCTGTGGGTAACTCTTGTCCACAGGTGTGAATAACTCGCAAGAAAGGCGAACAGGCCCTAGGGGATTGATTACCGCCGAAGGCTGCTATTAAATAAATTCAGTGCCGAAAAATCAGAATCACTCGAAAAACAGAGCAGGTTGAACGTTGGATTCCTCCTTTCGGCACCACCTGATTAACATTCATTTGCTCCCAGGGATATGCCATGCCTTCAATCAATGCGCGCGCGGACGCCGAGACGGTGTACCAATTCTGGTTTCAGGAGCTGACGCCTAGTCAGTGGTTTAAGAAAGATTCAGCGTTGGATCAGGCGATTGGTGCGAGGTTTGGACACGTGTTGGATCAGGCCAAGTGTGGTGAGCTATGGAGTTGGCGGGACACTCCGGAAGGGCGTCTGGCGGAAGTGATTGTGCTCGATCAGTTCTCCCGCAATATCTATCGGGATCGTCCGGAGGCGTTCGCTCAGGACGCCCTGGCGCTGGTGTTAGCCCAGGAGGCGGTGCGGCAGGGGGCGGACCAGGCGCTGGAGCCGCAGGCCAGGGCCTTCTTATATATGCCTTATATGCACAGTGAATCGGCGGTGATTCATCAGCAGGCGCTGACCCTGTTCGATCTGCCGGGATTGGAGAACAACCTCAAGTTCGAGATTCGCCACTGGGAAATCATCGAGCGATTCGGACGTTATCCCCATCGCAATGACATACTCGGGCGGGAGAGCACGGAGGAGGAACGAAGATTTCTGCAGGAGCCAGGCTCGTCGTTCTGACCGGGTTATTTACCGATACAGAAGGAGGAGAAGATACGCCCGAGCAGATCATCGGGGGTGAACTGACCGGTGATTTCGCTCAGGCACTCCTGGGCCTGGCGCAGGTCCTCGGCAAGCAGTTCCCCGGCGGCGTGAAGTTGCAGTTGCTCCCAGCCGTTTTCCAGAGCGGTTCGCGCTCTTTCCAGGGCGTCCAGGTGACGGCGGCGGGCGGTAAAGGTGCTCTCGCCCGCATTTTCGAAGCCCATGACGCTTTTCAGGTGCTGTTTGAGCTCTTCCACACCAGCACCGCTGGCGGCACTGATGGCCAGGCAGACGGGGTGCTCCTGGCGCCGTCCTTCCGGCTCGCCGGTGAGGTCGATTTTATTGCGAATCAACGTCAGTTTGCCGGGGTCGGGTAGCTGCTGGACAAACTCCGGCCACAGGGCGGCCGGATCAGTGACCTCAGTGCTCTGACTGTCCACCAGCAGCAGGATCCGGTCAGCTCTATGAATTTCCTGCCAGGCCCGCTCCACCCCAATTTTCTCCACCTCATCCGGCGTGTCCCTCAGACCCGCGGTGTCGATGATATGCAGGGGCATGCCGTCGATGTGGATATGCTCGCGCAGGACGTCCCGGGTGGTGCCCTCGATGTGGGTGACAATGGCACTGTCGCGCCCCGACAGGGCATTGAGCAGGCTGGATTTACCCGCGTTGGGTTTGCCTGCAATCACCACATTCATCCCGTCGCGCAATAGCGTGCCCTGACGGGCCTGGGCGAACACGGCGTCCAGCCGCTGGCGAATGTCGGCAAGGTCTCCGGCCACTTTGCCATCGCTGAGAAAGTCGATTTCTTCCTCGGGAAAGTCAATGGCGGCCTCCACGTAGATACGCAGGGCGATCAGGGCTTCCACCAACTCATTGACCTTGTGTGAGAAAGCGCCTTGGAGCGAGTGCAGGGCACTGCGGGCGGCCTGCTCGCTGGAGGCGTCAATCAGGTCCGCAATGGCCTCGGCCTGGGCGAGGTCCAGCTTGTCGTTGAGGAAGGCGCGCTCGGAAAACTCCCCGGGACGGGCCAGTCGGGCACCCCGCTCGCAGGCGCTGCGCAACAGCCAGTCGAGAATAACCGGGCCGCCGTGGCCTTGAAGCTCGACAACGTCTTCTCCGGTAAAGGAGTGGGGTCCCGGGAAAAACAGGGCAATGCCCTGATCCAGGGCTTCACCTTGGGTATTCAGAAACGGAAGGTAATGTGCGTGACGGGGTTTGAGGGGCTGCGCGGTGATCTGTTCGCCGATCGCCCGGGCTTGGGGGCCCGACAGGCGGATAATACCGACACCACCGCGACCCGTGGCGGTGGCGATGGCGGCGATGGTGTCGGTGGGCGTCAGACTCACGAGTTTGCTTTTTACCCCTCGCGTTCAATCTGACGGGTAATAATGTACTGCTGGGTAATGGACAGGGTGTTGTTGGTTACCCAGTACAGTACCAGACCCGCCGGGAAGAACAGGAACAGGAAGGTGAACACAATGGGCATCAGCTGCATGATCTTCGCCTGAGTCGGGTCCGGCGGTGTCGGGTTCAGCTTGAACTGAATGAACATGGTCAGGCCCATGAGCAAAGGCAGCACATAGTAGGGGTCCTTGACCGACAAATCCTGAATCCACAGGAAGAAGGGCGCGTGGCGCAGCTCGACACTTTCCATCAATACCCAGTACAGCGCCAGGAACACCGGCATCTGAATCAGAATGGGCAGACAACCCCCCAGCGGGTTCACTTTTTCCTTTTTATAGAGCTTCATCAGCTCCTGGGACATTTTCTGGCGGTCATCCCCATAACGCTCTTTCAGCTCGGCCATTTTCGGGCTCAGCTTGCGCATCTTCGCCATGGACCTATAGCTGGTGGCGCTTAGCTTGAAGAATGCTGCTTTAATAATAATTGTCAAAGCAATAATTGCTAAACCCCAGTTGTTCAGGAAACCGTGCAACCAGTCCAAAACCGTGAACAGTGGCTTGGCGATCCACCAGAGCCAACCGTAGTCGACGGTCAGGTCCAGGTAGGGGGAAATCTGTTCCAGTTTTTGAGTGTCTTTGGGGCCAGTGTAGAACTCGGCAGAGATCTGTCCCTGACTGCCAGGTGCGACTTCCGTGCTCGGGCTGGTAAAGCCGAGCAGGTACATGTTGCGATTACCTAACTGACGGAGATGGTAGTTGTGGGTCTGGCCGGCATCCGGTACCCAGGCACTGACAAAGTAGTGTTGCACCATGGCCACCCAGCCACCTTCTTTCTGGGTTTTGAAGGTCTGTTCGCTCAGGTCTTCAAAATCCAGTTTCTTGTACTTTTCATCGTCCGTGGTGATGGCGGCACCGAGGTAGGGGTTCAGGGCGAAGAGTCCACCCGGTCCGGCGCCGGCGGATGAGTTATCGCGTTTGATCTGGCCGTACAGATTGGCCTGCCAGGGTTCGGCGCTCTGGTTGTCGATCAGGTAATCGAGTTTGACCAGGTATTCACCGCGTTCGAAGGTATAGCGTTTGGTGATGGTCACATCACCCTGTTGATAGGTCAGATCCACCTGAAGTTGATCGTCGCCCTCGGCCAGTTGGTACTGTTGCTGGCTGGACTGAAAGACCGGGCGTTCGCCGTCCCGGGTATCGGTGGCATTGCGCCCGACCAATCCGCTCTGGGCAACATAGGTCTGAGCTGGAGTGTTGTTGAGCAGGACATAAGGGTTGTCCGGCTGGTTCAGTTCAGCGTAATGCTGACGCAGGGCCGAGTACACCAGGTCACCGCCGCGCGGATCGATGTTGACGATCAGGGTGTCGGTCTCGACACGAATGGGTTGGCGGGCGGTGTTCGACTGACTTGGTACCTCGGCATCGTCGGCCGAATCCCCCGGGGCTGAAGGCAGCTCGCTGGCGGTATCGGTTGCATCTGGAATGCCGCTGTCGTTGTCATTGGAAGCGGTCTGCTCCGAGCGGGTCTGGCTGGAGGTTTCCGCGAGGTTTTCCTGAAAGTCGTTGTAGCGTATGACCAGAGTGAACACGACGGCGCACATGGCCGTGATTAACAGGGTTTTTTGCCAATCCATCTTTATTTACTGCCATCAGTAGGGTGTGAGTGATTGGGGTGGGCCGGAACAGGATCCTCGCCCCCTGGATGCCAAGGGTGGCATTTTAATAGTCGGCGAACGGTTAGATAACCCCCGCGAAGGAATCCGTGACGTGCGATCGCCTCTTCAGCGTAGTGGGAGCAGCTTGGATAGAAACGGCACTGATTGCCCACCCAGGGACTGAGCAGGTAACGGTAGAGCCAAATCAGTCGAAGTGCCAGCCAACGCATGGGGTCAACCTGTCGATTCGGGGGCGGAAGCCGCCAGTGCTTTGCGGGCAATGCGCAACCACTGTCGGTCCAGTTGATCGATTAGGGTGCGGTTATCCAGACTGTCCATGCCCTTTCGCGCCAATACAATAACATCAATACCGGAAAAGTTCGGTGGTTGGCGACGAAAAGTTTCCCGAATAAGACGTTTCATCCGATTGCGTTCGGTGGCGTTGCGGATGTGTTTTTTGGCGATGATCAACCCGAGGCGAGCAGCGGTGTGCTTATTGGGTCGTGCCAATATCAGGAAATGCTTGTGGGAGGCGCGAAACGGGGCGTCCGCGAAAACCGCTTTAAAGTCGTCAGAGGTAAGCAGCCGATGTGCTTTGGGAAAAGCCTGGGAAGCCACTTAACTCTGACAACTATAAACGGTGCAGCGCAAAGGCGGGCACGCTTATACGGCCAGAGCCTTGCGACCTTTGGCACGACGACGAGCCAGTACAGCGCGACCGTTTTTGGTGGCCATGCGAGCACGGAAACCGTGGGTGCGCTTACGCTTCAGTACGCTGGGCTGAAATGTTCTTTTCATGGAAGTAACCTGCCGTTCGAATTCCTGGTAAACCCGCACCAGGCGGGAAAAGAGGCGCGATTTTATAGAAAATCGGGGCTAAAGGCAACGGATTGATGGGGGTTTCTCGGTATTTCTGCCGAAATAAAGCAGGATGCGCCGTTATTCCCGGTTATGCGGTGCTTGTCAATAGGATAATAACAGGTTATCCACAGTTCATGGTTAAAAAATGACCGGTTTTTGAGGCTGTATCTGTGGGTAAAGGTAGAACGGTTGCTCAGATAACTTATTGAAAAGACACTGTTAATAACAAAAATTATGCGGAAAAAAAGATTCCCGGACTGTGGATAACTACTTTTATAGAGAGTACACTAGCATCCGTTTTTTTGGATAATAATGCACCGGGGGGGAAGCGGTTTTGCCGGAATCTGTTTGGAAACTTTGCGCGTCGAGTCTACAGGACGAGCTGCCTCCCCAGCAGTTCAATACCTGGATACGGCCGCTGCAGATAGATTCCGATGCGGAATCCGGGCAACTCAGGCTGTTGGCGCCCAACCGGTTCGTGTGCGACTGGGTCAACGAGAAGTTTCTGCACCGAATTCGCGAGCTGGTTGAGGATTTTCAATCGGACCAACCCCTCAGTGTTGAGGTGGGTATCGGTTCCCGCCCCGGGGGCGTCGGGACGCGACGCCCGGTCAATCAATCCTCGACCAGGCCGGTGTACCCGCAGGGGCAACCCGGTACCGGAGCCTCCTTTGGTGAATCCCTGGGAGCGGAACCGTCGGGTTTTGGTCGAATGGGTGGATCCGCACCCAGTGAAGCGCCGGCGGGGCAGAGGCCCGAGGCCCCACCGGTGGCCGAGCCCGCCCCTCAACCATCGGTCAATAATACGGTTGAGGTGGAAGGGGCACTCAAGCACAACAACAACCTCAACCGGACGTTCAACTTCACCAGCTTTGTCGAAGGTAAGTCGAACCAATTAGGGTTGGCCGCAGCACGACAGGTGGCCGAGAACCCCGGCGGTTCCTATAACCCCCTCTTTATATATGGTGGTGTCGGCCTGGGTAAGACCCACTTGATGCAGGCAGTGGGTAATGCGTTGGTCGACAAGAATCCCAATGCCAAGGTGATTTACCTGCACTCGGAGCGGTTTGTGGCCGATATGGTCAAGGCGCTGCAGCTCAATGCCATCAATGACTTCAAGCGCTATTATCGTTCTGTCGATGCACTGTTGATTGACGATATCCAGTTTTTTGCCGGCAAAGAACGGTCTCAGGAGGAGTTCTTTCATACCTTCAACTCGCTGCTTGAAGGTGGCCAGCAGATCATTTTGACCTGCGATCGCTATCCGAAGGAAATCAATGGCCTGGAAGAGCGGCTGAAAAGTCGGTTCGGCTGGGGGCTGACGGTGGCAGTGGAGCCTCCGGAGCTGGAAACCCGGGTGGCGATTCTGATGAAGAAGGCCGATCAGAGCCACATCGATTTACCCCACGAAGCGGCGTTTTTTATTGCCCAGCGCATTCGCTCCAATGTGCGTGAGCTGGAAGGCGCTTTGAAGCGGGTAGTGGCGAACGCTCAGTTCACCGGGCGGCCTATTGATGTGGATCTGGTGCGCGAAGCGCTGAAGGATCTGCTCGCCTTGCAGGATAAGCAGGTGGGCATAGATAATATCCAACGGGTGGTGGGTGAGTACTACAAGATCAAGCTGAACGATCTGCTGTCCAAGCGACGCAGCCGCTCTGTGGCTCGCCCGCGCCAGGTGGCCATGGCCCTGGCGAAGGAGCTGACCAACCATAGCCTGCCGGAAATTGGCGAGGCGTTTGGGGGGCGGGACCATACCACCGTCTTGCACGCCTGTCGCAAAATAAAACAGATGCAGGAAGAGGATGCGGATATCCGGGAGGATATGAAGAATCTGCTGCGCTCCCTGACGACTTGATTGTTCATCGTGAATCCCTGATTCAGGAAAACGCCTAACAGGAATAACAGGAAGAGACCCAATGAAATTTGTCGTGTCCCGCGAAGCTTTGTTGAAGCCCCTGCAACTGGTCGGAGGGGTGGTAGAGCGCCGTCAAACGCTGCCGGTGTTGTCCAATGTGTTGATGGTGATTGACGGTGAACAGTTGTCCCTGACCGGCACCGACCTGGAAGTGGAAATCGTCGCTCGGGTGCCGCTTGAGGCTCCTGCCGATGCCGGCGAAGTCACGGTTCCCGCGCGCAAATTGGTCGATATCTGCCGCTCTCTGCCGGAAGGTGCCAACATTGAGTTCGCACAGGATGAGCAGCGAATGGTGGTAAAGAGCGGCCGCAGCCGGTTTACCCTGTCAACGCTCCCGGCCAGTGATTTCCCCAATGTGGAGGACGGCCCCAGCGATCTGCAGTTTGCCTGCCCCCAGCGGGAGATCAAGCGGTTGATCGAGCGCACGGCGTTTGCCATGGCACAACAGGATGTCCGCTATTATCTGAATGGCATGCTGTGGGAGGTCAAAGAGGGTCAGTTGCGGGCCGTGGCCACCGATGGTCACCGCATGGCGATGTGCACTCGCCCGGTGCCGGTGAGTGTTGAAGATACCATTCAGGCGATTCTGCCCCGTAAGGGTGTGTTGGAACTCTCCCGTCTGGTGGATGATATCGACGATACTGTGGACGTCACCTTGAGCGCCAACCATATCCGGGTGGCGACCGGCGATTACACCTTTACGTCAAAGCTGGTGGACGGCAAGTTTCCCGATTACGAGCGCGTGCTGCCCCGCGGTGGTGACAAGGTGGTGTTCGGGCCCCGGTCCGAGCTCAAGCAGGCCTTTGGTCGCACCGCCATTCTGTCCAACGAGAAGTACCGCGGTGTACGCTTGTTGCTCGACGATGGGGTAATGACCATTGTGGCCAATAACCCCGAGCAGGAAGAAGCGGAAGAGCAGGTGGCGGTGGATTACAGCGGCGACTCCCTAGAGATGGGGTTCAACGTGAGCTACCTGCAGGATGTGGCCAATGTCATTTCCGCGGATCACATCAAGATGACCTTGTCCGATGCCAACAGCAGTGCGCTGCTCGAGGAGCCCGAGGATGGAGATTCGCTTTACGTCGTAATGCCGATGCGCCTCTGATAGAGGCGTCTCGGCGCCCTTTATGTCTGTATCCCGCCTGAGTATCCAATCTTTGCGAAATCTGGAGAGCGTGAGCCTGACTCCCTCTCCACGCACCAACCTCATTTATGGTCAAAACGGCTCCGGTAAAACCAGCGTACTGGAGGCGGTTCATACCCTGGCCCTTGGCCGCTCGTTCAGAAGTCACAAGCACAAGCCGCTGATTCAGTGGGGCAGGGAGCAATTTACGGTGTTCGCCGAGATTCAGCACCAGGGAAGCCGCATCCCGGTGGGCTTGCAGCGCGCGTTGACCGGAGAGGTCAACTTCAAGGTAAATGGCCGGGCGGTGGGCTCTCTGGCGGAATTGGCCGCGGTGCTTCCCCTGCAGGTCATTGATGCCCATACCTTTCTGCTTTTGGAGGGAAGTCCCAAGGTCCGTCGGCAGTTTATGGATTGGTTGGTGTTCCACGTGGAACCTTCGTTCTTTCCCGCCTGGAAGGCCGCACAGCGCTGTCTGAAACAACGCAATAGCCTGTTGCGACGTGATAGAATAGAAACCAGTGAGTTGAGCGTTTGGGACCGTGAGCTGTCCAATCTCACTCAACAGATCCACGAGTGCCGTGAGAAAACCATTGAGCGATTCCGACCGGTTTTTCTCAGGTTGCTTGAAGAGTTTATTCGCATCCCCGGCGTCAGCCTGTCCTATCAGAGAGGGTGGGATAAAAACCGCTCCTACCAGGAAGTGCTTGCGGATAACTTCGAACGGGACCGCCACATGGGGTATACCCAATCCGGCAGTCATCGGGCTGATCTTCGAATCAATGTCGAAGGGCAACCGGCTGGGGATATTCTGTCTCGAGGTCAGCAGAAGCTGGTGGTTTGTGCGCTGAAAATCGCACAGGGCTACGTCTACGCCCAGGAAACCGGCGGTCGGTGTATTTATCTCGTTGATGATCTGCCAGCAGAACTCGATGGGGAGCACCGGGCTACGTTGGTGGACTGGCTCGATAAGCTCGAGACTCAAGTATTTATTACCGGTGTTGATAAGCCGTCTCTTTTGGCGGATTGGCAAGACCGGCCAGACGCTATAACCAGAGTGTTCCACGTGGAACAGGGGACTGTCACCGCGGACGTGAATACCGAACAGCAGTGAAATCGGAGCTAGTTTATGTCAGAAGAGAAAAATTACGACTCGTCCAGTATTAAGGTCCTGAAGGGCCTGGACGCGGTCCGCAAACGGCCCGGTATGTACATCGGCGACACGGACGATGGTTCCGGCCTGCACCATATGGTGTTTGAGATCGTGGATAACTCCATTGACGAGGCCCTTGCCGGTCACTGTTCGGAAATTCGCGTTGTCATCCATCCGGATGAGACGGTGTCCGTCTCCGATAACGGTCGCGGTATTCCCACCGAGATGCACGAAGAAGGTGTATCGGCCGCAGAGGTCATCATGACCGTCCTCCACGCAGGCGGTAAGTTCGATGACAACACCTATAAAGTGTCTGGTGGCCTGCACGGCGTGGGGGTTTCGGTGGTTAACGCCCTGTCCGAAGAGCTGAAGCTGACCATTCGCCGTGGCGGTAAGGTCCATGAGCAGGTGTACAAGCACGGCGTTCCTCAGTCGCCCCTGGCGATCGTGGGTGAAACCGATAGTTCGGGCACCGAACTGCACTTCAAACCGTCGGCGGAAACCTTTACCAATATCAAGTTTGAGTATGAACTGCTGGCCAAGCGCCTGCGGGAACTGTCGTTCCTGAACTCCGGTGTTCGTATTGTTCTGAAGGATGAGCGCTCCGGGAAGGAGGAGGTTTACCAGTATGAAGGCGGTCTGAGAGCCTTCGTTGAGCACCTGAACGCCAACAAAACCCCAATCAACAAGACTGTCCACATTGTCTCCGCTGAGCGAGAAGACGGTATTGGGGTGGAAATCGCCCTGCAGTGGAACGATTCCTTCCAGGAAAACCTGTTCTGCTACACAAATAACATTCCCCAGCGCGACGGCGGCACCCACCTGGCGGGCTTCCGCGCGGCACTGACCCGTACCCTGAATGCCTATATTGAGCGCGAGGGCCTGTCCGCGAAAGCGAAGGTATCCACTACCGGCGACGATGCCCGGGAAGGCCTGACCGCGATCATTTCTGTGAAGGTCCCGGACCCGAAATTTTCCTCCCAGACCAAGGACAAGCTGGTGTCCTCCGAGGTGAAAACCGCCGTTGAGCAGGAAATGAACCAGATCTTTGGTGAGTATCTGCTGGAAAACCCGAACGAAGCCAAGGCGGTCGTGAGCAAGATGATCGACGCCGCCCGCGCCCGTGAGGCGGCCCGTAAGGCCCGGGAAATGACCCGTCGCAAAGGTGCTCTGGACATTGCCGGCCTCCCCGGCAAGCTGGCGGACTGTCAGGAGAAAGACCCGGCACTGTCTGAAGTCTACCTGGTGGAGGGTGACTCCGCCGGTGGTTCCGCCAAGCAGGGCAGGGCGCGCAAGACCCAGGCGATTCTCCCCCTGAAAGGTAAGATCCTGAACGTTGAGAAGGCCCGGTTTGATAAAATGCTCTCCAGCGCCGAAGTGGGCACGCTCATTACCGCTCTGGGTTGCGGTATCGGCAAGCAGGAGTTCGATCCGGACAAGCTGCGCTACCACCGCATCATCATAATGACGGACGCCGACGTGGATGGTTCCCACATCCGCACCCTGTTGCTGACCTTCTTCTTCCGTCAGATGCGCGAGCTGATTGAGCGGGGCCACGTCTACATCGCCCAGCCACCGCTGTATAAAATCAGCAAGGGCAAGTTCGAGCAGTATCTGAAGGATGAAGCGGCGCTGACCGCATTTTTGACCCAGTCCGCCCTGGAGGGCTCCAGCCTGCACGTCAACGCCGATGCCCCGGGCATCAGTGGTGAAGGGCTGGAGAAGCTGGTTTACGAATACCGCTCGGTCATGGACACCATTGAGCGGTTGTCCCGCCTGTATCCGCGCGAAATTCTGGAACAAATGGTGTACCTGCCGTCCCTGACGCCGGAGCACCTGACCGACCAGGGGCATATCCAGCAGTGGTGCGATCAGTTGCTGGCCCGTCTGAGCCTGGATACCCGCGATGGCAGCCAGCGGTATCTGATTACTGTGCGCGAAGACACCGAGCGTCACCTGTTCCTGCCGCAAATCGAGATCATTGCCCACGGTCTGTCGCACCACTACCCGTTCACCCACGAGTTCTTCCACTCCGGTGAATACAAGGCGATCATGTCCCTGGGGGAGAAGTTGGTTACCCTGATCGAGGACGGCGCCTATATCCAGCGCGGCGAAAAGACCCAGGCCATCAGCAGCTTTGATCAAGGTCTGGAGTGGTTGATGAAGGAGTCCCGCAAGGGCTACAACGTCCAGCGCTATAAGGGGCTGGGTGAAATGAACCCCGAACAGCTGTGGGATACCACCATGAACCCGGAAACGCGGCGTATGCTGCGGGTAACGGTGCAGGATGCCATTGCCGCCGATCAAATCTTTACCACCCTGATGGGCGACCATGTGGAGCCGCGCCGGGAGTTCATTGAATCCAATGCACTGGCCGTGGCGAACCTGGACGTCTAGGAATCAGCCACAATTCCTGGTGATTGCCATAATAAAACGGCGGGTAGAGTCTCTACCCGCCGTTTTATTAGAGCCATCAATAATTTAATCCGGACTCTCTGACAAGTCAGGCGTGGTCCATTCAACCCAAGGCGCTACAGCGTCCTCTTCCGCGAGGGTAGAGCGGAAGATACCAGTGGTTCCGGGCCTGTCGAGGAGAAAGCGATTTACAAACCCCTCCAGAAGGTCGCGTTGATGATCGGGGAGGGCACAGTGACGATGACCGCCGTTCTCCGAGTAGGCTATATTGGCTTCGACGCCCAGGGCACGATAGATCTCCCTCGCGGCTGAGGTTCCTATATAGGCCGGAATGGGGCCCAACCAGTCGATGTCGTTATCCAGCACCAGTAGGCCGCGCGGTGCTACCAACCCCATGAGCTGGTGGTGATCGAAGGGGAGGCGGGTGACCTTGTTGTTCCCAAACTCACTGCCGAAACCGGCCCGAAACCAGGGCTGTTCACCGGCGGCATGACTCAGGGTCTGAACGTTAACACCTTCCTCCGCCATGGCCTGTGCCACTCGCCAGGCGACCGCACCTCCGGCGCCGGATTCCTGGGGAATAGTCAGTGCGACCCGCTCATCCAGTGCTCCGGCCAATAAGGCGCCCTTGCCATTACGAGAGCAGCCGGTAACGGCCAAGCGGTTCGCCGCTATCAATCCCTCATCCGATTCCTGTAGCACGTCGATCAGTCGGCTCACGCCCCAGGCCCAGGCGGTCATTGAACTGGCACTGTGGTCCTTGCCGTACAGGTCGTAAAACAGACCATTTCCTCGTGAATTCGCGCCACTCTGGGCGCCCAGCTCATTGTTGTCTACACTGATAATCGCCACGCCTTTGTCGGACAATAACTCGCTGTCCAGCGTAGCCGGCCCGAGGGTGATGATGGCCGGGTAGGGCGCCTGGCCAGCGTTGGGAAGCGTCACCGGGGCGTTGAATTCTATTGTTTTGCCTTGATGGTGGACAGTCACAGTAACGGATTTCGCGGAAACCCGGCCACTAACCCGCTCCGGCTTACCGGGTTTGATTCCCGATTCATACTGCTGTACCTGCTGCAGGGTTTCCTGGCGACGGCAGCGCCACTGGTCCCGCTCGGTAATGCGGTGTCCGTCCAACCCCAGAAACGGATCGGGTAAGGTCTTGATGACCGCCAGGTTGGAGGCGTCGGGAAGTGTAGGTACAGGGCAGCCTTCGCCTGAGTTTTCGGTAGTGACAGGGCGACGCTCACTGGAGCTTTGCATCGTTCCACCGCCCGCACAGGCATTGAGAAGGCTGAACGAGAGTGTCAGGGTGGCGAGGCTGGAAACCATCGACTTTATTTTATGATTCATCAACACATCCTATTGTTATCCCCAAAGGGTTCTAGGGAGTGAGTAAATTCGCTCCGCTTATTATTGTCAATATGAATATAAAGTTATCCAAAAGGTTACTACGGCACTTCTTCACGCTGAGGGTTTTGAGGTGGAGTATGAGCACAGGATTGTTATAATCAGTACGACTATAACAGCCTGGTTCCTGACGTGTGCCGGCGCCACCTTTAATTCAAAGAGAGTTTAATAACGATGAAATACCGGGTTGGAGCATTGATGATGGGGGCGGCGCTCAGTTGTGCCGCCGTTCAGGCCGAAGTCACCCTGCCGCGCTTGATCAGCGATGGCATGGTACTTCAACGAGACACGGAAATCCGGGTATGGGGTTGGGCCGATCCGGACGAGGCAGTAAGTGTTCACTTTCAGGGTTTCACGTGGCAAACCGTGACCGCCGATGACGGGCGCTGGCAGCTGACCTTGCCAGAAATGAAAGCCGGCGGCCCCTATGAGCTGACGGTTAAAGGTGAGAACACCCTTACCCTGGAGAATGTTCTGGTGGGGGACGTGTGGCTCGCCTCCGGTCAGTCCAATATGGAGCTGACCATGGCCCGGACCAAACCGCTGTACGCGGAGGAAATGGCCGAAGCGAATTATCCCGAGATCCGCTTTTTTGAAGTCCCTGACCGCTATCAATTCAAGCACCCCGAGCCGGACCTGGACGGTGGTGAATGGCTGTCGGTGACTCCCGAAACCCTGCCGGGTATTTCCGCGGTGGGGTATTTTTTCGCCAAGGACCTGCATCAGCAATACGACGTGCCGGTGGGTGTGATCAATGCCGCCCTGGGGGGATCACCGTCGGAAGCCTGGTTGAGTGAATCTGCCCTGAAAGCCTTCCCGCACCACCTGGAAGAGGCCAAGCGCTGGCGGGATGATGACTTGATTGAGCAGGTGAGCTCGGCGGATAACGCTCGGGGTCAACAGTGGCGTGAGCGTCGGGACGAACTGGACCCCGGCTTCAAGAACGGCGAGGCCCTCTGGGCCAAGCCGGAGGTTGATGACAGCGACTGGGAAACGGTGACACTGCCCGGTTTCTGGGGTGAGGAGGACAAGGCCAACGGTGTCTGGTGGCTGCGCAAAACCATCACTCTGCCGGAAGACTGGGCCGGTAAAGCGGCCTTTCTGGAAGTGGGCCGCCTGGTGGACGCCGATGTGACCTACCTGAATGGCGAGCGCGTCGGACAAACCGGCTACCAATACCCGCCGCGCTGGTACGAGGTGTCCGAAGGCCTGCTCAAGGCGGGTGAAAACGTATTGACCGTGCGCCTGACCAGTGAGAATGGTCGACCGGGTTTTGTGGAAGACAAGCCCTATGAGCTGCGCCGGGAGGATGAAGTCGTCGATCTGACCGGTGAGTGGAAGGTCAAGCAGGGTGCGCAATTGGACAACCTGGATCCGCCCACCTTCATCCGCTGGAAACCCATGGGGTTGTACAACGGCATGATTGCACCGCTGACCGATTACGCCATCAAGGGTGTCATCTGGTACCAGGGCGAATCCAATGTCGGTCGCGAGGCGGAGTACAACGAATCCTTCCTGGCGGTGATCAACGAGTGGCGTCGCCAGTGGGCGCAGCCCGATCAACCGTTTATTTTTGTGCAACTGGCCAACTACCTGGAAACCCGGGATGAGCCGGTGGACAGTGACTGGGCCCGCCTGCGCGAAGCGCAACTGAACACCTTGCGTGTCCCCCACACCGGTATGGCGGTGGCCATCGACGTCGGCGAGTGGAACGATATTCATCCGCTGGATAAGCAGACCGTGGGCGAGCGGCTGGCCCTGGCCGCCCAAGCGGTGGCTTATGATGAAGACCTGGTGGCCTTTGGTCCGATCTATACCGGGATGGAAGTGGATGGACGCCAGGTCCGCCTGAGCTTTGAGCATACCGGCTCGGGGCTGGCCTCCTGCAACGGTAAACCCTTGGCCGAATTTGCCATCGCCGGCGAAGACCGCGATTTTGTCTGGGCCGATGCGCGCATCGAAGGCGATTCCGTGGTGGTACAGAGCGCTGAAGTTCGCCGGCCGACGGCGGTACGCTATGCCTGGGCGGACAACCCGGATCAGGCCAACCTGTGCAATCGCGAGGGCCTGCCGGCGACTCCCTTCCGGACGGACGACTGGCCTCGGAAGTGATTGCTCACTATCGGTAATCAGTCGACGGGGAGGGCGGTGCTGTTAATCGGACTTTTCAATACGAAGGACGAATGCACACCGCTCACCCCCTCGATCCGGGTCAGCTTCTGCAACAGAAACTGCTGATAGGCATCCATATCCCGCACAATCACCTTGAGCAGGTAGTCGGCAGACTGGCCGGTGATCAGGTGACATTCGAGCACTTCCGGATAAGTCGCAATCGTATCTTCAAAGGCGCTGAACCGGTCCGGGGTGTGCTTGTCCATGCTGATTTCAATAAACGCCATCAGGTTCAGCCCCAGCTTGCGGGCGTTCAACAGCGCCACATAGCCATCGATCAGTCCGTCTTCCTCCATCTGTTTCACCCGGCGCAGGCAGGGGGAGGGTGAAAGGCTGATGGCTTCGGCCAGTTCCTGGTTGGTAATCCGCCCCCGATGCTGCAGGGTGTCGAGGATCATGTGGTCGTAACGATCGAGTTTAGTGGTCATGGGGATACAATATTCTGATTACGGTTAAATTGTTGGCATAAATTGCCAATACCGGCGTTATCTGAGTCATCTTAGCAATTTATTGGCGGCCTGTAAGCCATATACTATCCCCAATGCCTGATAACGGATGAGCGGCGGGCCACAAGCCCACCCCGGGGATGTCTCTCACTGCTACCCGCAGCGTTCTGCTCCCCACTGAACAGCCTACCCGGCTGAACGTCACCGCTCTCCTCGGGCAACCTTTTAAACCCATGTTTGTGCCTTAAACCGAAGTTTGCGCCAATGGAGCCGAGCCATGATTGCCAACCCCGCCAAGAAATACCGTCGTTTCGAGCCCATTCAGCTCCCGGACCGTCAGTGGCCCAACAAGGTCATTGATCAGGCGCCGATCTGGATGAGCACCGACCTGCGCGATGGCAATCAGGCCCTGATCGATCCGATGAATGTGGACACCAAGTTGCGCCTGTTCAAAGCCCTGGTGTCGATCGGCTTCAAGGAAATTGAAGTGGGCTTTCCGTCGGCCTCCGACACCGATTTCAACTTTGTACGTCGCCTGATCGAGGAAGATCACATTCCCGATGACGTCACTGTCGAGGTGCTCACCCAGGCGCGCCAGGATCTGATCGCCCGCACCGTGGAATCGCTCAAAGGCGCGCGCCGGGCCATCGTGCATATGTACAACCCCGTGGCGCCAGCGTTCCGCCGGATCGTCTACAAGACCGACAAGGCCGGTGTCAAAGAGATTGCCGAGCGCGGCACCCGCTGGGTGAAAGAGCTCACCGAAGCTCAACCGGGCACCGAATGGGTGTACCAGTATTCGCCGGAAGTGTTCTCCAGCACCGAAGTGGAGTTCGCCAAAGAGGTGTGCGATGCGGTCTCGGCCATCTGGCAGCCGACACCCGAACGCAAGATGATTTTCAACCTGCCGGCGACCGTGGAAATGTCCACGCCCAACACTTACGCCGACCAGATCGAGTGGATGCACCGCAACCTCAACAATCGCGAGAGCATCATTCTGAGTGTGCACCCGCACAACGATCGGGGTACCGCCGTGGCGGCCGCCGAGCTGGCGGTGATGGCCGGGGCTGACCGGGTGGAAGGTTGTCTGTTCGGCAACGGCGAACGCACCGGTAATGTGGACCTGGTGACTTTGGCCATGAACCTCTACTCCCAGGGCATTCACCCGGGCCTGGATTTCACCGACATTGATCAGATCCGCCAGTTGGCCGAAGAGTGCACCCAGCTTCCGGTTCATCCGCGCCATCCCTATGCGGGTGAGTTGGTGTTCACCGCCTTTTCCGGCTCACACCAGGATGCAATCAAGAAGGGCTTTGCGGTGCAGGACCCGGAGGGCTATTGGGAAGTCCCTTATCTGCCTATTGACCCGGCCGACCTCAACCGCAGCTACGATGCCGTGGTGCGGGTGAACAGTCAGTCCGGCAAGGGCGGTGTCAGCTTCCTGCTTCAGCAGCAGGCAGGCTATGAATTGCCCCGTCGTCTGCAGATCGAGTTCAGCGGCGTGGTCCAGAAAGTCAGTGACACCTCGGGCAAAGAGGTGGCCAGTGGCGATATCTACAAGCTGTTTGATCAGGAGTACCTGCAGGTCAACGCGCCTTATGTGTACACCAGCAGTCGGGTCAGTGATGGCGAAGACGGCGTGGTGAACACCCTGATCCTGGGCAAGTTCCAGGGCCAGGAAGTGGAGTTGACCGGTACCGGCAATGGCCCGATTGATGCCGCCGCCAAGGCCCTCGGTGAGCACGCGGGTCAGACCATTACGGTAGTGGACTACCACGAGCACGGCCTGGGCGCCGGCTCCGATGTGGCGGCAGTATGCTATGTCGAAGTGAAAGTGGGCGACCACAAGCCCGTGTTTGGCGTCGGGCAGGACAAGAACATTGTCGCGGCCGCCATCAAAGCGCTGATCAATGGTGTGAACCGGGATCTGGGAATGAGCGCCTAAGATCGATCGGCGTTCTTCTTACACCACTAGCAACACCCGTAAAGCCAGGTTGAAATAACGGCCTGGCTTTTTTATGCCTTTGGCATTTATAAAATGCTGTTACATGCGCCAAAATGCCTTAGTAGCCGTGTTTTGTGACTTAACTCAAGTAAAGTCGTCTATTTTGCGTCGAACCCTTTACCCCATGTAACACCTGTGCCATTATTTGATTGCGCAACCATTGAGTTGCCATTCCAATACAAGAACCCTGTTCTAACAATAAACATTGAGGGAGTTTGAGAATGAAAGTATTCCACCTGAGCCCGCTCGCCCTGGCGCTCGCTGCTGCTGCCATGCCCGCTGCCCACGCCCAAGACGAAGGTGCTGGCGCCCTGGAAGAGGTGGTGGTCACCGGCTTCCGCCAGAGTCTGGAACGCGCGCTGGACATCAAACGCGATTCCGCCAACAACGTCGAAACCATTGTCGCTGAAGACATGGGTAAAATGCCTGACCTCAACCTGGCCGAGTCCCTGCAACGGGTCCCCGGTGTGGCCATCACCCGCGAAGGCGGTGAAGGTCGCAGCATCACCGTGCGCGGCCTGAGCCCGGATTTCACCCGCAGTACCCTGAACGGCATGGAAGTCCCCGGCAGCGCCGGCGGCCTGGACTCCTCCGGCGGCGTCAACCGCGGCCGCTCCATGGACTTCAACATCTTCGCCTCGGAACTGTTCAACCGCATCGACATTCACAAGTCGCCCAAGGCGTCGGTGGAAGAGGGCGGTCTGGCCAGTACCGTGGAGCTGTTTACCGCCAAGCCATTTGATAACCCCGGCCTGAACGCCAGCGTCAGCGGCCAGTTCACCGTAGATAACGTCGCCGACGAGGCCGACCCGCGATTCGCCGCGCTGGTGAGCAACACCTTTATGGACGACACCGTCGGGGTGCTGTTCTCGGTGGCTCACTCCACCCGCACCGTGCGTCAGGAAGGTTTCGGCACTGTGCGCTATACATCGCCGTTTGCCAACGGCCAGAGCTGGGCGGATACCAGTGGTACCACCATCAACGGCACGCCCGACCCGGATACCAACCACCCCGAATACACTCAAGGTGACGATCCGCTCGACTACATGTGGACCCCGCGCCTGCCCCGGATGGACTACTTTGGCAACACCCAGGATCGCACCGGTGTGACCGCCGCGTTCCAGTTCCGCCCCAATGATCGCCTGGAATTGGGTCTGGACATCGTCGGTTCCGAGCTGTCGAACGACCGCGAGTCCTACAACTACTTCGCCCAGTTCCGGAACACCTTCGATGAAATCACACCCACCAGTGTGACCCTGGATGCCGCCGGCCGTCAGATCGTGGCCGGTACCTTCCAGAACGTGACCCCGCGTTCGGAAAGCCGCGGCCAATTCTCGGAAACCACTTTCCTGCAGACCGTGTTCTCCGGTAAGTACGATCTGAGCGATCGCACCGAACTGAGCTTCATGCTGGGTAACGCCAACTCCGAACACGATGAAGAACAGTACCGCTTCAACCTGACCGCCTCGGAAGGTCACGACTTCACCTTCGATTTCGGTGCGGATTCCGACATTGCGGAAATGAGCTACGGGTTCGATATTCTGGAACCGTCGAACTACTTCTTCTCCGGCCCGACGCTGCGCAAAGACGTGGTGGATCGTGACAACACCACTTTCCGTCTGGATCTGGAAACCGAGCAGGGCGGCGCCGTGTTCAAAACCGGTTTTATCTACAACGACCGGGAAGTGGACTCACTGCGCTACAACCCGACCGAAGGCACCATCGATGCACCGGATGAAGTGACCTCGGATCTGGCCACCTCACTGACCGGTATCGGTATCGATGACTTTGCCAGCGGCCTGGATGCCCCCGGCGGCTTCCCGCGCGACTTCCTGATCGCCCACTTCGACAACACCATTGAAGCCTACGGTGCGGGCCAATTCACCCCGGTACCGGTGGACGCCTCCTCCTGGAACGTACAGGAAGAGACCATGGGCCTGTACGGTGAAGTGGACTTTGAAACCAGCGTGTTTGATCGTCCGCTGCGGGTGAACAGCGGCCTCCGTATCGCACGGACCTTCATGACCTCGAGCGGTGCTACCGAAGATCCGGTCACCGGTGAGGCGATCCTGCTGTCCGAGGACAACGCCTACACCGACGTGTTGCCCTCGACCAACATCGTGTGGGAAATTGAAGAAGACCTGCTGCTGCGCGCCAACATCTCCCGCAACATCACCCGCCCGGGACTGGGCAGCCTGTCACCCACCGTGACCGGTGTGACGCCGATCAACGGCAACATCAGCCGGGGTAATCCGAACCTCGACCCGATGCGCGCCAGCGCCGTGGATCTGGGCCTGGAGTGGTACTTCGACAGCGAAGCGCTGCTGGCGGTGACCCTGTTCCACAAAGACATCGAAAGCTTCATCAGCGGTGACGAAGTGGAAGGACCGCTCACCCCGGAGCTGCGCCAGATCGTGTCCAACTACCCGGCCTACGACCCGGACTCTCCGCTGTTTGAGCCCAACGCGGTGGATATCAACGGATCGGCCTGGTTTACCTCCCAGCCGGTCAACGGCGATGGCGCCCAGCTCGATGGGGTGGAGATCGCGTATCAGCAGCCGTTCACCTTCCTGCCGGCACCGTTCGACAACCTGGGTATGATTGCCAACTACACCTATGTGAGTTCGGAGTCCCGGTTTGACACGGTGGTCAGCACTCTCCCGGGCCTGTCGGAAGAGAGTTACAACTTCACCCTGTACTATGAGACTGACCGCTATGGTATCCGTGGCTCCATCAACGGTCGGGACGACTACATTACCGACCCGACCGGCAGCAACGGCAACGCTCAGCACGCCACCACCGGTCCGACCCGTCTGGACATGTCGGCGTTCTACAACATCACCGATGACCTGAAGGTGACGTTGGAAGGCATCAACATGACCAACGAGACCGAGCGGCTGTACACCACCGGTCCGTTGGGCGACATGAACCTGGTGCGTGAGTACAACACCACCGGCCGAGAGGTTTACCTCGGCCTGCGTTACAGCTACTGACCCTCGACGGCTCGCCCTGGCGAGCCGGGCTGAAGCTGATGGGCGCCACCCACTGGGGTGGCGCTTTTTTTTCGCCTATACTCCCGGTATCGGCACTGCGAACCTGGCCCCTGAATGATTACAAACCGTACTACGACAACTGTGGCAACGCTCGGGCCGCGGGCGCTTCTGTTGTGGCTTGTCCTGCTGTTGGTCAGCACGGCGACCCACGCTCGGGAGCCTGTGATTGAGCTTGAGGGGCTGACTCAACAGTCTCTGGTGGAACAGGTCGAATTTCGGCCTGCTGCACCTGATGTGCCCCTTGAGGAGGTTCGAACCGATAAGGGTTTTCGGCCGTTGCATAGGGCCGACATCAATCAGGGTATATCGGGTCAGGCCTACTGGTTACGCACCCGGTTGGTTAACACTCACAATAAACCGGTTTCCTGGATACTGGTCCATAAAACATCCTATCTCGATCACATCGAGCTTTATACCCGTGATGCTACCGCCTCAAAGTTTGAACGAGCGCACCTGTCCGACCGGGTCCCCTTCCATGAACGCCCGATTGATTACCGCACCCTGGCATTTCCAGGTCAAACAGGAGGCGATAGTTACACGGATATATATCTGAAGGTCTACTACGACAAGCCGGACTCGGTCAGTCTTCAGTTTACCCTGTATTCTCCGGAAGCATTCACTCAGGCGGTACAGTACGAAAACCTGTGGTTTGGTGCCTATTACGGCGCCCTGGCCGTGATGTTGTTTCTTGCGTTGATCATTGGAACTCTGCTGCGTCGCCCCAGCGTTTTCATCTATGCGGCATTGCTACTGGCCACGGGCTGGAAGTGGACGCTGTTGAACGGATTCGGCTATCAATACCTCTGGCCTGACAGTATTTATGGGCACAACGAAGGCTTCCATATCGCGTTCTTATTGTTCGCACTCTGCGCCACACAGTTCTCCAAGTCATTCCTGAATACCCGCGTTCATTTCCCGCTGGGCCATCGTCTGTTGCAGGTGATCCAGTTTGTGGCACTGGCGGGCATTGCTGTGCGCCTGATGGGCGCCTACGAGCCGGCGTTACACATCGCGTTTATCACCCTGGCGGTGATTGCATTCTTGCTGCCAGTCATCGGTGCTCACGCCTGGTATAGCGGCCTGCGGTACGCGCGCTGGTATTTTCTCGCCTGGCTGTTGTATTGCGTCAGCTTGCTCCTGACGCTGGCCAGTGCTTACCTGAGCATTGTTCCCAATGGTATGTACGCACTGATACTGTTGCAGGTCGGAAGCCTGCTTGAGGCGGTATTTCTGACCGTCGCATTAACAGAGCGTCTCCTGAATCTCGAAACTGAACGGCGCAAGGCGTTGGCGCTGGCCAATCAGGACCCACTGACTGGTCTGGGTAACCGACGGCTGTTGCAGAGTGAGTACGAAGGCTTTATCGAGAGCGGTTCCGCCCACCGAAAACCCATGTACCTGATCATGATCGACCTGGATTATTTCAAACAGATCAATGATCAATACGGCCACGATGCTGGAGACCAGGTGCTGAGAGAAGTGGCCCGATTACTTAGGGCGCATTGCCGGGACACCGATGTCTGCATCCGCTACGGTGGTGAGGAGTTCGCCTTGTTGGTGCGAACCGACGGAGTACAGTCGGCACGCGCTATTGCCGAGCGAATCCGCGAAGAGTTTGCCCGAACGCCGACGCTCTACGAAGGACACTCCATCGCACACACACTCAGTTGCGGTGTGACCCCGGTGCAACGTCACGGCCAGGCGCTGAGCGTCAATGAAATGATGAAACACGCCGATCAGGCGCTGTATGAAGGCAAAGCGGCAGGACGCAATTGCACGGTCATCTATCGTGACAGCCTGTCGAATCCCTCATTACAGACTATTCAATGAGACCCTGAGCCATGACTGACTATCTGCGGAAAACCCCTACGGAGGTTCTTAGTGAGTGATACCGATCTGCGCGACCACCTTGCGGTTGAGCGCACCCACCTGGCCAACGAGCGTACCCTGCTGTCCTACATACGCACGGCGCTGTCCGTCATCATCGGTGGCGGTGTGGTGCTGCAGTTTCTACCGGAGCAACCGGTTCTGAAAGTGCTGGCCTGGGTCGCCATTTTTGGTGGATTGGTCATGGCAGGGATTGGCGTTTACCGCTTTCTCAAGGTCCGCCGGGAAATCCCCCGGGTACAATCCTGAGGTTGCCGCTTATCCTCCGTTTGTTGGGATATGCAGGACAGGCGGCTAGTCAATATCGGATTTATCGATAACCAAATTCATGCAGCTCGACCAAATCAGAGTAAGTGCAATAACCCGCTGACAGTGATCAAAAAGCAATAGAGTCGCACATTCAGGTTCTGATCGAGTGTTGGGATTACTGTTTTAATACATCAAAAATGATTAGGTTGGCTGGCCTAATAAATGGCCAGATAGCGAAAAATGACTGGCGCATAGAACCACACTTCATTAAAAAGGTACTGTTAGTAATACTTGGCTCTTTAGCCAAAAATCACCCCAGTTGGCCTTGAATTGTGCCACTCCCTGTGCAAAGATCTTTAGGTAACGCTCAAAAAAAGTCTGTAAAACCTACCACCATCAACCATATAAACAGACGAATTGAGCGCGAGAGAAATCCGATAAAGCAGTTCCAATAAAGCAGTACAGGACAATCCGTACAGACACGTACACTAAAAATATCAATCGGATTCTAAAGCGGCATAAGTCCGTCTGAATCTCAGAAAAAGTTTCAACCTAAATAAATTAATAAAGTAGTAGTCGAGGGAGACAAAATGTTTCATAAACGTATGCTGTCACTGGCGGTTTCGCTGGTGGCTGGTGGTTCCCTGCCCCTTATTGCCCATGCTCAGGACGATCAGGCTGCCGAGCCCATGCTGGAAGAAATTCTTGTCCAGGGTGTTCGAGCTGCAGAGCTGAACGCTCGAGAAATTGAGCGTAACCGGGACATCTTCAGCTCCGTCATCTCTCAGGATGACGCAGGTAATTTTGCTGATCAGAACGTCGCTGAAGCGCTTCAGCGCCTTCCGGGTGTTACTATTCAGAAGAGTGACGGCCAGGGTGAATTTGTGAACGTCCGGGGTCTGGGTCCGAATTTCGTTGGCGTAAGCCTGAACAATTCTGAACTAGCCTCTTCAAGCACCGATAACCGTTCTGTCGCACTTAATTCGATTCCTGCTGACTTGATGGGGTCCATTGAAGTTTTCAAATCATTGACGCCGGATATGGACCTGAACTCGATTGGTGGCCGCGTCAACGTGAACTCAGTGACCGCGTTCTCCCGCGGTGAGGATAGCCTCAGATTAAGCCTTCAAGGGGCTATGCATGAGCAGCGTGGAGAATTTTCGCCGAAAGCGACTATCCAGGCTACTAAACTTCTCGCTGATGAAACGATTGGTATTGCGGTTTCCCTGTCTCACGAAGAGCGCGCTACCGAAGTTAATCAGATATTTCACGATACCAGCAACGACCTTCGATTCTTGCGCGTTTCTCGGCCACAGCTCGGTGATGACAGCAACAATCGTGAAAACAACGCCAGAAGCTCTCTGGAGTACCTGCAGGAAGGTGTAGTCGATCCTTATATCGATGAGCCGAGAATCCTGGCTCCCTGGGAGTTCGAGGTCCGTCAAGATGAGAGCGTACGCACTACTACGGCGGGTACCTTTAACGTGGAGTGGCGGCCAACCGACAATAGCGAGTACTTTGTTCGCTATGACCACTCAACCTTTACCGATGAAGAGCTGACCCTGCGGGAGTACTTCCGTTTTGGGCAGGGTGATGCACGGTACGTGTCCTATGTGAACCCTGAAAATAACAGCTTTGCCGTATCTGATACAGATTTGCAGCAGCACGTTTTCATCCAGGAGGCTGAAGATAAGACAACCACCTTCGCTCTGGGTGGCGAAAACAATATTGATCTGTGGACGGTGGACTACGAGTACCATAATTCAGTGGGCGAGCAAACCAATCCGGATGACAGAAGGGTACAGTTCCGAATTCAGTCGCTCCCAATGTACGCGCGGTCTTTCCAGGACGATATCGAAGCTCAGGTACTTTCGCGCACACAGATTCGCGCCTTGGCTGAACAGTCCGGTGCTGTAATTCCAACCTCCGGTGTTCCCGGAACGGGTGGCTATGCAGGTTTCCCTGGTTACGAGCTTGGAGAGCGTCGACAGGAAGCCTTTGTGTACGACGGGATATATCTGGAGGACGGCTTCCGCGAAGACGACGTGGAGCAGTTCAAACTGAATATCCGTCGTGATTTTGAAGGCGGCTTTGTCAACTACTTCAAGGCTGGTGTTCTCGCCAAAGAGCGTACCCGTAGCCGGGATCGCGCTCGTTGGAGTGTAAACCCGAGTGACTACCCCTTTGCTTGTGAAGGTGACGAAGAATGTCTTACCTGGGCAAACACGGGTATTGGTCGCGGCGATTTCGAAACCTATACACCTAGAAACCCTCGCTTCGATCACGATTTCATAACAACGGCTGATGCCGAAAATCTTCTCGATATTACGCGCCAAATCCCCTTGAACTTGGACCCGAATAGAAGTGGCCAAGCGAGCAAGAGCGATAACTACGCAATCTATGAAGAGAGCAATGAAGCTTATCTGATGGGTGAATTCAACCTGACAGATAACATGTGGTTGATTGCTGGTGCACGGTATGTAGAAACCGAGTTTGGTTCTACAGGTTGGTTCACTTTGCGTCACGATCGCTTCCAGCAGGAAGATGGCGTTGTTCGGGATATCGTAATGCCCCTCGGAGACCCAACAACCGGCGGTTTTGTCGTCAATCAGTACGATGGTGTATATCCCGGTCTGCATTTGCGTTGGGAGCCAAGAGACGACCTGTTGGTGAGAAGTTCCCTTTGGACCAACTACAATCGTCCTGACTACGATGACGCTAGTGCAGACGCCGGATTTGACGGTCGGGTTTTCCTGAGCGCAGCGGACCCGATTGAAGGCCGCGATAATTGCAGTGATAACCTTCAGGACGATTTGGGTGCGCCTAACGATGGTTATGTCGAGTTCATTTCGCAGAACTTCACCCTTTGTGAAGGAAACGCCTTAGAACTGGGCAATACTGATCTGAAAGCCATGGAAGCCACTAACTTCGATGCGTCGGTCAGTTGGTATGGGCCCAACGGCCACTTCGCCGAACTGGCCGTTTTCTATAAGCAAATCGATGACTTTATTGTTGAAGTAAGGGGTATTGATGTTGCGAGAAACGATCTTCCAGGTTCAGTTAAAGTGGCTTTGGATCGTATCGATTCGTCGAATGGCGGTGATCCGTCCATTACCGAGAACGTGTTCCGCATCGACCAGGACCATGTCTTCCAGGATGTAAATACCACGCTCAATGGGGATACGTCGTCAGTGTATGGTGCAGAAATCAGTTACTCCCGTTACTTTGATAACAATTTCTTTATTAACGGTAATATGACATTGCTTAGCAGTACCGCAGACGCAGGGGAGACGGTCCGTGCAGACGATATCAGGCTGCCAAATCAGGCTGACTTGACCGCAAACCTGACCTTGGGTTGGGAAAACGAGATGTTTTCTGCGCGTTTGATTCAAAATTATCGTAGTGAGGTTCTCAAGCAGATTGGTTCCTGCTCTGCCGCAGACATCCAGACTGACCGGGAGTGGGCGGCGCTGAATGATGCCAGTAATCCCGATGCGCTCGAAGGTGCAACGGGTTCAGGCGTTGTTTACCCGGAAAATTGTCGACGCTGGGCAGATGTGTTCCACGATGAAATCTTTGGCCTGGACTTCAAGGCCACTTACAACCTGAACGAAGACATTAAGTTCTACTTCGATGTCCTGAATGTGACAGAGGATGTAGATGTCTTCTATTTCCGTGGTAACGATTACTCCAACGGACCGGTGATGTATGAATCGGAAGGTTTGGGTCGCACCTTTCAGGTGGGGGCTACCATACGCTTCTGGTAAAAGAACTCATGGTTGATTGCTCTGCTATTGCGTAGAGCAATTAACTGGGGTGTAGAGAGATATCATTAGATAAAAACGTAGGAGATCAACCGATATGAAACTTAAATTATTAGCAGCATTAATGCTGGGCAGCACCCTGGTCGCTTGCGGTGGTAGTAGCGGCGGCGGTGGTGGCGGGGGCGGTAATGACGACCCCGATGACATCCCACAAGATGATCCGCCCGAGGAAGGTACTCAGATTGAAATTCAAGCTGAAACCTTGCCTCTGGTAGAGAACTTCGAAGCGACCAGTACGCTTGACTTCTTCAGTGACTCCTACAAAGCACTGAATACTCCAGCATCCAACACTATCGTGGATGAGGATGGCAATGAATCCACGCTGACCGATCCACATCCTTCGTTCTATTACCCGACCTGTTGCTTGTGGGCTGAAGACCCCGACACCGGGGAAGTGTCCATCGGCGAAGTTGATCCTGAGTCTACCAGTTGGATGGCGGGTAACGGCTATCTCGCATTGATTGACAGTGCTCGCATGAGCATCGGTCAGATTCTGTCCGATTTGACGGACGAAAATGCCAACGATAGAAAGAGCGATACCAGCGATGGTGCCGAAGGTGCTACCGCTGAGCTGGGCAGCTGGGGTGAGTTGGATCTGAGCGAACCCTACCGCGTTTCTTTCTGCCTGAACGACAACGGCCCTTGGGGCTCTGGTTTCAGTAATCTGGAGCTTTACGTCGACAACAACAGTGGTGGTCGCCAAGCTGACTCACTCTGGAGCACTGCTTCGTTACTGTTGCGAGAAGAAATCGGTACTTTCCAGGCCGGTAATCGCGTAGTCGTTGATGTTCCTGGTGATGCCTACATGATGGATAACGAAGGCAACCGTGTCGGAGACACCATCGCTGTTATCCCGGCACTGGATGGCGATAGCATGCCTGTGGGTACTTCTACCTCTTACTTGCAGCTGCGGGTGAGCAGCGGCGGTTACGCAGTGATCAGTAACCTGGTGGTAGAACATCAGGCTGGTGATGCCGTGGAATACGCCACCTGTGAAGTCAACGAAGAGTATGTGCAGCCTCCGCAGTTCGAAGGTGTTGCATTCGAAGGTCTGCCGCTGAGCGTTAACCTCGACATGACATTCGAAGAGTTCTTCGGTGAGGAAAACGAAATCTTTCTGGCTTTCCCGGATGATTTGACCAAGCCGTTCTACAACCCGCGCGCTGGTTCTTCCCGCATGTATGTTGCGAATAACGCGATTACCTGGGGCGATGGTCGGTTCTACGTTGGTCATGATGAAGGCACCGGTCTGGAGGCCGTCGGCGGAATCGACTTGAGCCAGCCATATACCGTCAGCTTCACCGTCAACAAGGCTAACGACGCTGGTGGCAATTTCATGATCTACGTGAACAACACTGAATCTGGCACCGGTAGTGCAGAAGATGGTTGGAACTCAGTGCATGAAGACGCTACTACTATTTACTCCGCAACACTGGACACCCTCACAGATGGTCAGGAAGTAGTTATCGAGTCCGATGTGGGCACTGCTACTTCTTTCTTCCAGTTCCGCTGTGATTCAGGCTGTGGTCAGCCTGAGGGTCCGGATTCTGAGCTGGGCATCACGCTGAGCGATATTGTAATCCAGTATCAGGACTCTAATGGTGGAGACGCAGGGCTGATCAATGAAGCTTTTGAGGGCATTACATCAGAAGACTTCTACAGCACTGAATATCGCCATGTGTCCACTGACGCCAGTACCTCCTTCTATTATGAGACCGGTGGTACAACTGCTGTAGTGGATGGTGTTCTGAGCTTTGATTCTTCTCGTATCACAGCAGGTGACCGGACTCGGGCCGCCACTACGTCCGAAACCACTGAACCCCAAGGTGACATGGATCTGAGTCAGCCGTTCCGCATTCAGTTCGATGTCGTTGCGGTAAACACTGTTCCAGTGGAAGAAGACGCAACAGCCAACTTCTTCGTATATCTGGATAATAATACGACCAGTTCTTCGAACTCTCTGCATGATTTCGACTCTCGCATCGTGAATGTAGATTCCCGTACCTATGAAGCTGGGCAAACCTACGTTTACGAGATTACTGAAAATCTCGGTACTACAGAGTCGTTCCTGCAGTTCCGCTGCGAGTCCGGCTGCGCCATCGACATCGATAACTTGATTGTTGAGCCGATGTAATAAGGGCGACCCAAGAAAAAGGATTTTCTTGTTACCCTAAACAAAAGAAGCCCCGCGTATGCGGGGCTTCTTTTGTTCGGACAGCCGTTTAAGGTCAGCCTTTGATCGACCGCAACAAATCCCGCGTCAGAATAATCCCTTCCGCTTCCGAGTGCCTATCGCCCTCGTACTCAACGCCCACCCAGCCGCTGTAACCCACGGCCATGACGATATCCATCATCCGGTGAAAGTCGATGCTGGTTTCATTGCCCTGAGCATCAAAGGCATAGCTCTTCGCGCTCACCGCTTGGGCATAGGGCATCAGCTCGCGCACGCCCTGATACTTGTCGTAGCTCTCGCCGGTCTCGCGATTGATGGTGAAGTTGCCGAAATCCGGTAGGGTGCCCACTCGTGGGTGGTTGGCGGTTTCCATCACCTGGCTCAGCCAACGGGCGTTGGAGGACAGGCCGCCGTGGTTTTCCACCAGCACATTCAGGCCCAGGGGTTCGCAGTACTCCGCCAGCTTGACCAGACCATCGGCCGCGCGCTCGCGCTGTTCGTCGTAACTGCCCTGGCTCTGGGCGTTTACCCGGATGGAATGGCAGCCCAGGGCGTGGGCGGCGTCGGCCCATTTTTTGTGGTTGTCCACAGTCTGTTTCCGATCGGCTTCGGTGGGGGCACCCAGGGCGCCTTCGCCGTCGATCATAATCAGCAGACTGCGCACGCCCTCATTGTCCGCTCGCTGGCGCAGGTCCTGGACCAGGGCGTCGGAGAGGTTGTCCTTGTAGAACTGATTGACGTACTCGACACCGCCGATCTCGAATTCCTGGCGGGTGATGGCCGCGAAGTCCATGGGGCTGGCGTCTCCGCTGAAGAAGCGGCGGTGCAGGGACCACTGCGCCAGGGAAATATCGAAGGTATTGCGCTTGCCGATCAGGCTGCCACATCCGGGCAGAGTAGAGGCCGCCGCCACGGCGGCACCGAGGGTCGCGGCGCCTTTCAGGAAATGGCGTCGTCCTAGCGGTATCCGGTCCATAAGTCCTCACTTTATTGTCGATTTTGAATGGTTGGGTCAGTCTAGCGAGCATTTTTTGACCGTGCAACCGGTTTCATTTGTCGCACAGGTGGGTAATAATGGCTCGCCAGTGGGGGCAGTGTACCCCGAAATTGATCAATAACGATAAGGTGTGGTTATGGCGACAACCAAGGTCAGCGCGACCATTCTGGGAGCGGGCAAGCAATCGCATACCTACGATGCCATCGTCATCGGCTCCGGTATTTCCGGGGGCTGGGCGGCCAAGGAGCTGTGTGAGCAGGGCCTGCAGACGCTGGTATTGGAGCGGGGCGGGCACATCGAGCACATTGAAGATTACCCCACCGCCCACAAAGAGGCCTGGGATCTGCCCCTGTTCGGGGAGATGTCCGCGGAGTTCAGAGCCGCCAACCCGGTGCTGTCGCGCTGCTACGCGGTCAATCAGGCTACCGCCCATCACTTTGTGAAAGACGCCGAGCACCCCTACCAACAGAGCAAACCCTTTGATTGGATTCGCGGTTATCAGGTCGGCGGCAAGTCATTGATGTGGGCGCGCTGGGTGCAGCGCTGGAGCGATTTCGACTTTGAGAGCAACGCCCGCAACGGCGTCGGTGTGGACTGGCCCATCCGCTATCAGGACCTTGCCCCCTGGTACAGCCACGTGGAAAAGTTTGCCGGTATCAGTGGCAACCGCGACGGTCTGCCGCAGATTCCGGATGGGGAATTTCTGCCACCGATGGAAATGAATGCGGTGGAGAAACACTTCAAGCAGTCCATCGAAAGCCAGTTCCCCAACCGTCATCTGGTGATGTCCCGCACCGCCAACCTGTCGCAACATCACAATGGACGCGGGCCCTGCATGTACCGGGCCCGTTGCGCCCGGGGCTGCCCGTTTACCGGTTATTTCAGCAGCAACGGGGTAACCCTGCCGGCCGCCGCGGCCACCGGCAACCTGACCATGCGTCCACACTCGGTGGTGCACTCCATCATCTACGACGAGCAGAAACAGCGCGCCACTGGCGTCAGGGTGATCGACGCCGAAACCAAGGCGGTGACAGAGTATTTCGCACGCATCATTTTCGTCAACGCCAGTACGCTGAACACCACCCTGATTCTGAAGAACTCCACCTCCGAGCGTTTCCCCAATGGCCTGGGCAACGACAGTGGGGTGCTCGGGCACTACCTGATGGATCACAACTACCGCACCCGGGCGAGTGCCGAGGTGGAGAGGCTGGAAGACCGTTACTATTACGGTCGTCGTCCCACCGGCACTTATCTGCCCCGGTTTCGCAATATTTTTGATGATAAGCAGGACCATTACATTGGCGGTTTCTCATACTCCGTGGGCGCCTACCGGGCGCAGGGTAATGTCCAGGAGGGTGACGCTCCCTTCGGCGCCGAGTTCAAACACAAGATGAGTGAAGTGGGCCCCTGGCGGATCAATATGACCGGCATGGGGGAGTTTCTGCCGCGCTTTGACAACAAAGTGACCCTGAGCAAGGACCAGACCGATGCTTGGGGCATGCCACTGCTGAATATGGACTGCGATTATTCGGACAACGAGCACCATATGACCCGGGACATCCGCGACAGCGCCGCCGAAATGCTGGAAAAAGCCGGCTACAAAAACATCCAGACCGTTGACAGCGAGCAGGCCCCGGGGCTCGCCATTCATGAAATGGGCACCGCCCGCATGGGGTTGGATCCGAAAACCTCCATGCTCAATGGCCATAACCAGCTGCATGCGGTGCCCAACGTGTTTGTGACCGACGGCGCCTGCATGACCTCGTCCGCCTGCCAGAATCCGTCCCTGACCTATATGGCATTGACGGCCCGGGCCGCGCATTACGCGGTGGATCAACTCAATAAACGCAATCTGTAAGGGGGCGAGATGAATCGCAGACAGGCATTACACACGATGATGGGTGCGCTGGGTCTGGTATCGGCCACCCAGGTATTCGGTGCGTCCGCCTTTTTAAGCGGCGCATTGCCCACGGCCGTTCAACCCGTGCTGGCCGAACCGGAGGTGGCACTGCTCAGTGACCTTGGTGAGACCATTCTGCCCAGCACCGAGGATTCACCCGGTGCCAAAGCCGCCGGTATCGGCGCTTTTATGCAGGCGATGGTCAGCGGTTATTACACGCCGGAGGAGCAACAGGTCTTTCTGCGGGGTCTGGCCGACCTGCAGCAGCGCAGCCAGGCTCAGTTCAACACCGATGCCGGCTCGCTGACACCGGACCAGCGAGCGCAATTGCTTTTGGCTTTGGAGCAAGACAGTGACGCGGACTACTACCGAATGATCAAGCAACTGACCCTCTGGGGCTACTTCGCCTCGGAAGTGGGTGCCAAGCAAGCCTTGCGCTTCGCCCCCATTCCTGGCCGTCATGAGGGCGATGTGAAAATTGATCCCGGCACCAAGGCCTGGGCGAACTTACTCCCCTGAGGGTTCGTCCGCCCGGGAATGCCCCAACAACCAGCGGTACAGGTCTTCGCTGCGGTACACCCGGGTCCAGGCATCGTGGCCCATGTCCTCGTGGTTGGTAAAGCGCACTGCCGGGTGTCCGAGCTTTTCCAGCTCGTTCAGCCCGGGGTAAAAATGCTCAATGGTGACGACCGGATCGCGCCCGGCGGCGAACGCCCACAGGGGTAGCTGGTGTTCCGCAATGGGCGCCATCAGATCCGGGTGACCCCAGCCCACCACTGGACTGATGGCCGCAAAGCGCTCCGGGTGCTGGCTGGCCATATACCAGGTACCGAAGCCACCGTAGCTCAGGCCACTGAGATAGACCCGTTGTTGATCCACCCGGTAGTTGGCCTCGATCCGGTCGAGCATCATGGTCAGGTCGTCTTCAATTCGGTCCCAACCGTTGGGCAGGGTGGGGGGAATGTCGTCCATGGACGCGGGCGCGGGCACGCCATTCATGGGGTCGGGCGTCGGGAAATACGCCGGGCGGGGAGGAACCCCATCGGCCAATCGTTGGGGTATTTGAGACGGGTCCCGGTTGCGCAGGTAATCCGCGTGCTCATCCATCCCGAACATGGGGAGCTGGGGCACAATCATGATGAACGGCAGGTCCCGTTTCTGGATCCAGGCTTCGTACAGCGGCCCATGGGCCAGTACATAGTCCAGCTCGTCCCGGCCATTGCCCCGCTCACCGTTGCCGTGCAGAAACATCAACACCGGCCAGTCTTTCCCGGCTTGAGTTTCATAGCCTCTGGGCAAATACACGAAAAACTGCCGTTCGCTGCCATCCAGAGCGCTGGTAAAGTCCAGGCGCCCCAACTGCGGTTCGGAGCCTTCGGATTGGCCCTGGGGTTGGAGGCTGCAGGCCGTCAGCAGCCAAAAACAGAAAGACAGAGTTATGAGTCGCATGGTATGACCTCGTTTATGGTTATAACTACCGGCTAACCATAGCAGAATAATCTGATAAATGGCCCAGCCAGTCGCCCAAAGAAGTAGGTTGCTTGCTACAATTGGCGCAATATTCAACAAAAACGGCGCCGCCATGTCTCCCAGTCGCTCCTTGTATTTCTTGCTGGTGGCCATTGCCATTACTTTACTGGCTGTGGCAGCACACCCGCTGATTCCCGAGCGGCAGCACTCATTGGTACCCCACGCGGACAGCATGGTGATTCTCGCACCCTACGGCGACGCCATGCAGGGCGGGCCGAGTCATTCGGAGTGGGTCGGGCCGGAGGAGGATTACCACTGGCGCTGCCGGGTTGAGCCCGAGGGCGATTACGTGTTCTGCGGCATCAATCTCTTGTTGTCCGAAGATAATCTGCACGGGTTGGATCTCACCGACTTTGAGGCCTTTGAGCTGCAGCTGGAAACCCCGGGCCACAATCAGGATGTCCAGTTCTTTATGCGCCATTACGATGAGCGCTACTCCAGCCCGGACGACAATAACAGTGCCCAATTCAACAAGTTTGATATCAAGGCCGGAGAGTTGGGGGGAACCCTGAGAATCGGTTTTGATGAGCTGTCTCTGGCAGATTGGTGGAGCAGTGCTCGAGACCTGCCGCGAGAGCTAAGGCGTCCCGCGTTTCACAATGTGATCGCCATCGGTATCGGCTATGCGCAGGCGCTGGAGCCGGGACACTACGATGTGATCATCAAAGAGGCGAGTTTTGTCGGTGAGTGGATCTCGGCCGCCACCTGGTACCTGAGTACTCTGCTGATCTGGCTGGTGGGGCTGAGTGCCTGGGGCATCCATCGGTTGGTCCTCCTGTCCCGGATTACCCGGCGCCACCGTCGGCAACTGGATATCCTCTCCAATCGCAATGCGCAGTTGAAAGAGGAAACCGACCGTTACAAGCAACTGTCCACCCGCGACCCGCTTACTGGGGCCTACAATCGTTACGGTTTTGAACAGCGTCTGTCCCAGATGATTCACCAGAACGAGTTCCAGCCCATCTCATTGATTCTGCTGGATGTGGACCACTTCAAAACCTTCAACGATACCTACGGTCATGATGCCGGGGACAAGGTCCTGCGCCAGTTAGTGAACCTGCTCGATCAGTACACCCGCAAGCAGGATGTGCTCTGTCGCTGGGGTGGTGAAGAGTTTCTGCTTTTGTGCCCCAATACGGATGCCACCAGTGCAGTGGTTCTGGCGGAAAAAATCCGGCAGCTGGTCTCCGACGCCCGCATCGAAATGGATGAAAAAGTACGCCTGACCGCCAGTTTCGGAGTCTGTCAGATTCGGGCGGGTGAGCCCTATATCGATGCCTTTGTCCGCACCGATCGGGCGCTGTATCAGGCCAAGGACCAGGGGCGTAACCGGGTGATGTTGTGCCCGGAAGCTATGCTGACTGATACTCGCTGAATCCAACACAGATGTAAACGGTTACGCACAAAATACATAGCCTTTTCCGGGTGCCAGAATTCAGTGTCTGATAGTACGGCATGCTCCATGAGAATCGGTTACATCCATTGAAATGGCACCACCCACGCGCTTGACGTCCCCCGCTCCGCGTTTCATATTGATCCTATCAGCCCGTATTTCAACAAACGTAAAGCCACTGTAAACCCGCGTTGTTTTGGTGGTATGCTCAAAAAATAGGCGATTGGTGAGAAGGTCGCCGGATACGTATTTTCAATAATTATTAAACGCAGTAACCGAAGTGAGAGTAATCAACCATGACTATCAACAAGCTTGCCCTTGTTGCGGCCATCAGTGCGCTGCTGTCCGCCTGTGGGGGCTCCGGCTCCGACAATCCCCCTGCTTCCAGCTCATCCTCAAGCTCAAGTAGCAGTTCCAGTTCCAGTTCCAGTTCGTCTTCGTCCGCTAGTGGACCCAATGAGTACGACGGTGAATGGGCCTCTTGCGAACGTTTCAATACTCCCCAGGGCTTTGCAACCCTGGGCGATGGCGTAACCGGTGGTGCCGATGTGGGTGCGGGTAACCATGAAGTTGGCGTGGTCACCGGCGCTCAGTTGCAGAATGTTCTGACTGACGAGCAGTACGCCGATCTGCCGCTGACGATTTATATTGATGATCTGATCACTTGGGACAATTCCAACGGCGGCATTAAAGTACGCCGTGAGGATGTGACCATTGTCGGTCGCACCGAAAGTGCCGGTTTTGAAGGCGTAGGCCTGGAGCTGAGCCACGGGGCCAGCAACATCATCATTCGCAACCTGGAAATGCGCTACGTTCCGCAGGCGAATGGCACCGGTGACCTGATCAATCTGGATGGCCGCGATGGCGCGGTAACCAATGTCTGGATTGATCACAATGAGCTGTATAACAGTCGCCAGGCACCGGAGGACTCAGGCTGTGGTCTGGATGAAGATTGCAATAAGGATTACTACGATGAGCTGGTCAGTGGCCGCGGTGCGGTGCAAAATGTGACCATCTCCTATAACTACATGCACGATAGCTGGAAAACCTCGCTCTGGGGTTCCTCCGACAGTGCGGAAGAAGACGCCGGTCGCACCATCACCTTCCACCACAACTACTGGCACAACGTGAACTCGCGCTTGCCGCTGTTTCGCTATGGTAACGCCCACGTGTTTAACAACTACTATCACGACGTGGACGGTTCGGCGATCAACTCGCGCATGGGCGCGGAAATTCGCGTTGATGGCAACGTCTTTGAGAATGTAAGCCATCCCATTACCTCCCAGTTCAGTGAAGAGCGCGGTTTCTGGGATGTCGATGACAATATTTTCGAAAATATTTCAGCGAGTGGAAGTTGTCCTACGACGGGAAGCGAATGCCGCGGTGCACATGAGGAATCCACCACCTCGTACATTCCCGGTTACCTGTACGACATCATGCCGGCGTCAGACGTCCGTGACTATGTACTTGAGTACGCCGGACTTGGCGTAATCGACGAGTGTCTTGACCTGCCCGAACCCGATGGCGGCAATGACGCCCCAGCGTTCAATACCGACCCCCAAGATCCTCCGGGCGCCTGGAGCGTATTTGATGGTGAGCTGGCCCCGGATGCCGATGGTTCCATCGCGCTGGAAGCGGGCGGCAACGCCAGCTTCGAACTGGGTGGTGATACCGACATGGATTACTTCACCGTCAACGGCGATGGGACCATCGATATCGACACCACCAGTGATGTCAATCTGCGTCATCATGCAACACTGCGCGGCGTTCTGCCGGAAGGGTATCCCAAGTACCTGACCGTCGTCGCCCGAGTGCAGGGTTATAATGAAGAGAGCCGGCTGCTCGAAATCGAAACCGCCTTTGCCGATGAAGGCGAAGCGGGCAGCCGTTTGAAAACCCTGCTTCGAAATCAGGAAGGCGCGGTGGGTATCCAACTTGAAGATGCTGATCCGGTCAACGACAACTCACCGGATTATTACGATCAGTTGGATATGACGGAGTACCACACTTACCAGATTAGCGTGACCATGAACAGTGCAACCCACGGTAACGTCCGTATCTTCGTGGATGGTAACGACGAGCCGGTTATCAGCCTGTTGGATGTTCAGATGCGGGCGGCCAGCAGTGCCGGCGACAACTTTGTGCGCATTGGCGATGGCGGTGGTCATCCCTACAAGAGCAAGATTGATTGGCTGGTTTGGACCACCGAATCTGATTACTTGCCCAGTGACCTGAAAGGCGCTCTGCCTGAAGGGTTGGGAGACATTACCGGCTACGAAGCCGAATAACCTTTACCGAATATGTTTCGGGCAGGCCGTTGCCCGAGACCACAACAGGAACCCCGCTGTACGAGTGTCTGGCACTGCGACAGTGGGGTTTTTTTATGGCAACAATAAAATAAAAGTGAGAGAACCATGAAAACAACCCATCCATTACTTTATCTGCTGTTGGCACTGACGTTATCCGCCTGCGGCGGCTCGGGCAGCGACGAAGGCGGCAGAAATCCATCGAGCAGCTCGGCATCGTCGAGTAGCGAGGACAACAATAGCGGTAGTAGCGAGAGCAGCATGCAAAGCTCCAGCACTCTGAGTTCCTCCAGCTCCTCCAGTGCCCGCTCTGATGATGGCCTGCCCGATGCCGGACGGCTGTCCTGTGAGCAGGCCAATCAGGTCCAGGGTTTTGCGTCGCTGGGTGAAAGCACCACGGGCGGTGCCGGCGGCGATGAAGTGACGGTAAGCACCGGCGTCGAGTTAGCTTCGGCGCTGGACAACAAGGGCAACCAACCGTTGATCATCTATGTGGACGGCACCATCACGCCGGAGAATTCTCCGGACGATAAATTCAGCATCAAGGATATGAACGATGTGTCGATTATTGGCGTGGGCAGCAATGCGCTGTTTGATGGTATTGGTATCAAAATCTGGCGGGCGAACAATATTATTGTGCGCAACCTGACCATGCGTTACGTCAGTATCGGTGACAAAGACCACATCAGCCTGGAAGGGCCGGCCAGTCATGTCTGGATAGACCACAATACCTTTTACAATGACCTGGATACGGACAAGGATTTTTACGACGAGCTGGTCAGTGGTAAAAAGAACGTGGACAACGTGACGATTTCCTACAACGTTCTACGGGACAGCTGGAAAACCTCGCTGTGGGGCAGCAGCGATTCGGACAGTGCGCACCGGCGGGTAACCTTCCATGGTAACCATTGGCTCAATGCCAATTCCCGTTTACCGTTGTTCCGGTTTGGTGAAGGCCATATTTTCAACAATCATTATGAAGGCGTGATCAATACCGGCATCAATTCGCGAATGGGTGCAACCATCAAGATCGATGGCAATCTATTTGAAGATTCGAAGAACCCGATCGGTTCCTGGTTCAGCGATGAGATAGGTTATTGGGATCTGGGTGAAAACCAGTTTGTGAATGTCGAGTGGGTTGCCGCGACGGATGGTGATGTGACGGCCGGGCCGGATCCGGAGTCCACGGTCAGTTACGAGCCGCCTTACGATTACACCCTGGTCCCACTGGAAACGGTGGCGGATCATGTGGCGGTCAACGCCGGTGCCGGAGTCATCGCCGACTGTCTATAATTTCACTGTGCGTTCAAGGCTGAGCGGGCCGAGTCCCGCTCAACTCATCGGCGCCAGAACATCGGGCTGAACAGCACCAGCAGAGTGAAGACTTCCAGGCGCCCCAAGAGCATGGCAAACGTCAGAATCCACTTGGCCGGGTCGCTGATCGCGCCGTAGTTACTGGCCACGTCCCCCATGCCGGGACCCAGGTTGGTGATGCAGGCGCCCACCGCCGAAAAAGCGGTTTCCAAGTCCAGCCCGGTCATCAACAGTGCCAGAAACATGACGATGTAAGTCACCACATACATCGCAAAGAATCCCCACACCGCTTCAATGACCCGATCGGGCACACTGATCTTTCCGACCTTGACCGGAATGACGGCGTTGGGGTGAATCAGTCGGTTGACCTCCCGTACGCCCTGTTTGTACAGCAACAGTACCCGAATCATTTTCATGCCGCCGCCGGTAGAGCTGGCGCAGCCACCGAGGAAGGCGAGCAGAAACAGCATGTAGGGCAGAAAGGATGGCCACAGGTTGAAGTCCGACGCGAATCCTGCGGTGGTCAGCGTCGATGCCAGGTTGTAAATCCCCAGCACCAGGCTGTCGGTGAAGGCGAGGGTCTCTGACGCATACAGGTAGGATACCGTAACGACGCTGCCGAACACGATCCAGCCGAAGTAAAAGCGGAACTCCGCGTCCTGCATGTAGTGCCATAGGCTCTTGTCGCGCCAGGCAATAAAGTGCAGCGCGAAGTTGGCACCGGCCAGCACCATGAACACCGAACAGATCAACAGGATGGCCGGGCTGTCGTAGTAGCGCAGGCTCTCATCGTGACTGGAAAAGCCACCGTTGGCCACGGTGGAAAAACTGTGTCCCAGGGCTTCGAACCAGCTCATACCCGCCAGCTTGTAGGCAATAAAGCAAGTGACCGTAAAGCCCAGATAAATCAGGAACAGCGCCTTGGCCGTTTCAGTGATGCGGGGGGTGAGCTTGTTGTCCTTGACCGGACCGGGCGCCTCGGCCCGGTACAGCTGCATACCCCCAATGCCCAACAGCGGCAGAATCGCCACCGCGATCACAATAATCCCGATGCCGCCCAACCACTGCAGTTGATGCCGATAAAACAGAATGGACGGGGGCAGGGCGTCCAGCCCACTGATGACTGTCGCCCCGGTGGTGGTCAGCCCTGAAAGGGATTCGAAAATCGCATCGGTAAACGACAGATCCAGTCCCATGGAAAAGTACAGGGGAATGGCACCGAAGGCGCCGAGAACAAACCAGAACAAGGCGGTAATCAGAAAGCCATCGCGAGTGCGCAGCTCCTGGCGGCGTCCGCGCACCGGCAACCAAGTGGCAGCACCGGCGCCAAAGGTGATGACAAAGCCGATCAGGAAGGTCAGATAATTCTGATCGTGGAACCAGAGCGAGACGCTGATGGGCACCAACAGCGTCAGGCTGAACAGCATCAGCAGTACGCCCAGAACCCGTGCGATGGTGGCAAATTGCATGGCCGTCCCGACGCTAGAAGAAAGTAAAACCGACCTGGAAGAGCTTTTCCAGGTCGCGAATATGCTGCTTGTGCAGCAGGAACACAATTACATGATCGCCCGGCTCCACCACCAGGTGGTCGTGGGCAATCAGTACTTCACTGGTTTCATCGTCTTTCTCCCGCACGATGGCCCCGATGTTGGCCCCTTCGGGCAGGTCGATGTCTTCCAGTGCCCGACCCACCACTTTGGACGACTGACTGTCGCCGTGAGCGATCAGCTCAATGGCTTCCGCCGCGCCACGGCGCAGGGAGTGCACGTTGACCATGTCGCCCCGGCGCACGTGAGTGAGCAGGCTCCCGATGGTGGTGGTCTGGGGCGAGATGGCGATATCAATTTCCCCGCCCTGGACCAGGTCCACGTAGGCGGGGTTATTGATCAACGCCATGACCTTACGGGCACCGAGGCGTTTGGCCAGCATGGAGGACATGATGTTGGCTTCATCGTCGTTGGTCAGGGCCAGAAACACATCGGTATCTTCAATGTTTTCATCGAGCAGCAGGTCCTGATCCGAGGCGTTGCCCTGGAGCACGATGCTGCGTTCAAGCTGCTCGGAAAGCTGGCGGCAGCGCCGCTCATTGTGCTCCACCACCCGAACGCTATAGCGGCCCTCGAGTTTTTTGGCCAGCCGCAAACCGATGTTGCCGCCGCCGGCGATCATCACGCGCTTATAGGCGGTTTCCAGCCGGCGCAGTTCACTCATCACCGAGCGAATGTCGTTTTTCCCGGCGATGAAAAAGACTTCATCGTCCGCCTCGATGACGGTGGAACCGTGGGGCACAATCGCGCGATTGCGCCGATAGATGGCCGCCACCCGGGTATCCACGTTGGGCATATGCTGACGCAGAAAGCGCAGCTCCTGACCGACCAGGGGCCCGCCGTGATACGCCTTGACCGCCACCAACTGGGCCTTGCCGTTGGCAAAGTCGAGCACTTGCAAGGCGCCGGGCTGTTCGATCAGCCGGAAGATGTAATCCGAGACCAGTTGTTCCGGGCTGATCAGCACATCGATGGGGATGGCGGTGTCGGTAAAGAGTTTGTCGTAAGTCAGGTAGGCGTTGGAGCGCACCCGGGCAATTTTGGTGGGCGTGCGGAACAGACTGTGCGCCACCTGGCAGGCGACCATATTGATTTCATCATTACTGGTGACCGCCACCAGCAGGTCGGCATCTTCGATACCCGCCTGCACCAGCACGTCCGGGTGAGAGCCTTCACCGGTCACCACGCCGATATCGATCCGGTCGCGCAATTCGCGCAAGCGCACGTCGTTGGTGTCGATCACCGTGATGTCGTTGGCTTCGCTGGCGAGGTGTTCTGCCAGGCTGCCGCCGACCTGTCCGGCGCCGAGAATAATGATTTTCATAGGCTAGCTTGAGTCCCCTGGCGTCGCGCGTCGTGATTCGGCGCGATCACGCGTTCAGGCAGTGTGACCGAAAGCCGTATTCTGCCTTAAACGCTGTGGTTTTTCTCCCCGATCTTGCGCAGTCGGGCGTAATAGAAACCGTCGTGGCCATTGTCCTGTGGTAAAAGCTGGCGACCGCAGGGTTGTGTGAGCCCCCAGTCCACCTCGAGCGTATCGCACCGGGCGTCCGGATGTTGCTGTACAAACGCCTCCACGACCCGGGTGTTTTCCTCCGGCAGAATCGAACAGGTGGCATAGACCAGCACGCCGCCGGGCTTCAGGGTGGACCATAGCGCGTTAAGAAGGCGCCCCTGCAAAGCACTCAGTCGGTCGATGTCGGCGGCCGAGCGCAGCACTTTAATATCCGGCTGACGCCGGATGATGCCGGTGGCCGAGCAGGGGGCATCGAGCAGAATGCGGTCGAAGGCGGTGCCGTCCCACCATTGGTCCGGTTGGCCGGCATCGCCGCAGCGCAGGGTGGCCTGCTTGCGGAGGCGGTCGAGATTCTCCTGCACCCGGTTCAACCGGCGCGCGTCGCTGTCCAGGGCGACCACCTCGGCCAGGCCCGGTTCGGTTTCCAGTATGTGTCCGGTTTTCCCGCCGGGGGCGCTGCAGGCGTCCAGCACCCGCTGTCCGGGTGCCAGTTCCAGCAGTTCGGCACTGAGCTGGGCCGCTTCGTCCTGGACGCTGACGCCACCGTCCTCAAAACCGGGTAAGGCCGTTACCTGACAGGGCGTTTGAAGGGTGATCCCGACCGGGCTGAAGGGGGTGAGGCTGGCCTCGATGTCCTGTTCGCGCAACTGCGCCAGGTAATCTTCACGGGCGGCGTAGGCCGGGTTCACCCGAAGGGTCAGGGGAGGGTGACCGTTATCGGCCGCAACCACAGCCTCCGCCTGCTCGGGCCAGTGATGGCGCAGGCGTTTCAGCAGCCAGTTGGGATGGGCGGTGATAAAGCGGTCATCGTTCGCGAGCGCGCCATCCAGTGCTTCTCGCTCGCGCTGAAAACGCCGCAGGACGCCATTGACTAGGCCCTTGGCCCAGGGCTTTTTCAGTTCTCGGGTGCTTTCCACAGTGGCACCGATCGCCGCATGATCGGGGATACGGGTGTACAACTGTTGGTAGAGTCCGAGCAGCAGCAGCGCCTGAACATCCCCGTCTTTGGGTTTGAGTGGCTTGTCCAGCAACTGGCCCAGATAGGCCGTCAGGCGCGGATACCAGCGGCAGGTCCCGTAAGTGAGTTCCTGTAACAGCGGGGCGTCGCGCTCCGGCACCCGGCTCTGGTAATCGGGCAGAAGGCTCGCCAGGGAGCCCTGCTGGCGCAACAGGTCGGCCAGTAACTTGGCGGCCGCCGTGCGCACCTTCATACGCCGGGCTCCGGTCGGGCAAGTACTTCGCCGGGGGTAAACAGATCGGCCCGGCCGCGCAGCAGTTCGGCCACTGGCAGGGCTTTTTTCCCGGGTAATTGCAGGCGGGTCAGCTGCAGTTGGCCTTCCCCGCAGGCCACGCCGATACCGGCTTCGCCTACAGACAACACGGTACCGGGGGCTTCCGGGCCGTCGTGAGCGAGTGCCCTGGCTTCCCAGACCCGAAAGCTGTCGGTCGATTCGGCGCGGCGGGTATGGCAGATCGGGAAGGGATTGAAGGCGCGCACCTGTCGGGCCAGCTCGGTGGCTGGGCGTGCCCAGTCCAGCGCCGCTTCGGCCTTGGTGATTTTGGGGGCGTAGGTGCTTTGGGCGTCATCCTGTGCCTCTGGTTGGGCACAGCCCTGGGCTAACTGTTCCAGAGCTGTCATCAGCGCGGGGCCGCCGAGCTCGGCCAGCCGGTCGTGCAGTGCCCCGGCGGTGTCATCGGGACCGATGGGGCAGTGGGCTTTGACCAGCATGTCGCCGGTGTCCAGGCCCACATCCATCTGCATGATGGTGACGCCGGATTCGGCATCGCCGGCCTCAATAGCGCGCTGAATGGGCGCCGCACCCCGCCAGCGGGGCAACAGCGAGGCGTGCACATTGATACAACCCAGACGCGGCGTGTCGAGCACGGCTTTCGGCAGCAGCAGGCCGTAGGCCACTACCACCATGATGTCCGCGTTCAGGGCGGCCAGCTCGGCCTGGGCCGGCTCGGATTTCAGGGTTTCCGGCTGGAATACCGGTAAGTGGTGCTCCAGGGCCAGGGCTTTGACCGGGCTGGCCTGCAACTTCTTGCCTCGCCCGGCGGGTCGGTCGGGCTGTGTGTAAACACCCACTAACTGGTGTGGCCCCGCCAGCAGGGTGCGCAGGTGATGAGCGGCAAAATCGGGGGTGCCTGCGAAGACAATCCGCAGGCCGCCGGGGGAATCAGAGTCGGACATGAGGCTCGATGAGGTTGGGGCGGACCGCAATCAGGCCCGCAGACGGTGTTGTTTTTCCAGCTTCTTGCGAATGCGCTGACGCTTGACCGGGGAGATGTAGTCCACGAACAGCTTGCCGTTCAGGTGGTCCAGCTCGTGCTGAATGCACACCGCCAGCAGGCCATCAGGCTCCAGCTCAAACGGCTTGCCATCACGATCGAGCGCGTTGACACGCACTTTTTCCGGGCGCTCCACGGTCTCGTAAAAGCCGGGGATGGACAGGCAGCCCTCGTCATAGGGGCGCAGGGTCCCTTCATCCAACACCGTGACTTCCGGGTTGATGAACACCATCGGCTGGCTCTGATCTTCGCTCACATCGATGACCACGACCCGTTCGTGCACATTCACCTGAGAAGCGGCCAGACCCACGCCGGGCGCGGCATACATGGTCTCGAACATGTCGTCCACCAACTGGCGGGTGCGGTCGTCCACCTGGGCGACCGGCTTGGCCACGGTGCGCAGACGAGGATCGGGAAATTCCAGAATCTCGAGTTTCGCCATAATCTTTGTGACAAACCTCTAGTAAAAGAAGAAAAAGCGTTGCTAACATGATGATCGCACAGCGTTTACTTGCTATGCTTCGGGTAGCGCGCGGGTTTGCGCCGCCAATAATGACGACAGCCGCTACGCGTGTTGTCAGCTCTGTGTCAGGATTATAACCGGTATGGGCCTTTTTACCCTAATTCAATAGGTACCAATACGCCTCGAGGGTCCCCAGGGGATCATTGAAGCGGGCTGAAGGGTTCCAATGCACTCCCGGGCCTAACAATACAGGATCGGTTTCTATGAAAAAGTTGATGCTGGGGCTCCTGCTGGTCCCGCTGTTCGCCATGTTGAGTTGGGCGGACGAGGCCGCGTTCCGGAGTGACCATCCGGACGAATACATTGTCCAGAAGGGCGATACGCTCTGGGATATTTCCAACCGATTCCTCCAGACCCCCTGGTTATGGCCGGAAATCTGGCACGTAAACCAGCAAATTCAGAACCCTCACCTGATCTACCCGGGCGATGTCATCTCTCTGGTATACATCGATGGCGAGCCCCGACTGACCGTGGATCGCCCGGTGAAGCTGGCTCCGGGCGAGACCAAGCTCAGTCCGAGTGTCCGGGTGCTGCCCCGCGACGAGGCCATCAGCACCATCCCCCTCGACCGGATCAACAGCTTCCTCTCGCGCAGCCGGATTGTCTCGGAAGAGGAGCTTGAGGCGGCGCCCTACATGGTGGCGGGCCCCGAGAAGCGGATTATTGTGGGCGAGGGTGATTACGCCTACGGGCGTGGCGACTTCGAAACGGACATGACCAATTATGGGGTGTACCGCAAAGAGGAGCACTTCCGCGACCCGATCACTGGCGAATATCTGGGCACTCACGCGCAGAACATCGGTACGGTTCGCGTGGGGAATACCGACGAGGACATTACCCGTGTCCAGGTGCTGACCTCTCGGGAAGAAATCCGTATGGGAGATCGGTTGTTGCCCAGTGAAGAGCGCACAATCGAATCCAATTTCTATCCCAGTGCTCCGGATGATGAGATCAATGCCCTAATTCTTGCCGTTGAAGGCGGCCTTAGCCAGGTTGGCAAACTGGACGTGGTCATGGTGAACAAGGGCGATCGCGAAGGGCTGCTGGTGGGTAACGTGCTGGCGGTGTACAAGCGCGGCGAAGTCACCCGCGACCCCGTGACCGGGGAGCGGATTACCCTGCCGGACGAGCGTGCCGGCCTGGTGATGATTTTCCGCACCTTTGAAAAAATGAGCCTGGCTCTGGTACTGGAAGCCGAGCGTCCGCTGGCCGTAAACGACAAACTGCTCAACCCCTGATTTAACCCCTGGCTCAATCAGATCTGGGATTGTTAGACCGCGCGGCCCACCTCCCGGGCCGCGCCTCATGGATGACACGAGGACCTCATGGAAGAACATCATTTTTCCCATCTTTTATTGCAACGACTACCCGGCGCTGGCGCCGCCAAGCGCGCTCGCCTGCTGGAGCACTTCGGCTCCGCCGGAGCGGTCATTGAAGCCTCCCCCGACGTGCTCAAAGGCTGGCTGGACCCGGAAGCTTGCGCGGCGCTGGGCGATTACCAGCGAAACCCCAGTGGTTGTGCTCTGGCACGAAGTGCGCGAAAGGATCTGGATTGGCTCGCCGAGCATCCCGAAGTCCAGGTGCTCAGCCTGGAGGATGAAGATTACCCACCGCTGCTTCGGGAAATTCGCCGGGCACCCCCGCTGCTGTTTGTCCGCGGTTCCGTGACCGCCCTGAGCATGCCGCAGATCGCCATGGTGGGGAGCCGGAATCCATCCACAGGTGGGCGCGATAATGCCCGCCAGTTCGCCGCCTTTCTGGCGGGGCGGGGCTTTGCCATCACCAGCGGCCTGGCCATGGGGGTTGATGGCTTCGCCCATGCCGGCGCCCTGGATGTGGAGGGCGTTACCATCGGTGTGGTCGGCACGGGAATTGATCGCGTCTACCCGGCCCGGCACCGTCAATTGGCGGAAGATATTGTCGCCAACGGCGGTGCCGTCGTATCGGAATTCCCCCTGCGGGCCAGTCCCCAGCCTTCGAACTTTCCCCAGCGCAACCGGATCATCAGCGGCCTGAGTGGTGGCACTCTGGTGGTGGAGGCCGCCCTCAAAAGCGGCTCCCTGATCACCGCCCGCTACGCCCTGCAACAGAACCGGGAAGTCTTCGCTATCCCCGGCTCCATCCATAACCCCCTGGCCCGGGGCTGTCACCGCCTGATCCGCGAGGGCGCAACCCTGGTGGAAACCGCGCGGGATATTGTCGAGCAGCTTGGCGGTTACCTGGGGTATCAGAGCGATCTTTTCAGCGCCTCGTCGGAAGCATCTCTGGAGCTGACAGACAAAGAACAACGGGTGCTCGAAGCGCTGGGTCACGATCCTAGAGATCTTGATTCACTGGCGGACGACAGTGACTTGGAGGTGGGGGAGCTGTCGGCACTGCTGATTGGTTTGCAACTGAAGGGCGCGATCACCGAAACCGCGGCGGGTTTTGAGCGTACGGCCTTGGCAAATCTGTGCGATTAGGCGCCTTTTCAGTAAACTACGTCCTTTTATGTCCCCGTTGAGAGGATTCGCCCCCGATGAGTACCACTTTTCCCTGGAGCACTAACCCCCGCATTCAGCGTGCCGCCCAGCGCATGCGCGCTGGTGGCGTGGTCGCCTATCCCACCGAGGCGGTCTGGGGCTTGGGTTGTGATCCCAACAATGCCGAGGCGGTGGCGCGGCTATTGGCCCTGAAGAGCCGCCCCTGGGAAAAGGGTCTGATTCTGGTTGCGGCCCGCATCGAACAGTTCGCGCCCCTGGTCGAGCGCCTAGATAGAGGAATGCAACAACAGTTGCAGGAAACCTGGCCGGGGCCCGTGACCTGGCTGGTGCCCACCGCCGGCCTGGTGCCCGAGTGGATCAGCGGACGCTTCGATTCGGTGGCGCTGCGGGTTACCGACCATCCGGTGGCCGCGGGCTTAAGCCTCGCCTTCGGCGGCCCGATCGTCTCCACCTCCGCCAACCCGGCCGGCAAACCCTCCGCCCGTAACGCCCTGGAGGTCCGCCGATACTTCAAAGACCGGCTGGACGATGTGACTCCCGGGCGTGTCGGTAACCGAACTCAACCCTCCCAGATTCGCGACTTGATCACCGGGGACATTCTTCGCTGAAATCTATGCAGGCTATCTAGGGTGGCAGTGCGGGAAGTATCGGCTTTCAAGACACGCCGTGAATACATCCCTGTAGGCTCGAATCGCGAATCCCGCGCTCCACGGTCTTGAAAGCCGATACTTCCCGCACTGCCATGCACGCTGTAGGAAGTGCCATGCATACGTATTCAATCGATTGCAAAAGGTGTATTGTGGTGTTTTCGGCCACTTTCCCCGAACTCGGCCCGCTCCCTCCGGGCGTCGCCGATCGATCGAATAACGTAAACGGAGCGCCCCATGAAACGCCCTTATACCCTCCATCGCACCGCATTGCTGGCCACGGCCCTGGGCAGCCTGCTGCTCACCCAGGCCTGCCAGAAAACTGAACCGGCGCCTGAATTCCAGGCCGCCAGCCCGGCGACGCTGGAGGGCGACATGATTGCCTTTCGCTCCACGCTGGATAACCGGGCTCGCATGCTGACCGTGCGTCAGCCCGATGACATCAAGCTGGCGTACGACGTGGAAACCGGCAACCTGCACCAGGCCTGGCGGGGCACGGTGCACTTTACCGGCGCGGTCTTCGATACCCGACACGGCCCCCAGCCCGTCTCCGAGGGCGACCTCTACCTGACCCAGGATGCCCGGTGGCAGACCGAAGGGGCCAGCGTTCAGTATGGCGGTCATCGTTATTCCGGCGATCAGCTGGCACTGCGTTACGACGTTGAAGCGGATGGCTGGAAGGCGACGGTCTGGGAAAAGCCCAGCGCCCGGCTGGAGGAGCAGAGCCTGATCATCACCCGTGAGTTCGCGGTCAATGGTCTGCCCAAAGGGCTGGGCTTGACCCTGACCGGCCTGGCCGAGGCGGCGGACCAGTCATTGGTCGGCAGCGGTGAATGGCAGGGCAGTCAGACCCTGCGGCTGAAAAACGGCGTGACCCGGGTACAGCGCACCTTTACCGACCCGACCCGGGTTGAGCGACCGGATGAGGCGGGCGAGGGCGATCACCCCGGCCAGACACTGGTCGAAGGCAGTGATTGCGCTGCCTGTCACAATCCGGAAATCAAGACGGTCGGCCCCTCTTACCAGTCCATTGCCGAACGCTATGACAATACCCCGGACAACCGGACCATGCTGGCTAAAAAGATCATTCTCGGGGGCGCCGGCAACTGGGGCGAGGTGCCCATGAGTCCGCACCCGGACCTCAGCCGGGAAGATGCTGAGCAGATGGTCGACTACATCTTCTCCCTGCAGGAAGAAACGGAGGGAGAAACCCGCTGGAATCTCGACCAGCCGGCCACCGACACACTGGAGTTGGTGGCTGAGACCCCGGCCGAGGCCACGGGAGATGGTGCGCTGGTATACCGCCACCTTTTCAGTGGCGATCAACCCAATATTGAAAGCCTGCGTGGCATGGCCCCATCCGAAGTGGCCCGGGTGTCGCGCATTCACTTCCCGGACAAGGCCTCGTTCAAGCCTCTGGATCTGCGCTTCGCCCTGCAGGTAAAAACCCACCTGAAAGTGGACGAGACGCTGGAGACCGAGCTGCGCCTGATCAGTGATGATGGCGCGGTGGTGTACCTGAACGACGAGCTGCTGATCGACAGCTGGGGCTTCCATGGTCCCGAGCCGGAAGATGCCAGCGTTACCCTTGAACCTGGGCTCCACGCACTGGAGGTGATCCACTTCCAGAGTCACGGCGGTGCGACCCTGTCGATGCAGTGGCGCAACCCCGAAACCGGCGAGTTTGAAATTATTCCGGCGGAGATGTTGCAGATCCAGGCCGCTGATCGCCGGGACGTGGTGCCGGTGATTACCGACCCGGAGCGGGTCAAAACCATTCCCGGTGACCAGACCAAAGTCGCTGGTGTACATCCGGCCTTCGATCGCTTCCAGGCCCGTCCGGACGAGTTTGAACCCATGGTCGGGGGCATTGATTTTCTGCCCGATGGCCGGATGGTCATCACCACCTGGGATCCGGAAGGCTCGGTGTATATCGTCAGCGACTACGACCAGGGCCCGGAACAGGCCAGCGTCAAACGTATCGCCCGGGGTCTGGCCGAACCGCTCGGCGTGAAGGTGGTGGACGGCGATATCTACGTACTGCAGAAACAGGAACTGACCCGTCTTGAAGATGTGAATGGCGATGAGATCATCGACGTTTATCACTCGGTATCGGCGGACTGGTCCGTGACCGACAATTTCCACGAGTTTGCCTTTGGCCTGGAATACCAGGACGGCCACTTCTACGGCACTCTGGCCACGGCGATTCTCTCTGGCGGTGCCAGCGCCGACCCCCAGGCGCCGGATCGTGGCAAGGCCATCAAAATCCGTAAAACCGACGGGCAGGTGGAGTTCGTTGCCCAGGGCCTGCGCACGCCGAACGGCATTGGCTTTGGTGTGGACGGCGAGCTGTTTATCGCCGATAACCAGGGCGATTGGTTGCCTTCCAGCAAAATCGTCGAACTGACGCCAGGGGCCTGGTACGGCTCGCGCTCGGTGGACTTCGAGGGCACCGCCGACCTGACCGAAACCAAACCGGTGGTCTGGCTGCCCCAGGACGAAATCGGCAATTCCCCCAGTGAGCCGGCGCCGCTGAACGTCGGCCCCTACCAGAACCAGATGATCCACGGCGAAGTGACCCACGGCGGCATCAAACGGGTGTACGCCGAGCGGGTGAACGGCCGTCTGCAGGGCGCCGTGTTCCGCTTTATCCAGGGGCTGGAAGCCGGCGTCAACCGCCTCGACTGGGCGCCGGATGGTTCACTGATCGTCGGTGGTGTCGGCAACCCGGGCAACTGGGCCGATGGTGAAAAACAGTGGTACGGACTGGAACGTCTGGTCTACAACGGCGAGACCGCCTTTGAGATGCTCAGCGTCAGCGCCCGCTCCGACGGCTTTGTGATCGAGTTTACCGAGCCGGTGAAGGTGGGCCAGAATATCAGCCCCGAAGATTTTGAGATTCTTCAGTGGTATTACGAGCCCACCGCCGAGTATGGCGGTCCGAAAAAGAACGTCACCGAGTTGCCGGTGGAGGGCTTTGCCCTGTCGGAGGACCGCAAGCGGGTGAGCTTCAAGCTCGGCGGACTCAAGCCCGACCATGTGGTGTATTTCCGCATCGCCCGGCCCTTTGTCAGTGAGACCGACAACAGCCTGTGGACCACGGAAGCCTGGTACACCCTCAACGCCATTCCGGAAGACCAACCGGTGGCGCTCGAGGGTCGTCAGCCCGAGCACAATCAACTGACCGAGATCGAGCAGGCCGAAGGCTGGAAGCTGCTCTTTGATGGCAAAACCCTCAACGGCTTGCGCAACTACAACGCCGATACCCTGGGGGAGCGCTGGGTCATAGACGATGGTGCCTTGCATATGCAGGCCAACGATGGTCGCTCCGGTGGGGATCTGGTGATCACCGACGAACCGCTGACCAGCTTCGAGCTGTACTTGGAGTGGAAGCTGGCGCGCAACGGCAACAGCGGCATCATCTACAGCGTGGATGAGTCGCCGGAGCTGGAGGCGCCCTATATGAGTGGCCCGGAGTATCAACTACTGGATAATATCGGCCACCCGGACAGTGAGATCTACACCCATCGGGCCGCCGATCTTTATGACCTGATTGCCGCCACGCCGGTCACCGTGAATCCGGCCGGCGAGTGGAACCGCACCCGTCTGGTGGTGGATAACGGGCGGATCGAGCACTGGCTCAATGGCTTTAAAGTGGTGGAAGCCGAGATGGGCACTCCGGAATGGGAGGCGATGATCGCCGAGAGCAAGTTTGCAGACTGGGAGGCCTTTGCGACGACCCCGGAGGGGCATGTGGTTCTCCAGGATCACGATGACCCGGTGTGGTTCCGTAATATCAAGTTGCGGGAGTTGCCGTAAACATTTGGGTGATGGCGGGTGCGGCCGTTGGCCTTACCCGCCCTACGCGGCCTGTTGTGCCAACGAAACGGACCCGCCGTCACCCAATCCATTCACCTAATCGCTACAACTCAATCCGCTTACCATCCTCCCGGGCGGACTTGAAAATCGCCTGGACAATGCGAATATCCCGCAAGCCCTCCTCGCCGGGCACCATGACCGGCATATCCTGCAAAATGGCCCTGGCATCGTCGTCCATCTGTGCGGCTTGTTGATTGGCGATGGGTTTGTCCAGCTTCCTACCATCGCTGGTCGCTCCCTGCACACCGTTGTAATTGGACATGGGCCGCAGGTAATAGGAACCCTCCGCGCAGGTCACCTCCAGCTTATTACCTGGCTTCACAAAACTGGTCATACACTCGGCCACCGCGCCGCCCGGAAACTCCAGGGTAAAGTGCGTCGTGGAATCCACCTCGGTAAACACCTCCGGGTGGGTAATCTCATGGCGGCCGGATACCGCAATGGGCTCTACCCCCGCCGCGTAACGCGACCCGTTAAGCGGGTAGACGCCCATATCGTACATGGCCCCACCGCCCATATCGGCGCGCATCCGCCAGTTGTCCGGCGAGCGATTTTCGCCACCGGAATAAGCCGCCACAGCTTCAATGCGCTCGATCGCCCCGTAGGGTTTGTCCTTGGCAAACTGCATCACCGTCTGGGTATTCGGCTCATGCTGCATCCGGTAGCCGATGCTCAGCTTCACATTGTTTTCACGGCAGGCATCAATAATCTCCTGACACTCCGCCTCATCCATCGCCATCGGCTTCTCGCACCACACATGCTTCCCCGCATTGGCGCCGATCACCGAAAACTTCCTATGCAGACTCGTGGGCGTCACCACGTAAATCACATCAATATCCGGGTTATCGGCGATGGCGTGCATGTTCTCGTAGTTGTACACATTGGCGTCCTTGATACCGTATTTTTCCTGCCATACCGGAATCTTCTCCGGGCTACCGGTGACAATCCCGCGCAACTCACAGTGCTGGGTCAGTTGCAGTGCCGGCGCGAGCTGGTTGGTGCTGTAGCCACCGAGACCGACCAGGGCGACGCCCAGCTTGCGGGAGGGATTGCCCAGTAGGTGGGGGGACCAGCCGGACGAGAGCAGGGCGGTTGAGGCGCCGAGGCCTTGCAGGAAGCGGCGGCGGTTGAAGTTGGGGTGGGGCATGATTTTACCTCCAAGTTACCGAGTTTTAGTCGCGTTGGGAGGAGCATATGGTTTGGGTAACGGCGGGTGCGCTCCGCTTACCCGCCCTACGCAGACCACGTACAGTACGCAGAATGTGGCACGGAGGGTTTGCGTGGAATTACCGGTTGGAGACTCTCGGAGGCAGGGAGCCGACGAGAAGCCTCCAGGGATGGATTCACGGCGGGTCTCCAACCGGTAATTCCACGCAAACCCGGTGGTGAACGTTTTAGTGCTTAGTTACGAATGGTTCGACCATAACCCAGTTTAGATCACTCTGGCCATGAGTTTCGCCTCCTTGGGCCTGGACGCGTACAATAGCGCTCTTCATTAGCACCACGAGACGCCCCCATGCCCACAGATACCGCCCCCGACAAACAGGCCGTCAAAGACTACCTGCTCGGACTCCAGGACCGCATCTGCGCCGAACTGGAAACCGAAGACGGCGGTGCCCGGTTCATACAGGACCAATGGCAGCGCGAACAGGGCGGCGGTGGCCGCTCCCGGGTGCTGACCGAAGGCAACGCCATCGAAAAAGGCGGCGTCAACTTCTCCCACGTCTTTGGCGACCAGATGCCCGCCTCGGCGACCGCCCACCGGCCCGAACTGGCCGGGCGCTCCTTCGAAGCCATGGGCGTATCCCTGGTCATCCACCCCAACAACCCTTACGCCCCCACCAGCCACGCCAACGTGCGCTTCTTTATCGCCGAAAAACCCGGCGCCGAACCCGTCTGGTGGTTCGGGGGCGGTTACGACCTGACCCCCTACTACGGCAACGACAACGACTGCCGTCACTGGCACCGCACCGCCAAAGAGGCTCTGGACCCCCACGGCGACAACCTCTACCCGTTTTTCAAGAAATGGTGCGATGACTACTTTTTCCTGAAACATCGCGACGAACCCCGGGGTGTTGGCGGCCTGTTCTTCGACGACTTCAATGAACTGGGCTTCGAGCGCAGCTTCGCGGTGATGCGCGCCGTGGGCGACAGCTACCTGCCCGCCTACCGCCCGATCCTCGCCCGGCGCAAGGACACCGAATACGGCGAACGCGAGCGCAACTTCCAGCTTTACCGGCGAGGGCGTTATGTGGAATTCAATTTGGTGTATGATCGCGGCACTCTCTTTGGTCTGCAGACCGGGGGGCGCACGGAGTCGATACTGATGTCTCTGCCGCCCCTGGTGCGCTGGGATTACGACTGGCAGCCGGAGCCGGGCAGCGCCGAAGCGGCGCTCACAGAGCACTATCTGCAGGCCAGAGACTGGATCGAATAACAATAGCTGGAAGGTTGTATGACAGACGCTTACGCCGTATTCGGCGATCCCATCGCCCAGAGTAAGTCCCCCTATATCCACCGTCAGTTTGCCGAGCAGACCGGGGAAGATATCGCCTACACCAAACAACAGGTGGCCGAAAAAGACTTCGAGCAGGCCGCCGATGCGTTTTTCGCCAGTGGCGGCAAAGGCCTGAACATCACCGCCCCGGACAAACTGGCCGCCTATGGTTATGCGGCCCGCCTGACACCGCGTGCCCGCCGCGCCGGTGCGGTGAACACCCTGGTAAAGCGAGCGGACGGTACCCTGCTGGGCGACACCACCGATGGGATCGGCATGGTAAACGACATGCACAACCTCGGCTGGGAGATAGCTGGCAAGCGGGTGCTGATCCTGGGTGCCGGGGGGGCGGTGCGCGGCGTACTTCAACCGCTGATGGAGCAGGAACCCGGCTCACTGACCATCGCCAACCGCACCGTGCACAAGGCCGAGCAACTGGCCAAAGGGTTTGCCGACCTGGGCGTGATTGAACCGTTGGGGTACGAGGCCTTGAGCGGACGTCAGTTTGACCTGGTGATCAATGGCACCTCCGCCGGCTTCGGCGGCGAACTGCCGCCCCTGCCCGAGGAGCTGCTGGCCGAGGGTGCTGCCTGTTACGACATGATGTACGCCGCCGAACCGACACTGTTTCTGCAGTGGGCCGAAGCCCACGGCGCTGCCCGACTGACCGATGGCCTGGGCATGCTGGTGGGACAGGCGGCGGAGTCCTTCTATCTCTGGCGCCAGGTGCGCCCGGAAGTGGTCCCGGTGATTACCGCGCTGCGCCGGAGCCTGTCTGCCAAAAAAGGGGCGTAAGCCCTGTCGGCTTTGCTGTAAGATAAATAGCATTTATGGTCGGTAAGGCGCGTCGGCGCGTATATCCGGCTTTCCAACCACAGCGAGCAAGGTAATGAGCAGACTAGAGGGCGGCCGCAACCTGACCCATCAGGTGACCTACCAACTGGGCGCAGCCATTGTGCGCGGGGAGTACAGTGTCAATGATCCCCTGCCCACCGAGGCGGACTTGTGCGAGCAGTTTGATATCAGTCGCAGCGTAGTGCGTGAAGCGGTGAAAATGCTCACCGCCAAGGGGCTGATTTCCTCCCGGCCCCGCCAGGGCATTCGGGTGCAACCCAACCATCGCTGGAACATGTTTGACGAGGACGTTCTGGAGTGGACCCTGAGCAGCCGCCCCTCCCTGTCGCTGCTGCGCGAGTTCACCGAGCTGCGCATCGGCATCGAGCCCGAAGCGGCCATTCTCGCCGCCCGGAAGCAGAACCGGGAGCGGATTGCCGATATCGAAAAAGCGCTCTTGCGCATGGAAGCCGCCGAACGGGGCAACGATGACCCCCTGGAGGCGGACATTGCCTTCCACTCGGCTATTCTTTTGGCCAGCGAAAACCGCTTCTTCATTCAGCTGCGCAATTTCATTCAGACCGCGCTGCGCGTCAGTATCGCCTCCACCAATCAGATGAAAGGCGTTACCGTGGCCAGCGAAGCCGACCATCGGACGGTGTACGAGGCGATTGCGCGCGGTGATGTGGAGGGCGCGGGCAAGGCTGCTGTTGCCCTGTTGGAGGAAGCGCTCCACCTGATCGACGCCGCGATTGCGGCTCGCCGCACCGAAACCGCCTGATTTTCATGTCTGCAGGAACCCTCCCCCATGTCTGATTCCGACACGCCGGGCAAGCCCCGGCGCAGCACACAGAGCTACGGCAAACTGGATAAGGACGGTTTTATCCATCGCTCCTGGATGAAAAATCAGGGGCTGCCGGATCATGTGTTCGACGGTCGGCCGGTGATCGGCATCTGCAATACCTGGTCGGAGCTCACCCCCTGTAACAGTGGTCTGCGGGAGCTGGCCGAGTACGTCAAACGCGGCGTCTGGGAAGCCGGCGGGTTGCCCCTGGAGTTTCCCGCCATGAGCCTGGGGGAAACCCAGATGCGCCCGACCGCCATGCTGTTTCGCAATCTGCTGGCCATGGAAGTGGAAGAGTCCATTCGCGGCAACCCGATTGATGGGGTGGTGCTGCTTGGGGGCTGTGACAAAACCACCCCGGCCCAGATCATGGGCGCCGCCAGCGTCAATCTCCCGACCATGGTGGTGTCCTCCGGCCCCATGCTCAACGGCAAATTCCGCGGCCAGGACATTGGCTCGGGCACGGATGTCTGGAAGTACTCCGAGGCGGTACGCGCCGGGCTGATGAGCATTGATGATTTCATCGCCGCCGAAAGCGGCATGTCCCGCAGCCGGGGCGTATGCATGACCATGGGCACCGCCTCCACCGTGTCCAGCCTGACCGAGGCCATGGGGCTGAGCCTGCCCTTGAACGGTACGCTCCCCGCTGTGGATGCCCGCCGTCAGGCGCTGGCGCACCTCACCGGGCGGCGCATTGTCGAGCTGGTGAAGCAGGATGTCCGCCTCGCCGACATCCTGACCCGGGAAGCGCTGGAAAACGCGATTGTGGTCAATGCCGCCATTGGCGGGTCCACCAACGCGGTGGTGCACCTGCTGGCCATTGCCGGGCGGCTGGGGATCGAGCTGGCACTGGATGATTTCGACCGGCTCAGCCGGGACATTCCGCTGCTGGTGGACCTGATGCCCTCGGGGCGTTTCCTGATGGAGGATTTCCACTACGCCGGTGGCCTGCCTGCCGTCATGGCGCGTATCAAGGACAGGTTGCACACCGATGCGGTGACCGTCTCGGGTGTTGCCCTTGGGGACCAGATTGCGGACGCGCAATGTTACAATGACGACATCATTCGAACGCTGGACAATCCGGTCAATCCGGATTCTGGCATCTGGGTGCTCAAGGGCAACCTGTGCCCCAAGGGGGCCATCATCAAGCCCAACGCGGCGACTCCCGCGCTGTTGGAACACACCGGGCGGGCTGTGGTGTTCGAGAGCATCGAGGACTACAAGGCGCGCATCGACGATCCGGATCTGGACGTGGACGAACACTCGGTACTGGTACTCAAGGGGTGTGGCCCCAAGGGCTACCCCGGCATGCCGGAAGTGGGCAATATGGCCCTACCGAAAAAACTGCTCGAAAAGGGCGTGCGGGACATGCTGCGTATCTCGGATGCGCGTATGAGCGGAACCGCGTTCGGCTCGGTGATTCTCCACGTTGCGCCCGAATCCAGTGCCGGGGGCCCCTTGGCCGTGGTGCGTGATGGCGATGAGATTGCATTCAGTGGCAAAAACCGTAGTCTATCGCTCAGGATCAGCGACGCCGAGCTGGCGCAACGGCTGGCCGAATGGCAGGATAGTCGGCCGGAGTCAGAATACACTCGCGGCTATGCCAAGTTATATATTGATACCGTGCTCCAGGCCGATCAGGGCGTCGACCTGGACTTTTTGAGGGGCGCCAGCGGCGACCAGGTGGACCGGGAATCGCATTAATGACTGAATACACCCGCTATGCCAGTCTTGCTCACCGCTCGGTATTCATTACCGGCGGGGCGACCGGAATAGGCGCTTGCCTGGTCGAGGCCTTTGCCGCCCAGGGCAGCAATGTCGCCTTCGTCGACCTCAATGAAGAGGCGGGGAATGAGCTGGCCGAGCGGGTGCGTGCCGAACACGACGCCCAGGTGGTATTCCGCCGCTGCGATGTCACCCGAATCGACGAGCTGCGCGCCGCCATTCGCGCCCTCGCGGATCAGTGTGGCGACTTCACCGTACTGGTGAACAACGTCGCCAATGATCAGCGCTACGACCCCCGTTATCTGTCTGAGCAGGCCTGGTACAACAGTCTGGCGGTCAACCTGCACCCGGCGTTTTTCGCCGCCCAGACGATCCAGCCCCTGATGGCCCGGCAGGGCGGCGGGGTGATCATCAATTTCAGTTCCATCAACGCTCTGTTCGGGCCGAGCAAGCTGCCCAGTTACAACACCGCCAAGGCGGCCCTGCTGGGGCTGACCAAGTCCCTGGCCCGGGATTTCGGCTCGGACAAGATCCGGGTGAACGCGATTGTGCCCGGCTGGGTGATCACAGAGCGCCAGCTCAACAAGTGGCTCACGCCGGAGGCGGAAGCCTGGTGGATGGATCAGGTGTGCCTGAAGGAGCGGATTCTGCCGGAAGATGTCGCCAACTTGACCCTGTTTCTCGCCTCGGACGACGCCCGGATGATCACCGGCCAGAAGTTCGTGATCGACGGTGGGCGGTTGTAGTTTGGCAAGCAGCGGATGCGCTTTGCTTATCCGCCCTACGGATGCCGCATCCGCCGCTCACCAACCTAACCATCCGCCGTAAACACACCCAATTCCCACTTTTCCCCCTGAAATCCCTACATCGGCACTCGCAGTCGATGCGGATTATCCGCATAATAGCCGCTCGAAAAATTCCGGCGGAATCCGTGCATTCATCGGCAATACTCTTCGGCGTACCTCCCAATAGAACGCAGGGCGGCGAAGCGGGCGTAGGGGCGTCCACACCGCACCCGCCGGACAATAATCACATAATATGGAGTGCAACATGAGCTTGTCACCACTTGATATAACCACCTTTGCCGTTTACTGCGTGCTGCTGGTCGGCATTGCCTGGTGGGTTTCCCGGGAAAAAGCCGGCCACGAAAAAAACTCCACGGACTACTTTCTGGCGGGTAAATCCTTGCCTTGGTGGGCCATTGGCGCCTCGCTGATTGCGGCGAACATTTCCGCCGAGCAGATCATCGGTATGTCCGGCTCTGGCTTCGCCATCGGCCTGGGCATCGCCTCCTACGAGTGGATGGCAGCCATCACCCTGTTGATCATCGGTAAGTACTTCCTGCCGATCTTCCTGGAGAAAGGCATCAGCACCATGCCCCAGTTTCTGGAGCAGCGCTATGACAGCCGGGTGCGCACGGTCATGGCGATTTTCTGGCTTGCCCTCTATACCTTTGTGAACCTGACTTCCATTCTGTGGCTCGGTGCCCTGGCAATCAATGCCATCACCGGGCTGGATCTGGTCTATGGCCTGAGCTTCCTGGCGGTGTTCTCCATCGGTTACTCCATCTACGGTGGCCTCAAGGCGGTCGCGCTGACCGACATCATCCAGGTGGTGCTGCTGATCATCGGCGGCCTGATGGTGTCCTTCCTGGCGCTGGACCAGATCGCCGAAAATGCCGGTGGTTCCGGTGCTTTCCAGGGCTTCTCCATCATGCTGGCGGAGATTCCCGAGAAGTTCGACATGATTCTGGACCCGAGCAACGAACACTACATCAGCCTGCCGGGCATTTCCGTGCTGGTCGGTGGCCTGTGGATCATGAACCTGTCTTACTGGGGCTTTAACCAGTACATCACCCAGCGCACCCTGGCTGCCAAGAGCCTGGCCGAAGCGCAGAAGGGTATCGCCTTTGCCGCCTACCTGAAAATCCTGATGCCACTGATTGTGGTGCTGCCCGGTATGGCCGCGGCCATGCTCAAGCCGGATCTGGCCCAGCCGGACCAGGCGTACCCGGAAATGATGAAGCTGGTACCGCAAGGCCTGCTCGGCATCACCTTCGCCGCCCTGGTGGCCGCGATTGCCTCGTCCCTGGGTTCCATGGTGAACAGTATCTCCACCATCTTCACGATGGACATCTACAGCAAGATGATCAACCAGAACGCCACCGAGCATAAAAAGGTCATTATTGGCCGCTCCGTCGCCTGCCTGGCGATGTTGATTGCCGTGATCATCGCCCGCCCGCTGCTGGGTAACTTCCCCCAGGCGTTCCAGTTTATTCAGGAATTCACCGGTTTCTTCACTCCGGGTATCGTCACGATCTTCCTGCTGGGCTTTTTCTGGAAGCGCGCAACCGCGACGTCAGCACTGGTCGCGGCCATTGCCTCGGTCGTGCTCTCCGCGCTGTTCTGGAAGTTCATGCCCGGCCTGCCGTTTATTGATCGGGTGGGTATCGTGTTTATTGCCTGTGTGGTGCTGGCCGTCGTGATTACCCTGATCAGCGGTGCCAAAGAGCAAAGCAATGCCATTCACCTGGACAACATCGATTTCAGCACCCGTACCAGCTTCAATGTGTTGAGCATCGGTGTGGTTCTGATCCTGGTCGCGCTGTACAGCGTCTGGTGGTAAATCGTGCGGCAGCCCGAGTGTATTAAAAGCCTGCCAGTCGGGAATGTTCTGGGAGAAGGGGTGCTCTGGCACCCCGACCAGCAATCCCTCTGGTGGACCGATATCCTCGGTTGTCGTCTTTACCGCTATCACCCCGACTCGGACTCCCTGACCGAGTGGTCCACACCCGAACGGCTCACCGCCTTCGGGATTGTGGCGCCTTCGCAAGCTATCTCACAAGCCCCCCAGACCCTGATCGCCAGCTTTGACAAGGGCTTTGCTCTGTACACGCCAGAAACCGGCGACTGTCACTGGTTGGCCCACCCCGAAGCGCACAAACCGGGCAATCGGTTCAACGATGGCAAGGTTGATCGGCAGGGCCGTTTTTGGGCCGGCACCATGGTGGAAGCCGGGGACCCGCTGGCGGATGAGGATGGCGCCGCGCTCTACTGCTGGACGGCTGACGGCGATGTGCAGCCGCATTTACGGGGCCTGGGCATCAGCAATGGTTTGTGCTGGAGCCCGGACAGTCGCACCGCTTATCTGTCTGATTCCGCCCGGGGGGTCTATTACGCCTATGACTTCGACGCCCACAGTGGCAGTTTCAGCAACCGTCGAGTGTTTGCCCTGGCCCCTGAGGGCACTGGTCATGACGGCAGTTGTGTAGATGCCGAGGGCAATGTCTGGAATGCCCTGTTCGGTGGCGGCCAAGTGGTGTGTTACTCCCCCGAGGGCGAAGTGTTGCTGGAGCTAGAGGTTCCGGTCAGTCAGCCCACCTGTGTGGCTTTTGGTGGTCCGGATCTGTCCTGGCTGCTTGTTACCACTGCGCGGGTGAATTTGTCTGAGGCACAATTGGCCCGAGAGCCCGAGGCGGGCAATCTGTTGATTTACCAGACCGATGTGAAGGGGTTGCCGGTGGATTTCTTTCGGGGGTAGGGCACGTTATCCCTTACGCCGATCCAACGTCCGATACCCCAACGCCTCACTGATATGCACCGTTTCCAGAGACTCACTCCCCGACATGTCGGCAAGCGTCCGCGCCACTTTCAAAACGCGATGATACGCCCGGCTCGATAACCCGAGCTTTTCAATCGCATCCTCCAGCAGGTTCTTATTGGCCGGCGTCAGCGCACACACCCGCTCCAGCTCAGGCACACTCAACTGATGGTTGGCTTTGCCCTGCCGGTCCAGCTGCCGCTGCCGGGCGGCGATCACCCGTTCGCGCACAACGGTACTGCGCTCGCCTTCACCTTTACTCTGCAGCTCCCCGCGTTTCAGCAACCGAACCGGTACGTGCATATCAATGCGATCCAATAGCGGACCGGAAATCTTGTCCCGGTAGCGACGAATCTGATCCGGCGTGCAGGTGCAGTCGCCCTCGGCCGCACCGTGGTAACCGCAGGGGCAGGGGTTCATGGCCGCTACCAATTGAAACCGGGCCGGGTACACCGCCTGTGCCCGGGCGCGGGAGATACGCACTTCGCCGCTCTCCAGGGGCTCGCGCAAGACTTCCAGCACATGCCGGTGAAACTCCGGCAACTCGTCCAGAAACAACACCCCACTGTGGGCCAGAGAAATCTCCCCTGGGCGCGGATTGGAGCCGCCGCCCACCAATGCAATGGCCGAGGCGGTGTGGTGGGGTGACCGGAAAGGCCGTACCCGATTGCTGTGACTGCCGGCACCGGGGGCCACTGAATACACCGCCGCCACATCCAACCGCTCACGATTTTCCAGCGGGGGCAGTATGCCGGGCAGGCGACTGGCGAGCATGGTTTTGCCAGTCCCCGGCGGCCCATACATCAACAGGTTATGGCCGCCGCTGGCCGCGACCTCAAGAGCCCGCTTGGCCTGTACCTGGCCTTTGACATCACTGAGGTCAAAATCCAGAGTCGGTTCGTCGGTGGCATCGAACGGTCCTTCGGCCTGGGGCAAGCGCTCCCGCTGATGCAGGTGCGCGCACACCGAGAGCAGGTTTTTTGCGGAGAACACGGCCGTGGAATCACACAGCGCGGCTTCCTCGGCGTTGTCGGCGGCGACCACCAGATGCCGTTTGGCATCGCTGGCAGCCAACGCCGCAGGCAGGGCACCGGTGACCGGACGCAGCTCGCCGGAGAGGGCCAGCTCACCCATAAATTCACAACCGCTCAGGCTGTCTTCCGGTATCTGACCCGAGGCGGCCAGAATGCCCAGGGCGATCGGGAGGTCAAAACGACCCCCTTCTTTGGGAAGGTCCGCAGGCGCGAGATTGACGGTAATCCGTCGGGCGGGAAATTCCAGGTGGCTGTTGAGAATGGCACTGCGCACCCGGTCCTTGCTTTCTTTCACGGCGGTTTCCGGCAGGCCCACCATATTCAGGGCGGGCAGGCCGTTGGAGAGATGAACTTCGACGGTGACCAGCGGGGCCTGGACCCCGAGCTTTGCACGCGAATAAACAACGGCGAGCGACATGAGCAATCCTTGCGTGTGTGAGTTTCGTTCTGGGGGAAATATACCTTAACGGGGTAGTCTGAAAAAGGAACCGGGTTCCGTTTTTCGGGACAGGACTGCTGTCGGATTACGCGCGGTGCGCTAATCCGACCTACCGGAGCGCTTTTCCAGATCGGCGAGTTGTTTCTCCAGTTGTTCCAGACGCTCGCGGGTGCGTTGGAGTACAGCGCTCTGGGCGTCAAACTCTTCGCGGGTGACCAGATCCATCTTTCCGAGCGCGGACTGCACGGCGGCTTTGATTTCCTGCTTGGGAAGCATGTCCTGCAAGCCCGGCAATTTGCGGTCAATTTCCTGAAAGAATTTCTGGGCAAAGTCGTTAATCATAGGGGCGCTCGATCATGCTGGGGAAAACCCCAGTGTAGCGTGTCGGCTAGCGGCTGTCAGTGCTTGCGATGGTACAGGCGCATGGCCAAGGGGCCAAAAGTGAGGGTCAGTAGCGCGGGCGTGAGCAGGGCTATGCCCAGTGAAAACGCCACCAGCTCGCCAACCATGGCGCCGCGCATCGCGGAGACCAGATGGGATACCGGGTTCAGTGCCACCAGGGTCTGGAGAAGTTCGGGCATGGTGGCCGGGTCCACATAGATATTGGACACAAAGGTCAGAGGCATCAGCACCAGCCAGCTCAGGGTCATGACCGCGCCGGGGGTGCGCAGCAGCAGGCCCAGGACGGTGAAAATCCAGCCCAGTCCAAAACCAAAAATGTTCAGTAGCACAAGCGACAGGAGCACGCCGACAATACCCTGTTCCGGGCGATAGCCAAGCAGCAGTCCAATCAAAACCACAATCAGCGAGGCGCCGGTGTAGCGCAGGATATCGCCGAGCATCGCACCGACCAGAGGCGCGGGTGCCCAGATGGGCAGGGACTTGAATCGGTCGTACACGCCCTTGGACAGATCCCCGTTGAGGGTGACGCCGGTGTAAATGGACGTAAACACCACGGTCTGAGCCAGAATGCCGGGCAACAGGTACTGGAGGTAGTCACCAGTGGAACCGGCCAGGGCACCGCCAAAGAGGTAGGTAAACATGACCGTGAACATGATGGGCGTGACCAGCACATCAAACATCTGCTCCGGGACATACTTGATCTTGAGCAGCGCGCGCCAGCCGAACGCAATGGTACAGGCGATGGGTCCGGCGGGGGCCGGGCGATCGAGTACACGGATACCCCGGATGAGCGCGCGGGCGGAGGAAGATCCACTCATTGGGAGGCTTCCTCCGGATCGTTCTGTGGGCTTACGGTGTGCCCGGTCAGGGAGAGAAAAACTTCATCAAGGCTGGGCTGGCCCATGGAAAAGCTATTCAACCCGATGCCCGCCTGGGGCAGTTCGGCCAGCGCCCGGGTGGCCTCGGAGCTGTCCGAAAGTTGCACCGTCAGGCTGGCCGGATCGGCTTCCAGATGCACCAGGCTGTCGAGATGACCAGCGAGGATCAGCTGTGCCTGTTCCCGCTGGGCCGGGTCGGTCAGTTGCAGATGCAGTACGTTGCTACCGACCGAGGCTTTGAGCTCCCGACTGGTGCCTTCGGCAATGACGGCCCCCTGGTCGATGACGGCGATGCGCTCGGCGAGTTGGTCGGCTTCCTCCAGATACTGAGTCGTGAGCAGCACGGTAGTGCCATCGTCCACCAACCCGCGCACAATGTCCCACACCTGATTGCGGGAGCGCGGATCCAGGCCGGTGGTGGGTTCATCCAGAAACAGCAGGTCTGGCGTGATGATCAGAGAGGCGGCGATATCCAGACGGCGACGCATGCCCCCGGAATAGGTTTTAACCTGGCGCCGTGCGGCATCCTGAAGGTCGAACGCCTTGAGTAATGTGTCTGCGCGAACGCGGCCGCCGAGCCAACTGAAACCCTGCAGCCGGGCGAGCAGGGTCAGGTTTTCCCGGCCGGAGAGATCTTCGTCCACCGAGGCGAACTGTCCGGTCAGACTGATGCGGGCGCGGACCTGCTCTGCCTGATGGACCAGATCGTGCCCCAGTACCCGGGCTTCGCCACCGCTGGGTGGCAGTAAGGTCGAGAGCATGCGCACGGTGGTGGTTTTGCCGGCGCCGTTGGGGCCGAGTAGGCCATAGACACTGCCGCGCTTTACCTGGAGGTCGATCCCACGTACGGCGAGGGTGCTACCAAAGGCCTTGCGCAGCCCTCGGGTTTCGATGGCAAAGTCGGGTGTCGAATCCATGAAGTCGGGTCCTTCGATGACGCTGTTGCTCAAAGGGGCAAAGCTAGCATGATCGTCGGCAGCAAACTGTGAGAAATTGTTACGCGATACTGTGCCATTGCTTGACCGTGTGGCACACCTTGTCCACCGGTTGGGGGGCGCAGAACAGATAGCCCTGCATCTGATCGCAGCCGGCGGCCTGCAGCCAGTCTCTCTGTTCCTGGGTTTCCACGCTTTCGGCGATCACCACTTTGCCCAGATTATGTGCGAGGTTGATCATGGCGGTGACCAGGCGTTGGTCGTCAACGCTGTGGTTCAGGGCGGCCAAAAAGCGGGAATCAATTTTTACCGCCCGGATGGGCAGGCGTTGCAGGTGCAGGAAGGAGCAGCTACCACTGCCAAACTGGTCCAGGGAGAATTCCAGGCCCAGGTGCGATAGTGGCCGCATGCATAGGCTGACCAAATCGAGATTGTCCATCAGGCTGGCTTCGGTGAGCTCAAACTCCAGATTTCGGCCGGGCACATTGAGCTGGTTCAGGGTCCCCGCCAGCCGATGCACCAGTTGTTCATCCCGGAACTGGCGCACCGAGAGGTTGACCGCCATGCGCAAGTCCAGCTGACACTCGCGCTGCAGCAGGCACAGGTCCTTGCAGGCGCGCTCCACAATCCAGTAGCCAATGTCGTTGATCAGGCCGGTATCTTCGGCAACGCTGATGAATTCTTTGGCATCGAGCAGGCCGCGCTCGGGATGCTGCCAGCGCAGCAGTGCCTCCATGGCGACAATGTCCCCGGTATTGAGGTCGATGCGGGGCTGGTACTCCAGGCTGAGCTGATTCAGTCGCAGGGCGGCCCGCAGGTCGGACTCCATTCGCAGTTGCAGGCGCACGGCTTTGTTCATGGCTTCGGTAAAAAAGCGGTAACTGCTGTCGTCCTGTTGTTTGGCCTGATACATCGCCATATCGGCGTTCTTGAGCAGACTTTCGGCATCGCGGCCGCCGTCCGGATAGACCGCGATGCCAATGCTGCAGCCGATGCGCATTTCGTAGCCGCCGATATGATAGGGCGCACCGATACGTTCGATGATTTTCTCGGCAATATGGGCAATGTTGGCGCCATTATCGGTGTTTTCCAGCAGCAGAGTAAATTCATCGCCCCCCATGCGGGCAACCGAGTCGCTGCGGCGCATGCATTCCTTGAGGCGGTCCGCGCACACCCGGATCATGGTGTCGCCGGTGTCGTGGCCGAAGCTGTCATTCACCTGTTTGAAGCCGTTCAGGTCTATGAACATCAGTGCGAACTGGCCCTGATCCCGGTCCGCCAGGCGGATGGCGTGTTCGAGACGGTCTCGAAAAAGAATGCGGTTGGGGATGTCGGTGAGGGTATCGTAGTGCGCCAGGCGACTCAGGTGTTGCTCGGTGCGCTTGCGCTCGATGGCGTAGCGCAGGGTACGCTCGAGCAGCTGGGTATCGATATGGCCCTTGATCAGGTAGTCGGCGGCGCCGGCGCGAATGGCTTCCCGGTCCACCTCGGTTTCCATTTCGCTGGTCATGACCACGATCGGGGTGGTGCAGGCCTGGGTTTTGGCGGCGGTCAGCAGGTCCTGAGCGGTGTGGCCATTACCCCAGTAATAGTCCAGCAGCACCAGGTCGTAGTCGTCACCAAAAATGGCGGGCAAAGCGCCATCCAGCCGGTCGTGCCAGACCAGCTGATAGTCGGTGTGGTGAATCTTTGACAACAGGTCGGCCAGTAGCAGGTACTCGCCTTCCTCGCCGTCAATAAAGAGGATCTTTACGATTCTGTCCATTGCCCGATTCCATGGTTCCTTTGGTATCGTTGGGGGCATCGCAGGGCTTCAGTGCGCTCAACCTTGACGCCGCCGACCCGGCCGCGCGAGGCGATCCGGTTCTCGTTGTTTATGACCCAATACTCATCTACCTTGACGGACCACACAGCATGAAGAAATCCGCGCCAGTTGAGGACTTTACACCACCTATACCCCATAATAAACCACTTTCGCGGGGTGCCAATGGCCGCTGGTCGGGCAGTGACACGTGCGTCTCTGCGGGTGCTTGCGTGCCCTTGGCGCCCTGCTACAATGCCGGCCCCCTGTGTCAGCCACGCCTGATGACGCCACGCACTGAATTGGTGAGGTACTGTGCCCAAGCTCAATCCCCGTCAGCGAGAAGCCGTACACTATATTGATGGCCCCTGCCTGGTGCTGGCCGGGGCGGGCAGTGGCAAAACCAGTGTGATCACCCGCAAGATTGCCTATCTGATCGAGCAGTGCGACCTGCCGGCTCGCCATATCGCCGCCCTGACCTTTACCAACAAGGCCGCCCGGGAGATGAAGGAGCGGGTCAGTTCGCTGGTCAAAGGCAGCGCCGCCAAGGGGCTGACGGTCTCGACCTTTCACAATCTGGGCCTGAATATCATACGTCGGGAGTATAAAGCCCTGGGCTTCAAACCCGGATTTTCGATATTTGACGCCGAAGATGCCCGGGCCCTGCTCAAGGAGCTGTTGCTCAAAGACGGCGAGCTGGACAGCGACCACCTCAACCGGGTTCAGCATCAGATTTCCAACTGGAAGAACGACCTGACCGATCCGGCCGAGGTATTGGCCATGGCCCAGAGCCCGGGCGAGCAGACCATCGCCCGGGTGTACGAGCGCTACAACCAGGCGCTCAAGGCCTACAACGCCGTGGATTTCGACGACCTGATCCTGATTCCGGTACGCCTGTTCCAGGACCATCCGGACATCCTGGCCCGCTGGCAGCGCAAAATTCGCTACCTGCTGGTGGACGAGTACCAGGACACCAACTCCAGCCAGTACCTGCTGGTCAAGCTGATCGTGGGCGTGCGCGGCTCGCTCACCGTGGTGGGGGATGACGACCAGTCGATCTACGCCTGGCGCGGCGCCCGGCCGGAGAACATGAGCCTGCTCAAGCAGGACTTCCCGGCCCTGAATGTGATCAAGCTGGAGCAGAACTACCGCTCCACCAGCCGCATTCTGAAAGTGGCCAACCACCTGATTGCCCACAACCCCCACGAATTCGACAAGGCATTGTGGAGTGAAATGGGCCTGGGCGACCCGATCCGGGTGATCCGCTGCGCCAATGAAGAGGCTGAGGCCGAGCGGGTGGCCACGGAAATTCTCACCAGCCGGCTGCGCTACCAGCGCAAGTTCCGCGACTACGCGGTACTGTACCGGGGCAACCACCAGGCCCGGCTGCTGGAAATCAAACTGCAGCAACACCAAATCCCCTACAAAATCAGCGGCGGCTCGTCCTTCTTCTCCAAAACCGAAATCAAGGATGTGATGGCGTATTTACGCCTGCTGGTAAACCCGGACGACGACAACGCCTTTTTGCGGGTGATCAACACCCCGCGCCGGCAGATCGGCACCAGTACCTTGGAAGCCCTCGGGCGTTACGCCACTGAGCGGCATATCGGGCTGTTCAGCGCGGTGAATGAACTTGGGTTGGAGAGCCAGCTCAACGACAAGGCGCTCGAACGCCTGCGCCGGTTTGTGCACTGGATGGAGGGCGTGCATCAGCGCTCCCACGGCGACAACCCGATCGGCGCGATTCGGGAAATGCTCGAAGACATGGATTACGAGGCCTGGCTGCACCAGAACGCCAGTACCCCCAAGGCTGCCGAGCGGCGCTGGGAAAACGTTCAGTACCTGGTGGACTCTCTCGGCAAGACTCTGGCGCCGGGGGATGACGACGATGAGACCACCATCAAGGAAGCCATTGCCAAGCTGGTCCTGCGGGACTTGCTCGAGCGTCAGGAAGAGGAGGACGAGCTGGACCAGGTGCAGCTGCTTACCCTCCACGCGTCCAAGGGGCTGGAGTTTCCGCACGTGTTCATGGTGGGCCTGGAAGAAGACCTGCTGCCCCACCGGAACAGTATCGAAGATGGCAATATCGAGGAAGAGCGGCGCCTGACCTACGTGGGCATCACCCGCGCCCAGAAAACCCTGACCATGACGTTGGCCCACAAGCGCAAGCAGTTCGGGGAAATCTTTGAAACCACGCCCAGTCGGTTTCTGGAGGAATTACCGCCGGAGGATGTGGAGAGTGAAGGATTCGGTGAGCTCAGTCCGGAGAAAAATGTCGCCAAGGGCGAAGAGACGCTGAGCAGTTTGCTGGGGATGTTTGATTAGGTCGCCCTAGTGGCGCGTAGGGCGGATAAGGCCGCAGGCCGCATCCGCCGTAACCTTCCGCTAAACGATTAACTGCTCTCTTCAACCATATAATCGACGGTCGCCTGAATCTCTTCATCAGAGCAGTCGCTGCACAAGCCCATGGCCGGCATGGCATTGAAACCGTTGATAGCGTGGTCGTACAGTGTCTCGGAGCCCTTCTCAATGCGGCTTGCCCAGTCGTCCACGGAACCGAGCATCGGCGCACCGGACACGCCAGCATCGTGGCAGGTGGCGCAGGCCGAGCCGTAAATTTCTTCACCGGAGCGCGGTTCACCGCTGCTGGCACTGGCCACGGGCGCTGCCGCGCAATCGTCACCGGCCATGCACACCTTGCCTACCGGGGCCAGGCGGTTTTCGATTTCTTTGGACACGTTACTGGACTGAGCCACCGCCAGAGCGGAGAGCAGACCCAGACTGGCAGCCAACAACAGGCCGATGCGTTTCTTGACTAGACTCACGGTGCTTCATCCTCGTTGTGAGAGGCAGTGCCTCTTTGGACTATTTGGGGCGATCACCGGGCGTAGCCCGCCAACCGCGAGGGCGCATTATAGCCACAAACCGTTGCTCAGGTGAACCAAAGCCCGTCACTCGGCGGGCTCGGGCACGGCCCCGGCAATCAGCAGGTAAACGGACAGGTTGCGGGTCCAGCGGTCCATCAAGCGGCTAAAGTGGCGGTAGTTGGTGACCCGGTTGGTCCACTCCATCGCCTGTCCGGTCAGGTTTTGGGTTTCCCGGTGGTCGATGAACTGCGCCAGTACCTTGCCGTTAGGGTCTTCCAGTACCAGGTCAAAGGTGGCGTTTCCGGCCTCCCGCGTGTAGTAGCGGGTGATTCCCGGCCGGCTCAGGTCCGGTGCGTAGATGTTCAGGTTGCGCAGGGTAGGGCGGAAAATCATGTCCGCCTCTTCGCGGCTCTCGGTGAGAGTAACGCCGGTTTGCTCACTCAGCCCCTCACGGAGCGCTTCGTCGAGGAAGCGACCGTAATCCTCGTAGATGCGATCCAGGTCCCGTTGGGTGTAATCAGCCCTTCGGTCGCGCAGCCAGTAATCGCTCAGGGCGACCTGGGTCGGCTCGATATAGAGGGTGGTTATCCGGGGCAGACGTTCGCCCGGGGGCAGAAAGACATGGTCGAAGTTGCCGGGCTGAGCCGGGCGCAGTGAATCGTCTGCCAGCGGCAGGGGCGACTGCTGGGCGCAGGCAGCCAGCCATAAGGTCGCTATGGCCAGTAGCGCGGCCCTCGGCCAGAAACGGAGTGAGATAACGCGCTGATGTGTCATATAGACCTCCCCAATCGCCTAACAGTGAATACGCCATGCTACGTCGGTTAGACGTCGCCCGGGTGGTATGGTTGCGTAAAAAACCGTTATGAATTTGTAGAAGCCGGTTCATGGTCGCCCTTGCGGTGCCGGGCGAAGTAATCCCGGGCGGCCCAGTTCACCCGGGGGGCGAGCAACAGGGCGGATACCATGGTGGGAATGGCCATGGTGGCATAGAGCCCGTCCACCAAACCCACCACCGCGCGCAGGCTCACCACGCTACCGAGCACCACCAGAGTGGCGTAAATCCAGATGTAGTGATGTTGATGTTGAGCCCCGATCAGAAAGCCCAGGCATTTGCTGCCGTAATACCAGAAGGTGAACACGGTACTCAGCGAGAGCAGGGCCACCACCAGCACCAACAGATAGGCGCCGACGTTGGGGAAGGCGGTTTCGAAGGCCCGGGCGGTGAGGGTCACTCCGTCGATACTTCCGTCCACCTGCCAAGCGTCGGTCACCAGTATGGCCAGTGCCGTGCAGGTACAGACCAGAAGGGTATCGATCACCGGGCCCATCATGGCCACCAGGCCCTCGCGAATGGGCTCCTTGGTTTTGGCGGCGCCGTGGGCCATTGATTCGGTGCCGATCCCTGCTTCATTGGAGAAAGCGCCCCGGCGCACGCCCATCAGTATGACGGTACCGATGGCGCCACCGGCGGCGGCCTGGCCGCTGAAGGCGTCGGTGACGATCAGGTGCAGTGCGGCCGGAATTTCGCCCAGGTACTGGATCAACAACAGCAGGGTCATCCCCAAATAGAGCAGGACCATGACCGGCACCATTCTCAAAGTCACTTTACCAACCCGCTGGACGTGTCCGGTAATGACCAGCAGCACCAGGGCGGCGATGATCAGCCCGAGCGTGAGGTCAAAGGCGAAGTGGTTGCTTTCGCTGGCGAGCCCGGCGGGGATGGCCACCACATCACGCACAATCTGTACGAGTTGGTTGACCTGAAAGGCGGGCATGGTGCCCATCAAACCGGCGACGGCGAACAATGCGGCGAGCGGCCACCAGCGTTTTCCCAGGCCTTCGCGAACGACGTACATGGGGCCGCCCTGCAGCCGACCGAGGCTGTCTTTGCCCCGGAACATGACGGCGAGGGAGCAGGTATAGAATTTGGTGGCGACGCCGATGACGGCGGTGACCCACATCCAGAAGATGGCGCCGGGGCCGCCCATGGTGAGCGCCAGGGCGACGCCGGCGATGTTGCCGAGGCCCAGGGTGCCGGAGAGGGCGGTGCTCAGTGCCTGGGCGTGGGGGATGTCGCCTTCGTCGTCGTGGTGGTCGTAGCGGCCACTGAGGATCTGCAGGGCGTGTTTGAAGTGTCGGTAGGGGAGGCCACGGGAGTAGGCGACGAAGAAGACGCCACCTCCCACCAGCAGTATCACCAGGGGCATGCCCCACATAAAATTCGCAAACGCTGTAAATGCCGCTTCCATAGATCCTCTAGTGTTTGTCTGAGTCCGGCCGGGATAGGGGTTCACCCTTTCAAGACACGCCGTAAACCCATCCCTGGGGGCTCGCATCGCGGGTCCCCCGCTCCACGGTCTTGAAAGGGTGAACCCCTATCCCGCCCTCATAGTCTGATTCACGTCCGCAGCTCGCGTAGGGCGGATAAGCGCAAAGCGCGCATCCGCCGTAACCAAAGTTAAAGGCCGAATCGCTACTAAAACTAAAACGCTACTCCGCCGCAAACTCCCCCGCCTCATACCGCGCCAAAACCCGCTTGGCGTCTTCAAACTGCGCTTCGTGCACCCACAATGACACCGTGCTTCCCGCCGGCAACTCCCCCGCGGCTCCGGGCAAATATTCACCACGGATTTCGCAATCAATCCCCTCGGATTCGAGCAACCCTTGTACCAGGTGCGCCTCAATGTTGTTTTCCGGCAAATAGACTTCTTGCATGGCGGAGTGCCTCGTGGGTGTTGGTGGTTGGGCGATCAGCTCTGTTGTTCTTGGAGATACTGGTCTTTCAGCGCCACGTAGTTGCTGGCGGAGTATTTGAAGAATTCCCGCTCGCTGTCTTTGAGCGGGCGGGCCTGTTTGCAGGGTGAGCCCATATAGAGGTAGCCGCTTTCCAGGCGTTTGCCCGGCGGTACCAGGGTGCCGGCGCCGATTACCACTTCGTCTTCCACCACGGCGCCGTCCAGTATGGTGGAGCCGATGCCCACCAGGATGCGGTTGCCCAGGGTGCAGCCGTGCAGGGTGACCGAGTGGCCTACGGTGACGTCGTCGCCGATGGTCAGCGGGTAGCCTTCCGGGTTGAAGGGGCCGGCGTGGGTGATGTGCAGGCAGCTGTTGTCTTGAATACTGGTCCTTTCGCCTATACGTATACGGTGCATGTCGCCGCGAATGACCGCACAGGGCCAGACGGACGTATCACTGCCCAGGGTCACGTCGCCGATTACCACGGCGGCCGGGTCAACGTAGACGCGCTCGCCCAACGTCGGGGCGACGCCCTGGTAGCGGCGCAGAGCGGGCGAAGAGGGAGCAGATGCGGTCATGGGTTACCTCATACAGGGCATCGGACACGGAGCGTCGGCTGGAGCGGGCATCTACCCGCCGCCGCGTAACGATGTATCATGGTAGCGTCCCGGGCCGCCGAGCGCGAATGTTCAGCGCGATCACCCCGTTTTTTGAGTCACAGACACAGAGTTTTGGAGCGATAACCTTATGGCCAACCCCCTGCTGGAAACCCACGAGCTGCCCCCGTTTTCAGCCATCAAGCCGGAGCACGTAGAGCCTGCCATTCGCCAGCTGATCGACGAAAATCGCGCCTATCGCGAGCGGCTGCTGGACGGGCTGGATCAACCGACCTGGGACAATTTCGTCGCTCCGCTGGAAGCCGAAGAGGACCGCCTGGAGCAGGCCTGGTCCCCGGTCAGCCACCTGAACGCGGTGGTCAACAGCGAGGCCCTGCGCGAGGCGTACAACGCCAGCGTGGCGTTGCTGACCGAGTACAACACCGAAGTGAGCCAGGACAGGCGCTTGTATGAAGCCTTCCAGGCCATTGCCGACAGCCCGGAGTACGACCAGCTGAGCCAGGCCCAACGCCAGTCCATCGACTACGCCCTGCGGGATTTCCGGCTTGGGGGTGTGGCCCTGGAGGGCGAGGCCAAAAAACGCTATGGCCAGATCAAAAAACGCCTCAGTGAGCTCTCTACCCAGTTTGCCAACAACGTGCTCGACGCTACCCAGGCCTGGTACAAACACTTTACCGACCCGCAGGATCTGGCCGGCCTGCCCGACTCCGCTCTGGAGCAAGCTGCTCAGGCTGCCAAGCAGAAAGACCTGGAAGGCTATGTCACCACCCTGGACATCCCCTCCTTCCTGGCGGTCATGACCTACGCCGAAGATCGGGCCCTGCGCCGGGAGACCTACACCGCATTTGTGACTCGTGCGTCCGCGGAAGGTCAGAAGGCCGATGGAAGCAGTGCCGCCGAGTGGGACAATACCGCGATCATCGACGAGACCCTCGCGTTGCGCCATGAGCTTGCGCAATTGCTGGGTTTCAATAACTACGCCGAACGCTCCCTCGCCACCAAGATGGCGAACAGCACAGAACAGGTCATAAACTTCCTGACCGAGCTGGCCGAGAAGTCCAAACCTCTGGCGGAGCAGGACGTTCAGCAACTGAAAGCCTTTGCAGAAAAAGAAGGCTGCACCGACCTGCAAGCCTGGGACCTGGCCTACTTCAGCGAAAAACTCCGGCAGGCGGACTATGCCCTGTCCCAGGAAGAGCTACGCCCCTACTTCCCGGCCGAGCGGGTGATCAGCGGCCTGTTCGAGGTGGTCAAACGCCTCTACGACATCGACATTGTGCCGGTGGCGAGCTTTGATAGTTGGCACCCCGACGTGCGTTTCTATCAGATCTACAAAGACGGTGAACACATCGCAGGCTTCTACTTCGACATCTTCGCGCGGGAAAACAAACGCGGCGGTGCCTGGATGGCGGACTGTCGTGTGCGCCGCCAGACCGCCAGTGGCGTACAGCGGCCGGTCGCGTTTCTGACCTGCAACTTCACCCCACCGGTGGGCGAGACGCCGTCACTGCTCACCCACGATGAAGTGACCACCCTGTTCCATGAATTCGGGCACGGCCTGCATCACATGCTTACCCAGATCGACGTCGCCGCCGTCAGTGGCATCAACGGCGTGGCCTGGGATGCGGTGGAGCTGCCCAGTCAGTTCCTGGAGAACTGGTGTTGGGAGCCGGACGTAGTGCCGTTGATCTCCGGCCACTACAAAACCGGTGAACCGCTGCCCAAAGACCTGCTCGACAAACTGCTGGCGGCGAAAAACTTCCAGTCCGGCATGCAGATGGTGCGGCAGCTGGAGTTCTCCCTGTTCGACTTCCGCCTGCACGCGGAGTACGACCCCAATAACCCGAAAGCGCCCCAGCAACTGCTGGATGAAGTGCGCGACCAGGTGGCCGTGATCACGCCACCGGCGTTCAACAAATTCCAGAACAGCTTCAGCCACATATTCGCCGGCGGCTACGCGGCGGGTTACTACAGCTACAAGTGGGCCGAAGTGCTCTCCGCCGATGCCTTCTCCCGATTTGAGGAAGAGGGCATCTTCAATCGGGACACCGGTGAAAGCTTCCTGAGAGAAATTCTCCAGCAGGGCGGCAGCCGCCCGCCCATGGAGTTGTTCGTCAACTTCCGCGGCCGCGAGCCCAGCATCGCCCCATTGCTCCGCCACAGCGGCATCGACGAGGAGGCTGCCTGATATGGCCTTCAGCAAAACGCCCCGGTTTATCGCCGGGGCCGTCTGCCCCCGCTGCTCCGCCATGGACCGCCTTCGCGTGTACAACGAAGACGGCACAGACTACCGCGAGTGCGTCGACTGCGGCTTCAAACAGGAACAGCACATCCAACCCCAGGTGCGGGAAATCGAAACCCGCGTCAACACCAGCCAGGAAGAGCGCAAAGCCCAGGAGCAAGTGGTCAAAATACTCCCTCTAGACGACGATAACTAAACCGCCCCTATAGTAGTACCCGTAGGGCGGATCGGTCCGACGTTTCGGAGCGCAAAGCGCGCATCCGCCGTAATAGTCCTTGCAACCAAAAACTTGCAATCCCCACCCCGCCTGCTACCTTACCCAAACAACCAAACACGCCCCGTTGCCACATGCTCTCTGAAATACTTTCTACCAAGAGAATATGTCGCACTACGGGCGGTAGCGTGCCTAAACGTCGGTCTGGCACATTAATCCGCAAGTGCATCCAAGGGGCTGCGCGTTCCCGCATAATGCTGCCCCAACACATGGGTATAAATCTGCGTCGTCTTCACATCGTTGTGGCCCAATAGCTCCTGCACACTGCGTATGTCATAGCCACTTTGCAGCAAGTGCGTGGCGAATGAATGGCGAAAGGTGTGGCAGTTCACTTTCTTCCCGGTGACCCCCGCCGCCTTTACGGCACGCACGGTAAGCGACAGCCGGTCGAAGCAGACATCCTGAACGCGCAGACGCAAGCACTCCGTAATTCGTAACCCACTGCCGTATAGCAGGGAAATGATAAGTCGGTCTCTCTCTGGCAGTTGGCGCAAAATCTGGCTTACTTCACGCTTTGTCAGTGTGGTGGGCAGGTGACGCTGCTTGGTTGCCAGTTTGAAATCGAGTTCGCCCAGCTCTACTTTGAGAACCTTATGGTAGAGAAACACCAACGCATTCAATGCAACTTTCTGCGTATTGACGGCGACTTCTTTTTTAACGGCAAGCCAGGTAAGAAACTCTTTGACTTCATTGGCGCCCATCTTTGTGGGATGCTCTTTACCATGGAATATGATGTAGCGGTAAATCCAGAACAGATAGGTCTTCTCGGTTCTAAGACTGTATCCGCGCAGGCGGATCTCGCCGCGAACCATTTCCAAAAAGGGGCTTTTTCGCGCCATATGGATGTCCTCCTTGAATAGAGCATAATATCTGTATATATGTACAGTATATTTTTCCGGTGCGCAAATATAATGCTCATATTGTCTTTCTTCTATGCTCGTTTTTCGCGGAGAGAAGTTAAAAAATCTAATTAAAACAGTTGGTTACGTTTTCGGCTTGGAAGATTATCGCGCATGCGCCAGAATGATATTGCGCTTGCGCGAATTTCTCCTAAATGAGAAGTTCTGATTTATTAAAAACCATTTGAGAATCAATAATCTATCCTTTGTTTTTAATGTACTATCTTGGGATAAATAGCGCGCATGCGCGATATACAAATAATGAGATGGACGCCCCTCTCTAGTCGGCTAGTCTTAAGTGACTAAGCCACAGTGGAGGGTAAGAAAATGAAAG